>NZ_JAIOJZ010000037.1 GCF_020404845.1 Streptomyces hyderabadensis | reverse complement strand
TCCGATGGGGGTCGGCAAGTCCACGGTGGGGCAGCTGCTCGCGGAGCGGCTGGGCGCGGGGTACCGGGACACGGACGAGGACATCGTCGCCGCCCAGGGACGGGCCATCGCCGAGATCTTCGTGGACGAGGGCGAGGCCGCCTTCCGGGCCTTGGAGAAGGAGGCCGTGCGGAGCGCGCTCGCCGGGCATGAGGGTGTCCTGGCCCTGGGCGGCGGCGCGGTCCTGGACGCGGACACCCGCGCGCTGCTGGCCGGGCAGCGCGTCGTCTACCTCTCGATGGATGTCGAGGAGGCCGTGAAGCGGACCGGTCTGAACGCGGCGCGTCCGCTGCTGGCGGTCAATCCGCGCAGGCAGTGGCGCGAGCTGATGGAGGCCCGTCGGCACCTCTACGAGGAGGTGGCCACGGTCGTCGTGGCCACCGACGGGCGTACGCCCGAAGAAGTCGCCGAAGCCGCCCTGGACGCAGTGGAGTTGAAGGAAGCATGAGCGAGGCAGTCACCCGGATCCAGATCGGCGGCACCGCGGGATCCGACCCCTACGAGGTCCTGGTGGGCCGTCAGCTCCTGGGCGAGCTGGGCGGTCTGATCGGCGCCAAGGCCAAGCGCGTGGCGGTGATCCACCCGGAGGCGCTCGCCGAGACCGGTGACGCCCTGCGCGCCGACCTCGCCGAGCAGGGCTACGAGGCGATCGCCATCCAGGTGCCCAACGCCGAGGAGGCCAAGACCGCCGAGGTCGCGGCGTACTGCTGGAAGGCACTGGGCCAGTCCGGCTTCACCCGCACCGACGTGATCGTGGGCGTGGGCGGCGGTGCCACCACCGACCTGGCCGGATTCGTGGCCGCGACCTGGCTCCGCGGGGTGCGCTGGATCGCCGTCCCCACCACGGTGCTGGCCATGGTGGACGCCGCCGTCGGCGGCAAGACCGGCATCAACACCGCCGAGGGCAAGAACCTCGTCGGCTCCTTCCACCCGCCGGCCGGTGTCCTGTGCGACCTCGCCGCCCTGGACTCCCTCCCGGTCAACGACTACGTCTCCGGCCTCGCCGAGGTCATCAAGGCCGGCTTCATCGCCGACCCGGCGATCCTCGACCTGATCGAGTCCGACCCGCAGGCCGCGCGCACCCCGGCCGGACCGCACACCGCCGAGCTGATCGTGCGCTCCATCAAGGTCAAGGCCGAGGTCGTCTCGTCCGACCTCAAGGAAGCGGGCCTCAGGGAGATCCTCAACTACGGTCACACGCTCGGCCACGCCATCGAGAAGAACGAGCGCTACAAGTGGCGCCACGGCGCCGCCGTGTCGGTCGGCATGCACTTCGCCGCCGAACTCGGCCGGCTCGCGGGCCGGCTGGACGACGCCACCGCGGACCGCCACCGGGCCATCCTGGAAGCGGTCGGCCTCCCGCTGCACTACCGCTACGACCAGTGGCCCAAGCTCGTCGAGAACATGAAGGTCGACAAGAAGTCGCGCGGCGACCTGTTGCGCTTCATCGTCCTTGACGGCCTCGCCAAGCCCACCGTGCTGGAGGGTCCCGACCCGGCCGTCCTCCTCGCCGCCTACGGTGAGGTGGGCGAGTAGTACCCCGGTGCGCCGTTCCGCCCGATTCGCCGTGCGGGACGGGCACTTCGGACCGCCCCCGGCCGTTCACCAAACGACGGCCGGGGGCGGTACCGTTCGGTAGCAAGACGGCGGGCCCCCTTCCCGCAGTCAGCGCCCATCGCCTGTACGAGACGGAGTGGCACCGGATGCAGCACCCAGTGGGTTCTCCGCTGCCGCCGCCCCACCAGCCGGGGCACGGACCGGCCCTCGGCTGGTCCCCGGCCGCACACCACCCTGGCCCGTCCCAGGGACCCGCCCCCGTACCGCCGCCCGCGCCGGGATACCCCACGGCGCCGCGCCAGACCCCGGCCCCGCACCCGGGACCCGGCGCGGCCCCGTACCCGGGTTCCGGCAGCCCGGCCCCGCACCAGCCGCCTCCCGCCCAGTCACCCCACCTGCCGCCTTCCGCCCCGGCATCGCATCGGCCGGCCGGCGCCCCGCCCGTGCCGGACACCACCGGGCATGTGCCGCTGCCGCCCGGCGGCCCGGTGGCCGTGCCCAGCGTGCCGCCCGCCGCGTCGGCCGCGCCCGACCCCACCACGACCACCCTCGCGGTGCTGCTCATCGGCCCCGCGGGCGCGGGAAAGACCAGCGTGGCCAAGTACTGGGCGGACCACCGCCGGGTCCCGACCGCGCACATCAGCCTGGACGACGTGCGCGAATGGGTCCGCTCCGGCTTCGCCGACCCCCAGACCGGGTGGAACGAGCACTCGGAGGCGCAGTACCGCCTCGCCCGCCGCACCTGCGGCTTCTCCGCGCGCAACTTCCTCGCCAACGGCATCTCCTGCATCCTCGACGACGCGGTCTTCCCGGACCGCCCGGTCGTCGGCCTCGGCGGCTGGAAGCGGCACGTCGGCCCCGGCCTGCTCCCGGTCGTCCTCCTGCCGGGCCTGGACATCGTCCTGGAGCGCAACGCCGAACGCAGCGGCAACCGACGCCTCACCGACGAGGAGGTCGCCCGCATCCACGGCCGCATGGCCGGCTGGTACGGCTCCGGCCTCCCCATCATCGACAACTCCCAGCTCGACATCCCGGAAACCGCCCAGCTCCTCGACGAGGTCCTCTCCCGCTCGATAGCCAGCCCCCCCAGCTGGTAAGCGCCCCGAAGGGGCGCGGGGAACTGCGCGAGCAACCCCCACCGGCGTCCGGCCGCCACACAACCCAAGCCCCCACCCCTACAGGCGCACCCCGCATCCCCGGGGCCCCGCCCACTCGGCCCACCCAAGCGGCGCCCCCACCGGCGGAGCCATACGCTCGGCTCATGTCAGAGGTCTACGCGGCCCGCCGGACGCGCCTACGGGAACGCTGCAACGCGGGCGGCAGCGCGGCGGCGCTCGTCTCCCGGCCCGCCAACGTGCGCTATCTCGCGGGTGCCGCCCCGCACGGCGCCGTACTGCTGCTGGGCAGGACCGAGGACCTGCTGGTCTGTTCCGGCCCACCGGACGACCGGCCGCACGAGGGCCGGCCCGACGAGTCCCTGCAGCTCCGCACCCTGCCCGGCCCCGGCGGCGACCCGGCCGTCGCGGCCACCGGTCTCGCCGCGGAGCAGGGTGCCGAGTCCCTCGCCACGGAGGACCACCACCTCACCGTGGTCCGGCACCGCGCCATGCGCTCGGTCGCGCCGACGCTGCGCCTGACCGACCTGGGACAGGCCGTCGAGCAGCTCAGGGTGGTCAAGGACGAGGAGGAGATCTCCTGCCTGCGCATCGGCGCCGAGATCGCCGACCAGGCACTCGGCGAGCTGCTGGAGTCCATCCTGGTCGGCCGCACCGAGCGGCACCTCGCCCTGGAGCTGGAACGCCGCCTCGTCGACCACGGTGCCGACGGCCCCGCCTTCCCCACCTCCGTCGGCACCGGACCGAACTCCGGGCGCCGCGGACACCGGCCCACCGACCGGCGGGTGGAGGAGGGCGACTTCCTCTCCGTGTGCCTGGGCGCGACGTACCGCGGATACCGCTGCGAGATCGGCCGTACGTTCGTCATCGGCACCTCTCCGGCCGACTGGCAGATCGAGCTGTACGACCTCGTCTTCGCCGCCCAGCGGGCCGGACGCGAGGCCCTCGCACCGGGCGCCGCCTGCCGTGACGTGGACCGCGCCGCCCGCCAGGCACTGGACTCGGCGGGGTACGCGGAGAACCTGCCGGCACTCACCGGTCACGGTGTCGGACTCGAAATCGACGAGGACCCGCAATTGGCCCCCGCGGCCATGGGTAAACTGGACGCTTGTGTGCCGGTCACCGTCGAACCGGGGGTCCACCTCCCGGGCCGGGGCGGGGTCCGGATCGATGACACGCTCGTCGTGCGCCCCGAGGCGGACGGCGGACCCGAGCTACTCACCATCACGACCAAGGAGCTGCTCGCGCTCTAGCCTCGCGCTGTGCGTACGCTCCCGGGTCGTCCACGTCAGTCCAGTCCAGGAGATTCCGCAACCGTGGCTTCCACGAACGACCTCAAGAACGGCCTGGTGCTCAAGCTCGAAGGCGGCCAGCTCTGGTCCGTCGTCGAGTTCCAGCACGTCAAGCCCGGCAAGGGCCCGGCCTTCGTGCGCACCAAGCTCAAGAACGTGCTTTCCGGCAAGGTGGTCGACAAGACCTTCAACGCCGGCGTCAAGGTCGAGACGGCCACTGTCGACAAGCGTGACATGCAGTTCTCGTACATGGACGGCGACTACTTCGTCTTCATGGACATGGAGACGTACGACCAGCTGATGATCGACCGCAAGGTCGTCGGCGACGCCGCCAACTTCCTGATCGAGGGCTTCGAGGCCACCGTCGCGCAGCACGAGGGCGAGGTGCTCTTCGTCGAGCTGCCGGCCGCCGTCGAGCTGACCGTCCAGGAGACCGAGCCGGGCGTCCAGGGCGACCGTTCCACCGGCGGCACCAAGCCCGCCACCCTGGAGACCGGTCACCAGATCAACGTCCCGCTCTTCATCACCACCGGTGAGAAGATCAAGGTCGACACCCGTACGAGCGACTACCTCGGCCGGGTGAACAGCTAACCGTGGCTGCTCGCAACACGGCCCGCAAGCGCGCCTTCCAGATCCTCTTCGAGGGCGATCAGCGCGGCGCCGACGTCCTGACGGTGCTCGCCGACTGGGTCCGGCACTCCCGGTCCGACACCCGGCAGCCGCCGGTGAGCGAGTACACGATGGAGCTGGTCGAGGGCTACGCCGGGCGCGCACAGCGCATCGACGAGCTGATCGCCCAGTACTCGGTCGACTGGACGCTGGACCGGATGCCGGTCGTCGACCGCAACATCCTGCGCCTGGGCGCGTACGAGCTGCTCTGGGTCGACGAGACCCCGGACGCCGTCGTCCTGGACGAGATGGTGCAGCTGGCGAAGGAGTTCTCCACGGACGAGTCGCCCGCGTTCATCAACGGGCTTCTCGGCCGGCTGAAGGATCTCAAGCCGTCGCTGCGCCGGGAGTAGCTCCACGAGCCGTGCCCGCGCCGCACACACGCAAGAAACCGCCGGGGTGGCCGGAACCGAAAGGTTCCGGCCACCCCGGCGGCACGTTTCTGCTGAGGCGGGGGAGGGTCAGAGCTCGTCGTGGGATGCCACCGCGCGGCGCGCGTCCGCGTCCAGGACACCCCAGCTGATCAGCTGCTCGGTGAGGACCGAGGGCGACTGGTCGTAGATGACGGCGAGTGTGCGCAGGTCGTCCTGGCGGATCGAGAGCACCTTGCCGTTGTAGTCACCGCGCTGCGACTGGATCGTGGCCGCGTACCGCTGCAGCGGGCCCGCCTTCTCGGCCGGCACGGTGGCCAGCCGCTCCAGGTCCAGGACCAGCTTCGGCGGCGGCTCGGCGGCACCGCCCGGGGTGGTGCCCGGCAGCAGCTCCTGCACGGGAACGCCGTAGAAGTCCGCCAGCTCGGCGAGGCGCTGCACGGTCACGGCACGGTCGCCGCGCTCGTACGAACCGACCACCACGGCCTTCCAGCGGCCCTGGGACTTCTCCTCGACACCGTGGAGGGAAAGGCCCTGCTGGGTGCGGATGGCCCGGAGCTTGGCCCCGAGCTGTTTGGCGTATTCGCTGGACATATGGCTCCCCGGACAAGGTGTCGACGCGGCAGGCTGTGTTGTCGGCCGCGCGGCTGGTAACTCACTGTGAGGTTACGCAGCGTTACTCTGCTGCGTCAAGCCGAATGGTCCGCACCGACTCTTCCGTGGTATTCGCGATCCGTTACTCCGGACGGGTGATCGACGTGCGGCAGAAGGGTGACAGGGGAGTGTCAGGGGGCCTGCGGAGCCGGTCTGTGTGCCTGCTACCGTAGGTGGCGCATATCCGACGTCCTTTAAGGTCCGTCCCGTGAGGCGGAGAAGGGGGTCCGTTTCGTATGGACAAGCAGCAGGATGCCCGGCCCGTTCTGGAGGGGCCCGACATCGCGCGGGTGCTGACCCGCATCGCCCACGAGATCGTCGAACGCGCCAAGGGCGCCGACGACGTGGTGCTCCTCGGCATCCCGACCAGGGGCGTCTTCCTCGCCCGGCGGCTCGCCGACAAGCTGGAGCAGATCACCGAGCGCAAGATGCCGGTCGGCTCGCTCGACATCACCATGTACCGCGACGACCTGCGCATGCACCCACCGCGCGCCCTGGCCCGCACCGAGATCCCCGGTGACGGCATCGACGGCCGCCTGGTCGTCCTCGTCGACGACGTGCTGTTCTCCGGCCGCACCATCCGCGCCGCCCTCGACGCGCTGAACGACATCGGCCGCCCGCGCGCGGTGCAGCTCGCCGTCCTCGTCGACCGCGGCCACCGGGAACTGCCCATCCGCGCCGACTACGTCGGCAAGAACCTCCCGACGTCGCTGCGGGAGACGGTCAAGGTCCAGCTGGCCGAGGAGGACGGTCGCGACACCGTGCTGCTCGGTGCCAAGCCGGACGCCTCGGGCGCCCACCCGTAGCACTCCGCGTACGCGCCGCCGTGCCGTGCGCGCGCTCGGCGTGCCCGCAGGCGCGCCAGGCCGCCCGAATTATCCCGCTCTTCCGCATGACTCGCCCTACGGAGCCTGACAGATGCAGCGTCATCTCATCTCGGCCGCCGACCTCACCCGCGACGACGCCGTCCTGATCCTCGACACCGCCGAGGAGATGGCCCGGGTCGCGGACCGGCCGATCAAGAAACTGCCCACCCTGCGCGGCCGCACCGTCGTCAACCTCTTCTTCGAGGACTCCACCCGGACCCGGATCTCCTTCGAGGCCGCCGAGAAGCGGCTGTCCGCGGACGTCATCAACTTCACCGCCAAGGGCTCCAGCGTCTCCAAGGGCGAGTCCCTCAAGGACACCGCCCAGACCCTGGAGGCGATGGGCGTCGACGCCGTCGTCATCCGGCACAGCGCCTCCGGCGCCCCCTACCGCCTGGCCACCTCCGGCTGGATCGACGCCCACGTCATCAACGCCGGCGACGGCACCCACCAGCACCCCACCCAGGCCCTGCTGGACGCCTTCACGATGCGCCGCCGCCTGGTCGGCCCCGACGCCGGGATCGGCAAGGACCTGGACGGCCGCCGCGTCACCCTGGTCGGCGACATCCTGCACAGCCGGGTCGCCCGCTCCAACGTCGACCTGCTGCACACCCTCGGCGCCCAGGTCACCCTCGTCGCCCCGCCCACCCTGCTCCCGGTCGGCGTCGAGACCTGGCCCTGCGAGGTCTCCTACGACCTCGACTCCACGCTGACCAAGTCCGACGCCGTGATGCTGCTGCGCGTGCAGCGCGAGCGGATGAACGCGGCCTTCTTCCCCACCGAGCGCGAGTACTCCCGCCGCTACGGTCTCGACGGCGACCGGATGGCGAAGATGCCCGACCACGCCATCGTGATGCACCCCGGCCCCATGGTCCGCGGCATGGAGATCACCGCCGAGGTCGCCGACTCCGACCGCTGCACCGTCGTCGAGCAGGTCACCAACGGCGTCTCCATCCGGATGGCCGTCCTCTACCTGCTGCTCGGCGGCAACGAGCCCGCCGTGTCCCACGCCCGCCCCACCGAGGAGAAGTAAGAACATGAGCAAGACCCTGATCCGCGGTGCGAAGGTGCTCGGCGGCGAGCCGCAGGACGTGCTGATCGACGGCGCGACGATCGCCGAGGTGGGCACGGGCCTGTCCGCCGAGGGCGCCGAGGTGATCGAGGCCGGCGGCAAGGTGCTGCTGCCGGGCCTGGTCGACCTGCACACCCACCTGCGCGAGCCCGGCCGCGAGGACTCCGAGACGGTGCTGACCGGCACCCGCGCCGCGGCGAGCGGCGGCTACACCAACGTCTTCGCCATGGCCAACACCTTCCCGGTCGCCGACACCGCCGGCGTCGTCGAGCAGGTCTGGCGGCTCGGCCAGGAGTCCGGCTACTGCGACGTACAGCCCATCGGCGCCGTCACCGTCGGCCTGGAGGGCGCCAAGCTCGCCGAACTCGGCGCCATGCACGAGTCCGCGGCCGCCGTCACCGTCTTCTCCGACGACGGCAAGTGCGTCCACGACGCCGTGATCATGCGCCGCGCCCTGGAGTACGTGAAGGCCTTCAACGGCGTCGTCGCCCAGCACGCCCAGGAACCCCGGCTCACCGAGGGCGCCCAGATGAACGAGGGCGTCGTCTCCGCCGAGCTGGGCCTCGGCGGCTGGCCCGCCGTCGCCGAGGAGTCGATCATCGCCCGGGACGTACTGCTCGCCGAGCACGTCGGCTCCCGCGTCCACATCTGCCACCTGTCGACCGCCGGGTCCGTCGAGATCGTCCGCTGGGCCAAGTCCCGCGGCATCGACGTCACCGCCGAGGTCACCCCGCACCACCTGCTCCTCACCGACGAGCTGGTCCGGTCGTACAACCCGGTCTACAAGGTCAACCCGCCGCTGCGCACCGAGCGCGACGTCATGGCCCTGCGCGAGGCGCTCGCCGACGGCACCATCGACATCGTCGCCACCGACCACGCCCCGCACCCGCACGAGGACAAGGACTGCGAGTGGGCCGCCGCCGCGATGGGGATGGTGGGCCTGGAGACCGCGCTGTCGGTGGTGCAGGAGACCATGGTGGACACGGGCCTGCTGGACTGGGCCGGCGTCGCCGACCGGATGTCCTTCAAGCCCGCGCAGATCGGACAGGCCACCGGACACGGCCGTCCCGTCTCGGCCGGTGAGCCCGCCAACCTCACCCTCGTCGACACGGCATACCGTGGTCCGGTGGACCCCGCGGGCTTCGCCTCGCGCAGTCGCAACACCCCCTACGAGGGGCGTGAGCTGCCGGGCCGTGTGACGCACACGTGGCTGCGGGGCAAGGCCACGCTCGTCGACGGGAAGCTCACGTGACATCTGCAGCACCGGTAATCCTGCTGGCCGCCGAGAAGGAATCGGCGCAAGTGACCGACTGGGCCGCCCGCGCCGGCTGGGTCGTCGGCCTCGGCCTCTTCGTCGCGCTCGTCTACTGGCTGATGCGCGAGGGCTGGAAGTGGCGCGGCACGCTCCAGAGCGACCTGCCGGCCCTCCCCACCGCGCCGGACGACCCGGGTGCGGCGAAACTGGTGCTGAGCGGCCGCTACCACGGTTCCACCACCGCCGGTCAGTGGCTGGACCGCATCGTCGCGCACGGCCTGGGCACCCGCAGCCGGGTCGAGCTGACCCTGACCGACGCGGGACTGGACGTCGTACGGCCCGGCGCCGCCGACTTCTTCGTCCCCGCCGCCGCGCTGCGCGAGGCCCGGCTCGACAAGGGCATCGCGGGCAAGGTCCTCACCGAGGGCGGCCTGCTGGTCGTCACCTGGGCGCACGGCGACAAACTGATCGACTCCGGCTTCCGCTCCGACCACGCGGCCGAGCACAACGAGTGGGTCGAGGAACTGAACGACATGATCAACAAGACGGAAACGGAAGGCGCACGATGACGACCTCCACCAGGGGAGCCCACCGGACTCCCGCCGTACTCGTCCTGGAGGACGGCCGGATCTTCCGCGGCCGCGCCTACGGGGCCGTGGGGGCCACCTTCGGCGAAGCCGTGTTCTCCACCGGCATGACCGGCTACCAGGAGACCCTCACCGACCCGTCGTACCACCGTCAGGTGGTCGTCATGACCGCCCCCCACGTGGGCAACACCGGCGTCAACGACGAGGACATGGAGTCCAAGAAGATCTGGGTCTCCGGCTACGTCGTGCGCGACCCCGCACGCGTGCCCTCCAGCTGGCGCTCCACGCGCACGCTGGACGAGGAGCTGGCCGCCCAGGGCGTGGTCGGCATCTCCGGCATCGACACCCGCGCGCTGACCCGCCACCTGCGCGAGCGCGGCGCCATGCGCGTCGGCATCTTCTCCGGCCAGGCGCTGCCCGACGAGGGCACCATGCTCGCCGAGGTCCGCCAGGCCCCCGAGATGAGCGGCGCCGACCTCTCCGCCGAGGTCGCCACCACCGAGGCGTACGTCGTTCCGGCGATCGGCGAGAAGAAGTTCACCGTCGCCGCCGTCGACCTGGGCATCAAGGGCATGACCCCGCACCGGATGGCCGAGCGCGGCATCGAGGTGCACGTGCTGCCCGCCACGGCCACCGTCGAGGACGTCTACGCCGTGGAGCCGGACGGTGTGTTCTTCTCCAACGGCCCCGGCGACCCCGCCACCGCCGACCACCCGGTCTCCGTCATGCAGGGCGTCCTGGAGCGCGGCACTCCGCTCTTCGGCATCTGCTTCGGCAACCAGATCCTGGGCCGCGCCCTCGGCTTCGGCACCTTCAAGCTGAAGTACGGCCACCGCGGCATCAACCAGCCGGTGCAGGACCGCACGACCGGCAAGGTCGAGGTCACCGCGCACAACCACGGATTCGCCGTCGACGCCCCGCTCGACCAGGTCTCCGACACCCCCTACGGCCGCGCCGAGGTCTCCCACGTCTGCCTCAACGACAACGTGGTGGAGGGGCTCCAGCTCCTCGACCGGCCGGCCTTCAGCGTCCAGTACCACCCCGAAGCGGCCGCCGGCCCGCACGACGCCGCCTACCTGTTCGACCGCTTCGTGAAGCTCATGGAGGGCCAGCGTGCCTAAGCGCACCGATATCCAGTCCGTCCTGGTCATCGGCTCCGGCCCGATCGTCATCGGCCAGGCCGCCGAGTTCGACTACTCCGGCACCCAGGCGTGCCGGGTCCTGAAGTCCGAGGGCCTCAGGGTCATCCTCGTGAACTCCAACCCGGCGACGATCATGACCGACCCGGAGATCGCCGACGCCACCTACGTCGAGCCGATCACCCCCGAGTTCGTCGAGAAGATCATCGCCAAGGAGCGCCCCGACGCGCTGCTGCCCACCCTGGGCGGCCAGACGGCCCTCAACACCGCGATCTCCCTGCACGGCAACGGCGTGCTGGAGAAGTACGGCGTCGAGCTGATCGGCGCCAATGTGGAGGCCATCAACAAGGGCGAGGACCGCGACCTGTTCAAGGAGGTCGTCGAGGAGGTCCGCAAGAAGATCGGCCACGGCGAGTCCGCCCGCTCCTACATCTGCCACTCCATGGACGACGTCCTCAAGGGCGTCGACGCGCTCGGCGGCTACCCCGTCGTGGTCCGCCCCTCCTTCACCATGGGCGGCGCCGGTTCCGGCTTCGCCCACGACGAGGAGGAGCTGCGCCGCATCGCGGGCCAGGGCCTCACCCTCTCGCCGACCACCGAGGTGCTCCTGGAGGAGTCCATCCTCGGCTGGAAGGAGTACGAGCTGGAGCTGATGCGCGACAAGAACGACAACGTCGTGGTCGTCTGCTCCATCGAGAACTTCGACCCCATGGGCGTGCACACCGGCGACTCGATCACCGTGGCGCCCGCCATGACGCTCACCGACCGCGAGTACCAGACCCTGCGCGACGTCGGCATCGCGATCATCCGCGAGGTCGGCGTCGACACCGGCGGCTGCAACATCCAGTTCGCGGTGAACCCGGCCGACGGCCGCGTCATCGTCATCGAGATGAACCCGCGCGTGTCGCGTTCCTCCGCGCTGGCCTCCAAGGCGACCGGCTTCCCCATCGCCAAGATCGCCGCGAAGCTCGCGGTCGGCTACACGCTGGACGAGATCCCGAACGACATCACGCAGGAGACCCCGGCCTCCTTCGAGCCGACCCTCGACTACGTGGTCGTCAAGGCCCCGCGCTTCGCCTTCGAGAAGTTTCCGAGCGCCGACTCCACCCTCACCACCACCATGAAGTCGGTCGGCGAGGCCATGGCCATCGGCCGCAACTTCACCGAGGCCTTCCAGAAGGCGCTGCGCTCGCTGGAGAAGAAGGGCAGCCAGTTCACCTTCGTCGGCGAGCCCGGCGACAAGCTGGAGCTGCTGCGGGAGGCCGTCCGGCCCACCGACGGCCGCATCAACGCCGTCATGCAGGCCATCCGCGCGGGCGCCACGCCCGAGGAGGTCTTCGAGTACACGAAGATCGACCCCTGGTTCGTCGACCAGCTCTTCCTGATCAAGGAGATCGCCGACGAGCTGGCCGCCGCGCCCGAGCTGACCGGCGACCTGCTCGCCGAGGCCAAGCGGCACGGCTTCTCCGACCAGCAGGTCGGCGAGATCCGCGGGCTGCGCGAGGACGTCGTCCGCGAGGTGCGGCACGCGCTCGGCATCCGCCCGGTCTACAAGACGGTCGACACCTGCGCCGCCGAGTTCGCCGCCAGGACGCCGTACTTCTACTCCTCCTACGACGAGGAGACCGAGGTCGCGCCGCGCGAGAAGCCGGCCGTCATCATCCTGGGCTCCGGCCCGAACCGCATCGGCCAGGGCATCGAGTTCGACTACTCCTGCGTCCACGCCTCCTTCGCGCTGTCGGACGCCGGGTACGAGACCGTGATGGTCAACTGCAACCCCGAGACCGTCTCCACCGACTACGACACCTCCGACCGGCTGTACTTCGAGCCGCTCACCCTGGAGGACGTCCTGGAGATCGTCCACGCCGAGCAGCAGGCCGGCCCGGTCGCGGGCGTCGTCGTCCAGCTCGGCGGTCAGACTCCGCTGGGCCTGTCCCAGGCGCTCAAGGACAACGGCGTGCCGGTCGTCGGCACCTCGCCCGAGGCCATCCACGCCGCCGAGGACCGCGGCGCCTTCGGCCAGGTCCTGGCGCAGGCCGGGCTGCCGGCCCCCAAGCACGGCACCGCCACCACCTTCGCCGGGGCCAAGGCCATCGCCGACGAGATCGGCTACCCGGTCCTGGTGCGGCCCTCCTACGTCCTCGGCGGCCGCGGCATGGAGATCGTCTACGACGAGACCCGGCTGGAGGCGTACATCGCCGAGTCGACCGAGATCAGCCCGTCCCGGCCGGTCCTCGTCGACCGCTTCCTGGACGACGCCATCGAGATCGACGTCGACGCCCTGTACGACGGCGAGGAGCTGTACCTCGGCGGCGTCATGGAGCACATCGAGGAGGCCGGCATCCACTCCGGCGACTCGGCCTGCGCCCTGCCCCCGATCACGCTGGGCGGCTTCGACATCAAGCGGCTGCGCGCCTCCACCGAGGGCATCGCCAAGGGCGTCGGCGTGCGCGGCCTGATCAACATCCAGTTCGCGCTGGCCGGGGACATCCTCTACGTCCTGGAGGCCAACCCGCGCGCCTCGCGCACCGTCCCCTTCACCTCGAAGGCGACCGCGGTGCCGCTGGCCAAGGCCGCCGCCCGCATCTCGCTGGGCGCCACCATCGCCGAGCTGCGCGCCGAGGGCCTGCTCCCGGCGAACGGCGACGGCGGCACCCTCCCGATGGACGCGCCGATCTCCGTCAAGGAGGCCGTGATGCCGTGGTCCCGCTTCCGGGACATCCACGGCCGCGGCGTCGACACCGTCCTCGGCCCGGAGATGCGCTCCACCGGCGAGGTCATGGGCATCGACTCCGTCTTCGGCACGGCGTACGCCAAGTCGCAGGCCGGCGCGTACGGGCCGCTGCCGACCAAGGGCCGCGCCTTCATCTCGGTCGCCAACCGCGACAAGCGCTCGATGATCTTCCCGGCCCGTGAGCTGGTCGCCCACGGCTTCGAGCTACTGGCCACCTCCGGCACCGCCGAGGTCCTCAAGCGCAACGGCATCAACGCCACCGTGGTGCGCAAGCAGTCCGAGGGCACCGGCCCGAACGGCGAGAAGACCATCGTCCAGCTCATCCACGACGGCGAGGTCGACCTCATCGTCAACACCCCGTACGGCACCGGCGGCCGCCTCGACGGCTACGACATCCGCACGGCGGCGGTGGCCCGCTCCGTGCCCTGTCTGACGACCGTCCAGGCGCTGGCGGCGGCGGTGCAGGGCATCGACGCACTCAACCACGGCGACGTGGGAGTGCGCTCGCTCCAGGAACACGCGGAATTCCTGACCGCGGCCCGCGACTAGCAGCCCCGAGGGGGACACCGGAAACGGTGTCCCCCTCTTCATGAGCCCCAGAGCACCGCAGAGGCTTCACGAGGACACATGTACAAGATCTTCTTCAAGCTCGTCTTCTCCCGCATGGACCCGGAGCGGGCCCACCACCTCGCCTTCCGCTGGATCCGCCTGGCCGTGCGCGTCCCCGTCCTGCGCACCTTCGCCGCCGCCGCGCTCGCGCCCCGCTTCAAGGAGCTGCGCACCGAGGCCCTGGGCCTGCGCATGCACGGCCCCTTCGGGCTCGCCGCCGGGTTCGACAAGAACGCGGTCGCGATCGACGGCATGGCGATGCTCGGTTTCGACCACGTCGAGATCGGCACCGTCACCGGCGAGCCGCAGCCCGGCAACCCCAAGAAGCGGCTGTTCCGGCTGGTCGGCGACCGGGCGCTGATCAACCGCATGGGCTTCAACAACGACGGCTCGCTGGCCGTCGCGGCCCGGCTGGCCTCCCGCACGCCCGTCTTCCGGACCGTCGTCGGCGTCAACATCGGCAAGACGAAGGTCGTCCCGGAGGAGGAGGCCGTCGGCGACTACGTGAAGTCCGCCGAGCGGCTGGCCCCGCACGCCGACTACCTCGTCGTCAACGTCTCCTCGCCCAACACGCCCGGCCTGCGCAACCTCCAGGCCACCGAGGCGCTGCGCCCGCTGCTGAGCGCGGTCCGCGAGGCCGCCGACCGCGCGGTCACCGCCCGGCGGGTCCCGCTGCTGGTCAAGATCGCGCCGGACCTCGCCGACGAGGACGTGGACGCGGTCGCCGACCTGGCCGTGGAGCTGGGCCTGGACGGCATCATCGCCACCAACACCACCATCGCCCGCGAGGGCCTCGGCCTGACCTCCTCGCCCGCCCTCGTCGCGGAGACCGGCGGTCTGTCCGGGGCCCCGCTCAGGGCGCGCTCCCTGGAGGTGCTGCGCCGCCTGTACGCGCGCGTGGGCGACCGGATCACCCTGGTCGGCGTCGGCGGCATCGAGACCGCCGAGGACGCCTGGGAGCGCATCCTGGCCGGTGCCACGCTGGTCCAGGGCTACAGCGCGTTCATCTACGAGGGCCCCTTCTGGGGCCGGGCCATCCACAAGGGGCTCGCCGCGCGCCTGCGGCAGAGCCCGTACGCCACCCTCGCCGACGCGGTCGGCGCCGACGTGAGGAAGCACGCATGACGGTGACGGAACCCTTCGGTGCCCGGCTGCGCCGCGCGATGGACGAGCGCGGGCCGCTGTGCGTCGGCATCGACCCGCACGCCTCCCTGCTCGCCGAGTGGGGCCTGAACGACGACGTGGCCGGTCTGGAGCGCTTCAGCCGCACCGTCGTCGAGGCGGTGGCCGACCGGGTCGCCGTGCTCAAGCCGCAGAGCGCTTTCTTCGAGCGCTTCGGCTCCCGCGGCGTCGCGGTCCTGGAGAAGGCGGTCGAGGAGGCGCGGGCGGCCGGTGCGCTGGTCGTCATGGACGCCAAGCGCGGCGACATCGGCTCGACCATGGCCGCGTACGCCGAGTCGTTCCTGCACAAGGACGCGCCGCTGTTCTCGGACGCGCTGACCGTCTCCCCGTACCTCGGCTACGGCTCCCTGAAGCCGGCCGTCGACCTGGCGCGCGAGAGCGGCGCGGGCCTGTTCGTGCTGGCGCTGACCTCCAACCCGGAGGGCGGCGAGGTCCAGCACGCCGTGCGGCACGACGGACGGAACGTCGGGGCGACGATGCTGGCGCACCTGGCCGCGGAGAACGCGGGGGAGGAGCCGCTGGGGTCCTTCGGCGCGGTGGTCGGTGCCACCCTCGGCGACCTGGCCTCGTACGACCTGGGCATCAACGGGCCGCTGCTGGCGCCGGGCATCGGTGCCCAGGGGGCCACGCCCGCGGACCTGCCGCGGGTGTTCGGCGCGGCGGTGCGCAACGTGGTGCCGAACGTCAGCCGGGGTGTTCTTCGTCACGGGCCCGAAACCGCAGCGTTGCGGAGTGCCACGGACCGTTTCGCGGCGGAGATCCGGACCGCGCTCTCGGCCCCCTGACTCTGGATACATCCTCAAATCAGAGGGAGTATGTCCTAAATGTCCGTCCTGACGGAGGCTGACCAGGACTTTTCCGCTGTTCTCGCTGACTCTGGCGGACTTGACCGCTAGTCTCCGTCGAGAGTCAACGGGCGAGCGTGTTGCTCGTGGCTCACCAGGTGAGGGGCGACTAGGTTCCTCACCGGTCCGTATCCGACAGTTCGACATCCGAGGTGACGTAGGCGTGGCTCTTCCGCCCCTTACCCCTGAACAGCGCGCAGCCGCGCTCGAAAAGGCCGCCGCGGCTCGCCGGGAGCGGGCCGAGGTCAAGAATCGACTCAAGCACTCCGGTGCCTCCCTCCACGAGGTCATCCAGCAGGGACAGAAGAACGACGTCATCGGCAAGATGAAGGTCTCCGCCCTCCTCGAGTCCCTGCCGGGCGTGGGCAAAGTCCGCGCCAAGCAGATCATGGAGCGCCTGGGCATCTCCGAGAGCCGCCGGGTGCGCGGTCTCGGTTCCAACCAGATCGCTTCCCTGGAGCGCGAGTTCGGCAGCACCGGCAGCTGAGTCCCGACCACTCCGCGATTGCTGGAATAATCGCTGCATGGCTGCAACACCCCGGGGGACGTCCCCCGTACCCCCGGACGCACGTCCGCGGCTGACCGTGCTCTCCGGCCCCTCGGGGGTCGGCAAGAGCACGGTCGTCGCCCATATGCGCAAGGAACACCCCGAGGTATGGCTGTCGGTCTCGGCGACGACCCGCAAGCCCCGCCCCGGGGAGCAGCACGGCGTCCACTACTTCTTCGTCAGCGACGAGGAGATGGACAAGCTGATCGCCAACGGCGAGCTGCTGGAGTGGGCCGAGTTCGCCGGCAACCGCTACGGCACGCCGCGCACGGCCGTGCTGGAGCGCCTGGAGGCCGGTGAGCCGGTCCTGCTGGAGATCGACCTCCAGGGGGCGCGGCAGGTCCGCGAGTCCATGCCCGAGGCCCGGCTGGTGTTCCTGGCCCCGCCCTCCTGGGACGAGCTGGTGCGCAGGCTCACCGGCCGCGGCACCGAGCCGCCGGAGGTGATCGAGCGCCGCCTCACCGCGGCCAGGGTCGAGCTGGCGGCCGAGCCGGAGTTCGACCAGACACTGGTGAACACCTCCGTCGAGGACGTGGCGCGCGAGCTGCTAGCCTTGACGAACGTCGTGTGATCGCCACTGGTCATCCTGCGGTCGTCCCGACTGAATCTTTCCCATCCATCGGAAGGTAGAGCGTGTCCTCTTCCATCTCCGCGCCCGAGGGCATCATCAACCCGCCGATCGACGAGCTCCTCGAGGCCACGGACTCGAAGTACAGCCTCGTGATCTACGCGGCCAAGCGGGCCCGCCAGATCAACGCGTACTACTCGCAGCTCGGCGAGGGCCTGCTGGAGTACGTCGGTCCGCTCGTCGACACCCACGTCCACGAGAAGCCGCTCTCGATCGCCCTGCGCGAGATCAACGCCGGTCTGCTGACCTCCGAGGCCATCGAAGGCCCGGCGCAGTAGTACCAGCGGCATCGGCAGTAATATCTTCAGCCTTGCGCTGACTTATCCACAGGCCCGGCAGTCCGACTGTCGGGCCTGTGGTGTGTGATGGGTCGTACACGCGGTCCGAGCGCGTGTACGAGCGCGGTATCCGAACCGGGGAGAGACGGTGGACAAGCCCAAGGTCGTTCTGGGGGTCAGCGGCGGCATCGCCGCGTACAAGGCCTGTGAGCTGCTGCGCAGACTCACCGAGTCGGGACACGACGTCCGGGTCGTCCCCACCGCCTCCGCGCTGCACTTCGTGGGCGCCGCCACCTGGTCCGCCCTGTCCGGCAACCCCGTGTCGACCGAGGTCTGGGACGACGTCCACGAGGTCCCGCACGTGCGCATCGGCCAGCACGCCGACCTGGTCGTCGTCGCCCCGGCCACGGCCGACATGCTCGCCAAGGCGGCCCACGGCATCGCCGACGACCTGCTCACCAACACCCTGCTCACGGCCCGCTGCCCGGTCGTCTTCGCGCCCGCCATGCACACCGAGATGTGGGAGCACCCGGCCACCCGGGAGAACGTGGCGACGCTGCGCCGCCGCGGCGCCGTGGTGATCGAGCCCGCCGTCGGCCGCCTCACCGGCGTCGACACCGGCAAGGGCCGGCTGCCCGACCCGGGCGAGATCTTCGAGGTCTGCCGCCGGGTGCTCGCCCGCGGGGTGCGCGAGCCCGACCTCGCCGGACGGCACGTGGTGGTCAGCGCCGGCGGCACCCGGGAGCCCCTCGACCCCGTCCGCTTCCTCGGCAACCGCTCCTCCGGCAAGCAGGGCTACGCCCTCGCCCGCACCGCCGCCGCCCGCGGCGCCCGCGTCACGCTGGTAGCGGCGAACGCGTCGATGCCCGACCCGGCCGGGGTCGACGTGGTGCGGGTCGGCACGGCGGTGGAGCTGCGCGAGGCGATGCTGCGCGCCGCGGCGGACGCGGACGCGGTCGTCATGGCCGCGGCGGTCGCGGACTTCCGGCCGGCGACGTACGCCACCGGGAAGATCAAGAAGAAGGACGACCAGGACCCCGCACCGATCGCCCTGGTGCGCAATCCGGACATCCTCGCGGAGATCTCCACGGCCCGGGCCCGCTCCGGGCAGGTGGTCGTCGGCTTCGCCGCCGAGACCGACGACGTGCTGGCCAACGGCCGGGCCAAGCTGAAACGCAAGGGCTGCGACCTGCTCGTGGTGAACGAGGTGGGGGAGCGCAAGACCTTCGGCTCGGAGGAGAACGAGGCGGTGGTCCTGGGCGCCGACGGGAGCGAGACACCGGTCGCCCACGGGCCGAAGGAAGCCCTGGCCGACACGGTCTGGGACCTGGTCGCCGCCCGGCTGGAGTGACTGACCCATTTGCTCCAAGGAGCCTCGAAGACGGCGCATTCGAGCGTGGCGCCCCTGGCCAAGGACGCGTCCTTCTGGGCAGAATGCCCGTGCCGCAGGTCACAGCCCTCCCGAGAGCTGAGACAGGTGGGCCCGCGGCAGAGTGCGACCGATAAACTGTTCTCGGACGTCGCCGGGTGCAGCTCCCCGTGCCGTCCACAAATGATCAGCCAGCAGCCGCTGCAACCCCAGGGAGCGTTGTGTCCCGTCGCCTTTTCACCTCGGAGTCCGTGACCGAAGGTCACCCCGACAAGATCGCTGACCAGATCAGCGACACGATTCTCGACGCGCTACTGAGCGCGGACCCGACCTCCCGGGTCGCCGTCGAAACCCTGATCACCACCGGCCTGGTGCACGTGGCCGGCGAGGTCACCACCAAGGCCTACGCGGACATCGCCAACCTGGTCCGCGGCAAGATCCTGGAGATCGGCTACGACTCCTCCAAGAAGGGCTTCGACGGCGCCTCCTGCGGCGTCTCGGTCTCCATCGGCGCGCAGTCCCCGGACATCGCGCAGGGCGTCGACACGGCCTACGAGAACCGCGTCGAGGGCGACGAGGACGAGCTGGACCGGCAGGGCGCCGGTGACCAGGGCCTGATGTTCGGGTACGCCTCCGACGAGACGCCGACGCTGATGCCGCTGCCGGTCTTCCTGGCGCACCGCCTGTCCAAGCGCCTGTCCGAGGTCCGCAAGAACGGCACCATCCCCTACCTGCGTCCGGACGGCAAGACCCAGGTCACCATCGAGTACGACGGCGACAAGGCCGTCCGCCTCGACACGGTCGTCGTCTCCTCCCAGCACGCCAGCGACATCGATCTGGAATCGCTGCTGGCCCCCGACATCAAGGAATTCGTCGTCGAGCCGGAGCTGAAGGCGCTCCTGGAGGACGGCATCAAGATCGACACGGAGAACTACCGCCTCCTGGTCAACCCGACCGGCCGCTTCGAGATCGGCGGCCCGATGGGCGACGCGGGCCTGACCGGCCGGAAGATCATCATCGACACCTACGGCGGCATGGCCCGGCACGGCGGCGGGGCCTTCTCCGGCAAGGACCCGTCCAAGGTCGACCGTTCCGCGGCGTACGCGATGCGCTGGGTCGCCAAGAACGTGGTGGCGGCGGGTCTCGCCGCCCGCTGCGAGGTCCAGGTGGCCTACGCGATCGGCAAGGCGGAGCCGGTGGGCCTGTTCGTGGAGACCTTCGGCACGGCCAAGGTCGAGCCCGAGAAGATCGAGAAGGCGATCGACGAGGTCTTCGACCTGCGTCCGGCCGCCATCATCCGCGACCTCGACCTGCTGCGCCCGATCTACGCCCAGACCGCGGCGTACGGCCACTTCGGCCGTGAGCTGCCCGACTTCACGTGGGAGCGCACCGACCGCGTGGACGCGCTGCGCGAGGCCGCCGGCCTGTAGACAGGACTCCTGGGCGCCACCGCGCCCGACGGGCGTGACGAGGCCCGGTGTCCCCGACGGGGGCGCCGGGCCTCGCCGCATGCTCCCGTCCCGGCAGTGCTGTCAGTGGTCTTTGCGAGAATGCAGGCGTGAGCAGCGAGAACGGACCGGAGCAGGGCGGCGCGCAGGACGCGCCGCCCGAGCAGCTCGCGCTCATCCGGGAGACCGTGCGCAAGGCGAAGACCCCGCGGGCCAAGCCGCGCACCTGGCGCGGTGCCGCGCTCGCCAAGGAGCTGCCGGTCGCCAGGGTCCTGGTCGACAAGGGCGTGCTCCATCTCGACCGGTACTTCGACTACGCCGTGCCCGAGGAGCTGGACGCCGACGCCCAGCCCGGGGTGCGGGTGCGGGTGCGCTTCGGCGCCGGACGGCACCGGGTGCGCGACGGGCGGCGCGAGGGCGGCGGGCTCATCGACGGCTTCCTCGTCGAGCGCCTCGCCGAGTCCGACTACGCGGGGCCGCTGGCCGCGCTGGCCCAGGTCGTCTCGCCCGAGCGGATCCTCGACGAGGAGCTGCTCGGCCTCGTCCGCGCGGTCGCCGACCGGTACGCGGGCAGCGTCGCCGACGTCCTCCAGCTCGCCGTGCCCCCGCGCAACGCGCGCGCCGAGAAGCGGGCCTCGCCGCCGCCGCTGCCGGCACCGCCGGTCCCCGAACCGGGACCGTGGACGCGCTACGAGCAGGGGGCGGCGTTCATCGCGGCCCTCGCGTCCGGCGGCACCCCGCGCGCCGTGTGGAACGCGCTGCCCGGTCCGCGGTGGACGGACGAGCTGGCGCGGGCCGTGGCGGCGACGCTGGCCTCCGGCCGGGGCGCCCTCGTGGTCCTGCCGGACGGCCGGGCGGTCGCCCGCGCCGACGCCGCGCTCACCGCGCTCCTGGGCGAGGGCCGGCACGCGGTGCTCACCGCCGACGCCGGTCCCGAGAAGCGGTACGCCGAGTGGCTCGCGGTGCGCCGGGGCGCCGTACGGGCCGTGATCGGGACCCGGGCCGCCATGTTCGCGCCGGTGCGGGACCTCGGCCTGGTCGCCCTGTGGGACGACGGTGACGACAGCCACGGCGAACCGCACGCCCCGCAGCCGCACGCCCGCGAGGTGCTGCTGCTGCGCGCCGCCCAGGACCGGTGCGCCTTCCTGCTGGGCGGCTGGAGCTGCACCGTGGAGGCGGCCCAGCTGGTGGAGACCGGCTGGGCCCGGCCGCTGGTCGCCGCCCGGGAGCAGGTGCGGGCCGCCGCGCCGCTGGTGCGGACCGTGGGGGACCAGGACCTGGCCCGGGACGAGGCCGCCCGCGCCGCCCGGCTGCCGAGCCTCGCCTGGCAGACCGTCAGGGACGGACTGCGGCACGGACCGGTGCTCGTGCAGGTACCCCGGCGCGGTTACGTACCGCGGATGGCCTGCGCGGCGTGCCGGACGCCCGCGCGGTGCCGGCACTGCTCGGGGCCGCTGGAGGGCCAGGAGTCCGGGTCCGCGCTGCGGTGCGGCTGGTGCGGGCGCGAGGAGGGCGCCTGGTCCTGCCCGGAGTGCGGGGCCGTCCGGCTGCGCGCGCAGATCGTGGGTGCCCGCCGCACCGCGGAGGAGCTGGGGCGGGCCTTCCCCGCCGTCCCCGTGCGCACCTCCGGGCGCGAGCACGTGCTGGACACGGTGTCCGAGGCCCCGGCCCTGGTCGTGAGCACCCCGGGGGCGGAACCCGTGGCCGAGGGCGGCTACGCGGCGGCGCTGCTGCTCGACGGCTGGGCGATGCTCGGGCGGCCCGATCTCCGTGCCGGTGAGGACGCGCTGCGGCGCTGGCTGGCCGCCGCTGCGCTGGTGCGCCCGCAGAGCGCCGGGGGCACCGTCGTCGCGGTCGCCGAGCCGACCCTGCGGCCGGTGCAGGCGCTGGTGCGCTGGGACCCGGCCGGGCACGCGCTGCGGGAGCTGGCGGAGCGGGCCGAGCTGGGCTTTCCGCCGGTGTCGCGGATGGCGGCGGTGGTGGGGCCAGCTGAGGCGGTGGCCGGCTTCCTCGGCGCGGTCGAGCTGCCGCGGGAGGCGGAGGTGCTCGGCCCGGTGCCCCTGCCGGTCACGCCACCGGGGCGGCCGCGGCGGGTGGGGGCGCCGCCGCCCGGCGAGCACTGGGAGCGTGCGCTGGTCCGGGTGCCGCCGGGACGCGGGGCGGCGCTGGCCGGTGCGCTGAAGGCCGCCCAGGCGGCGCGGACGGCACGCGGGAGCGACCCGGCGGTGTGGGTGCGGATCGATCCGCCCGACATCGGCTGAGCGTCGGACACGCCGCGGCCCTCCGTCTCCCGGGGTCGGGGGAGGGCGGAGGGCCGGTGCGGGGTCGCGGCTCGGCCGGTGCGGGCGGCCGGTGCGCGGGTCTGCCGGTGCGCGGATCAGCCGTTGCGCGGGCCGGGGAAGGCGGTCGGACGGACCTCGTCGCGCAGGGACGGGCTGCCCGAGGTCGGCTGGGTCGGCATGGAGCGGGCCGCCGGGACCGTGGGCACCGGGGGGAGCCCGGAGCCCACGTTGACCGCCCGGGTGCCCGTCGTCTCTGGTGCGTGCTCGGTGGTCTCGGTGCTGGACGCCGACTGGGCGGCGGCCCGCCGGGAGCCGTAGCGCCGGTGCACCGCCTGCTTGGTGACGCCGAGCGCCGAGCCCACCGCGTCCCACGAGAAGCCGAGCGAACGGTCGAAGTCCACGGCGGCCGTGACCAGGGTCTCGACACTGTCCCGCAGCTCCTGGGCGAGACGGACCGTCGGGGCGGGGGCGCGTCCGTAGACGACGAAGCCCGTGGAGGGGCCGGAGCGGCGCGGGCGGTAGACGTTGCCCAACTGGGCGGTGAGGGTGCGCAGTGCGTCCACCTGCCGGCGGACCCGCTCGATGTCCCGCACCAGCAAGTGCAGGCTGGCCCGAGCCTGGGCGTCGTGGGTTGCGTGGTCGGCCATGAACAAGCCTCTCGAACCGGCGTTGAAAGGAATCGGGCCGCGCGGGCGGCCCGGTCAACTCTTCCTTGACCAACGCGTCAGTGCTCCGCGGGTCACGGGTCGGGGCGCGGCGGCATATGCGTGCGCCCCTCGGTCCTCGGCCTCGGGGTCTCCCGCCCGCGCACCACGCGTTCGCCGTCGGCCGAGGGGCTGAGGTCTTGCGCGGGGGTGCCGCGCCGTCGGCGGGTTTCCCTCGTCCGGCGGCTCGTAGACTGGTGCGTCGCCCGCCAACGTTCCCGCCCGAGAGGCCCGTCCCACCCATGAAGCTCGTCTTCGCCGGTACCCCCGAGGTCGCCGTCCCCGCCCTGGACGCCCTGATCGCCTCCGGGCGTCACGAGGTGGCCGCCGTCGTCACCCGGCCCGACGCTCCGGCCGGGCGCGGGCGCCGGCTGGTCGCCTCCCCCGTGGCCGAGCGGGCCGAGGAGGCGGGCATCGAGGTGCTCAAGCCCGCGAAGCCGCGCGACCCCGGCTTCCTGGAGCGGCTGCGCGAGATCGGCCCGGACTGCTGCCCCGTCGTCGCCTACGGTGCCCTGCTGCCCCGCGTCGCCCTGGACGTGCCCGCCCGCGGCTGGGTCAACCTGCACTTCTCGCTGCTGCCCGCCTGGCGCGGCGCCGCCCCCGTGCAGCACGCGCTGATGGCGGGCGACGAGATCACCGGCGCCTCCACCTTCCTGATCGAGGAGGGTCTGGACTCCGGCCCCGTGTACGGGACCGTCACCGAGACCGTCCGCCCCACCGACACCAGCGGCGACCTGCTGACCCGGCTGGCCTTCGCCGGCGCCGGCCTGCTCGCGGCCACCATGGACGGCATCGAGGACGGCAGCCTGAAGGCCGTACCGCAGCCGGACGAGGGCGTCACCCTCGCCCCGAAGATCACCGTCGAGGACGCCCGGGTCGACTGGACCGCCCCGGCGCTGCGCGTGGACCGGGTGGTGCGCGGCTGCACCCCGGCCCCCGGCGCCTGGACCACCTTCCGCGGCGAGCGGCTCAAGCTCGTGCAGGCCCTGCCCGTGGCCGACCGGACCGACCTCGCCCCCGGGCAGCTCGCCGCCGGGAAGAACAACGTGTACGTCGGCACCGGCTCGCACGCCGTCGAGCTGCTGTGGGTACAGGCGCAGGGCAAGAAGCCGATGCGGGCCGCGGACTGGGCGCGCGGCGCGCGGATCACCGAGGGCGAGCTGCTCGGCGACTGACGCGCGCCGCCGCGTCCCGACGCCTCCGCCGCACCGTTCACCGCCCCGGCGTACGCTGGTGAACGCACTTCATCCCACACCCGGAGCACCTTTTTCGTGAGCGAGCAGCCCCGCCGTCCCCGCAAGCCCGGCAAGCCGTACCGCAGGCCCCAGAAGGACCCCGTCCGCATCCTCGCCTTCGAGGCGCTGCGGGCCGTGGACGAGCGGGACGCGTACGCCAACCTGGTCCTGCCGCCGCTGCTGCGCAAGGCGCGGGAGAAGGAGGGACCCGAGAAGTTCGACGCCCGGGACGCGGCCCTGGCGACCGAGCTGGTGTACGGGACGCTGCGCCGGCAGGGCACGTACGACGCGATCATCGCGGACTGCGTGGACCGGCCGCTGCGCGAGGTCGACCCGCCGGTGCTGGACGTGCTCAGCCTGGGCGTGCACCAGCTGCTAGGGACGCGGATCCCCAGCCACGCCGCCGTCTCCGCCTCCGTGGAGCTGGCCCGGGTCGTGCTCGGGGACGGGCGGGCCAAGTTCGTCAACGCCGTGCTGCGCAAGGTGGCCCGGGACGACCTCGACGGCTGGCTGGAACGGGTCGCCCCGCCCTACGACGAGGACCCCGAGGACCATCTGGCCGTCGTGCACTCGCACCCGCGCTGGGTCGTCTCCGCGCTGTGGGACTCGCTGGGCGGCGGCCGGGACGGCATCGAGGAGCTGCTGGCCGCCGACAACGAACGCCCCGAGGTCACCCTGGTCGCGCGGCCCGGCCGGGCCACCCGCGAGGAGCTGCTCGGCGAGGACGCCGCCGTACCGGGGCGCTGGTCGCCGTACGCCGTGCGCCTCAGCGAGGGCGGTGAACCCGGAGCCGTCGAGGCCGTGCGGGAGGGCCGCGCCGGTGTGCAGGACGAGGGCAGCCAGCTGGTCGCCCTGGCCCTCGCCAACGCGCCGCTGGAGGGGCCGGACCGACGCTGGCTGGACGGCTGCGCGGGACCCGGCGGCAAGGCCGCGCTCCTCGGTGCGCTGGCCGCCGAGCGGGGAGCGTTCCTGCTGGCCTCGGAGAAGCAGCCGCACCGTGCCGGGCTCGTGGCCAGGGCGCTGGACGGCAATCCCGGCCCGTACCAGGTGATCGCCGCCGACGGCACGCGCCCGGCGTGGCGGCCCGGCAGCTTCGACCGCGTCCTGGTCGACGTGCCGTGCACCGGGCTCGGCGCCCTGCGCCGCCGGCCCGAGGCGCGCTGGCGGCGCCGCCCCGAGGACCTGGACGGATTCGCCCCGCTCCAGCGCGGGCTGCTGCGCAGCGCCCTGGAGGCCGTACGGGTGGGAGGCGTCGTCGCCTACGCGACCTGCTCACCCCACCTCGCCGAGACCCGCGCGGTCGTCGCCGACGTCCTCAAGCAGCACCCGGAGGCGGAACTGCTCGACGCCCGCCCCCTCCTCCCCGACGTCCCCCACCTCGGAGAGGGCCCCGACATCCAGCTCTGGCCCCACCTCCACGGCACCGACGCGATGTACCTGGC
Source organism: Streptomyces hyderabadensis (assembly GCF_020404845.1). GTDB lineage: Bacteria > Actinomycetota > Actinomycetes > Streptomycetales > Streptomycetaceae > Streptomyces > Streptomyces hyderabadensis. The sequence continues at coordinate 50,148 of NZ_JAIOJZ010000037.1, read as the reverse complement.
CTTGATCCGCCGCACCGCGTAACTGCAACACGGTACGGTTCCGCCGCGCGGACGCGAGCCACCACACCCCCCGGGCGCGACGCTGTGACACGGTGTGGTTCCGCCGCGCGGACGCGGGCAACCACACGCAGCCCGAACCCGACGACGATCCGCAACCACCCCCAGGGGCGCGGGGAACTGCGCGACCAGCCCCCACCGGCCCGCGGCCGACGTACAACCCCTACCGCCCCCGCGGCGGACGATCACCCCTCGCCCCGCCGCCGGTCGGCTAACACCCCTCGCCCCGCCGGCCGGCAAACACCCCCCCGCCCCCCGGCCGGCGAACACCCGACCCCGGGGGTACCCATGCCGCCCACCCCCGGAGGGCATGGCAGGCTTGGGGACATGGCCGCGCAGATCAACCCCAGCATCCTGTCCGCCGACTTCGCCCGCCTCGCGGACGAGGCCCAGGCGGTCCAGGGAGCCGACTGGCTCCACGTCGACGTCATGGACAACCACTTCGTCCCGAACCTCACGCTCGGCGTGCCGGTGGTCGAGTCCCTGGCCCGCGCGACCGACACCCCGCTGGACTGCCACCTCATGATCGAGGCCCCCGACCGCTGGGCGCCCCAGTACGTCGAGGCGGGCGCCGGATCCGTCACCTTCCACGTCGAGGCGGCCGCCGCGCCGGTGCGGCTGGCCCGGGAGATCCGGGCCAAGGGCGCCCGCGCGTCCATGGCACTGAAGCCCGCGACGCCGATCGAGCCCTACGAGGACCTGCTCCCCGAACTCGACATGCTGCTGATCATGACGGTTGAACCCGGCTTCGGCGGGCAGGCGTTCCTCGACATCATGCTGCCCAAGATCCGGCGCACCCGTGAGCTGATCAAGAAGCACGGTCTGGAGCTGTGGCTCCAGGTCGACGGCGGGGTCTCGGCGTCGACGATCGAGCGCTGCGCCGAGGCCGGCGCCGACGTCTTCGTCGCGGGTTCCGCCGTGTACGGGGCGTCCGACCCGGCCGAAGCGGTACGTGCACTGCGCACACAGGCGGACGCGGCCACCGCCAAGGCATCCTGGTCCTGCGACCACTGAGGAACAGAAAGTGAACGGCTCCCATCAGGGCTGATCAAGTGCGCCGAATCTGCAAGGATGAACGGCGTATCCAGAGTGTGAACAGCAGTGAGGAGATCGCCGTGTCGGGTATGTCGGCGGGCCGTTCAGCCATGCGGATGGGACCCGCTGAGCTGGTCCAGGCGGCGGCCATGGCCCGCCGCTTCTACCTCGAGGGCAAGTCCAAGATCCAGATCGCGGAGGAGTTCGGCGTCAGCCGCTTCAAGGTGGCCAGGGTTCTCGAGACCGCCCTCGAGCGGGACCTTGTACGAATCGAGATCCGGGTGCCGGCCGAGCTGGACGCCGAGCGCTCGGACGCCCTGCGGGCCCGCTACGGCCTCAGGCACGCCGTGGTCGTGGAGTCCCCGGCGGACGCCGAGGAGACGCCCGACCCGGAGAACCTGGGCGAGGTGGCCGCCGACCTGCTCGGCGAGCTGGTCAACGAGGGCGATGTGCTCGGGCTGGCCTGGGGCCGGTCCACCATCCACATGGCGGCCGCGCTGGACCGGCTGCCGCCGTGCACGGTGGTCCAGCTGACGGGTGTGTACGACGCCGGGACCGCCGAGCGCGGCTCGGTGGAGGCCGTCCGCCGCGCCGCCCAGGTGTCGGGCGGCGACGCCCACCCCATCTACGCGCCGATGCTGCTGCCGGACGCGGCCACCGCGCAGGCGCTGCGGCACCAGACCGGGATCGCCCGGGCCTTCGAGTACTTCGACAAGGTCACGGTCGCCTGCGTCTCCATCGGCTCCTGGGAGCCCGGCATCTCGACGGTGCACGACATGCTCAGCGACGAGGAGCGCGCGCACTACGCCTCGCTCGGCGTCGCCGCCGAGATGTCCGCGCACCTCTTCGACGCCGAGGGCCGCCGGGTCGGGCGGGACCTGGGGGAGCGGTGCATCACGGTCAAGGCCGAGCAGCTCCGCCGTATCCCCGAGGTCGTCGCGATCGCGGGCGGGCAGCGCAAGGCGGCGGCGATCGACGCGGTGCTGCGCTCCGGCCTCGTCACCAGCCTGGTGACGGACACGTCGGCCGCGGACTACCTGATGACGGCGGGGTCGGCACCGAAGTCGACACTCAACCGCGCCGATCCCGACGGGATCTGACGGGCCGTCGGCGGCACGGGCGGGACCGGAAGAGCCGGAAGAGCGGGAAGAAGGGTGCGCGAGATGACCGAGGACTCCGCGGGGCGGCTCGTGGTCACGCTGGACCTCGGCGGGGTCACGGACAAGGCGGGCCTGATGGACCGCTGCGCCCGTGACCTGGCGCTGCCCGACTGGTTCGGCCGGAACTGGGACGCGCTCGCCGACTCCCTCGCCGACCCCTCCGTGTGGCCCGAGGGAGCGGCCGGCCGGGGTCTGGTCCTCGTGGTGGAGGGCTGGCGGGCGTACGCCGAGGCGCGGCCCGACGAGTGGGCCGTGGCCGAGGAGGTCTTCGCCGAGGCCACCGACCGCGGTCCGGGACTCTTCGTCACCCTGGGCCCTGGAGGTTCCTCCAAGGACTCCGCTGACCAGCCTGGATGATCTGCCCGGGGATTATCGGCCACCCGTCATGGGAGAATGAAGTACGTGCTCTTTCCCCCTGGCTGACCTGTCCGGGGGCCACCTCTGATCGACTGGGATGTGCAGCACGTGCGTTTCCTGAATGACATCCAGCCCTCGTACGACCTGACGTACGACGACGTGTTCATGGTGCCGAGCCGCTCCGCCGTCGGCTCCCGGCAGGGCGTGGACCTCGGCTCCCCGGACGGCACGGGCACCACGATCCCGCTCGTCGTCGCCAACATGACCGCCATCGCGGGCCGCCGGATGGCCGAGACGGTGGCCCGGCGCGGCGGGCTCGTGGTCATCCCGCAGGACATCCCGATCGAGGTCGTCACCGACGTCGTCTCCTGGGTGAAGGGCCGCCACCACGTCCTGGACACCCCGATCGTGCTCGCCCCGCACCAGACCGTCGCCGACGCGCTGGCCCTGTTGCCCAAGCGCGCGCACAACGCGGGCGTCGTCGTGGACGAGGACCACAAGCCGGTCGGCGTGGTCACCGACGCCGACCTGTCCGGGGTGGACCGCTTCACCCAGCTCGAAGAGGTCATGTCCAAGGACCTGCTCCTGATCGACGCGGACCTGGACCCCCGCGAGGCCTTCAACACCCTCGACGCCGCCAACCGGCGCTACGCGCCCGCCGTGGACCGGGACGGCCGCCTGGCCGGCATCCTCACCCGCAAGGGCGCCCTGCGCGCCACCCTCTACACCCCGGCCGTCGACGCGAACGGCAGGCTCCGCATCGCCGCCGCCGTCGGCATCAACGGCGACGTGGCGGGCAAGGCCAAGCAGCTCCTCGACGCGGGCGTGGACACCCTGGTCATCGACACGGCGCACGGCCACCAGGAGTCGATGATCAACGCGGTGAAGGTGGTGCGCGAGCTGGACCCGCGGGTCCCGATCGTCGCGGGCAACATCGTCTCCGCCCAGGGCGTGCGCGACCTGATCGAGGCCGGCGCGGACATCGTCAAGGTCGGTGTCGGACCGGGTGCCATGTGCACCACCCGGATGATGACCGGCGTCGGCCGGCCGCAGTTCTCCGCCGTCCTGGAGTGTGCCGCCGAGGCCAAGAAGTACGGCAAGCACGTGTGGGCCGACGGCGGCGTCCGCCACCCGCGCGACGTGGCGATGGCCCTCGCGGCCGGCGCGTCCAACGTGATGGTCGGCTCCTGGTTCGCCGGTACCTACGAGTCCCCGGGCGACCTCCAGCACGACGCCAACGGCCGCGCCTACAAGGAGTCCTTCGGCATGGCCTCCGCGCGCGCGGTGCGCAACCGCACCTCGGAGGAGTCGGCCTACGACCGGGCCCGCAAGGCGCTGTTCGAAGAGGGCATCTCCACCTCGCGGATGTTCCTGGACCCGGCCCGGCCCGGCGTCGAGGACCTGATCGACTCGATCATCGCGGGCGTCCGCTCCTCCTGCACCTACGCCGGTGCCGCCTCCCTGGAGGAGTTCGCCGAGAAGGCCATCGTCGGCATCCAGAGCGCCGCGGGCTACGCCGAGGGCAAGCCGCTGCACGCCAGCTGGAGCTGACCCGCACCACACCCGCACCCGGAACCGCACCCGCGCCCGGAGCCGTCCCGTGTCCGGATCCGTCCGCGTGTCCGGATCCGGACGTCGTCGCGTCAGGTCTGCTTGACGTCAAGCAGACCTGACGCGACGCTGGGCGTATGACGACACCCCAGAGCATCGAGCCGGAGCACACCCTGCTGACCGCGGTGGCCCGTCTCGACGAACTGCGCGCCCGCGAGTCCCTCGCCGGATTCGGCAGCGACGCCGAGGCCCTGGACCGCCCCCAGCTCCTGGAACTGCTCGCGCTCAGCGAGGTGGTCGCCCGCAAGGCCGCCTACGGGCGCCAGCTCACCGTCCGCGCCGCCCGCGAGGCGGGTGCCTCCTGGTCGCAGATCGGGGCGGCGCTCGGCACCAGCAAGCAGGCCGCCTGGGAGGCGCACACGCGCTGGATCGACGCCCAGGAAGAGGCCCGCGACCGGCCCGGACAGATCGGCTTCGACACCGCGGAGGCGGCCGAGGCACGTGCCGTCGCGGGCGAACCGGACGATCGCTGACCGGTCTCCGCCGGGTCGCCGGGCCAGATCCCGGCACGGTCGCTGACCAGGCCCGATCCGCCGTCCGTCGACCCCGCGCGCAACGCCCCGCACCCCGCGCGCAACGAACACCCGCGCTGCCCCGTGGAACGCAACGATCGTGCTCGAACGCGCAAGGTTGCTGCATTACCGGGGCACCGCCCCGCTCGTAGTGTTCTGCGCTGTACGTGGCGTGGCGGGGACCCCGCTCGGTGGGTTCCCGTTCTGCACGAGCGCGCCCGCCGGTCCCCGCCGCTCCCCAGGCCCGCCGGGAGCCGGTCCGCCCACCCGGGCGGCCTGACCGGCAGCGACAAAGGAGTCAACGCGTGCTCGACCAAGGCGCACCCCCGCACCACGACACATCGGCCACCCCCACGTCCCCGGGGCCGGCCGCGCGCCTCATGCGCCGCAAGCCCGTGGAACGCCTGGTCGCGGAGGGCGGCCAGGGCGAGGGCGGCAGCCTCCGCCGCTCCCTCGGCCTCTGGCAGCTCACGATGATCAGCATCGGTGCCACCCTCGGCACCGGCATCTTCGTCGTGCTCGGCGAGGCCGTCCCCAAGGCCGGACCGGCCGTCACGCTCTCCTTCGTCATCGCCGGCCTCACCGCGCTCTTCTCGGCCCTGTCCTACGCCGAACTGGCCGGCACCATCCCGGTCGCCGGATCCTCGTACTCGTACGCCTACGCCACGATGGGCGAGCTGATCGCCTGGATCTGCGGCTGGTGCCTGGTCCTGGAGTACGGCGTGTCCGTGGCCGCCGTCGCCGTCGGCTGGGGCGAGTACCTGAACGAGCTGCTCGACGGCACCATCGGCGTCACCCTCCCCGCGGCCCTGTCGGCACCGCCCGGCGACGGCGGCGTCTTCAACCTGCCCGCACTGATCGTCGTACTCCTCGCCATGACCTTCCTGCTCGGCGGCGCCCGCGAGTCCGCCCGCGCCAACACGGTCATGGTCGTCGTCAAGATCGCGGCGCTGGTGCTGTTCTGCGCGATCGGCGTGCAGGGCTTCCGCTCCGGCAACTACGAGCACTTCATGCCGCTCGGCATGGCCGGGGTCAGCGCGGCGGGTGCGACGCTCTTCTTCTCGTACATCGGCTTCGACGCCGCCTCCACCGCGGGTGAGGAGGCCAAGAACGCCCAGCGCGACCTGCCCCGCGCGATCATGCTGTCCCTCGTCATCGTCACGGTGCTCTACGTCCTGGTCGCCGCCGTCGCCGTCGGAGCCAAGCCCTGGCGGACCTTCACCGACTCCGAGGCCTCCCTCGCGCAGATCATGACCGACGTCACCGGGCAGAGCTTCTGGGGCACCCTGCTGGCCTTCTGCGCGGTCGTCGCCATCGCCAGCGTCGTCCTGACCGTCCTGTACGGCCAGACCCGCGTCCTGTTCGCCATGTCCCGCGACGGGCTGGTGCCCAAGGTGTTCTCCAAGGTCCACCCGAAGACCGGGGCGCCCCGTGCCAACACGCTGATCGTCTCCCTGTTCTGCGGCGTGCTGGCCGCCGCCATCCCGCTCGGACAGCTCGCCGACGCCACCAGCATCGGCACCCTCTTCGCCTTCGCCCTGGTCAACGTCGCCGTCGTGGTGCTGCGCCGGACCCGTCCCGACATGCGCCGCACCTTCCGCGTGCCGCTGTCGCCGGTCCTGCCCGCCCTGGGCTTCGGCTTCTGCGTCTGGATGATGGGCAGCCTGTCCACCGTCACCTGGGTGGTCTTCGGTGTCTGGATGGCCGTCGGGCTCGTGTTCTACTTCGTGTACGGCCAACGCCACTCCCGACTCGCCGCACCGGACCCCTCCGAGGTCCGCACGCACCAGAAGTGAAGTGAACGACCCGCAGTGCTGAACGATCTCGACGAACGCATCGTGCACGCCCTCGCCGAGGACGCCCGCCGCTCCTACGCGGACATCGGGCAGTCGGTCGGCCTCTCCGCGCCCGCCGTGAAACGGCGCGTGGACCGGCTGCGCGCCACCGGAGCCATCACCGGCTTCACGGTCCGGGTCGACCCCGCCGCGCTCGGCTGGGAGACCGAGGGCTTCGTCGAGATCTTCTGCCGCCGCAACACCTCGCCCGAGACCATCCAGCGCGGCCTGGAGCGCTACCAGGAGGTCGTGGCCGCGTCCACCGTCACCGGGGACGCGGACGCGGTCGCCCAGGTCTTCGCCTCCGACATGCGGCACTTCGAGCGGGTGCTGGAGCGGATCGCCGGGGAGCCGTTCGTGGAGCGCACCAAGTCCGTGCTGGTGCTCTCGCCGCTGCTGCGGCGCTTCTCGTCGGGCTCGCCCGCATAACCCGGTGGGCAGGAGGCCGGCCGGCGTCTAGCATCGGTGCCATGAGCCGACGACATTGATCCACCCGCGTCACCCGTGGCGCCGCCTCCCGAGGGCCGCCCCGGACGCCGTACCTCCGGTGTCCGATCCGCCCCCTCGGGAAGGCCTCATGACCGTCTCACCCTCACCCTCACCCTCGCCGTCGCTCGCGCGCGAGCGTGCCGCCGCCGCGCCCGCCGGTGTCCGCCGGCTCGTGCGCACGCTGTACGCCTCCGCGTTCTGCGACGAGTTCGTCCTGCTCTACCCGGTGTACGCGCTGCTGTTCGCCGACACCGGTCTGTCCGTCTGGCAGACGGCCTCGCTGTTCGCCCTGTGGTCGCTGACCGGCGTGCTGCTGGAGGTGCCTTCCGGTGCCTGGGCCGACGCCGTCTCCCGGCGGCTGCTGCTGATCCTCGGCCCGCTGCTGACCGCCGCGGGCTTCGCCCTGTGGGTGCTCCTGCCGTCCTACGGCGCCTTCGCGCTCGGCTTCGTGCTGTGGGGCGCCGGCGGCGCGCTCGGCTCGGGGGCGCTGGAGGCGCTGGTCTACGACGAACTGGACCGGGCCGGTGCGGCCGGCCGCTACGCCCGCGTCATGGGCCGGGCCCGGGCGATCGGCATCGCCGGGACCATGTCCGCCATGGGCCTGGCCGGTCCGGTCTTCGCCTGGGGCGGCTACGACGCGGTGGGCGCGGCGAGCGTGCTGGCCTGTCTGGCCGGGGCGCTGATCGCGACCCGGTTCCCCGAGCACCGCACGCCCTCCGGCGACGGCGAGCGCTGGTCGGCGACCCTGCGCGCGGGACTCGCCGACGCCCGCGCCGACCGGTCCGTGCGCGGCGCGCTGCTCCTCGTACCGGCCGTGACCTCGGTGTGGGGCGCCCTCGACGAGTACACCCCGCTGCTGGCGAGCGACACCGGCGTGGCACCCCAGACCGTGCCCTGGCTGCTGCTGGTGATCTGGGCCGGGGCCACGGCGGGCAGTCTGCTGGCCGGTGCGGCGGAGCGCCTGACCACCGACGGGTTCGCCGCCCTGCTCACCGCCTCCGCGCTCGCCCTGGCCGTGGGCGGCCTGGCCGGCACACCGGCCGCCCTGCTCCTGGTCGCGCTCGCCTTCGGCGGCTTCCAGCTGGCGACCGTGCTGGCCGACGCCCGTCTCCAGCAGCGCATCGACGACACCGGGCGGGCCACCCTGACCTCGGTCGCGGGCCTCGGCACCGAGCTGGGCAACCTCGCCACCTACGGTGCCTACGCGGCGGCGGCCACGGCGTGGGGCCACGGCACCGCCTTCGCCCTGTCGGCGGTGCCGTACGTCCTGACGGCGCTACTGCTGGCCGGTGCCGTCCGGACTACGGCCGCGGCCGCGAGGGCGCGCCGCCGAGGCCGCCGGTCTCCCTCCTGACCTCCCAGCGGTGGCCGAGCAGGTCGTGCCGGTCCGCGAGGGCGGAGCTGCCGTCGTCCCCGGCCGACCGGTACGGCCGGGCGGTGCCGGTGAGCGCGGCGGCCTCCCGCCGGGGCGGTCCGTCGTGCGGGCTGCCGCGCGGGCCGGAGACGACGGCCGCGCCCGTGGTGGCGGTGAGCAGCAGGGCGGCGCAGAAGGGGAGGGCACGCCGGGACTCGGGGGGAGCGCGCAACGAATCGCCGTGGGGTGCCGGGCGCACGCAACGATCCGCTCACCGGCGCGCAACAGGTCCGTCTTGTCCGGCCGAGTCCGCCGACCGTACCGTCTATCTGGCCCTCCGACCCCCTTCCCTCCGGTGAGGAACACGCATGCGCACCGCCCTGCTCCAGAGCTCCGGCCGCCCCGGTTGCACCGCCGAGAACCTCAAGGTCCTCGACGAGGCCGCGGGCCGCGCCGCCGCCGCGGGTGCCGCGCTGCTCGTCACCTCCGAGCTGTTCCTGACCGGATACGCCGTCGGCGACGAGATCGGCGTCCTCGCCGAGCCCGCCGACGGCGACTCGGCCGACGCGGTGGCCGAGATCACCGGGCGCCACGGACTCGCCATCGCCTACGGCTACCCGGAGCGGGCGGGCGAGCGGGTGTTCAACTCCGTGCAGCTGATCTCCGCCGACGGCACCCGCCTGGCCGGCTACCGCAAGACCCACCTCTTCGGCTGCTTCGAACGCGACCACTTCACGCCGGGGGAGCGGCCCGTCGTCCAGGCCGAGCTGAACGGCGTCACCGTCGGCCTGATGATCTGCTACGACGTGGAGTTCCCGGAGAACGTCCGCGCCCACGCCCTGGCCGGCACCGACCTGCTGCTCGTCCCGACCGCGCAGATGCACCCGTTCCAGTTCGTCGCCGAGTCGGTCGTGCCGGTGCGGGCCTTCGAGAACCAGATGTACCTGGCGTACGTCAACCGCGTCGGCCACGAGGGCGAGTTCGAGTTCGTCGGCCTGTCCACCCTCGCCGGGCCCGACGGCGTCGCCCGCGCCCGGGCGGGACACGCCGAGGAGCTGGTCCTCGCCGACGTCGACCCGGCCTTCCTGGCCGCCTCGCGCGAGGCCAACCCGTACCTGCGGGACCGCCGCCCCGGGCTGTACGGCGCCCTCGCCTGAGCCCCCCGACCGCGCGTCCCGACCTCCGTTCCACCCGTGCAAGGAGCCCGTACCCCATGACGTCCACCGTGCCCAACGCGATCGAGCACGCAGACGAGCAGCAGCCGCCGATCACCATGTTCGGGCCGGACTTCCCGTACGCGTACGACGACTTCCTCGCCCACCCCGCCGGCCTCGGCCAGATACCCGCCACCGAGCACGGCACCGAGGTCGCCGTCATCGGCGGCGGCCTGTCCGGCATCGTGGCCGCCTACGAGCTGATGAAGATGGGTCTCAAGCCCGTCGTCTACGAGGCCGACCGGATCGGCGGCCGCCTGCGCACCGTCGGCTTCGACGGCTGCGACCCCTCGCTGACCGCCGAGATGGGCGCGATGCGCTTCCCGCCGTCCTCCACCGCCCTGCAGCACTACATCGACCTGGTGGGCCTGGAGACCAGGGCCTTTCCCAACCCGCTGGCCGAAGCGACCCCCTCGACCGTCGTCGACCTCAAGGGCGAGTCGCACTACGCCGAGACGCTCGACGACCTGCCGCAGGTCTACCGGGACGTGGCCGAGGCCTGGGCGAAGTGCCTGGAGGACGGCGCCGACTTCACAGACATGAACCGCGCCCTGCGCGAGCGTGACGTGCCCCGCATCCGCGAGATCTGGGCGAAGCTGGTCGAGAAGCTCGACAACCAGACCTTCTACGGCTTCCTGTGCGACTCCGAGGCCTTCAAGTCCTTCCGGCACCGCGAGATCTTCGGCCAGGTCGGCTTCGGCACCGGCGGCTGGGACACCGACTTCCCCAACTCCATCCTGGAGATCCTCCGCGTCGTCTACACCGAGGCCGACGACCACCACCGCGGCATCGTCGGCGGTTCCCAGCAACTGCCGCTCAGGCTCTGGGAGCGCGAGCCGGAGAAGATCGTCCACTGGCCGCACGGCACCTCGCTGAAGTCCCTCCATGTGGACGGCGACCCCCGCCCGGCCGTGACCCGGCTCAACCGCACCGCGGGCAACCGCATCACCGTGACCGACGCCGACGGCGACATCCGTACGTACCGGGCGGCGATCTTCACCGCCCAGTCCTGGATGCTGCTCTCCAAGATCGCCTGCGACGACTCACTCTTCCCGATCGACCACTGGACCGCGATCGAGCGGACCCACTACATGGAGAGCTCCAAGCTCTTCGTGCCCGTCGACCGGCCCTTCTGGCTGGACAAGGACGAGGACACCGGCCGGGACGTCATGTCGATGACGCTCACCGACCGCATGACCCGCGGCACCTACCTGCTCGACGACGGCCCGGACAAGCCCGCCGTCATCTGCCTCTCCTACACCTGGTGCGACGACAGCCTGAAGTGGCTGCCGCTGTCCGCGAACGAGCGGATGGAGGTCATGCTGAAGTCACTCGGCGAGATCTACCCGAAGGTCGACATCAGGAAGCACATCATCGGCAACCCGGTGACCGTCTCCTGGGAGAACGAGCCGTACTTCATGGGCGCGTTCAAGGCCAACCTGCCCGGCCACTACCGCTACCAGCGGCGCCTGTTCACCCACTTCATGCAGGAGGAGCTGCCCGAGGACAAGCGGGGCATCTTCCTCGCCGGCGACGACATCTCCTGGACGGCGGGCTGGGCCGAGGGCGCCGTCCAGACCGCGCTGAACGCGGTCTGGGGGGTCATGCACCACCTCGGCGGCGAAACCGACCCGACCAACCCCGGCCCGGGCGACCTGTACGAGGAGATCGCGCCGGTGGAACTCCCCGAGGATTAGGGGCGCCTCCGGCCGGGGGCCTAGACCCCGGCCGCCCTCGCCTTCTCGTAGACCAGGGCGGCGACGTCCTTGAGCTCCTCGGCGTCGCGCGTGGTGCCCTGCACGTCGATGAGGATCTCGTCCAGGCCGATCTCGGCGTGCGCGGCCAGGTCCTCGACGATCTGGTCGACGCCGCCCTGGAAGGGGCGGCGGCCGGGACCCTCGTAGTTCTTCGCGCTGTAGCGGGCGTTGACCCGCAGCACCGTCCGGATCGGCTCCGTGCGGCCCCGCTCGGCGGCCAGCTCCCGCAGTTGCCGCCACTGCTCGGCGACGGTCTCGGCGCCCATGCCGGTGGGCAGCCAGCCGTCGGCGTGGTCGACCAGCCGGCGCCGGGCCCGGCCGCTGTCGCCCGCCGCCAGCAGGATCGGGATCGGCCGGGCGGGCTTGGGGCCGACCACGGCGGACGCGATCTTCGTGACCTCGCCGTCGTACACCACCGGGTCCGGACCCCACACCGCCCGGCACACCCCGATCAGCTCGTCCAGGGCGGCGCCGCGCTCGGCGAACGGCCGTACGGACGCCGCCGCGTACTCGTCGTGCGACCAGCCGGTGCCGAAGCCCGCCACCACCCGGCCGCCGCTCGCCGCGTCCAGCGAGGCCAGCGTCTTGGCGAGCTGGAAGGGCACGTGCAGCGGGGCGACCAGCACGCTCGTGCCCAGCCGGGCCCGCTCGGTGGCCGCGGCGGCGAGGGCGAGGGTGACCAGCGGCTCCGCCACGCTCCGGTAGGTGTCCGGCCAGGGCAGGCCCTCGACGCCGTACAGGCCCTGGGTCGCGGGCTCGGGGAACAGGGCGCGCTCGAACACCCACAGGCTCTCGTAGCCCGTCCGTTCCGCCGCGCGCGCCACGTCGGGGACGTCCTTGCCGATGTCGTACTGCCGCATCTGGGGGAGACCGAGTCCGAGTGGGGTCGTCATGCCGGGTGCTCCTTCGCAGTCGGGGTGCGATGTTGCCCGAGGGCCAGCCGGTTTCAACGTACAACGAACGTGCGCCTGTTCCGGAGGCGCACACCGGTCATGCGCACCGGTCGTGCGCACGGCGGGAATCGGCCGGATCAGTCCGGCAGCGGAGTGAGCAGCATGCGGCCCGCGAAGCCCACCGCCGCGTCCAGCCGTTCGGTGAACTCCCCGGCCACGTCCGGCAGCCGACGCAGCGCCCACAGCGCGCGGGCGGCGGCCCAGGTGGCCTCGCGGGCGCGCTCCAGGCTCCAGGAGCCGAGCAAATGGGTCAGCGGGTCGGCGATCTGGAGGAGGTCGGGGCCGGGCATCAGCTCGTCGCGGATGCGCTCCTCCAGCGAGACGAGGAGATCGCCCACGCGGTCGAACTCGTCCTCCAGCTCGACCGGTTCGCAGCCGAGCGTACGACAGGTGTCCACCACGGCCAGCGCGAGATCGTGGCCGATGTGCGCGTTGATGCCCGCCAGCGCGAACTGCAGCGGCCGTACCCCGGGATGGCGGCGGAACTGGAACAGGGGGCGCCAGCACGCGGGCGGACGGCGGTCCTCCTCCGCCGCGTCCACGGCGGCCAGGTAGCGCTCCGCGAACCGTACGTCCAGCGCGGTAGCGGCGGCGGTGTCCGCGAACCGGCCGCCGTCGATGTGCCGGTCGACGGCCTCCGTGACGGCCAGGTAGACGCGGTTGAAGACCGCGAGGCCGTCCCGGGCGGGCAGCGAAGCGTCGAGGGCGCGCATCCGGGACAGGACGCTGTCCACCGTCAAGGCGGCCGTCGGGACTTGCTCGCAGTGCGCCATGGCGGCAGCGTCGCAGCTTTAGGCTGACGGCTGGGCCGGCGGGCCCGACGCTTCCCCAGAACGGGGGAACGAGCCCGCCGCGCGGGGGAGGGGGATCCGTACGTGGCAGGCCTTCGTGCCCGGCGTCGGGCGGCCCGGAGGGCGGAGCGCAGGCGTGCCGCCGGCCGTGGCGCGATGGTCGCGGCGGCGTCCGTCGTCGTCGCGGTGGGCACCGTCACCGGCCTGCTGACCGCGCTCGGCGACGACGGCGGCGGCGCCGACCGGGCCGGGCCGCGAGTGACCCGCCCGGTGCGGCTGGACGCCCTGCCCGTCTCGCCGTCTCCGTCCCCGCCCTCGTCCCCGTCGGCGGAGCCGTCACGCTCCGCGTCGCCGTCCCCGATGCCCCGGAGGCGGACGCCCAGCCCCTCGCCGCGGCGGACCTCCGGGGAGCGGGACCCCCGGGCCACGACGGCCGCCACCCGGCTCTACCGGCACCCCGAGTCCCAGGTCCTCGACTGGGTCCGCGCCCACCCCGACGACCCGCGCCAGGACGTCATCGCGTCCCGGATCGCCGGCCGCCCGGCCGCCGTCTGGTTCACCGACCACTCGCCGGCCGCCATCACGGCCCGGGTCCGCGCCGTCACCTCGGCGGGCGCCGCGCAGGGCCGGGTGCCGGTCCTGGTGCCGTACGCGATACCCGACCGCGACTGCGGCGGCCACTCCGAGGGCGGCGCGCCCGGCCTCGACGCCTACGACGCCTGGATCGACCGGTTCGCCGCCGGGCTGGGCTCCGGCGAGGTGATCGTCGTGCTGGAGCCCGACTCGGTCGCCCAGTCCACGTGCCTGTCCGCCGGTGAGCGCGCCGACCGCTTCGCCTCCCTGGCCCGCGCCGGGCGAGTCATGAAGGACGCCAACCCGGCCGCCCGGGTGTACTACGACGCGGGCCACTCCGGCTGGCACCCGCCCGCCGAGCAGGCGGCCTGGCTGAAACAGGCCGGTGCCGCCTCGGCCGACTCCTCCGACGGCGTCTTCAGCAACGTCTCCAACTTCCACACCACCGCCGACGAGGTCGCCTACGATCGCGCGGTCCTCGACGCGCTCGGCGGCCCGGCGAGCCTCGGCGCCGTCATCGACACCAGCCGCAACGGCAACGGCGCCCCGCCCGACGGGCAGTGGTGCGACCCGGCCGGCCGCAAGCTCGGCCGCGCGCCGACCCTCAGCACCGGCATGGGGCGCATCGACGCCTACCTGTGGGTCAAGCTGCCGGGCGAGTCGGACGGCTGCCGGGGCGAGCCGGGGACGTTCACGCCGTCGTACGCCTACGACCTGGCGCGCTGAGCCCCGCCGTCACCGTCGCCGCCGGCGCTCCCGTTCTCGGACTTCGCGTCGTACGACGAGGTGCCCTCGTCGAGCAGCGGCTGCTGCGTCTTGAGGTGGGCCGGGGCGAAGGCGCGCAGCGCGTGGTAGCCGGTGATGACGACCAGGGTGCCGAGCGCGATACCGCTCAGGGAGAAGGTGTCGGTGAACTCCATGCTGACGTTGCCGACGCCGATGATGATGCCCGCGGCGGCCGGTACCAGGTTCAGCGGGTTGCGCAGGTCCACCTTGGCGTTGATCCAGATCTGCGCGCCGAGCAGGCCGATCATGCCGTAGAGGATGACGGTGATGCCGCCGAGCACGCCGCCGGGGATCGCGGCGACGACCGCGCCGAACTTCGGGCAGAGGCCGAAGAGCAGGGCGAAGCCCGCCGCGGCCCAGTAGGCGGCCGTCGAGTAGACCCGGGTCGCGGCCATCACGCCGATGTTCTCGGAGTACGTGGTGTTGGGCGGGCCGCCGACCGCCGTGGACAGCATCGAGCCGACGCCGTCGGCCGAGATGGCCGTGCCGAGCTTGTCGTCGAGGTTGTCGCCGGTCATCTCGCCGACCGCCTTGACGTGCCCGGCGTTCTCCGCGATCAGGGCGATGACGACCGGCAGGGCGACCAGGATCGCCGACCACTCGAAGCTCGGCCCGTGGAAGGTCGGCAGCCCGATCCAGTCGGCCTGGCCCACGGCGGAGAAGTCCAGCCGCCAGTGGTCGGTTAGCTTGCCGCTGCCGTCCACCGAGTGGATCTTCCCGAAGATCCGGTCGAGGGCCCAGGACAGGACGTACCCGAAGACCAGCCCGAGGAAGATCGCGATCCGGGACCAGAAGCCGCGCAGGCACACCACGGCCAGACCGGTGAACAGCATCACGAACAGGGCCGTCCACTGGTCCTGCGGCCAGTAGGTGGAGGCCGTGACGGGTGCCAGGTTGAAGCCGATCAGCATCACCACCGCGCCGGTGACGACCGGCGGCATCGCGGCGTGGATGATCCGCGCCCCGAACCGCTGCACGGCGAGCCCCACCAGGAACAGGACGGCGCCGACCACGAGGACCGCGCCGGTCACCGTGGCGCTGGTACCGCCCTGCGCCCGGATCACCGCGGCGACGCCGACGAAGGAGAGCGAGCAGCCGAGGTAGCTGGGCACCCGGCCGCGGGTGGCGAGCAGGAAGATGACGGTCGCCACGCCCGACATCATGATCGCGAGGTTGGGGTCCAGGCCCATCAGGACCGGAGCCACGAAGGACGCCCCGAACATGGCCACCACGTGCTGGGCGCCGAGCCCGGCCGTGCGGGGCCACGAGAGCCGTTCGTCGGGGCGGACCACCGCTCCGGGGGCGGGCACCTTGCCGTCCCCGTGCAGTCTCCAACGCACGCCGAGGTCCATGGTGAGGTTTCGCTTTCTTCGTACCGAGGTCTGTCCGGACCATTGTCAGGGGTGCCCGGCCGTGCGGTTGACCTGCACCCTTCCCGGAGGGGTGTGCTGAGCGTCCGCTTAGGATGGCTGTGGTCCCCGTACGACGCCGACGCCGCGCGTACCACCACGCACCACCCAGGAGCCACCGTGACCGCCGAAGCGCCCGCCGTCCCCGTCCCGCCCGCCGTCCCCTACGGCCGGCTCGTCCCCGTCACCGTCCACTTCGACGACCTGGACGCCCTCGGGCTGCTGCACAACGCCCGCTACCCCGTGATGGTCGAGCGGGCCTGGACCGAGCTGTGGGCCGGGCACGGAGTCCGGTTCGAGGGCGACTGGGCGGCGGCCGGCGACGCCTGCAACGCGGTCAGGGAGCTGACGATCGGCTACGAGGCGCCGGTCACCCGGCCGGGCGCCTACGCCGTCCACCTGTGGCTGGACCGGCTCGGCACCACCGGGCTGACCTACGGGTTCCGGTTCTGCTCGGCGGACGGCGCCACCACCTATGCCCGCGGCACCCGGGTGCTGGTCCGGCTGGACTCCGGGACGCTGCGCCCGGCGCCGTGGAGCGAGGCGTTCAGGACTGCCGGTCGGGCACTTCTGCGACCGGCCCACTGATCTTCGGGCGGTTCCGGTCCCCGGACCGCAGCACCCGCGCGAACACCACCAGGCAGCAGGCCAGCAGCGTCACCAGGCCGAACGACACCACCAGGCTGGTCGCCTGGGCCAGACCGCCGATGGCGCTCGGCGCGACCAGGCCGGAGGTGTACGTGATGGTGGCGACGCCCGCGATGGCCAGGCTCGGATTGGAGCCGGCCCGGCCGGCCGCGGCGAAGCACAGCGGGACGACCACGGCGATGCCGAGGCCCATCAGCGCGAAGCCGCTCATCGCCACCGCCGGATGGCCCCCGACCACGACGAGCAGACCGCCGAGGGTGGCCAGCACACCGCTCACCCGGACCGTGCGCACCGCGCCGAACCGGTCCACCACCTTGTCGCCGGCCAGCCGGGCCAGCGCCATCGTCAGCGTGAAACCCGTCGTGCTCGCCGCCGCCAGACCGGCCGAGGTCTCCAGCTCGTCCCGCAGGTAGACCGCGGACCAGTCCAGGCTCGCGCCCTCCGCGAACACCGCGCAGAAGCCGACCGCGCCGATCAGCAGCGCCGACCTGGGCGGCAGCGCGAAGCGCGGCGGCGGGTCCTCGTCCTCGGCGGGCTGCAGGTCCAGCACCCAGGTGCAGGCGACCAGGCCCGTCACGGTCAGCACCGCGGCGGCCAGGAGGTGGTGGGTCCGGGCGTCCGCGCCCAGGTGGGCGGCGAGCGTGCCGGCCGCCGAACCGGTCAGCGCGCCCGCGCTCCACATGCCGTGCAGCCCGGACATGATCGACTTGTCGAGGCGGTTCTCGATCTCGACACCCAGGGCGTTCATCGCCACGTCCGACATGCCCGCCGTGGCGCCGTAGACGAACAGGGCGAGGCACAGGGTGAGCAGGTTCGGGGCGAGCGAAGGCAGGATCAGCGCCAGCGTCCACAGGGCCAGCAGCCCGCGCAGCGCGGCACGGGCGCCGAAGCGGTGGGTGACGCGGCCGGCCAGCGGCATGGCGAGGGAGGCGCCGAGCGCCGGGAAGGCGAGCGCCAGCCCCAGCTGGCCCGCGCTCACACCGGCGTGGTCCTGGATCCACGGCACGCGGGTCGCGAACGAGCCGGTGACGGAGCCGTGCACGGCGAACACGGCCGCCACGGCGTACCGGGCGCGCTTCACCTCGCGGCGCCCGTAGGTCCCTGTGCTCATGGTCCACCCCTCCGTGTCCGTCAATCCGCGGCGTAAACTATCAGGGAGCCTGCCTGATAGATAGTGGGTTACCGGCGTGGGCCCCCGCGCCGCCGATCTGGAAGGATCCCGGCATGCCCGCATCCCCGAGCACCGCCCGGGCCATCAACGACCGGCTCGCCCTTCATCTGCTCCAGCAGGAGGGCCCGTTGACGGCAGGACAGTTGAAGAAGCTGACCGGCCTGTCCCGGCCCACCGTCGCCGACCTCGTCGAACGCCTGGGCGCCGCCGGACTGATCGAGGTGGCGGGGGAGTCCGGCGAGCAGCGCCGCGGCCCCAACGCCAAGCTGTACGGCATCGTCGCCGGGCGCGCCCACCTCGCCGCCCTCGACGTGCGCACCGAGGGCGTCGCCGTGCTCGTCTCCGACCTGCTCGGCCGGGTCCTCGCCGAGGCTTCCGTGCCCATCGACGACGACTCCGGCACGGGCCCCGCGGTGGAACAGGCGGTGAGCCTGGTCGAGCGCGCGGTCAAGGAGGCCGGCGCCGACCGGCTGCACACCGTCGGGATCGGCGCCCCCGGCCTGATCGACCCGGTCGGCGGCGAACTCCGGGACTCCACGGGACTGCCCGAGTGGCACCGCCGGCTGATGGCGGCGCTGCAGGAGAAGTTCCCCGAGGCGCGGGTCGGCGTCGAGAACGAGACCAACCTCGCCGCCCTGGCCGAACAGCGCGACGGCGCCGCCCGCGACCGGGACACCTTCGTGCTCCTCTGGCTCGGCCTGGGCATCGGCGCCGCCGTCGTCCTCGACGGCACCCTGCGCCGGGGCGTCTCCGGGGGCGCCGGGGAGATCGGCTTCATGCCGGTGCCGGGCACCGCGGGCCTGCCGTCGGCCACCGACTGCGACGGCGGCTTCCACTCCGTGGCGGGAGCGGCGGCGGTCTCCGCCCTCGCGGCGGAGCACGGCGTGACGGCCCGGCCCACCGGGCCCGAGCCGCACGCCGCCGCGCTGGTCCGGGAGGCGGTACACCGGTCGGCGTCCGCGGACGACCCCGCCGCCGGGCGCTTCCTCGACGCGCTCGCGGACCGCATCGCCCTGGGCGCCGCCGCCGTGGTCTCCGTCCTCGACCCCGGCTGCCTGGTCCTCGCCGGGGAGATCGGCCGGGCGGGCGCCGACGCCCTCGCCGGCCGCGTCCAGCACCGCCTCGCCCGGATGTCCCCGCTGGCCACGGAGGTGCGGCCGAGCACCCTGGGCGGCGGCGCGGTACTGCGCGGCGCCCTGCTCACCGCACGCGACCGCGCCCAGGACGACCTCTTCGGCCCGCCGGGGCGGTAGCCCGCGGCACCCGGAAGGGTCTTACCCGGGGTGCCGGCCGGTGCCCGCGGAGCCCGGCTCGGAGCCCGGCTCCCGGAACGCCGGGCCGGCCGCCGCCAGCCACACCAGTACCGCCGGGAGCAGCACGGCCGCCCCCAGCAGGGCCATGAAGCCCGCGGCGCTCGCCGCCGACAGGGGCTCCAGGTGCCGGGCGTGGAACAGCAGGTGGGCGACGGCGGAGACCAGGTAGGCGACCAGGGCCGTCAGCACCAGGCGGCGCTCCATCGTCGCCACCGCCGCGCACAGCACCACGGCGAGCGCGAGGCTCGCCCCGCCGAAGTCCTGGAGCAGATGCTCGTTGTAGGGCGGCAGGTGCGACACCCACGGCCACTTCCAGAACAGCTCGGGCAGCAGCACGATCCACAGCCCCAGCACCACCTGGCCGCCCGCGAGCAGCCCCAGTCCCGCCCGCAGCCACGCCCGTCCGCTCATCCGCGCCGCCCGCCCTCCCCGCCGCCGAACCGCCCCGCCAGGTACTCCTCGAACGTGCCCTTGCCGACCGCGTGTCCGGGCGCGAGATGCCCGCCCGCGCGGAACGCCCGGTAAGTCTTCCCCGCGAGCGGCACGTTCACCACGGCCCGCCGGCGTCCCGTCGCGTCCAGATAGGCACGGGCCAGCGACTCGAAGGTGCGCACCTCGGGACCGCCCACGTCCGGCATCCGACCGGCGGGCGCGCCCTCGGCCAGTGCGGCGAGCCGGTCCGCGACCTCCGCCACCTCCACCGGCTGGTCGCGGGCATGGGCCGGCAGCACCACGACCGGCAGCCTGGCCAGCGTCCGGAGCACCTGTGCCACCAGGTCGTGGAACTGGGTCGCCCGCAGCACCGTCCATCCGAGGCCCGACTCCGCCACCAGCTGCTCGACGGCGAGCTTGGACCGGTAGTAGCCGAGCGGCACCCGGTCGACGCCGACGATCGAGATGTACACCAGGTGGCTCACCCCGGCCCGCCGCGCCGCCGCGATCAGGTTCGCGGCCGACCGCTCGTCCCCGCCGCGCTGCGTGGTCGCACAGTGCACGACCGTGTCGGCACCGGCGAGCGCCGCGTCCAGAGCGCTGCCGCCCTCGCGCAGGTCGACGGCGTACGGCCGGCTGCGCCTGCTGAGCACCCGCACCTCGTGCCCGCCGGCCCGCAGCCGTTCGACGACGAGCCGGCCGAGCGTGCCGGTGCCGCCGGTCACCAGGATCGTGGTCATGCTGATCAGCCCCTGTCGGAAGTGGCGTGCGGTGCGCGGATCACACCGTCGCGCAGCTCCACGCGGAACGCACCCCGCCGGCGCTCGACGGGGTGCGTTGGGGGGACCCGGCGGCGGGCAAGGGCCTTCGTCACCGCCGCCGGGCCCGTTTCGGGTGGGGTCAGCAGGCGCCGAGGTCCTGCCAGACTCCCCATTCACCGGTGGTTCCGGGCTCCTCGCCCTTCGTCCACCACTTGGACTTCCAGGTGTGCCCCTGGTGGGAGACGGTGGTGCCACCGCCGTACGACGCGGCCGCGTCCCAGGCCGGGGCGGCGCACTGCCCGGTGCCGCCCGTCGGGCTCGGGCTCGGGCCCGGGGACTCGGATCCCGTGGGCGTCGGCGTGGGGGTCGGCGTCTGCGTCCCCGGGTCCACCACGGTCGTGCCCCGTGCCAGGTCGCCGGCCAGGGCGTACGCCTTGCCGCCGATCGTCACGGTCCAGTTCGACGGGGTCGACACGGGCAGGTAGTAGTTGAACGACAGGTCGACGGTCGCGCCCGGCGCCAGCGACTGCCACGCCGGCAGCTTCAGCGACACCCGGTGGAAGTCGCCCTTCAGGCCGCCCACGTTGTCGCCCGTGTGGTCGCTGCTGACGACCTTGGTGCCGAACCCGGACTGGTCGGAGGCGTTCCCGGGGGCCGAGGTCGCGTAGTCGAACCGGAACTCGGTGCCGCCCGGCAGCGCGGTCTTCGTGTTGTTCGTGATCCGCAGCTTGGGCGTGATCGGGTAGTTGGAGTCGCCCAGCTTGAAGTCCGTGAACTCCACGTCCACGTTCACGGCCTCGGTCGGCAGGTCCGCGTTCGACTTCTTCGCGCCGTACGGCGCGGCCGACTTGAACGTGTCGTACATCAGCGAGGTGAGGGTGTCGCCCATCTCGTACTGGCCCTTGGCGGCGTTCCAGCCGTAGTCGCCGGCCAGCTCCCAGATCATCGCGCCGCCGATGCCGCGGTCCGCCACGTAGTCGGCCTTGGCCCCGACCGACTGCTCGTCCTCGGTGGACAGGAAGACCTTCTTCTCGGCGTTCCACAGCCAGGGCGCGACCAGCGTCGAGTCGTACTTGCGGGCGTAGGTGCCGGTCAGCTTCGTGTCCGCCGGGAAGCCGTAGTCGGTGACGTAGTCGCCGACGATGCCCTTCTCCAGGTTCTTGGCGTGCCACATCGGGTTGGAGCCCGCCGGGGACTCCTTGCCGTTGGTGTCGAGGTCGTGCCAGAGGTTGTCGATGCCGACGGCGCCGTCCCCGCACTTGGTCAGGCCGGAGCCCGCCGGGCAGGAGGACGCGGAGGCCTTGCCCCACAGGCCGTCGGTGCCGCCCTGGACGTTCTTGTGGCCGCGGGTGTAGTACGGCAGGCCGATGTTGATGCGGCCGGCCGGCATCGAGCCCCGGAAGTAGTGGTAGGCCCAGTCGGTGTTGAGGTAGCCGATGCCGCCGTACTGGGCGCTCCCGTACACGTTGGCGGCGGCCAGCTCGGCGTCCTTGCCGTCGTCGAAGAGCGAGGCGTTCGGGCCGACGTACTCGTTCCAGGCGCCGTGCAGGTCGTACGACATGATGTTGACGTAGTCCAGGTACTTCTGGACCTGGAAGGTCTCCATGCCGCGCAGCAGGTACCCGGAGGACGGCGCGGCGACGGAGAGGAGGTAGTGCCTGCCGTCCGCGGCGCCCGCGCGGTCGAGCTTCTCGCGCAGCGTCTTCATCAGGGCCGCGTAGCCCTTGACCAGCCCGGCCCGGCGGCCGTTGGCGAAGGACCAGTCGAGCGGGTTGCCCGCGTCCTTCATCGTCGTCGGGTACTCGTAGTCGATGTCGACGCCGTTGAAGCCGTACTTCCTGACGAAGTCGACCGCCGAGTCGGCGAAGGTGTCGATGCCGGCCTGGTTGACCGAGCCGTCCGCGTTGGTGGCCATCGAGTAGAAGCCGCCGGAGTCCACGCGCGAGCCGTCGTCCGCGAAGTAGCCGCCCGTCTCGGCCCAGCCGCCCACCGAGATCATCGTCTTGACGTCCGGGTGCTGCTTCTTGAACTTGTTCAGCAGGTTGAAGTGGCCCTTGTAGGGCAGGCCGGGGTCCATCTCGGCGCCCTCGACCCCGGGCCAGGTCATCCCGGTCGCCGGGTTCTTCTCGCCGTCCGTGCCGACGGAGAGCTTGTTGCCGCCGTCGACGTGCGCGAAGGCGTAGTTGATGTGGGTGATCTTGTCCCACGGGATGTCCGAGGCGAGGTAGGCCGGCTTGCCGTCCTTGCCCGTGCGCCAGCTCGTGAAGTACCCGATCACCCGGCGCGGGTGGTCGGCGCCCATCTTCTCCCTGCCGTCGGCGTCGTAGACCGAGCAGTAGGGGACGTCGACGCCGGGGGTCTCGTAGAGCCCGTCGGGTCGACAGGACTCCTGGTCGGCGGCTTGCGACGCGGTCGCCGGGAGACCGGCGAGGAGCAGGCCGGCGACGGCGGCGACGGCCGCGAACAGGGCCGGCCCCGCTCTGTGGCGGGATCTGGAGCGTGACGGGGAAGGCACAGTCGGTTCCTCTCCACGGAAGTTGCGCAGACCCTAGAGAGGACTAGACCAGTGCGTCAATAGGTATGGACCAATCTCAACCCGGTGGGGCAGCCGACCAGTTGGGCCAGCCAGACCGGGCCGGAGGCCAGGGTGAGCATCCTGTGAGCCACTCCACACGCTCCGTCCGCATGGACGGGGACCGGCCGTGGCACACTGGCCCTGTACCAGAAGCAGCGCACTCCGGGGTCGGTGAAAGTCCGAACCGGCGGTTACAGTCCGCGACCCGGTCGCTTCCAGCGACCGGTTGACCAGGTGAAACTCCTGGACCGACGGTTAAAGTCCGGATGGGAGGCAGTGCGCGGCGGGCGAGCAAACGTGCGCGCCGCCGAATTCTGGGCGTACCCGTCCCGGGTGCGTCCTGTCCGGCGTCGTTCCCGGTGTCCTCGTCCGTGGTCTCTGTCGTTCCGACAGCCCCGGAGTCCGTGCCCGAAGAGGCAGGAGGACCCGGGAAGTGTTCACCGGAATCGTCGAAGAGTTGGGCGAGATCACCGCCGTCGAGACCCTCGACGACGCCTGTCGCTTCCGCGTACGCGGCCCCGCGGTCACCGAAGGTGCCCGGCACGGCGACTCCATCGCCGTCAACGGCGTCTGCCTCACGGTCGTCGACCACGAGGGCGACGCGTTCACCGCCGACGTGATGGCCGAGACCCTGAACCGCTCCAGCCTCGGCGCCCTGGCCGTCGGCTCCCGCGTCAACCTGGAGCGCCCCACCGCCGTCGGCGCCCGGCTCGGCGGCCACATCGTGCAGGGCCACGTCGACGGCACCGGCGAGGTCCTGGAGCGCAAGCCCTCCGAGCACTGGGAGATCGTCAAGATCTCGCTGCCCGCCGACCTCGCCCGCTACGTCGTGGAGAAGGGCTCCATCACCGTCGACGGCATCAGCCTCACCGTCGTCGACGCGGGACCCGACTTCTTCACCGTCAGCCTCATCCCCACCACGCTCGCCCTGACCACGCTCGGCATCAAGCAGCCCGGCGACCCGGTCAACCTCGAGGTCGACGTCATCGCCAAGTACGTCGAGCGGCTGCTCACCGCCCAGGGGGGCACCCGGTGAACTGGCTCAACTCGGAGGCGTTCACCCTCTTCGACCAGCACATCAAGTGGTCGGACATGATCGGCAACGTGATCGGTCTGCTCGGCCTCGCCCTCGGCTGGCGGCGCTCGATCTGGACCTGGCCCGTGCAGTTCGTCTCCGGACTCGTCCTCTTCGCGGCCTTCGCCACCGCCCACCTCTCCGGCAGCGCCGGCAAGCAGATCGTCGTCATGGTCGTCGCCGCCTGGGGCTTCTGGCAGTGGAACCGCGGCCGGCAGCAGACGCAGGACGGCTCCGTCGCCGTACGGTTCGCCACCTGGCGCGAACGCGGCGCCCTGCTCGCCGCGGCCGCCGTCGGCACCCTCGCGGTGGGCGCCCTGTTCACCGCCTACCCCACCCTGTCCTGGGACCCCTGGCCGGACGCGTACATCTTCGTAGGCACCGTCGTCGCCATGTACGCCCAGGCCCGCGGCATGGTCGAGTTCTGGTTCGCCTGGCTGCTGGTCGACCTCGTCGGCGTGCCGCTGAACTTCGCCAACGGCTTCGCCTTCTCCGGCTTCGTCTACGTCCTCTACGGCGCGCTCGTCCTGTGGGGCCTGCGCGACTGGTGGCTGCGCTCGCGCAACGCGGCCCGCCCCCTCCCGGAAGGAGCGCCCGCATGAGCACGGCACCCATCCTGTACAGCCCGGACGGCCCCGAGGACCTCGTCCTCGACCCCGTCGAGCAGGCCGTCGCGGACATCGCCGCCGGCCGCCCCGTGGTGGTCGTCGACGACGAGAACCGCGAGAACGAGGGCGACCTCGTCATCGCCGCCGAAAAGGCGACCGAGGAGATCGTCGCCTTCATGATGAGCGAGTGCCGCGGCCTGATCTGCGCCCCCATGGAGGGCGAGGAACTGGACCGGCTCCGGCTCCCGCAGATGGTCGACGACAACACCGAGTCGATGAGGACGGCGTTCACCGTCTCCGTCGACGCCACCGCCGCGCACGGCGTCAGCACCGGCATCTCCGCAGCCGACCGCGCCGCCACCCTCCAACTCCTCGCGAGCGGCACCGCCGAGCCCACCGACCTGGTCCGCCCCGGGCACGTCTTCCCGCTGCGCGCCCGCCCCGGCGGGGTGCTCGTCCGCAACGGCCACACCGAGGCCGCCGTCGACCTGGCCCGCCTCGCGGGACTGCGCCCGGCCGGCGCCATCGTGGAGATCGCCGGCGAGGACGGGCGCATGCTGCGGCTGCCCGAGCTGATCCCGTTCGCCCGCAAGCACGGCCTGACGATCATCTCCATCGAGGACCTCATCGCCTACCGGCGCTCCGAGGAACCCACCGTCCGCCGCGAGGCCGAGGTCCGCCTGCCCACCAGGCACGGCGCGTTCACGGCGTACGGCTACCGCTCCACGGTCGACGGCGTCGAGCACATCGCCCTCGTGCACGGCGAGATCGGCGACGGCGAGGACGTCCTGGTCCGCGTCCACTCCGAGTGCCTCACCGGCGACGTCTTCGGCTCCCAGCGCTGCGACTGCGGCCCCCAGCTCGACGCCTCCCTGGACCGCATCCAGGCCGAGGGCCGGGGCGTCGTCGTCTACCTGCGCGGCCACGAGGGACGCGGCATCGGCCTGATGTCCAAGCTGCGCGCCTACGAACTCCAGGAGCGCGGCCGCGACACCCTCGACGCCAACCTCGAACTCGGCCTGCCCGCCGACGCCCGCGACTACGGCGCCGGCGCCCAGATCCTGCGGGATCTCGGCGTGCGCGCCGTCCGCCTCATGACCAACAACCCCGACAAGAGCGACGCCCTGGAACGGCACGGCGTCACGGTCACCGGCCGCGAGCCCATGCCCGTCCAGGCCGGCGAGCACAACCTCCGCTACCTGCGCACCAAGCGGGACCGGATGGGACACGACCTGCCCTGGCTGGACACGACCCCCGTGTCCACCTGCGGCAACCAGTAAGCAAGCACGACGAGGAGACACGTGAGCGGCAAGGGTGTACCGGAACTGTCCGTACGCAACGTCGGGGACCTCAGGGTCGCCGTGATCGCGTCGCAGTGGCACGACAAGGTGATGAACGGACTGGTGGACGGCGCGCTGCGCGCCCTGCACGAGCTGGGGATCGACGAGCCGACCCTGCTCAGGGTCCCCGGCAGCTTCGAACTGCCGGTGGTCGCCAAGGTCCTCGCGGGCCGCGGCTACGACGCGATCGTCGCCCTCGGCGTCGTCATCCGCGGCGGCACCCCCCACTTCGACTACGTCTGCCAGGGCGTGACCCAGGGCCTGGTCCAGGTCTCCGTCGAGACCGGCGTCCCGGTCGGCTTCGGCGTCCTCACCTGCGACACCGAGGAGCAGGCCCTGGACCGGGCCGGCATCGAGGGCTCCAGCGAGGACAAGGGCCACGAGGCGGTGACCGCGGCCGTCGCCACGGCGGCTACGCTCCGTTCAGTATCTGAACCCTGGCGTTAGGTCGACCGGCATAACCCGTAGAGTGGTCGGCACCATGTCCAAGAAGACTTTCGAGGAGCTCTTCACCGAGCTCCAGCACAAGGCCGCCAACGGCGACCCCGCCACCTCCCGCACCGCCGAACTGGTGGACAAGGGGGTCCACGCCATCGGCAAGAAGGTCGTCGAGGAGGCCGCCGAGGTCTGGATGGCCGCCGAGTACGAGGGCAAGGACGCGGCGGCCGAGGAGATCTCCCAGCTGCTGTACCACGTCCAGGTGATGATGGTCGCCCGCGGCATCTCCCTGGACGACGTCTACGCCCACCTGTAAAGCCGGACCCCCTTCTTCTCCACCCCTTCACACAAAGGAAGCCGACCTCATGCTGCGCATCGCCGTCCCCAACAAGGGTTCCCTGTCAGGCCCCGCGGGGGAGATGCTGCATGAGGCCGGCTACCAGCAGCGCCGCGAGTCCAAGGAACTGCGGATCGTCGACCCGGCCAACGAGGTGGAGTTCTTCTACCTCCGCCCCCGTGACATCGCGATCTACGTCTCCTCCGGCAAGCTCGACATCGGCATCACCGGCCGCGACCTGCTGGTCGACTCCGGCGCCCACGCCGAGGAGATCCTGCCGCTCGGCTTCGCCCGCTCCACCTTCCGCTTCGCCGGCAAGCCCGGCACCGCCACCGGCATCGACGACCTCAAGGGCCGCACCGTGGCCACCTCCTACGAGGGCATCGTCGCCGCCCACCTGGCCGACCGGGGCATCGACGCCTCCGTCGTCCACCTGGACGGCGCCGTCGAGACCGCCATCGAGCTGGGCGTCGCCGAGGTCATCGCGGACGTCGTCGAGACCGGCACCTCCCTGCGCAACGCGGGCCTCGAGGTCTTCGGCGAGCCCATCATGAAGTCCGAGGCCGTCGTGATCCGCCGCTCGGACGCGGAGCCCGACGAGACCACCGAGCCCAAGGTCCAGCAGTTCCTGCGCCGCCTCCAGGGCGTCCTGGTGGCCCGCACGTACGTGATGATGGACTACGACTGCCGGGTGGAGCAGCTGGAGAAGGCCGTCGCCCTCACCCCCGGCCTGGAGTCCCCGACCGTCTCCCCGCTGCACAACGAGGGCTGGGTCGCCGTCCGTGCGATGGTGCCCGCCAAGGAGGCCCAGCGGATCATGGACGACCTGTACGAGATCGGCGCCCGCGCGATCCTGACCACGGCCATCCACGCCTGCCGGCTCTGACCCCCTCCCCGTCTCGGAGCACGACCCGGAGCCACACCATGCCCGACACCACGCCGGACGACCTGCCGGCCCTGCCCGTCACCTTCCGTCCGGGCCGCACCCGCGCCGTCCTGCTCGTCCTCGCGGTCCTCGCCTTCGCGACCATCACGGCGGTCGGGATGGTGCTGGACGGCCTCGGCCCCGGCGAGCGCCTGAGCTTCGTGTTCACGGCCCTCGTCCTGGCCGGCGTGCTGCTCCTGCTGGCCAGGCCCCGGGTCGTCGCCGAGGAGAGGGGCGTCACCGTGGTCAACCTGACCGCCGTGCGCCGCCTCGCCTGGCCGGAGATCCTCCGCGTCAACCTCCGCCAGGGCGACCCCTGGGTCTTCCTCGACCTCAGCGACGGCACCAGCCTGCCCGCGCTCGGCATCCAGCCGGGCATCGCCAGGCAGCGCGCCCTCGCCGACGCCCGCGCCCTGCGCGACCTCGTGGAGGCCCGCTCCGGTGCCCTCCCCGAGGCGCCGCGTGACTGACCCGGCGCCGCCGACCCTGCCGCGGGCACCCTTTTCGTGATTAATCTGGGAACGAGGACGCGGCCCGTCGCGTCCTCGCCCCGTCGCTCCGCCCGGTGCGCGGGGTTCCTGCTACCCGAGGAGTGACTCCCTCCGGCGATGGACGGACCGTCCTGCAGTACCTGCGCCGCCCCCTGCTGTGACACCCCACAGGCGGCGGCATCATGACCACCCCCCTGCTGCTCCTGGCAGCCGCGTTCCTGCTGATCCTCGCCAACGGCTTCTTCGTCGCGGCCGAGTTCGGCCTGGTGACCGTCGAACGCCCGGACGCCGAGCAGGCCGCCGCGACCGGTGACCGGCGCGCCCACCGGGTCGTCGAGTCCCTGAAGGAGCTGTCCTTCCAGCTCTCCGGCACCCAGCTCGGGATCACCATCACCTCCCTCGTCGTCGGCATGCTCGCCGAACCGGCGCTCGCCCAGCTGCTCGACGGCCCGTTCACCGCGATCGGCGTCCCCGACGGCGCCGTGCCCGGTGTGTCGGTCGTCGTCGGCATGCTGCTGGCCTCCGCCGTGCAGATGGTGATCGGCGAGCTGGTGCCCAAGAACTGGGCGGTGTCCAAGCCGCTCCAGGTCGCGCGCTTCGTCGCCGGCCCCCAGCACGCCTTCGCCCGGCTCTTCCACCCGGTGATCGCCGCGCTCAACACCGTGGCCAACCGCCTGGTCCGCACCCTGGGCATCGAACCCACCGAGGAGCTGGCCTCCGCCCGCACCCCCGGCGAACTGGTCTCCCTGGCCCGGCACTCGGCCCGGGCCGGCGCCCTGGAGCAGGACACCGCCGACCTCTTCGTCCGGACCCTCTCCCTCGGCGAACTGACCGCCCAGCACGTCATGACCCCCCGCGTGAAGGTCAGCGCCCTGCACTCCTCGGCCACCGCCGAGGACGTGGTGAACCTGACCCGGGCCACCGGCCTGTCCCGCTTCCCCGTCTACCGGGAGAAGATCGACGAAATCGTCGGCATGGTCCACCTCAAGGACGCCCTCGCGGTCCCCGTGCACGACCGGCTGCGTACCCCCGCGGGCCGGATCGCCCGCCCCGCGCTGCTGGTCCCGGAGACCCTGCCGGTACGGCCGCTGCTGACCCGGCTGCGCAGCGAGCAGCCCATCGCGGTCGTGGTCGACGAGTACGGCGGCACGGCCGGCGTCGTCACCCTGGAGGACATCGTCGAGGAGATCGTCGGCGAGGTCCGTGACGAGCACGACGGCCTCGACGCGCCCGAACTCGCCCCCGCCCCGCCCGAGGACGGACGCCCCGCCTGGGACGTCGACGGCAGCTGCCGCGTGGACGCCCTGCGGCGGGTGGGCCTGGAGGCGCCGGAGGGGCCGTACGAGACGGTGGCCGGACTCGTCGCCGATCTGCTCGGCCGCATCCCGGCCGTCGGCGACCGCGCGGAACTGCCCGGCTGGCGGCTCTCCGTCCGCCAGGTCGGCCACTACCGCGCGGAGCGGATACGACTGGTGCGCACCGCCGCGGACTCCACGCTGGAGGCCGCCCGATGAGCGTTCTGCAACTCGTCTTCGCCGCGCTGCTCGTGCTCGCCAACGGCTTCTTCGTCGGCGCCGAGTTCGCCCTGGTCTCCGTGCGCCGCAGCCAGATCGAACCCCTGGGCACCGCCCGCGCCCGACAGGTGCTGTACGGCCTGGAACGGCTGCCGCAGATGATGGCCGCCGCCCAGTTCGGCATCACCGTCTGCTCGCTGACCCTCGGCGCCGTCGCCGAACCCACCGTCGCCCACCTGCTGGAGCCGGTCTTCGAGTGGATCCACCTGCCGCACGGCATGATCCACCCGCTCGGCTACGTCATCGCGCTGGCCGCCGTGGTCTTCTGCCACCTCGTCATCGGCGAGATGGTCCCGAAGAACCTGGCGATGGCCGCCCCCGAGAAGGCCGCGCTGTGGCTCAGCCCCGGCCTGGTCGCCTTCGCCCGCGTGTGCCGGCCGATCACCGTCGCGCTCGGCGCCTGCGCGCAGGGCATCCTCAGGCTGTTCCACGTGGAGCCCAAGGACGAGGTCGAGGCCGTCTTCACCAGCGAGCAGCTCAACCGCCTGGTCGAGGACGCCGGCCAGGCGGGCCTGCTCGACCCGGAGGAGCAGGAACGCCTGGAGGACGCCCTGGAGCTGGGCTCCCGCCCGGTGACGGACGTACTCCTCCCGCGCGAGTCCCTGGTGACGGTCAGCCCCTCGGTCACGCCCGGGGAGATCGTGGCGCTCACCGCCCGCACCGGGTACTCGCGCTTCCCGATCGCCGCGGACCAGGGCGCCTTCATGGGGTACCTGCACGTCAAGGACGTCCTCGACGTGGAGGAGTCCGACCGGGCCGTCCCCCAGCACCTGTGGCGCCCGATGACCACGCTGCGCCCCGAACTCCCCCTGGACGACGCCCTCACGGTGATGCGCCGCGCGGCCACCCACCTGGCCCAGGTCACGGGCGCGTCGGGCAAGGTGCTGGGCCTGGTCGCCCTGGAGGACGTACTGGAACTCCTGGTCGGCGAGGTCCGCGACCCGGCCCACAGAAACAAAGAGGTAACCCTGGCCACCTAGCGCTGCCGCCCCCGCTGCGGCCACTCGTGCCGCCCCCCCCGCCGCCGCTGCGGGCAGTCGTGCCTCCCCCAGTGCCTGAACGGCCTGGGAGGTACCCCCAGGCGGCACGGGTGGGCGCAGCGGCACCCCGCAACGCCGGGCTGCGTCCACCCCCCCCCGCGCACCGAGGCTCGGCCCTACACAGCCGACGGCCCACCGGGCCCCCGCCCCGACAGCACCTCCCCATACGCCTGCATCAAATCCGGCAGCCGCAACGTCGCCAGATCGTCCCGGGTCAGCACCCCGGGACACACGGACAACCGCAGATCCCGGTACGCACAGCTCTTCTCGTACAGCGTCCGCAGAAACCGCCCGTTCCCCAACTCGTCGATCCACCCCTGGTCCACCACGTGCCCGGCGATCGACCGCAGCTCGTCCAGCGCCTCCTCGTCCCACACGTCCCCGTTCTCCGCCGCGAGCACCTCCCCGATCGAGGTCAGCTCCAACGGCCGGTACGACGGGAAGTCCACCCGCGTCGTGAAGCGTGAGGACAGCCCGGGGTTGGCGCCCAGCAACCGGTCCATGCCCTCCGGATAGCCGGCCAGGATCACCACCAGGTGGTCCCGGTTGTCCTCGGCCCGCTTCAACAGCACCTGGAGCGCCTCGTCGCCGTACGCGTCGCCCTTGCCGTAACCGGAGTTGGACAGCGAGTACGCCTCGTCGACGAAGAGGACACCGCCGAGCGCGGAGTCGATCAGCTCGTTCGCCTTCACGGCGGTCTGGCCCAGGTACTCGCCGACCAGATCGGCCCGCTGCGCTTCCACCAGGTGGTCGCCGCCGAGCAGCCCGAGGGCGTAGAAGACCCGGCCCAGGATGCGGGCCACGGTGGTCTTGCCGGTGCCGGAGGGGCCGGAGAAGACGAAGTGACGTTTGGGCGGCTGCACCGGCAGCCCCTGCCCGGCCCGCAGCCGGGCCATGTTCAGTTGCGCGGACAGTGCCTTGACCTGCCGCTTCACCGGTTCGAGGCCCACCATCCGCTCCAGCTCGGCGAGCGCCTCCTCCAACAGCGCGGGGTCGGTGGGCCCGCTGGGCAGGGACGGGTCGGGTCCGCCCGCCTTCTCCCGCACCGCCGGTCCGCCGAGCGGGGGCAGCGGCGCGGACAGCGGGGGCTCGGGCGCGGAGAGCTTGACGTCGCGCTCCTCGGTGCCGAACAGGGGGTCGAGTCCGTCCAGGCCGTCGGTGCCTGCGCCCGCCTGCGCGAGTCCCGCGAGGTCGGCCGGGTCGTCGTAACCGTCGCCCTCGGCGATCGCGGCCAGCCGGGCCGAGGTGTCCATGAACGCGGGGTCGACGCGGTGCACCGCCCGGTACAGGGGGAGCGCGGCGGCGCTGCGCCCGGTGCCCTCGTGGGCCCGCGCCAGCCAGTAGCGCAGCTCCTTGCGCTGCGGCTGCTCGCTGCGGCACCGCATCAGGGCCGCCGAAAGCAGCGGCTCGGCCTGCCCGTACATCTCCAGGCGGACCCGGGCCATGCCGCTGAACAGGCCGGCCTCGATGCCCAGTAAGGGATCGCCGAGCAGCGGGTCGGTGTGCCGGACCAGCTGCTCCCAGTCCTTGACCAGATAGGCGCGGCACGCGTGCAGGAAGCGGACCTGGGGGTCGGAGTCCACCGGGGGCAGCCCGGCCAGGGCCCGGTCCAGCTCCGGGACGTGCCGGCCGTCCAGCCAGTGCGAGGCGTGCGCAAGGAGCAGGTCACGCGGGTTCTCCAGCACCGGCTGCACCCACCAGCCCAGCCAGTACCAGGAGTTGAGCGTCCGGCGGTGGCGGGCCCGCTGCTCGCCGAAGCGGTCGCGGTTGCGGAACATTCGCAGGAGCGCGTTCGTGGTGTCGACGCGCAGCGCGTGCAGTCCCAGCCAGCCGTCGGCCATCGTGGGGTCGATCCGCACCGCCGCCCGGAACTCCTCCTCCGCCTGCGGGTAGGCCCCCATGGTGTAGGCGTCCACGCCGCGCAGCCAGGCGAGTTCGGCCGGGGCCTGTGGGCCCTGCGTGCCGAAGTCCATCACGTCCCCCACCTACGTGCCCCCGTCGGTATGCCGCCGAGCCGTCGCTCGTCGGCCGCCTCGGTCAACGGCTGTACCGCCGACCGGAGTTGCAGGTGCGTGCGGCAATCTCCGTAGGTCGCACCGAGGGCATCGTACCCGCGGCGGTCCGTCCCCCGAAGGGTGCGGGAGGGGTCGTTCCGCGAGGTGGGAGCGGGTGGGGCGGGGCGCCGGAAGGTGACGGAGGGTGAGCGTACGGCGTCGCGGAGCAGCCGGAAAACGCGCTCAGGGCAGAACGAAGCCCCCGATCACGGGGGAACAACCGGGGGCTTCGCGTCTGTCGGCGGCTTCGAACTACCGCACATTCAGAACGTAAGACCTGTACGGCCCCCGGGTCAAGCGAAGTTGGGGCACGTCGGCGGGTTGTCGGGATGCGATCTTCACGAGTTCAGCACATTGCGGAGGGTCCGTCACTCTGGGTGAGAAAGTGGGCTCCGGAGGCGGTTCCCGCGGGCCCCGGCAGCACCTCGTACCCCTGTTCGCGCTGTCGCACCAGAAGGTGCGCGAAGGGGCGCGAGGGGTCCGCGGCGAAATGCCGGCGCTCGGCCGGGACCCACCCGTCCCAGAACGCACGCTGCTCCGCTCCGTCGCGCGCCCGTCCGCGCTCCCACGCCCGCTCCGGGGGCAGGTCCATCCACAGCAGTCCGGCCAGGTGCGGCCGCAACGCCTCGCGGCCCGCGCCGACGCCCTCGACCAGGACCACGGGAGCGGGCGCCAGCGGACGCGGCGCGCCGAAGCGCCGGGCCCGCCAGTCGTAGGGGGCGTAGTGGGCGGTCTCGCCCCGCCGCAGGGGTGCGATCACCTGGTCGAGCAGTCGCCCGGTCCAGTCGAACAGCTCGTCGTGACTGGCGATGTCGTCGAGGTGCAGCACCGGCGCACCGCCCAGCGCGTCCGCCAGCCGCCCGGCGAACGTGGACTTCCCGGAACCGGCGTGCCCGTCGACGCCGATCAGACGCACGGGCCCGCAGGAGGGCGGAAGCCGGCGGAGCCGGGCTGCTAGGTCGAGGATGGCGGATCCCTGGGGTGCGAGGGGCGGACGGGCTCACCCGCACTCTAGCCAGTGGTCGACACCAATATTGGTGGCGTGGCGTGCGTGGAAGTGCTGGCAGGAGCGGGCGCCTGCGGCCATAGTTGGCGCACGACCGTGCAACGACGGACCCGCCCGACCCGGACACCTGGGGGTCTCCCGCCCATGAGCAGAGTCGAACATCCGTCCCGCAGGACCCTCCTGGCCGCGGCCGTCGCCGCGGCCGCCGTGTCGGGCGGCGCGATCCCGGCCGCAGCCCACGCCGCGCCCGGCACGGGCACCGGCGGCGGCGCCCGACGGCCGGTGGACTACCACGCCTGGACCACGTACGGCGACTGGCGGCAGGGGACCGCGCGAGGAGCCCGCCCCGTCGCGGGCGCCCGCCCCGGCATCGTGATCGGCACCCCGGCCGACACCACCGACTACACCGACCCGCACACCGGCACCACCGCCGCCTGGGAGTACGCGACCTGGACCTCGCCCGTCCACCGGCTCACCGTGCCCGCGACGGAGGTCATCGCCTCCTGGAACGCGCACACGCCGGGCGGCACCTGGATCCAGGTCGAACTGAAGGGCACCTACTCCGACGGCACGGACACCCCCTGGTACGTGCTGGGCCGCTGGACGGCCGGCGACGGCGAGCAGGACATCAGGCGGACCTCGGTGGACGACCAGAGCGACGGCAGGAGCAGCGTCTGGACCGACACCTTCGCCATCGACGACGCCTCCACCGGTCTGCGTCTGGTCTCCTACCGGCTCCGGCTCACCCTCCACCGCCGCCCCGGCACGCGCACCACGCCCACCGTCTGGCGGCTCGGCGCGATGGGCTCCGACGTCCCCGACCGCTTCACCGTCCCGGCCTCCACGCCGGGACACGCCGGGGAACTGCGCGTCCCGCGCTACTCGCAGGAGATCCACAAGGGCCAGTACCCCGAGTACGACAACGGCGGCGAGGCCTGGTGCAGCCCCACCTCCTCGCAGATGATCATCGAGTACTGGGGCGGCCGCCTCACCGAGGAGCAGCTCGCCTGGGTCGACCCCTCCTACGCCGACCCGCAGGTGTGCCACGCCGCCCGCTACACCTACGACAACCAGTACGAGGGCTGTGGCAACTGGCCCTTCAACGCCGCGTACGCCGCCACGTTCCAGGGCCTCCAGGGTGTGGTGACCCGCCTCGGCTCCCTCACCGACCTGGAGACGCTGATCGCGGCCGGCATCCCGGCCATCACCTCCCAGTCGTTCCTGGAGGAGGAGCTGACCGGAGCGGGCTACGGCACCTCGGGGCACCTGATGACCGTGATCGGCTTCACCGCCGACGGCGACGTGATCGCCAACGACCCGGCCTCGGACGACAACGACGCCGTGCGCCGCGTCTACAAGCGGCGCGAGTGGGAGAACATCTGGCTCCGGACCAAGCGGTACAACGCCAGTGGCAAGGTCGTCTCCGGCACCGGTGGCGTCTGCTACCTGTACTTCCCGGCCCACCCGAGTCCGCACCAGCGCAAGGCGCTCGCGGCGGTGGGGGTGCGCTGAGCGGAGCGCGCCGCACCGCTGTGACCAAGCTCTCGGCCGCACGAGCCGCTCACGGTGGCAAGGTGGACACCGTGAGCGGGGGGACTCCGTGAAGCCGAACCCGAGAGCAGCGAGCAGCCATGACCGCACACACCGCAGCCGCCACCCGTGTCCGCACCGGCGGCCCCAAGGACGACGGCCCCAAGATCCTCGAACACGTCATGGGCTGGACCCTCGTCGTGGTGGTCGCGATGCTCGTGGTCCAGCTGGGCCTTCTGTGACCTGACCGGCCCGGGCCTCAGCGACGTGACCGGCGTGTGACCTGTCCCACGCCCCGACCTGCCATACTGCGGAGGTCCCGCCGCCCGTAGGAGACCAGGGTCGAAATTGAATATGAGTCAACAAGGTGCCGACGTCCGTCCCCGGGCGCGCGGCACCGAGCGCTCGCTGGCACGCCGCGCCGAACTCATCGCCATCGGGCGGAGGTTGTTCGCCGACACCTCGTACGACGCGCTCTCGATGGACGACATCGCCCGGCAGGCGCATGTCGCCAAGGGGCTGATCTACTACTACTTCCAGTCCAAGCGGGGC
Organism: Streptomyces hyderabadensis; assembly: GCF_020404845.1. Classification (GTDB taxonomy): domain Bacteria; phylum Actinomycetota; class Actinomycetes; order Streptomycetales; family Streptomycetaceae; genus Streptomyces; species Streptomyces hyderabadensis. Next base: position 14,385 of record NZ_JAIOJZ010000037.1, on the reverse strand, counting down.
TACTACCTGGCGATCATCCAGGACTCCGTCGCCGACCTCGTCACCACCGCGGCAGGCGGCACCGAACTGCCGCAGGTGGACCGGGTCAGCCGCACCATCGACGGCTACCTGCGCTATGCCGAGCACAACCAGGCCGCCTACCGCACCATCGTGAGCGGGGGAGTCGGCTTCGACACCGAGGTGCACGCCGTCCGGGATGGGGTGCGCGAGGCGATCGTCGCCACCATCGCCGAGGGGGCGTACGGGCGCTCGGACGTCGGGCCGCTGGCCCGCATGGGTCTGCTCGCCTGGGTGTGCGGCGTCGAGGGCGCCACCCTGGACTGGATCGGCCGCCCGGAACTGCCCCGCGAGACCATGGGTGAGCTGCTGGTGAAGTCGCTCGGCGGCACGCTGCGCGCCATCGAGGAACTGGACCCCGCCTGTCCGGCCCCGGCCCCGGCCCGCCGGGACGAGGCCTGACGGCACCCGGCGAAGCCTGACGACGTCTGGCACGTCTGGCGACGCCTGACGAGGGGGCTCAGACCGAGCCGGTCTGAGCCCCCTCGCCCCCCGTGTGCGCCGGGTGGTTCAGTCGATCGCCTTGATCAGCTCACCGTTGGCGGTGTCGCCGCTCAGCTCCCAGAAGAAGGTGCCGCCGAGACCCTGCTCGTTCTTGTAGGCCATCTTGGTCGCGATGGTCTGCGGGGTGTCGTAACTCCACCAGTCGCTGCCGCACTTGGCGTACGCGGTGCCGCCCACCGTGCCGGTCGCCGGGCAGTTGGTCTTCAGCACCTTGTAGTCCTCGATGCCGTCCTCGTACGTGCCCTTCGCCGGGCCGGTCGCGGTGCCGCCCGGTTCCGCCTGGGTGACGCCGGTCCAGCCGCGGCCGTAGAAGCCGAGGCCGAGCAGGAGCTTGGAGGGTGGGATGCCGAGCCCCTTGAGCTTCGCGATCGTCGCCGAGGTGTGGAAGTCCTCCTTCGGGATGCCCGGGTAGGAGGTCAGCGGCGAGTGCGGAGCGGTCGGCCCGGTGGCGTCCCAGGCCCCGAAGAAGTCGTACGTCATCGGGTTGTACCAGTCGACGTACTGGGCGGCGCCCGCGTAGTCCGCCGCGTCGATCTTGCCCCCGGCCGTGGCGTCGGCCGTGATCGCGGCGGTGACCAGGTAGTCCTGGCCGAACTTGGCGCGCAGCGCGCTCATCAGCTTCGGGAAGGCGTCACGGCCGCTGGTGTCGCAGCTCAGGCCGCAGGCGTTCGGGTACTCCCAGTCGATGTCGATGCCGTCGAAGACGTCGGCCCACTTGGAGTTCTCGACCAGGTCGTAGCAGGACTGGGCGAACGCCTCCGGGTTCTGTGCGGCCTGCGCGAAGCCGCCGGACCAGGTCCAGCCGCCGAACGACCAGAGGATCTTCAGGTCGGGGTGCTTCTGCTTCAGCTTGAGCAGCTGGTTGAAGTTGCCCCGCAGCGGCTGGTCCCAGGTGTCGGCGACGCCGTCCACGGAGTCGGCGGCGGTGTAGGCCTTCTCGGTCGCCGCGTAGGCGTCGCCCATGGCGCACTTGCCGCCGGTGACGTTGCCGAACGAGTAGTTGATGTGGGTGAGTTCGTCGGCGGAGCCCGACGACTCGATGCTCTTGACGTGGTAGTTGCGGTCGTAGACGCCCCATTCGGTGAAGTAGCCGACGACCTTGGACCCGGCCGCCGCCTGCGTGGCCGGTGCCTCGGCCGGCACGGCGGGTGCCGCGGCGTCGGCCGAGGCCGGGCCGGCACCGGCCAGCAGCCCGGCGCCGAGGGCGAGGGTGCACAGGGCGGAGAAGAGCGTCCGGTTGGGGCGGACGCGGGGGAGGTGCGGGACGTGCATCGGGTGTCTCCTCGTGGGGGGAAGAGGGAAACGCGCGCCGATTGGCATGAACGCGGTGAGGCGTTCGATCCGTCACCGTAGGAGGACTAGACCAGTGTGGTCAATGGTTCGGACCATCCTCGGGTTCCGCGGCGGGAATCTCGGCCCGGCCGGCCCGGTCGGGGCCCGTTCTCCGAATTGTTCGAGTAAGCGGTCGTTAACTGGTGACTCCGTGCCTCCGATCGGGCATACTCACAGCGCACAGCCGCTGGTCAGCCGCTTCCGCGACCCGGGAGTGCGAGCATCGGCCAGGCCCGAACGACCCGGCGGAACCGCCTCCACCCAAGGCGCACGGCCGCCGATGTGCCCGACAGGGAGGAGAGCGTCGACATGCCCGACCGCGCCCCGCAGCCGGTGGACCGGCAACTGCCCACGGACGAGGCCCGGGACCTGATCTCGCTCGTCCGCGACATCGCGCAGCGCGAGATCGTCCCGAGCGCGGCCGAGGAGGAGGACACCGGGCGCTTCCCGCGCGAGGTCTTCACCCTCCTGTCCGACTCCGGCCTGCTCGGACTGCCCTACGACGCCGAGTTCGGCGGCGGCGAGCAGCCGTACGAGGTCTACCTCCAGGTCCTGGAGGAGCTGGCCGCGGCCCGGCTCACCGTCGGGCTCGGCGTCAGCGTGCACACGCTCGCCTCCTACGCACTGGCCACCTACGGCACCAAGGAGCAGCAGGCCGAGCACCTGCCCGCGATGCTCGGCGGCGGACTGCTCGGCGCCTACTGCCTCTCCGAACCCGCCTCCGGCTCCGACGCGGCCTCACTGCGCACCAAGGCCGTGCGCGAGAGCGGCGGAGACTGGGTGCTCACCGGCACCAAGGCGTGGATCACGCACGGCGGCATCGCCGACTTCTACACCGTCATGGCGCGCACCGGAGCGGACGGACCACGCGGCATCACCGCCTTCCTGGTGCCCGGCGACGCCGAGGGCCTGAGCGCCGCGGTGCCGGAGAAGAAGATGGGGCTCAAGGGCTCGCCCACCGCGCAGGTTCACCTGGACGGCGTACGGGTACCCGACGCCCGCCGTATCGGCGACGAGGGGCAGGGCTTCGCGATCGCCCTGTCCGCACTCGAATCGGGCCGGCTCGGCATCGCCGCCTGTGCGATCGGCGTGGCCCAGGCGGCGCTGGACGCGGCGGTGTCCTACGCGGCCGAGCGGCGGCAGTTCGGCAAGCCGATCGCCGACTTCCAGGGGCTGCGCTTCATGCTCGCCGACATGGCGACGCAGATCGAGGCCGGGCGTGCCCTCTACCTGACGGCGGCGCGACTGCGGGACGCCGGACTGCCGTTCGCCAAGCAGGCGGCCATGGCCAAGCTGCACTGCACCGACACGGCGATGCGGGTCACCACCGACGCCGTGCAGATCCTCGGCGGGTACGGCTACACCGCCGACTTCCCGGCCGAGCGGTACATGCGCGAGGCCAAGGTGCTGCAGATCGTCGAGGGCACCAATCAGATCCAGCGGATGGTCATCGCCCGTCACCTCGCGGGTCCCGAGGAGCGGTGAGGTCGGCGGCGACCGCGAAGTCGCCGCCGACACGGAGGTCGCCGGTGGTGAAGAAGTCACCCGTGGCGAAGAAGTCGCCGAGCCCGCGCGGGGGTTCCGCGAGCCTGACCCACTCCGGGTCGTGGCGCCCCGGCAGGGTGCGGCCGCCGTCGGCCCAGGTCCGCATCAGCTCACGGTAGATCGGCGGGTCGGGGATCTGCGGGGCCGGCGGGACCGGTCCCGCGGACACCGGTACGAACACGCGGCGCCGACTCCCGGCCGACGAGTACGTGGGGGTCATACCAGGGCAACGCGGCGAAGTGCGGACAGGTCACCGGCGGACGCAATCGAGAGTGAGTTCGTGTGCGTCCGCCGCCGACCGCGCCACGGCGTCCTGCGGGCCGTGGCGCCGTGGGATGACGGGATGGAGTGGGCGAGCCCCTGGAGCCGGGGCCCGGGCCGCTCAGGCCGCTTCGCGCCGCATCGTCGGCATCCGCATCGGACGCGAGCCCGGGCCGCCGACGTGGGAGAAGGGCTGGGTCCGCCAGTCGAGGCCCCGCGGGAGCGTCAACAGCAGGGCGGTGTCCTGCTCGTAGGGCTGGAACGACTCGTCCGCGGGGCGCGCCTCGGTGGCCCGGCGGCCGGTGCCGGCGCAGACCGTGAGCCCGAACGGGTCCCACGGTGAGGCGCACAGCGCGTGCTCCGGAAGCGTCTCCTCGTCCGCCAGCAGGGCGATGGGCTGTGCGCAGTCCGGGCACAGCACCCGGTACATCTCGAAGGTGTCGTAGGCGTCGAGTTCCTCGTCGTCGAAGGCGTCGGGTTCGACGCCCTCCGATACGGGCTCGATGACCGGCTGCCGGCGCTTGGACGCGGTACGACCAGGGCGCTTAAGACTCTGCATGGGATTCTCCCCCTCGGGCTGGGCCGTGACGGCACTGCGGCCTCGACCACAGCAAGCACTTCCCGTCCCCCCTCCGGGGTAATCACGAGAACATCACGGAGAACGTTCAACCAGTGTGGTCTTCGTCACATGCCGCTCGCAGATGCCCCGTGCGGAGGGTTTGTCCCCGCTCGGCCGTCGTCCGACGCCCCGTGACACCCCGTCACATCACGAACGGGGCATGACCGGGGCTTCGCTGGTATCCGAGGAGATCAACCGCACTGTAGGTTCTTGCGCCATGGAGGAGCTGGACCGACAGATCGTGCAGCTGCTCGTCAAGGACGGGCGGATGAGCTACACCGACCTGGGCAAGGCCACGGGCCTGTCCACGTCGGCCGTGCACCAGCGGGTGCGGCGGCTGGAACAGCGTGGCGTCATCCGCGGGTACGCCGCGGTCGTCGACCCGGAGGCCGTCGGGCTGCCGATGACCGCGTTCATCTCGGTGAAACCGTTCGACCCCAGCGCCCCCGACGACATCGCGGACCGGCTCGCCGGGGTCCCCGAGATCGAGGCCTGCCACAGCGTCGCCGGTGACGAGAACTACATCCTCAAGGTCCGGGTGGCCACGCCGCACGAGCTGGAGGAACTGCTCGCGCGGGTCCGCTCCCTCGCCGGTGTCTCGACGCGTACCACCGTGGTCCTCTCGACGCCCTACGAGTCCAGGCCGCCGCGGATCTGACGCCGCCCGCGTCGACGGTCCCCGTGCGGGCGCGCGGGCGTGCGGGGCCGCGGCCGCCGCCCGGCCGCCCCGGCTGCCGGGCGGCCCCGGCCAGGGGCGAGACTGGTGTCCATGAGTGAGTCCACCACCCCGCCTTCGACCGTCCTGCTGCGCCGCGGCGAGGTCCACAGTCCCGCCGACCCCTTCGCGACGGCCATGGTCGTCGAACGCGGCCAGGTCGCCTGGGTCGGCTCGGAGGGCGCCGCGGACGCCTTCGCGGACGGGGTCGACGAGGTGATCGACCTGGACGGCGCGCTCGTCACCCCGGCGTTCACCGACGCACACGTGCACACCACCGCCACGGGTCTCGCCCTCACCGGGCTGGACCTGTCCGGCGCCCCGACCCGCGAGGCGGCCCTCGCCCTCGTACGGGACTTCGCCGCCGCCCGTCCGGACGACCGGGTGCTCCTGGGCCACGGCTGGGACGCCGCCCGCTGGCCGGACGGCCAGCCTCCGACGCGGGCCGAACTGGACGCAGCGACCGGCGGCCGACCCCTGTACCTCAGCCGTATCGACGTCCACTCGGCCGTCGTCACCACCGCCCTGCTCGACCTGGCACCCGGTGACCTCGACCGCGCGGACGGCCCGCTCACCGGCGACGCCCACCACGCCGTGCGCGCCGCCGCCCTCGGGGCCGTCACCCCCGCCCAGCGTGCCGGGGCCCAGCGCGCCGCCCTCGCGCACGCCGCCTCCCTCGGTATCGGAACCGTTCACGAATGCGCAGGCCCGGAGATCTCCTCCGAGGACGACCTCACCGGCCTGCTGCGCCTGTCGGCCGAGGAGCCCGGACCGCGGGTGATCGGCTACTGGGCCGAACAGGACGTCGACAAGGCGCGGGAGCTGGGCGCCGTCGGGGCCGCCGGAGATCTCTTCGTCGACGGCTCCCTCGGCTCGCACACCGCCTGCCTGCACCAGCCCTACGCCGACACCGGCCACACCGGCACCGCACACCTGGACGCCGCCGCCGTCGCCGCACACGTCGTCGCCTGCACCGAGGCCGGCCTCCAGGCGGGCTTCCACGCCATCGGCGACGCCGCCGTGACCGCCGTGGTGGAGGGGGTGCGGGCCGCCGCCGACAAGATCGGCCTCGCCCGGGTGCGCGCCGCCCGCCACCGGATCGAGCACGCCGAGATGCTCACCCCCGAGACGGTCGCGGCCTTCGCCGAACTGGGTCTCACCGCCTCCGTCCAGCCCGCCTTCGACGCGCTCTGGGGCGGCGCGGAGGGCATGTACGCCCGGCGTCTGGGTGCCGAGCGGGCCCGCACGCTCAACCCCTTCGCGGCCCTGCTGCGCGCCGGCGTGCCGCTCGCCTTCGGCTCCGACAGCCCGGTCACGCCCCTCGACCCGTGGGGCACCGTCCGGGCCGCCGCCTTCCACCACACCCCGGAGCACCGGGTCTCCGTCCGGGCCGCGTTCACGGCGCACACGCGCGGCGGCTGGCGGGCGATCGGCCGTGACGACGCGGGTGTCCTGGTGCCGGGCGTGCCCGCGGACTACGCCGTGTGGCGGACCGGCGAACTCGTGGTCCAGGCCCCGGACGACCGGGTGGCGCGCTGGTCGACCGACCCGCGCTCCGGCACCCCCGGCCTGCCCGACCTCACCCCCGGCCGGGACCTGCCCGTCTGCCTGCGTACCGTGGTGGGCGGCCGGACCGTCTTCGTACGGCCGGGCGAGTGATCTCCACGGCCGACGGGGCGATGATCTTCGCACGGCCACGACCTGCGCCTCCTCGGCGCTGACCTGCGCATTGACATCAAAGGCGCAGGTCGAACGACTGTTGACAGGCGGCGGCGGGGGGCCGGTAGGTTCGGCCGGGTCCACCACCGGACGCCCGACCGGGGAACCTTCCGCACACGCGTCGCGGCGCCGCTGAGTCAGGGACGGTGTGCCGCACCGGGACGCCGCCACTGGGAGCCAGGCTCAGTGCCCGCACCGCGACGAGGGAACGTTCCGGCCGGTCGGCAGGTGTGACCCGGGTGGGGCCCGGGCGCTCAGTAGACAACGGCCTGGGCCGACCCGCAGCCGGCGGGTCCCGGGCCGGCCCGAAGGGCGCCGGGCCCCCATCCGTCGCACAAACGGCCTGAATCGGCCATCCCTACCCCGGTTCCGGGAAAACGACACCACCGGACGACCGTCCTGTCACGTCGGCGCAGGCCGCGGCGATTATGGTGGTGCTCTGTGTACGGACACGAAGGGGCAGTGGTGAACGACGGCGACGGGACCCCCGCGGCTGCGGCGCGGGAGAGGCGGTTCGGCCCCCTGGGCACGGCCCTGGTGATCATCCCGACCTACAACGAGGCGGAGAACATCAAGGCGATCGTCACGCGCGTGCGCGAGGCCGTCCCCGACGCGCACGTTCTCGTGGCCGACGACAACAGCCCCGACGGCACCGGCAAGCTCGCCGACGAACTGGCGGCCGGTGACGACCACGTCCAGGTCATGCACCGCAAGGGCAAGGAAGGACTGGGCGCCGCCTACCTCGCGGGCTTCCGCTGGGGCCTGGAGCACGGCTACGGCGTGCTGATCGAGATGGACGCCGACGGCTCCCACCAGCCCGAGGAACTGCCCCGGCTGCTGACCGCCCTCAAGGGCGCCGACCTCGTGCTCGGCTCCCGGTGGGTGCCCGGCGGCCGGGTGGTGAACTGGCCCAAGTCCCGCGAGTTCATCTCGCGCGGCGGCAGCATGTACTCGCGGATCGCGCTCGACCTGCCGCTGCGCGACATCACCGGCGGCTACCGGGCCTTCCGCCGCGAGACCCTGGAGGGGCTCGGCCTCGAGGAGGTGGCCTCCCAGGGCTACTGCTTCCAGGTCGACCTCGCCCGCCGCGCGATCAAGGCCGGGTACCACGTCGTGGAGGTGCCGATCACGTTCGTCGAGCGGGAACTCGGCGACTCCAAGATGAGCCGCGACATCCTGGTGGAGGCCCTGTGGCGGGTCACCACGTGGGGCGTCGGGGAGCGGGTCGGCAAGGTCCTGGGCCGCGACAGGCGGCCCGGCCCGGCGGCCGAGGGACAGACGGCTGCCGGTGGCGACGCGTCGGCGAAGGCCGGTGACGTGTCGGCCGAGTCCGGCGACGTGGCAGCCGGGTCGGGCGGCGCGTCGACCGAGACCGGTGACGCCTCGGCGAAGGCCGGTGGCGAGTCGGCGAAGCCCGGTGAGGCGTCGGCCGGGCCCGGTGACGCCTCGGCGGCGTCCGGAGACGCGTCGGCGAAGGCGTCCGACGCCAAGGCCTGACCGCCCTCTTACGCCGCACTGAGCCGGGGCCAGGCACACTGGGGGTATGATGACAGGCGCTCAGACCCCCAGGTCCCCCGCCCGGCCTCCGCGCTCCCGGCTGCGCACGTTCCTGCCGCTGGGCGTCGCCGCCTGGCTCGTGCTGGAGATCTGGCTGCTGACCGTGGTCGCGGGGGCGTCGAGCGGCTTCGTGGTCTTCCTGCTCCTGGCCGCCGGCGTGATCCTCGGCTCCGTGGTCATCAAGGCGGCGGGCCGCCGGGCCTTCCGCAATCTCACGGAGACGCTCAACCAGCAGCAGTCGGCGATGCGGTCGGGCCTGCCGCCCGAGTCCGTCCGTCCGAACAGCGAGGGCAACGGCCTGATGATGCTGGGCGGGCTGCTCCTGATCCTGCCCGGTCTGATCTCGGACGCGCTGGGCCTGCTCATGCTGCTGCCCCCGGTGCAGAAGGCCGTCAGCCGCTACGCCCAGCGCACGGTGGAGCGCAAGCTCCGGGACGCCGGCCCCGGCACCCTGGGCGACGCCTTCCGCCAGGCCCGGATGCACCGTCCCGACGGCAAGGTCGTCCAGGGCGAGGTCATACGCGACGACCCGGACGACGCCCCGCAGGACCCCCGCCCTCCGCTGACGCGCTGAGCCCCGGGACACGACAAAACCGCGGGTGCCGTACATGACGCTCATGTACGGCACCCGCGGTTGTTCGCTCGTGTCGCCTACGGTCTCCCGCTACGCACTCTTGCGGCTGTCTCGCGGATGGACCGCGATGTTCATCGCGCCGGAGCGCAGAACGGCCAGCCGCTCCTCGAGGACCTCTTCGAGCTCCTCGCGGGTGCGTCGCTCCATCAGCATGTCCCAGTGCGTACGCGCGGGCTTGGCCTTCTTCTCCTCAGGGCCGTCGCCGTCGACCAGGAGTGCCTGGGCCCCGCAGACCTTGCACTCCCACTCCGGCGGGATCTCCGCCTCGACCGAGAAGGGCATCTCGAACCGATGGCCCTTCTCGCATGCGTACTCCACGGCCTGGCGCGGGGCCAGGTCGATGCCGCGGTCCGTCTCGTAGCTGGTCACCACGAGGCGCGTGCCGCGAAGAGCTCGCTCACTCATGAATCGTGCCTCCCGGGCTTGTCGCCCACAGGACAGGTGTCGCTGTCGTCGTCATCCGGTCAACGTCCGGGCGGCGGTAAAGATTCCCGTCCCGACTCCCGATCCGGGCCCTGCGTCGCCGTCGCAGCCGCAGCCTTGCAACCAGTGCAGTACCCGCCGACGTCCGGTTTGTCACCTCTGCTGGCAGATGTGACATAGCGATTCGGCACCTTTGACGCGCAGTAACGGTACGCCTGGCAGGCCAAACGCGTACACTACAGCCCTTTCGCGCCGAGTGCTAAATCCTTTCGGGTACCGGATTGCCCGCGTCGCCGATCGCCCGCCGCACCGGGACCCGCGCGAGCAGCACGAAACCGATCACGAAGAAGGCCACCAGCGAGATGATCGCGTCCCGGTAGCTCCCGGTCAGCTGGTAGGTCAGCCCGAAGAGCAGCGGCCCGAGCCAGCTCATCCCGCGGTCGCTCAGCTCGTACGCCGAGAAGTACTCGGCCTCCTTGCCCGGCGGGACCAGATGGGAGAACAGGGAGCGGGACAGCGCCTGGCTGCCGCCCAGGACGAGCCCGATCCCGGCGGCCAGCACGAAGAACCACGCCGGCGCCCCGGCCGGCAGGAAGTACCCGGCCGCGAGGGTCACCGTCCAGGCGACCAGCGAACCGAGGATCGTGCGCTTGGCCCCGTACCTGCCGGCCAGCCGGCCCAGCGCCAGCGCGCCCGCCACCGCCAGCACCTGGACCAGCAGGACCGCCACGATCAGCGTGGACTGCCCGAGGTCCAGCTCCTCGGAGCCGTAGACCGACGCCTGGGAGATCACCGTCTGGATGCCGTCGTTGTAGACCAGGTACGCCAGCAGGAAGGCCAGCGTCAGCGGGCGGCGGCGCATGTCCCGGACGGTCGCCGCCAGCTGCCGGAACCCGGGCAGCGCCGCGCCCTCCCGGGCCGCCGCGCGCCGGTCGCGTAGCCGCCGGAGCGGAATCAGCGCGAAGGCGCCCCACCACAGTCCCGCCGACGCCAGGCAGATGCGGACCGCCGCGCTCTCGCTCAGCCCGAAGGAGTCGTGGCCGGTGTAGAGGACCAGGTTGACGATCAGGACCAGGGAACCGGCCGCGTAGCCGAAGGCCCAGCCCCGGGAGGAGACCGCGTCGCGCTCCTCGGGCGGGGCGATCTGCGGCAGGTACGAGTTGTAGAGCATCATCGCGACCGACTGCGCCGCGTTGGCCACCACCAGGAGCAGGCCGCCCAGCAGATAGCGGTCGCCGTCGAGGAAGAACATGGCCGTCGTGGCCGCGGCGCCGGTGTACGCGGCGGCGGCCAGCAGCGGTTTCTTGCGGCCCGAGCGGTCCGCCGCCGCACCCACCAGCGGCATCACCAGCACCGCCACGATCACCGAAAGCGACACCGAGTACGCGAAGAACGACCCGGCCCGCACCGGTATGCCCAGCGGGTGGACGTAGCCGTCCGGGTCCGCCGCCGACTCGGCGACCGAGGTCAGATAGGGACCCAGGAACACGGTGAGCACGCTCGTCGAGTAGACGGAACACGCCCAGTCGTAGAAGTACCAGCCGCGCTGCTCGCGCCGTCGTTCGGCGGCCGGGTCGGCCCCGCCCGCCGCGTCCGACCGCAGGGTGTCGGTGCCCACCGTGCCCTCGCCTTCCCCGTGCACGCGCACCGTCCCCGGGGCGCGGCCGGGTGGCTCAGCCCCAGACGCCGCGGTCCTCCATGACCTTGCGCAGTGTGTCGATGTGATCGGTCATGATGCCATCCACTCCCAGGTCCAGGAGCCGGTGCATACGGTCCGCGTCGTTGACCGTCCAGACGTGCACCTGCAGCCCGCGCGCGTGGGCGGCGCGTACGAAGCGGTGGTCCACCACCGGGACGCCCGACTGCGCCTCGGGGACCTGCGCGGCCACCGCCGAGCGGCGTGGCGCGGCCGGCAGGCCCCAGGAGCGCAGCCGCAGACCGAGGACGCCCCGGGTGCCGTAGGAGGTGGCCAGGCGCGGGCCCGCGAGCCGCTGGGCGCGGACCACGCGCGCCTCGGAGAAGGAGCCCACACAGATCCGGTCCCAGGCGTCCAGCCGCCCGATCAGCTCCAGGAGGGGCCGCAGCGCGGGCTCCGCCTTCACGTCGATGTTCCAGCGGACCTCGGGGAAGGTCTCCAGGAGTTCCTCGAAGAGCGGCACCGGTTCCGCGCCCGCCACGCGCGCGTGGCGCACCTCGGCCCAGGGCAGGTCGGCGATCCGCCCGGCGCCGTCGGTCACCCGGTCCAGGGTCGCGTCGTGGAAGGCCACGAGCTTCCCGTCCCGCGTGGCGTGCACGTCGGTCTCGATGTACCGGTAGCCCGCCTCGACCGCGCGGCGGAACTGCCGCAGCGTGTTCTCCAGACCGTCCGCGGCCCCGCCCCGGTGCGCGAAGGCGATCGGTCCGGGATGGTCGAGGTACGGGTGGCGTGTCGGCGTGGTCACCGACGCAGTATCGCGCGCCGGGGTCGACCGGCGGCAACCACCGTGCTGCCGTGCGGTGTCGGCGGCACGGCGAAAATGCGCAGGAACACCTGGGCGAGCGGGCCGATCGACACTGCGTAGAGCAGGGTGCCGAGGCCGACCGTGCCGCCGAGGGCGAAGCCCGTCACCACCACGGTGATCTCGACGACGGTCCGCACCAGGCGCACCGAGAGCCCGGTGCGCCGGTTCAGCCCCGTCATCAGGCCGTCACGCGGGCCCGGACCGAACCGTGCGGCGATGTACAGCCCGGTCGCGGCGCCGTTCAGGACGATGCCCGCCACCATCGCGGCGATCCGCAGCGTCCAGCCGTGGGCGTCCGGCACGACGCTCAGCGTGGCGTCCATCGCGGCGCCGATCACCAGCACGTTGGAGACGGTGCCGAGCCCCGGCCGCTGGCGCAGCGGAATCCACAGCAGCAGGACCACCGCACCCACGACGGTCAGCACCACGCCCATCGACAGGCCGGTGTGCTCCGCGAGGCCCTGGTGCAGCACGTTCCACGGTTCCAGCCCGAGCCCGGACCTGACGAGCAGCGCCGAACTCGCGCCGTAGAGCGCGAGTCCGCCGTAGAGCTGGGTCAGCCGCCGCACGAGTCGCCTGGACTGCCTCGGCTGCCTGGACTGCCTGGACTGCCTGGACAAGAGGTCCCCCTGGGTGGTGGTAGTGGCCTGCCACGTGACACCCTGTGGCTTGAGAGGAAGAGTGAACCATGGCCAATTCGGGGAAGGTGGACTGATTTCCATGGCGCAGTGGACCTCGGCCGTGGGGGCCGGGCAGCTCGCGCGGCTGCTCGGCTCGCAGCAGGACCGCCCGGCCGGGCCCGGCACGCGCCGCCCGCCGGCGTACCGCGCGCTCGCCGACGGCATCCGGCTGCTCGTGCTGGAGGGCCGCGTCCCGGTCGCCGCCCGGCTGCCCGCCGAGCGGGAACTGGCCCTCGCCCTGACCGTCAGCCGCACCACCGTCGCCGCCGCCTACGAGGCGCTGCGCGCCGAGGGCTTCCTGGAGTCCCGGCGGGGCGCGGGCAGCTGGACCGCGGTCCCGGCCGGGAACCCGCTGCCGGCCCGCGGACTGGAGCCGCTGCCACCCGAGGCCCTCGGCTCGGTGATCGACCTGGGCTGCGCCGCGCTGCCCGCGCCCGAGCCCTGGCTCACCCGGGCGGTGCAGGGCGCCCTGGAGGAACTGCCGCCGTACGCGCACACCCACGGCGACTACCCGGCCGGGCTGCCCGCGCTGCGCGCGATGATCGCCGAGCGCTACACCACCCGGGGCATCCCCACCATGCCCGAGCAGATCATGGTGACCACGGGGGCGATGGGCGCGATCGACGCCATCTGCCACCTCTTCGGGGGACGCGGCGAGCGCATCGCCGTGGAGTCCCCCTCCTACGCCAACATCCTCCAGCTGATGCGCGAGGCGGGGGCCCGGCTGGTCCCCGTGGCGATGGCCGAGGGACTCACCGGCTGGGACGTGGACCGCTGGCGCCAGGTGCTGCGCGAGGCGGCACCCCGCATCGCCTACGTCGTCGCCGACTTCCACAACCCCACCGGCGCGCTCGCCGACGACGACCAGCGGCGGCGGCTGGTGGACGCCGCCCGGTCCGCGGGGACCGTACTCGTGGCCGACGAGACGATGAGCGAGCTGTGGCTGGACGACGACGTCGAGATGCCGCGCCCGGTGTGCGCCTTCGACCCGGCCGGGTCCAGCGTGATCACCGTCGGCTCGGCGAGCAAGGCCTTCTGGGCCGGGATGCGCATCGGCTGGGTGCGTGCCGCGCCCGACGTGATCCGCAGCCTGGTCGCCGCGCGAGCCTACGCCGACCTCGGCACACCGGTACTGGAGCAGCTCGCCGTGAACTGGCTGTTCAGCACCGGCGGCTGGGAGCAGGCCGTGACGGTGCGCCGCGAACAGGCCCGGCAGAACCGGGACGAGCTGGTGGCGGCGGTACGGCGGGAGCTGCCGGACTGGGAGTTCGAGGTGCCCCGGGGCGGCCTCACCCTGTGGGTGCGGACCGGGGGCCTGTCGGGCTCCCGGCTCGCCGAGGCGGGGGAACGGGTGGGCGTCCGCGTCCCGTCCGGGCCGCGCTTCGGGGTCGACGGTGCCTTCGAGGGGTACGTCCGGCTGCCGTTCACGGTCGGCGGCGCGGTGGCCGAGGAGGCGGCGGTGCGACTGGCCGCCGCGGCCCGCCTGGTGGAGAACGGCGGTGTCGGCGGCGGCGAGGCACCGCGGACGTTCGTGGCCTAGGCCTGTCCGGCGGAACGGGACTCGGGGAACCACCGGTCCGTGGGCGTGCCGAGGGGCGGAGCCCGGTGCGTCCGGCCGCCGGGACCGGGACGGGGTCGGCTTGTCGTGCCGATGACGGGCGGTGACGCGGTGGACGCCCCGGCCGGCCGTGTCGGCTGTGCCGACCGGGCGGGGCGGCGTCGGCGGCCGGCGGAGTCGCGCAGGGCGGGCTGCGAGCGCGGGTGTCTTCGCGGGCGCGGTGGCCGCCGGGCCGGCGGGGCGGGCGGGACGCGGGCCGCGACGGATGTGCGAGGGGCCG
>NZ_JAIOJZ010000036.1 GCF_020404845.1 Streptomyces hyderabadensis | reverse complement strand
GTACTGCTCCGTCTCGTCCGTCAGGCCTTGCGGTGCCTGCCGCCGCGCAGGTCCGCGGCCTCCCCGGCGGACCCGGACGGCCCCGGCAGGGCGCCGCCGGTCTCCCCCTGCTCGCGTTCGCGCCGTTCCCGCTCGGCCTTCTCCGCCTTCTCGGCCTCCTCCGCCGCCTCCATCTCCGCGAACACGTCGATGGGCGCCGGTGCCTTGGCCAGGAAGACCCAGGTCAGCCAGACGGCGAGCAGGAAGGGCGGGATCTTCAGGGTGACCAGGACCCAGCCGAGCTGCTCGGTGTCCGCCCACCAGTACAACGGGAAGAGGATCGCGCTCTTGGCGAGCAGGATCAGGCCCCATGCGTAGCTGGCCTTGGTGTACGCCTTCTTGCGGCCCGGGTTGCGGGTGCGCCAGGAGAGGTTCTCCTTGAAGACCGGGCCGAGGATCAGGCCGATCAGCGGCACCCCGGCCAGCGAGGTGACGATGTACGCCAGCGCCAGGCCCAGGGTGTAGAGCATGCCCGGCAGGTAGAAGTTCTTGGCGTTGTCGGTCATCATCGCGAAGACCACGCCGAAGGCGACGCCGAAGACACCGCTGAACGCGTGCTTGACGGTGTCCTTCATCACGAGCCGCACGACGACCAGCACCACGGACACGGCCAGCGCCGCGATCGCCGACATGTGCAGGTCGTTGTTGAGGGTGAAGATGGTGACGAAGAGCAGGCCCGGCAGCACTGTCTCGATCATGCCCCGCACGCCGCCGAACGCCTCGAACAGCGCGGCCTCCGTCACCGCCCGGGAGTCGTCGGCCTCTGTCGTCTCTTCGGTCGGCTTGTCGAGCGACGTCACCGGCTACTCCCGTCCGAGGGGTCTCAGTTCGTATTTCGGGTTGAAGAGCACCCGGCGGCCGTGGCTCATCGAGATCCGGCCCGATGCGATGAGCTTGCGCCCTGGCTCTATGCCCACGATGGAGCGCCTGCCCAGCCACACCACGTCCAGGGCGGCGGAGCCGTCGAACAGCTCGGCCTCCAGGGCCGGAACGCCCGCACGCGGCCGCAGGGTGACCGTGCGCAAGGTACCAGTTACCGACACGACCTGCCGGTCCTGGCAGTCTCCGATGCGGGTGCAGCCGGCGGTGTCGGCGTCCTCGCGCAGTTCCTCCGACTCCAGGTCCTCCTGTGACGAGGAGAGCCGGTCGAACATGCGCCGGAACCGGCCCACCGGCTTGTCGGAACGCGGAGCAGCACTCATATCTGAAGCGTACCGGGGCAGGCCGACAGCCATGCACCCCTGTGGACAGGGATGGCGAGGCTCACGTTCCGCTCACCTCCCGTGCCCTCCCGCTCACTTCTCGAAGCGGTATCCCATGCCCGGCTCGGTGATGAAGTGCCGCGGGTGCGCGGGGTCCGCCTCCAGCTTGCGGCGCAGCTGGGCCATGTAGACCCGCAGATAGTTCGTCTCCGTCCCGTACGACGGCCCCCACACCTCCTGCAGCAGCTGCTTCTGGCTGACCAGGCGCCCCGTGTTGCGCACCAGCACCTCCAGCAGGTGCCACTCGGTGGGGGTCAGCCGCACGTCCCGGCCGCCCCGGTTGACCTTCTTCGCGGCCAGGTCGACGCTGAACTCCGCGGTGTCCACGACCACCTCGTCCTCGCCGCCCGGGACGGGCTCGGACCGGCGGACGGCGGCCCGCAGCCGGGCCAGCAGCTCGTCCATGCCGAACGGCTTGGTGACGTAGTCGTCGGCGCCCGCGTCCAGCGCCTCGACCTTCTCGTCGGAGGAGTGCCGGGCGGACAGCACCAGGATCGGCACCCGGGTCCAGCCGCGCAGTCCCCTGATCACCTCGACGCCGTCCATGTCGGGCAGGCCCAGGTCAAGCACCACCACGTCGGGGTGGCGGGCGGCGGCGAGCTGGAGGGCGGTGGCGCCGTCGTGCGCGGCGTCGACCTCGTAGTGCCGTGCCTTGAGGTTGATCACGAGGGCCCGCACGATCTGCGGTTCGTCGTCGATCACGAGCACCCGGGTCATCCGGCGGCCTGCCTTTCTGCTGTCGCGGGACGCGGGGTGGACGCGGACGCGCCCACCGCGCGGAGGGTGAGGACCATGGTGAGGCCGCCGCCGGGGGTGTCCTCGGCGTTCAGGGTGCCGCCCATCGCCTCGGCGAAGCCGCGGGCCACGGCCAGGCCGAGGCCCACCCCGGCCCCGCGCGGGGCGTCGCCGTACCGCTGGAAGGGCTCGAAGATGCGGTCCTTGGCCTCGTCCGGCACTCCCGGCCCCCGGTCCACGACCCGCACCTCGACGCGGTCGGCGAGGGCGCTGGCGGCGACCAGGACGGTCCGGTCGTCCGGACTGTACTTGACGGCGTTCTCCACCAGGTTGGCCATCGCCCGCTCCAGCAGCCCGGCGTCCACGGCGACCATGGGCAGCGTCTCGGGGATGTCCAGCTCGGCGCTGCCCTCGGGCACCCCGCCGAGGGCCATCGGCACCACCTCGTCGACGTCGATCTCGCGGATCAGCGGGGTGACGGTGCCGGTCTGCAGCCGGGACATGTCGAGCAGGTTGCCCACCAGGTGGTCGAGGCGGTCGGCGCCCTCCTCGATGCCTTCGAGCAGTTCGGCCTGGTCCTCCTCGGACCAGGCCACGTCGTCGGACCTGAGGCTGGTCACCGCGGCCTTGATCCCGGCCAGCGGGGTGCGCAGGTCGTGGCTGACGGCGGCCAGCAGCGCCGTGCGGATGCGGTTGCCCTCGGCCAGCGCGCGGGCCCGGTCGGCCTCCTCGCGCAGCCGGCGCCGGTCCAGGACGACGGCGGCCTGGGCGGCGAAGGCGGCAAGCACCCGGCGGTCCTCGGCGGGCAGCACCCGGCCGGTCAGCGCGAGGGCCATGTGGTCGCCGACGGGCATGTCCACGTCCGCGTCCTCCGGGCGGTCGACCGGCGGTCCCGACCCGGCGCGTCCCGCGCAGGTCCAGGGCGCGAGGTCGCCCTCCCGCTCCAGGAGGGCGGCGGACTCCATGCCGAAGGTCTCGCGCACCCGTTCAAGGAGCGTCTCCAGGCTGGTCTCGCCGCGCAGCACGTCACCGGCGAGGAAGGACAGGATCTCCGACTCGGCGCGCAGCCTGGCCGCCTGGTGGGTGCGGCGGGCCGCGAGGTCGACGACCGAGGCGACGGAGAGCGCGACGCCCACGAATATGGCGAGCGCAAGCATGTTCCTCGGGTCGGCGATGGTGATCCGGTTGACGGGCGGCGTGAAGAACCAGTTCAGCAGCAGCGACCCGACCGCGGCCGAGGCGAGCGCCGGGTACAGCCCGCCGAGCAGGGCGGCCGCGACGGTCAGCGCCAGGTAGAGCAGCACGTCGTTGGCGAGCCCGAGGTGGACGGTGCTGAGCAGCAGGGTCAGCAGCACCGGCCCGCCCAGGCCCGCGAACCAGCCCCACACGATCCGGGACCGGCCGAGCCGGGCGCCCCGGGCCACCGGCAGCCCCCGTCCCTTGGCGACCTCCTCGTGGGTCACGATGTGGACGTCGAGGTCGGGGCCGGACTCACGGGCGACGGTGGCGCCGACGCCGGGTCCGAAGACGTACTGCCAGGTCTTGCGGCGCGAGGAGCCGAGGACGATCTGGGTGGCGTTGACGCCGCGCGCGAAGTCCAGCAGCGCGGCCGGTATGTCCTCGCCGAGCACGTGGTGGAAGGTGCCGCCCAGGTCCTCCACCAGGGTGCGCTGCACCGCCAGCTCCTTCGGGGAGGCCGAGGTCAGCCCGTCGCTGCGGGCTATGTACACGGCCAGCACCTCGCCGCCCGCCCCTTTCTCCGCCAGGCGCGCGGCCCGCCGTATCAGCGTCCGGCCCTCGGGGCCGCCGGTCAGGCCGACCACGATGCGTTCGCGCGAGCCCCAGATCTTCGAGACCCGGTGCTCGCTGCGGTACTGCTGGAGGTACTCGTCGGCCCGGTCCGCGACCCACAGCAGCGCCAGCTCGCGCAGGGCGGTGAGGTTGCCGGGGCGGAAGTAGTTGGACAGCGCCGCGTCGACCTTGTCCGGCTGGTAGATGTTGCCGTGGGCCATGCGCCGGCGCAGCGCCTGGGGCGACATGTCGACCAGTTCTATCTGGTCCGCGCGCCGCACCACCTCGTCCGGCACGGTCTCGCGCTGCCGTACGCCGGTGATCGACTCCACGACGTCACCGAGTGACTCCAGGTGCTGGATGTTGACGGTGGAGACGACGTCGATGCCGGCCGCGAGGAGTTCCTCGACGTCCTGCCAGCGCTTGGCGTTGCGCACGCCGGGGACGTTGGTGTGGGCCAGCTCGTCCACCAGCGCCACCCGGGGACGGCGGGCCAGCACCGCGTCCAGGTCCAGCTCGGTGAAGGCGGCGCCCCGGTACTCGATCTCCCGGCGCGGCACCTGTTCCAGGCCGCGCAGCAGCACCTCGGTGCGGGCCCTGCCGTGGTGCTCGACGAAGGCCACCACGCAGTCGGTGCCCCGTTCGACGCGCCGGTGCGCCTCGGACAGCATCGCGTACGTCTTGCCGACGCCCGGCGCCGCACCGAGGTAGATCCGAAGCTTGCCGCGTCCCATGGCCTCATTGTCTTCCGGTCACCGCTGATTGCGCAGCGTCGACCCTACGACCCGCAAACGCGGCAAAAGGGGCGGGGGTGGGGATGCCGGTCGTCCTTGACGGAACTCTGACGGCCGCGCGGCCCCGGCGGCGTCACTCCTCGACGATCTCCCCGTCCCGCAGCTCCAGCACCCGGTCGGCGAGGTCGAGCAGGGTGGCGTCGTGGGTGGCGACCAGGGCGGTGACCCGCTCGCTGCGTACGACGGCCCGCAGCAGCTCCATCACGGAGTGCCCGGTCTCGGCGTCCAGCTGGCCGGTGGGCTCGTCGGCGATCAGCAGCGCGGGTTCGTTGGCGAGGGCGCGGGCGATGGCGACCCGCTGCTGCTGTCCGCCGGACAGCTCGCCGGGGCGCTGGGCGGCGTGGTCGGCGAGGCCGACCAGGGAGAGCAGCAGCTCGACGCGTTCCTCGCGCTCACGCGGGGCGGCCCGGCGCAGCCGCATCGGTACCCCGACGTTCTCGGCGGCGGTGAGGATCGGGATCAGCCCGAAGGACTGGAAGACGAAGCCGACCCGGTCCCGGCGCAGGGCGAGCAGCCCGTCCTCGTCCAGCTCCGCGAGGTCCCGGCCGTCGACCTCCACCCGCCCGGCGTCCGGGGTGTCCAGACCGCCGACGATGTTGAGCAGGGTGGTCTTCCCGGATCCCGACCGCCCCTTGAGGGCCACCAGCTCCCCCTGCGGCACGTCGAAGGAGACGCCGCGCAGGGCGTGCACGGCGGCGCTGTCCCGGCCGTACGACTTGCGCACGTCCTGGACGCGGACCATGGTCTCCGTGACCACCTGGCTCATGTGGTGCCCTCCCCCGTCGTGCCCGGTGAACCGGGCGCCAGTATCACCGGCGCGCGCCGACGGATTCAACGCCCGGGCCCGTTCCTCCGACCGCGGCTCCCCCCGTCCGTACGGCGAAAGGGTCGCGTCCCCCTGGGGACGCGACCCTCGTGGCGCGCGTACGGCCGAGAGAGCCGTACCGGGCGCTCGCCTAACGGACCTCGGTGATCTCCGGTCCGCGCTGGAGCTGGCCCATGCCGCCGGCGAAGCGGGAGCCCTCCTCCTGCTGGACGCCCTCGGGGACCATCTGCGCGTCGTTCGGCAGCTTCAGGACGATCGGGTCGCGGGGGGCCATCGGGCCCTCGCCGCGGACGACGACCGTGTCCCGGAAGATCTGCTCCAGCAGGCCGGCGGCCTGCGGCTGCACCGCGCCCTGGCCCGAGATCACCCCGCGCAGGAACCAGCGGGGCCCGTCCACACCGACGAACCGCACGACCTGGAAGCCGCCGGTGCCGTCCGGCAGCTGCACCGGGACCTGGGCCCGCAGCTCCCAGCCCAGGGGGCCCTCGACCTCGTCGATGATGCCGCCCTGCTGGGTGATGCCGGAGCCGATCTCCTCGCGCACCTCGGCCCAGATGCCCTCGCGCTTGGGCGCGGCGAAGCCCTGGAGCTGGATGGCGCTGTCGCGCAGTACGACGGTCGCGGCGACGATCGCGTCGCCCGCGACCTCCACCCGCAGTTCCATGCCGTCGACCCCGGGGATGAACAGGCCGCCCAGGTCAACCCGGCCCTCGCCCGGGTCGCGGACCTCGGTGCTGTCCCAGGGCCCGTCGGGGCGCGGCTCGGGCTCGAGCCGCACGCGTTCGCGCTCTTCGTCCGCCTCGGTGTCGACGCTGTCGACGACCTGCTCGGTCTCGCCGGCCGCGTCCTCGGCGGCATCCCTCTTCTTGCGACGTCCGAACACGTCACTGTCCTTCCCGGTCGGATACGACCGAAGCGTATCGATTCCCACCCGTCGGGCCGCCCTCGGCGACCTGACCGCTTGTGCCGCTTGCCCGGTCCGACCCGGCGTGTCCGCCGGTGGACCCGAAGCCCCCCTCGGCCCGCGCCGAGTCGGGAAGCTCCGCGACCTGACGGAAGCGGACCCTCTCGACCTGCTGGACGACCAGTTGGGCAATCCGGTCGAAGCGCTCGAACCGCACGCTCTCGCGCGGGTCGAGATTCACCACGATCACCTTGATCTCCCCACGGTACCCGGCATCAATCGTCCCCGGGGCATTCACGAGGGCGACACCGCAGCGGGCGGCCAGTCCGGAACGTGGGTGCACGAAGGCCGCGTACCCCTCGGGGAGCGCCACAGACACACCTGTGGGCACAACGGCGCGCTCGCCGGGCGCCAGCTCGCAGTCGACGGTGGTACGCAGGTCGGCGCCCGCGTCGCCGGGCTGCGCGTAGGCCGGAAGCGGAACGTCGGGGTCGACGCGGCGGATCAGCACCTCGAGGTCGGGACGGCTCACGGGTTCACCTCGAAGGCACGGGCGCGGCGGAGCTGGTCGGGGTCGTCCATGGCGGCGCGGATCTCCTCCTCGCGGCCGTTCTGGACGAAGTGCTCGACCTTGACCTCGATGAAGAGGGCGTCGGCGCGGACGGCGACGGGTCCGTCGGGCCCGCCGATCCGGCCGGTGGCGGTGGAGTAGATCTTCCGGCCGGCCACCGCGGTGACCTCGGCCTCCAGGTAGAGCGTGGTGTCCACGGGCACCGGCCGCCGGAAGTCGGTCTCCAGTCGTCCGGTCACCGCGATGGTGCGCAGCAGCCAGTTGAGCGAGCCCAGGGTCTCGTCCAGGGCGGTGGCCAGCACGCCGCCGTGCGCCAGGCCGGGGGCGCCCTGGTGGGCGGGGCGGACGGTGAACTCGGCGGTGATCGACACGCCTTCGCCCGCCCGTGCCTGGAGGTGCAGTCCGTGGGGCTGGTCGCCGCCGCAGCCGAAGCACTGGCCGTAGTGGGCGCCGAGCAGTTCGCCGGGGGCGGGTGCGTCGGGGTGCCGTACGGGTTTCACGGCGTCGGCGGGGGGCTGGAGACCTGGGGAAGTACCACTCACAGGCGCAGACCTTACCCGCGCGTCGGCCGATCACCGATACCGTGCCAAGCTTGGTTCATGCAGCTCTCCACGGCCCCGTACGAAGAACGCCTCACCGCGCCCCGCTCCTGGTGGCTGGTCTCCTTCCTGGTGGGGCTGGCGTTCGCGCTGATCCTGGTGCCCTTCGGCACGCTGCCGATGCTGGGCGGCCTGGCGGGCGGTACGGCGGTGGCGGCGGTGGCGGCCAGTTCGTACGGCGCGGTCCGCATCCGGATCGTGGGCGACTCGCTGATCGCGGGCGAGGCGAAGGTGCCGCTGTCGGCGCTGGGCGAGGCGGAGGTCCTGGACCCGGAGGAGGCCCGCGCCTGGCGCACGTACAAGGCCGACACCCGGGCGTTCCTGCTGCTGCGCGCCTACATCCCGCGGGCCGTGCGGGTGCTGGTCACGGACCCGGACGACCCGACTCCGTACCTGTATCTGTCGACGCGCGAGCCGGAGCGGCTGATCGAGGCGCTGACGGCGGCGAAAGCGGCGGCCGCGTAGCGCTCGCCCGGCGGACCGGTCGCGGGACCGGGCCGCGGCGGGGCGCGCGGCTCCCTTTCGGTGCGGGCGGCGGGCGGTCGCGGTCAGCGGTCGTCTTTGCCGAAGTTTTCCCCGCGGCTGGCGGAGCCGGGGCCGATCCCCTTGGTGATCTCGTTGGTGATCGCACCCATGTCCAGGGCGTCCTGCGGGCGTTCCAGGGCGGGGAGGTCGTCCAGGGCGCTCCAGGCGACCTGCTTCTTGCGCAGGTCGGTCCGGATCCTGGCGGCCAGCTTTCTGGTGTCTCGGCGGTTCATGACGGCGCCCACGGCCGCGCCCACCATGAACGGCATCAGGTTGGGCAGGTCGCGCACCATGCGCTTCATGATCTGCTGGCGCAGCTGACGCTTCATGTGGCTGTTCATCGCCGAGCCGAGGGTCGACGGTTTGGACACGTCGACGCCGCGTTCGTCCGACCACGAGTTGAGGTACGCGGTGCTGCGCTGGGTGAGCCCGCCGGGCGGGCGTACGCCGTAGACCTCGTGGAGTTCGGCGATCAGCTTGAGCTCGATCGCCGCGACGCCGGTGATCTCGGCGGCCAGTTCGGTGGGCATCGCGGGCGGTACGGGCAGCATCGCCGCCGCTCCGATGCCCGCTCCCACGGTCGCCGTGCCCTTGGCCGCGCCGGCCACGAGCCGGTCGGCGAGCTCTTCGGGGCCGAGCCCGGGGAACTGCCTGCGCAGCGTCGCCAGGTCCCGTACGGGTACGCGCGGGGCCAGGTCGATGATCCGGTCGGCGAGATGCCCCAGGGCGGCCCTGGCACGGGCGCCGCCGTTGCGGACCCCCTGTCCGGCCCTCTCCCGGAACGCCGCTGCCCGGCGCCGGGCAGCGGGTGCCGGCGGCCGCGTGGTCGCCGGGAGGTCACTCCGGTCGGCCACTGGTTCGAGCGGGGCCTTCCCCGTATCGGTCGGGCCCCGCTCGTCGTCACGCGCGCTGTACGGACCGTAGGACGGCCCTTGGTCCGCTCCTCGTCGGGAGAAACGGCGCTTCCAGGGAGGGGTCGAGCCGGTCACGGCCGACCCCGCCTCAGTCGCAGTCGCGGCAGATCGGCTGGCCGTTCTTCTCCCGGGCCAGCTGGCTGCGGTGGTGCACCAGGAAGCAGCTCATGCAGGTGAACTCGTCCTGCTGCTTCGGCAGTACACGGACCGCCAGCTCCTCGTTGGAGAGGTCGGCGCCGGGAAGCTCGAGGCCTTCCGCGGCCTCGAACTCGTCGACGTCGACGGCCGAGGCGGACTTGTCGTTCCGCCTCGCCTTCAGCTCTTCGAGGCTGTCCGAGTCGACGTCGTCGTCGGTCTTGCGTGGAGTGTCGTAATCGGTTGCCATGGTCGCTCTCCCCCTCTGGGTGTCTGCGGTGTCTTCAGCGCACGTAACGCGTGAGAGGCCGGACTTGTGCCCGACCTGAGGCGGAGATTTTGCCTCACATCAAGGTCTGTTACTCAATCGACACCCAACCGGACTCCTCACGAGTGATCGGCTTGGATGGCGATGGGGACCGTACACGGTCCGAATGCCGCACTTCAAAGGCGTCTCACCGTGTACTTCCCGTGATCAGGGCCCCTGAAAACCGGGATTTTCCCGGCTTTCCGACAGGGTGCATGATCACGGAGAGTAGAGAGCGGGAAAGCCTCCGCTGTGATCGATCACACACGCGACTCCGGGGCCGGTGGCCTGGAAATTCCGCTCAAAGCGAACATCCTTGGGTCTCGGTGAGATGTCGGGGTCATGATCTCAGACGGGCAGCGTCACCCGCATCACGAGCCCCCCGCCCTCGCGCGGCTGGGCGTAGATGTGCCCGCCGTGCGCCCGGGCCACGGACCGCGCGATGGAGAGACCGAGCCCGACGCCCTTGTCGCTGCCCGTCCGCTCGGTGCGCAGCCGCCGGAACGGCTCGAAGAGGTTGTCCACCTCGTACGCCGGTACGACCGGGCCCGTGTTGGTGACCACCAGGACCGCCTGGCCGTTCTCCACGGCCGTGGTGACCTCCACCCAGCCCTGCTCGGCCACGTTGTAGCGCACGGCGTTCTGGACCAGGTTCAGGGCGATCCGCTCCAGCAGGACGCCGTTGCCCTGGACCACGGCGGCCTCGCGGGTGCCGCGGATCTCCACGCCCTTGGTCTCGGCCTCGGCGTGCACCTGGTCGATGGCCTGGCCGGCCACCTCGGCGAGGTCCACCGGTTTGCGCTCGACGATCTGGTTGTCGCTGCGGGCCAGCAGCAGCAGTCCCTCGACCAGCTGCTCGCTGCGTTCGTTGGTCGCCAGCAGCGTCTTGCCGAGCTGCTGGAGCTCCACCGGCGCGTTCGGATCGGACAGGTGCACTTCCAGGAGCGTGCGGTTGATGGCCAGCGGCGTGCGCAGCTCGTGGGAGGCGTTGCCGACGAAGCGCTGCTGGGCGGTGAAGGCCCGCTGGAGCCGCTCCAGCATGTCGTCGAAGGTGTCGGCCAGCTCCTTCAGCTCGTCGTCCGGTCCGTCCAGCTCGATGCGGCGGGAGAGGTCGGAGCCGGCCACCGCGCGCGCGGTGCGGGTGATCCGGCCCAGCGGCGACAGGACGCGCCCGGCCATGGCGTAACCGAAGGCGAAGGCGATCACGGCGAGGCCGAGGAGCGCCAGCAGCGAGCGGCTGAGCAGGTTGTCCAGGGCGACCTTGCGCTGGTGGTCCATGCAGTCGCTGATCGCCGCGTTGAAGTCGGACAGCGACAGGTTGCCGTTGTCGACCACGGGGCAGTCGCTGCTGGAGACCTTGAGGTCGGCGAAGTCGACGATCTTGTACAGCGGTTCGTTGCCGGTGCGCACCGCCTGGGCGGCCAGCAGGTAGATGATCGACAGCAGCAGGATGCCGGCGATCAGGAACATGCCGCCGTACAGCAGCGTGAGCCTTATCCGGATGGTGGGGCGCAGCCACGGCAGGGGCGTTGCCGGGCGGGGGTCCCACGTGGGCTTGGGGGGCGCCCCGGGGGGCGCGGGTGTGGTCGCCACGGCCGCTCAGATCCGGTAGCCGGAGCCGGGGACGGTGACGATGACCGGCGGCTCGCCCAGCTTGCGGCGCAGGGTCATCACGGTCACACGCACGACGTTGGTGAACGGGTCGGTGTTCTCGTCCCAGGCCTTCTCCAGGAGCTGCTCCGCGGAGACCACGGCGCCCTCGCTGCGCATGAGGACCTCCAGGACGGCGAACTCCTTGGGGGCGAGCTGCACCTCCTTGCCGTCACGGAAGACCTCGCGGCGGTTGGGGTCGAGCTTGATCCCGGCGCGCTCCAGGACGGGGGGCAGCGGCACGCTGGTGCGCCGGCCCAGGGCGCGCACGCGGGCGATCAGCTCGCTGAACGCGAAGGGCTTGGGCAGGTAGTCGTCGGCGCCGATCTCCAGGCCCTCGACCCGGTCGCTGACGTCGCCGGATGCCGTGAGCATGAGCACGCGCGTGGGCATGCCCAGCTCGACGATCTTGCGGCAGACGTCGTCGCCGTGCACGAGGGGGAGGTCGCGGTCGAGGACGACCACGTCGTAGTCGTTGACGCCGATGCGCTCCAGGGCGGCCGCACCGTCGTACACGACGTCGACGGCCATGGCCTCCCGGCGCAGTCCGGTGGCCACCGCATCGGCGAGCAGCTGCTCGTCCTCGACGACGAGTACGCGCACGTCGCTTGTCCTTCCTGTGTCCACCCGCGTAGCGCTTCTGGGGCGCACGAGGGCAGGGGGCTGCTGGGTGTGTTGCCTCCATCCTGCCCTTTTCGGCCATAAGTCGGCTGTAAGTCGGGTGAGGGACCGGTGACGAAGACCGGCGGGGAAAAGCGGCCGGAGCGGGAATGCGAGATTTTCTCGCGCGGTTGAGGTTTCCGCGAAGGGGAGCTGGGGGAGGACGGCTTTACACCCCGCGATCACGCTCTGCCTGTACCGCGTCACCGCGCGGTACGCCGCGGTCCGCTTCCGCAGAGCGGGCGTGGGTGTCCGGCACCGTCGCCGCCCGGTGGGGCAGCGCTGGGCACTCCACCGGAGACGTGATCGCCCCTTCCGACCGGCACACCCCCGTGCCAACGACCCACGACCCAGGACGAGGGGGCGCAGCATGGACGCTTTCACCGCAGGACTTCTGCAGCGCATAAAGACGACCGAGTCCGACCTGTCCCGGGCCCGCGACGAGGGCGACGAGTTCCTTGTCGAGGTGGAGCTGGGCGAGCTCGACGATCTGCGCCGTCTCGCTGCCGAGCACGGTGTGGAGGTCAGCGCGACCAACGCCTGATCGGCCCGCGAAGGACGAGGCCCCGGTGGGATCCAGCACCGGGGCCTCGTCGTGCGCGGCGCCGGTACCGGTGCCGTGCCGCGGTGCGGCACGGGTGGGCGGCTCGGGCAGGCCGGTTGGCAGCACCGGGCAGAGTGTCTGCCCGATCGGCCCCGAGGGGGCACACGCACCGACCGGACGCGGCCGAACCCGACCTCACACACGGAGGACCGGCCCGGACCGACGCACCTGGCCGTACGGCCCCCGGGGCGACCGCACACAGAACCGACCGCCCAAACGAACCGACGCCTTGCCCACTCGGGCGGAGGAGGCCGCACCTGACCCCGCGGCCGCCGGTGCGCCCGGCGGCACGGGCCCCGTGCACGGAGTCACGCGCCCGGGCCCGACACCGAGCGACGGCACTCCCCGAGCCGACCGACACCGTCCCCCGCCCGACCGCCGAAGGCCCACGCCCCGAAACCGTCAGAAACCGCTGGGGAAGCCGGAAGACAACCGGGGAAGGGCAGGCGGCAGGTCACGCGGCTGAGCCGGGCCCGCGCCCGGGCGCCGCGCGCCCGAGACACCCCTAGGGGGGGCACCCCGGCCCGACAGCGAGCGGCGGCGCTCCCCGTGCCGACCGGTGCCGTCCCCCGCCCGACCGCCGGAGGCCTACGCTCCGAAGTCCGTCAGGAGTCGCTGGAGGGGCTCGAAGACGGCCGGGGTGGCGGCGATGGTCAGGGCGCCGGTGGGGGGCTCACCGGGGCGTCCACCGGTCACCGCGCCCGCCTCACGGGCGATCAGGTCGCCCGCGGCGAGGTCCCAGGGATGCAGCCCGCGCTCGTAGTAGCCGTCGAGACGCCCCGCGGCCACGTCGCACAGGTCGATCGCGGCCGAGCCGCCGCGCCGGATGTCCCGCACCAGCGGAATCAGCCGTCGCGCGATCTCGGCCTGCTCCGCGCGGACGTCGGCGACGTAGTTGAAGCCCGTGGAGACCAGCGCCTGGTCCAGGGGGGCGGCGGACCGGCAGGTGAGCCTGCGCTCGCCCTCCCAGGCGCCCGTCGCCCACGCTCCGCCGCCCAGCAGCGCGTGATACGTCTCGCCGCGCATCGGGGCGACGACCACGCCCGCCACCCGCTCGCCGTCCTGCTCGGCGCAGATGGAGACCGCCCAGGTGGGCAGGCCGTAGAGGTAGTTGACCGTGCCGTCCAGCGGGTCGACGACCCAGCGGATGCCGCTGGTGCCCTCCGTGGCGGCGCCCTCCTCGCCCAGGAAGCCGTCGTCGGGGCGGCGGTCGGCGATCAGCCCGGTGATCAGCTTCTCCGCCGCGATGTCCATCTCGGTGACCACGTCGATGGGGCTGGACTTGGTGGCGGCGACCGCCAGGTCGGCCGGGCGGCCGTCCCGCAGCAGCTCGCCCGCGCGGTGGGCGGCCTCCTGGGCGATCTTCAGCAGCTCGGCGTGGAGCGGATCGGGCGTCACGTCGGTCACGGGGGTCCTCACGCGTAGGGGCTGTCGGCGCCCGCGGCGGCGGGCCGGGGGGCACGGGCGGGGCAGCAGCCGACCGGGCACAGGTTGTGGCTCGCCCCGAGTCTGCCGAGGGCGCAGGGCGTGACCTCCTGGCCGCGCTCGTCGCCCGCCCGCTCCAGGACCAGGTCGCGCACGGCCGCGGCGAAGCGCGGGTCGGCGCCCACGGTGGCCGAGCGGCGCACCGGCAGCCCCAGCTCCTCGGCCTTGGCGGTGGCCTCCGTGTCGAGGTCGTACAGGACCTCCATGTGGTCGGAGACGAACCCGATGGGCGCCATCACGACCGCGGGGGCGCCGGCCGCCTGTCGCTCCTCCAGGTGGTCGCAGATGTCGGGCTCCAGCCACGGGATGTGCGGGGCGCCGGAGCGCGACTGGTAGACGAGCTGCCAGGGGTGGTCGACGCCGGTGCGTTCGCGGACGGCGTCGGCGATCAGCTGCGCCACGTCCAGGTGCTGGCGCACGTACGCCCCGCCGTCGCCGTGCTCCTCGACCGGTCCGGAGGTGTCGGCGGCGGAGGTGGGGATCGAGTGGGTGCAGAACGCGATGTGCGCGCCGTCCCTGACCTCGTCGGGCAGCTCGGCGAGGGACCGCACGACCCCCTCGACCATGGGCTCCACGAAGCCCGGGTGGTTGAAGTAGTGCCGGAGCTTGTCGATCTTCGGCAGCTCCAGCCCCTCGGACTCCAGGGCGGCGAGGGCGTCCGCGAGGTTCTCGCGGTACTGGCGGCAGCCCGAGTAGGAGGCGTAGGCGCTGGTGGCGAGGACCAGGATGCGGCGGCGGCCGTCGCGGACCATCTCGCGCAGGGTGTCCGTCAGGTACGGCGCCCAGTTGCGGTTGCCCCAGTAGACCGGGAGGTCCAGGCCGTGCTCGGCGAAGTCCTTGCGCAGGGCGTCCAGCAGGGCGCGGTTCTGGTCGTTGATGGGGCTGACGCCGCCGAAGAGGAAGTAGTGCTGTCCGACTTCCTTGAGGCGTTCCTTGGGGATGCCGCGTCCCCGTGTCACGTTCTCCAGGAACGGGACCACGTCGTCCGGGCCCTCCGGGCCGCCGAACGAGAGCAGGAGCAGGGCGTCGTAGGGGCTGGCATCGAGCACGTCTGGCATGCCCCGATCCTGCCACCCGGCACTGACAGCGGGGAAACGGTGGGGTACCGACCGTGCGTTTCACCAGCTCCGAGGGGGTGTTTCCGAACGTGAGGGCGAGTAAGCTGTATCGGCTGCGTTCGCACCTTACCCAGCCGTCACCCCACCGTCACTGAGCCGCTTCGGAGACCTCGTTGGCCAGCCCCTACCGCGCCCTGTTCGCCCTCCCCGGCACCAAGGGCTTCTCCGCCGCGGGCTTCCTCGGCCGGATGCCGCTGTCGATGATGGGCATCGGCGTGGTGACGATGATCTCGCAGCTCACCGGGCGGTACGGACTGGCCGGTGCGCTGTCGGCCACCATCGCGCTCGCCGCCGCCGTGGCCGGACCGCAGGTCTCCCGCCTGGTCGACCGGTACGGGCAGCGCCGGGTGCTGCGCCCGGCGACGCTGGTGTCGCTGACCGCGGCGGCGGTGCTTCTGCCCGCCGCGCACTACGGGTGGCCGGACTGGGTGCTGTTCGTGGCCTGCGTCGGCATCGGCTGCGTGCCGAGCCTCGGGGCGATGGTCCGGGCCCGCTGGGCGGCCCTGTACCGGGGGACGCCGCAGCTGCACACCGCGTACTCCTTCGAGTCCGTGGTGGACGAGATCTGCTTCATCTTCGGGCCGATCATCTCCATCGGCCTGTCCACGGCCTGGTTCCCGGAGGCCGGCCCGCTGCTCGCCGCCTGCTTCCTGGCGACGGGCGTCTTCTGGCTGACCTCGCAGCGCGCCACCGAGCCGGAGCCGCACCCGCGCGAGCACAAGGGCGGCGGCACGGCGCTGCGCTCCCGCGGGCTCCAGGTCCTGGTCGGCACCTTCGTGGCCACGGGGACGATCTTCGGGGCCATCGACGTCGTCACGGTGGCGTTCGCCGAGGAGGAGGGGCACAAGGCCGCCGCCAGCCTCGTCCTCGCCCTCTACGCGGCGGGCTCGTGCACGGCGGCCATGATCTTCGGGCTGCTGCGCTTCGCCGGGCCGCCGGAACGCCGCTGGCTCCTGGGCGTGTGTGCGATGGCCGTGAGTATGATCCCCCTCCTACTGGTCGGAAACTTGCCGTTTCTGGCCGCGGCGCTGTTCGTTGCGGGTCTGTCCATCGCTCCCACGATGATCACGACCATGTCCCTCATCGAAGAGCACGTACCACGCACGCAGCTCACCGAGGGGATGACCTGGGTGAGCACCGGACTCGCGGTCGGGGTCGCGCTCGGCTCCTCCGCGGGCGGCTGGGTGATCGACGCCTCCGGGGCGCGGGCCGGGTACGGGGTTCCGGCGGTGGCCGGGGCCGTCGCGGTCGCGGTCGGTTTCCTCGGGTACCGCCGGCTCAAGCGGCCGGAAGCGCGTCGGGGAGGGACCGTTGAGCAGCACACGCACGGCGAACGGCAGGGCGAGCGGACGGCCGAAGGGCCGGAACGGCACATGGCGTAACTGGGGCGGCAACATCACGGCGCGCCCCGCGCGGGAGGTCGCGCCCGCCTCCGTCGACGAACTGGCCGACGCCGTTCGCCGGGCGGCCGAGGACGGGCTGCGGGTCAAGGCGGTCGGCACCGGGCACTCGTTCACGTCGATAGCCGCGACGGACGGAGTGTTGATCCGCCCTCAACTGTTGACGGGCATCCGCGCCGTCGACCGCGACGCCATGACGGTCACGGTCGAGGCCGGCACCCCGCTCAAGAGGCTCAACATGGCGCTCGCGCGCGAGGGCCTGTCGCTGACCAACATGGGCGACATCATGGAGCAGACCGTCTCCGGGGCCACCAGTACCGGCACCCACGGCACGGGCCGCGACTCCGCCTCGATCGCCGCCCAGATCCGGGGGCTGGAGCTGGTCACGGCGGACGGCTCGGTGCTGAACTGCTCCGCGGACGAGAATCCCGAGGTGTTCGCCGCCGCCCGGATCGGTCTCGGCGCGCTGGGCGTCGTCACCGCGATCACCTTCGCCGTGGAGCCGATCTTCCTGCTGACGGCCCGCGAGGAGCCGATGCCGTTCGACCGGGTCCTGGCCGACTTCGACGCGCTGTGGTCCGAGAACGAGCACTTCGAGTTCTACTGGTTCCCGCACACCGGCAGCACCAACACCAAGCGCAACAACCGCAGCGCCGGTCCTCAGCGGCCGGTGGGCCGGTTCCAGGGCTGGCTGGACGACGAGTTCCTCTCCAACGGCCTCTTCCAGGCGGTCAACTGGGTCGGCCGCGCGGCGCCCGCCACCATCCCGTCGATCGCCCGGATCTCCAGCAGGGCGCTCTCCGCGCGGACGTACACGGACACTCCCTACAAGGTCTTCACATCTCCGCGCCGGGTGCGGTTCGTGGAGATGGAGTACGCCGTTCCGCGCGAGGCCGTCGTCGAGGCGCTGCGCGAGTTGCGGACGATGGTCGACCGGTCCCGGCTGCGGATCAGCTTCCCGGTCGAGGTGCGCACCGCCCCGGCCGACGACATCGCGCTGTCCACCGCGTCGGGCCGCGACAGCGCGTACATCGCCGTGCACATGTTCCGGGGCACGCCCTACCAGGCGTACTTCACCGCCGCCGAGCGCATCTTCACGGCCTACGAGGGCCGGCCGCACTGGGGCAAGGTGCACACCCGGGACGCCGAGTACTTCTCCCGGGTGTACCCGCGCTTCGGCGAGTTCACGGCGCTGCGGGACCGTCTTGACCCTGGGCGTCTGTTCCAGAACGACTACTTGCGCCGGGTTCTGGGGCCGTAGCCGAGGCGTCCGGGCCGGGGGTCGTCCCGGTGTCCCCGGCTCCCTCGTCACCGGTGGCGTCCGGGGTGGGCGCCGGGCTGGACGCCGTACCGTCCCCTGTCCCGGAACCGGCGCCGGACGACGGGCTCTCAGCGGCGCCGTCCGGGCTCCCGGAGGGGGTGGCGGCCGGGGCGTCGTTCCCCGTACCGGAGTCCGTCGCGTCGTCCGGGTCGCCGGAGCCACCCGGGTCCCGGCCGTTTCGCCCGTCCTCGGAGCCGCCGGAGTCGCCGGAGTCGCCGGACCCGCCCGAATCGGCGGCCGACTTGTTGTGGCCGGTGAAGGCGCTGCCGACGGTGGTGCTGTGGCCGCCGCTCAGGTTCTGGCCGGAGGCGACCTCGTACACGGTGATCCCGGCCATGGTGATGCCGAAGACGAGGGCGGCGGCGAGCAGCGGGCGGCGCCATCCCCTGGTCCGCGCCCGGTAGACGGTGCCCTCGGTGAACTCGCCCGGAGCGGAGACCGGGGCCGAGGGCTCCGTGACCGCGGCCGGAACCGACGCGGTCCGCCCGCCGATCCGCACGGCGGCGGCGGTGCGGCTGCCCCGGATCTGCTCCCCGGTGCGCTTGAAGAAGTGCTGCAGCACCGATCCCCCGCAGGTGGCGACGACACTGATCAGACCCGCGCCGGCGATGGTGCCGTAGACCCCGAAGGAGGAGGCGAGTTTGGCAGCCACCACCGCGGCCAGGGCGCTGCCCGCGACCTGGGGCACGCTCAGGTCGATCCGCCTGGATTCCCCCTCCGAACGCACGTCCGCCTGGTCTGCGTCATCGGACCTTTCACGCATCGTCGGACCTTGCCTGCCTTTCCCGCACGGGAGCGATCAACTGCACGAGAAAGGGACGTGCGACCGAAACCATTAGTTCCGTTTCTGGTGATTGCGTGAAGTACGCCACGTCCAAGATCGCGGAAATCGCGCCGGGGACGGCCGGGCGCCACCTCTTGCCAGAAGTTGGGCGGCGTGCCAATCCACGCACGTGGCCCGAATGGAGTACTGTTGCGAGCCCTGGAGCCGGTCTCCCGAGAGGGGGTCCGACACCGTGAAGGACCGCCACGAGGGGGACAGTTGCACAGGGTGACGGAGTTGGTCACTTAGCGTTGCGAACAGGTAACCGTGCCATAACGGCGATCCAGGGCCCGCGCCCGACACGCCGGGCAACTCGGCAAGGTTGTGGCAGGCTGCACCCGGGCAGGCCACACTCGACAGAGCGGAAGCAGCGACGCACGTGACGTCGGCAGGCACCACCCGGGAGGTCCCCATGCCCGAACTGCGTGTCGTGGCCGTCTCGAATGACGGCACACGGCTGGTGCTGAAGGCTGCGGACAGCACGGAGTACACGCTTCCGATCGACGAGCGGCTCCGGGCCGCCGTGCGCGGCGACCGTCCCCGCCTCGGCCAGATCGAGATCGAGGTGGAGAGCCATCTCCGCCCCCGCGACATCCAGGCACGTATACGGGCCGGCGCGACCGCGGAAGAGGTCGCCCAGATGGCCGGCATCCCCGTCGACCGCGTACGGCGCTTCGAGGGCCCGGTGCTGGCCGAGCGCGCCTTCATGGCGGAGCGGGCCCGCAAGACCCCCGTCCGCCGCCCCGGCGAGAACTCCGGACCGCCCCTCGGCGAGGCCGTCCAGGAGCGGCTGCTGCTGCGCGGCGCCGACAAGGACACCGTCCAGTGGGACTCCTGGCGCCGCGACGACGGCACCTGGGAAGTGCTGCTGGTCTACCTGGTCGCGGGTGAGCCGCACTCGGCGAGCTGGACGTACGACCCGCCCCGGCGGCTCGTCCAGGCCGTGGACGCGGAGGCACGCGCGCTGATCGGCGAGTCCGACGACCTCGCCGCGCCCGAGCCCAGCTTCCCGTTCGTGCCGCGCATCGCCCGGCTGCCCCGCGACCGGCCGCTGGACCGCACCCTCGACCGGGAGCAGCGGGAGCGGCCGAGCCTGCCCCCGCCGCCGGCCGAGCCCGCCGAGGACACCGCGGCCACCGCCTCGGCCGAGCGGGAACGCGACTCGCTCACCAGCCTGCTGGAGGCCGTGCCGAGCTTCCGCGGCGATCTGGTGGTGCCGGAGCGCGCTCCGGAGCCGGTGGAGGAGCCCGTCGAGGAACCCGAGGTGGAGGAGCCACCCGCGCCCGCCGCGTCGGCCGGTTCCGCCTACGCCGACGTGCTGATGCCGCGCTCGGTGGCCAGCCACCGCGACCGTCTCACCGGCTCCACCGACCGGCAGGCCGAGGCCGACGGCGTCCGGCCGGGCCGCCGCGCTGCGGTGCCGAGCTGGGACGAGATCGTGTTCGGGACCCGGCGCAAGAAGCAGGAGTAGCCGAGTCCTCGCCGGACGACGTGAAGGAGTTCGGGGCCGCACCCAAGTGGGTGCGGCCCCGAACTCCTTCCTGCCGCGGGCCGGGCCCCGTGCTCCAGCCCTCCTGCGGGCGCGGCCCCGGGCTCTTCCCCGCTGCGGGTCCGGTCCCGCGCCTCCGCCCTACTGCGGGTCGGGCCCCACCGCGACCGGCCGGGCCGGGTCCGACGACCACTCGGACCACGAGCCCACGTACAGCGCCGCCGGGATACCCGCCACCGCCAGCGCCAGCACCTCGTGGGCGCCCGACACGCCCGAGCCGCAGTAGACGCCGACCGCCCGGTCCTCCGTGGCGCCCAGGGTCTCGAAGCGGGCCCGGAGTTCCTCGGCGGACCGGAAGCGCCCGTCCGGGGCCACGTTGTCGGTCGTCGGCGCGGACACGGCACCCGGGATGTGGCCGCCGACCGGATCGATCGGCTCCACCTCGCCCCGGTACCGCTCCCCCGCACGGGCGTCGAACAGCACCCCGGACCGCGCCAGCGCGGCGGCCCCGTCCGCGTCCAGCAGCCCCGGGGCATCCGGCACCGGCGTGAAGTCGCCCGGCGGGGGCGTCGGAACGTCCGTCGACAGCGGCGCCGCCCAGGACGGCAACCCGCCGTCGAGGACCCGCACGTTCGGGTGACCCGTCCAGCGCAGCAGCCACCAGGCGCGGGCCGCCGCCCACCCCTGCCCGCCGTCGTAGACGACGACCGGCCGCCGCTGCGACACGCCCGCCCGGCGCATCGCCGCTCCGAACTCCCCGACGTCGGGCAGCGGGTGCCGGCCGTGCGCACCGGGCGCCGAGGCCAGCTCCTTGTCCAGGTCGACGTAGACCGCACCGGGAAGATGCCCGGCCGCGTACTCGGCCCGGCCGTCGAACGGCGGGGCCCCGGCCGCCTTCGCCGTGCTCAGTTGCCAGCGGACGTCGAGCAGCACGGGCGGGTCGCCGCCCGCCAGTTCGTCGACGAGTTCGGATGCGGAGATGATGGCGTTCATGGCCCCATCCTGGCGTACCGAGTGGCCGAGGCGTCGATGTCGGGCTACTCTGCCCGCCGGACAGTACCGATCACGAGGCGTACGGGTTCGGGCACATGCTGTACTGCCCGGGCAGGCGGGCTGCCCCACGAGCGCGCGCTCGGCCGAACCACGCACCGGAACCCGGTGCCGGAATCGGTGCCGAGGCCCGTCGGAGCGGAAGCGGACGCACGGCCCGCGGAGGGCCGAGAAGAGGGTGACGATGACCGACGCACGGGGATCGGACAGCCGGATCGGCGAGACGAACGCCCGGCGCGCGCCCGGCACACCCTGCTGGGTGAGTCTGATGGTGCACGGACCGGCCGCCACCCACGACTTCTACGGTGCCCTGTTCGGCTGGGAGTTCCGGCCCGGCCCCCAGCAACTGGGCCCGTACGCGCGGGCCCTGCTCGACGGGCGGGAGGTGGCCGGGATCGGGCAGCTGCCCCCGGACCGGCAACTGCCCACCGCCTGGACGCCGTACTTCGCCTCGGACGACGTCGACCGGACGGCCGAGACGGTGCGTCTGTGCGGTGGCACCGTCGGCGTGGGCCCCCTGGACGCGGGCGAGGCGGGGCGCATGGCCCTCGGCTCCGACCCCGCCGGGGCGGTCTTCGGCGTCTGGCAGGCGGCCGCGCACCTGGGCACGGCCGTCACCGGGGTACCCGGCACGCCGGCCTGGAACGAGCTGCTGACCTACGAGACGGCGGGCGTCGCCAAGTTCTACGAGAGGGTGTTCGGCTTCGAGCCGGACCCGGAGCCCTCCACCGACCACGATCGCGTCACGCTGCGCCTCGACGGCCGCCCCGTCGCCGGCATCCACGGCGTCGGTGACGCCCTGCCCCGTGACCGGGGTCCGCACTGGATGACGCACTTCGAGGTGGCCGACACGGACGCGTCCGTGGCGCGTCTCGTCGAGTTGGGCGGGCACGTCCTCGTGCCGGCCCGGGACACACCGCACGGCCGGGCGGCGACGGTGGCGGATCCCGAGGGCGCGCGGTTCACGCTGCTGCACGCTCAGCGGTGAGGCGGCGCTGAGCAGCCGTACAGGTGCCGTCGGCCGTCTCCTCGGCGACGCTCAGCCGCCCACCACTGCGAGCAGGGCGCGTACCGTCTCCGCCATCGCTTCCCGGCCCCGGGCGACGTAGGGGCGGGGGTCGGTGAGGTCGGGGCGCTCCGCCAGTGTCTCGCGGACCGCGCCCGTGAAGGCGATGTTGAGGGCGGTACCGACGTTGATCTTCACGATGCCGGCCCGGACGGCTCGCCGCAGTTCGTCGTCGCCGACGCCCGACGAACCGTGCAGGACCAGGGGAACGGGCACGGCCTCCCGCAGTCGGCCGATCAGCGCGTGGTCCAGGGACGCGGAGCGTTCGGTCATCGCGTGACTGCTGCCGACGGCGACGGCCAGCGCGTCCACGCCGGTGTCCGCCACATATCGCGCCGCCTCCTCCGGGTCGGTGCGCACCCCGGCCGCGTGGGCGCTCGCGGGCGCGTCGGGTTTGCCGCCCACGTAGCCGAGTTCGGCCTCCAGCCACAGGCCCGCGCCGTGGGCCCACTGCGCGGCGGCACGGGTGGCGGCCAGATTCTCGGCGTAGGGCTGCGCCCCGGCGTCGAACATCGCGGAGGAGAACCCGGCGTCGGCCGCCGTGCGCAGCAGCCGCATGTCCGTCACGTGGTCCAGGTGCAGTGCGACGTCGACGTCACTGGCCTTGCCGACCTCGGCCGCGGCCCGGGCGATCGGCTCGACGCGGCCGCCGTGGAACCGCACGGCGTTCTCGCTGATCTGCAGG
This sequence comes from Streptomyces hyderabadensis, assembly GCF_020404845.1. Classification (GTDB taxonomy): domain Bacteria; phylum Actinomycetota; class Actinomycetes; order Streptomycetales; family Streptomycetaceae; genus Streptomyces; species Streptomyces hyderabadensis. The sequence goes on along the minus strand of NZ_JAIOJZ010000036.1, from coordinate 53,551 downwards.
ATCACCGGGGCGCCCGCGGCCGCCGCGCCCGAGGTGATCGCCTCGGCGTGCTCCAGCGTGATCACGTTGAACGCCGCGACGGCCCGGCCGGCGGCGGCCGCCGCCTGGACGAGGTCCTGCGTGGGAACCAGGGGCATGGGGGTGTTTCCCCTCGCTTTCGTGTTGCGGTTGCTTCGACGGTCGTTCGGTTCGGGGCTTGGCCGGTACGAGCGGCCGGGACTACCGGCCGACCGGACTCACGTCGCTCTCCGCGGCCCCCGGTGCCACGGACGTCTCGCCGCTCTTCTCGTCGCTGTAGACCATCAGGGTCGAGCCCGCGAGGGCCAGCACGATGCCCAGGGTGCCCCACACGCTGGGCAGCGTCTGGTACACCGCCAGGGACAGCACGATGGTCAGGACCGGGGCGAGCGCGTTGGTGACGGGGGCGACCACCGTGGCCTTGCCCCGGCTGAACGCCATGACCAGGAACAGCGCGCCGACCGCGTTGAGGATCTGGGTCACCGCGGTGAGCGCCGGCGCCTGCCAGGGAGCCCCGTCCGGGAGGCCGCCCATGAGCGCGAACGCCACCGGCACCAGCAGCAGTCCGCTGATGGTCATCCACCCGAAGGTCGTCGCGTCGTTGACGCCGACGAGTGCGGCCTTGCGCATGCAGAACGCCTGCACGCCCCAGGCGACGCAGACCAGGACGGCCATCACCAGCCACGGGCCGTGCGAGTCCGAGTCGTCCGAGCCGCTGGGAATGCTGAGCAGCACGATCGCCACCAGCGCCGCGACCACACCGACGACCGCGAGCCGGGTGATCCGCTCGCGCAGCAGCACCGTCGCCATGAGCACGGTGATCACCGGGGAGAGCGACACCAGCGGGAAGATCAGGTACGCCGGACCGTCGGAGAGCGCCTGGAACAGCAGCAGTTGTCCGCCGGCTCCGGTCAGTCCGGCGATCAGTCCGTACATCGCGGCGACCGGCCTGCGGTCGAACGTGTTGCCGCGCATCGCGAAGTACGCGGGGATGATCATCGTGAAGGCCCAGATGACGTAGATCATCTCGTTGGGGTAGCCGTACCTGCTGTTCGGCTCGCTGGAGAAGGCGCCCCACACACCCCAGAACAGGACCAGCAGCGACGCGTACAGGATCCAGCTTCTCGTGCCGTTCTTCATTGTTCGTCCTCTCCTGAGGCAGGGGCCCCGGAGGTCCCGCGCAGCGCGTCGAGCGCCGGCCGGTCGAGCGGGGTTCCGGCGAGTTTCGCCGCGTACAGGGCGGCGCCCACGACGGGTTCGTACAGGGGGTGCCGCAACTCGTAGCCGGTGAAGCGGCTCTTCAGCCCGGAGGTGAACGCCTCCAGGACGGGGGCGGCGCCGAAGGTGCCGCCGGAGTAGGAGACGGGCACGGTCTCGTCCGGGCCGAACCCCAGGCGTTCGCGGGTGACGTCCACGAGCAGGGCGAGTTCGCGGCCGGCCGCCGCGAGGATCGACGCCGCGGTCGCGTCGCCCGCCGCGGCCGCCTCGGCCACCGCGCGGCTGAGCGAGGCGATCCGCCCCCGGTCGCCCTGCCACCGGTTGTGGACGACGTCGATCACGTCGAGGTCGGACCCGAGGGCGAGCCGGCCGCGGAACACCCCGGCCAGGGGGCCTTCGGCGAGCCGTCCGTCGCTCATCCGCGAGAAGGCGTTGAGGCCGCGGACCGCGATCCAGTACGCCGATCCCTCGTCGCCGAACGTCTCGCTCCAGCCGCCGACCCGCACGCCCCGGCCCAGCCGTTCGCCGTACGTCATCGAACCGGTGCCGCTGATGACGTTGACGCCGTCGACCGCGCCCAGGGAGCCCGCCCAGCCGCAGACCATGTCGTTGTCGCAGGCGTAGCGGTCGTGGCCGAGCACCGCTCGCGGGGTCGCGTCGAGGACGGGCAGGTCGTGGGCCGCCTCCCCGTAACCGGGCAGGCCGAAGAAGGCGTACTCGATGTCGGCCGGGGCCGCTCCGGCCGCCGCGCAGACGGCGTCGACGCCTTCCCTCAGCACCCGCTCGACCAGCTCGATGCCGTGCGAGAAGTAGTACGAACTCGCCGCCTGTGCTCGCGACACCACGTGCCCGGACCGGTCGACCAGGCAGAAGGCGGTTTTCGTACCGCCGCCGTCGACACCCAGGAACATCGTTGTACCTCCGTCCGGCGCCCTCGGTGCGCGCCGTCGCCGCCTTCGATCAGTTGTTCAGGGAGTGCAGGATCACGCCCTGCACCACGCGGTTGACCTCACCCGAGGGGAACGGGTTGTCGGGCCGCAGGCCCCGCGCCCGGGAGGCGCGCAGGGCGATGAGCTGGGCGTACACCACCGCGGGCAGGGCCAGGGCGGCGTCGTCGACGTCGTCGAGGCCCGGCAGGGGCCAGGCGTCGGCCGCGTCCTCCGCCGCGGCACCGGTCTGTGCCGAGACCGCGAAGACACTGCCGTCGGGCAGGTTTCCGCGCAGCTCCGCGACGATGTCGTGGTCGTACCGGCGGGTGTAGGGGTCGTTCGACACGTACACCACCGCGACCGAACGCTCGTTGAGCACCGCCTTGGGACCGTGCCGGAATCCCAGCGAGGATTCCGCGACCGCCATGAGCGTCCCGCCGGTGAGTTCCAGCACCTTCAGCGCCGACTCCTCGGCGAGGCCCTTCAGCGGGCCGCTGCCCAGGAAGACGATGCGCTCGGGCGCGCGGTCCACCAGGGCGCCGGCGGTGCGGTCGGCGGCGCCCTCCTCGATGACCGACTCCGCCGCCCGGGCCAGGCGTTCGGCGATCCCGTCGTAGGCGTCTGCGCCCAGCGCGAGCAGCGCCGCGAGCGTCATGCAGGTGAAGCTCGACGTCATGGCGAAGCCGCGGTCGTTGGACGCGGCGGGCATCAGCAGCACCTGGGACCGGGGCCGCTCGGCGTGTTCGCGCGCCAGGCGGCCCTGCTCGTTGCAGGTGATCACGAGGTGGTGCGCCTCGGAGAGGACCTGGTCGGCCAGGGCGGTGGCGGCCACGGACTCGGGGCTGTCGCCCGACCGCGCGAAGGAGACCAGCAGCGTGGGCAGGTCCTCGGCGAGGCAACCGCGGGGATCGGCGACGAGGTCCGTGGTGGCGACCGCGTCGACGCGCCGTCCCAGGCGCCGGGACAGGGCCGGCGCGAGCACCTGGCCGGCGAACGCGGAGGTGCCGGCGCCGGTGAGGACCACGCGCAGGTCGCCGCGGGCCAGGAGGGGACTGAGGAACGCGTCCAGCGAGTCCCGGCAGGCGGCGACGATCTGCTCGACCTCCCGCCACAGGGCGGGCTGCTGGGCGATCTCGCGGACGGTGTGGACAGCGCTGTCGTCGAGGGGCAGCGTGCCGGAGGGCGTGGTCACACGTACTCCTTCTGGCTCGGCTTCTGGTTCTGGTTCTGCTCCGGGGTGCCGCCGGGGTCGGCGGCGCGGGCGTAGTCGCGCAGCACGTCGCGGACGTGGTCCACGGCCAGGTCGCGCGGGCGGGCGGCCAGCTCACCGCGGCGGACGCGGGCGTACTGGAGCGGCAGATGGGCGCTGAGCAGCGGCAGCGGGACGGCCGCGGCCGAGAGGTTGGCCAACAGCCTGGCCTGGGCCGCTTCGATCTCGGGGTCGGGCCAGTAGTAGCGCATCCGGTCGCTGTAGCTGTAGCGGCGTGCGAGGCGCTGCTCGTCCGCACCGCCGGGGTAGTAGCCCTCCCACTTGGCGGGTTCGGCGAGCATCCGCCGCTCGACGACCTCGGGAAGCCGCGACCGCTCACCGGGCGGCACCAGCTCGTCCTCGATCGCGGCGAGGGCGAACAGTGCCTCGCGCAGGGCGAAGGTCAGCCCGGGCCCCACCTTGAGGACCGCCCAGTGGTCCTCGACCAGGGCGGTGAGCGCCTCGGCGGTCTGGTAGTCGGTCGAGTGGGCCTCGTAGACCATGGTGGGCTCGTCGTCGAGGACCTTGCGCAGCTCCTGGGCCGGCTCCCGCCGGTAGTCGACGACGCGCAGGTGGTCGAACTCCACGGCCGGCTGCACCACCAGGGCCATGACGCGTGGCCAGACACCGTCGATGCCGTGCCGGGCGAACGCCTTGCGATGCTGCTCCAGCGTCGTGCGCGCGGCCGAGGGCGTGGTGGGCACGAGGGCGCCGAGCGTCTCGTGCGCGCCGCCGGGCGTGGGCACCTCGGTACCGATCACATACCGGATCCGGTCCGCCCGCTCGGGGCCCACCGTGTCCTCGGCCACCCGGATCAGCCGTGCGGCGCGTTCGGCGACCACGTCGTCGGTCAGCGGTACGGGGTCGCCTGCGCAGGCGAAGCTGCAGTCCAGGTGGATCTTGGTGAAGCCCGCCCCCGCGTAGGCCGCGACCAGGGCTTCGGCCTGCTCCATCGCCTCCTCGGGCGGCAGGGACTGCCACCGGTTCGGTCCGAGATGGTCGCCGCCGAGGATCACCCGGTCCAGCGGCAGACCACAGGCCGTCGCGATGCCGTGCACCAGGTCGCGGAAGTCGCCGGGCCGCATGCCCGTGTATCCGCCGTACTGGTCGACCTGGTTCGAGGTCGCCTCCACCAGCAGGGGGCCACCGGTCTCCCGTGCCTGCAGTACGGCCGCTTCGATGACCAGCGGATGGGCGGAGCACACGGAGGTGATGCCCTGTGGCCGTCCGGCCTTCTGGCTCCGGACGACCTCGTCCAACGGGCTCTGCATCGCCAACCCCTCACTGAAGTGCGGTTTGAGCCCGTTTGCCGCGATGGCCCGAAGCTCATGCGGAACGTTACTGGTCTTATTTTCGGCCGTCAATAGGTCTTTCTTGGTCTGCTTCTGGTATCTCTCACTGTCGTCTCATGGTGACCAGTGCGCGCAATGGCGACGAGCCGGGCGTCGGCCACTCCGACGCCCGGCTCGGGCAGGGTTTGCACGCGACCGTTCGGGTCAGGTCTGGTTGGTGATGGAGGCCCGGAACCGGTACCGGTCCCCCCGGTAGACCTGCACGGTCAGTTCGATCGGGCGGGCGTCCTGGTTCGAGGTCAGCTGGGTGGCGACGAGCATCGGCATGGTGGCGCCGATCTCGAACAGCTCGATCTCCCGCGCCGTCGGGTGGCGGGCCTCGACCGAGTAGTCGGCGACCCGGGGCAGTTGCGGCGGGTCGGCGGCGCGCAGGGTGGCGTAGAGCGAGGCGGTGTTGAAGTCGGCTTCGGCCAGGGCCGGGCAGGCCGACAGCGGGAGCCGGTTGTGCTCCAGCACGACCAGCAGGCCGTCCAGGAAGCGCAGCCGGTGGAGGTCGAAGAGATCGGCGCCCGGGGCCATGCGCAGCTGCTCCGCCTCCGCCACCGTGGCCGGACGGACGGTGGCCGAGAGCACCTTGCTGGCCGTCGTCAGGCCGTTGGCCTCGGCGTAGTCGGCGAACCCCTGGACCTGGGGAACGGCCGAGGCGGGCGCCGGCTCCGCGTCCGGGAACAGGCCGGGCTCGGCGACGAACCATCCGCGCGACGACGACGGCCGCACGATGCCCCGCGCCTCCAGCTGGGCGAGGGCGGCCCGCAGGGTCACGCGCGAAACGGCGTAGCGGGTGACCAGGGCACGCTCGGAGGGCAGCCGGTCGCCGGGGCGGGCGGCGGCGGCGCGCAGATCGTCGAGGAGCCGCGCGGCCGTGCGCTCGTACAGGGGGAGGGCGTCGTCGGCGAAGAGGCCCCTGGGCATCGGCGTACTCGCTTCGGTCATACCAGAAGCATACCGGTTCGGCCGCCCGTACAGATACCGGTTCGACCGCCCATGCGGATACCGGTCCGATCGCCCCGCGCAGGCATCCGATCCCACTGCTCCCCGCCTGGTCCTCCTGGTACGGGGGGTGAACTCCCGAGCCGCGGCGGCCTCTTGGACCATTGACAGGCCAATCAAAGACCACTTACGTTCTCGAACCAGTCCACCCTGTACCAGACCCCGCGCCGAGAGAGAGACCGACATGACGGATGTGAACCGGCGAACCGTACTGAAGGTGGCGCTGGGGGGTGCCGGCCTGGCCGCCTTGCCCACGGTGGCAGCGGGCGCCGCACCGGCGGCCGCCGCACCGCACCGCGAACCCGACCTCGTCGGGGTCGGCGACACCTCCATCACCCTGGAGTTCGACGACCGGCTGCGCAGCCGGGTGGCGTTGAACGGCGAGGCCGTCACGCGCTTCGACGCCGGTGAGGCGCTGCTCCTGGGCGACGAGGTGATCGACGAGTTCGCCTACGGCGGTCACCAGACCCGCAGGACCAGGCATTCCCGGCATGGCGCGGGTGTGCGGGTGACCGTCTGGGGCAGGTCCGCGTCCGGCGTTCGCAAGACGGTGGAGCTGACCTCCTACCGGCGCCTGACCGGGATGATCGTGATGAAGGTGACCTACACCAACGGGACCGGCAGCCCGCTCGCGGTCACCGGGTGGCGCAGCGGGGCCCATGAACTCCTTGAGGTTCCCGGCGGCTTCTTCACCTTCTCGGGTACGACGTACGAGGACCGCCGCGACTGGGTGCAGCCGATGACGGACGGGTTCGTCCAGGAGAACTCGCTGGGGATGGACGCCTCCGACTACGGCGGCGGCACCCCCCTGGCATCCGTGTGGCGGCCGGGCGCCGGTCTCTCCGTCGGGCATGTCGAACCCGTGGCGAGGATGCTGCGCCTGCCGGTTCGCCGGACGGCCCGCGGAGCAGGTATCGCCGTCGAGGGGGACAGCCCCGTCACGCTGAGGCCGGGCCGGCGCCTGACCACCGACACCACGTTCCTGACCGCCCTGCCGGGCGACCACTTCGTGCCGCTCCAGCGCTACCGCGACTACATGGGTGACGTAGGCCAGCGTGCCCCCGAGACACCCGCGTCGGCCCTGGAGCCCATGTGGTGCGCCTGGGGGTACGAGCGCGACTTCACCGTCGATGAGGTGGTCGCAACACTCCCCAAGGTGCGGGAGGTCGGCCTGAAGTGGGCGGTCCTCGACGACGGCTGGCAGACCAACGAGGGCGACTGGGAGCTCGACCCGCGGAAGTTCCCCAGGGGCGCGGCGGACATGCGGGCCTTCACCCGGCGGATCCGGGACGCGGGACTGCGGCCGCGCCTGTGGTGGGCCCCGCTGGCGGCGGACCCGGGGAGCAGGCTGTACGAGGAGCGCCCCGACATGCTCCTGCTGGACCGCGAGGGCAACAAGCAGCGGGTGAGCTGGTGGGACGCCTGGACGCTGTGCCCCGCGTACCGGCCCACGGTGGACTACTTCGTCGCCCAGGTGAAGGAGTTCATCGGCGACTGGGGTTACGAAGGGCTCAAGATCGACGGGCAGCACCTCAACGCCGTCGCCCCCTGCTACAACCCGGCACACGGGCATGCCCGCCCCGAAGAGTCGACCGAGGGGCTCGCGCGGTTCTGGAAGGCGGTGTACGAGGCCGCCCACGAGGCGAACCGCGACGCCGTGGTCGAGCTGTGCCCCTGCGGCACCGCCTTCGCCTTCCACAACCTGCCCTACGTCGACCAGTACCCCAGCTCGGACCCGCTCTCGTCCTACCAGGTGCGGACGAAGGGCAAGACGATGAAGGCGCTGATGGGCCGGGGCAGCAGCTACTCCGGCGACCACGTCGAACTGAGCGACGGCGGCGACGACTTCGCCTCGGCTTACGGCGTGGGGGCGGTCCTGTCGACGAAGTTCACCTACCCCGCCGGCCCGGACGAGACGATCGTGCTCACGCCGGAAAGAGAGGTTCTCTGGCGCCGGTGGCTGGACCTGTACGAGGAGAACATGCTGACCACCGGCGAGTACCGGGGCGAGCTGTACGACATCGGTTTCGACAAGCCCGAGGCCCATGTGGTGGCCAAGGGAGCGGTGCTGCACTACGCCTTCTACGCCGAGCGGTGGGACGGGACGGTCGAGCTGCGTGGTCTGGGCCACGGCAGGTACCGCCTGACCGACCCCTTCGAGGGCCGCTCGCTCGGGACTGCCGACGCCCGGCACAACACCGTGAAGCTGGCCTTCGAGCGGTTCCAGCTCGTCGTGGCCGAGCCCGTCGGCTGATCGGACGCGAGGGACGGAACGCCGGTCCCGGCACTCAGGTGGCGGTGACCGGCAGCACGTCCGGCGACAGCGCCGCCGCCCGCGCCGTGGCGCTCGTCATCCGCCTGCGGTGGTGGCGGCGGCACAGCACCTCGTAGCCGATCTCGTCCGGTGACTGGGCGACGTCGCCGACGACCACCTGGGCGCCCTCGACGACCATGACGCCGCCGACGGTGCGGGCGTTGTGCGTGGCGCGGGCACCGCACCAGCACAGGGCCTCGACCTGGAGCACCTCGACGCGGTCGGCGAGTTCCACCAGCCGCTGGGAGCCGGGGAAGAGCTTGGAGCGGAAGTCGGTGGTGATGCCGAAGGCGTACACGTCGACGTCGAGGTCGTCGACCACCCGCGCGAGCTGGTCGATCTGGTCGGGCGCGAGGAACTGCGCCTCGTCGGCGATCACGTAGTCCACGCGGCCGCCCTGCGAGAGGTGGTCGACGACGTGGGCGTACAGGTCCTGACCGTCCCCGACCTCGACCGCGTCGGTGACGAGACCGAGGCGGGAGGAGAGTTTGCCCTCGCCCGCGCGGTCGTCACGGGTGAAGATCATGCCGGCCAGTCCGCGTGCCGAGCGGTTGTGCTCGATCTGGAGAGCCAGTGTCGACTTCCCGCAGTCCATCGTTCCGGAGAAGAACACCAGCTCGGGCATGAGGAGTTGAGCACCTTTCGGCATCGGGGGCGGGCGGGGCGGGGGCGGGGCGTCAGGAGCGTACTTCGAGCAGCGGGACGAGCTGTTCGGCAGGGGTCATCGAGCCGTGGTTGCCGACCATCGCCGACTCCTTGGGCTCACGCTCGGACGCGATGAGCAGGACGTCGTCGCGCGCCGCGGCCACGACGTCGCCGATGCGGCCGTACACCCGGTCGTCGACACGGGGGCCGAACCAGCCCGCCTCGATCGCCTCGTCCCGGGAGGCCACCCAGAACTGCTCGCCGAGCACCTCGCGCCAGCAGGTCAGCACGTCGTTGTGGGCGCCGGGGACGGCGTAGACGTGGCGGGCCCGGCCCTCGCCGCCGAGGAGGGCGACGCCCGCCTTCAGCTCCCAGTCCTCGTCGAAGTCGATGCGGTGGTCCTCGTCGAAGGGCACGTCGACCATGCCGTGGTCGGCGGTGACGTACAGGGCGCTGCGCGGCGGCAGCTGCTCGGCGAGGCGCTGGACGAGGCGGTCGACGTGCCCGAGCTGGCCGCGCCAGGTGTCGGAGTCGACGCCGAAGCGGTGGCCCGCGCCGTCGACCTCGGCGTAGTAGGTGTAGACGAGGGCGCGGTCGGCGCGGGCCAGCTGCTCGGCGGCGCAGTCCATCCGGTCCTCGCCGGACAGCCGTCCGTGGAACTCGCCGCCGCTCAGCGCGACCTTGGTCAGCGGGGTGTTCGCGAAGGTGGGCGAGGAGACCTGGGCGGCGTGCACACCGGCCTCGTGGGCGAGGGCGAAGACGGTCGGGTACGGCTGCCAGGGGCCCGGCGCGGTCCACGGCTGCCAGCGCAGCTGGTTCATCAGCGCGCCGGTGGCGGGGTCGCGCACCGTGTAGCCGGGCAGGCCGTGGGCGCCCGGCGGCAGACCGGTGCCGACGGAGGCGAGGGAGGTCGCCGTGGTCGCCGGGTAACCGGCGGTGATCGGGCGTCCGGTGCCGCCGCGCGAGCTGCCCAGGAGGGAACTCATGAACGGGGCGTCCTCGGGGTGCGCGCGCAGCTGCTCCCAGCCGAGGCCGTCGATCAGGAAGACGCAGTTGCGGTCGGCGGGGGTCAGTTCGGTGATCCCCGCCCTCATGCCGGGGACGCCGAGGCCGGCGGCCAGGGTGGGCAGCAGATCGGCGAGGGAGCCGGTGCCGTACTGGGGTACGGGCGCGGAGTCGACGGGGAGCGGTTCCGGGTGGGCGTCCCAGGCGGTGTGCTGCACCATCAGCGGGTGGAGTCCGCGGTCGCCTCGGACAGGGCCTGGGCGAAGGCGAGCGCCTGGCGCACCGTCTCGGGACCGTCCCCGGCCTCGCTGACGCGCAGGCTGAGGTCGTCGGCCGTCGAGCTGCCCGTGTAGCCGTGGTCGGCCTCGCAGTTGGGGTCGCCGCAGGCCGCCGGTTCCAGGTCGAGGCGGGAGACGGCGCCCCAGCCGATGGTCAGCACGATCTCGCGGGGCAGCGTGCCCGGCTTGTACTGCTCCGGGTTGGCGACGACGCGGCTGACGACGATGGACGAGATCCGGCCGAGCTTGACGGACTCGGTGGACGTGGTGGCGTACGGCGTCGGGGAGGTGTCGTCGGCGGCCTGCTCGTCGGTGTGGCTCACGATGAAGCGGTTGCCGGTGAGGACCAGCACGGTCACGTGCCGGCGCACCTCGTTCTGGTCGAACGTCGTCTCCTGATGGACCAGGTACGACCGCACGGGCTCGCCGCCCACGGCGGCTTCCACCGCCTCGGCCACGAGGGCCGGGTAGTAGCCGCTGCGCTCGATCGCCGCTCGCAGCCCCTGGGTCGTCGTACTGGTCTTGGCCATGCCGTCCATCCTACGGGGACCCACTGACTGCGAGGGACGCTCCCGCGGTACCCGTCCCGGCCGTGCGCGGGGCGGGCAGGGCCGGGCACGCGGCCTGGCGTTCAGTAGGCCGGCAGGGTGCGTGGGCCGAGGTCGTCGCGGGCGGGCGGGGGCGCGAGGCGGACGGACGCGCCGAGGACGCTGAGGCCGTGCGGTGCGACCACGACCGGTTCCAGGGTGACCGCGACGACCTCCGGGTGGTCGTCCACCAGCCGGGACACCCGCAGCAGCAGCTCTTCCAGGGCGGCGGCGTCGACGGGGGCGGAGCCGCGCCAGCCGAAGAGCAGCGGCGCCGTGCGGATGGAGCGGATGAGCGAGGTGGCGTCCCGGTCGGTGACCGGGATCAACCGGTGCGCCATGTCGCCGAGCAGCTGGGTGGCGGCGCCGGCGAGGCCGAAGGAGAGCACCGCGCCGGCGGCCGGGTCGATGACCGCGCGTACGACGGTGTCGACGCCGCGCGGGGCCATGCCCTGCACCACCGGGCGCAGCTCCGCGGGCGTCCCGAACAGCTCGGTCAACTCGGCGTAGGCCCGGCGCAGTTGCTCCTCGTCCGCGAGATCCAGGCGTACGCCGCCCAGGTCCGCGCGGTGCCGCAGGTGCGGGGCGGTGGCCTTGAGGGCCACGGGGTAGCCGATGGTCCGGGCGGCGGACGCGGCCTCGTCGGGGGTGGGGGCGGGCAGGGCGCGGTGGACGTGGACGCCGTAGCTGCCGAGCAGGTCGCAGGTCTCCCGGCTGCCGAGGGTGAGCCCCTGCCCGCGCGCGAGGTGGCCCGCGATCTGCTCGGCGGCGCCCTTCTCGTCGATGTCCTCGTACTCGGGCACCTTGCCGGGGTCGGCGGCATCGCGCCGCCACTGCGCGTAGGCGACGGCCTCGCCGAGGGCACGGACGGCGCGCTCGGCGGCGGGATAGGCGGGGATCAGGTGGGCCCCTGCCGGGGCAGCGGCCGAACGGCCCGCGCCGGACGGGGCCTCCCCGACGGCGCCGGGCACGCCGGGGGCGACACCCGGGGTGCCGCGGGAGGCGGCGCCCGGCTCCGGTTGAGGGGCGCCGCCCGGGGTGGCCTGCGGCCCGGCGCCAGGACCGCCCGGGGAGCCCGGGGAGCCCGTACTCGAAGCCACTCGGGAGCCGGCACCCGGGACGGGCTGCGGGGCGGTGCCCGGGGCCGCCGGGGAAGCAAGCCGTGGGGACGGGCGCGGTGCGGCGCCCGGAGCCGCCTGCGGTGCGGTGTCCGGGGTGCCGCCTTGCGGGGCGGTGCCCGGAGCCGCCGGGGAAGCGGTGCCCGGAGCCGCCTGCGAGGCGGTGCCCGGGGACGGGTGCGGGGCGGTGCTTGCCGCCGCGGAGAGGGCTTCCGCCAGGCCGCCCAGCTCCACGTGGACCACGAGGACCGGCTTGGTGGGGACCGCGGCCGCCGCCGAGCGCAGCGCCTCCGCCAGCGCGGCGTCCCCGGCCGCCCCCTCCCCCACCGTGGGGATGGCGGTCACCACGACCGCGTCGCACGTGTCGTCGGCCAGGGCCCTGGCCAGGGCCGCGTGGAAGTCGCCGGCCGAGGCGGCCGTCGTCAGGTCCAGCGGGGGCTGCGGGCGCAGGCCCTCGGCGAGGCACGCGTCGTACGTGAGCAGCCCCAGTGACTCCGAGTTGCCCAGGATGGCCACCCGCGGTCCGGCCGGCAGCGGCTGGCGGGCGAGCAGCAGCCCCGCGTCGACCAGGTCGGTGATGGTGTCGACCCGGATCACGCCGGCCTGCCGCAGCAGCGCGGAGACCGTCGCGTGCGGCAGCCGGGTCGCCCGTACCGCGTGCCCCTGGGGTGCCACACCGCCGTGCCGGGCTCCCTGGACCACGACCAGGGGCTTGGCGGCGGCGGTGCGCCGGGCCAGGCGGGTGAACTTGCGCGGGTTGCCGATGGACTCCAGGTACATCAGCGCGACGTCGGTCTCCGGGTCGTCGTACCAGTACTGGAGGACGTCGTTGCCGGAGACGTCGGCGCGGTTGCCGGAGGAGACGAAGGTGGACACGCCGGTGACACCGGTGACCCCGCCGCCGCGCCGGTGCAGCCGGGAGAGCAGGGCGATGCCGATGGCGCCGGACTGGGCGAACAGGCCGATCCGGCCGGGGCGCGGCATCTCGGGGGCGAGGGAAGCGTTGAGCCGCACGTCCGGGGAGGTGTTGATGATCCCGAAGGCGTTGGGCCCGATGATGCGCATGCCGTACGTGCGCGCCTGCCGCACCAGGGCGCGCTGGCGTTCGCGTCCCTCGGGCCCGCTGTCGGCGTAACCGGCGGAGATCACCACCAGCCCCTGCACCCCGTGCTCGCCGCACTCGGTGACGACGTCGGGGACGTGCTCGGCGGGCACGGTCACGACGGCGAGGTCGACGGGCCCGTCGATGTCGCGCACGGAGCGGCACGCCGGAACCCCGTCGACGTCCTTCTGCCCCTCGGGAAAGGCCCTGTTCACGGCGTACAGGCGACCCGTGTACCCCGCGTCCCGGATGTTGCCGAGGATGCTGCGCCCGACGCCGCCCGGGGTGCGTCCGGTGCCGACCACCGCGACCGAGCCGGGCTGCAGCAGCCGCTGCACGGAACGGGCCTCGGCACGGTGCTCGCGCGCGTACTGCACGGCGAGCGAGCGGTCGGTGGGTTCGAGATCGAACTCCAGGCGGACCACCCCGTCCTCGAAGCTCCGCTTCTGGGTGTACCCGGCGTCCATGAAGACTTTGATCATCTTGTTGTTGGCGGGCAGCACCTCGGCGGCGAACCGGCGGATGCCGCGCTCGCGCGCGACGGCGGCGATGTGCTCCAGGAGGGCCGAGGCGACGCCCCGCCCCTGGTGGGCGTCCTGGACGAGGAAGGCGACCTCGGCCTCGTCGGACGGGCCGGTGGCGGGTGTTCCGCCGGCCCCGATCCGGTCGTAGCGTACGGTGGCGATGAACTCGCCGCCGACGGTGGCCGCGAGTCCCACCCGGTCCACAAAGTCGTGGTGCGTGAAGCGGTGGACGTCCTTGGCGGACAGGCGAGGATACGGCGCGAAGAAGCGGTAGTACTTCGACTCGTCGGACACCTGCTCGTAGAAGCTGACCAGGCGCTCGGCGTCATCAACGGTGATGGGGCGGACGCGCGCGGTGCCGCCGTCGCGCAGCACCACGTCGGCTTCCCAGTGGGCGGGATACTCGTGCCGGTCCGACGAGGTCTGCATGGGCCCCAGAGTACGGCTCGCGTACGACAACGGCGCGGGGCAGTCTGTGGGGGACGGAAAGCCCGGACCGAGGCCGCGGTCCGGGCCCCGCGCGGGACGGCGCACGCGGTCGTCCCGACCCCGCTTCACGATGTGGGAAACTGGTCTAGACAAGACTGGTCTAGACAACTTCAAACCCCTCTGAACATGAACACCTGAAGGGCAGCATCACATGGCTGAGCGCCGCGTCAACGTCGGCTGGGCCGAGGGCCTCCACGCCCGCCCCGCCTCCATCTTCGTCCGAGCCGCCACGGCCACAGGCGTCCCGGTGACGATCGCCAAGGCCGACGGGTCCCCCGTCAACGCGGCCTCCATGCTGGCCGTCCTCGGCCTCGGCGCCCAGGGCGGCGAGGAAATCGTCCTCGCCTCCGACGCCGAGGGTGCGGAGGCCGCCCTGGACCGGCTGGCGAAGCTGGTCGCCGAGGGGCTCGAGGAGCTCCCCGAGACCGTCTGAGCCCCACGGACAGCAGCACCGAAAGGCCCGCCCGGAACCTCCGTGCGGGCCTTTCACCTTTTCCGCTCCGCCTCGCCCGCCCATGCATTCCGCTTGCATGCATTCTGTTTACGGGCAGCAGAAAACTTCGAGTGCAATTCCCCGCCCTTTTTATACGGCAGCCGCGTTACCGCTGCGGGCCCGCCGTGTTTACGGGATGTTGCGCATTCCTCACACGCTCCTTCCGCCCCCCGCCGGAGGCGAACCGCAGCCGGTGCGCCGACGCCGACCGCTCGACGTGCAGGGTCATGAGCGCCCGTGCGCGTTCGCCGTCGCCCCGGGCCACCGCGTCGGTGATCGCCCCGTGCTCCGCCCAGTACTCCAGCGGACCGGCCGGGGCCTCCACGACGTACATCCAGTCGATCTTCTGGCGGAGCTGGGTCAGCAGCGCCGTCAGGGAGGGGCTGTCCGCCGCCCGGGCGAGGGTCTCGTGGAACCAGCCGCCCAGTGAGCGCAGCTCCTCGCCCGCCCCCTGCCTGGCCCGCTCCTGCCCCAGCCTGACCAGGCCGCGCAGCACTTTGAGGTGGGCCTCGGTGCGCCGCCCGGCGGCCCGGGAGGCACCGAGCGGCTCCAGCAGCGTGCGCGTCTCCAGCAGGTCGGCGGCCTCCCGCTCGGTCGGCTCCGCCACGCATGCGCCCGCGTGCCGCCGGGTCACCACGAAGCCCTCGGCCTCCAGGGTGCGCAGCGCCTCGCGGACGGGGACGCGGGAGACTCCGTAGCGGCGGGCGAGGAGTTCCTCGGTGAGCCGGCTGCCGCGGCCGTGGACGCCCGCGACGATGTCGTCCCGGATCGCCGTGCACACCGAATGCGCCGGAATACGCATGACCGACCTCCGTTTTGGTCCCCGTGAAACGTCGACGATTGACGCGCGTTGAGTCACCTCGGGCCAATCATGCGACATTAAATGCGAAAAAGCCCCGGCTCGGGAAGCCGGGGCTTTTTTCGCGACGTTCTCCGTCGTCTTCCGTCAGACGTTCACGCCGTGGGAGCGGAGGTAGGCGACGGGGTCCATGTCGGAGCCGTACTCGGGGCTCGTACGGGCCTCGAAGTGCAGGTGCGGTCCGGTGACGTTGCCGGTGGCGCCGGAGAGGCCGATCTGCTGTCCGGGCTCGACCGACTGGCCGACCGAGACACCGATGGACGACAGGTGTCCGTACTGCGTGTACGTGCCGTCGTGCATCTTGATCACGACCTGGTTGCCGTACGCCCCGCCCCAGCCGGCCTCGACGACGGTGCCGACGCCCACGGCGTGCACGGTCGTGCCGCTGGAGGCGTGGAAGTCGATGCCGGTGTGGCTGCCGGAGGACCACAGGGAGCTGCCGGCCTGGTACCCGGTGGAGACGTAGGAGGCGGTGATCGGCGCGACGAAGGTGTTGAGGCGCTTGCGCTCCGCCTCCCGCGCGGCGCGCTCCTTGGCCTCGCGCGCCTCCTTGGCCGCCTCGGCCGCCCGCTCGCGGGCCGCCTCCCGGGCCGCCTCGCGGGCGGCGGCGTCCACGGCCGCCTGCTTCTGGGCGACGGCCTGGGCGTCGATCTCGTCGGCTATGGAGTCGCCGATGGTGACGACCGGGGTGAGTCCGCTCTGCTCGACCTCGGGCTCGGCGGCGAGCGCCGGAGCCGCGAGGGTGCCGACGACGCCGGTGGTGGCGAGGGCCGCGACTCCCGCCGCGCGGGCGGTGGTGCGGTGCACCCGGCTGGGACGGCGGTGCTTCCCGGTGGCGCGCGTGAACGCCATGTAGAGGCTTGTCCTTTCCTTCCCTCTCGCCTACCGGGTTAGCTGACGGGTTCGGAGGTGGAAGGTCTCCTACGGACCCCCTCGCGGTGCGCGCGGGCGTCCGATTCACCCCAGGGACTGCGGTGGGTCCCCGGCTCCCCTGGCTCGCGCCGTACGGGGACTCGGCGATGACTGTCCGGTGCCGCGGGTGCGGCGCACTGCCTGACGAACAGCCCGGAAGACGCTAAACGCGGCTGTGTTCAATCCTCAAACGCAACAGGCTTTTTGTAGCGCACGCCACAGGGCAGAGGGGCAGCCACTCCCTCAATTCGGACAAACGGCAGCCCTGGTGACACTCCGGTCACCAGGGCTCTCACACGCGCGTGCCGCTACTCGGCCGCCACCACGGTGACTTCGCCGATCCCGAGGGCCTCCACGGGCTCCTTGATCTGCGCCGCGTCGCCGACCAGGACCGTCACGAGGCGGTCCACCGGGAAGGCGTTCACGACCGCCGCCGTGGCCTCCACGGTGCCCGTGGCGGCCAGTTGACGGTAGAGCGTCGCCTGGAAGTCGTCGGGCAGGTGCTGCTCGACCTGGTCGGCGAGCGTGTCCGCCACAGCCGCCGCCGTCTCGTACTTCAGCGGCGCCACGCCCACCAGGTTCTGCACGGCCACGTCGCGCTCGGCGTCGGTGAGCCCCTCAGCGGCGAGCGTGCGCAGCACCGTCCACAGGTCCTCCAGTGCGGGACCGGTGTTGGGGGTGTCGACGGAGCCGCTGATGGCGAGCATCGCGGCGCCCGTGCCGTCCGGCGCCGAACGCAGGACCTGGCCGAACGCCCGGACGCCGTAGGTGTAGCCCTTCTCCTCGCGCAGGACGCGGTCCAGGCGCGAGGTGAGGGTGCCGCCGAGGCAGTAGGTGCCGAGCACCTGCGCGGGCCACACCCGGTCGTGCCGGTCGGCGCCGGTGCGGCCGATCAGCAGCTGCGTCTGGACGGCGCCGGGACGGTCCACGATGACGACCCGGCCGCGGTCGTCGGCGGTCACCGGGGGCACGGGACGCGGCTCGGCGGCCGAGCCGGTCCAGGCACCCAGGGTGTCGCCGAGCAGCGCGTCCAGGTCGACGCCGGTGAGGTCGCCGACGACCACCGCGGTGGCCGTGGCGGGGCGCACGTGCCGCTCGTAGAAGGCGCGTACGGCCGCCGAGTCGATGGCCGCGACCGTCTCCTCGGTGCCCTGGCGCGGGCGCGACATGCGCGAGTCGGCCGGGAACAGCTCCTTGGAGAGTTCCTTGGCGGCGCGCCGGGAGGGGTTGGCCAGCTCGTGCGGGATCTCGTCGAGCCGGTTGCGCACCAGCCGCTCGACCTCGCCGTCCGCGAAGGCGGGCGCCCTGAGGGCGTCGGCGAGCAGGCCAAGGGCCTTGGCGAGACGCGAGGCGGGCACCTCCAGGCTCAGCCGCACGCCGGGGTGGTCGGCGTGCGCGTCCAGGGTGGCGCCGCAGCGCTCCAGCTCGGCGGCGAACTCCTCGGCGGAGTGCTTGTCGGTGCCCTCGGAGAAGGCGCGCGCCATGATCGTGGCCACGCCGTCGAGGCCGGCCGGCTCGGCGTCCAGGGGGGCGTCGAGGAGCACCTCGACGGCGACGACCTGCTGGCCGGGGCGGTGGCAGCGCAGCACGGTGAGGCCGTTGTCGAGGCTGCCGCGCTCGGGGGCGGGGAAGGCCCACGGCTTGGGGTCGCCGGCCTGCGGCTGGGCGTGGAATTCCATGGTGGCGAGCTCGGTCACTTGGCCGCCTCCTCGTTCTCGTCGGTGGCGTCGGTCTCGTCGGCGGGGGCGGTGGGCTCGTAGACGAGCACCGCGCGGTTGTCGGGGCGCAGGCGGGCCTTGGCGACCTCCTGGACCTCCTGCGCGGTCACCTCCAGGACCCGCTGCACGGCGGTGAGGGCGAGCTGCGGGTCGCCGAACAGGACGGCGTACCGGCACAGTTCGTCCGCGCGGCCGGCGACCGTGCCCAGGCGGTCCAGCCACTCGCGCTCCAGCTGGGCCTGGGCGCGCTCCATCTCCTCGGCCGTGGGGCCCTCCTCGGCGAACCGGGCCAGCTCCTCGTCGATGGCCGTCTCGATGACCGGCACCTCCACGTCGCCGGACGTCTTCACGTCCAGCCACCCCAGGGACGGCGCCCCGGCGAGCCGCAGCAGGCCGAACCCGGCGGCGACGGCCGTGCGGTCGCGGCGTACGAGCCGGTTGTACAGGCGGGACGACTCGCCGCCGCCCAGGACGGTCAGGGCCAGGTCGGCCGCGTCGCACGCGCGCGTGCCGTCCTCCGGCAGGCGGTAGGCCGCCATCAGGGCGCGGGCCGGGACCTCCTCCTCGACGATCTCGCGCAGTTCCCCGCCCATGACGTCCGGCAGCGAACCGTCCCGGGGAGGCTGCTTGCCGTCGTGCGAGGCGATGGAGCCGAAGTACTTCTCGATCCAGGCCAGCGTCTGCTCGGGGTCGATGTCGCCGACGACCGACAGCACCGCGTTGTTCGGCGCGTAGTAGGTGCGGAAGAAGGCGCGGGCGTCCTCCAGGGTCGCCGCGTCCAGGTCCGCCATCGAACCGATCGGCGTGTGGTGGTACGGGTGGCCCTCCGGGTAGGCGAGGGCGGTCAGCTTCTCGAACGCGGTGCCGTAGGGGACGTTGTCGTAACGCTGGCGGCGTTCGTTCTTGACGACGTCCCGCTGGTTCTCCATGGACTCGTCGTCCAGGGCGGCCAGCAGGGAGCCCATGCGGTCGGCCTCCAGCCAGAGGGCGAGCTCCAGCTGGTGGGCGGGCATGGTCTCGAAGTAGTTGGTCCGCTCGAAGCTGGTGGTGCCGTTGAGCGAGCCGCCCGCGCCCTGCACCAGCTCGAAGTGGCCGTTGCCCTTGACCTGGGCGGAGCCCTGGAACATGAGGTGCTCGAAAAGGTGAGCCAGGCCGGTGCGCCCCTTGACCTCGTGGCGCGAGCCGACGTCGTACCAGAGGCACACCGCCGCGACCGGGGTCAGGTGGTCCTCGGAGAGCACCACGCGCAGGCCGTTGGCCAGGCGGTGCTCGGTCGCTGTCAGGCCGCCGGAGCCTGCCTGGGCTGTGGCCGTGTGACCCATGGGCATGTACGTCCCTTCGATCGCGGAGTACTCGGTGGGACCACTGGGTGGACCACCGGGTGGAAATCAGTGGGCGGAACTGCGGAATTCCGCCGGTCCTGCCACTGTATGCAAGCGTGCGGGCCGCCGGTGGAGTTCCCGGGCCCCGTACGCCGAGAGCGAGAACGCGGTTGACGGGCCGCCGGGGACGGCGGGCGGTGGCGAGGGCGTACCCTGCGGGCAGCGCCGGGCCGGGCAGCCCGTGACGGGTCCTGGTCGGTCGCTGTCAGTGCCGCAGTCCACAATGGACGGCGTCAGATCACCGTTCACGCTTCAGCAAGGAGCCGGCAGCGATGGCCCGCCGTAGTACGAAGACCCCGCCGCCCGACGACTCGTACGAGGAGAAGATCCTCGACATCGACGTCGTCGACGAGATGCAGGGCTCCTTCCTCGAGTACGCGTACTCGGTCATCTACTCCCGTGCGCTGCCGGACGCCCGCGACGGCCTCAAGCCGGTGCACCGCCGCATCGTGTACCAGATGAACGAGATGGGCCTGCGGCCCGAGCGCAGCTACGTGAAGTGCGCCCGCGTCGTCGGCGAGGTCATGGGCAAGCTGCACCCGCACGGCGACGCGTCGATCTACGACGCGCTGGTCCGCATGGCCCAGCCGTTCTCGATGCGCGTGCCCCTGGTGGACGGCCACGGCAACTTCGGCTCGCTGGGCAATGACGACCCGCCGGCCGCCATGCGGTACACGGAGTGCCGGATGGCCGAGGCCGCCGGGCTGATGACGGAGTCCATCGACGAGGACACCGTCGACTTCGCCCCCAACTACGACGGCCAGGAGCAGGAGCCGGCGGCACTGCCCGCCGCCTTCCCGAACCTGCTGGTCAACGGCGCCTCGGGCATCGCGGTCGGCATGGCGACGAACATGCCGCCGCACAACCTGCGCGAGGTGATCGCGGCGGCCCGGCACCTGATCCGGCACCCGAACGCCGACCTGGACGCGCTGATGAAGCACGTGCCGGGGCCCGACCTGCCCACCGGCGGCCGCATCGTCGGCCTGCCCGGCATCCGGGACGCGTACGAGACGGGGCGCGGCACCTTCAAGATCCGCGCGACGGTGTCCGTGGAGACGGTGACCGCCCGCCGCAAGGGCCTGGTCGTCACCGAGCTGCCCTTCGCGGTGGGCCCGGAAAAGGTCATCTCGAAGATCAAGGACCTGGTCGGCTCGAAGAAGCTCCAGGGCATCGCGGACGTCAAGGACCTCACCGACCGCGAGCACGGGCTGCGCCTGGTCATCGAGATCAAGAACGGCTTCGTGCCCGAGGCGATCCTGGAGCAGCTCTACAAGCTGACCGCCATGGAGGAGTCCTTCGGCATCAACAACGTCGCCCTGGTGGACGGCCAGCCCCTCACCCTGGGCCTCAAGGAGCTGCTGGAGGTCTATCTCGACCACCGCTTCACCGTCGTCCGGCGGCGCAGCGAGTTCCGCCGGAGCAAGAAGCGCGACCGGCTGCACCTGGTGGAGGGCCTGCTCACCGCCCTGGTCGACATCGACGAGGTCATCCGGCTCATCCGCTCCAGCGAGAACTCGGCGCAGGCCAAGCAGCGCCTGATGGAGCGCTTCTCGCTGAGCGACGTCCAGACGCAGTACATCCTGGACACGCCGCTGCGCCGGCTCACCAAGTACGACCGCATCGAGCTGGAGTCCGAGAAGGACCGGCTGAACGCGGAGATCGAGGAGCTGACCCGCATCCTCGACTCGGACGCGGAGCTGCGCAAGCTGGTCTCGGCCGAACTGGCGGCGGTGGCGAAGAAGTTCGGCACCGACCGCCGTACGACGCTGCTGGAGTCGGGCGGCGCCCCGGTCGCCGCCGTGCCGCTCCAGGTGGCGGACGACCCGTGCCGGGTGCTGCTGTCGTCGACGGGCCTGCTGGCCCGCACCGCGACCGACGAGCCCCTCGTCACGGAGGCGGGTGCCAAGCGGGTCAAGCACGATCTGATCGTCTCGGCGGTGCCGGCCACGGCGCGCGGCGAGGTGGGCGTGGTGACGTCCGCGGGACGGCTGCTGCGGGTGAACGTGGTGGACCTGCCCCAGCTCCCGGAGGCCATGCCGACGCCGAACCTCGCGGGCGGCGCACCGCTGGCGGAGTTCGTGTCCCTGGAGGACGACGAGGACGTCGTCTGCCTGACCACGCTGGACGAGTCCTCGCCGGGGCTCGCGCTGGGCACGGAACAGGGCGTCGTCAAGCGGGTGGTGCCCGACTACCCCGCCAACAAGGACGAGTTGGAGGTCATCACCCTCAAGGAGGGCGACCGCATCGTCGGCGGGGTCGAGCTGCGCACCGGGGAGGAGGACCTGGTCTTCATCACGGACGACGCCCAGCTGCTGCGCTACCAGGCCGCACAGGTCCGCCCGCAGGGACGTCCGGCGGGCGGTGTGGCGGGCGTCAAGCTCGCCGACGGCGCGAAGGTCATCTCGTTCACGGCGGTGGACCCGGCGGCGGACGCGGTGGTGTTCACGGTGGCCGGGTCGCGCGGCACGCTGGACGACTCCGTGCAGACCACGGCCAAGCTGACGCCGTTCGACCAGTACCCGCGCAAGGGCCGCGCGACGGGCGGGGTGCGCTGCCAGCGGTTCCTGAAGGGCGAGGACTGCCTGGCCTTCGCCTGGGCGGGCGCGGCCCCGGCCCGCGCCGCGCAGAAGAACGGCACGCCGGCCCAGCTGCCGGACATCGACCCGCGCCGTGACGGCTCGGGCGTGTCGCTGCCGAAGACGGTGTCCGTGGTGGCGGGCCCGGCGTAGGAAGGCCTAGGAGGTGGTGTCCGGCGGCTCCGCGCCGTCGGGCTCCTCTCCGTCGGGCACGTAGCGCAGGACGCCCCACATGCCGTGCTCGTCGGCGGGCGGGGCGTCGGTGTCCCGGCGGCACGCGTCGAGGCCCTCGCGCAGCGCCGCCGTGTCGATGCCGGTGCCGATCAGGACGAGCTGGGTACGGCGGACGCCGGTGGCGTCGGCGGTGTCCGTGGCCCCGGGGCCGGTCCAGGGCTCGGGGTAGAAGCGCAGGAAGCGGCCGACGGCGTGGACGGCGTACCGGTTCCGCGTGTCGTACGGGCCGAAGTCGACGTACCCCTTGATCCGGTAGAGGCCCTCGGGCCGGCTGTCGAGGAAGCGCATGAGCCGGCGCGGGTCGAGCGGGAGGTCGGAGACGAACGACAGGGTGTCGTAGGCGGCGTGCAGGTGCCCGGGGCGGGCGCCGCCCTCGCCGCACGCCCCGCTCTCGCCGCTCTCCGCGTGGTCGTGCAGGTCGTCGAAGGACAGCTGCCCCACCCGCTCCTCACTGGGCCGGCAGTCGTAGAGGAATTCGGGGTCGATGCGGCCGTAGGCGGCGGGCACGACGGCGGCGCCGTCGGCGAGCGACCGCACGAGGGCGAGGACGCGCTCGGCGTCCGGCGCCCGGTCCGTCTTGTTGACCACGACGAGATCGGCGAGGGCCAGGTGCCGGTCGATCTCGGGATGCCTCGCGCGGGTGCCGTCGAACTCGGCGGCGTCGACGACCTCGACGAGCCCGCCGTAGACGACCCCGGGTTCCTCGCTGGCGAGCAGCATGCGCACCAGCTCCTCCGGTTCGGCCAGGCCGCTGGCCTCGATGACGATCACGTCGATGCCGGCCTCGGGGCGGGCGAGCCGGGCCAGGTATCCGTCGAGTTCACTCGCGTCGACGGCGCAGCACAGGCATCCGTTGCCGAGGGACACCGTGGAGTCGCCGAGGGCGCCCGCGACGGCCATCGCGTCGATCTCGATCGAACCGAAGTCGTTGACGACGGCGCCGATACGGCTGCCTCCGCTGCGGTGCAGAAGGTGGTTGAGCAAAGTGGTCTTCCCGGAGCCGAGGAACCCGGCGAGCACGACGACCGGAATCTGCTGCGGAGTCGGGCGCTGCCCCACCGTGCGACCTCTCTCTCACCCACGCATGCGGAATTGCCTGCTCAGGATACGGTCCACGGCAGTCGGCACGAAGTGAACGATTGTTAGCAGCGTGCGCGGGGCAGACGTTTTCCAAGGCGCCGGACCGTGCGACCCTCGCTTCCCTCCGTGCGCCCGTTCTCCGCCTCCCCGTCGATCAGCGCCGCTCGGCACCCTGGAGGCGGCAAGCGCCGCCATCGCTCGCCGGTCCCCGTCAGCCGACCCGCACTCGACGACCGGCGGGCGGCCGCCTGATTCGGGGGTTGACATGGTCACTCGGAAGAAGATCACGGGGAGGTTCGGCTCCGCCGCGGCCGGAATGCTGCTGGCCGCGCGGCAGCGGCGGCTGGACCGGATCCGGCTGCACGAGCGCCGGCTGCGGCTGGAGGAGCTGGCGCTGCGGCGCGAGACCCTGCGGCACCAGCAGCGCATGCACTGGGAGTTGCTGAACAGGGCGCTCGACGACCCCTCGCTGGCGGAGGTCATCGACACGTACGACAAGAGCATCCCGGCGCAGAAGCGGCGACAGTTCTTCTTCGCCAACGCCTGGTACATCAACCTCTTCCACCTGCACCAAGCGGAGATCCTGGACCAGGAGGAGTTGTTCGGGCACCTGCGCGAACTCTTCCAGACCCCGCTGATGCGGGAGTACTGGGAGGCTTCGAGGCAGCAGCGGGCCTCGTTCAAGGCCACGTCGGTGGAGTCGCGCGTCGGCACGATGGTGGACGGACTCCTCAAGGACCTGGACGAAGCCGACACGGACGAGTGGTGGGTGGTGGGCACGCCTCCGTCCGACTGAGGCTCGCCGGACCGATCACGCTTCCGGGAGTGTCTTCGCCCCGGAGAGCACGCCCGGGCCGCGTTTTCAGTAACGTGCTCCCCGTACAATGGCCAACCCAGAAGGACCGGTACCCCTTGAAAATCGTGCGCCGCATCGGTGTGCCTCCAAGCTCGCGCGGCAGTACCTCGGGAGCCAGCTGTCCGGACCTCTTCGAGCTGAGCGACGGCAATTTCGCCGTTATCGGCACCGAGGCGACCGAGACCCTGGAGGGTGAACTCCCCGCCGATGCTTCCCGTGCGGACTACGAGCGCATCGTGGTCGTCAGCCGGGAGACCCTCATCCGGGCCAAGGCGGACATCCCGGACGCCTGACGTCAACCGTGTCTCCGGCCGTACCCACCGACGACGGCGCACGGAGCCACCACCGGCGAGCAACCCGGCACCCCGTCCTTGCTCGACGCTCCCCCGACCAGGCCTGGCGCCCGAACGGCACCAGGCCGCTCGTGCTGCTCAGGCCACCGCCGGCACCCCTACCGGCGCCCCCGGCCCCACATACCTGGCCACCGGCCGGATGATCTTCGAGTCGGACGCCTGTTCCAGGATGTTCGCGCTCCAGCCCACCACCCGCGCCGCCGCGAAGGTGGGCGTGAACATCTCGCGGGGCAGGCCGCACAGTTCCATGACCACGCCGGCGTAGAACTCGACGTTGGTGTGCAGTTCGCGCCCCGGCTTCAGCTCCGCGAGGATCGCCTCGACCTGCCGCTCCACCTCGACCGCGAACTCCACGCGCGGGCCGCCGAACCGCCGCGCCACCTCACGCAGCATCCGGGAGCGCGGGTCCTCCGTGCGGTACACCGCGTGGCCGAAACCCATGATGCGGTCACCCGCGAGCACCCGCTCCCGGATCCAGGCGTCGATGCGGTCGGGCGTACCGATCGCGTCCAGGGTGTCCAGCGCCCTGCTGGGCGCGCCGCCGTGCAGCGGGCCGGACAACGCCGACACCGCACCGGCCAGGCAGGCCGCGACGTCCGCACCCGTCGACGCGATGACCCGCGCGGTGAAGGTCGACGCGTTGAACCCGTGGTCGATGGTGGAGATCAGGTACTGCTCGATCGCCCGGGTGCGAGCCTCGTCCGGCTCCTCACCGGTCAGCATGTAGAGGTAGTTCGCCGCGTACGACAGATCCTCGCGGGGCTCCACCGGTTCCAGTCCGCGCCCCAGCCGGTGCAGCGCCGTCAGCAGCGTCGGTACGGCCGCGGCGGCGACCAGGGTGTCCTGCCTGCGCCGGTCGGCCGAGAGGTCGTACACCGGCCCGAAGCCCAGGGCGGCGCCCAGCAGGGACAGGCCGGTACGCATTCCGGCGAGCGGTCCCGAGCGGCTGCCGGCCTCGGCGATGGCGGGCAGGGCGGCGCGCACCGCAGCGGGAAGTCGCCGCAGCGCCGCGGTCTCGGCGGCGAAGGCGGCGCCGCGCCGCGCGTCGGGGAGCTCCCCGTGGATCAGGAGGTGCCAGACGTCCTCGAAGCTGCGGCTCTGGGCGAGTTCGACGGCCGAGTACTGGCGGTAGTGGTAGAAGCCCTCCAGCCCTCGTACGTCGCCGACCTCGGTCTCGGCCACCACGACACCGGCGAGCCCGCGCGGCACCTCGACGGTCGGTGCGGCGGCTGCGGTTTTGTTGACGGACATGATTACCTCCTTGAACTTGACTCAACTGTCCATACTTGACTGCACTTCTGTCAATATTGATTAAATCAATACATGACGACCCGACGGCTCAACACAGACCGCCTTCGATCGATACGGTGACCTCATGCGCGATCAACAGCCCGACCACCCCGCCGACAGCGAGCGGCGCCTGACCACCAGGGAGGCGGCCGAACTGCTCGGGGTGAAGCCCGAGACCGTGTACGCGTACGTCAGCCGCGGCCAGCTCGACAGCCGGCGCACGCCCGGCTCCCGGGGCAGCACCTTCGACGCCGACGAGGTGCGGGCCCTCGCCCGGCGCAACCGGCGTGACGGCGGCACGACCACGGCCGCGACCCCGGCCACCGGGCAGGAGCTGACCGTGCGCACCCGCCTCACGCTCATCGAGAGCGACCGGTACTACTACCGGGGCGTCGACGCGGTGGAACTCGCCGCTCGCCACACCTACGAGGAGGTGGCCGAGTGGCTCTGGACGGGGCGAATGCGCCCCGGCACCGTCTTCCGGGCCCCCGCAGCCTCCGTGTCCGTCGCCCGCCGCGCCGTCGACGCCCTGCCCGAACACGCGGGCCCCGCCGACCGGCTCCGTGTGGCGGCCATCGCCGCGGCGGTCGCGGACCCGCTCCGCTTCGGCCTGGCCGAGGACGCGGTGCTGGGCACGGCGCGCGTCCTCATCCCCACCCTCGTCGCCGCGCTGCCCCCCGTCCTGCGCGACGGAGACGACCAGGACCCGATCGCCCACCAGCTGTGGACCCGGCTCAGCGGGCAGGACGCCGACGAGCCCTCCCTGCGCGCCCTCGACACGGCGCTGAGCCTCCTCGCCGACCACGACCTGGCGGCCTCGACGCTGGCCGTGCGGGTCGCCGCGTCGGCACGTGCGCACGCCTACGCGGCCGTGTCCGCGGGACTGGGCGTGATCGAGGGACCGCTGCACGGTGCCGCCGGAGGACTCGCGCACCGGATGCTGCTGGAGGTCCTCGACCTGGGCAGCGCGGCGCCGGTGGTCGCGGAGGAGCTGCGGGCCGGCCGACGCATCCCGGGCCTGGGCCACCGGCTCTACCCCGGCGAGGACCCGCGCGCGCGTGCCCTGTTCGCTCTCCTGGAGGACATCCCCCGGGCGGCGCCCGCACTCGCGGCGGCCCGGGACGTCCAGGCCACCGCCGCCCGTCACACCCCGCTGCACGCCAACGTCGACCTGGCGCTCGCCGTGCTCACCGCGTCCTCCGGCATGGCCCCCACCGCGGCCGAGACGATCTTCGCCGTGGCCCGTACGGCGGGCTGGATCGCGCACGCCCTGGAGGAGTACGGGGAGCGCCCGCTGCGGATGCGGCCGAGCGGGCTGTACTCGGGTCCGAGGCCGCCGCGAGCACTGCCGGAGTAGCACGGGCGCGGCTGGAAGTCGCCCCGGACCAAGTCAGGTTAGGCTCACCTCTGTGAGTACGTGCTCAACCGTCTCCTGGGACCTCGACGAGCCCGTTTCGGGCACCGCACCCGTCGCGAGGACCTGGTTGCTGCTCGAACAGCCCGGCCCGTGGGGCGCCAAGGCGCTCACGTCCAGCCATCTGGACCCCGCGCTGGGGCGTGCCCTCGAAGCGGCGGCGAAGGGGACCGGCGTACGCGTCGCGCTCGTGCGCCGCCCCGGCCGCCACGCGGACCAGGGCACGCCCGCCGAACGCACCGTGTACGCGGCCCACACCGTGCCGGGAAACGTGTGGCTGCACGGCACCACGATCAAGGACGCTGGCCGGCTGCTCGGCCTCGACTTCGCGGCACTCGGCCGGGGCGACCACCACACCTTCGACTCACTCCTGGACGGCCGTCCCCACACCGGCGGTCCACTCGCCCTGGTGTGCACCAACGGGAAGCGGGACCGGTGCTGCGCCCTGCTCGGCAGACCCCTCGCGGCCGAACTCGCCGCGTCCGGCGCCGACGGCGTGTGGGAGGTCACCCACCTGGGCGGTCACCGCTTCTCGCCGACCGTCCTCGTTCTGCCCCACGGATACGTCTACGGCCGGGTCCAGGCCCACGCCGTCAAGGAAGTGCTGCACAGCGCGCGGGAGGGCCGGATCGTCGTCGGGGGCTGCCGCGGGAACTCCGCGTGGGAGCGCCCGGGCCAGGCCGCCGAGCTGGCCCTGCGGTCGGCCGTCGGCGAGGACACCGCCCAGGCACTGACCGTCGTACGGACGGACGGCGCCGCACCGCGCTGGGAGGTGACCCTGGCCCACCGCGACGGCCGGCACTGGCGCGTCACCGTCGTACAGGCGGCGTCGGTGCCACCACGGCCGGAGAGCTGCGGGGCGTCGGTGCTGGGTTCGCCGGCGCGGATGGAGGTCACCGCGGTGCGCGCGCTGCCGGTGGCGGCGGCACTGGCGAGCTGACGGCCTGCGGCAGGCACGGGCCGCCCCACGGGAGACACGGGCCACCTCGCGGCAGGCACGGGCCGCCCCACAGGAGGCACGGGCCGTCCCGCGGGAGATACACGCCACACCCCGCTACGGCACGCCACCGGCCCCACGTACCGTCAAGGCCATGAGCACCACTCCCCCCGTCCGCCGACTGCGCCTGGGCCTGCCGCGGCGGGTGTTCTCCCAGGTGCTGCTGATGCAGCTGGCGATCGCCGCGGGCGTAGCCGTGCTGGCGACCGGGCTGTTCCTGGCGCCGCTCGGCGACCAGCTGGACGACCAGGCGATGCGCCGGGCGCTGGCGATCGCGCAGACCACCGCGCAGCAGCCGCAGGTCGTACGGGACCTGCGGACCACCCGGCCGACCCCGGACGGCCCGGTGCAGCGGGCGGCGGAACGGGTCCGCGAGGCCACCAAGGCGGAGTACGTCGTCGTGATGGACCGCGAGGGCGTGCGCTGGTCGCACACCGACCCGCGGCGGATCGGGCAGGTCGTCTCGACCGACCCCGGCCAGGCGCTGTCCGGCCGCGAGGTCATGGAGATCGACGACGGCACCCTGGGCCGCTCGGCCCGCGGGAAGGTGCCGTTGCGCGACGGCGACGGCGAGATCGTCGGGGCGGTCTCGGTGGGCATCGCGTACGACAGCGTCCGGGCACGCCTGATCCACGCCATCCCCGGCCTGTTCGCGTACGCCGGTGGCGCGCTGGCCGTCGGCGCCCTGGCCTCCTGGATCATCTCGCGCCGGGTGCAGCGGCAGACCCGGGACCTGGCGTTCTCGGACATCGCGGGGCTGCTCGCGGAACGCGAGGCCATGCTGCACGGCATCCGGGAGGGTGTCGTCGCCCTCGACCGCGGCGGCCGGGTACGGCTGCTCAACGACGAGGCGCAGCGGCTGCTGGGCATCGGCGGCGAGGCCGTCGGCCGCTCCCCCGACGAGGCGCTCGGGGCGGGACGCACCGCCGACGTGCTGGCCGGCCGGGTGACCGGCACCGACCTGCTGACCGTGCGCGGCCGGCGGGTCCTGGTCGCCAACCGGATGCCCACCGACGACGGCGGTGCGGTCGCCACGCTGCGCGACCGCACCGAGCTGGAGCAGCTGGGCCGGGAGCTGGACTCCACCCGCGGCCTGATCGACGCGCTGCGCGCGCAGGACCACGAGCACGCCAACCGCATGCACACCCTGCTGGGGCTGCTGGAGCTGGAGATGTACGACGACGCCGTGGAGTTCGTCGGCGAGGTGGTCGGCGACCACCGGGTCACCGCGGAGCAGATCACCGAGCGGATCCAGGACCCCCTGCTGGCCGCGCTGCTGGTCGGCAAGGCCACCGTCGCGGCCGAGCGCGGGGTCGCCCTGTGGGTCTCGGACCGCACCCGGCTGCCGGACCGCCTGGTCGATCCCCGGGGGCTGGTCACGATCGTGGGCAACCTGGTCGACAACGCCCTCGACGCCGCCGCGGGGACACCGCACGCGCGCGTGGAGGTCGAACTGCGGGCCGAGGGGCGGGCCGCCACGCTCACGGTGCGCGACACCGGACCCGGGATTCCGGTGGACCACCGGGAGCTGGTGTTCACCGAGGGCTGGTCCACCAAGGAGCCGCCGGCCCACCGCGAGCGCGGCATCGGACTGCCTCTGGTGCGCCGCCTGGCCGAACGGCAGGGCGGCGGCGCGACCGTCGGGGAGGCGTACGGCGGCGGCGCCGAGGTCGTCGTCGTCCTCCCGGAGGCACTGACCGAACCGGCCCCTGAACCCGCCCTCACCGCCCCTGTGACCACCACCGCCGAGGAGGAGTCCCGATGATCGAGGTCCTGGTCGTGGACGACGACACGCGGGTCGCGCGGGTCAACGCCGCCTACGTCGAGAAGGTGCCGGGCTTCCACGTCGCCGCCGAGGCACACAGCGCGCTGGAGGCGCTGGCGGCGGTGGAGAGGCTGCCCCGCCTGGACCTGATCCTGCTGGACCACTACCTGCCCGACCGGACCGGTCTGGAGGTGGTCCGGGAGATGCGGCGACGGGGGCTCCAGACCGACGTGATCATGGTGACGGCGGCCCGGGACGTGTCGACCGTGCAGGCGGCGATGCGCCAGGGGGCACTGCAGTACCTGGTGAAACCGTTCGCCTTCGCCGGTCTGCGCGCCAAGCTGGAGGCGTACGCCGAACTGCGCCGCACCCTCGACGGGGGCGGTGAGGCGGAACAGGCCGAGGTCGACCGGATCTTCGGCGCCCTGTCGGCACCCTCCGACCCCGGGCTGCCCAAGGGCCACTCCCCCACCACCGCCGAGCTGGTGCGCCAGTGCCTGCTGAAGGCCGACGGACCGCTCTCCGCCCAGGAGATCGCCGAACGGACCGGCGTCAGCCGCCAGACCGCACAGCGCTATCTGAAGCTGCTGGAACGCACCGGACGGGCCGTCCTGACCCTCAAGTACGGCGAGGCGGGCCGCCCCGAGCACCGTTACGCGTGGGCGACCCGCCCCTGAGGCGACCGCCGGACACCGGGGCGCACGGGACCGGGGGCCGCCGTCCCTACACGGCCCCCGCTCCGGTCAGCGACCGCACCTCGGTCTCGGCATGCCTGGCCTCGTCCGGGACCTCCGGGGAGGTGACCGTGCCCAGCCAGCCGGCGACGAAGCCCAGCGGGATCGAGACGAGCCCCGGGTTCTGCAGCGGGAAGTACTGGAAGTCGAGGTCCGGGAAGAGCGACTGCGGGCTGCCGGAGACCACCGGGGACAGCAGCACGAGCAGCACGGACGGCACCAGGCCGCCGTAGACCGCCCACACCGCGCCGCGCGTGGTGAAGCCGCGCCAGAACAGCGAGTAGAGCAGCACCGGCAGGTTGGCGGAGGCGGCCACGGCGAAGGCCAGGCCCACCAGGAAGGCGACGTTGAGGTCGCGGGCGAGCAGACCGAGCCCGATCGCCACGGCACCGATGCCGACGGCGGCGACCCGGGCCACGGCGACCTCGCTGCGCGGCTCGGAGTGACGGCGCCGCAGGGACGCGTACAGGTCGTGGGCCACGGACGCCGAGGAGGCCAGGGTGATGCCGGCGACCACCGCGAGGATGGTGGCGAACGCGACGGCGGCGACGACCGCGAACAGGACCGTCCCGCCGGTGGACTCGGCACCGCCGCCCAGGTCGAGGGCGAGCAGCGGCACCGCCGTGTTCCCGGCGGCGTTCGACGCGCGTACGGCGTCCGGCCCGACCAGGGCGGCGGCGCCGAACCCGAGCACGATCGTCATCAGGTAGAAGCCGCCGATGAGGCCGATCGACCAGACCACGGACCGCCTCGCCGCCCGTGCGGTGGGCACGGTGTAGAAGCGGGACAGGATGTGCGGCAGCCCGGCCGTGCCCAGGACCAGGGCGAGCCCCAGACTGATGAAGTCGAAGCGGGAGACCCAGTCCCCGCCGTACGCCAGGCCGGGCGCGAGGAACGCCTCGCCGTGGCCGCTGCGCTCGGCCGCCGTGCGCAGCAGCCGGTCGACGTCGCCGTGGAAGCGCACCAGGACGAGCGTGGTCAGCGCCACGGTGCCGCCGAGCAGCAGGACCGCCTTCACGATCTGGATCCAGGTGGTGGCACGCATCCCGCCCAGCGACACGTAGATCACCATCAGGGCTCCGACGCCGATGACGGTCCAGGTCCGCGCCGCCTCGGTGGTCCCGCCCAGCAGCAGCGCGACCAGGCTGCCCGCGCCCACCATCTGCGCCACCAGGTACAGGACGGAGACGGTGACCGAGGAGGTCCCGGCCGCGATCCGCACCGGCCGCTCCCTCATCCGGGCGGCGACGACGTCGGCGAGGGTGAACCGCCCGCAGTTGCGGACCAGTTCGGCGACGAGGAACAGGACCACCAGCCATGCCACCAGGAAGCCCACCGAGTAGAGCATGCCGTCGTAGCCGTAGAGCGCGATGAGCCCCGAGATGCCGAGGAAGGACGCGGCCGACATGTAGTCGCCGGAGATGGCAAAACCATTCTCCATAGGCGAGAAGAGGCGGCCGCCCGCGTAGAACTCCTCCGCGGATCCCTGCCGGTGGCGTCCCACCCAGGTGGTGATCCCGAGCGTCACCGCGACGAACGTGCTGAACAGCACGAGGGCCGCGGTCTGGTGATCACCCGTCACGACGCACCGCCCCGTGCCCCGCGCGTCAGCTCCTGGGTGTCCCAGCGCAGTTCGAGCGCGGCCCGGTCCCGGCGCAGCCGGGCGTGCCGGGCATAGGCCCAGGTGAGCAGGAACGTGGTGAGGAACTGCCCGAGCCCGGCGAGCATCGCCACGTTCACCGCCCCGGCCACCGGCCGGGCCATCAGGGTGGGCGCCGTCGTGGCGGTCACCACGTAGGCGACGTACCAGAGGAAGAAGGCGGCGACGGCCGGCCCCACGAACCTCCGGTACCGGCTGCGGACCTCCTGGAAGGCCGCACTGCGCTGGACCTCCAGATACACGTCGCCCGCGGCCCGGGGCGGCTCCGCCGGGGCTTCCCGACGCACCGGCGGCAACGCCGGCCCGGCGGCTGCGAGGCCGGCCGACTCCCCCCATCCGGAGGCGAGGGCGTCGTACCACGGGTCC
Organism: Streptomyces hyderabadensis; assembly: GCF_020404845.1. Classification (GTDB taxonomy): domain Bacteria; phylum Actinomycetota; class Actinomycetes; order Streptomycetales; family Streptomycetaceae; genus Streptomyces; species Streptomyces hyderabadensis. The sequence goes on along the minus strand of NZ_JAIOJZ010000036.1, from coordinate 21,044 downwards.
TCGTACCGCGGGACGTCGTACGGCGCGCCGGGCACCGTCTCGACGTAGGCCCTGCCCGGCACGGCGCGGTGGTCGGCCGCGCTTTCGGGACCGCCCCCGGAACCTCGGGGCCGATCGTTGCTTGACTGCATGCCCAAGGATGGACAGAACGGGAAGATCCCCGACTCTTCTTCCCCAGGCACTTCACCCCATCAGGTGATTCATCCCGATGGTGGCCGCACCAGCCCCTTGCCATAGGCGTAACGGACCGCCTGCGCCCGGTCCTTGATGCCCGTCTTGGCGAACAGGTTGTTGATGTGGGTCTTCACCGTCGCCGTGGAGACCCGCAGCCGCCTCGCGATCTGCTGGTTGTTGAGCCCCTCGGCGATGAGGACCAGCACCTCGGTCTCCCGGGCGGTGAGCCCGTCCGGCGGTTCGGGCGGTCCCGCACGCGGCGGCTCGGGCTCGGGCTCGGACAGGCGCTCCAGAAGTCGTCTCTGGATGCTCGGCGCCAGCCCGGCCTCTCCGGACAGGACGCCGTGCACCGCCCGGACGATCTCGTCCCCGCCCGCGTCCTTGGTGAGGTAGCCGCGCGCCCCGGCCCGCAACGCGGGGAACACCGACGCGTCGTCCGCGTACGTCGTGAGCACGACGACCTGGGTGCCCGGGTGCTCGGCCCGGATCCGGCGGGTGGCCTCCACCCCGTCGCACCGGGGCATGCGCAGGTCCATCAGCACCACGTCCGGAGCCAGCTCGGCGACGAGCCGGACCGCCTCCTCGCCGTCACCGGCCGCGCCCACGACCTCGACGCCGGGCAGGAGACCGAGCAGCATCACGATCCCCTCGCGCACCACGGTCTGGTCGTCCGCGACCACGACCCGCGCGGGCGCCTTTCCGGGCTCCTCCGTCATACGGGCACCTTCAACGTCACCACGAACCCCTCCTCGCCCGGGCCTGCCCGCAGCGAGCCGCCCAGCAACTCGGCACGCTCCCGCATGCCCAGCAGACCGTACCCGCCTCCGCTGCCGGTGGCCTCGCCCGGCGGACCTCCCGAATCACGCACGTCCAGCGTCACTTCGCGGGCGCCGTAGTCCAGCCGGACCCGCACCCCCGCGCCGGGGGCGTGTCTGCGGGCGTTGGTCAGCGCCTCCTGGGCCACTCTGCGCACGGCCTGCGACGCCTCGGCCGGCAGCGGTCTGCGTTCCCCCGTAATGGTGATCTCCGCCGCGCCCTGAGCCGTCTCGACGAGCTGGCTCAGGAAGTCCTCCAGCGGCGTCAGGTCGCCGCGCAACGCGGACAGCGCCTGCCGGGTTTCGGCAAGCCCGTCGCGGGCCATCCCCCGTGCCGCCACGACCCGGTCCAGGATCTGCTGCCGGTCCGCGTCCCGCTCGATCAGCAACCGGGCCGCCTCCAGGTGCACCATCTGCGCCGAGAGGCTGTGCGCCAGCACGTCGTGGATCTCACGCGCGATACGGGCCCGCTCCGCGAGTGCCGCGGACTCCGCCTCGGCCGCCCGGGCGGCACGCTCCTGGTCCAGCAGCCGCTGGGCGCTCCCCCGCGCCTCGGCGTCGAGGCGCAGGACGTATCCGGCGAGAACCAGCCCGCCCGCCGTGGCCGCCGTGGTCAGCCAGGCGTCGTCGCTGACCACGGCGTAGGAGGCCAGCGCGGCCGAGGTCACGGGCAGCGCGGCCGCGAGGGGCATCCGTTCCAGGGCCACGACGGCGCAGCCGCACCAGACGACCAGTGCGGGGACCGCGAAGCCGACGGACTGGGCGGCGGCCGCGATCGCGAGCAGCACGGCGACGAGGGCCAGGGACGGCCGCAACCGGTGCGCGAGCGTGGTCCGGAAGAAGCCCCATGCCGCGCACACGGCGCCCACCAGGCCGACAGCCGCGGCGGCCGAGCCCCACCCGTGCAGACGGCTGCTGGTGAGCGCGCCCCACAGCAGCATCCCGAACACCACCAGCCGCACCGTCAGGGTGAGCAGCCGGCGGGGCCGGGACACGCTCTCGGGCAGGAGCGCCTCCCTGGAGGGCCACCTCGTCCACACGTTCTCCGTCACGCGGGCTCCTTCCAGGCGGGCCTGGCCACGGCGTCACGGTACGCGGGGCCGGGTGCCGCGGCCGGACGCCGGGTCTGGACGCGCCAGGCCAGGACGCCGGACCGGACCAGCAGGGTCGCCGCGAGGGCGAGCAGCAGGGCCGAGCTGTCCTGCCGCACCCCCAGGACCGCACCGACCCCGTAGAGCCCGGCGCGCAGTGCGAGGCCGGCACCCCACACCGCGATGCTCGCCCGGGTGCCCCTGCTCCACACGGCGCCGTCGGCCTCGACCCATATCCGGGTGGTCCAGGCCCAGCCGGCCCCCATGGCCAGGCCGACGATCAGCTCGACGGCGAGCAGCAGCACGGCAGTGGTCTGGTGGTGGGCGTCGATCATGCCCGGTTCGCGCAGTGCAACGACGCCGAGCACCACGGGCAGCACCCACCAGCGGCGGTCGGTGTCGATCCGGCTTGGGCGCAGCTGCCGGCTGATCACCAGACCGGCCACCGCCGTGACGACCAGTGCGTCGAGGAGCCCGGACATCGTGCCTCCGTGAGCGGAAGAAGGGGGATGCCGGCGGCGGTCCCGCCGACGCCTTCGACGTTACGGAAAGCGCGAGGCCGTGGGATCGGAGCCCGGGTGGATCATGGGTGGAGCCGCGCCCGGCACGGCACTCCACCCAGGGGTGGAGGGACCGGTGGCCCGCGACGGCGACGCGGTACGCGGACCGCCCGCGAACCGTCCGCACGCGTCGGACCGGGCCCGGTTCTCGCTTCCGGGCCCGGTCCGAGGACTGCGCCTGGTCACGCGTCGATGCGCGACCTGTCCAGGGTGGCCGCCGAGCTGGAGATGAACTCCTTGCGGGGCGCGACGTCGTTGCCCATCAGCAGGTCGAAGACCTGCTCGGCGGAGTCCAGGTCGGTCAGGTTGATCCGGCGCAGGGTGCGGCGGCGCGGGTCCATGGTGGTCTCCGCCAGCTGGTCGGCGTCCATCTCACCGAGGCCCTTGTACCGCTGGATCGAGTCCTTGTACCGGATGTTCTTGCTCTGGAACTCCATGAGCTTGTCGCGCAGCTCCCGGTCCGAGTACGTGTAGACGTACTTGTCCTGGCCCTTCTTCGGCTGGACCAGCTCGATGCGGTGCAGCGGCGGCACCGCGGCGAAGACCCGGCCCGCCTCGACCATGGGCCGCATGTAGCGGTGGAAGAGGGTCAGCAGCAGGGTGCGGATGTGGGAGCCGTCCACATCGGCGTCGGTCATCATGATGATCTTGCCGTAGCGGGCCGCGTCGATGTCGAAGGTGCGGCCCGAACCGGCTCCTATGACCTGGATGATCGCCCCGCACTCGGCGTTCTTCAGCATGTCCGTGACGGACGACTTCTGCACGTTGAGGATCTTGCCCCGGATCGGCAGCAGCGCCTGGAACTCGGAGTTCCGGGCGAGCTTGGCCGTGCCCAGCGCGGAGTCGCCCTCGACGATGAACAGCTCGCTGCGGTCGACGTCGTCGCTGCGGCAGTCCGCGAGCTTCGCGGGCAGCGACGACGACTCCAGTGCCGTCTTGCGGCGCTGGGCGTCCTTGTGCTGGCGGGCCGCGATACGGGTGCGGGCCGCGGCGACGGCCTTCTCCATGACCACCCGCGCCTGCTGGGCCGCGTCGCGCTTGGTGGAGGTCAGGAACGCCTTGAGTTCCTTGGTGATCACGTTGTTCACGATGCGGCGGGCGGCCGAGGTGCCGAGGACCTCCTTGGTCTGGCCCTCGAACTGGGGCTCGGCGAGCCGGACGGTGACGACCGCCGTCAGGCCCTCCAGGGCGTCGTCCTTGACGATGTCGTCCTCGGCGACGCGCAGCATCTTCTTGGCGCGCAGCACCTCGTTCATCGTCTTCGCCACCGCCTGCTCGAAGCCGGCGACGTGGGTGCCGCCCTTGGGGGTGGCGATGATGTTGACGAACGACCTGATCGTGGTGTCGTAACCGGTGCCCCAGCGCAGCGCGACGTCGACACCCAGGTCGCGGGTGACCTCCGTCGGTGTCATCTGCCCGTCCTCGTCCAGCACGGGGACCGTCTCCTTGAAGCTGCCCTGCCCGCTGAAGCGGAGGGTGTCGCAGACGGGCCGGTCACTGGCCAGGTACTCGCAGAACTCGCTGATGCCGCCGTCGAAGCGGAACGACTCCTCACCCTTGCTGCCGCCGTCGCCGAGGCCGAACTCGTCCCGTACGACGATGGTCAGCCCGGGCACCAGGAACGCGGTCTGGCGGGCCCGCTGGTGCAGGGTGTCCAGGGAGAGCTTCGCGTCCCTGAGGAAGATCTGCCGGTCCGCCCAGTACCGCACCCGCGTACCGCGGCGGCTCTTGGGGATCTTCTTGGTCTTGCGCAGTCCGTTCCCGGCGTCGAACTTGGCGTCCGGGCCGGCTCCCGCGAACGCGCCCGGGACCCCGCGGCGGAAGCTGATGGCGTGGGTGTGCCCGCCGAGGTCGACCTCGATGTCCAGGCGGGCGGAGAGGGCGTTCACCACGGAGGCGCCCACACCGTGCAGACCACCGGAGGCGGCGTAGGCGCCACCGCCGAACTTGCCGCCGGCGTGCAGCTTGGTCATGACGACCTCGACGCCGGACAGGCCGGTCTTCGGCTCGACGTCGACCGGGATGCCACGCCCGTTGTCCCGGACCTCCACCGAGGCGTCGTCGTGGAGGATCACTTCGATGCGGTCGCAGTAACCGCCCAGGGCCTCGTCGACGGAGTTGTCGATGATCTCCCACAGGCAGTGCATCAGGCCGCGGCTGTCGGTGGATCCGATATACATGCCCGGACGCTTGCGCACGGCCTCGAGCCCCTCGAGGACGAGCAGGTGCCGCGCGGTGTAGTTGGATCCGTCCCGGTCTGCTCCTGCCAGCAGCGCAGTGGACGGCACGGATGTATCGGCGGTCACGCGGTTCGCTCCTCGCTGAATTTCAGATGGGGCCCCGCTGGGTAAGGGCGTGGCTCGGTTCACCGGTCAGAGGGTACCGAGGCCTGGTAGAGCCGTTGTAACGCCACCCTCGTCACGCACTCACCCTAGTCCAGGGTCGCATGCTTGTTCGATCCCTCGATGGGGTGAAGTACACATCACGTTCCCTTCGAGGCATGAACCATTTAGGCTCCGGGCACGTCCTCATGAACAAACCGGCAACCCAGCCGGCGGGACCGACACTGACCGACTGCGCGAACCCGTACGACACAGAGACACGCAATACGGCACATTCGCCGCCAATCGGCAACAGCCGGCCCCTCGGAAACTTTTTTCGAGGAAAAGCCACGAGCGGGAACGTTTTGGGGCTGGTTGGATGTTGACCCTGGTACGACAGCTCGTCGAGCTAGAGAAGAGGCGACGTGACTACTGTTCTGACTTCCGCAAGCCCGCTGACGGCCGCCGATCGCTGCGACCGCTGCGGCGCCCAGGCATATCTGCGCGTCGTCCTGCTGAGCGGCGGAGAACTGCTCTTCTGCGCCCACCACGGCCGCAAGTTCGAGCCGGAACTCAAGAAGATCGCCGCTGAGATACAGGACGAGACGGAGCGGCTGACGGCCGTTCCGGCTTCTTCCCCCGAGGAAGAGCGCTGACCCAACGCGCCCGACGACGAGCCGAATCGGCACAGGCCGATGAACGGGCGGCCGTCTCCGGAAACCGGAGGCGGCCGCCCGTGCTCGTGTCCAAGCGGCTCTCGGCGGCCGTCAGACGCCCCCGCGCTGCTGCGCGGCCGTGCCGTCCCAGCCCAGCGTCCGCAGTACCGAGGAGACGCGTGTGTACACCCCGGGGCTGCCCGGGCGCCCGCAGCCATTCCCCCACGACACCAGACCGATGAGCCTCCCCTGGCCGACGAGCGGGCCTCCGCTGTCCCCCTGGCAGGCGTCGCGGCCCCCGGCATCCTCCCCGGCACAGAGCATGGTGCTCGGCAGGTACCGCCCGTCGTCGTTCCCCGGATACGCCCGCTCGCAGGACGCGTCGGGAAGCACACGCACCCGGGCCGCGTGCAGGCCGTTCGCGTAGTCACCGGCCCCTGAGGTGTCCCCCCAGCCGTAGACGAGGGCGCCCGTGTCCGGCGTGTACGCGGGGTCGCCTTCCGCCGCCATCCCTATGACGGAGCCGGCCGGAAGGGCCTCGGAGAGGGTAAGCACCGCGAAGTCGCCGGCGTTGCTGCTGTCGTCGTGCCCCGGATTCACCCACACGGAGCGAACGGGGATCTCCTGGCCCTGGTCCGACAGCAGGTCGGTCCGGCCGGCGATGACCTTCAGGTCGTCCACCCGCTCCGGCGGCGACCCGAGCACCTCCTCCCCCAGGCAGTGGGCCGCCGTGAGCACGGTGGTCCGGCCGACGGCCACACCCCCGCAGAACTGTCCCGCGCGCGTACCCCCGAACCGGTCACGGCTGGACAGGGCGACGGTCCACGGACTGTCGGACACTTCGACCGGGAAACCTCCGACGACGATGCTGTCGGCGGCCGCGGGGGCGGCGGACCCCAGCGGTATCGCGGTCGCCGCGGCCGCCAGCACGAGCGGCCGGGCCAGTGTCCGGGCAAAGAGACGACGCATGCGGGCTCCTCACTCCTAGGTGGTCATGGGACACCCAGAGTGATCCAGTACGCCGTGTCGCGCACCCGCTGCCCAGCGCGAAGGCCCGGTTCCGCACCTGGCGGGACCGGGCCCTCGTCGCTCGTACCGTCTTCTCGTTCCGTCCGCTCGTACGGCCTGCGGCTACCTAGTCGAGGTAGTCGCGCAGCACCTGGGAGCGAGACGGGTGGCGCAGCTTCGACATGGTCTTCGACTCGATCTGGCGGATGCGCTCACGCGTGACGCCGTACACCTTGCCGATCTCGTCGAGGGTCTTCGGCTGACCGTCGGTGAGACCGAAGCGCATCGAGACGACGCCCGCCTCGCGCTCGGACAGGGTGTCGAGCACGGAGTGCAGCTGCTCCTGCAGGAGGGTGAAGCTGACCGCGTCGGCCGGGACGACCGCCTCGGAGTCCTCGATGAGGTCACCGAACTCGCTGTCGCCGTCCTCGCCCAGCGGGGTGTGCAGCGAGATGGGCTCGCGGCCGTACTTCTGGACCTCGATGACCTTCTCCGGGGTCATGTCGAGCTCCTTGGCCAGCTCCTCCGGGGTGGGCTCGCGGCCCAGGTCCTGGAGCATCTGGCGCTGCACGCGCGCGAGCTTGTTGATGACCTCGACCATGTGCACCGGGATGCGGATGGTGCGGGCCTGGTCGGCCATCGCGCGGGTGATCGCCTGCCGGATCCACCAGGTGGCGTACGTGGAGAACTTGTAGCCCTTGGTGTAGTCGAACTTCTCCACCGCGCGGATCAGACCGAGGTTGCCCTCCTGGATGAGGTCCAGGAAGAGCATGCCGCGGCCGGTGTAGCGCTTGGCCAGGGAGACCACCAGGCGGAGGTTGGCCTCCAGCAGGTGGTTCTTGGCGCGGCGGCCGTCCTCCGCGATGATCTCCAGCTCACGCTTGAGCTTGGGCGCGAGCTTGTCGGAGTTCGCCAGCTTGTCCTCGGCGAACAGACCGGCCTCGATGCGCTTGGCGAGTTCGACCTCCTGCTCGGCGTTGAGCAGGGGGACCTTGCCGATCTGCTTGAGGTAGTCCTTGACCGGGTCGGCGGTGGCGCCGGCCGCGGCGACCTGCTGGGCCGGGGCGTCGTCCTCGTCCTCGTCGGACAGCACGAAGCCCGCGTTCTCGGTGCCCTCGGGCTCCTCGGTCGCGGCCTTCGGCTCCTCGGTCGCCTCGTCGTCGAGAAGCTCGCCGTCTTCCTTCTTGGCGGTGGTCTTCTTGGCCGCCGTCTTCTTGGCGGTGGTCTTCTTGGCCGCCGCCTTCTTGGCGGTCGTCTTCTTGGCCGCCGCCTTCTTGACGGGGGCCTCCTCCTCGACGGCGGGCTCGGTGGCGGGCGCTGCCGGGGCGGCGGGAGCGGTCGCCTTCCTGCTGGTCACCGTCTTGGCCGCGACCGCCTTGGTGGCGGTGGTGCGCTTGGCGGGACTCTTCGCTGCGACGCTCTTTCGGGTGCGCTTGGGCTCTGCGGCACTGACCATCAGCGTCACACCCTCTTCCTCGAGGATCTGGTTGAGGCTGCGCAGTACGTTCTTCCACTGAGTGGCCGGAATCTGGTCAGCTTCGAAGGCCCGACGCACGTCATCGCCGGCGATCTGCCCCTCAGCCTTTCCCCGCTCAATGAGCGCCATGACAGAGACGGACTCGGCGATCTCCGGCGGGAGCGTACGGGATGTGCTGGCCGACACGAACAACCTCTCGGAACGTTGAAAAACGGCTTCCGGCCCCGTCCACGGCGGACAGGGGCCGACCACCGGCTTGGGAATGGGCCGACGGTACGGGCGGGCCGGGGAGATGCACAGCGCCGTGAACGGCGTCCGTATTCCCTCCGCGGCTGTCACCTCTTAGGTCATCGTGTTGTTCCCAAGAGCGTTACGCCCAATCCGCGTGGCCCGAGTCACACCCCGTAAGCGATCAAAACCGGTCGAAAGCGGATGAACAAGGTCACCAACCCATGCGTCCCGACCACACCGGGAAGCTCAGCCTCTCATCACACCGTCGGACCCCGCGGAGCCATGGGCGTCCGCGGGGCCCGGCGGCGACGGCGGCGGCCGGCCACAGCCACAGGAGGGGTTTGGCGTGTCCGGACCGTGCCGTTCCGGCGGAAGCGGTCAGTGCTCGCGAGGGGCGGGCACCACGCGCTCCACCTCGGGGTGGACGGTCAGCAGTTGACGCATGGCCGCCTCGGCCGCCGCGCCGTCGCCGGTGGCGAGCGCGTCGACGATCCTGCCGTGCTGCGCGAGCGACACGTCGTTCGGCCGGTCACAGCCGGTGACCGGGCCGCCGGAGACCTGGAGGGCGGCGGAGACGATGCCGGAGAGGTGGTCCAGCATCCGGTTGCCCGCGACCTGGATGAGCAGGGTGTGGAACTCGGCGTCGGCGCGCGAGAAGGTGAGCGCGTCGCCCTGCCCCATGGCGTGGCCCATGATCCCGACCATGTCGGAGAGCCGCTGCTGGACGTCCTCGCGTCCGTGCCCGGCGGCCAGGCGCGCGGCGAGCGGCTCGATCGTCCAGCGCAGCTCGCTCAGCTCGCGGCGCTGGTCGTCGCGCTGCGGGCCGAAGGCACGCCATTCGATGATGTCCGGATCCAGGAGATTCCAGTCACTGACGGGGCGCACCCGGGTGCCGACGTTGGGGCGGGCGCTGACCAGTCCCTTCGCCTCCAGCACGCGCAGGGACTCCCGCACCACGGTGCGGGAGACCTCGAAACGCTGCCCGATCTCCTCGGGCACCAGGGGACGGTCGGCACCCAGGTCGCCCGAAACGATCATCTGGCCCAGCTGCTGGACGAGTTGCCCGTGCAGTCCGCGGCCACGGTTGCCCGCGGTGCGCCGGCCCACGCGGCCCAGCTCGGGCTCCACCCCTTCCCAGGAGGGCGCTCCGACGCGGTCGACGGCGGGCGTCTCCGCGTACGGGTAGCGGTCGAGTTCGCCCGGGTTCGCGAGGCCGGAGTCGGCGGAGCGGGCGGCGGTCATCATGGTGTGCGCAAGGGTACTCACGCATCCTTTGTCGGCGCTGGCCCCAACTCCCTTGAGGTCTTTGGTGAAAAGCACACGAAAGGGTGATCGCTCACCCCGTCGCAATTGACGCCTTATCGGAAAGAAATGGGCTTTCCCCGGGGAGTTGCGCACACGGTCGGAACGGAAGGGCGAGACACCCGTCGTCAAACCCTGCTGCGCAGGGTCGTGAGCAGATAGGCGCAGAGCAGAGCGGTCAGCGACAACGTCATTGCACCGCCCACCGGTTGAGCGATCACTCGCAGCATCTCGGCCACGTACCGCTCACCACCGAACGGCCACTGGCTCAACAGGACCTCGCGCACCCGCATCGGGAACCCCGCGGCCGTCCGCACGGACGGACCCGCCCAGACCTTCTGTACGAGCGGTACGACGACGACCGGGACGGCGACCACTGCCGCCAGCCCCGCGGTGGTGGAACGGAAGACACCCGCGGCGAGCACTCCGGCCCAGGCGCAGCCGACCACGAGTCCCAGCCAACCGGCGCTCAGCGCGGGCCAGTCGGCGGGCACCCGCGCGAGCTCCTGGCCGTAGAGGAGACGGAGCACCTCGGCGTCGCACCCCACCGTCAGGGCGGCCAGCAACAGCGCGGCGGCCGCGGAGACGAGGAGTTTGGCGCTCAGCAGCCCCAGGCGGCGGGGCACGGTGCCGCGGTCCGCGGCCAGGGCGGGGTGGCGGAATTCGTCGCCGAAGGCGAGGGCGCCGAGCAGCCCCGCACCGAGCGCGGCGGGCGGCAGCGGGAACTCACGCGGCCACGCGGCCAGCAGCCGCGGCTGCGGGGTGTGTCCGATCCGGGCCAGGACCACGGCGGTGACGGCGGACACGAGGAGCACGACCGCGCCGGTGACGAATCCGGTGCGGACACCCACCGCGCGTCGCAGTTCGTAGCGCAGCGGACGGAGGGGGCTGGGGGCGGAGCGGACGGAGATGGCGGGCGGAAGGGTGGCGGCCTGTTCCCGGGCCGTCGCTCGGCCGGGTGTGAGGCTGTCGGGCGGACGCGCGGTGCGGTGCGGGTCGGCGCCGGGTGCGCAGGGCCCGGGAGGCCCGGGGAGGCGGGCGGGGACGAGGGCTCGGCGGGGGCCGGGAGTCCGGTGCAGGGCGGTCCCGGACGCCGGGCGGTCCGAGGCTCCGGCGGCGGCCTCGGCCGGGTCTTCCTCCGTGCCGGGGGACGGGCACGGCGGGCGCGGCGTCCCGGCGGCGGGCGCGCGATCGCCGTCCGCCTCCGGTCGCTCCTGCTGCCGCGCCGCGGGGATGCCGTCAGCCCCGGGTCCCATGTCGCCCACCTCGTCGGCCAGTTGGTGTACGAGGATCCCGTGCCGGAAGGCCGTCTCACCGATGTCGGCGCACGTACTGCCGTAGACGGCGAGCCGGTTGCCGCCCTCGCGCACCACCTCGACGGAACGGCGGGCCGTGCGTGCCTCCTTCGTCACCAGGGCGGCGAGGCGGGCGGCGTGCGGACTGCGGACGGCGACGCGGGGTCGCAGCCGGGTGCGGGAGAACTCCGCCGCCGCCTGGTCGGCGACGACTCTGCCCCGCTCCAGGGTGACGACGTGGTCGGCGCTGCGCGCCGCCTCCTTGGGGTCCGCCGTGCTGAACAGGACCGTGCCGCCCTGGGCGGCATGCGCCCGCAGTGCGTCGTGCAGCCGTCGGGCGTCCTGGACGGAGAGGGCGCCGGCGGGGTCGTCGAGAACCAGGGTGTGCGGGTCGGGGACCAGCGCGCAGGCCAGCCCGAGGCGTCGGTCCATGCCGCGCGAGAGGGTGCCGAGGCGTTCGTCGCGCAGGTTCAGCAGGCCGAGCGACTCCAGGACCTCGTCCGCCCGGCCGACGGGAACGCCGGCGGCCGCGCACAGCATGCGGAGATGGCCGCGCACCGTACGCGCGGGGTGGCCCGGAACGTCTCCCAGCAGCACACCCACCTCGTGTGCGGGGTGGGCGATGCGGTGCAGGGGGCGGCCTCTGAAGTAGGTGAGACCCCGGCCCCGTTGGAGTTCGAGCATGAGTCTGAGTGCCGTCGTCTTGCCGGCGCCCGATGCTCCGAGCAGTGCGGTGACGCGGCCCGCGCGCGCCTCGAACGAGACGTCGTCGACGGCGGGCGGAAGCTCCTTGCGGGGGTTGCTGGTCAGTCCGAAGGCCTGGATCACCTGTAGCAGAATAGCGTGCGATATCCGGTTTTTCGGGCATCACGCAGGCCCGGCGTCACACCTCGGGACGGAGCATCGGGGGGTTCAGGAGGGTCGCGCCGCCCGCCCGGAAGAGCTGGGCGGGACGGCCGCCCTGGCGGGTGGTGGTCCCGCCGGTGGGGACGAGGAAACCCGGGGTGCCGGTCACCTTGCGGTGGAAGTTGCGGGGGTCGAGCGCGACGCTCCACACCGCCTCGTAGACCCGGCGCAGCTCGCCGACGGTGAACTCGGGCGGGCAGAAGGCGGTGGCCAGGGACGAGTACTCGATCTTGGAACGGGCTCGCTCCACCCCGTCCGCCAGAATCCGGGCATGATCGAAGGCGAGCGGCGCCACCGCCTCGCCGGCCCGGCCGTAGCCGCTCTGTTCCAGCAGCTCCTCGACCGGGGCCCAGCGGGCGTTGCTGGCGTCGCCGCCCGCCCGCGGCGCGGGCAGGTCGGGGGCGAGCGCGAGGTGGGCGACACTGACCACCCGCATGCGGGGGTCGCGATCGGGATCACCGTAGGTCGCGAGCTGCTCCAGGTGGGCGCCGTGGTCCTGGGTGGGCGCGGCAGGGTCGTGGACGCACAGCCCGGTCTCCTCGGCCAGCTCCCGCGCCGCCGCCTGCGCCAGGTCCTCGTCCGCCCGCACGAACCCGCCGGGCAGGGCCCACCGCCCCTGGAACGGAGGCTCGCCCCGGCGCACCGCCAGCGCGCACAGGGAGTGACGACGCACGGTCAGCACGACCAGGTCCACAGTGACGGCGAAGGGCGGAAAGGCTGACGGGTCGTAGGGCATGCGGCGATCATAGTCGTCTGCCTGACGATAAACACTCCCTTCGCCCACCGCTCCGGGTACTGATCCACTTCTTCCCGGCCCGCGTCCCGCCGCCCGTCCCCGCGTGCCCCGCCGGTACACGTCGTACCAGGTCAGACCCACCGCGTCGGCGAGGCGGCCGTCCCGAGGCCTCCGCGTACGGCTCCGGTGCCGCGACCATCCGCCTCACGGGCGCTCGCTCCCGCCTCGGCTCCCGCGCTCTGCCGTACCCGCCCCCCTCCGGGCAGGCTCCCCGCCGGCCCGTGACCGGCGTCCCCAAGGCGTGCGGGCGGGACCGGTCGGTCCGTGCGGTCCCGGGGCGCCCGGCCCCGGAGGACGTGCGGGGGCGGCCGGCCTCGGTGCCGGATTCGCCGCCCCGTGTCCTCGCCCGGCCACGGACGGCACGGGGCGGGGCGGGAGAGCGTGTGCGGCGCCGGCCGCCGGAGGGGGTCGCCGCGACGGGCCGGGCGGGTTCCGGCTCCGCGGACGGAGCGCCGGGTGCGTCCTCGTCCGCAGTCGTCTCCCCCGCGCCCTGGCCGCCTTTCCCGCCCCCGCGCAGGCAGCGGCGGATCGACTCGGGGTCGAGGCCCTCGTTGCACGCCTGGTGCAGCAGCCGGGCGAAGAGGTAGTCGGGATCCGCGCCGAGGGCCATGGCCAGTGCCTCCCGCGCCTCCAGTTCGTCACCGGTGGACCAGGCGACCCAACCCGCGAGGGTGAGGGGCGCGGCCGCGTGTTCCGCGTACGGCCCGACGCAGCGTCGGGCCAGGGCCCGCCAGAGGCGCATCGCGGGGGCCGCCTCGTCGCCCTCCATCCAGGCGGCCGCCCGGTCGCGCGTCGTACGGTCCTGGAGTCCGAGGATCAACGCCGCCGCCTCGTCGTGCCCCAGCAACCGGTCGTCACGCAGGTCCTCGGCCGCTACGCCGGACGCGGACGGGGCCTCGGCGAGGCGTCGCATGATCCGCTCCGCCGACTCCAGCGTCTCCTCGGCCACCTCCGCACGCCCTTCGGCGTCCAGGATCCGGGAGACGAGCGTCGAGCAGGCCGCGTCCAGGGCCGCCGCCTGCTCGACCGCGACCACGTCCTCCCTGGGGAGCATCCTGGCCCGCAGCTCGCTGAGCGAGCCGCGCACCTGGATACCGGCGTAGGTGGCCGCCGCGGCCAGCACCGACGTCCCCGGCGGTCCCATCGGCAGGCCCTCGGCCGGGCAGCAGGCCTCCTCGTCGCAGCAGTACGACCAGAAGCGCCCGTCCGAGATGCACAGTGCTTCGACGACCGGGATGTCGAGGGCGCCGCACTCGACGCGCAGCCTCTGGGCCAGCGGCCGCAACCGCTCCATCACGTCCCGGCCGGTCTCGCCCCGGCCCGGTTCCTGGCAGAGGTAGGCGACCATCTGCTCGGGCCGCACCCCTCGGCGCTCGCTTCCGGTCACCAGTCCGTGCACCAGTTGTCCGGCCGCGCCCGCCCAGTCGTCCGGGCTCGCCGGGATGCCGAGCCGTGCGCGGCCGCCGAACCGGCCCCGCCCGTCCCTGTCCCGCAGGGCGGCCAGGACGATGCTGTCCTCGGGGTGGTATCCGAGCAGGTACGGCAGGGCGTCGGCGAGTTCTGCGGGGGTGCGCAGGGTGACCTGGTGTTCGTCTCCGGGGCTCTCGTGCGGGGCTCGGTGCGCCCGGTCCGGCTGTGCGGCCTGCGAGATGTCGCCGTTCTCGGCGGATCCAGGCGTTTCGCTGTGGTTCGTCATGGCTCGACGATCTCGCGAATCGGGACGTTCCGTTTTGCCCTGTGGATAACTCCCGACAGGGACACGTCACCTTCGTCCTGCCTTGGACCTTCCCCGCCCCCGCCCTCTCCGGAGGCTCTATCCGGCCAGGGCCAGGACGAGCGGGAGCACCTGGTCGGCACCGGCCTGGCGCAGGAGGCGCGCGCCCACGGCCAGGGTCCAGCCGGAGTCGGTCCAGTCGTCGACGAGCAGGACCGGGCCAGGGGTACCGGCCAGGGCGGTGGCGAGCTCCCCGGGCACGGTGAACGACTCGGCCAGGGCGCGCAGCCGCTGGGCGGAGTTGCTGCGGTGGGCGGCGTACTCCCCGGCGTGCGGGGTGAGGGCGAGGCTGCCGAGGAGCGGGAGCCTGCCGACCCGTGCCACTCCCTCGGCCAGTGAGGTCACCAGGTGGGGGCGGGTGCGGGAGGGCATGGCGACGACGCCCGCGGGCCGCGCCACCGCGTCGGGGGAGCCGGAGGCCCAGCCGCCCGGCGAGCGGGCCCAGTCGGCCAGCACCGTGACGACGGCGGCCAGCACGTCGTCCGGGACCGGAGCGTCCGCCGCCTGTGCCGACAGGAGCGGCCGCAGACGGTTGCCCCAGCCGATGTCCGACAGCCTCCCCAGCGCCCGCCCGGTCAGGGCCTGCTGCCCCGCGGGGATACGGCCCTTCAGGTCCATCCCCACCGCGGCGAGCCCGGTCGGCCACATCTTGCGCGGCTCGACCTCCACGCCCGGGCGGTCCAGCTCGCCCGTCGCCGCCGCGAGGCCCTCGGCGGAGACGGCCGGGTCGAGCCAGGGGCCTGCGCAGGTGTCGCAGCGACCGCAGGGTGCCGCCTTCTCGTCGTCGAGCTGCCGCTGCAGGAACTCCATCCGGCAGCCGGTGGTCGCCACGTAGTCCCGCATGGCCTGCTGCTCCGCCTGCCGCTGCCGGGCCACCCACGCGTACCGCTCCGCGTCGTACGTCCAGGGCCGTCCCGTGGCGGTCCAGCCGCCCTTCACCCGCTTGACCGCGCCGTCCACGTCCAGGACCTTGAGCATCGTCTCCAGTCGCGAACGGCGAAGGTCCACCAACGGCTCCAGTGCCGGGAGCGACATCGGCCGCCCCGCCTCCTCCAGGACCGCCAGCGTGCGCCTGACCTGCTCCTCCGGCGGGAAGCCCACCGAGGCGAAGTACGCCCAGATCGCCTCGTCCTCCCGCCCCGGCAGCAACAGGACGTCCGCATGGTCCACCCCGCGCCCCGCGCGTCCCACCTGCTGGTAGTACGCGATGGGGGACGAGGGCGACCCCAGATGCACGACGAAGCCCAGGTCGGGCTTGTCGAAGCCCATGCCCAGCGCCGAGGTGGCCACGAGCGCCTTCACCCGGTTCGCCAGCAGGTCCTCCTCCGCCTGCAACCGGTCGGCGTTCTCCGTCTTGCCCGTGTAGGAGGCCACCGGGTGTCCGCACTGCCGCAGGAACGCCGCGACCTCCTCCGCCGCCGCCACCGTCAGCGTGTAGATGATCCCGGAACCGGGCAGATCCCCCAGCCGCTCCCCCAGCCACGCCAGCCGGTGCGCCGCGTCGGGCAACCGGAGCACGCCCAGCCGCAGGCTCTCCCGGTCGAGCGGCCCCCGCAGCACCAGGGCGTCCCCGCCCCCGGTGCCCAACTGCTCCGCCACGTCGGCCGTGACCCGCGCGTTGGCGGTCGCGGTGGTGGCCAGCACCGGCACCCCGGCGGGCAGCTCGGCCAGCATGGTGCGCAGCCGGCGGTAGTCGGGGCGGAAGTCGTGGCCCCAGTCGGAGATGCAGTGCGCCTCGTCCACCACGAGCAGACCGGTGGTGGCCGCCAGCTTCGGCAGTACCTGGTCGCGGAAGTCCACGGAATTGAGGCGCTCCGGGCTCACGAGGAGGACGTCGGTCTCACCCCGCTCGACCTCCCCGTAGATCGTCTCCCAGTCCTCCGGGTTCGCCGAGTTGATCGTGCGCGCGCGGATTCCGGCGCGCGCGGCCGCCTCGACCTGGTTGCGCATCAGCGCCAGCAGCGGCGAGACGATCACCGTGGGCCCCGCGCCACGCCGACGCAGCAGGGCGGTGGCGACGAAATACACGGCCGACTTGCCCCAGCCGGTGCGCTGCACCACCAGAGCCCGCCGGCGCTCCTCCACCAGGGCCGCCACCGCCTGCCACTGGTCCTCCCGCAGCCGTGCCGAGCCCGCACGGTCGCCGACCAGCTCGGCGAGGACGGCGTCGGCTTCGGTACGCAGTTCCACGTGGTCCATGTTCCCCATGCAACCCGATGGCACTGACAATCGGCGAATCCGGAACGGACCGCGGCGCATGCCGTGCCCCATGCGTCGCCCCGTGACGCTCCGGGTAGGGATATAGAACGCACATCGGCCGATATGGGTCCTCGGTCTCAATTGCTCGTTGCCGCATCCAAGTTCGACAGGAAGAATTGAAGTCCGCTCCCCGCACGGCCCATCCGTGACCCCGGCAGGGCTTCGCTGCGGTGCGCGCTCCCCGAATCCGACCCTGCCCGCAGTGTGGGCGCGTAGCCGAAGGGAGGAACGTGACCTTCGGATTCGCTCCGTCCTCGGCGGCCTCGTTTTCGTCGTCCGCCGTTTCCGCCACCCGCATGCTCGAACCGGCGGAGTGGGCCGCCGCCGGCATCCCGTTGCTGCGCAATCCGCGCGAGGTCGTGACCGGACTGCACGCGCGGCACCGCCCCGAACCGGCGACGGCGGTGGTGGCCGTACTCGACCCGGACGAACGACTGCGCGCCAGCGCCTCGTTCACCAGCCGCCGCTCCCCCGCGGACGGATGGATGTTCCGCAACGCACTGCTCTCCCAGCTGCGCCGTGTCATCCCGCACGACCTGCGACGCCGCACCCCGGTGCGCACCGCCGTGCTGCTCTACTGCCGTGACGGCGACGCGCGTTGGACGCAGGAGGACGGCGCGTGGATGTGGGGGCTGCGGGACGCGTGCACGCTGCACGGGCTGCGCTGCGGCGCGTACATCACGCTGACCCGGGACGGCTGGCAGGTCCTCGGCGAGGGCCGCGGCGGGCGCCGGCCCAATGCGGCGTCGGCGCCGGAGCCCTTCGCCACGGCGGAGGCGCCGCCCCCGCCCCCGCGCACCGGCGGGGTCGCCTCGGACGTGCTGCGCCGCGCCGCGGCCCGCTGAGCCCCGGGTGAGGCCGGGCCCGGAAACCAGGGCGGGCGGCCTGCCCGCACGGTGCCCCGACTCGTCCACGACCCGAGCGGTGCCCCGCCTCGTTCCGCGACCCGCGCGGTGACTCGACTCGACTGGGACCCGAGCGGTGACCCGATGCCCCTGTGACCGCGCGATGACCCGTTTCCGCCGCGCCCCGTACGGTGCCACGGCGTGGCCGTGACCCGGCGGGCGCGCCGCCGTCGGGTCCGATCAGCTGCCCGGCCGGGCTGTGTCGCCGTGCCGGGGCACGCCGAAGCCGCCTCCGTGCGGGGCTTCCGGACCGGGGCCCGGGGGGGGCGCACCCGGCGTCCGCCGCACTCGGCGGAACGGACTCAGACGCCCGCGCCCAGCACCGAGTTGATCCGCTGCGGGTCGCCGCAGACGATCAGCAGGGCGCCGGCCCGCGAGTGGGCCACGGTCAGGGCGGTCGCAGCGGCGGCCTCGGGGCCGCCGTTGAGCGCGACCACGACCACGGCCCGCGACGCGGCACGGTCCGCGACGGCGGCGTCGGCGTAGAAGACGTCGTCGCCCGCGTCGTGCTGCGCCCAGTAGGCGGCCTCGCCGAAGGACAGTTCGTGGGCCGCCCACGGGTGGGGTTCGCCGGTGGTGATCACCAGCACGTCACCGGGGGTTCGGCCCGAGTCCAGCAGCAGGTCCACCGCCTCTTCGGCGGCGTCGAGCGCACCGTCGGGGGTGGCCGGGATCAACTGGATCTGCGGGGCGGCCGGGGTGGCTGCCGGAGTGGCCGGACCGGGCGGTCCGGGTTTGGCCGCGGCCGTGTCACGCGACGCGCGTTGCGCCGGCGGGGCCGGCCGCACCGGGC
Organism: Streptomyces hyderabadensis; assembly: GCF_020404845.1. Taxonomy (GTDB): domain Bacteria; phylum Actinomycetota; class Actinomycetes; order Streptomycetales; family Streptomycetaceae; genus Streptomyces; species Streptomyces hyderabadensis. The sequence goes on along the minus strand of NZ_JAIOJZ010000036.1, from coordinate 2,681 downwards.
CGGGACGGCCGGGGCGCGGCGGAGCCGCGGGACGGGGGCCGGGTACGGGGCGGGGGGTCGGCGCGGTGCGGCCGCTGGCCGGAGTGGCGCGGGGACCCTGGGCCTTCTCGTGAATCTGAGGCTCCTCGGGAATGAGAGGCATGAGCTGATATTTATCAAACGTTGGTGCGGCTCGCGTCGGCGGGTGGCACATGCCTGCGAGCGGAACCGTCAGAAATCGAATCCGAGCTGACCCTCGATTTCCGGAACGCTTCCGTCCACCCAACTGCGGACCTTCTTGAGGTGCCGCCACTGGGGCAGCGCATCAAGATACGCCCACGACAACCGGTGGTGCGGGGTGGGGCCCCGCTCCTCCAGTGCGGCCTTGTGCACGGGCGACGGATACCCGGCGTTGTCCGCAAAACCGAAGTCTGCATGGTCGACACCCAGTTCGGCCATCATTTTGTCGCGCTGGACCTTGGCGAGCACCGAGGCCGCCGCGACGGCGACGCAGGACTGATCACCCTTGATCACCGTACGGACCCGCCAAGGGGCGCCGAGGTAGTCGTGCTTGCCGTCGAGGATGACCGCGTCGGGGCGGACCGGCAGGGTCTCCAGGGCACGCACCGCCGCCAGGCGCAGCGCGGCGGTCATGCCCAGCTCGTCGATCTCCTCCGGAGAGGCGTGCCCCAGGGCGTAGGAGGTGACCCAGGTCCGCAACTCCACGGCGAGTTCGGTGCGTCGCTTGACGGTGAGCAGCTTGGAGTCGGTCAGGCCGACCGGCGGCCGGCGCAGTCCGGTGATCGCCGCACAGACGGTGACGGGACCGGCCCACGCGCCGCGCCCCACCTCGTCGACACCGGCAATGATCTTCGCTCCGGTCGTGGCGCGAAGAGAGCGCTCGACGGTGTGAGTAGGTGGTTCGTACGGCATGGCGCCCCCAGCCTACGCCGCTGCGATCCCCGGGCGACACCCCGGTTGCCCGAACGGGACCGGTCTTCGCGCCGGCCGGGTTCAGGACTTGCCGGGCCGCAGCAGCGGGAGCATCAACTGGTCGATCATTTCCTCCAGCTCGCAGTCCGTCCATTCACTTGCACAAATCTTCGAGCGGTACATCATCATCGCCGGGATGGCGTCGAAGACGTAGCCGTTGGCCGCGTCGTCCCGCACCTCTCCCCGCTCCATTCCGCGGTGGATGACCTCACGCAGCACCTTGAGCGTTGGCTCGACCACACCCTTGATGATCACCGCATGGAAGCGCTCGGCCTGCACGGTGTCGCATTCGTGAATCACCGAGCGCAGAGCGAATCCGGGGCGGGAGTACATCGCGTCACGTGCTCTGCGGCAGAGCTCCAGCAGATCGTCGCGCACGCTTCCCAGGTCGGGGACCGTCTCGAAGTCCGGCAGGCCGGACCGCAGCGCGTCCGCGACGAGGTCTTCCTTGGACGGCCAGCGCCGGTAGACGGCCGCCTTGCCGGTCTGCGCGCCCGCGGCCACTCCCTCCATCGTCAGGCCGTTCCAGCCGACGGTGCCGAGCTGGTCCAGCGCGGCCTCCAGGATCGCGCGCTCCAGGACCGCGCCTCGCCGGCGGGAGGGCGTCTGGGCGGAGGCGGCCGCCCAGTGCGAAGCAACCATGTCGGGGATCTCCAGAAAGCGGTGAAAACGGGTATTCGGGGATAAGGCGTGCATCGCGCGGCCGCAACGGGGGACCGGACACGCGACGACACGACAAGTGAACGGTTGCGTCCACTGTCTCCGGGTCACTAACGTTGAAGCAACAGTGAACGCGAGCGTTCACTAAGTCATTCGTGGGGGACACATAGTGACAACCTCTTCTCTGCTCAAAGACCAGAAGCCGGGAGCGGCCCGCCGGGAGGGGCATCCCGGCATCGCACTCGCCGTCATCGCGGCCTGCCAACTCATGGTCGTACTCGACGCGACGATTGTGAACATCGCGCTCCCGCACATCCAGAACGCGCTCGACTTCAGCACCACCGACCTCACCTGGGTCGTCAGCGCCTACACGCTCACCTTCGGCGGCCTGCTCCTGCTCGGCGGCCGGGCCGGTGACATCCTCGGCAGGCGCCGGGTCTTCATGACCGGCATCCTGCTCTTCACCCTCGCCTCGCTGCTCGGCGGCTTCGCCCAGGAACCCTGGCAGCTGCTCGCGGCACGCGTCCTGCAGGGCATGGGCGGCGCCATCGCCTCGCCCACGTCGCTGGCGCTCATCACCACCACCTTCCCCGAGGGGCCGGAGCGCAACCGGGCCTTCGGCGTCTTCGCCGCCGTCTCCGCGGGTGGCGGCGCCATCGGCCTGCTGGCGGGCGGCATGCTCACCGAATGGCTGGACTGGCGCTGGGTGCTCTTCGTCAACGTGCCGATAGGCGTGCTGATCGCCGTGCTGGCGCCGCTCTACATCAGCGAGTCCGAACGGCACACCGGCCGCTTCGACATCGCCGGTGCGGTGACCTCGACGGCGGGCATGGCATCGCTCGTCTACGGCTTCATCCGCGCCGCCGACGAGGGCTGGCGGGACAATCTGACCATCGGTTCCTTCGCGGCCGCCGCGGTCCTGCTGCTGGCCTTCGTCCTCATCGAGTCGCGGGCCAAGGAACCGATCACGCCGCTGAAGATGTTCGCCGACCGCAACCGCTCCGGCACCTACGTGATCATGCTGAGCCTGGCCGCGGCGATGTTCGGCA
>NZ_JAIOJZ010000035.1 GCF_020404845.1 Streptomyces hyderabadensis | reverse complement strand
CGGTCACGTCCGTACTGGTCACCCGGCGACTCCCGTTTCGTCCGTCCGTCGTGTCAGAGCGCGTCGGGTCCGCGCTCGCCGGTCCTGACCCGTACGGCCGTGTCGACCGGGACCGCCCAGACCTTGCCGTCGCCGATCTTGCCGGTGCGGGCCGCCTTGACCACCACGTCGATCAACTGCTCGGCGTCGTCGTCCTCGACCAGGACCTCGATGCGGATCTTGGGCACCAGGTCGACGGTGTACTCGGCACCCCGGTAGACCTCGGTGTGTCCGCGCTGGCGGCCGTAGCCGCTGGCCTCGGTGACGGTCAGGCCGTGGACCCCGAAGGCCTGGAGGGCCTCCTTGATCTCGTCGAGCCGGTGCGGCTTGACGACGGCGGTGATGAGCTTCATGCGTCCACCTTCTTGCTCGGGGCCGACGCGGCCGTGGCGGCGGCCGGCGTGGCGGTCGTCCGGGCGGCACCGCCGCCGGCGCCGCTGAAGTCGTATGCGGTCTCGGCGTGCTCGGCCTGGTCGATGCCGGCCACCTCGACGTCCTCCGACACTCGCATGCCGATCGTCTTGTCCAGCAGGAAGGCGAGGACCGCGGAGACGACGAGGGAGTAGGCGAGGACGCCGAAGACGCCCGCGCACTGCTTCCAGAACTGGTCGAGTCCGCCGCCGTAGAAGAGTCCTTCGACGTCCGACTGGCCCTTGCCGCTGGCGAAGAAGCCGATGAGCAGGGAGCCGAGGATGCCGCCGACGAGGTGGACGCCGACCACGTCGAGGGAGTCGTCGTAGCCGAACTTGTACTTCAGGCCGACGGCCATGGCGCACACCACTCCGGCGATGAGGCCGACGGCGATCGCGCCCAGCGGGGAGACGGCTCCGCCGGCCGGGGTGATCGCGACCAGGCCGGAGACGGCTCCGGAGGCCGCGCCCAGGGTGGTGAAGGCGCCGTGCCGGATCTTCTCGTAGGCGAGCCAGCCGAGGACGGCGGCGCCGGTGGCGACCTGGGTGTTGACGAACATCAGCGCGCCGACGCCGTCGTCGTTGCCGAGCCAGGAGCCCGCGTTGAAGCCGAACCAGCCGAACCACAGCAGGCCGGCGCCGAGCATGACCAGGGGCAGGCTGTGCGGGCGCATCGGGTCCTTCTTGAAGCCGACGCGCTTGCCGATGACGAGGATCACGCCGAGGGCCGCGGCACCGGCGTTGATGTGCACGGCCGTGCCGCCCGCGAAGTCGATCACGCCAAGTTCGAAGGCCCAGCCGCCGGCGCCCCACACCCAGTGGGCGACGGGGAAGTAGACGACGGTGACCCACAGGGCGATGAACAGCGCCCAGGCGGTGAACTTGACCCGGTCCGCGAGGGCGCCGCTGATCAGGGCGGGGGTGAGGACGGCGAACATCAGCTGGAAGACCAGGAACACGAAGACGGGGATGGTGTAGCCGTCCCACAGCTCGGTCAGGCCGATGTTGCTGAGTCCGACCCAGTCGGAGTTCCAGCCGACGATGCTGCCGGTGTCGGTGCCGAACGCCATGGAGAAGCCGTACAGCACCCACAGGACGGTGACGATGCCGAGGCTGATGAAGCTCATCATCAGCATGTTCAGGGTGCTTTTGACGCGGACCATGCCTCCGTAGAAGAAGGCCAGGGCCGGCGTCATGAGCATCACCAGGGCGGAGCAGATGAGCATGAAGCCTGTGTTGGCGGCGGAGAGCTCCGTCTCTGCCGCGAGCGTGATGGCTGGAGCCATCGGCGTCTCCTCGTCGTTGGTACGGCCCCGTGCGGGCGAAGCCTGGCGGGCGGGCGGTGAGGGGTGGGCCGGTTATGCGCCATGAGATTGGCGCAGCGCGGTTTCGGTGGAAGCCCCTCGTTGTTTCGCCGCCGTGACGAAGGCACGGTGCGTGTTACGCGTGGGTGAACGGCCGGGGGCGGTCGTTGCCGTGACCGGGCCGTCGGGACCGGTACGCAAGCCGGCCGCGGCGGCCTCCGAATGACCTGGCATGGGGGAGCCGAGTCGGGCAGTTCGGGAGGGCCGGCCGCGGCCGGGGCTGGTGGGGGTTCAAACCGCTTCGGCGGTCTCCGGCAGCTCGACGGCGAGCCGCTGGGTGAGGTCGACGACCTCCGCGAGGTCGCCGAAATCGCGTACGGCCGTGTCGACGGTCTTGCGGATGCGGGTGTTGACGCGTTCGGAGCGGACCTTCTTGGCGATGCCCATGGCCTCCATGGCCAGGACGGTGCTCTCCTCGGGTTCGCGGCGCAGCAGGTGGACGGTGGCCATGCCGATCAGGTTCAGCGCGTAGGAGCGCTGGTGTTCCTCGTCCTTGGCGAACAGCTCCACGGCCCGGCGCATCAGGGGGTCGGCGAGGGAGGCGTACGCGGGGCTGCGGCCGGCCACGTAGGCGAGGTCGCGGAAGGAGTGGCTGTTCTCCCCGTACAGCTCGGCCTCGGAGAAGAAGCGGATCCAGTCGGGGTCCGGCTCGTCCCACTCGTCGGCCTCGGCGAAGATGTCCTCGGCCATGCGCACCGCGCGCTTGGTGCGGCCGGGCTGGCCCATGTTGGCGTAGGCGCGGGCCTCCATCGCGTAGAGCATCGACTGGGTGCGGGGGCTGGCGCAGTCCCGGCTGCCGTACTGCGCGAGGTGGATCAGCTCCAGGGCGTCGTCGGGCCGGCCGAGGTGGATCATCTGGCGGCTCATGCTGGAGAGGATGTACGAGCCCAGCGGCCGGTCCCCCGCCTCCTTGGCGGCGTGCAGGGCGAGCACGAAGTACTTCTGGGCGGTGGGCTGCAGCCCCACGTCGTACGACATCCAGCCGGCCAGCTCGGCCAGCTCGGCGGCGACCTTGAAGAGCTTGGCGCGGGTGGTCTCGGTCTGGGGTTCCTGGAGCAGGTCGGTGACCTCGTGCAGCTGGCCGACCACGGCCTTGCGGCGCAGGCCGCCGCCGCACTGGGCGTCCCAGCGGCGGAACATCACGGCGGTCGACTCCAGCAGGTCCAGCTCCGGCCTGGACAGCCGCCCACGGGCGCGGCCGCCGGGTGCCGCGGTCTCCCGCCCGGCCGCGGACGGGGTGGCGGAGGGCGTGGGGACGAGCCAGCGCTGCATGGGTTCGATGAGGGACGGGCCCGCGGAGAGGGCCAGCGAGCTCCCGAGGAAGCCGCGCCGCGCCAGCATGAGGTCGCTGCGCGAGAACTCGCTGAGCAGGGCCACGGTCTGCGGGCCCGTCCAGGGGAGGTCGACGCCGGTGGCGGAGGGCGTGGGGCGGGTGGAGCGCAGGCCCAGGTCCTCGACGGAGACGACGACGCCGAAGCGTTCGGAGAACAGCTCGGACAGGATCCGCGGGATCGGCTCGCGCGGGTTCTCCCCGTCCAGCCAGCGGCGCACGCGCGAGGTGTCGGTGGAGATGTGGTTGGCGCCCAACTGGCGGGCGCGGCGGTTGACCTGGCGGGCCAGCTCGCCCTTGGACCAGCCGCTGCGGGCGAACCAGGAGGTGAGCAGCTCGTTCGGGCGTTTGTCCGCGTGCGACGCGCTCGCCGCGCTCGTACCGCTTCCGCCGTTGCCACTCACTGGAACGCCCCCATCCCTGAGACCATCTGTCGCCGAGTGCGCCAAGCCCTATCAGAATGCCGGTGGTCCGGGCCCTCCGTCCGGTGGTTGGCACCCTTCGAACGGAAAGCCCGGTTGCCTCCGGCATACCCACAAGTGCATGTGCCCCAAGGCTCCATGCACACAAAGTAGTCCTACGATCACTCGTCCAGCCATGGCGATTGCGGAATCGCCACCATTCGCCACCCCTTCGAATGAACTCGCGGTGGCCGGGACGCGATTCACTTGACATAGGCCAACCGGGAGTCGGTGCAACGGTGCACGCCGGGGCGTGCGCCGTCGGACGCACCACCCGGAGTGCTTCCGGACGCTGTCTGAACCGCGTCGGACTGGGGAGTTGGAAGCAGAGAGTCACGTTTCACGTCCGCTGCGTAACCGCCGCTGCGTCGGACCCGTTGGAGGGGGCATGGGCTTCACGATCGGCATCGGCAGCAGTCGTGGCATGCGCGAGATCCGGTCCGGTTCGCGCCGCCGCGGCCGCGCCTCGGAGTGCACCGTGGTGGCCGAGTACACGGGGCTGTGGGGCTGGGACGTGGTGCCGGGCGCCCGGACCGCCCAGGGCGCCTGCTCCTGCGGCCTGCCCGACTGCCCGGCGCCGGGCGCGCACCCGCTGGACTTCGCGCCCCCGGTGCCGGCCGGGGCGACCCTGGACGAGGCGAGCGAGGCCTGGGCCCGGTTCCCCGGCGCCGCGGTGATGCTGGCGGTGGGGCGGACCTTCGACGTGATCGAGGTGGCCGAGTCCGCCGGGTTGCGGGCGCTGGCCCGGCTGGAGCGCATGGGCCTCCCGCTCGGCCCGGTCGCGGCCACCCCGCAGGGCCGCGCCCACTTCTTCGTCGCCCCGGGCGCCGCCGCCGAGCTGCCCCGGCTGCTCTACCGCATGGGCTGGGACGACCCGTCCACCCTGGACCTGCGCGGCCTCGGCCCCGGTACGTACGTCACGGCCCCGCCCTCCGACCGCGGCGGCCGGGGCCCGGTGCGCTGGCTGCGGCCCCCCGCCCTGGACTCGGCCACCAGGCCCCCGGCGGCCCGGCTGCTCCTGGGCACCCTGGCGTACGTGGCCCACCGCTCCCGCGCGTAGCCACCCACCCGGCACTCCCGGGACCCGGGCCCCCGGCAGGCCCAGGTCCCGCCCGGACCCGCGGCTCCGGCTCCGGCTCCGGCTCCGGCTCCGGCTCCGGCCGGGAGCGTACGTAGCCCACCGGTCCCGGGCGCGGCCGCCCGCCCCGGCACGCCAGGGACCCCCGTACCCGAGCAGGCCCGTGCCCGCACGACCAGCACACCCACACGCCGCACACCCAACGCCTACCTACCCCGCCCTCGGCCCCGGCTCCGGCCCCGGCCCCGGCCGGGAGCGTCGCTGCCGCTCATCCGGCGGAGCCGCCGCGCGTCCTGGCGCCCGCCACTCGGCGGACACGGGCGGTGACAGCATTCACCGCGCCTCGCGCCCGCAACGCCCCCGCCCCACCACACGGCGAAGCGCCCGGCTCCCGGTCGGGGAGGCGGGCGCTTCTCGCGGGTGCGGGCGCGGGACGCCGGCAGCGGGCGTCACTCGCCGATGAGCGCATCCACGAAGGCCGCCGGCTCGAACGGCGCCAGGTCGTCCGCGCCCTCGCCGAGTCCGATCAGCTTGACCGGCACGCCCAGCTCACGCTGGACGGCGACCACGATGCCGCCCTTGGCCGTGCCGTCCAGCTTGGTGAGCACGATGCCGGTGATGTCGACGACCTCGGCGAAGACCCGGGCCTGGATCAGACCGTTCTGGCCGGTGGTGGCGTCGAGCACGAGCAGCACCTCGTCCAGCGGCGCGTGCTTCTCCACGACCCGCTTGACCTTGCCCAGCTCGTCCATGAGACCGGTCTTGGTGTGCAGGCGGCCGGCGGTGTCGATGAGCACGACGTCCGAGCCCATCTCCTTGCCCTCCTTGACCGCGTCGAAGGCGACGGAGGCGGGGTCGCCGCCCTCGGGCCCGCGCACGGTGTGGGCACCGACGCGCTCGCCCCAGGTCTGCAGCTGGTCGGCCGCGGCGGCGCGGAAGGTGTCGGCGGCGCCGAGGACGACGCTGCGGCCGTCGGCCACCAGGACGCGGGCGAGCTTGCCGGTGGTGGTGGTCTTGCCGGTGCCGTTCACCCCGACGACCATGACGATGCCGGGCTTGCTCGTGGCGGGCTCGGTCTTGACCTCGCGGTCCATGTCGGGGCCGACGAGGGTGATCAGCTCCTCCCGCAGCAGGGCGCGCAGCTCCTCGGGCGTACGGGTGCCGAGGACCTTCACCCGCTCGCGGAGCCGCTCCACCAGCTCCTGGGTGGGCTGCACGCCGACGTCGGCGGTGAGCAGCGTGTCCTCGATCTCCTCCCAGGTGTCGTCGTCGAGGTGCTCCCGGGACAGCAGGGTCAGCAGACCCTTGCCGAGGGCGTTCTGCGAGCGGGAGAGGCGGGCACGGAGCCGGACCAGTCGGCCGGCGGTAGGCTCGGGAACCTCGATCTGCGGGATCTCGAGCTCTTCGACGACGGGCGGCTCCTCGACGGTGGCGGTGCCGCCGTCCGGGAGGTCGACCTCCTCTATCGTCCGGCGCGTTTCGTCGCGCGGCGTCTCGGCCTCGTCGCCGACGTGCGGCTCGGCCGGAGGGGCGGTGATGTCGGGCGCGGCGGGGGGCGGCTCGGGCAGCTGCTTCTTGCGGCGGCTGCCGACGACCAGCCCGCCGAGCGCGCCGATCACGACCACGGCGATGACTACAGCAAGGATGACGATTTCCATAACGGGACCAGTATGCGTGACCCCCGGCGCGGCCCCCCGCCGATGGACGCTTGTGGTTTCCGCCAAAGGACAAAGGCCCCTGGAAGGAGCGAGTCGGAGCAAAGTACGATGGAGAAGGCTGCGTCAACGCGCGTAGAGTCCCGACCGCCCCCTCTTCCCCACGATCGAGGCACGGACCCCCCACATGAGCAAGACCGCCGAGAACGAAGGCGCCCTGGAGACCCGCGGCATCGAGCAGGTGCCGGACCACGAGCGCACCGCCCGGACCCGCGAGCTGTTCCCGACCTGGGTCGGCGCCAACATCAGCGTGCTGCTGCTCACGATGGGCGCGAGCCTCGTCGTGGCGTACCGGCTCAACTTCTGGCAGGCCCTGGTCGTCGCGGCCGCGGCGCCCGTCGTGTCGTACGGCCTGGTGGGTCTGATCGGCATCGCCGGCAAGCGCGGTGGCGCTCCCGGGATGGCGCTGTCCCGTGCCGTGTTCGGGCAGCGGGGCAATCTGCTGCCGGGTTCGCTGATCTGGGTCGCCCGCTGGGGCTGGGAGACGATCAACGCGGTGACCGGCGCCTATGCCGTGCTCACGGTGCTGGACATCGTCTTCGGCATACGTGCGAACAGCGTGCTGGACATGGTGACGCTGCTCGCCTTCGTCGTGGCGACGTTCGCGATCTCCGGGCTCGGCATCAACGCCGTGCAGAAGTGCAACAAGTACGCGGCGTACCTCTTCGGCGCCTTCTCGGTGCTGGTGCTTGGCTACCTGGTCGTCGACACCGACTGGTCCGCGGTGTTCGACCGGTCCGCCGGCTCGGTGGCCGCGATGATCACGGGCGTGGGTCTGATCGCGGCGGGCGGCGTCAGCTGGATCCCGTCCGCGCCGGACTTCACCCGGTACCTGCCGCGCACGGCCTCCTCGAAGGGGATCGTGGGGGTCACGGTCGGCGGCGCGGGCATCGTCGTCCTGCCGATGGTGCTGATGGGCGCGGTGATGGCGGTCTCGACGCCGGATCTGGCCTCGGCCGCCGACCCGGTCTCCTCCCTGGGCGAGATCCTGCCGACCTGGATCGCCGTGCCGTACCTGCTGATCGCGCTGATCGGCATGCTGCTGATCAACTCGATGTCGATGTACTCGGCGGGCTTCACCGCGCAGACCCTGGGCTTCAAGGTCCCGCGGCACTGGGCGGTCTCGGTGAACGCCGTGATCTCGCTGGTCTTCGGCGGCGTGCTGATGCTGGTGGCGACCAGCTTCATGGGCTCCTTCATCGCCTTCCTGTCGCTGCTCGCGGTGGCCTTCTCCGCCTGGGTCGGCGTGTTCGGCGCGGACATGCTGCGCGGCCGGGAGTACGACGGCGAGGCCCTGGCCGACACCGGCCGCACCAGCGCCTATTGGTACCGCGGCGGCTTCTCCCCCGCCGCCGTCGCCGCCTGGGCGGTGGGCCTGGCCGCCGGTCTGATGTTCACCACGTCCGACTGGTTCACCGGCCCGCTGGCCACGAACAACTTCGTCGGCGAGTACGGACTGGGCTGGGTGGCCACGATCGTGACCTCCGCCCTGCTGTACGCGCTGCTGCCGAAGCCGGCGCCGGTCGCCCCGGGCGCGCACGCGGAGCGGGCCGGGCAGCCCGAGGCCGAGGCCGTGACCGTCTGACGTACGCCGAACGACGCCCCTGCTCCCGAACACCCGGGAGCGGGGACGTCTTTCCGTGCCCGTCCCTTTCCCGGCCGCGCCGAAATGCCGTTGCCCGCCCGGCCGCGCAGTGCTTGTCTGCGCGCATGAGCCTCAGCATGGACGTGGTCGTCCGGGGTCCGAACGGGGAGTTCGACGTGCTCGACACTCCGGAGGGGGTCAACGACTCGGCCGGGTTCGAGAGCTGGCGCCAGAAGGTGTGGGGGTCACGAGCCGTGCGTTCGCTGGGCGCACGCTTCCTGCCGCTGCTCGACGGCGGCTGGATGGAGGTCGCGACGGAGGACCTGCCGCGGCTCCTCGACGAGATCCTCCTGCTGCGGGCCCGTCTGGACCGGATCGCCGCCGCGACGGGGGTGCACCCGGACGCGATCGGCCGCCGCCTGGACAACATCGAGGCGGCGGCCGAGCGCGCCCGGCTCATCGGCGCTCACGTCCTCATCTGGTGAACGGGACCCGGCACACCGCCGCCCCGCCCGGAGGAAGACCGGGCGGGGCGGCGGACGGTACGGGGAGAGGGGCAGCGGGGACTTGGCCCTCCTCCCCGGGTTCGGGGCGGGCGGGTCAGCCCATTTCCTCCAGGGCCTTGCCCTTCGTCTCCTTCACGAACCTCAGCACGAAGGGGATGGAGAGCGCGGCGAAGATCGTGTAGATCACGTAGGTGCCGGAGAGGTTCCAGTCGGCCAGCGACGGGAAGCTCGCGGTGATGGCCCAGTTGGCGATCCACTGCGCGGAGGCGGCCACACCCAGGGCGGCGGCGCGGATCCGGTTGGGGAACATCTCGCCGAGGAAGACCCAGACGACCACACCCCACGACAGTGCGAAGAAGAGGACGAAGACGTGGGCGGCGATCAGGGCGACCCAGCCCTGGGTGGCCGGGAGCTTGCCGTCGACCAGGTCGAAGGAGAAGGCCCAGGCCTCCAGCGCCAGGCCGATCACCATGCCGACGGAGCCGATCAGCGCGAGCGGCTTGCGGCCGACGCGGTCCACGAAGATCATCGCGATCACGGTGCCGATGATGTTGATGATCGACGTCGTGAACGAGTAGAAGAAGGAGTCCGTCGGGTCGACGCCGACCGACTGCCACAGCGTCGAGGAGTAGTAGAACGCGACGTTGATGCCGACGAACTGCTGGAAGACCGACAGGCCGATGCCGATCCAGACGATCGGCTTGAAGAAGAAGCTGCCGCCGAGCAGGTCCTTGAAGGAGGACTTCTCCTCGCGGTGCATGGCGTGTTCGATCTCGGTGATGCGGGCGTCGAAGTCGACGTCCTTGCCCTCGACCTCTTCGAGGATCTTCCGGGCGCGCTCGCGCTTGCCGACGGAGATCAGGAAGCGGGGGGACTCGGGGATGGCGAAGGACAGCAGTCCGTAGAGGACGGCCGGGATCACCATGACGCCGAGCATGACCTGCCAGGCCTCCAGGCCCATCAGCTCACCGCGCTGGTCACCGCCGGCGGCGTTCAGCAGCCCCCAGTTGACCAGCTGCGACACGGCGATGCCGATGACGATCGCGGCCTGCTGGAAGGAGCCGAGCCGGCCGCGGTAGGCGGGCGGGGACACCTCGGCGATGTAGGCGGGGCCGATCACCGAGGCCATGCCGATGGCGAAGCCGCCGATGATGCGCCACATGGCGAGGTCCCACAGCGCGAAGGGCAGTGCGGAGCCGACGGCGCTGACGGTGAAGAGGACCGCCGCGATCTGCATGCAGCGGATCCGGCCGATGCGGTCGGCGATGCGGCCCGCGGTCGCGGCGCCGATGGCGCAGCCGATCAGCGCGACGGCGATGACCTGGGCCAGCACCGCGGAGCCGACGTCGTAGCGGTCCCGGATGGCCTCGACGGCGCCGTTGATCACGGAACTGTCGTAGCCGAACAGGAAACCGCCCATCGCGGCCGCCGCCGCGATGAAGATGACGTGCCCGAGATGATCGGGGTGAGCCGTCCTGGCTCCTGATTGGGGTGCCTGCGATGTGCTGGCCACGTGTACTCCTCGGGCTACCGGCAACGCTGCCGGGGCGGTTCTCCCTTCGAGGTACCGGCGAAGGGACCTGAAGGTAAAAGCAACGTTGCAGAGACTATGCCTTCAAGTGTCGAAGTCAATAGGGCGACAGCTGTGAGTCTGAGGCAGTGAGAAGGTCGGAGGGCGAGTCCACTCGTTCAAGACTTGAAGTTATGGCTGGTCCGAGTCAGCGCAACCGCTGGCTGATGACCTTCGACACACCGTCGCCCTGCATGGACACGCCGTAGAGCGCGTCGGCGACCTCCATCGTGCGCTTCTGGTGCGTGATGACGATCAGCTGCGAGGCCTCCTGCAGCTCCTGCATGATCCGGATCAGCCGCTGCAGGTTGGTGTCGTCGAGCGCCGCCTCGACCTCGTCCATCACGTAGAACGGACTCGGCCGGGCCTTGAAGATCGACACCAGCATCGCCACCGCGGTCAGCGAGCGCTCCCCGCCGGAGAGCAGTGAGAGCCGCTTGACCTTTTTCCCCGGGGGCCGGGCCTCGACGTCCACACCCGTGGTGAGCATGTTGTCGGGGTCGGTCAGGATCAGCCGCCCCTCACCGCCCGGGAACAGCCTGCCGAAGACGCCCTCGAACTCCCGGGCCGTGTCCCGGAAGGCCTCGGTGAAGACCTGCTCGACGCGCTCGTCGACCTCCTTGACGACCTGGAGCAGGTCGGCGCGGGTCTTCTTCAGGTCCTCCAGCTGCTCGCTGAGGAACTGGTGCCGCTCCTCCAGCGCCGCGAACTCCTCCAGGGCCAGCGGATTGACCTTGCCGAGCTGCTGGTAGGCGCGCTCGGCGGCCTTCAGCCGCTTCTCCTGCTCGGCGCGGACGAACGGCCGCGGGCGGTTGCGCGGGTGCTCCGGGTCCTCGGGGAGCACCTCCCCCTCGGCGGGGGGCGAGGGCGGCACCTCTTGATGGGGGCCGTACTCGGCCGCGAGCCCCGCCGGTTCCACACCGAGTTCCTCCAGCGCCTTGGTCTCCAGCTGCTCGATCCGCAGCCGCTTCTCGGCGCCGAGTACCTCGCCCCGGTGAACTGAATCCGTCAACTTGTCCAGCTCCGCCTTGAGGTCGCGTCCGGCGGTGCGCGCGGCGGTCAGTTCCTGCTCGCGCCGGGCCTTGGCCGCCTCGGCGACGGTGCGCTCCTGGTCGGCGCGGGTCAGCGAGACCTCGACGTGGGCGAGCAGCTGCCGGGCGCCGGCGGCGACCGCCTCGGCGACGGCCGCCTCGTGCCGCAGCCTGGCCCGCCGCTGTTCGGCACGCGCGCGTGCCTCGCGTTCGGCGCGGGCGGCCCGGTCCAGGGAGTCGGCCCGTCCGGCGAGTCCCTTGACCCGCTCCTCGTGGGTACGGACCTGGAGGCGGGCCTCCATCTCGGTCTGGCGGGCGTTGGCCCCGTCGGCGGCAAGCCGGTCGCGGGCGGCGGTGTCGGGCTCCTCCTCGACCGGCATCTCCTCGGCGACGGCCAGCCGCTCGGCCAGTTCCTCGACCTCCATGAGCGCCTTGTCCAGCGCCTCCTGCGCCCGGGCGGCAGCGGCGGTGGACCGTTCCGCCTCCCCGGCGGCGCCGCGCGCCTGTCCGGCCAGCCGGCCCAGCTGCTGGGCGACGGACGACTTCTCCCGGTCGGCGGCCCGGCGCCGCTCCCCCAGCTCCTCGACGAGCGCCGCGCACTCCCGGCGCCGTGCGGCGGCCGCGTCCTGCGCCGCCGCCAGCTCCTCGCACCGCACGCCCAGCTCCGCCAGCTCGGCGGCGGCCTGGTCCACGGACGCCTGCACCTCCAGGAGGCTGGGCGCGCCGGCGGACCCGCCCTGCGCGAAGTGGGCGCCCAGCAGGTCCCCCTCCGCGGTGACGGCGGTCAGCCCGGGGCGGGCGTAGACGAGGTCCTCGGCGTCCTCCAGGGTGGCGACGACGACGATCCCGCGCAGCAGCCGACGTACGGCGGGCATCAGGTCGGCGGGCCCGTGGACCAGGTCCGCGGCGTACGGCGGCCCGTCCTCGCGCGCGTCGCGCATGCCGTCCGGTACGTCGTCGGGGGCGCCGGCCAGCAGCAGGGCGGCGCGGCCCGCGTCCTGCTTGCGCAGCAGGCGGATGGCGTCGGCGGCGGCCGCCGGGGAGGTCACCGCGAGGGCGTCGGCGGCGGCGCCGAAGGCGGTGGCCAGGGCGGCTTCGTGACCCGGAGTCACGGTGAGGAGTCCGGCGGCGGGGCCGAGCAGGCCGGTGAGCCGGTCCTTGGCGGCGAGCAGTGCGCCGGTGCCGTCCTTGCGGCGCAGGCCCAGGGCGAGGGCCTCGTGCCGGGCCTGCGTGGCGGCGCGCTCGCGTTCCGCCGCGGTGGCCGCCTCGCGCGCCGCGCTCAGGGCGGTCTCCGCCTCGGTGAGTGCCTGCCGGGCGGCGTCGTGCCGCTCGGCCAGTTCCCGGTCGTCGGCGTCGAGTCCGTCGACCTCGGCCTGGAGGGTTTCGTACTCCTCCTGGGCGGCGGCGGCCCGCTCGCGCGACGCGTCGCGGGCCTCGGCCAGGCGCTCGATCTCGGCCTGGGCGGAGGCGGCGCGGGACCGGGCGGCGCCGACCTGGCCGCTCAGCCGGGCCAGGCCCTCGCGGCGGTCGGCGATGGCCCGGGCGGCGTCCTTGAGGCGGCGCTCCTCCACGGCCAGTTCGCGTTCGAGGTCGGCGCGGTGCGCGACCGTGTCCTCCAGGGCGTGTTCGGCCGCCTCCAGGGCCGCTTCGAGTTCGGCCTCCTGCTCGCGGACGCGGGCGGCCTCGCGCTCCAGTTCCTCCGGGTCGCGGCCGCGGCGCTCCTCGGGCGGCGCGGAGGTGGCGCTCTTCACGCGCGCGTCGGCCAGCGAGATCGTGCCGCGCACCCGTTCGGCGAGCTGGGACAGCTCGTACCAGGTCTGCTGGGCGCGCTGGAGGCGCGGGGTGAGGCGGCGCACCTCGTCCTCCAGGTCCGCCTCGCGGCGCAGCGCCCGGCCCAGCTCCTGCTCGGCGGCGTCCTTGCGTTCCTTGAGCGCGGCCTCGTCGGCGATCTCGGCCTGCAGCGCTTCGCGCATCCGTACCAGGTCGTCGGCGAGGAGCCGCAGCCGGGCGTCCCGCAGGTCGGCCTGGATGACGGCGGCCCGACGGGCGACGGCGGCCTGGCGCCCGAGGGGCTTGAGCTGGCGCCGCAGCTCGTCGGTGAGGTCCTGCACGCGCGCGAGGTTGGCCTGCATCGCGTCCAGTTTCCGCAGCGCCTTCTCCTTGCGCTTGCGGTGCTTGAGGACGCCGGCGGCCTCCTCGATGAAGGCCCGGCGGCCCATCGGGTCGGCGTGCAGGACGGAGTCGAGCTGGCCCTGTCCGACGATGACGTGCATCTCGCGGCCGATGCCGGAGTCGGAGAGCAGTTCCTGGATGTCCAGGAGGCGGCAGGTGTCGCCGTTGATCTGGTACTCGCTGCCGCCGTTGCGGAACATGATCCGCGTGATGGTGACCTCGGCGTACTCGATGGGCAGGGCCCCGTCGGAGTTGTCGATGGTCAGCGACACCTCGGCCCGGCCGAGCGGCGGGCGGCCGGTGGTGCCGGCGAAGATGACGTCCTCCATCTTGCCGCCGCGCAGCGACTTGGCGCCCTGTTCGCCCATGACCCAGCTGAGCGCGTCGACGACGTTGGACTTGCCCGAGCCGTTGGGGCCGACGACACAGGTGATGCCCGGCTCGAACCGGAGCGTGGTCGCCGAGGCGAACGACTTGAACCCTCTCAGGGTCAGGGCCTTCAGGTGCACGTCGTCGGACTCTACCTCTCGGGTGTGTCTCACTCCACGAACCGGTGAACCGTCGCGGTTTCACCGGTGAACGTGCAGGGCACATCAGACGTTGAAGAGGGTGAAAGGTTGCGCGGGGACGGACACACGACGGGCGGGGCCGCGGCGAGACGGGGGGCGGGAAAGAAAGAAGGGACGCCGAAGCGTCCCTTGCAGACTCTGACACCTGAGCGGTTGTACGGGCGGGCCCAACCACTGCCGTGCCGTGGTGGAGCGATGCAGTGATCAGGTGAGCGCAGGCTCCGCCTGGTGTGCGTCAACGCTCTCCATGCTCTCCATGATCCTGTCGTGAGAAGCGGCAGCCGCCAGCGCGTCCTTCTCCGCCTGGATTCGTCCGAGCTCGGATTCCAGGTCCTGGACGCGCTGCTGGAGCCGTCGCATCTCGGCGAGGAGTCGAGGGTCGGAGCCGCCGACGTAACCGAGAAGCGCCTTTGCCATGATGGATGGTCCTCCACAATGAGTGACCGACCGAAGCGGTGTGGGTCGTGAGGGAATCGCACCCGCGGTGCTTGGCACTATGGAGTTTTCACTGCCGTTCAACCATGCCAAACAGCTAAGGTGCGCGGGGCTTTCAGCGTCTCACCAAAAAGTTTGACGGTCAACACGATCACGCCCCGTATTGGCGGGCGCCCGGGGGCATGCGGCCGGGAAGCGGCGGCGCTGCGACTCCTGCGGGCCCCTGGGGGCGCGGCGATCATTCTGCGTCCGGAGCCTGCCACGAGCGGCCGTCCTTGGCAACCACCTGCCCGTTTTCGCCCGGGCCACCCCTGCGGGGCGGGTCCTGTCCGGCGTCCGCGGGCCCCTGCACGGAGGGCCGTCAGCGGATGGCGAAGCCGTCGTAGCCCCCGCGGGGTGTGTCCCAGATCTCGGTGACTCCGTCCACGCGTCCGGGCGTGTCGTCGCCGTGCAGCCACTCCAGCAGGCGCTCGCAGCGCTCGCGCGGGCCCTCCGCGACGACCTGGACGCGACCGTCGCCCAAATTGAGAGCAAAACCACTCATCCCGCCGAGTTCCAGCGCCCTGGCCCGCGTGAACCAGCGGAATCCCACGCCCTGGACCTGTCCGCGCACCCACGCGACCAGCCGTACATCCTCGTTCATGGCTGCAAGCTAACCAGTCAATGTCCCGCGGGACACTTCACCCCCTGGCGCCATGCGGTACCGTCCCGACCCAATGAATCCCATACGAAACTCACCCGATCGTGTGGGTTTCGTATTGATCATGAGTGCAGTCGACCGCAGGGCAAGCCCAGCGCGAGGACGAGGACGAGGAAGGCCAGGACATGGGACGCCACCGACGCTCCGCCGCCGGCCGCGCCGCCACGGGCCGCGCCGCGGGGGGCCACGAGACGGACGGCACGACGACGGGACGAGGCAGCGACCCGCTGAGGCGGGACGCCGGCGAGGCGCCCACGATGGGCATCGCCCCCTATCTGAACCCCGAGGCGTACGCCGAGGTCCGCGCCAAGAGCGACGCCTACCTGTTCGCGGCCGGACCGGACGGCCCTGACGGACCGGACGGCGAAGGCCCGCAGGCCGGCCGCACCGTCGCGTTCCCCAGCGGGGGATACACGCCCGACGGCGGCTCGCAGCCCGGCGGAGGGCGCCGGCGCCGCCGGAAGAGGGCGGCCACCCCCGTCCGCACCGGTCTGCTCGGGGTGTCCGCCGCGGTCGCCATCGGCACGGTGGCGGTGGCCACGGGCGTGGTGCCGGGCCTCGACAACTACCGGCTCGGCGGCGGCAGCGGCGGAGGCGACCGGGTGCACGCCCAGGACGTCCCGACGAACAGCCCGTCCCAGCAGGGCGGCACCTCGGGCAGCGCCGACAGCGGCCGTGGCGACGACGCCGCCACGAGCCGCGGCACCGACCGGTCCTCCTCGCCGTCCCGGTCCTCCCAGTCCCCGTCGAAGGAGGCGCCCGCCAAGGACTCCCCGTCCGCCCCGTCCTCTTCGTCCGCCGCGCCATCCTCTCCGTCCTCCCCCTCCGCCTCGGCACCGGCCTCGAAGCCCGCCGCCCCGGCCGGGACACCGTCGAAGACCAAGAAGCCGAAGACGACGCCGAGCAGCAAGCCGAAGCCCACGCCCTCGCGCCCGGCCACCGAGGAGCCCGCGACGCCCGGCGCGTCCGCCGCCGTCTCCGAGCAGGCCGTCGCGCAGGCGCAGGTGATCAAGCTGGTCAACGACGAACGGGCCAAGGTCGGCTGCAGCCCGGTGGCCGCGAACAGCGCCCTGCGCGAACTGGCCGAGGACTTCAGCACGGCCATGGCGACCCAGGGCTTCTTCGACCACACCGACCCCGGCGGCGCCACCCCCTGGGACCGGGCGGCGGCAGCCGGCATATCCGGTCTCGGCGGCGAGAACATAGCCCGCGGCCAGGCCGACGCCCAGGCCGTGATGGACGCCTGGATGAACAGCCCCGACCACCGCGCCAACATCCTGAACTGCGACTTCAAGACCATCGGCGTCGGTGTCCACTTCGGCTCCGGCGGCCCCTGGTGGACACAGGACTTCGGCTACTGACCATCCCGGACCCTGCCGCCCCGGCGCGGGTCCCGGCGCTGTCCCCCGGTCAGCGCGGTCTGCGGGGTGGCGCTGTGCTCACGTACGCTGGACGCATGTCGACCACGCAGGAGCGCACGGCGGAGCAGGAGCTGCCGTACGACGTGTTCTCGCGGGCCTGTCCCTCGCGCGGCACCCTGGAGCACGTCACCGGGCGCTGGGGCGCGCTGACGCTCGGCGCGCTGTACGAGGGCTCCTTCCGGTTCAACGAGCTGCGCCGCCGGGTGGACGGCGTCAGCGAGAAGATGCTGGCCCAGACCCTGCACGCGCTGGAGCGCGACGGGCTGGTGCACCGCGAGGCCCAGCCGACCAACCCGCCGCGCGTGGACTACGAGCTGACCGCGCTGGGCCGTGAGGTGGCCGGGCGGCTGAAGGCGCTCATCCAGTGCCTGGAGGGGCGGATGGACGAGGTGCTGGCGTCGCGGGAGCGGTACGACGCACAGCGGATGCCTACGGCGTGACCCTCGGCGCCCGCTGGCACTTCGGGCAGTAGTAGCTGGACCGGTTCATCCACGGCCGGCGGCGCATCGGGGTGGCGCAGCGGCGGCAGGGCAGGCCCTCTCGGCCGTACGCGTCGAGGGAGCGTTCGAAGTAGCCGGACTCGCCGTTGATGTTGACGTACAGGCTGTCGAAGCTGGTGCCGCCCACGGCGAGGGCCGCGTTCATGACGTCCCTGACGTGGCCGAGGAGTTCGGTGGTGCGGGGGCGGGTGAGGGTCGCCGTGGGGCGTTCGTAGTGCAGGCGGGCGCGCCACAGGGCCTCGTCGGCGTAGATGTTGCCGACGCCGCTGATCAGGGACTGGTCGAGCAGGGCCCGTTTGATGGTGGTGCGCTTGCGGCGCAGGGCGCGGTGGAACGCCTCGTCGTCGAAGAGGGGGTCCAGCGGGTCGCGGGCGATGTGCGCGATGACGTCGGGCAGTCCGTCGGCGGACGTCTCGTGCAGGGAGAGGCCGCCGAAGGTGCGCTGGTCGACGAAGCGGAGTTCGGTGCCGAGGTCGTCGGCGAAGCGGACCCGGATGCGCAGGTGCTTCTCGGCGGGGACCTCGTGCGGCTGGACCAGGAGCTGGCCGCTCATGCCGAGGTGGGCGAGGACCGCCTGGTCGGTGTCCTCCAGGGGCAGCCACAGGTACTTGCCGCGGCGGCTGGGGGTGCCGATGCGGTGGCCGCCCAGGCGGTGGGCGAAGTCGTCGGGTCCGGCGAGGTGCCGGCGGACCGCGCGCGGGTGCAGCACCTCGGCGTCGGCGACGGTCCGGTGGGCGACCCAGCGCGCGAGTCCGCGCCGTACGACCTCCACCTCGGGCAACTCGGGCATGGCGTTCCCCTCCGGGGTGGGCCGGGCGTGGACGGGCGACGACGCCCGCCCCGGGGCGGGGCGGGCGTGCGGATCGTGCGGTGGGTGGTCAGGCGGAGGCGGACGCCTCGTCGGGGTCCGCGTCGACGGCGTTGGCCGTCGCCTTGGCGCGCTCGTCCGCCGCGGCCCGGATGGACCGCCACGCGGATTCCGCGGCCTGCTGCTCCGCCTCCTTCTTGCTGCGGCCGGTGCCGGTGCCGTACGAGACGCCTCCGACGCGGGCGGCAGCAGTGAAGGTCTTCTCGTGGTCGGGGCCGGTCTCCGTGACCAGGTACTCGGGAACGCCGAGCCCTTCGGTCGCGGTGAGTTCCTGGAGGCTGGTCTTCCAGTCCAGGCCGGCGCCGAGGTTGGAGGACTTCTCGATCAGCGGGTCGAACAGGCGGTGCACCAGTTCGGAGGCCGCGTCGAGGCCCTGGTCGAGATAGACCGCGCCGATCACCGCTTCGAGGGTGTCGGCGAGGATGGACGCCTTGTCCCGGCCGCCCGTGCCCTCTTCACCGCGGCCGAGCCGGATGAAGGAGCCGAGTTCGAGCCCGCGGCCCACCTCCGCCAGCGCACGCGAGTTGACCACCGCGGCCCGCAGCTTGGCCAGCTGGCCCTCGGGCAGGTCGGGGTGGGTGCGGTACAGCGTGTCCGTGACGACGAGGCCGAGGACGGAGTCACCGAGGAACTCCAGCCGCTCGTTCGTCGGCAGACCGCCGTTCTCGTACGCGTAGGAACGGTGGGTCAGTGCACGCACCAGAAGGGCGGACTCGAGCTGATAGCCGAGCCGCCCTTCCAGAAGCGTGTGGGACGAGGCCTGGGTGTCCGCCGGAGCACCCCCGCGGCGGCGGGGACTGGTGGCTTCGGACTCTGCCACCTTCTTGGTAGTGGACACAGTGCCTCTCACCAGCCGCTCAGACCTCGAGGACCTGGCGCTTGTTGTAAGTGCCGCAAGACGGGCACGCGATGTGCTGCTGCTTGGGCTCGTGGCAGCGCTCGCACGCAACCAGGGTGGGGACCGCAGCCTTCCACTGCGACCGGCGGTGGCGCGTGTTGCTGCGCGACATCTTCCGCTTCGGAACAGCCACGGCTACTTCTCCTGCTTCTCGGCGGCGTCCGCGGATTCTGGCCCGTCGCCGCTCATCTCGTCCTTCTCGCCGTCTCCGAGTGAACCGGCGAGTCCCTGCAATGCCGCCCAACGGATGTCGACGGCGTCGTGGTGGTGGTCCGGGTCGTCCGACAGGCGGGCTCCGCACTCGGAGCACAGACCCTGGCAGTCCTCCCGGCACACCGGCTGCATCGGCAGTGCGAGCACCACCGCGTCGCGCAGCACGGGTTCGAGGCCGATCAGTCCGTCCTCGACGAAGAGCCGGTCCTCGTCGTCCTCGGCGTCGTCGCCCGGTTCCGCCACGGGGCGGCCACGGTCGTCGGCGTCAGGGTACGAGAACAGCTCCTGGAAGTCCGCTTCGAGCTGCTGCTCGACCGGCTCCAGACACCTTACGCACTCCCCCTCGGCCCTGGCACGGGCGGTGCCCGTGACGAGCACCCCTTCCATGACCGACTCGAGCCGGAGATCCAGCTCCACCGGGGCGCCTTCCGGCACTCCGATGACCCCCTGGAGACCGAAGTCCCGGGGAGCGTCGACCGTGCGGGTCAGGCGCTGGAGCGCACCGGGCCGCCGTCCCAGCTCGTGCGTGTCGAACACGAGGGGGTCGCGGTGGTCGAGGCGCGCGTTCAGAACCATTCCTGCTTTCGGTCTTCGTGAGGTGGGGGCGCTGCCCTTCGGTGTTCCCGGGCAGCGGCGATCGCGGACGTACGCGCGACCGAAGAGCCAGGATACTGGACCATTCGCTCTCGGCCCAATCCGGGCCGGGACGCCCTCGCCCCCGGGGCCCCGCCTAGAGGCCGCGGCCTTGTTCGTACGCCCTCAGCTGCTCGGCGCTGATCATGCTGGTGTCGAAGAGGCTGGTCTCGTCGAGCGCCTGCGGCTGGACCTGCGGTGCGTGCGGGGGCTGCTGCGGGACCTGGGGCTGGGCGTAGCCCTGCTGCCCGTCGTAGCCCTGCTGCCCGCCGTCGTACGGGTAGGCGTACGGGTCGGCGCCCTGCTGCTGGTAGCCGTACGGGTCCTGGCCGCCGCCGTAGGTCTGCTGGTAGGCCGCGTACGGGTCGGGCTGCTGCTGGGCGTAGCCGTACGCCGGTTCCTGGGCCGGCATCTCGGGCACGGCCGGGGGCGCCTGGGCCGCCACGGGCTCCGGCTCGCCGTACTGGGGCTGCCTGGGCTGCTCGGCGGCGGGGGCGGGGGCGGCGTCGGAGAGGCCCGCGAGGTCGGCGAGGTAGTCGGCGTCGCTGGAGTGCTGGACGGTGGTCATGTCGTCGGCGAGGACGCCGAGGTCGTCGGTGGCGATCCGGCCGTGCAGCTTCTGGCGGCCCTTGCCGACCGCTTCCAGGGTCTTGGCCAGCACGGCCTCGAAGGCGCCGAGCTTGGTGTCGACGTAGGCGTCGGCGTCGCGGCGCAGGGTCTCGGGGTCGTGGCTGCGCTCGGGGGCGTCCTCGTCCTCGTAGCCGTTCTCGTCGAGGCCGGGTCCGGTGCCCAGGAGCTTCTCGCGGCCGCGGCCGACGGAGCCGAGGGTCTTGGTGAGCACGACCTCGAAGTTGGCGAGCTTGGAGTCGACGTAGTCGTCGGCCTCGGCGCGGACCTCCTCGGCCTCCTGGCGGGCCTCGGCGAGGATCCGGTCGGCCTCGGCCTGGGAGCGGCGGGCGACCTCGGTGTCGGCGATCAGGGAGCCGCGTTCGGCGTGCGCGCTCTCGATGATCCGGTCGGCCTCCTGGCGGGCCTGCGCCACCATCTGCTCCCGGTCGCCGATCAGCTCCTGCGCCTGGGCGAGGGAACCGGGCAGCTCGGCGCGCAGCTCTTCCAGCATCGCGAGCAGTTCGGCGCGGTTGACCACGCACGAGGCCGACATGGGCATGGCGCGGGCGCCGGAGACCATCGCGGTGATCTCGTCGAGCTTGTTCTGCACGTCCACCGTGTGCTCGCCACTCTCTACAGCTGTGATGGAGACGGACGGGACGACTGTACGGCCCTGGGGCGTCCGGGGGACACCGGGTGACGGATTGTCAGGCTCCGGGGGTGCGGCACCGGCTGGACGACGGGGCGGTCAGCGGTTGCGCAGGCGTTCCGTGAGGGCTTCCAGGACCAGCGGCGGCACCAGGTGGGAGACGTCGCCGCCCCAGGTCGCGACCTCCTTGACCAGGGAGGACGACAGGAAGCTGTAGGTGGGGTTGGTGGGGATGAAGAGGGTCTCCACGCCGGAGAGGCCGTTGTTCATCTGGGCCATCTGCAGCTCGTAGTCGAAGTCGCTGACCGCGCGCAGGCCCTTGACGATGGCGGGGATCTCGCGCTGCTTGCAGAAGTCGACGAGCAGGCCGTGGAAGGACTCGACGCGGACGTTCCCGTACTCGGCGGTGACCTGGCGGATGAGGTCGATCCGCTCCTCGATCTCGAACAGGCCCTTCTTGGCCTGGTTGATCATCACCGCGACGTAGACCTCGTCGTAGAGGCTGGAGGCACGGGCGATGATGTCGAGATGTCCGTTGGTGATCGGGTCGAACGACCCGGGACAGACGGCGCGGCGCACTTGAGTTCCCTCGCTCTCCGGTCCGGTCATCGTGCGTCTTCGCACGTAGAGGCGGCGCGACCGTACCAAAACGTTCCCTCGCCGTAGCGACGGGCCCGGATCGCTTCGAAGCCGTGCGGCCAGCGGAATTCGCCGCCCCTGGTGCTGCGCTCCACGGTGACGAGCGCTTCCGTCCCGAGCCACCCCTCCGTGCGGAGTGTGAGCAGGATCTCCCGAAGATCGTCGTCCGAGACGGCGTACGGCGGGTCCAGGAAGACCACGTCGTACGGGTCCCCGGGGGCGGGGGTGCGGATGATCTGCTCCGCTTTGCCCGCCCTGACCTCGGCGCCGGGCAGGCCGAGGGACTTGACGTTCTCCCGGACCGTGCGGGCGGCCCGGGCGTCGGCCTCGACGAGCAGCACGTGCCCCGCGCCGCGCGAGAGCGCCTCCAGGCCGACGGCGCCGGAACCGGCGTACAGGTCGAGCACCCGCTCGCCGTCCAGCGGGCCGCCGAGCAGGGACTGCCAGGTGGAGAACAGGCCCTCGCGCGCGCGGTCGGACGTGGGGCGGGTACCGGTCCCCGGCGGGACGGCCAGGCGACGTCCGCCGGCCTTGCCGGCGATCACGCGGGTCATTTCTGGGTCCTTGTCGGTGCTCGGGTGGACGGACGGTGTCCGCTGCCAGTCTCTCAGCCCTTCTCCAGGTACTGCTCCCGCTCCTCGTCCAGCAGTGCCTCCAGGGCGGTGCGCAGCCCCGGCAGGCCGGTCAGCTCCGGGTCGGCGGCGACGACGGCCGCCGCCTCCTGTCTCGCCTCGGCGATGATCTCCTCGTCCTCGATGACGGCGAGGACCCGCAGCGAGGTGCGGGCGCCGGACTGGGCCTGGCCGAGGACGTCGCCCTCGCGGCGCTGTTCGAGGTCGATGCGGGAGAGCTCGAAGCCGTCGCGGGTGCTCGCGACGGCGTTCAGCCGCTGCCGGGCCGCACTGGCCTCGGGCATCTCGCTGACCAGCAGGCACAGGCCGGGGGCGGAGCCACGGCCGACCCGGCCGCGCAGCTGGTGGAGCTGGGAGACGCCGAAGCGGTCGGCGTCCATGATCACCATCGCGGTGGCGTTGGGGACGTTCACGCCGACCTCGATGACGGTGGTGGCGACCAGGACGTCGGTCTCCCCGGCGGCGAAGCGGCGCATGACCGCGTCCTTGTCGTCGGGCTGCATACGGCCGTGCAGCACCTCCACCTTGAGGCCCTGCAACGGGCCCTTGGCCAGCTGCTCGGCGACGTCGAGGACCGCGAGCGGGGGCCGCTTCTCGGCGTCGTCCTCGGGCGAGGTGCGCTGCGCGGCCTTCTTCTTCGGGTCGTCGTCCTCGTCGCCGATGCGCGGGCACACGACGTACGCCTGGTGGCCGTTCGAGACCTCCTCGCGAACCCGCTCCCAGGCCCGGGCGAGGAAGTGCGGCTTGTCCGCGGCCGGGACGACGTGGCTGGCGATCGGGGAACGGCCGGCCGGGAGCTGGTCCAGGACGGAGGTCTCCAGGTCGCCGAAGACGGTCATGGCGACGGTGCGCGGGATGGGTGTGGCGGTCATGACGAGCAGGTGCGGGGGCTGCTTGCCCTTGCCGCGCAGGGCGTCGCGCTGCTCCACGCCGAAGCGGTGCTGCTCGTCGACGACGACCAGGCCAAGGTCGTGGAACTGGACCTTGTCCTCGATCAGGGCGTGGGTGCCGATGACGATGCCGGCCTCGCCGGTGGCCAGGTCGAGCAGGGCCTGCCGGCGGGCGGCGGCGCCCATGGAGCCGGTGAGCAGCACCACCTTGGTGGCGTGCTCGGCGCCGCCCAGCATGCCTCCCTCGGCCAGCTCGCCCATCATCTCGACGACCGACCGGTGGTGCTGCTGGGCGAGCACCTCGGTGGGCGCCAGCATCACGGCCTGCCCGCCGGAGTCGACGACGGCGAGCATGGCGCGCAGCGCGACCAGGGTCTTGCCGCTGCCCACCTCACCCTGGAGCAGCCGGTGCATCGGGTGGTCGGTGGCGAGGTCGTCGAAGATCTCGCGGGAGACCGTCTGCTGGCCGTCGGTGAGGGTGAAGGGGAGGCGGTCGTCGAAGGCGGTGAGCAGGCCGTCCGGGCCGGGCTTCCTGGGCACGGCGGGGAGTTGGGTCTCGGCGTGGCGGCGGCGGGCGAGGGCGACCTGGAGGACGAAGGCCTCGTCCCACTTCAGCCGGGCGCGGGCGTCCTCGATGTCGGCCTTGGTGTGCGGGCGGTGGATCTTGAGGAGGGCTTCGGGCAGGGAGACCAGGCCCCGGCCCTCGCGCAGGGAGCCGGGGAGCGGGTCGACGGCCTCCTGGGCGCTGGGCAGCACCGTCTGGATCGCCTTGGCGAGCTTCCAGGACTCCAGCTTGGCGGTGGCCGGGTAGAGGGGGATGAGGGCGCCCGCCCAGGACTCGACGGTTTCCCCGCCCTCGGTGTCGCCGCGCAGCAACTCGTATGCCGGATGGGCCAGTTGAAGACGGCGGTTGAAGACGGAGACCTTGCCGGCGAACATCGCGCGGGTGCCCGGCAGGAGTTCCTTGTGGGGTTTGTGGACGCCGTTGCCGAAGAAGACCAGTTGGAGGCGGCCGCTGCCGTCCGTGATGGTCACTTCGAGGCGCTGTCCCTTGCCGCGCGGGGCCTTGGAGGAGGCGAAGGTGTGCAGCCGGGCGTCGGCGACCTGGGCGACCACGGTGACGTGCTCGTCCATGGGCAGGTCGGCGAGGTGGGTGAGCTGACCGCGCTCCTCGTATCTCCTGGGGTAGTGGTGGAGGAGGTCGCCGACGGTGTGCAGGCCGAGGTGCTCGGCCATCACCTTCGCGGTGGCGGGGCCGAGCACCTTCTTCAGGGGTTCTTGCAGTGCGGGCACGAGATCCATTCCACACCACGCCACTGACAACGGCCCGGGGGAACGCCGTACCGGCCCCGCGCTGCTCCCCCTACTCCACGCCGACCAGCAGCAGGGCGCCCTGCCGGCCGCCCCGGTAGACGACCGTGTCGACGGCGAGGTAGGCCTCCCGGACGCGGGCCCGGAGGTGGTCGGCGACGCTCTCGGGCGCCTCGTCGCCGAGGACCAGGGTGACCAGCTCGCCGCCGGCCGACAGCATGCGGTCCAGGACGGTCGCGGCGACCTGTGCGACGTCGGTGCCGATCACGGCCACGTCGCCGTCGATGAGGCCGAGCACGTCACCGGCCTGGCAGATGCCGGCCGTAGTCCAGGACTGGCGTTCGGCGACGGTGACCTCCGCGTGCCGGGTGGCGCCGGCCGCCGAGGTCATCGCCACCACGTCCTCGTCGAAGCGGCGCTCGGACTCGTGCACGGCGAGCGCGGCGATGCCCTGGACCGCGGAGCGGGTCGGGATGAGGGCGACCCGGATGCCCTCGGTGCGGGCCTGCTCGGCCGCCGCGGCGGCGGTGTGGCGCAGCTCGGCGTCGTTGGGCAGCAGCACCACCTCGCGCGCGTGCGCCCGCCGGACGGCCTGGACCAGCTCGCCGCTCGCGGGCGGCTCCCCGGGGCGCGCGAGCAGGGTGGTCGCGCCGGCCTCGGCGTACAGCGCCGCCAGCCCCTCCCCCGGTACGACGGCCACCACGGCGCGCTGGGTGCGCTCCCGGGGCGGGCGCTCGGCCTTGGTGGTGTGCGCGTCGCCGTGCCCGAAGTGGGTGATGCGGATCCGGTGCGGCCGTCCGGCCTCGACACCGGCCTCCACGGCGGCGCCCGCGTCGTCGACGTGCACGTGGACGTTCCACAGTCCGTCGCCGCCGACCACGACGAGCGAGTCCCCGAGGGCGTCGAGCCGCTGCCGCAGCCGGGCCACGGCCGCGTCCTCGGCCTCCAGGAGGTAGATCACCTCGAAGGCGGGACCGTTCTCGTCGGCCTCCGTCTCCGTGGCGCACCCCCCGGCCGCGGGCACTTCGCCGGGTTCCTCGCCGCCGTGGTGCACGCGCGCGTGCGGCACCGCGACCGGTCCCGGCGCCCGGCCCGTGAACGTCTCCACCAGGGCCGCCAGGACCGTCACCAGCCCGTGCCCGCCCGCGTCGACGACTCCGGCGCGCCCCAGGACGGCCAGCTGGCCCGGGGTCGCGGCGAGCGCCGCGCGGGCGCCCTCGTAGGCGGTGCGTGCCACCTCGGCACAGTCGTCCCCGGCACCGTCGGCCGCGTCCGCGGCGGCCGAGGCGACGGTCAGGACGGTGCCCTCGACCGGGTGGGCCACGGCCTGCCGGGCGGACGCGGCCGCGTGCCGCAGGGCCAGCCGCAGTCCGGTGCCCTCGGTGTGGGCGGAGTCACCCCGTGCGGCGAGCACCTGGGCCATGCCGCGCAGCAGCTGGGCGAGGATGGTGCCGGAGTTGCCCCGCGCGCCGATCAGCGCGCCGTGCGCCATGGCGCCCACGGCGTCGGCCAGCGAGGGCCCGTCGCCGGCGTCCCGGGGTGCCTCGCCCGCGTTCCGGGGCCCCTCGGCCACCTCGTGCGCGGCGAAGACGGCCTCCACGGCGGCGACGGCCGACTCGACCGTCAGGTAGAGGTTCGTACCGGTGTCGCCGTCGGCGACGGGATAGACGTTGATCGCGTCGATCTCCTCGCGTGCCCGGCCCAGCGCGCGCAGCGACAGACCGCACCAGGTGCGCACCGCCAGAGCGTCGAAGAACCTCTGCGGCACCTGCGCCACCTGCGCCTCCCTGTGCTGTGGACGTGGCTGGCAGCGTAGACCTTGGGCACCCGGTCACCGGAAGAGGGCCGGGACGGGCCCCTGAGCTGCCGTGGTAGTTTCGTTGTACGGGAGCAGCCGTTGTATGCTGCTCCGGTTGCCCGATCCCGATCGGGCCATCCCCCTGGCACCGCCACTCAGATCCCGGACCGTTCGCGAGTCCGAGAGCTTGATCCCGGCATGCCGGGATCAACCGTAAGTGCATCTGAAGTCTTTGGAGTGACCCGTGGCTGCCAACTGCGACGTCTGCGGCAAGGGGCCGGGCTTCGGCAACAACATCTCGCACTCGCACCGCCGTACGTCCCGTCGCTGGAACCCGAACATCCAGCGTGTGCGTACCGTGGTCGGCGGGACGCCGAAGCGCGTGAACGCTTGCACCTCGTGCATCAAGGCCGGCAAGGTCTCGCGCTGACGCATCAGCTGAGCGCGCGGCCACTGCCTGGTCCGCTGTACGGAGCCGGTCCACCTCGTGTGGGCCGGCTTTTTGCCGTGCCCGGATCCCCCGCCCCGCGGCCCCTCGCCGCCGTGCCGCAAACTCCCGTCGTGCCAGAATCCCGGGAATGCGCTTCGGGATTCTCGGCCCCCTGGACATCCGCACCGACGACGGCACCCCCGTCGACCCCGGCGGCCCCCGGCCCCGAGCGCTGCTGACCCTCCTGCTGCTCGACGCGGGCCGCACGGTCCCCGCGGCCCGGCTGATCGACGGCCTGTACGGCAGCGAGCCGCCCGCCGGTGCCGCGAACGCCCTCCAGTCGCAGATCTCGCGCCTTCGCGGGCGGCTGGCCCCGCACACGGCCGTCGAGGCGGGCGGTGCCGGGTACCGGCTGGTCGCGCCGCCCGAGTCCGTCGACGCGCACATATTCGAACGTCTGTGCAGAGACGGTCGTGCCGCCCTCGCCGCCGGTGACCACGCGCGCGCGGCGACCGCCTTGCGTGCGGCACTCGCGCTGTGGCGCGGCCCCGCGCTGCCCGACCTGCCGGAGGCGCCCGCCGAGGCGGCCCGGCTCACGGAGCTGCGGCTGACCGCCGTACAGGACCGGATCGAGGCGGAGCTGGCGCTCGGTGCCGGTTCCGAGCTGGTGCCCGAACTGCGGGCACTGCTGTCGGCGCATCCCCTGAGCGAGCGGCTGTACGGACAGCTGATGCGGGCGCTGCACGCGGGCGGGCGGCCCGCCGAGGCGCTGACGGTGTACGAGGAGGCGCGGCGAACGCTGGCCGAGCAGCTGGGCGCCGACCCGTCGCCCGAGCTGTCCGCCCTCCACGGTGAACTGCTCCGGGGACACACCGCCGCCCCGCGCCGACCTCGCCTGCCGGCCCAGCTGACCCGCTGCGTCGGCCGGGAGGCCGAGCTGGACCGCATCACCGCCCTGTTCGCCGAGGCGCGCCTGGTCACGCTCACCGGTCCCGGCGGCACCGGCAAGACCCGGCTCGCGATCGAGGCGGCTAGCCGGTACGAGACGTCGGTCTCCCCCGCGGACGTCTGCTTCGTCGAGCTGGCGCCGCTGACCGACGGCGGGCAGATCCCGTACGCCGTGCTCACCGCGCTCGGGGTGCGCGAGGGCTTCCGCACCGCGGGCGTCGACGCCACCGAGCGGTTGCTGACCGCCCTGGAGGACCGCGAGACGCTGCTCGTGCTGGACAACTGCGAGCACCTGGTCGACGCGGCCGCCGCACTGGCGGCGCTGCTGCTGGGTGCCTGCCGGGGCGTGCGGATCCTCGCCACCGGCCGGGAGAGCCTCCAGATCACCGGCGAGGCCCTGGTGCCGGTCCCGCCGCTGTCGCCGCTCCCGTCGGTCGAGCTGTTCCTGGAACGCGCCCGTGCGGTGCGCCCCGGTTTCGACGGCCACGCGCGCGTGCCGGAGATCTGCGCGGCCCTGGACGGGCTGCCCCTGGCCATCGAGCTTGCCGCGGCCCGGCTGCGCACCCTCGGCCCGGACGAGCTGGCCGACCGCCTGGACGACCGTTTCCGGCTGCTCAACCGGGGGGACCGGGCCAAGGCGCCCCGGCACCGCACACTGCGCGCCGTCGTGGAGTGGAGCTGGGAGCTGCTGGACGAGGAGGAGCGGGAGCTGGCGCGGCGGCTGACGGTCTTCACCGGGGGCGCCACGCTGGAGGCCGTGGCGGCGGTCTGCGGGGTGCCGCACCCGGAGGACGTGCTCGCCTCGCTGGTGGAGAAGTCGTTCCTGGAGCACCTGCCCGAGGGCCGCTACCGGATGCTGGAGACCCTCCGCGCGTTCGCGGCCGAGAGCCTGGCCGGACGGGACGCGCTGCGCGACGCGCACGCGGCCCACTTCCTGGACCTGGCCGAGCGGGCGGAACCGCACCTGCGCACCGGCGGCCAGCTGCCCTGGCTGGCCCGGCTCGCCGCCGAGCTGGGCAATCTGGACGCGGCCCAGCGGCACCTCACGGACACCGCACCGCGCGAGGCCCTGCGGCTCATGGCCGCGCTGACCTGGTTCCGCCGGCTGCGCGGCCTGCACGGCGAGCAGGTGCCCCGGGCCCGCGCGCTGCTGGCGGCCGTAGGCGACGAGCCGCCCGAGGGGCTGACCGAGGAGTACGCGCTGTGCGCGATGAACGCGGTCTCCTGGGACGGGGACGGGGACGGGGACGAGGACAAGGACGGGACCGGGGCCGGGGCCGGGGCCGGAAAGGAGACCGGCAACGGGGACGACGCGTCGGCCGGAACCGGGCGGGTCGCGCGGGTGTCGGCGCTGATGGAGTCGCTGGACCGGCCCCTGCGGCTGCCGTTCGCGGTCGTCCTGCACTCCCTCACCTGCGGGCCGATGCTCGTGGCGGACGCCGTGCCGCGGGTCCAGGTCGGGGAGGGCCCCTGGGGGCTGGCCCTGCTCGACATGGGGCTCGGCTACCAGGAGCTGTTCGCGGGCCGGGCGGCCGCCGCGGAGGCCGCCTTCGCCCGCTCCCTGGAGGGGTTCCGTGCCACCGGTGACCGCTGGGGCATGGCCAACTGCCTCGACCCGCTGGGCGGTTTCGCCAACCGGCGCGGCGACTACGACCGGGCGCTGGAACTGCTCGACGAGGGCCTGAAGCACGTCCGGGAGCTGGGCGCGCCCGAGGAGACCGCCGACCTGCTGCGCTCGCGCGCGCTCGTGCTGCTGCACCGGGGCGAGCCCGTGGAGGCCGCCAGGCACTTCACGCACTCCGCCGCCCTCGCCCGCACGGCCGGGGCCGGTGACAAGGTGGCGAGCGCCCGGCGGGGCCTCGGCGACGTGGCCCGGCTCTCCGGCGACCCGGCACGCGCGCGCGTGGAGTACGAGAACGCGCTGCGCTTGTGCGCCGACAACTGGTTCAGCACCGGCGAGTCGGTGCGCATCCTGGTGGGCCTGGGCCGCACGGCCGCCGCGGAGGGCGACGCGCAGACCGCCGCCGACTGGCTGGAGCAGGCCCAGGCGCTCGCGGTCGGCAGCCCCGACGTGCTCGCTCTGGCGGAGGTCGCCGAGGCCCTGGCCGTCCTCGCCCCGGTCCCGGAGCGCGCTGCCGAACTCCTCGGCGCCGCCACGGGTCTGCGCGGCGCGCCGGCCCCCGGCGACCCGGACGCCGCCCGTGCCGAGCGGGAGGTCCGCGCCCGGCTCACGCCCGAGGCGTACGACCGCGCCTTCGAGCGGGGACGGGGGCTGCGCGCGGCGGCGATGGGCGGCCGGTAGGAACCGGTACACCGGAGCGCGCCGCACACCGCCCGGGCCAGCGGCCCCCGTCACGCCCCCGTCGGCACACCCACGCACACCCACGCACACCCCCGGTCACCACCAAGGGCCCGCGGGGCCCGCGGGCCCCGTAGCCAGCCGCAGTCAGGGCGCCGTAAGCGGGCGGTGCGCGCGCGGTAAGCGGTGCCGCCGAGGCTCGTTGCCATGACGCACACACACCGCCTCGGCCACCTCACCGTCCTCGTCTCCGGCGCCGGGGTCGCCGGGCCCGCCCTCGCCCTCTGCCTCGCCCGGTACGGCGCCCGGGTCACCGTCGTCGAGAAGGCGCCCGCGCTGCGCGGCGACGGGTTCGCCGTCGACTTCCGGGGCCATGTGCACCGGAAGGTGCTCACCGCCATGGGCATCTGGGACGAGGTCCACGCCCGGCAGACCCACACGGGCCGGCAGACCGTCGTCGACGTCGACGGCACCCCGCGCGTGGACCTGCCCGCGGAGATGATGAGCGGCGACGTCGAGATCTTCCGCGGCGAACTGGCGAGGATCCTCCATGAGCGCACCGAGGACACCGTGGAGTACGTCTTCGGGGACTCGGTCGCCACGCTCACCGACACCGGGGACGGTGTGGACGTCACCTTCGAGCGCGGCGCGCCCCGCCGCTTCGACCTCGTCGTCGGCGCGGACGGCCTGCACTCGCGCACCCGCCGCCTGGTCTTCGGCGACGAGTCCCGGTTCCTGCGCTTCCAGGACCACTACGTGGCCGGCTTCGGCGTCCCCAACCACCTGGGCCTGGACCGCACCGGCCGCCTGTACAGCGAGCCCGGCCGTGCGGTCTGCATCGGCAACTACGACGGCGACCCGGAGCGGGCGGGCGCCCTCCTGGTGTTCCGCTCGGAGCGGCTGGCGTACGACCGCGGGGACGTGGCCGGGCAGAAGCGGATCCTGCGGGAGCGGTTCGCGGGGATGGGCTGGGAGGCGCCGAGGGTGCTGAAGGCGCTGGAGGAGGCCGACGACCTGTACTTCGACGCGATCGCGCAGATCCACGTCGACCGGCTCACCAAGGGCCGGGTGGCGCTGCTCGGCGACGCCGGGTACGGCGCCACCATGGGCGGCATGGGAACGGGCGTCGCGATCGTCGGCGCCTACGTCCTGGCCGGGGAACTCGCCCTGTCCGGGGGCGACCACCGCACCGCGTTCGCCGAGTACGAGACGCGGATCCGGGACTTCGCCAAGGGCTGCCAGAAGATCTCCGGCAACGCGGGCCCGTTCTTCGCCCCGCCCACCGAGCGCCGCATCCGCAGCCGGGACCGCATGTACCGGCTGCTCAGTCACCCCCTGATGGCGGGCTTCTTCAAGCGGCTCACGGAGAAGGCGGCCACCGGGATCGAACTCAGGGAGTATCCCGCCTGAGCGCCCAGCCGTGGTCCACCGGTCCGATGCCGCCGCCGAGCGGGAAGCCGGCCGCGATCGCCCCGGTGACGTACTCCTTGGCCGCGCTCACCGCCTCCGGCACCGACTGTCCCTTCGCCAGCCCGCAGGCCACGGCCGAGGCGAGGGTGCAGCCGGTGCCGTGCGTGTGCCGGTTGTCCAGGCGGGGGGCGCGCAGCCAGTGCTCCTCGGCGCCGTCGGTGAGCAGGTCGACGGCGTCACCGGCCAGATGGCCGCCCTTGATCAGCACCCAGCGCGGTCCGTACGCGAGGACGGCGTCCGCGGCCCGGCGCAGATCGGTGTCGGACTCGACGCGTACGCCGGTGAGTTGGGCGACCTCGTCGAGGTTGGGCGTGGCGACGGTGGCGACCGGGAGCAGCCGGGTGCGCACCGCGTCCAGCGCGGAGGCGGCGAGCAGCGCGTCCCCGTGCTTGGAGACGCCGACCGGGTCGACCACGGCGGGGGCGTCGGTGCCGGCGAGCAACTCGGCGACGGTCTCGACCAGTTCCGCCGAGGAGAGCATCCCGGTCTTGACCGCCTGCACGCCGATGTCGTCCACGACGCTGCGGTACTGGGCGCGCACCGCGTCGACGGGCAGTTCCCAGGCGCCCTGCACACCGCGGGAGTTCTGCGCGGTGACCGCGGTCAGGACGCTCATGCCGTGGGTGCCGAGCGCGAGCATCGTCTTCAGGTCGGCCTGGATGCCGGCGCCGCCGCCGGAGTCGGAGCCCGCCACGGTGAGGACCAGGGGCAGTGCCGTCACGACTCCACGTCCCCGCCGAAGTGGTCCCAGCCGCCCTTGCTGGTCCAGGGGGCGCCGTCCACGGTGACCTGGGGCAGCGCGGAGGGGTTGAGGACCTCGCCGATGACCTTCCAGCGGGCGGGCAGCTTCACGTCCGGCGGGAAGGTCGCCACGATCGCGTGGTCCTCGCCGCCGGTGAGCACCCACTGCATGGGGTCGACGCCGACGGCCTGCCCGATGTCGTTCATCTGGGAGGGGATGTCGATCTGCCCGGAGCGCACGTCGATCCTGACCTTGCTGGCCTCGGCGATGTGGCCGAGGTCGGCGATGAGTCCGTCGCTCACGTCGCACATGGCGGTGGCGCCCAGGCCGGCCGCGGCCGGACCCGCGTGGTACGGCGGCTCGGGGCGGCGGTGCGCCTCGACGAAGGCGCGCGGCGAGCGGAAGCCGCGGGACAGGACGGCGAACCCGGCGGCGGACCAGCCCAGCCAGCCGGTCACCGCGACGAGGTCACCGGGCTGGGCGCCGGCCCGGGTGACGGGCTCCTGGTTGCGCAGGTCGCCGAGGGCGGTGATGGACACGGTGATGGTGTCGCCGCGCACCACGTCGCCGCCGACCACGGAGGCGCCCGCGACCTGGCACTCGTCGCGCAGCCCGTCCATCAGCTCGGTCGGCCAGGTCACCGGCAGTTCGGCGGGCACGACCAGGCCGAGCAGCAGCGCGGTCGGCACGGCACCCATGGCGGCGATGTCGGCCAGGTTCTGCGCCGCCGCCTTGCGGCCCACGTCGTACGCGGTGGACCAGTCCCGGCGGAAGTGCCGCCCCTCGACGAGGATGTCGGTGCTGGCCACCACCCTGCGGTCGGGCGCGGCCACCACCGCGGCGTCGTCGCCGGGTCCGACCCGGACCGCGGGGGTGGTGGTGAGACGGGAGGTGAGCTCCCTGATGAGCCCGAACTCCCCCAGCTCACCAACAGTGCCCTTCATCGCCTTGGCTCCCCTTCCGTCCCTGTCCGTGTCCGTGCCCGGTCGCGCGTCATCTCTGTCCTCGTTACGGTCGAAAGGACCGTCGCCACGGTCGGCGTGATCGTCAACTCGTGTCCCTGGGGCACCCCGACGCGCGAGGTCCGCGGCCCGCGGGTCTCCCCTCGGAGAGCGGCTACGCGATACCGTGGCGTTCCTTTTCCCCACATGATCCTCGTGGCCGCTCTGGAGGTTCCGTGGTACAGGCGTACATCCTGATCCAGACGGAGGTCGGCAAGGCGTCGACCGTCGCCGAGACGATCAGCAAGCTCCCTGGGGTGATCCAGGCCGAGGACGTGACAGGACCTTACGACGTCATCGTCCGCGCCCAGTCCGACACCGTCGACGAACTGGGTCGCATGGTGGTCGCCAAGGTCCAGCAAGTGGACGGCATCACCCGCACCCTGACCTGTCCGGTCGTCCATCTCTAGCTCCGGCCCCCTCTGCACCGCTCGGTCCCGTCCTGTTGATCGCCGCCGCGGGCTGTTCCTCAGCAGACGACGGCGAGTCGGTGACGGTTCCCGGACCGGACAGGAAACCCGCTGATCATACTGCGAGAAGGCGACCCCCGAGGGAGTCGCCTTCTGAGCGGTCACGGCGCGGAACGCGTCAGCGCAGTCCCGTGGACCGCCGCAGCGCCGCCTGGACCAGCCGGTCCACCAGCTCCGGGTAGCTCACCCCGCTCGCCTGCCACATCTGCGGGTACATGGAGATCGGCGTGAAGCCGGGCATGGTGTTGATCTCGTTGATCACGAACTCGTCGTCCTCGGTGAGGAAGAAGTCCGCGCGCACCAGCCCCTCGCAGGAGGCCGCGTCGAACGCCGCCACGGCGAGGCGCTGCACCTCGGCGGTCTCCTCGGCCGTGAGCGGGGCGGGCACGATGCCGGGGGTGGAGTCGATGTACTTGGCCTCGAAGTCGTAGTACGCGTGCTCCGAGGGCGGCGGGATCTCGGCCGGGACGGAGGCCCGGGGGCCGTCCTCGAACTCCAGCACCCCGCACTCGATCTCCCGGCCCCGCAGCGCCGCCTCGACCAGGATCTTCGGGTCGTGGCGCCGGGCCTCCTCGATGGCCTCGTCGAGGCCGGAGAGGTCGTCGACCTTGGTGATGCCGATCGAGGAGCCCGCGCGCGCGGGCTTCACGAACAGCGGCCAGCCGTGCTCCCCGGCGAAGTCGACGATCTTCTTGCGGGCGCCGGACCGGTCCCGCTCCCACTCGCGGGGCCGGACCACCACGTACGGGCCGACCTTCAGCCCGTAGGAGGTGAAAACGGCCTTCATGTACTCCTTGTCCTGGCCGACGGCGGAGGCGAGCACGCCCGCGCCGACGTAGGGCACCCCGGACAGCTCCAGCAGACCCTGGAGGGTGCCGTCCTCGCCGTAGGGGCCGTGCAGCACGGGGAAGACGACGTCGACCTCGCCGAGCGCCTTGGGCACCGAGCCCGGTTCGCTGTAGACGACCTCGCGGTTGGCGGGGTCGACGGGCAGCAGCACGCCGCCCTCGGTCGACTCGGCCAGCTCCTCGACGTCGGGCGTACGGCGTTCGGTGATCGCCATGCGTTCCGGTTCGTCGGCGGTGAGGGCCCAGCGGCCGTCCCTGGTGATGCCGATCGGCAGGACGTCGTAGCGCGTCCGGTCGATGGCCGCGAGGACGGCGCCGGCGGTGACCACGGAGATCCCGTGTTCGGAGCTGCGCCCGCCGAACACGACGGCCACCCGCGGCTTGCGGGGCGGCCGCGCCGGGCTCTGCTCAGGGCTCTGGGGGAGGTTCTCGGTGCTCATATCGCGTTGAGAGTACCCGCCCGCGGTGTGGTGAGACAGCGTCGGCGGGGCCGCGTGGCGCGCGGGTTCCGGATCGCTTTGGGAGGGGTCGCTCAGCGTCGTTCGGGCTTCGCGCTGCGCGACATCAGTTCCTTCACGGCGACCACCGGGGACTTGCCCTCGTGCACGATGGCGACGACCGTCTCGGTGATCGGCATGTCGACGCCGTGCCTGCGGGCCAGGTCCAGCACCGACTCGCAGGACTTGACGCCCTCGGCGGTCTGCTTGGTGACCGCGATGGTCTCCTCCAGGGTCATGCCCTTGCCGAGGTTGGTGCCGAAGGTGTGGTTGCGGGACAGCGGCGAGGAGCAGGTCGCCACCAGGTCGCCGAGTCCGGCCAGGCCGGAGAAGGTCAGCGGGTCGGCGCCGAGGGCGACTCCGAGGCGGGTGGTCTCGGCGAGGCCGCGGGTGATGAGGGAGCCCTTGGCGTTGTCGCCGAGCCCCATGCCGTCCGCGATGCCGACGGCCAGCCCGATCACGTTCTTCACGGCGCCGCCCAGTTCGCAGCCGATCACGTCGGTGTTGGTGTAGGGGCGGAAGTACGGCGTGTGGCAGGCGGCCTGGAGGCGCCGGGCGACGGACTCGTCGGGGCAGGCGACCACGGCGGCGGCGGGCATCCGGGCGGCGATCTCCCGGGCCAGGTTGGGCCCGGTGACCACGGCGATGCGCTCGGGGCCGACCTTGGCGACGTCCCCGATCACCTCGCTCATCCGCATCGCGGAGCCCAGTTCGACGCCCTTCATCAGCGAAACCAGCACGGTGCCGGGCGCCAGCAGCGGCGCCCAGTCGGCGAGTCCCGCGCGCAGCGTCTGGGAGGGGACGGCGAGGACGGTGAAGTCGGCGTCCCGTGCGGCCGCGGCGGCGTCGGTGGTGGCCCGCAGGTTCTCGGGGAGTTCCACGCCGGGCAGGTAGTCCGGGTTGGTGCGGGTGGAGTTGACGGCGTCGGCGAGTGCCGCGCGGCGCCCCCACAGAGTGACCTCGCAGCCCGCGTCGGCGAGGACCGTGCCGAAGGCGGTGCCCCAGGATCCGGTGCCGAAGACGGCCGCCTTGACCGGCTTGCTCACGTGCTCTGCCCTTCTGCCTGCGGTCCGGGGGTGCGCGGCGGCGCCGACCGCGACTTCGCCTGCTGGGTACGGCGCCGCTGCTCGATCCGCTCGCGGCGCGGGTCGTAGGGGGTGTCGGGCGCCTTCTCGCCGCGGATGTCCTCCAGCTGGCGGGTGACGGCGGCCATGATGACCTCGGTGGCCTCCTTCAGCACCTCCGCGGTCATCTCCCGGTCGTAGAACCGCGACAGGTCGACCGGCGGACCGGCCAGCACCTGGTGGGTCTTGCGCGGCAGGAGGTTCGGCTTCTTGGCGTACGGCGGCAGCAGTTCGTTGCAGCCCCACTGGGCGACCGGGATCACCGGGCACTTGGTCTGCAGGGCGACGCGCGCGGCACCGGTCTTGGCGGTCATCGGCCAGCCGTCGGGGTCGCGGGTGAGGGTGCCCTCGGGGTAGAACGCGACGCACTCGCCGCGCTCCACGGCGTCGATCGCGGCCCGGAAGGCGCTCAGCGCGTCGGTGCTCTCGCGGTAGACGGGGATCTGTCCGGTCCCCCGCATCGCGGCGCCGACGAGGCCCTTCTTGAAAAGGCCGCTCTTGGCCAGGAATCGCGGGACCCGTCCGGTGTTGTACTGGTAGTGCGCGTACGCGAAGGGGTCGACGTGCGAATTGTGGTTCACGGCGGTGATAAATCCACCCTCGGCCGGAATGTTCTCCATTCCCCGCCAGTCCCGCTTGATCAGAACCACCAGCGGCGGTTTGCAGATCACCGCGGCCAAGCGGTACCAGAAGCCGATTCTGCGGCGGGGCACGCTGACACCTTTCCTCCAGGGCCTGGGGCCGGACAAGTGTCGCCCCGGGCCGCCCGTCTGTCGAGAACACCGTACGCCCCGAAGAGTGAACCGCCAGGTCTCGCAGGTGACAATGACGGCGACGAGAGAAGGGCGGAACGCTCGTGCAGTGGACCCTGGTCGTACCCGTGAAGCCCCTCGCCCGGGCCAAGAGCAGGCTGTCGGACACCGCGGACGAGGGGCTGCGGCCGGGGCTCGCGCTGGCGTTCGCACAGGACACCGTGGCAGCCGCGCTGGCCTGCCCGGCGGTCGCGGATGTGGCAGTCGTCACGGACGACGCGCGGGCCGGACGGGAGCTGGCGGCACTCGGCGCGGACATCGTCCGGGACGAGCCGGGCGGCGGTCTGAACGCCGCGCTGGCGCACGGGGCGGCCGTGGTACGGGCGCGCCGGCCGGAATGCCCGGTGGCCGCGCTCAACGCCGATCTCCCCGCACTGCGGCCGGCCGAATTGGCGCGGGTACTGGCCGCGGCCGCCCGATTTCCCCGCGCTTTTCTCCCGGACGCGGCCGGAATCGGCACCACCATGCTGGCCGCGGCGCCGGGCCGCGAATTGGCCCCGGCATTCGGCACGGATTCCCGGGCCCGCCACCGGGCGTCCGGTGCGGTGGAACTGTCTCTCGGCGCGGTGGATTCCGTACGGCAGGACGTCGACACCGGCGATGATCTGCGCTCCGCGCTGGCGCTCGGGGTGGGGCCCCGTACGGCCGCGGTGGCGGGGCGGCTGCTGATCGCCGGGCAGTAGGCTGCCGGCATGCAGGCGACCGCGTACACCTACGACCCCGAGAGCCGCAGCGGGCAGGTACTGCTCGACGACGGCACGCCCGTGCCCTTCGACGCGGCGGCGTTCGACGCCGGGGGCCTGCGACTGCTGCGGCCCGGGCAGCGGGTGCGGATCGAGACCGAGGACACGGGGACGGGCGCGGGGACCGGCGCGGAGGCGGGCGCGGGCCTGCGGATCACGCTGGTCACACTGCAGACGTTCTGACCGGCGGGCTTGCCTCCGGATCCCGGACACGCCGCGGGCCGGACTCCCGAGGGAGTCCGGCCCGGCGCGTGAGAGCCCTGTGCCCGTTCGCCCGCTGCCGCGGGGTGCCGCCTGCTACTTCTTGCGGGCGGTGGCCTTCTTGGCGGTGGTCTTGCGGGCCGTCGACTTCTTGGCCGGGGCCTTCTTGGCGGTGGCCTTCTTCGCGGGGGCCTTCTTGGCGGCGGTCTTCTTCGCGGCCGCCGTGGTGCTCTTGGCCGCCGACTTCTTGGCGGTGGTCTTCTTCGCCGTCGTCTTCGCCGCTCCGGTGGTCTTCTTCGCGGTCGTCTTCTTCGCCGCCGCGGACGTCTTCTTGGCCGCGCCCGTGGTCTTCTTCGCGGCGCCCGTGGCCTTCTTGGCGGCGGCCTTCTTGCCCGCGGCCTTGGAGATGGTGGGCGGCGGGCCGGACAGGCTGCCCTTGGGGGCCTTCTTGACCGCGATGTCGTTCTTCGGAAGCTTCTTCGAGCCGCTGACCAGGTCCTTGAAGCCCTGGCCCGCGCGGAAGCGCGGCACGGAGGTCTTCTTGACCCGAACCCGCTCGCCCGTCTGGGGGTTGCGGGCGTAACGGGCCGGGCGGTCGACCTTCTCGAAGGAACCGAAGCCGGTGACCGAGACCCGGTCGCCCGCGACGACGGCACGGACGAGGGCGTCCAGGACCGCGTCGACAGCGTCGGCGGCCTGCTGCCGACCGCCCAGCTTGTCGGCAATCGCTTCTACGAGCTGCGCCTTGTTCACGTCTTCCCCTTCGGAGACATCGCCAGAACGAATGTGTTCAAGCTTTTTCGCACGTTAGGCAGATATATACCGCAAATCAAACACGAAACGGGCTAATCACCCTTGTGCCGCAACGGACTCGGGCCGCACCGGCCGGTTCAGCCTTCCTCTTCGGGGAATCGACCCGCGTCGAGGTCGGCGGTGAACCGATCCAGGCGCCTTGCCGCACCGGCGAGATCGTGTTTGGCCGCGGCCGTAATGACCAGCAGCTTCCGGGTCAGCGCCATCCGTACGCCCTCCGGGACTTGCAGTGCGCGCACTCTTGTGTGCGCTTCCTTGAGCCGGACCGCGACCGCCGCATAGAGCTCGAGTTGGCCGTCGTGTTCCATGCACAGATTGTGCCATCTGGGGCGAGTTGTCGCCTGCGCAGGGGGCAACTGCCGCCCCGAACGGCCTTCCTGGCTCACTCGGAAACCGGTCCTCAGGAACCTGCGTACCCCGGCAACCACGCCTCTAACGTGGGAAGTTGTGCGTCACGTCCGTCACGGGCGGGTGCGGACGGAGCCAGAAACGGCCGTACCCCCGATCGGGCTGATCGGGGGTACGGCGGGGATGTCGGGTGGCCGAAACTCGACCTTGCGGAGCCCCGGACCGGCTCCTGCGGACTCCGGGTGATCAGACCTGGAGGGTCTGCGGCTTGAAGGACGGGCGCTCGGCCTCGTACGCGGCGATGTCCGCTTCGTTCTGGAGGGTGATCGAGATGTCGTCCAGCCCGTTCAGCAGCCGCCAGCGGGAGTTCTCGTCCAGCTCGAAGGAGGCGGTGACGCCCTCGGCGCGGACCTCGCGGGCCTCCAGGTCGACGGTGATCTCGGCCTGCGGGTCGTTCTCCGTCAGCTCCCACAGCGCGTCCACGATCTTCTGGTCGAGGACGACGGTGAGCAGGCCGTTCTTCAGCGAGTTGCCGCGGAAGATGTCGGCGAAGCGGGAGGAGATCACGGCCTTGAAGCCGTAGTTCTGCAGGGCCCACACGGCGTGCTCGCGGGAGGAGCCGGTGCCGAAGTCGGGGCCGGCGACCAGGACGGTGGCGCCCTGGCGCTCGGGCCGGTTGAGCACGAACTCCGGGTCCTTGCGCCAGGCCTCGAAGAGCCCGTCCTCGAACCCGTCCCGGGTCACCTTCTTGAGCCAGTGGGCGGGGATGATCTGGTCGGTGTCGACGTTGCTGCGGCGCAGCGGGACGGCCCGGCCGGTGTGCTTGGTGAACGCTTCCATGACTCTCAGACTCCAGCGGGCGTGGGGGCGTCGGCGGCGGACAGGTCGGCCGGGGAGGCCAGGTGGCCCAGGACCGCCGTCGCGGCCGCGACCTGCGGCGACACCAGGTGGGTGCGGCCGCCCTTGCCCTGGCGCCCCTCGAAGTTGCGGTTGGAGGTGGACGCGGAGCGCTCACCGGGGGCCAGCTGGTCCGGGTTCATGCCCAGGCACATCGAGCAGCCCGCGTGCCGCCATTCGGCGCCGGCCTCCTTGAAGACCACGTCCAGGCCCTCGGACACGGCCTGCAGACCGACCCGCGCGGAGCCCGGGACGACCAGCATCCGTACGCCGTCGGCGACTTTGCGGTCCCGGACGATCTCGGCGGCGGCGCGCAGGTCCTCGATGCGGCCGTTGGTGCAGGAACCTACGAAGACGGTGTCCACCTTGATGGAGCGCAGCGGCTGCCCCGCCTCCAAGCCCATGTACTCCAGGGCCTTTTCGGCGGCGAAGCGCTCCGAGGCGTCCTCGTACGAAGCCGGGTCGGGGACGGCGGCGGAAAGCGGCGCGCCCTGGCCGGGGTTGGTGCCCCAGGTGACGAACGGCGCCAGCTCGGCGGCCTCGATGACCACCTCGGCGTCGAACTCGGCGTCGTCGTCCGTGCGCAGCGTCTTCCAGTACTCCACCGCCGCGTCCCAGTCCGCGCCCTCGGGGGCGTGCGGGCGGCCCTGGAGGTAGGCGAAGGTGGTCTCGTCGGGGGCGATCATGCCCGCGCGGGCACCGGCCTCGATCGACATGTTGCAGATGGTCATGCGGGCCTCCATCGAGAGCTTCTCGATGGCCTCGCCGCGGTACTCCAGGATGTAGCCCTGGCCGCCGCCGGTGCCGATCTTCGCGATGATCGCCAGGATCAGGTCCTTGGCCGTGACGCCCTCGGGCAGTTCGCCGTTGACCGTGATCGCCATGGTCTTCGGGCGGGCCATGGGCAGCGTCTGGGTGGCCAGCACGTGCTCGACCTGGGAGGTGCCGATGCCGAACGCCAGCGCGCCGAAGGCGCCGTGCGTCGAGGTGTGCGAGTCGCCGCAGACCACGGTGGTGCCGGGCTGGGTCAGGCCCAGCTGGGGGCCGACCACGTGCACGACGCCCTGCTCGACGTCGCCCAGCGGGTGCAGCCGGACGCCGAACTCCGCGCAGTTCTTGCGCAGCGTCTCCAGCTGGGCCCGGGAGACCGGGTCCGCGATGGGCTTGTCGATGTCGAGCGTGGGGGTGTTGTGGTCCTCGGTGGCGATGGTCAGGTCGAGCCGCCGCACCGGGCGGCCGCTCTTGCGGAGGCCGTCGAAGGCCTGGGGGCTGGTCACCTCGTGCAGCAGGTGCAGATCGATGAAGAGGAGGTCGGGCTCGCCCTCGGCGCGCCGGACGACGTGGTCGTCCCAGACCTTCTCCGCGAGTGTCCTACCCATCGCTTTCCCTTCGGTCGGCGACGGAGCGCCGACCCAACTAGTGATCTTGGGGAAGCGGTGCCCGCACCCCTGTGTTTCCGGGCAACCGCCACCAGGCCCTTTCGTCACGGGCCGGTTGTGACTTCGTGCCATCCAGAGTGGCGGGTTCCACGGAAAATTGAACTTGCGTTTCACAGAGTGAGACGGGAGTATCGTTGCATGGACAACAGTAGCGGCGTCGGCGTTCTGGACAAGGCGGCCCTCGTCCTGAGCGCTCTGGAGTCCGGCCCGGCCACCCTCGCGGGGTTGGTCGGTGCGACCGGACTGGCACGACCCACGGCCCACCGCCTGGCCGTGGCGCTGGAACACCACCGTATGGTGGCGCGCGACATGCAGGGCCGTTTCATCCTCGGCCCGCGCCTGGCCGAACTGGCGGCGGCGGCCGGCGAGGACCGCCTGCTCGCCACGGCGGGCCCGGTCCTCACCCACCTCCGTGACGTCACCGGTGAGAGCGCCCAGCTCTACCGCCGCCAGGGCGACATGCGCATCTGCGTGGCCGCGGCCGAGCGCCTGTCGGGCCTCAGGGACACGGTCCCGGTCGGCTCCACGCTCACCATGAAGGCCGGTTCCTCGGCGCAGATCCTGATGGCCTGGGAGGAGCCGGAGCGCCTGCACCGCGGCCTCCAGGGCGCCCGCTTCACGGCGACGGCGCTGTCCGGTGTGCGCCGCCGGGGCTGGGCCCAGTCCATCGGCGAGCGGGAGCCCGGCGTCGCGTCCGTCTCCGCACCGGTGCGCGGCCCGTCCAACCGCGTGGTGGCCG
The DNA here is from genome assembly GCF_020404845.1 of Streptomyces hyderabadensis. Taxonomy (GTDB): domain Bacteria; phylum Actinomycetota; class Actinomycetes; order Streptomycetales; family Streptomycetaceae; genus Streptomyces; species Streptomyces hyderabadensis. Next base: position 35,120 of record NZ_JAIOJZ010000035.1, on the reverse strand, counting down.
CCGTCTCCGTCTCCGGGCCCATCGAGCGCCTCACCCGCCACCCCGGCCGGATGCACGCGCAGGCGATCATCGACGCCGCCGGCCGCCTCTCCGAGGCGCTGCGCCGCAACGGCTGACCGCCGTCCCCCGACACCTCTGACCGGTCACGGGCCCGCCTCAACGCCGCGGCGGGCCCCGCGCCGTCCGCAGATCCCGTCCGGGGAGCGGCAACGCCGAAGGGGGCTCCCGCCTCAGCGGAAGCCCCCTTGGGGCCATCGAGTACCCCCGACCGGATTCGAACCGGCGCTACCGCCTTGAGAGGGCGGCGTGCTAGGCCGCTACACAACGGGGGCGTGGATCTTGCGGGCGTTCATCCTGCTCCGCCGCAGATCCGAGCTGGTCTACCAGGACTCGAACCTAGACTAACTGAACCAGAATCAGTCGTGCTGCCAATTACACCATAGACCAATGTGGTTTAGACCAGTTCGTACCCCCGACCGGATTCGAACCGGCGCTACCGCCTTGAGAGGGCGGCGTGCTAGGCCGCTACACAACGGGGGCCCTAGCGATCCTGCATCGAGATCAGTGGGAGCGACCCGAACTGTCCTCGCGGGAAGGATCTGTACCCCCGACCGGATTCGAACCGGCGCTACTGCCTTGAGAGGGCAGCGTGCTAGGCCGCTACACAACGGGGGCTTTGCAGATATAGCTCTGCGAGCTGGCCTACCAGGACTCGAACCTAGACTAACTGAACCAGAATCAGTCGTGCTGCCAATTACACCATAGGCCACTGGAACGCAAGCCCCGGAGGGGTTCTTGTTCTAGCGTTGCGCTTCCGGTTCCCGGCCCTTCGGCCCGCTCTCCGGCGGCGCAGGAAGAACATTACCCGAAGGTGGACGGGGCTCCAAAACGGGTATCGGCGCCGAGGTGCGCCGGAAGTTCGGAGAGCGAGGCGATACGGCGCGGTCCGGACGGCGGGTCGACGGCCGCGTGGACGCCGCCGCGGTCGATCCACACGGAGAGCAGCCCGGCGTCGGCAGCGCCGCGCCCGTCGATCTCCGGGTGGTCGCCGACGTAGGCGACCTCGGCGGGGGCAAGGCCGAGGGCGTCGCAGGCCGCGAGGAAGGCGCCGGCCTCCGGTTTGGAGACGCCCAGCTCGGCGGCGCACAGGATGGCCTCGAAGCGGTCGTGGACGCCGAGGACGCGCAGCTTGCGGTCCTGGACGGTGAGGCTGGAGTTGGAGAGCACGGCGTGCCGGTGGCTGCCGGCCAGGGCGTCGAGCACGGGCAGCACGTCCGGGAAGAGGGACCAGGCGGCCTCGTAGTGGGTGACGTACCGCTGGAACCAGTTGTCGGCCTCGGCGTCCGTCAGCTCGGACCGGCCCAGGAAGACCCGGGTGCGGTCGCGCCGCTGTGTGACGAAGTCCACCTCCCCCGCCGCGAAGCGCGCCCACTGCTGGTCGGTGATCTCCCGCCAGCGCACGAGGGCCTCGTCGGCCGATCCGTACCCGGCGAGCAGTCCCTCGGCGACCAGATGGGCCCGCATGCCCTCGCGGTCGGCGGTGGTGTAGTCGAAGAGAGTGTCGTCGACGTCCCAGACGACGGCCCGAATGCTCATGATCCGACGGTATCGCCGGGACGGGCGGCATGGGCGCTCTTCGGCGGTTCGAGGGGCGGCGGATGCCGTAGCTTGGGAGGACCGACGAGCGAAAGACCGAGCCCGCCATGACCGAATATCGCGTTCAGTTCACCGTTGAGGCCCGCGCGACGTACGAGGCGCTGCCCGTCGAGCGCCGGGCCCATCTGGACCGGGCCGTGCGGATACTGGCCCGCGACCCGTTCCGGAAGAACGCGACCGCCCAGCTCGGCCCGGACGAGCATCTGCGCAAGGCATACGTCGCCCCCGGAGTGATGCTGGAGTACATGGTGGCCGGAGCGGTCATGGTCGTCGTCGTCCTGGAGATCTTCGACGAGAGCGCCTATCTCGTCGACGAGGCCGACGCGCAGTGACCTGGTGACAAGGGGGCGGCACCCGGAGTGTTCCGGATGCCGCCCCTTGCTCGTGCCCGTTGCCCGAACGCGATCCCTGCGCGCGTGGGCGTTACGCCGCGAGCCGGGCCAGCGCCGCGTCGATGCGTGCCAGGGCCTTCTCCTTGCCCAGGACCTCCAGGGACTCGAAGAGGGGCAGGCCGACCGTGCGGCCGGTGACGGCGACGCGGACGGGGGCCTGGGCCTTGCCGAGCTTGAGGCCGTGGGCCTCGCCGGCGGCCAGGACGGCCTCCTTGAGTGCCTCCGGGGAGGTCCAGTCGGCCGCGTCCAGCTTCTCGCGGGCCGTGGCCAGGAGCGCGTCCGAGCCCTCCTTCATGGCCTTGGTCCAGCTGGCCTCGTCGAAGACCGGCTCCGGCAGGAAGAGGAAGTCGACGTTGTCGGTGATCTCGGAGAGGACCTTCAGGCGGGTCTGCGCGTGCGGCGCGATCGCCTGCCACTTGGCCTCGTCGAAGTCCTCCGGCGCCCAGGGCGCGACGGGGGCCTTCAGCCAGGGGCGGCAGCGCTCGGTGAAGTCCTTGACCGCCAGCAGCCGGATGTGGTCGGCGTTGATCGCCTCGCACTTCTTGAGGTCGAAGCGGGCCGGGTTGGGCTGGACGTCGTTGACGTCGAAGGCCGCGACCATCTCCTCGATGGTGAAGATGTCCTGGTCGGCCGAGAGCGACCAGCCGAGGAGCGAGAGGTAGTTGAGCAGGCCCTCGGGGAGGAAGCCGCGCTCGCGGTAGAGGTTGAGGCTCGACTGCGGGTCGCGCTTGGACAGCTTCTTGTTGCCCTCGCCCATGACGTACGGCAGGTGGCCGAAGGCGGGGATCTCCTTGGCGAGGCCCAGCTCGATCAGCGCCTTGTACAGGGCGATCTGGCGCGGGGTGGAGGAGAGCAGGTCCTCGCCGCGCAGGACGTGGGTGATCTCCATCAGGGCGTCGTCGACCGGGTTGACCAGCGTGTACAGGGGCGCGCCGTTGGCGCGGACGATGCCGTAGTCCGGGACGTTCTCCGGGAGGTAGGTGATCTCGCCGCGGACCAGGTCCGTGAAGGTGATCGCCTCGTCGGGCATCCGGAAGCGGACGATGGGCTCGCGGCCCTGGGACACGTACTCCTCGACCTGGGCGGCGCTCAGCTCGCGGCAGTGGCCGTCGTAGCCGGAGGGCTTGCCGGCGGCGCGGGCGGCCTCGCGGCGGGTGTCCAGCTCCTCCTGGGAGCAGTAGCAGCGGTAGGCGTGGCCGGCGTCCAGGAGCTTCTGGGCGACGTCCCGGTAGAGGTCCATGCGCTGCGACTGGCGGTACGGCGCGTGCGGGCCTCCGACCTCGGGGCCCTCGTCCCAGTCGAAGCCCAGCCAGCGCATCGAGTCGAGCAGCTGGTTGTACGACTCCTCGGAGTCGCGGGCCGCGTCGGTGTCCTCGATGCGGAAGACCAGCGTGCCCTGGTGGTGGCGCGCGAAGGCCCAGTTGAACAGGGCGGTGCGGACCAGGCCCACGTGGGGGTTGCCGGTGGGGGACGGACAGAATCGGACGCGTACGGGGGAGCCGGGTGCGCTAGCCACGCTTGACAACCTTGTTGGTGAGAGTGCCGATGCCTTCGATGGTGACGGCGACCTCGTCGCCGACGTTGAGGGGGCCGACGCCGGCCGGGGTGCCCGTGAGGATCACGTCGCCGGGGAGCAGCGTCATCGCCTCGGAGATGTTGACGATCAGGTCCGCGATGGAGTGGATCATCTCGCTGGTGCGGCCGAGCTGTCGCTGGGCGCCGTTGACCGTGAGCTGGATGGTCAGGTCGGACGCGGCCGCGAGGTCGAGGTCCGTCTCCACCCAGGGGCCCAGCGGGCAGGAGGAGTCGAAGCCCTTGGCCCTGGCCCACTGCTTCTCACGGCGCTGCACGTCGCGGGCGGTGACGTCGTTGGCGCAGGTGTAGCCGAAGATCACGTCCTGGACGCGCTCGCGCGGGACCTCGCGGCACATGCGGCCGATGACGACGGCCAGTTCGGCCTCGTGGTGCAGTTCCTCGCTGAAGGAGGGGTACTGGATGGCGTCGCCGGGGCCGATCACCGAGGTGGACGGCTTGAAGAAGGCGAACGGGGCGTCGGGCACCTCGTTGCCGAGTTCGCGGGCGTGCTCGGTGTAGTTGCGGCCGAAGGCGACGACCTTGTTGGGGAGTACCGGCGGCAGCAGCCGCACCTTGCTCAGGGGCACCTTGGTGCCGGAGAGCTCGAAGTCCGCGAACGGGATGCCCTTGATGATGTCGAGGACGAGCTGGTCCGGCTGGTCGCCCTCGACCGCGCCGAAGGCGACGTTCCCGTCGATGGAGAACCTGGCGATGCGCACGGGTTGCTTGGCCCCTTGACTGAGCTGGCTGGAGTCTGACGCTCCAGGCTATCGCGGTGGGCCTGGACCGCCGGGCAGGGCTCAGCGCCGGGGCCGCCGCTGAACGTCCGGCGGCCGGGTGTCGTACTACTCTGCGACCGACGCCGTGGCCGGGGCCTCCATGAGGATGGTGCGCCGGGGGTTGGCGGTCTGGGTGGGCAGCTCGACGGCGTGCTCCGGCTGTTCCGGCGTCTGCAGGTCGTCGGCGTCCTTGAGGTGCGCCAGCGTCGTGCGTCGCGGGTTGGCGATCTTGTGGAACATCATCGTCGTCTTCACGGTTGTACGTGGCCCTGTCGTGTCCGGGCGCCCGAGGGCCGGCGAAAGCCCCTGCGAGGGCGCGGGTTGTCGGTTTTGCCTTCTCTGTAAAGCGTCAGGCTAGACACGCCATTCCCCGCCGACCGCGGGGGAGTCCACGATCCGGGTGTGAGTTTGCTCACTTATCAAGGGTCAAACCGGTCAATTGCGACGCCGACGTCACTCCGACCAATCCGACATTGCACACCTGAAGCCATCATTCCGCTGCTGATCATGTCGACTGGGACACCCGCCGCACCTCGACGACTCGCGTGCATACGTCCGGTTTACGGGTGATCATCTTCTACGGCTGGTGACCCGGCCCTCACGTGGTGTCACGTATCTCACGGCCTGTCCCACGGGCCTTGTTGGAGATCCTGCACTGTGCTGGAATTCCACGGACCGCCGCGGGATCGAGCCGGCGCACAGGGGGCGCACACCAGCGCCGAGCGGCGGCGAGAAGGGGGAACCAGCGCCGGTCACTCACGACCAACACAGGGGCGAATTCAGGGCGCCCCTTTGACGCCGACACCGTGCCCGGCCGTTCACGCGGAGGGGCGCCTGGTCCAGAGGTTGCGACGCTAGTGCAGGGACGTTTCAAGAGGGATGGCAGCGCTTCGGCGGAGCCGGAGCCGCAGGGCGGGACTGGCCCCAAGGCCGTCAGCTCCTCGCCCCAGCACGCCCAGAACCCGGGCCAGACCCAGCCCGGCGACGGCGGGGAGCGCGCCGGTCAGGCGGCGGGCCCGTCCGCTCCCGGCCAGCAGCCGCCCGCCAAGCCGGCCAAGGGCTCGACCGGCCCCGGCCCGCGAATAGCCCTGCGCAACTGGCGGATCTCCACCCGTCTGGTGTCGCTGCTTGCGCTTCCGGTGGTCGCGGCCACCTCGCTGGGCGCCCTGCGCATCAACCAGTCGATGGACGACATCCAGCAGCTCGAGAACATGAAGCTGCTGACCGAGATGACCAAGCAGGCCACGGAGCTGGCCGCCGCGCTCCAGGAGGAGCGCGACCAGTCCGCCGGTCCGCTGGCCCACGGCTCGAAGTCCAGCGCGATCGCCGTCAAGGGCGACCGCGAGCAGACCGACCGGGCCCTGAAGAACTTCCTCGACAAGTCCGAGCAGATCGACGCGGCGAGCAAGGACGGCAAGCTCGTCGGCGTCCGGGACAGCCTCGTCGGCATCGCCAGCGACCTGAACGACCTGACCAAGATCCGCAGCACGGCGTACACGGCGAACGACAACTCGACCCAGACGGTCGAGGCCTACCACCGCCTGATCACCCACCTGCTCGACCTCTCGCAGGACATGGCGGAGGCGACCAGCAACCCCGACATGATCCAGCGCACGCGCGCGCTGTCCGCCTTCTCCTCGGCCAAGGAGTACGCCTCCATCCAGCGCGCGGTGCTCGCCGCGGCGCTCCCGGCGAACAACAAGGACAAGGGCGACCTCGCCGAGAACGACCGGCTGTACGCCCAGTCCGCGCTGCAGAGCCAGACCTCCGAGCTGCGCAGCTTCACCAGCATCTACGGCGAGGGCGCCGAGGACCTGCTCAAGCCGATCTCCGAGGGCAACCCGGTGATCGAGACCTCCGACCAGTACGCCGGCCGCGCCCTGGGCCGGGTCAACGGCCTGGCGGGCCTGAAGCCGCGCTCCTACCAGGACTGGCTGGACGACAGCTCCACCAAGATCCAGCAGATGAAGAACATCGAGCTGAAGCTGCTGGAGGACATGGAGCAGCAGGCCCGCGAGCTGCGCAACGAGTCCGAGCAAGAGGCCATCATCTCCGGTGTCCTCATCCTGCTCGTGCTCGGCGTCTCGCTGGTCGGCGCGTTCGTCGTGGCGCGGTCCATGATCCGCTCGCTGCGCCGCCTGGAGGACACCGCGACCAAGGTCGCCCAGGACCGCCTGCCCGAGCTGGTCAAGCAGCTCTCCGAGACCGACCCGCAGGACGTCGACACCTCGGTGGAGTCGGTCGGCGTGCACTCCCGGGACGAGATCGGCCGAGTGGCCGCGGCCTTCGACGACGTGCACCGCGAGGCGGTCCGCCTCGCCGCCGAGCAGGCCCTGCTGCGGGGCAACGTCAACGCGATGTTCACCAACCTCTCGCGCCGCTCCCAGGGCCTCATCCAGCGTCAGCTCTCGCTCATCTCCGAACTGGAGTCCCGCGAGGCCGACCCGGACCAGCTGTCCTCGCTGTTCAAGCTCGACCACCTCGCGACGCGCATGCGCCGTAACGGTGAGAACCTCCTCGTCCTCGCCGGTGAGGAGCCGGGCCGGCGCTGGACCCGTCCGGTCCCGCTGGTCGACGTGCTCCGTGCCGCCGCCTCCGAGGTGGAGCAGTACGAGCGCATCGAGCTGGCCTCCGTGCCGAGCACCGAGGTCGCCGGCCGCGTGGTCAACGACCTCGTGCACCTGCTCGCCGAGCTGCTGGAGAACGCGACCTCGTTCTCCTCGCCGCAGACCAAGGTCAAGGTCACCGGTCACGCGCTGCCCGACGGCCGGGTGCTGATCGAGATCCACGACACCGGCATCGGCCTCTCCCCGGAGGACCTGGCCGCGATCAACGAGCGGCTCGCCTCGCCGCCCACCGTGGACGTCTCCGTCTCCCGCCGCATGGGTCTGTTCGTGGTCGGCCGCCTCTCGCAGCGCCACGGCATCCGCATCCAGCTGCGCCCGTCCGACTCCGGCGGCACGACCGCGCTGGTCATGCTGCCCGTCGACGTCGCCCAGGGCGGCCGCAAGCCGCAGCCCAAGCCCGGTCAGCCCGGCGCGGGCAACGGCGGTCCGGCCGCCGCGCAGGCGGCCGCCGGTGTCGCCGCGGCCCGCCGCGGCGGTCAGGGCGGCGGTGCCCTCGGTGGTGGCGGCGCCTTCGGCGGCGGCGGTGGCGGTGCTCTCGGGGCCGGTGCTCCGGGCGGCCGGCTCGGTGCCGGCCAGGGTCCGCGGGCCGCACTGCCCGGGCGCGACGCGGGCGGCCGCCCGGGTGCGCCGGGTGGCCCGCGCGGGCCCCAGTCCCCCGCGGCCCCGGGCCAGCAGAACCGTCCGGCTCCGGCCGGCGCGGGAGCCGGTGCCGGTCAGGTGCCCGGGGCCCCGCAGGGTCTGCAGGCCGCGGGCATGAACGCGCCGCAGGGCAACGCGCCGGCGAACAACGCCGCGCCGGGCCAGGACATGTTCGGCGGCACCCGCACTCCCGCGGCGCCCCCGCAGCGCGCCAAGCAGGGCGGCGACGCCGAGCAGGGCCGTCGTCCCCAGCTGCCGCCGCGCGGCGGTCCGCGGGCCGAGCTGCCCGGCGGCAACCCGCAGCCGCGGGTGCCCAGCTGGAGCGACGGCAGCGCACAGCCGCCGGTGCCGCGTGCCTCGCTGGACGCCCCGCGCGGCCACGACGAGCCGGACAGCTCCCGCACCGACCGCACGCCGCGCCCCGACGAGCGGCAGGGCCCCGGCTCGACCGCGGAGATGCCCGCCGTGCCCGCGTTCGGCGAGCCCCAGTCCCCCGCCGTCACGGCCGAGTTCGCCCGCCCGGACTTCGACGCCCCGGCGCCGCGCCGGGACGAGTCGCAGGACACCGGCCAGTTCGCCCAGCCCGGCCAGGACCAGTACGACGGCCGGAGCCAGTACGGGGACCAGTACGGGCAGGACCAGTACGGGCAGGACCAGTACGGCCAGGGTCAGTACGGTCAGGGCCGGCCGGACCAGGACCAGTACGACCGGGGCCGGTTCGGCCAGGACGCCGCGCAGAACGACCAGTTCGCGCGGCCCGAGCCGGCCGCGCCGCAGCAGGGCGGCGGTCCCTTCGTCCGCTCGGACGTCTTCGGCGGGCAGCCCGCCCAGGCGGCCCCGAACGGCTCCGCCCCGGCCGACCGGTTCGCCGGCGCCCAGGGCTACGACAACGGCTCGACCGGGCAGCAAGACCTGCCGGTCCGTCAGAACCCGGCGGCCACCGGTCAGTTCGAGCGCCCGCAGGTGGGCGGCACGCAGGGCGGCAACGACTTCGGCGCCCCGCGTCCGCCGGCCCCGCAGCGTCCGGCCGCGCCGGAGCCCGTGGGCCAGAACACCAACGGGACTCCCCCGCAGCGGCCCCAGGACGGCTGGGCCCTGCCCCCGGCCTCGGGTCCCGGTGACGGACGTACGCCGCTGTACGACACGCTGGAGACCAACTGGTTCCACGGCGACCGCGAGACGAGGGCGCCGCAGGCCGCCCCGGCCGCGTCCCCGGAACCGCAGGCCGCCCAGCCCCAGACCCCGGCGGCTCCCCAGCGGCCGGCCACCTCGGCCTGGCGCAGCTCGCCGAACGACGACCTCGTCCGGCAGGCGGAGCGCGTGAGGCAACCGGCCGCGGGCGGGGTCACCACCTCCGGCCTCCCGCGCCGGGTACCCCGGGCCAACCTCGTCCCGGGGACGGCTCAGCAGCAGTCGCACCAGAACGGTCCGCAGGTCTCGCGTGCGCCCGACGACGTGCGCGGCCGGCTGACCAATCTCCGTCGGGGAATCGCACAGGGCCGTCAGGCCGGGACCAACCAGACCGGCAGCTACCCGCGGCCCACTCACCAGCAGGAGCGTTAGTTGAGCCCGATGAGCCAGGCGGCACAGAACCTCAACTGGTTGATCACGAATTTCGTGGACAACACCCCAGGGGTGTCCCACACCGTCGTCGTGTCCGCCGACGGACTCCTCCTGGCGATGTCGGAGGGCTTCCCTCGCGACCGCGCCGACCAGCTCGCGGCCGTCGCCTCGGGACTGACCTCGCTGACCGCCGGGGCGTCCCGGATCTTCGAGGGCGGCAACGTGGCGCAGACGGTCGTGGAGATGGAGCGGGGATTCCTCTTCCTCATGTCCGTCTCGGACGGCTCGTCCCTGGCGGTCCTCGCTCACCCGGAGTGCGACATCGGCCTCGTCGGCTACGAGATGGCGCTCCTGGTCGACCGCGCGGGAGCGGTCCTCACACCCGACCTGCGCGCTGAACTACAAGGCAGTCTGCTCCACTGATCGGCCCCGGCACCACCCGTGTTACCAAATCACCGTCCGGCCGCCACAATCCCCCCACCGGCCTCGTCAGACGGCTTGACTGACCGACTTGCTGTCCCGCCCGGAGGATTCATGACCCCGCCCACCGCCTCTCATGATCCGTACGCGGAGCCGTACGAGGACGAGGGCGACCAGCCGCTGGTACGTCCCTACGCGATGACCGGTGGCCGGACCAGGCCGCGCTACCAGCTCGCCATCGAGGCGCTGATCAGCACGACGGCCGACCCGGCAGCGCTCATGGGGCTGCTCCCCGAGCACCAGCGGATCTGCCACTTGTGCCGCGAGGTGAAATCGGTGGCCGAGGTGTCGGCCCTGCTGGCGATGCCGCTCGGCGTGGCGCGGATCCTGGTCGCGGACCTCGCGGAGGCCGGGCTCGTCGCCATCCACCAGCCCGGCGGAGACGAGAACAACGGCGGTGCGCCTGACGTGACACTGCTCGAAAGGGTGCTCAGTGGACTTCGAAAGCTCTGACGGAGGGCGGGCGACCACCTCCGCGAAGATCGTGGTCGCCGGCGGCTTCGGCGTCGGCAAGACCACGTTCGTGGGCGCCGTCTCCGAGATCAACCCCCTGCGCACCGAGGCCGTGATGACCTCGGCCAGCGCCGGGATCGACGACCTCACGCACGCCGGGGACAAGACGACCACGACGGTCGCCATGGACTTCGGCCGCATCACGCTCGACCAGGACCTGATCCTGTACCTGTTCGGCACGCCGGGCCAGGACCGGTTCTGGTTCATGTGGGACGACCTGGTGCGCGGCGCCATCGGCGCGGTCGTGCTGTGCGACACCCGCCGGCTGGCCGACTGCTTCCCGGCCGTCGACTACTTCGAGAACAGCGGCCTGCCGTTCGTCGTCGCGCTCAACGGCTTCGACGGCCAGCAGCCCTACTCCCCCGACGAGGTGCGCGAGGCGCTGCAGATCGGACCGGACACCCCGATCATCACCACCGACGCCCGGCACCGCGCCGACGCGAAGTCGGCACTGATCACGCTGGTCGAGCACGCGCTGATGGCCCGCCTGCGGTAGGTCCCGCGGCGGATCCGCCGATCGCCGCAGCCAAGTCGGCAGGGTTCTACGGCACTTGTCGTAGACGGATCGGAGTCGGCTGTGTCCTTTGACACGGTCGGCTCCGCTGTTCATAACGTTTCGGCAGAGGAATCGGGTGGTACCGACACGCGACGCGGTCAACTGGTCTCGCTGCGCGCACGAACGCCCCGTCTTTTGACGGACCTCGCTCTGTATGACCGTTTTACGTGGGGCTTACATCACGTGTAACCCCCTCGTTCCACTGTTTGGAAGAGCGCTGGTCGCCGTGCTGGAATGCCAGAACTGCCCCATGGTCAAAGACGTACTCAGCAGTAGCGCGTACTCGATGACGACGGAGTGGGTTCTGAGACACCGCGGCACGACACAGGTGCCGACCGCCGAGAGGTTGTTGGTCGAGTGAGGCGAAGCAAGAACAGTCCCGAGCCATCGGCCCGGGGCAACTTCACCCCGCCGCCGCGCACAGCGGCGCCCGCCCCCGCACCCGCCGCGGAACCCAAGGCCGAGCCCGCGCCGAGCGGTGGCCGTTTCACGCCGCGCAACTGGCGGGTGACCACCCGGCTGAACGCGATCCTGCTCATTCCGGTGCTGGTCGGCCTCGTCATGGGCGGCTTCCAGGTGAAGAGCTCGATCGACACCTGGCAGGACGCCGAGGACGCCGAGAGCACCGCGCGCCTGGTGCGCGCCTCGCTCGGCTACGCCAACGCCCTCTACAACGAGCGCGACATCACGGCCGCCCCGCTGCTGCAGGGCAAGGGCGAGAAGGACGCCACCGTGGTCGAGGCCCGCCAGGCCACCGACAAGGCGGCCGACACGTTCGACGAGGCGGCCCGGGGCATGCCTGCCAAAGAGGGCCTGGAGCGCCGGCTGAAGGTGTTCCGCGAGCAGGAGCCGAAGCTCCAGACGCTGCGGGCGGCCGCGTACACCTCCAAGCTCAAGGGCGTGGAGACCGAGGAGGGCTACACCGGCGTCGCCCACCCGCTGATGGAGTTCGCCAACGAGCTGGGTCTGGGCACCGGCAACATCACCTCCTACGGCCGTACCGTCTACGCGATCTCGCTGACCAAGGCCGCGCTCTCGCTGGAGCGCTCCATCGGCATGCACATGCTGGTCAAGCCGGGCCCCGAGCCCAGCCACCTCGCCAGCCAGCGCGTCGCCCTCTCCTCGTACGCCTACCTGGAGCGCATCGCGATCGAGGAGTACATCGGCGGCGGCACCGAGGCGGACGCGCAGAAGCTGGAGGACGCCGAGGCGAAGCTCAAGGACGACGGCGCGGCCATGGCCAAGGAGGCCAAGGCCAAGGACCCGGACTACGTGCCGCCGCCGTCCGATCCGACGACGATGATCTCGGAGCTGGCCGGGCTCGCCTCCACGGACACCAGCGCTCGGGCGGAGCTGGCCCAGCAGGGCATCACGCCGGAAAACTGGTGGGCGGTCAACACCCTCAAGTTCGACGCGTACCAGAAGATCGAGTCGGACCTGGCCGACAAGGCGGTGTCCGAGGCGTCCACGATCGCCGACGACGCCGAGCGCGACGCCTACATCACGGGTGCCGCGGTGGTCATCGCGCTGCTCGCGGCGTTCATCCTGGCCGGCATGGTGGCGCGTGGGATGAGCCGCTCCATGCGCCAGCTGCGCAACGCCGCCTTCGGCATCGCCGAGCAGCGGCTGCCGATGCTGGTCGACCAGCTCTCCCGCACCGACCCGGGCCGGGTCGACACCCGGGTGCAGCCGATCCCGATCACCTCGACCGACGAGATCGGCGAAGTCGCCCGCGCCTTCGACCAGGTGCACCGCGAGGCCGTCCGGCTCGCCGCCGAGCAGGCCCTGCTGCGGGGCAACATCAACGCGATCTTCACCAACCTGTCGCGCCGCAACCAGTCGCTGATCGAGGGCCAGCTGAGCCTGATCACCGACCTGGAGAACAACGAGGCCGACCCCGACCAGCTGGAGAACCTCTTCCGGCTGGACCACCTCGCCACCCGTATGCGCCGCAACGGCGAGAACCTCCTGGTCCTCGCCGGCGAGGAGCCCGGCCGCCGCTGGGACCAGCCGGTTCCGCTGGTCGACGTGCTGCGTGCCGCCTCCTCCGAGGTGGAGCAGTACGAGCGCATCGAGCTGTCGGGTGTCCCCGAGGCCGAGATCCACGGCCGTGCCGTGACCGACCTGGTGCACCTGCTCGCCGAGCTGCTGGAGAACGCCACCACGTTCTCCTCGCCGCAGACCAAGGTCCGCGTCACCGCGACCCGGCTGCCCGACGGCCGCGTGATGGTCGAGATCCACGACAAGGGCATCGGCCTGACCGCCGAGGACTTCGCGGACATCAACCACAAGCTGGCCAACCCGCCGACCGTGGACGCCGCGATCTCGCAGCGCATGGGCCTGTTCGTGGTCGGCCGGCTGTCCGACCGGCACGGCATCCGCGTCCAGCTGCGCCCCTCCGGCGAGCAGGCGGGCACCACCTCGCTGGTCATGCTCCCGGACGCCATCACCCACGGTGGCGGCGGCGAGCAGCAGCCGCGCGACGAGTTCACCGTCTCGCAGATCATCCCGGAGCAGAACTTCCAGGGCGAGAGCTTCGCCCAGGTCGGCCAGCCCATGCGGACCGCCGCCGAGCTGGGCTTCGACGACAGCCGGTACGCCGAGATCCCCGACGACATACGCGAGCTGGACCCGGTCGGCCGCTCGCTGATGCGCGAGGAGCGCCGCGCGGCCCTGGAAGCGCAGTCGCAGCCCGAGCTGCCCGGTCCGGCGGACCGCGGCGAGGGCGGGAACACCGGGGCCACCGGCTTCCAGGACCAGTTCACCGGCCAGCAGCAGGGCTACGACCAGGCTCTCGACGGCTACCAGCAGCAGCCGAACGGGGCGTACCAGGAGTCGCCGAACGGCACGTACGAGGAGTCGCCCAACGGCGCGTACGACCAGCAGGCGGCGTACGCCGACCAGCAGCAGGCGTACCAGGAGCCGCAGCAGGCGTCGTACGACGAGCAGTACTACGCGCCGAACGGCGGTCTGCCGGAGAACGGGAACTACTCGCCCTTCGAGCAGCGGCGCCACCAGGACGACTGGCCGCAGCAGGACGGCTACCAGAACGGGTATCCGGACCAGTACCCCACCGGTGCCCCGCAGGCGCAATCCGCCGAGGCCGCTGACGTGACCGAGGCGGACCGCGTAGGCTTCGACCGTCCGGGGCCGGCCCCTTCCGCCGCCCACGAGCTGACCGACGCCGGTCTTCCCCGCCGCGGATCCACCGCGAGCGGCGCGGGCGATGCGGGGCGCGTGGGCCAGGAGACGCCGGCCGCCGCACCGGGGGCGGGCGGCGAGGACACCTGGCGGTCGGCCAACGACGACCGCTGGCAGCAGGCCTCGGCGCTGCGCAGGCCCAAGGCGGGCGGGGTGACCTCCTCGGGACTGCCGCGGCGGGTGCCCAAGGCCAACCTGGTCGAGGGCGCGGCCGAGACCACCCCTCAGGGAGGCCCCCAGGTCTCCCGCGCTCCGGAGGACGTCCGGGGCAGGCTGAGCAACCTGCGGCGCGGCGTCGAACGGGGCCGCAACGCAGGCAGTGAAACGAACGGCCAGGACACAAGGAATGAACACCGTGGTCCTGACAGCACCTACAACCAGGAGCGTTAGTGTGAGCCCGATGAGCCAGGCGGCGCAGAACCTGAACTGGTTGATCACCAACTTCGTGGACAACACCCCGGGGGTGTCCCACACGGTGGTGGTCTCCGCCGACGGACTCCTTCTGGCGATGTCCGAAGGGTTCCCTCGCGACCGAGCCGATCAGCTCGCGGCCGTCGCCTCCGGCCTGACCTCGCTGACCGCGGGTGCCTCGCGCATCTTCGAGGGCGGCAGCGTGAACCAGACGGTTGTGGAGATGGAGCGCGGATTCCTCTTCATCATGTCCATCTCCGACGGCTCGTCCCTCGCGGTTCTCGCACACCCGGAGGCGGACATCGGTCTCATTGGGTACGAGATGGCCCTTCTGGTGGACCGTGCGGGCACGGTCTTGACCCCCGATCTGCGGGCTGAGCTCCAAGGGAGCCTTCTCAACTAAAGGACAGACGGTGCGTTTTGGCGTCCCGTGGCCGTAAAGTTTCGGGACGCGGCTCCACAGTGATGGGTGCCAGGCACAGTCGGAGGAGGAACAAGTGGCAACACCCCCAGGCGGTCCGTCATCGGGCAACTGGTCGTACGGCCCTGGTCAGGGCCAAGGCGACGGCTCGGCGAACGGGTACGGCTACCCCTCCGTGCCGAGCCACCGGCAGCCGTACGCGCCGCAGGGCCCCGGCCCTTCGCCGTACGACCAGCCGCACGCTCCGCGCATCCAGCCCGTGCAGCCGCAGCGCCGCACCCCTGAGCCGGCGCCCGCCGGGGCGTCGAACAACCCCCTGGTGCGCCCGTACGCCATGACGGGCGGTCGCACCAGGCCCCGGTACCAGCTCGCCATCGAGGCGCTGGTGCACACCACCGCGCAGCCGCACCAGATGCAGGGCCAGCTGCCCGAGCATCAGCGGATCTGCAACCTCTGCCGGGAAATCAAGTCGGTGGCCGAGGTCTCGGCCCTCCTGACGATCCCTCTCGGCGTGGCCAGGATCCTCGTCGCCGACTTGGCGGAGGCGGGACTGGTCGCCATCCATCAGCCCGGCGGCGACGAGAGCGCCGGCGGCCAGCCAGACGTGACACTGCTCGAAAGGGTGCTCAGTGGACTTCGCAAGCTCTAGCGGCGGTCCTTCCCGCTCCACCACTTCCGCGAAGATCGTGGTGGCGGGCGGCTTCGGCGTGGGCAAGACCACGTTCGTCGGCGCTGTCTCGGAGATCAACCCGCTGCGCACCGAGGCCGTGATGACATCCGCGTCGGCGGGCATCGACGACCTCACCCACACGGGGGACAAGACGACCACGACGGTCGCCATGGACTTCGGACGCATCACGCTCGACCAGGACCTGATCCTGTACCTCTTCGGTACGCCCGGCCAGGACCGGTTCTGGTTCATGTGGGACGACCTGGTGCGCGGCGCCATCGGGGCGATCGTCCTGGTCGACACGAGGCGGCTCGCCGACTGCTTCCCCGCCGTCGACTACTTCGAGAACAGCGGCCTGCCGTTCGTCATCGCCCTCAACGGCTTCGACGGGCAGCAGCCGTACAACCCGGACGAGGTCCGGGAGGCGCTGCAGATCGGTCCGGACACGCCGATCATCACGACGGACGCGCGGCATCGGGCCGATGCGAAGTCTGCGCTCATCACGCTCGTGGAGCACGCGCTGATGGCGCGGCTGCGCTGACGCGCTGACGCGCTCAGCCTGCGGGCAGTCGTGCCGCTGGGGCGGCACGGGTGGGCGCAGGCGACACGCCCCCTGCGGCCACCGGGCTGCCGGGGGCGGTTTCGTTGCCGGGTGCGCGTAGTACGTGGCTGGTCGCGCAGTTCCCCGCGCCCCTGGGTGAGTTGCCCGGCCCGGCGTCGAGCAGAAACCCCGCACACAGGTCGAGGCCCCTCCGAAGTGGAGGGGCCTCGACCTGTGAGTGGGCTGAGGTCAGCGCCAGCTGTGCGGCGCCCTGAAGCCCGGCTCGCGTTCCAGGCGGCGCCAGCCCGCGCGGGCTCGGCCGCCGCCGTGGGCCGGGGCGATCTCGGCGGGGCGGGCGGCGGCACGGGCCAGGAGGAGCGCCGTGATGGCGGCGACTTCCTCGGGCTCGGCGTGGCCCTTCTCGACGCGGATGTCGGGAGTGGACATGGACGTGGCTCCTCGGGTCACTGCGGCGGGTTGCCGTGCTTGCGGGAGGGCAGGTCGGCGTGCTTGGTGTGGAGCATCGCCAGGGACTTGATGAGCACCTCACGGGTCTCCGCGGGGTCGATGACGTCGTCGACCAGGCCGCGTTCGGCCGCGTAGTAGGGGTGCATCAGCTCGGACTTGTACTCCTTGACCATGCGGGCCCGCATGGCCTCGGGGTCCTCGGCCCCGGCGATCTGCCGGCGGAAGATGACGTTGGCCGCACCCTCCGCGCCCATGACGGCGATCTCGTTGGTCGGCCAGGCGTAGGTGAGGTCGGCGCCGATCGACTGGCTGTCCATGACGATGTAAGCACCTCCGTACGCCTTGCGCAGGATGAGCGAGATCCGCGGCACGGTCGCGTTGCAGTAGGCGTAGAGGAGCTTGGCGCCGTGGCGGATGATGCCGCCGTGCTCCTGGTCGACGCCGGGCAGGAAGCCGGGTACGTCCAGAAGGGTGACGATCGGGATGTTGAAGGCGTCGCACATCTGCACGAAGCGGGCGGCCTTCTCCGAGGCCTCGATGTCCAGGACGCCGGCCAGGGCCTGCGGCTGGTTGGCGACGATGCCGACGACCTGGCCGTCGAGCCGGGCCAGGGCGCAGATGATGTTGCGGGCCCAGCGCTCGTGGACCTCCAGGTACTCGCCCTCGTCGACGATCTCCTCGATCACCTTGGCCATGTCGTACGGGCGGTTGCCGTCCGCCGGGACCAGGTCGAGGAGCACGTCCGAGCGCCGGTCCACGGGGTCCGAGGACTCGTGGCGCGGCGGGTTCTCCCGGTTGTTCTGCGGGAGCAGGGAGAGGAGGTAGCGGACCTCGGCGAGGCAGGTCTCCTCGTCGTCGTAGGCGAAGTGGCACACGCCGGAGGTCTCGGCGTGCACGTCCGCGCCGCCCAGGCCGTTCTGGGTGATCTCCTCGCCGGTGACCGCCTTGACGACGTCCGGGCCGGTGATGAACATCTGCGAGGTGTCGCGGACCATGAAGACGAAGTCGGTGAGTGCGGGGCTGTAGGCCGCGCCGCCCGCGCACGGGCCGAGCATCACGCTGATCTGCGGGATGACACCGGACGCCTTGGTGTTGCGCTGGAAGATGCCGCCGTAGCCGGCGAGGGCGCTGACGCCCTCCTGGATGCGGGCGCCGGCGCCGTCGTTGAGGGACACCAGCGGGGCACCGGCCGCGATGGCCATGTCCATGATCTTGTGGATCTTCGTGGCGTGGGCCTCGCCCAGCGCGCCGCCGAAGATGCGGAAGTCGTGGGCGTAGACGAAGACCGTGCGGCCCTCGACCGTGCCCCAGCCGGTGACGACACCGTCGGTGTGCGGCTTCTTGGTCTCCAGGCCGAACCCAGTCGCCCGGTGCCGGCGCAGCTGCTCGACCTCGCGGAAGGAGCCCGGGTCCAGGAGCAGCTCGATCCGCTCACGTGCCGTCAGCTTGCCCTTGGCGTGCTGCGCCGCCGTCGCCTTCTCGCTCGGTCCGGCCAGCGCCTGCGCACGGATCTCGTGCAGCTCGGCTACTCGCCCGCGCGCGTCCGTCGGCTCACCCGGCGCCTCATCCAAAACGGTCATGTAGCGACTCTACGAAGCAGACCCAGGATTGCGAGCCGTCGACTCCGTACAGTCTCCGGCCCGTTTTCCTGGTAGCACTGAACAGAACCCCTATTGCATGCAGCCATTTCGACTGCTCAGAGGGCCTTCGTCTTGTAGGGGTTGCACAAAGCCGTCAGCTGAGAGTCACCTCACATTCATGGGTGGTACATACCACCCCTGGGGTGACGCGGAGGTGCAGTCGGCGGCCCGTCGCGAGGATCTCGACCGTCTCGTCGGCCCGCTCCACCGCTCTCACCGGGTGGTCCCAGACGATCTCCAGGGGTTCTCCCGTGCGCGGCGGTTCGCTCACGCAGAGCGTAGCGGTACGGCCCCGGCGGCGGACCAGCACGCTCGCCCCGGCCGTGGCGGTGAGCGGGCCCGCCGTGCCGGCCTGCCAGAAGTTGGCGGCCGTGAGACCGAGGGAGGGGACGGTGAGGGCCTGGCGGCGGCCGTCGTTGGCGAGGATCCTCAGCCAGCGGTGGTCGGCGGCACGGCGGGCCACGGCCGACCGGGAGGCGCCCGGCATGACGGTGTAGACGTAGTCGGCGTCGACGGGGTCGGTGCCGTGGTCGAGCCAGAGAACCTGCCGGCGCCGGGTGCGGCGCTCGGTCGTGCTGGTGGTGTTGATGTCGGACCAGGCTCCGGTGCGGTCCTCGCGCAGGGCCCTGAGGCCGCCGCCGGGCACGATCCAGCCGCCGTGGCCCTCCAGGTGGGCCCAGTGCCGGCCGCGCACCAGCGCCTGGTCGCCGCCCTCCCCCAGGTTGCGGTTGTCCACGACCGTCTCGACCGGGACGCCGTCCGCGCAGGTGATGCCGGCGCCGAGGCAGACGACGGCGTCGTCGAGGAAGAACCAGGACTTGCGGGCGTCGAGGGTGGAGTCGAGCCCCTTGAGGTGCTGCCCCACGGCCGCGTACTCGCCGTCGGTGGTGCCGCCGACCCAGCGCACGTCGGGTTTGGGCGCGCCCCACTCGCCGCCCGCCCGGTCGGCCAGGCGCTTGGTCGAGACGGTGGTGCCGGGCAGCCGGTACCAGTCGACGGTGGGCCAGAACCAGTCCGTGTACTGATCCGAACTCGTGCCGTTCGCCCACCAGGTCAGCATGCCCGCGCCGGTGTGCCAGCCGCGCGGGTTCTCGCCGTTGCCGCACTCGTAGTGGGCGATGCGGTCGCTGGCCATGGCGAGGCCCGCAGTGAAGGCGGGGCGGCGGTGCACGGCGCGGTCCATGGCCGCGAAGAGGTGGTGCCCGGCGGGTTCGGGGGCCGCCTCGCCGGGGGCGTCGGCGATCGCGTGCAGCCGGGCCAGGTCGGCTACCGGGAACTGGGGCGCGGTGAGGATCGGGGTGACGGTGTCCCGTTCGATCCAGCCCTTGATCCGGGCGTACCAGCGCTCGCGCTCGGCGTCGCTCGCGCCGCCCGCGAGGACCGCCATGGCGGCGATGATCTGCTGGCCGTGGAAGTGGTCGCTGCGCATGACGTGCAGGTCGTCGCTGTTGAGGTAACCCCGGCTGATGGCCCGCCCGTTGACGATGTCCATGACGAGCCCGTCGTGGATCAGGGGCGCGTAGGCCCGCTCGACGCTGTCGAGGACGATCTGCCTGCCGGGGTCGGTCACCTCCCACTCGGAGCCGGCCAGCAGGGTGAACAGCCGGCCGAGGCCGTCCAGCATGACCTGGCCGTACGTCCCCGAGTAGGCGACCCAGGTGTGCTGGACGAAGGAGCCGTCGGCGTAGAGCCCGTCCCCCTTCGTGACGTACGGGAAGACCGGCGAGAGGGCGTCGCGGGCCAGGGCGAGCTTGGCGGGGGCCCGGCCCAGGACGCCGCGCAGGGCGACGGAGCGGCACAGGTCGACGCGGTTGGCGCCGGTGGAGGTGCCGGTGTAGTCGCCGAGCATCGTGTCGGGGACGAAGTGGTCGACGGCGGCGCAGGCGGCGGCCACGCGGTCGGTGCCGAGGTGGTCGTACAGGGCGGCCGTGATGTCCATCAGGAGCCGGGGGCTGCCGATCTGCCACTCCCACCAGTTGCCGTAGCGGGTGGTGGCGGGGTTGTAGACGGTGGCCGAGAGATGGTCGAGGCCGCGCAGGACGTCGGCGAGGAGGGCGGGGTCGCCGGTGGAGCCGGTGCCCTCCTGCACGTACGCCTGGGTCATCGTCCACAGGCGGCCGTAGGCGAAGGTGATGCCGGCGGGCGGGTCGAAGGGGTGGCCGGGCCACAGCGAGGTGGGGGCGGGGGCCATGGTGGCGCGGTGCTCGCGGGCGCGGGCGCCGGTCTCGGCGAGGCGGGCGGCGTAGGGCTCGGCGGTGGGGTCGTAACCGGTGCCGAGGGCGATGTCGAGCCAGCGGCGGCGGAGGGTGTCGTAGGGGTCGGCCGCGGCGGCCGCGGCGTGCGGGACGGAGGCGAGGGCGGCGGTCGCGGCCGCCGCGAGCAGGACCGCGCGGCGGGTGGGGGCGGTGGGGCGCTGTGGGGTCATGCTCATGCCGTCTATCACGCCGGGGGCGGGAGGGGAACGGGGCCGCAACACGTGCGGCGCGGATGGTTGATGGCGGCGCGGAATAGCTCTAGAGTCGAAGCCGTTGGACTGGTTGAACATTCAACTTCAAGGCCTTCCTCGGAGGACACCATGACCACCACCCCCGACCTCGCCACGCTGACCGGCGACTACACCGTCGACCCCGCCCACACGACGATCGGCTTCACCGCGCGCCACGCGATGGTCACCAACGTCAAGGGGAAGTTCCTCGACTTCACCGGCACGCTGCACCTGGACGGCACCGACCCGTCCCGCTCCACGGCGTCCCTGGACATCACGATGGACAGCATCGACACGGGTTCCCCGGACCGGGACGGCCACCTCAAGAGCTCGGACTTCTTCAACACGGGCGAGTACCCGACGATGACCTTCCGCTCCACCAAGGCGGAGTCCCTGGGCGGTGACGACTACCGCATCACCGGCGACCTGTCGATCCTCGGCACCACCAAACCGCTCACCATCGACCTGGAGTTCAACGGCGCCGCCAAGGACCCGTTCGGCAACGAGCGCGTCGGCTTCGAGGGCAAGGCGGAGATCAAGCGCTCGGAGTGGGGGCTGACCTGGAACGCGGCCCTGGAGACGGGCGGCGTGCTGGTCTCCGACAAGATCAAGCTCAACTTCGACATCTCGGCGATCAGGCAGGCCTGACGTCCCGCGCCCCCTCGGGGGCGCCGAAGTCCACGTCGGCGGCGGCCCGGGCCGGATGCGGCGACCGGGCCCGCCGATCACGCGGTGCGCCGCCCGCCGTCCTACGCGGTGCGCCGCCCGCCGTCCTACGCGGTGCGCCGCCCGCCGTCCTACGCGGTGCGCCGCCCGCCGTCCTACGCGGTGCGCCGCCCGCCGTCCTACGCGGTGCGCCGCCCGCCGCCTCACGCGGAGCGCCGCCCGCCGTCACCGGTGCAGCAGCTCCCGCACCTGGTCGAGGGCGGTGCCGAAGGGGTCGGGGACGACCCCCACTCCGTGGGCGACCAGGGCCCCTTCGTGCAGCAGCATCAGCGTCCGCGCCAGCCGGTCCGCGTCGCCCGCGTCGACCTCCCGGGCCAGGCCGGTGAACAGGTCGAGCATCCACCGCTTCTGGCCGGTGATGACCGGGTGGGCCGGGTGGGCCGGGTCGTCGATCTCCGCGTTCGCGTTGATCATGCTGCACCCCCTGGCACCGTACCGCGCCGACCACGCGCGCGAGGCCTCGAAGACCGCCACGACCCGGGCGGCCGCCCCCTCCCCCGCCGCCGCCAGCCGTCCGGCGAGCAGCTCCCGCCAGCGCTCGTCGCGTCCGACCAGGTACTCCACGACGATCTGCTCCTTCGAGCCGAACCGGTCGTACAGCGTCTTCTTGGTCACCCCGGCCTCGGCGGCGATGAGATCCACGCCGACGGCATGGATGCCGTGCTCGTAGAACAGCCGCTCGGCGGCCTCCAGCACCCGTCGCGCGCCGGGCGTCATCCGGACGCGGCGCGGTTTCTCCTCTGGCCCCATGACGCCAAGTATACCGGTCTGTATAGTGGGCACCCGAGACCAGTAAACCGATCTGTCTACCTGGACTCTGGATGTGGTCGACGTGAACGCCCTGCTCTCGGCCGCCTTCGTACTGTGCTGGAGCTCCGGCTTCATCGGCGCCAAGCTCGGTGCGGAGACCGCGGCCACGCCCACCCTCCTGATGTGGCGCTTCCTGCCGCTCGCCGTGCTGCTGGCCGCCGCCTCGGCCGTCTCCCGGACGGCCTGGCGGGGCCTGACGCTCCGCGGCGCCGGCCGGCAGGTCGCCGTCGGCGCACTGTCGCAGAGCGGCTACCTGCTCAGCGTCTACTACGCCATCGAACTGGGTGTCTCCAGCGGCACCACCGCCCTGATCGACGGCGTCCAGCCGCTCGTGGCGGGCGCGCTCGCCGGTCCCCTGCTGCGGCAGTACGTCTCCCGCAGGCAGTGGCTGGGACTGTGGCTCGGCCTGTCGGGCGTGGCCACCGTGACGCTCGCCGACGCCGCGGCGGCGGGGGCGGGAGTGGCCTGGTGGGCGTATTTCGTCCCGTTCCTCGGGATGCTGTCGCTGGTCGCGGCCACCTTCCTGGAGGGCCGCACGCCAGCGCCGGTCGCGCCCCGCGTCGCCCTGACGATCCACTGCGCGACCAGCGCCGTCCTCTTCTCCGGCCTGGCGCTGGTCACCGGGGCGGCGGCGCCGCCCGCCGGGTCCTCGTTCTGGCTGGCGACCGCCTGGCTGGTGGTGCTGCCGACCTTCGGCGGCTACGGGCTGTACTGGCTGATCCTGCGCCGCTCCGGCATCGCCGAGGTCAACACCCTCATGTTCCTCATGGCCCCGGTCACGGCGGTGTGGGGGGCCCTGATGTTCGGTGAGCCCTTCGGCGTGCAGACCGCCCTCGGACTGGCGGTCGGCCTCGCGGCCGTGGTCGTGGTCCGGCGCGGGGGCGGCCCGAAGCGGCGGCGGCCCGTGCGGACCGGCTCGGCGGCCGATGCGGACTGTACGGCGGCAGGGAGGACGGCGGCAGGGCCGACGGCCGCCAGGCGCTGACCCCCGCCGCGCGCCTCAGAAGCCGCCGCCGAAGTCCCCACCGCCGCCGAAACCGCCGCCCCCGCCGAAGTCGCCGCCGCCGAAACCGCCGCCGAAGTCACCGGGGTCGAAGTCGCCGCCCGAGACGTCGCCGCCCTCGTAGCCGCCGAAATCGCCGTACCCGGTGCCGTAACCGGCCCCGTAGGCGGGGCCCGCCATCATGCTGCCGAGCATGGTGCCGACCAGCAGGCCGGGCAGGATGCCGCCGCCGAAGTAGCCGCCCGCCCACGGGCCGTAGGCCGGGCCCGCGTCCCAGTAGGGGCGGCGGCCGTAGTCGGTGTCCACCTCGCGGATCATCGGGTCCCGCCCGTCGGACAGCCGGGCCTGGTCGGCGGCGCAGACCGGCACCTGCCGGGTCGTGCCGCCCGGCGGGGTCCAGGTGGCGTCGGCGACCGACGGACCGTGACGCGGGTCGAAGAAGCAGGGCGGTCGGCGTTCGGGCAATGGCCTGCCCTCGCGGCGGGCGGCGAGCTGGGCGAGCGAGAAGCGACCGTCCTCCACCGCCTGGGTGACGGCGCGCACGTCCTCCGGCTTGCGGGCGTCGGCCATGTACGTCTTCGCCTGCTCGTAGGCGTCGAGGGCGCGTTCGTAGTCCGCCCGCATGGCGTCGTCGGCGCCCGGTTCCGCCGGGTGGAAGTCCAGGCGGTCCAGTTCCTCGCCGAACGCCGTGATGTCCTCGTCGACCACCACCCGCAGCCGCTCCAGCGCCGCCCGCTGCTCCTGCTCGCGGCGGTGGCGGCTGCGCCGGGAGACCGCGTAGACGCCCGCGCCGCCGAGGACCACCACCGCGCCCGCGGTGATCAGGGCGCCCGTGGGCGCGGAGCCGCCGCCGGAGTCCCAGGACGAGGGGGCGGAGCCGCGCACGCTGCGCAGCGCGTCGTCGACGAAGTCGTTCAGCTGGGCCTTGGGGTCGCCCGCGTTCTGGACGGCGGTGACCAGGTTCTGCACGCCCTGGCGGCTGAGCACGCTGCTGTCGGCGCGGGCGTCGAAGCGGTCGCCGAGCCGGATGCCGTACAGACCGGTGATGCCGGTCTCGGTGCGCAGGTTCTGGAAGAGGTTCTCGGTCGGGTAGCCGGCCGGGAGGACCGCGATGAAGACGGGTTCGCCCGCGTCCTCGATCTTGTCGGCGAGCGCGTCCGCGTCGGATGCGGACAGCAGGTCGGAGGCGGCCGGGTCGACGTACACCGGACTCTCGCGCAGGGCCGCGCCGATCTCCGAGACGTCGGTCTGCGCCTGCGCACCGGGCGCACCGGCCAGCAGCACCGCCAGCGCGGCGACGACCGGCGCGACCAGGAGGCGTATGAGGAACCGAGCACGAACGCCCTTCATACGTTCGAACGTACCCGAACAGGCCTCAATCAGACATAAAGAGCGAGGGCATCATGTGCCGGGCTCACTCGGCGGGCGTGACCCCCGCCCGCAGCAGCCCGTAGGTGTAGGCGTCCTCCAGGGCCTGCCACGAGGCCGCGATGACGTTCTCCGCGACGCCCACCGTGGCCCACTCCCCCGTGCCGTCGCTCGTGGAGATCAGGACCCGGGTCGTGGACTGGGTGCCGTGCACGCCCTCCAGGATGCGGACCTTGTAGTCGACCAGGTCGAGCTTGGCCAGCTCCGGGTAGATCTTCTCCAGGGCGACGCGCAGCGAGCGGTCCAGGGCGTTGACCGGGCCGTTGCCCTCGGCGGTGGCGACGATGCGCTCGCCCTTGGCCCAGAGCTTGACGGTGGCCTCGTTGGCGTGGGAGCCGTCGGGGCGGTCCTCGGTGATCGCGCGCCAGGACTCGACCTCGAAGTACTTCAGCGGCCTGCCCTCCGCCTCGGCGCGCAGCAGCAGCTCGAAGCTGGCGTCGGCGGCCTCGTAGGTGTAGCCCGCCAGCTCGCGCTCCTTGACCCGCTCGACCACCCGGCCGACCAGCTCGCGGTCGCCGCCGAGGTCGATGCCGAGTTCCTTGCCCTTCAGCTCGATGGAGGCGCGGCCGGCCATGTCGGAGACCAGCATCCGCATGGTGTTGCCGACCAGCTCGGGGTCGATGTGCTGGTAGAGGTCGGGGTCGACCTTGATCGCGGAGGCGTGCAGCCCGGCCTTGTGCGCGAAGGCGGAGACACCCACGTAGGGCTGGTGGGTGGAGGGGGTGAGGTTGACGACCTCGGCGATGGCGTGGGAGATGCGGGTCGTCTCGCGCAGCCGGCCCTCGGGCAGGACCTTCTTGCCGTACTTCAGCTCCAGGGCGGCCACCACCGGGAACAGGTTGGCGTTGCCGACCCGCTCGCCGTAGCCGTTGGCCGTGCACTGGACGTGAGTCGCACCGGCGTCCACGGCGGCGAGGGTGTTGGCGACGGCGCAGCCGGTGTCGTCCTGGGCGTGGATGCCGAGCCGGGCGCCGGTGTCGGCCAGCACCGTGGCGACCACGGCCTGGATCTGCGCCGGGAGCATGCCGCCGTTGGTGTCGCAGAGCACGACCACGTCGGCGCCCGCCTCCGCGGCGGTGCGCACGACCGACTTCGCGTACTCGGGGTTGGCGCGGTAGCCGTCGAAGAAGTGCTCGCAGTCGACGAAGACCCTCCGGCCCTGCGCCTTGAGGTGGGAGACCGTGTCCGCGACCATGGCGAGGTTCTCGTCCAGCGTGGTGCGCAGCGCCAGTTCGACGTGCCGGTCGTGCGACTTGGCGACCAGGGTGATCACCTCGGCGCCGGACTCCAGCAGCGCCTTGACCTGGTGGTCCTCGGCCGCGGTGGCGCCCGCGCGACGGGTGGAGCCGAAGGCGACCAGCTGGGCGTGGCGGAAGTCGATCTCCTGGCGGGCGCGGGCGAAGAACTCGGTGTCCCGCGGGTTGGCGCCGGGCCAGCCGCCCTCGATGAAGCCCACACCGAAGTCGTCCAGGTGCCGTGCGATGGCCAGCTTGTCCGCGACCGTGAGGTTGATGCCCTCGCGCTGCGCGCCGTCGCGCAGGGTGGTGTCGAAGACGTGGAACGAATCGTCGAGTTCGCTGGGTGCGGTCATGATCTGAAGGCTCCTGTATGGGATCTCGGTCTACCGGAATGACCGGTTCCACCGTCCGTCTATGATCCCTCGCGCTCTCTTCCCGGCTCGGGGTGGGCCAGGAAAGCGAAAAACCTCTCGCGGGTGCGAGAGGTCTGCGCGCGGGTCGAGGACGACGGTGTCCACCCGTACCTGGTCGTACGTGGTGGTCACTGCGGACCGGCGCGCCTGTTGCCAATAATCATGGCGAACGAGAGCACGGGGGCAGTCTGGCACATTCCGCTCCCCTGTCCACCGCCCGTCTCAGGATGCGGGCGGCGGCCGTCCGGGACGCGGGCTCAGCGCTCCGCGAGGAGGCCGTCGGCCAGGAACTCCCGTACGTGGGCGAGCACCTGCGCCCGGCCCGTCCCGCGCAGGCCGATCGCCACGTGGATGGCGAAGCCGTCCAGCAGGGCCCGCAGCCGGGACGCGAAGCGGTCGGGGTCCACGGGGCGGAACTCGCCCCGCGAGATGCCCTCGGCGAGCAGGGCGACCAGGTCGCGGTGCCAGGCGCCCTCGATGGCGGCCTGCCGGTCGCGGGCCTCCTCGGGGGCGTTCTGTGAGCGGTTCCACACCTCCAGCCACAGCGTCCAGTGCGGGTCGCGGTGGCCGTCCGGGACGTACAGGTCGACGTAGGCGTCGAGGCGCGCACGGACGGTGCCGGGCCGGGTGAGCAGCCGGCCGCGCTCGGCGCCGAGGCGGCCCTCGCTCCACTCCAGGGTGCGCAGCAGCAGCTCGTCCTTGGAGCGGAAGTAGTAGAGGAGGTGGCCGCTGCTCATGCCGACCTCGCGGCCGAGCGCCGCCATGGTCAGCTTCTCCAGGCCGCGCTCGGCGATCATCTCCATGGCGGCGGCGAGCACGTCCTCGCGCGGCGGGGCCTGTCTGCGCCCACCACCGGCCATGTGCTGCTCCTAGATCCTCGGCTGCTGCTGCGTGACGCAGTGGATGCCCCCGCCACCCGCGAAGATCGTACGCGCGTCCACCAGGGTCACCGTCCGCTCGGGGAACAGACGGCGGAAGATGCCCGCCGCGCGTTCGTCGTTCGGGTCGCCGAAGGCGCACAGGACGACGCCGCCGTTGCACAGGTAGTGGTTGATGTACGAGTAGTCGACCCAGTCGCCGTCCTCGTCCTTCAGCACCGTCGGGGCGGGCACCTCGACGACCTCCAGGCGGCGGCCCTTGGCGTCGGTCTGGCCCCGGAGGATCTCCAGGTACAGCTGTGAGCGGGCGTGGTCGGGGTGGCCCGGGTCGCGCTGGCTGTGCACGACGACGGTGCCCGGCCGCGCGAAGGCCGCGACGATGTCCACGTGGCCCTGGGTGCCGTACCTGCCGTAGTCGCCGCTCAGGCCGTGCGGGAGCCAGATCGCCTTGCTGGTGCCGAGCTTGGCGTGGATCTCCGCCTCGACCTCCTGGCGGCTCCAGCCGGGGTTGCGGCCGGGGCCGAGCTGGACGGTGTCGGTCAGCAGGACCGTGCCCTCGCCGTCGACGTGGATCGCGCCGCCCTCGTTGACGAGCGGGCTGCTCAGCACGGGGGCGGCGGCGAGGTCCGCCACATGGCGGGCGATCTCGGCGTCGTGCTCCCAGCGGGCCCAGTCCTGGGCGCCCCAGCCGTTGAACACCCAGTCCACGGCGGCCAGCCCGCCCCGCCCGTCCGTGACGAAGGTCGGGCCGATGTCCCGCATCCAGGCGTCGTCCAGCTCCCGCTCCACCAGGTCGACGTCCGGGCCGAGCAGTTCGCGCGCGCCGTCGCCCTGGCCAGGTCCGTGCACCATCGTCACCGGCTCGAAACGGCGCACCGCCCGGGCGACCGAGGCCCAGGCGGTACGGGCCCGGGCCAGCTCCGCGGCGTCGGTGAACGTCGCGTTGGGGCCGGGCCAGGCCATCCAGGTGCGTTCGTGCGGGGCCCACTCGGGGGGCATGCGGAAGGTCATGGAGGTGTCCCAGGAGGTCGGAGGGGCGGGCGGAGCGGGGCTGAGGCGGGTCAGAGGAAGTAGAGACGGTTGAGGGAGACCGAATCGGCGGGTTCGGAGCGCAGCGGGTCGCCGTCGAGGGTGACCAGGCCGGTGCGCTGGTCGACGTCGACCGCACCGGTACGGGAGTTGCGGAGCAGGTCGGCCGGGCCGATGCCGCGGGTGCCGCGCACGGCGACCCGGCGGCGCCGGGTGGGCATGGTGTCGTGCCCCTGGTCGACGGCGGCCCGGGCGACGAATGCCACCGATATCTCGGCGGGCGTGGCGCCGTGTGCGCCGAACTGGGGCCCGAGGACCAGGGGTTCGCAGGTGTCGGTGGCCGCGTTCGGGTCGCCGACCACGCCGTACGCCGGGAAGCCGGACTTGAGCACCAGCTGCGGCTTGGCGCCGAAGTGGTCCGGGCGCCACAGCACGATGTCGGCGAGCTTGCCGACCTCGATGGAGCCGACCTCGTGGGCGAGGCCGTGGGCGATGGCGGGGTTGACGGTCAGCTTGGCGATGTAGCGCAGGACGCGTTCGTTGTCGTCGTCCCCGTCGGCGCCGAACTGGGCCTTCATCTTCCCGGCCATGGCGAAGGTGCGGCGGACGGTCTCGCCGGCCCGGCCCATGCCCTGTGCGTCGGAGGAGGTGATGCCGATGGCGCCCAGGTCGTGCAGCACGTCCTCGGCGCCCATGGTCCCGGCCCGGATGCGGTCGCGGGCCATGGCGGCGTCGCCCGGCAGGTCGGTCTTGAGGTCGTGGACGGAGACGATCATGCCGTAGTGCTCGGCGACCGCGTCCCGGCCGAAGGGCAGGGTGGGGTTGGTGGAGGAGCCGATGACGTTGGGCACACCGGCCATCTTCAGCACGTTCGGGACGTGTCCGCCGCCGCAGCCCTCGATGTGGAAGGCGTGGATGGTGCGGCCCTCCAGCACCCGCAGGGTGTCCTCCACGGAGAGGCATTCGTTGAGGCCGTCGCTGTGCAGGGCGACCTGGACGTCGTGCTCCTCGGCGACGCGCAGGGCGGTGTCGAGGGCGCGGGTGTGGGCGCCCATGTCCTCGTGCACCTTGAAGCCGGACGCCCCGCCCTCGGCCAGCGCCTCGACCAGCGGCGCCCCGTGGGAGGAGGAGCCCCGGCCCAGGAAGCCGATGTTGACCGGCCAGGCGTCGAAGGCGCCGAAGGCGTGCTTGAGCGCCCAGGGCGAGTTGACGCCGACGCCCCACACCGGGCCGAACTCCTGCCCGATGACCGTCGTCACGCCGGAGGCCAGCGAGGCCTCCATGATGCGCGGGGAGAGCAGGTGGACGTGGGTGTCCACGGCCCCGGCGGTGGCGATGAGACCCTCGCCGGACACGATCGAGGTGCCGGTGCCGACCACGACGTCGACGCCGTCCAGGGTGTCCGGGTTGCCGGCCCGCCCGATACCGCTGATCCGCCCCTCGCGGATGCCGATCGACACCTTCCGGATGCCCTGCACGGCGTCGATCACGACCACGTTGCTGATCACGACGTCGCAGGTCTCGCGGACGGCGGCGGCCTTGAGGTGCAGTCCGTCCCTGGCGGTCTTGCCGAAACCGGCGAGGAACTCGTCGCCGCTGCGCTGGGCGTCGGACTCGACGCGCACCACCAGCCCCGAGTCGCCCAGGCGCAGCCGGTCCCCGGCGCGCGGGCCGTGGGTGGCGGCGTACTCGTACGGGGAGAGGCGACGTGCCTCGGCGGGGTGTCCTGTGGGCCTGCTCATCGCCGCCCCTCCTCTTCCTCGGCGCCCAGGTATCCGCAGGCGGCGGCCCGTCTCAGCGCCTCCCGTTTCGCGCCCGGCGCGTCCAGGGGCCCGTCCACCAGCCCCGCGAACCCGATGGCGACGCGGGCGCCGCCGATCGGTACCAGCCCCACCTCGACGCGCTCGCCGGGGCCGAAGCGGACCGAGGATCCGGCGGGCACGGCGAGGCGCATGCCGTAGGCCCGCGCCCGGTCGAAGTCCAGGCGCGGGTTGGCCTCGAAGAAGTGGAAGTGGGAGGTCACGGAGACGGGCACGGTCGCGGTGTTGGTGACCGGGAGCCGCAGCGCCGCCACGGGCTCGGCGTGGTCGGGTCCGGGCAGCAGGGCGCCGGGGGCGTCGGCGCCGAGCCCGCCGCCCCCGACGGGGTCGGTGACGACCGCGAGCCGGGAGCCGTCGTCGAAGACGGCCTCCACGTGCACCTCGGTGACCACGTCCGCGACGCCGGGCAGCACGTCGTCGGGGCCGAGCACGGACCGGGCGCGCTCGACGGCCTCGGCGAGGCGGGCTCCGTCGCGGGCCGCCTCGCACACGGTGTCCGCGATCAGCGCGGTCGCCTCCGGCACGTTCAGCCTGAGCCCGCGGGCCCGGCGGGCGCGGGCCAGCTCGGCCGCCCCGAAGAGCAGCAGCCGGTCACGTTCCGTGGGGGTCAGTCTCACCTCGCGGCACCTCCTTGCCATCCCAAGATTAGAGCATCACTCTAAACAGCAATTCCATGCCGTGGAACCGTTGACGAGCAGGCAAGGCAGACGTCACATTGAACGTCGCTCTAAATCTCAGGCGGCCGTCGAAGGAGACCAGCCATGCCGATAGAACAGCGCGGAGTCGACACCATCCCCGAGGCGGAACGCACCAGCGGACCCCGGGACCTGGTCTCGATCCTGCTGGGGTCCAACCTCTGCCTGGGCGTGATCGTCTTCGGCTGGCTGCCGCCGTCCTTCGGCCTCGGCTGGTGGGCGTCGGTGAGCGCGGTGGTCGCGGGGACGGTCGTCGGAACGCTCTTCACGGCCCCGCTGGCGCTGATCTCCCTGCGCACCGGCACCAACCTGTCCACGTCCTCGGGCGCCCAGTTCGGGGTGCGCGGACGGCTGGTCGGCTCGGTGGTCGGGCTGCTCCTGGCCCTCGGCTACACCGCGCTGACCGTGTGGATCGGCGGGGACGTGATGGCGGGCGCGCTCGGCCGGCTCCTCGGCGTGCCGCAGGGCGGTGCGACGTACGCCGTCGTCTACGGCCTGCTGGCCGCCGCGACCGTCGCGGGCGCGGTCTACGGCTACCGGGTGCTGCTCGCCATGTCCCGGGTGCTGGCCTACGGCATGACCGCGCTGCTGGTGCTGGGCGTGATCGCCTACGCGCCCGACTTCACCACCGCCGCGCTGCCGGAGGCGGGCGGGTATCTGCTGGGCGGCTTCTGGCCGACGTGGCTGCTGGCGGCGGTGGCCGCGGGACTGTCCGGGCCGATCGCCTTCATCACGCTGCTCGGCGACTACACCCGCTACATCTCCCCGGCCCGCTTCTCCTCCCGCCGGGTGCTGCACGCCACCTGGCTGGGGCTGATGCTGGGTCTGCTGGTCCCGCAGCTCTTCGGCACCTTCACGGCGTACGCCGCCCGTGCCGCCCTGGACTACGCGGGGCCGCTGGTCGACGCCGCCCCCGCCTGGTACCTGGTCCCGCTGCTGCTCGCCGCCTCGGCCGGCTCGGTCGGCAACGCGGGGCTGATGCTGTACTCGATGGGCCTGGACCTGGACGCCATCCTGCCGCGCGCCTCCCGCGCCCGCGCCACCTGCGCCGTCGCCGTCGTCGCCACGGCCTGTGTCTTCGCCGGGCACTACGCCTGGGAGGCGCAGTCGGCGATGACGTCCTTCGTGCTGCTGCTGACGGCGATCGGCACCCCGTGGGCGGTCATCACGATGATCGGCGCGGTCCGCTGCGGCGGCGTCTACGACCCGGACGCCCTCCAGGTCTTCAACCGCCGGGCGCGGGGCGGGATCTACTGGTACCGGTCGGGCTGGAACGTCCCCGCCACGGCCGCCTGGGCGGTGGGTGCGGCGGTCGGCGTGCTCGCGGTCTCCCTGCCGTCGTACGAGGGCCCGCTGCTGTCCCTCACCGGCGGGGTGGACTGCAGCTTCCTGCTGTCGGGGCTGGTGGGCGGGGTGGCGTACGTGCTGTGCACGCCTGGAGCCGCTGGGGCGAAAGCCCCCGAGGAGGGGCTGCTCGCTTCTTGTCCGACCGAGTCGGGTGGTGGGCGGGCATAGGCCGGGTCCGGGGGCGGAGCCCCCGGCAAGGCCCGCCCCCGCGCCGGGGACGTCAGGCCAGCGTGTGCATCCACCCGTGCGTGTCCTCGACCGTCCCGCGCTGAATGTCGAGCAGCGCGTCCCGCAGCCGCTGCGTCACCTCGCCCGGCTCGCCCCCGCTCTGCTGCCACTGGGCGCCGGTCCGCTTGACCGTGCCGACCGGGGTGATCACGGCCGCGGTGCCGCAGGCGAAGACCTCGGTGAGGGTGCCGTTCTCCGAGTCGCGCTGCCACTGGTCCACGGAGACGCGGCCCTCCTCGGCCTCGTAGCCGAGGTCGCGGGCGACGGTGAGCAGGGAGTCGCGGGTGACGCCCTCCAGGATGGAACCGGTGAGGGTGGGCGTGATGATCTTGTTGCCGTACACGAAGTACAGATTCATGCCGCCCAGTTCCTCGACCCACGTGCGCTCGATGGCGTCGAGGTAGCAGACCTGGTCGCAGCCCTTGGCGGCGGCCTCGGCCTGGGCCAGCAGGGAAGCCGCGTAGTTGCCGCCGGTCTTGGCGTCGCCCATGCCGCCGGGGACGGCGCGGACCCGGTCCTCGGAGACCCAGATGGAGACCGGCTTGACGCCGCCCGGGAAGTAGGCGCCGGCCGGGGAGGCGATGACGAGGAAGAGGTACTCGTTGGCCGGCTTGACGCCCAGGCCGACCTCGGTGGCGATCATGAAGGGGCGCAGGTAGAGGGACTCCTCGCCGCCGTGCGCCGGGACCCACTTCTCGTCCTGCCGCACCAGCGCGTCACAGGCCTCGATGAAGGTCTCGACCGGTAGCTCGGGCATGCCTAGGCGGCGCGCGGACGCCTGGAAGCGGGCGCCGTTCTTCTCCGGGCGGAAGGTGGCGACGGAGCCGTCGGGCCGCCGGTAGGCCTTCAGTCCCTCAAAGATCTCCTGCGCGTAGTGCAGGACCATGGTGGCCGGGTCGAGGGAGAGCGGGGCGTACGGCACGAGCTGGCCGTCGTGCCAGCCGCGGCCCTCGGTCCACTTGATCGTCACCATGTGGTCGGTGAAGTGGCGGCCGAACCCGGGGTTGGCCAGAATCGCCGCGCGCTCGGAGTCCGAGAGCGGGCTGGCGGAGGGCTTGAGCTCGATCGTGGGCGTCGTCATGAGGTGAATGTCCTTCGCTTCCTGGCAGACGTGCGGGCGGCGTCCGTGTCCGGCCGGGGGTCCGGGGGTTGTCCCCCGGGAGATGCAGTACCGGTATTGGTTGTGACGGGCCGCGGTCACGCCCGTACGGCCGGTGGCCGGTGCTAGGACGTCCGAGCATTCCCTCAAATCGCGGCTTCGCGTTCGATTATCGCGCGCGGCCCACGACGGGTGAAACGGGGTGAATGCGGCCCAGGGTTCGATGGTCGCACCTGGCGGACGCAGGAGAAAGCCGCCGGGTGCCTTGTTTTTCGGACCCGGCGGCTTCGAAAGGTTGGTTTTCGAGTGCGCCGGGGTCAGCCGGCTACTCGTACGGCGAGCGCGTCGCCGATCTCGGAGGTGCTCCGGGCGGGCAGACCGCCGCGCTCGCCGAGGTCGGCGGAGACGGCTTCCTCGATCCGGGCGGCCTCGTCCTCGTAGCCGAGGTGGCGCAGCAGCAGGGCGACGGAGAGGACCGTGGCGGTGGGGTCGGCCTTGCCCTGGCCGGCGATGTCGGGCGCGGAGCCGTGCACCGGCTCGAACATCGAGGGGAAGTCGCCGGACGGGTTGATGTTCCCGCTGGCGGCGACGCCGATGCCGCCCGAGACGGCGGCGGCGAGGTCGGTGATGATGTCGCCGAAGAGGTTGTCGGTGACGATCACGTCGAACCGGGCCGGGTCGGTGACCAGGTAGATGGTCGCGGCGTCGACGTGGATGTAGTCGGTGGTGACCTCGGGGTACTCCGCGGCCACCTTGTTGAAGATGTTGGTCCACAGGTGGCCCGCGAAGGTCAGCACGTTGTTCTTGTGGACCAGCGTGAGCTTCTTGCGGGGGCGGGCCTGGGCGCGGGCGAAGGCGTCGCGGACGACGCGCTCGACGCCGTAGGCGGTGTTGACGGAGACCTCGGTGGCGACCTCGTGCTCGGTGCCCGTGCGGATGGTGCCGCCGTTGCCCGTGTACGGGCCCTCGGTGCCCTCGCGGACGACGACGAAGTCGATCTCGGGCTGGCCGGCGAGCGGGGTGGCGACGCCGGGCAGGAGCTTGCTCGGGCGCAGGTTGACGTGGTGGTCGAAGGCGAAGCGGAGCTTGAGCAGGAAGCCGCGCTCCAGCACGCCGGACGGCACCGACGGGTCGCCGATCGCGCCGAGCAGGATGGCGTCGTGCGCCTTGAGGGCGTCGAGGTCGGCGTCGGTGAGGGTCTCACCGGTGGCGTGGTAGCGCCGGGCGCCGAAGTCGAATTCCTTGGTCTCCAGCTTCACATCCTGCGGAAGGACGGCGGAGAGGACCTTGAGACCCTCGGCCACGACCTCCTGGCCGATGCCGTCACCGGGAATCACTGCGAGATTGAGGCTGCGAGACATGACGGCACCCTACCGCTCGTCCCAGGGGATGACATGAGGCGTCCGCCATGCGGACGCCTCCGCCGTCCACGAGGGCTCAGTGGCCGGTGGCGCCGCCGTTGTCCCGGCGGTCGAGGGAGCGCTGGAGGGCG
The DNA here is from genome assembly GCF_020404845.1 of Streptomyces hyderabadensis. GTDB lineage: Bacteria > Actinomycetota > Actinomycetes > Streptomycetales > Streptomycetaceae > Streptomyces > Streptomyces hyderabadensis. The sequence goes on along the minus strand of NZ_JAIOJZ010000035.1, from coordinate 297 downwards.
GCCGCGGCGTTCTTGCGGTCGGAGTCGCTGGTGCGGGAGAGGTGGCGGACTCGGCGGCGGACGGTCGTCTCGGCCATGGGAATCGACTCCTTCGGCACTAAGGGAGCGCGGAAAGCGAAGCGAGTGGTACGGAGAGACGCCGGAAGGGGCGGGGAGCACGATGCCGCAGGGGTTGCCTGCACGGGCAGGGGCTCACGACCGCCATTCGCTCGATCGAGCGGGACGTTCGGCTCCTACAAAGCTAAGGGAGTGCCGGGCGTCTGTCTCCACAATTACTCGGACTTCCTACTATCTGAG
>NZ_JAIOJZ010000034.1 GCF_020404845.1 Streptomyces hyderabadensis | reverse complement strand
GACCCCGCACCGGGAACGGTGCGGGGTTTTCTGCGTTTAGGCTCTCGGTATGCGCTACGACCTGGTCATCTTCGACAACGACGGTGTTCTCGTCGACAGTGAGCCGATCTCGAATCGGCTGCTGGCCGGCTATCTCACCGAGTTGGGGCACCCGACGTCCTACGAGGACTCGCTGCGGGACTACATGGGTGCCGCCATGCACCGCGTGCACGACCTCGTCCTGGAACGGACGGGGCGGCGGTTGCCCGAGGACTTCGACGACGTGTTCCACGGGCGGGTGTTCGCCGCCTTCGAGCGGGAGCTGGAGCCGGTTCCCGGGGCCGTCGGTGTGCTGGAGAAGCTGACCGCGGACGGGGTGGCGTACTGCGTGGCTTCGTCCGGGAGTCATGAGCGGATTCGGGTGGGGCATCGGAAGACCGGGCTGGACCGCTGGTTCGAGGATGAGCGGATCTTCAGCTCTCAGGACGTGGGGCGGGGGAAGCCGGCGCCGGATCTGTTCCTGCACGCGGCCGAGCGGATGGGGGTGGCGCCGGAGCGTAGTGTCGTGGTCGAGGACAGTCCGCTCGGTGTGCGGGCGGCCGTCGCGGCCGGCATGGACGTGTACGGGTTCACCGCGATGACGCCCGCCGACAGGCTCGCCGAGGCCACTCGACTCTTCGGGGACATGGGGGAGCTGGCCGATCTGCTGCTCGGCTGACGCCTGACATTTGTCATGCGCTGTTCCGGACGGTTGTTTCTACTGCGGGACCCCGCCCGGCCGCGAAGCTGAGTGCATGACCAAGCCTCGTAAGTCCCGGATCATCGTGTCGCTGCTCCTGGACGTGGGAGTACCCGTCGGGTCGTACTACCTGCTGAAGGGCGCGTTCGGGATGAGCGCGGTCGCGGCGCTCGGCTGGAGCAGTGTCGTGCCCGCGGTGCGGACCGGGTGGGGAGTGCTGAGGCAGCGGGAGGTGAACGCGCTGCCGCTGCTCATCCTGCTGGCCAACCTGGCCGGACTGCTGCTCGGCCTCGGGACCGGCGACGCTCGGCTGATGCTGGTCAAGGACAGCGCGATCACCAGTCTGGTCGGCTTCGCGCTGTTGGGGTCGGTGGCGCTCGGGCGGCCGATGATGACGGCGACGCTCAAGCCGTGGCTGGTGAAGGGGGACGCGGGCCGAGAGGCGGCCTGGGGGTGGCTGCGGCGGGAGTCGTCGGCGTTCAGGCGTGCGGAGGCGCGGTTCTCGGCGGTGTGGGGGATCGCCTTCGTCGGCGAGTGCGGGCTGCGGATCGTGGGGGTCTACACGCTGTCCGTCGACACGATGGTGTGGCTCGGGACGGTCGTCATGATCCTCGCGATGGCCGTCGCGTTCGTGGTGAGCGGTGCGCTGGGGGCGGGGCCCATGGTCCACATGATCGGCGCGGCCGTCGGCAGGGCCGACTCGGTCGAGGCGGAGGACACGGCTCTGGAAGCTGAGAAGAATTCACCTTTGATTGGATCTACCCACGGGTAAGCCGGAGCCCTACGCTCCCGCCATGACTGATGTGCTGCGGCGCGGCAGGGCCTCGCTCGCGTTCGGCTTCTTCGCCCAGGGCGTCGCCTTCGCGCTGCTGGTCACGCGGATCCCGGCCATTCAGGACCGGTACGGCGTCTCGGACGCGCTGCTGCCCGTCTTCCTCGCCGCCGTGCCGATTCTGGCCGGGGTCGGGAGCGTGGTGAGCGAGCGCCTGGTGCGCCGGGTCCGGCCGAGCCGGCTGCTGCGCTGGTCCCAGCCGGTGGTGCTGCTGGCGCTGCTCGGCGTCGGGGCGGGGGACCGGGTGGCGGTGCTGGCCGTCGCCCTGGCCGTCTTCGGGCTGGCCGTGGGTGCGCTGGACGCGTCGATGAACATGCTCGGGGTGAGCCTGCAACGGGCGTACGGGCGCTCCATCATGCTGGGGTTTCACGCGGCGTACAGCCTGGGCGGGATCCTGGGGGCCTCGCTGGCCTGGGCGGGCGCGCACTGGGACCTGGCGCTGTGGGTGTCGTATCTGCCGGTGGTGGTGCTGCTGTTGCCGGCCGCGCTGGTGGGGAGCCGCTGGTACGTCGACGGGGACCGCGGTGGCGTGTCGGGAGCCGAGGCTACGGGCTCGGGAGGAGGGGGCGGCGTCGGCTTCAAGGTGCTGCTGCCGCTGTGCCTGGTGATGACGTTCGCGTACATCGGGGACTCGACCGTCTCCAACTGGAGCGCGAAGTACCTCCAGGACGTGCTGGGGAGTTCGGAGCAGCTGGCCACCGTGCCGTACAACGTCTACATGGTGACCACGCTGGTGGGCAGGGCCGTCGGGGACTTCGGGGTGCGGCGGTTCGGTGCCGTGGCGGTGGTGCGGGGCGGTGCGGTCGTCGCGGCGGGCGGGTTCGCCGTGGTGGCGTCGGCGCCGGGCGCGTGGGTGGGAATGCTCGGGTTCACTCTGCTGGGGCTGGGGTTGTGCGTACTGGTGCCGCAGACGTTCGCCGCGGCGGGGCGGCTGGCGGCGGAGCGGGACGGTCGTCCGGGGGCGTCCGATGCCGCGGTGGCGCGGCTCAACGTGTTCAACTACGTCGGTTTCCTGATCGGTTCGCCGTTGGTGGGGGCGCTGGGGGACGCCTGGAGCTATCGCGGGGCGATGCTGGTGCCGATGGTGTTGGTGCTGGTGACGGTCGTGTACGCCAGGTCGTTCGAGGGCCGGCCGGACCGATACGGTGGCGGGCATGAGCGGCCGCGCACAGCTGATGTGGGACGAGGCAGTAACGGGCTATGACTTCGGCCCTGAGCATCCGATGGACCCGGTCCGGCTCGCCCTGACGCGAAGTCTGGTCGGTGCCCTCGGGCTCGACCGGGAGGTGGAGATCGTCGCGGCGCGCCCGGCCGGGGACTCGACGCTGCGGCTCGTCCACCGAGAGGACTACCTCGACGCGGTGAAGGCGGCGTCGGCCGATCCGGGGGCGGCGGACGGGTCGTACGGGCTCGGGACCATCGACGATCCGGCCTTCGCGGGGATGCACGAGGTGTCCGCGCTGATCGCCGGGCAGTCGGTGGGCGCTGCGGAGGCGGTGTGGCGCGGGGACGCGCTGCACGCGGTGAACTTCGCGGGCGGGCTGCACCACGCGATGCCGGGCGCGGCGTCCGGGTTCTGCGTGTACAACGACGCGGCGCTGGCCATCGCGCGGCTGCTGGAGCTGGGCGCGGAGCGGGTGGCGTACGTGGACGTCGACGTGCACCACGGGGACGGGGTGCAGGCGGCGTTCTGGGAGGACCCGCGGGTGCTGACGGTGTCGCTGCACGAGCATCCGGCGACGCTGTTCCCGCAGACCGGGTGGCCGGAGGAGACGGGGGCGGACCGCGCCGAGGGGTCGGCGGTGAACGTCGCGCTGCCGGCGGGGACCGGGGACGCGGGGTGGCTGCGGGCGTTCCACGCGGTGGTGCCGGAGGTGCTCGCGGAGTTCCGGCCGCAGGTGCTGGTGACGCAGCACGGTGCCGACACGCACTTCGAGGATCCGCTGGCGCACCTGGCGGTGTCGCTGGACGCGCAGCGGGCGGTGCAGGTGGCGTGTCACGAGCTGGCGCACGAGTACGCCGGGGGGCGGTGGGTGGCGCTCGGCGGGGGTGGTTACGCCGTGGTGGAGGTGGTGCCGCGGTCGTGGGCGCATCTGGTGGGGATCGCGGCGGGGCGGCCGGTGGAGCCGGAGACGGTGATTCCGGAGGGGTGGCGGCAGGAGGTGTACGCGCGGACGCGGCAGCTGGGGCCGATGCGGATGACTGATGGGCGGTGGCCGGTGTCGTACGCCTCGTGGGAGGCGGGGTACGACCCTGCGGATCGGGTGGATCAGGCGGTGCGGGCGGTTCGGCGGGCGGTGTTTCCGTTGCGGGGGCTTTTGCCGTAGGGGCGGTTTCTCGGAGGGCGACTCGATGGTTGGCCGGCGTCGGTGTGGCCCGGGGGTGGGGACGCAGCCCGGCGTTGCGGGGTGCCGCTGCGCCCACCCGTGCCGCCCCAGCGGCACGACTGCCCGCAGCTACGGCGGCTGCGACTGCCCGCAGTTCCGTTACGCCGACCGTGCGTAGGTTCTTCTGTTTCGTGCCCGGGGTGTGCGTTGGACCGGCAGCATCGGGGGTGTGCTGACCCGTGGAGCTCTTCGGGCTCATCTTGTTGATGTTCGGCTGGCCGGGGTGGTGGCGACCTCTCGGGAGGTGAGTCTGCGGAGTTACCGGTTGTTCGCCGCCCGGGATCCGCGGGTGCTGCTGGGGATCGATCCGGAGCGGGTCTGGGGGCCGCGGGAGCTGCTGGGACTGATGGCGGAGAGGTGCGGGGTCTCGGCCGATCCGCGCCACACCTCGGGCCAGGACGTGATCGACCCCGACCGGACCCTTGCGGCCCTGGACGCCTTCGCCGACCGGCTCGCGGCGGTCGCCGGACGCCGGGCCCCGGTGCTCTTGGGGACCGGGCACCCGCATCGACTGCTCGGTTTCTACGTCGCCTTGGCCGAGGCGCTGTCGGCGGCGGGATGTGCTGTCCTCACCCCGGCGCAGGGTCGCTCTGTCGACATAACGACCCGGTTCGGTCTACGCACGTACAACATCGACTACGTCCGCGGAGTCGCGTTGGTGCGGGAGGCCGGTGCCGGGTGCGCCGGTGGTGAGCCCGGCGTGCACACGCACTCGCCGCTGCCGGTTCGGGTCGCGCTGGCTGCCGCGGCCGAGGCCGGCGGGCCGCTGCCCGAGTTGGTGATCGGGGATCATGGATGGGCCTGCGGTGCAGGTCAGCTGGGGTTCGAGGCCATCGGGCCGGCCGATACGGACGATCCCGCGCTCTTCGTCGGTCAGGCCGAGGGGTTGGTGTCCGTCGCCGTTCCACTTGATGACGCTGTGCGGTCTGAGTACTACCGACCGCTTACCCGCTACGTACTCAATCGGGCGTGTCTGTCACGGTAGGGAAGCGATGGGTGCACCTCTTCCCCATTCGCATCACCCGCCCCTACATTGGGGAGTGAGCACGCAGCGACGAAGAGTCACCGGAAGGGGAAGCCGGTGGCCGTCGAGTGCGGAAGGTTCAGGTGTGTCATGGCTGCAGCTGGCGAAAGGCCTCTGAACGAGGTTCAGTTCCTTACCGTGGCGGAGGTCGCCTCGGTGATGCGCGTGTCCAAGATGACCGTGTACCGGTTGGTGCACAGCGGTCATCTGCCCGCGATCCGGGTCGGACGGTCGTTCCGTGTCCCGGAGCAAGCGGTTCACGAGTACCTCCGCGAGAGCTACGTGGGGGTGGAAACGGCCTGACGGCCCTCGATTACACCCTCAGCGCTCGGACCGGTAGGCTGGCCCCTCGTAGGTCGTGTGGGCCCATGGCGCTCACCAACCGAGTGATGAGAAGTGAGCGAGGATAGTCGTGGGCTCTGTTATCAAGAAGCGGCGCAAGCGGATGGCCAAGAAGAAGCACCGCAAGCTGCTGAAGCGCACGCGCGTTCAGCGTCGCAACAAGAAGTAGGCGACGCTGCGCCGTCAGCGTGTCCTGTGGCCCCCCACCGCATCCGGTGGGGGGCCACAGTCGTACGACCGGCGTTTTTCGCCATGTGCCGCGTCCGGCGGTCATCACTGCGCAACACCTACCGGCTAAGTTGGCCCGCAGGCGGGGAACGCGGCAGGCTACGGAGCAGGCGGAAGGAAGGCGCTGATCTTGGGCAAGGTCGTGCTCGTGACCGGAGTGGCCCGGCAGCTCGGCGGCCGGTTCGTCCGGCGCGTCCAGCGTGATCCCGACGTGGAGCGGGTGATCGGCGTGGACGCCGTCCCGCCCGGGCACCACCTGGGCGGCGCGGAGTTCGTGCAGGCGGACATCCGGCAGTCGGCCATCGGGCGGGTGCTGGCCCAGACGCGCGCCGACACGGTCGTCCACCTGGACGTGACGGGCACGCCACTGGGCAGCGGCAGCCGCGCCTCGGTGAAGGAGACCAACGTCATCGGCACGATGCAGCTGCTCGGCGCCTGCCAGAAGTCGCCGACGGTGCGGCGGCTGGTGGTGAAGTCCAGTACGAACGTCTACGGGTCCGCGCCGCGCGACCCGGCCGTGTGCACCGAGACCACGGCGCCCAAGTCGCTGCCCAGCGGCGGCTTCGCCAAGGACGCGGTCGAGGTCGAGGGGTACGTGCGGGGGTTCGCCCGACGCAGGCCGGACGTGTCGGTGACCGTGCTGCGGTTCGCCAACATCCTCGGACCGGCCGCGGACACGCCGCTCGCCTCGTACTTCGGACTGCCGGTGCTGCCCACGGTGTTCGGCTACGACCCGCGGCTGCAGTTCGTGCACGAGGACGACGTGATCGAGGTGCTGCGGGTCTGCGCGGACGAGCCGCGGCGGGGCACGCTGAACAGCGGGACGTTCAACATCGCCGGGGACGGTGTGCTGCTGCTCTCGCAGTGCTCGCGCCGCCTCGGCCGCCCCACGGTGCCGTTGCTGCTGCCGGCGGTCACCTGGGCGGGGTCGCTCGTGCGTACGCTGGGGATGACGGACTTCGCCCCCGAGCAGATCCGGCTGCTCACCCACGGTCGGGTGGTGGACACCACGCAGATGCGCGAGACGCTGGGCTTCCGGCCGAAGTACTCGACGGCCGGGGCGTTCGCGGACTTCGCCCGCGGCCGCGGTGCCGGGCTGCTGCCGCCCGAGGCCCTCGCGGGGGCCGTCGACCGGATCGCGGAGCTGTCCCTGCGGGGCAGCGGTCACCTCCCGACGCAGAGCGCCAACTGAGGAGCGCAGCAACGATGGCGGACGCCAAGGTCATTCCGTTCGACGACGACCGGTCGCGGGGGAGCCGCAGCGCGGGGAGTCGGCGCCGGACCGGCGCGGCGGAGTCGGCGCCGGCGGGCGAGGGCGCGGTGGGCGAGGTGCAGTCGCTGCCCGTACGGGGGGCCGCGGCGCAGGAGCCCGCTCCCGAGCCGCCCGAGCCGCCCGGGCCGGAGGAGTCGACCGCGGCCCGGCCGACGGCGGAGGGCAGCGGAGGCGCGGACGGAGGGGAGGACGGCGGCCTGGAGCGGCGCCTCGCGTCCGGCCTGTCCTTCCTGCGCCGCCGGCTCACGGGGGACTACGAGGTCGACGACTTCGGCTACGACGCCGAGCTGACCGACCAGGTGCTGATGTCCCTGCTCCGCCCGGTGTACGAGAAGTACTTCCGGGTCGAGGTGAAGGGCGTGGAGAACATCCCCGCCGAGGGCGGTGCGCTGATCGTCGCCAACCACTCCGGGACGCTGCCGCTGGACGGGCTGATGATGCAGGTCGCCGTGCACGACCACCATCCGGCCGGCCGGCACCTGCGGCTGCTGGCGGCGGACCTGGTGTTCGTGCTGCCGGTGGTCAACGAGCTGGCCCGCAAGCTGGGCCACACCCTGGCCTGCGCGGAGGACGCCGAACGGCTGTTGGCGCAGGGCGAGCTGGTCGGGGTGATGCCGGAGGGCTTCAAGGGCATCGGCAAGCCGTTCGGCGAGCGCTACAAGCTGCAGCGGTTCGGGCGGGGCGGCTTCGTGTCCACGGCCCTGCGGCAGGGTGCGCCGATCGTGCCGTGCTCGATCGTCGGGGCGGAGGAGATCTATCCGATGATCGGCAACTCCAAGACCCTGGCGCGGCTGCTGGGCTTCCCGTACTTCCCGCTCACGCCGACCTTCCCGTGGCTCGGTCCGCTGGGCGCGGTGCCGCTGCCGACGAAGTGGACGATCCAGTTCGGCGAGCCGATCCCGACGGACGGCTACGCGCCCGAGGCGGCCGAGGATCCGGTGCTGATGTTCAACCTGACCGACCAGGTGAGGGAGCAGATCCAACACACGCTCTACAAGCTGCTGGTGCAGCGGAGGTCGGTGTTCTTCTAGGCGGCGACGGGGGGCGCCCCGGGTGCCAGGGCGCCCCCCGTGCTCAGTCCGCGTCCTCCGCCTCGATGCCCAGGCCGGGCAGCAGGCCCGGGAGGAGCGGCGGGAGGGTGACGTCCGGCTTGGCGGGCGGGACGACGTCGCCGCCCGCGGGCGGGGAGGTCGTCCCGCTGTCGTCCTTCGGCGGGTCGAGCAGCCCGCCGGTGCCGCCGCCGAGCAGACCGTCGCTCTCGTCGCCGGAGCGGGCCGACTCGCTGGGCCGGTCGGAGTGGGAGCGCCCGCGCTCGGACGTGCCCTCGTCACCGGTGCGGGGCGGCGACGAGTGACCGGAGCCGGGGGTGCCGGTGGTCGTGGAGCCGGTACCGCCCGGCGAGCCGCCGTCCGTGCCGTCCTCGTCCTCGGCGGGCGGTCGCGGCAGCAGGGACTCCAGCGGGGCCACGTCGTCGTCTATGGCGTCGAACACCGACGACACCTGCTCACTGACGTCCCCGAGCTGCACCGGCAGCCGCTCGCGCAGTGCTCCCCAGGTCTCCCGGTGGGACTGGGAGAAGGCGGAGAGGGCCTGCATGGGGGCCAGCGAGTCGGGGTCGTGGGCGTAGGCGGCGCTGAGCAGGCGGTGGCCCTCGGAGGCGTCGTGCCGCATGCCGGACAGGGCGCGGCGGATCTCGCCGAGGGACTCGTGGTCGAGGGGGCCGCTGCGGCCGCGCTCCATCAGCCGGCGGGCCTCGCTGAGCCGGGTCGAGGCGAGGTCCAGGTAGGCCCGGCCCCGCTCGTCGTTGCCGTCGGCGAGGCCGAGGCGGAAGTCCTCTATGCCGCGCTTGAGGCCGTAGAGCGAGTCGCCGGGCAGGGCGTCCGAACTGGCGGCGGCGACTCCGCCGAAGGCCCCGGCGGCCACGCTCACGCTCAGGCCGCCCGCGGTGAGGCCCTTGGCCAGCCGCGAGCGGGGCCGGAACCTGCTCAGCGGGGCGGCCCGGTGGGTGCCGCGCGCCCGCCGCTGCTCCGGTACCGACGTGTCCGCCGCCCCGCCGCTCGCGGTGCCCTCCTGCAGCATGGCCTCGAAGGCGGCCACGAGCTGGGCCCGCTGGACGACCTTGACCTCGGGGTCCAGCTCGGGCCGGGGCAGCGTCTCCAGACCACGGGCGAGGGTCACCAGACGACCCTGCTCGGTCGGTTCCGCGGTGGCCCCGGCGGTCGCCGGCCCTCCGGACTGCTCGGCCGCCGCCCCGGGATCGGACTGCTCCTCCAGGGCCTGGGCGAAGGCGTTCGCCCGCCGGTGTGCCGATACGTTCGCGATCACTGGCGGCACCTCCTCTCGTCATCACGGTCGACTCCCCAGGGGGTCCTGAGGGTTGCACGCCCTGATCGGAACCATCCGATCGGGTGATCGGAGTCGGCCAGGGAGTGACCACAGGGAGCCTGCATCCCGCACAACGAGCGGCGCGGCACTTGGGTTACGGACGCTGGATGTTCGGACGGCGGACTCAACGGACTTTCACCGAAGGTGACTTGGGGAACGCGGAAAGTGAATGCCGACGCTGCCGTCTTCAGCGGGCGTCGTCCGGCAGCAGCCGGGCGAGGGTGCGCACGGCCCGGTACTGGAGCGTCTTGATGGCGCCCTCGTTCTTGCCCATGACGCGGGCGGTCTCGGCGACCGAGAGGCCCTGGAGGAAGCGCAGGGTCACGCACTCCTGCTGCTGCGGGTTGAGCCGTCGTACGGCCTCCAGCAGGGCGGCGTTGGAGAGCGATTCGAGTACGGAGTCCTCGGGGGAGCGCTCGACCTCGTTGGCGTCGAGCATCTCGCCGGTGGTGACCTCGAGCCGGAAGCGGCTGGACTTGAAGTGGTCGGCGACCAGGTTGCGGGCGATGGTCACCAGCCAGGCGCCGAAGTCGCGCCCCTGCCAGGTGAAGGTGCCGATGCGCCTGAGGGCCCGCAGGAAGGTCTCGCTGGTGAGGTCCTCGGCGGTGGCCTTGCCGCCCACGCGGTAGTAGATGTAGCGGTACACGGTGTCGCTGTACTGGTCGTAGAGCCGGCCGAAGGCGTCGGCCTCGCCGGCCTGGGCCCGCTCGACCAGCTCCATCATGCGGGCGCTGTCGCTGTCCGCGGCGGGGCGGCGGTGGGTGGTGGCGGCGGCCCCGGACGAGGACGACCGCGCTCGTCTGCCGACGGCGGCGCTTCCTTCGGCCAGTGCGTAGCACGGACCGGCGGGCACGGCGGCCGCGGCGAGGGCGGGGACGGCATACGCGGTGGGGACGAAGCCGCGCAACAGGTCTTGGGCTGATTTGACCGTTGCGCGCAGCGTAGCCAGGCCCGAGGCGTCAACCCCGACGTGTGGGTACACGGGACTCCCAGAGGCAGAGCTTCCATCACGTGCAGTACGGAACCATTCACCCGTCGTAGCGAAGGTGGGGCACCGGAATGCGTCTGAGGAGAATAACGCTTCGTGCAGGCACTGCTACGCCCAGTTGCTCAAATCATCGATTACGTCGCTTCCGTGCCCGATTGACGCTCGATCAGCTGCGCCAGAATGATCGCTTGATGACCGGAACGGTTCGGATTCCGTGTGACTACAGAGCGTGTTGTGGCCGATGTGAGTACGGGGGACTGGAGAGCCCGTTCCGGGGGTACGTCATCCCGATTGGGTCAACGGCCGGGTCGGTGACCGGGCCGGCGACCGGGACGACGCGTCAACGGCGGCGGCGGTGCAGCGCGATGGCCGCCGCGGTGCCGCCCGCCACCGCGCCGACGCCCGCGGCCGCGGGGATGCCGACCTTGGCCGCCTTGCGGCCGGTGCGGTAGTCGCGCAGCCGCCACTCCAGCTCGCGGGCGTGCTTGCGCAGCTTGGAGTCCGGGTTGATGGCGTACGGGTGTCCGACCAGCGACAGCATCGGGATGTCGTTGTGGGAGTCGCTGTAGGCGGCGCAGCGGGAGAGGTCCAGGGCCTCGGCCGCGGCCAGCGCCCGGACCGCCTCCGCCTTCGCGGGGCCGTGCAGCGGTTCGCCGACCAGCTTGCCCGTGTAGACGCCGCCGATGGACTCGGCCACCGTGCCCAGCGCGCCGGTCAGGCCCAGGCGGCGGGCGATCACCTGGGCGATCTCCACCGGGGCCGCCGTGACCAGCCAGACCTTCTGCCCGGCGTCCAGGTGGGCCTGGGCGAGGGCGCGGGTGCCGGGCCAGATCCGCTCGGCCATGTACTCGTCGTAGATCTCCTCGCCGATCGACTTCAGCTCGGAGACGCGGTGGCCCTTGACGATGGACAGCGCGGAGTCGCGGGCGTCCTGCATGTGCTCCGGGTCCTCGAACCCGGCCAGCCGGAACCACGCCTGCTGCCAGGCGAAGCGGGCCAGGTCGCGGGTCTCGAAGAACTTGCGCTTGTACAGGCCCCGGCCGAAGTGGAAGATCGCGGCGCCCTGCATGACGGTGTTGTCCAGGTCGAAGAACGCGGCCGCTCTTTCGTCGCCGTGCACCGGGAACTCCGGCTCCGCGACGCCGGAGTCGGTTTCCTGGACGGGCTCTGCGGTCTCGGCGGCCTCCGCGGACTTGCGCGCCGCCTCCGCCGAGGCCTCGCCTGCCAACACGCTCCGCGCCGTGGCGGAGCGCCTACGGGGAGTGAGCCATCGAAGAGCGGCCATGCCCGTGAGCATAGCCAGTCTGTTCGGATGCTTCGGAGTCGAGAGGTTCGCGGGCTGTGAACTCTGGGCGACCGGGCCGTTAAAGGGCCTCCGGGCGGACGGCCTCCGGGTGAACGGCCTCCGGGCGAGGGGGCGCCCGCGCGCGCGAGAATGGCCGGCATGAGTCCCCTCTTCCGCCGGAAGCCCGCGCAGCCCCCTGAGCACTCCGAGAACCATCTCGTCACCCTCATCCGCAAACCCGGCTGTCATCTGTGTGATGACGCACAGCTCGTCGTGGAGAAGGTCTGTGCCGAGCTCGGCGTCCCCTGGGAGGGGAAGGACATCACCGAGGACCGGGGGCTCCACGACCAGTACTGGGAACAGATTCCGGTCGTGCTGGTCGACGGGCGGCAGCACACCTTCTGGCGTGTGAACGAGGAACGGCTGCGCAAGGCACTGACCGATCAGTACAAGTAGTCCGTATGGTCGCTTAGGATCGATGGCGACCAGGTCTCGGGGGCGTTGATCGTGAGGAGTGTGTGCGGCTTTGCCCCCGATGAGTGAGGAACGCGGGCATGGATGCGCCGGTTCCCGTCCCGTGCGCCGGGGGCGCGTGACCCCGGTCACGTTGGCCGGGCAAATCGGACACCATCTTTGTGCACGCGTTCACAAAGACATAGCCTGCATTCGACGGGGCGGTCATGTAGGGACGTATGACCGCCTACAGCCCCGCTCTACCCGCAGGAGCACCGTGGCAACTGGCCGAACACACCGACCGGCGACCCGCAGCCGAGGGATTCCCGAGGCCACCGTCGCCAGGCTTCCGCTGTACCTCCGCGCACTGACCGCGCTCTCCGAGCGCTCGGTGCCGACGGTGTCGTCCGAGGAGCTGGCGGCCGCCGCGGGGGTCAACTCCGCGAAGCTGCGCAAGGACTTCTCCTACCTGGGCTCCTACGGCACGCGCGGTGTCGGCTACGACGTCGAGTATCTCGTCTACCAGATCTCCCGCGAACTCGGCCTGACCCAGGACTGGCCGGTAGTGATCGTCGGTATCGGTAACCTCGGCGCCGCCCTCGCCAACTACGGCGGCTTCGCGTCCCGCGGTTTCCGGGTCGCCGCGCTCATCGACGCCGATCCGGGAATGGCCGGAAAGCCGGTGGCCGGGATCCCGGTGCAGCACACCGACGAGCTGGAGAAGATCATCCAGGACGACGGCGTCTCCATCGGTGTGATCGCCACCCCCGCCGGCGCCGCCCAGCAGGTCTGCGACCGTCTCGTGGCCGCCGGTGTCACCTCCATCCTGAACTTCGCGCCGACCGTGCTGAACGTCCCCGAGGGCGTCGACGTGCGCAAGGTCGACCTCTCCATCGAGCTGCAGATCCTCGCCTTCCACGAGCAGCGCAAGGCGGGCGAGGAGGCCGCGGGCGACGCCGGTGCCGTGCCGCCCGTCGCCGCCCGCAAGCAGCAGCCCGCCACCGACCAGGGACCCGACGGGGACGTGCCCGCCGTGATGCCGGCATGAGCCTCCTCGTCGTCGGACTGAGCCACCGCAGCGCACCGGTCAGCGTGCTGGAGCGGGCGTCCCTGAACGCGGACGCGCAGCTCAAGCTGCTCCAGGACACGGTCGCCGCCGAACCGGCCGCCGAGGCCGCGGTGCTGGCCACCTGCAACCGCATCGAGCTGTACGCCGACGTGGACAAGTTCCACGCCGGTGTCGCCGAGCTGTCCACGCTGCTCGCCCAGCACAGCGGGGTCGGCCTGGAGGAGCTGACGCCGTACCTCTACGTGCACTACGAGGACCGGGCCGTCCACCACCTGTTCTCGGTGGCCTGCGGGCTGGACTCGATGGTGGTCGGCGAGGGGCAGATCCTCGGCCAGATAAAGGACTCCCTGGCCCGTGCCCAGGACCTGCACACCGCCGGGCGGCTGCTGAACGACCTGTTCCAGCAGGCGCTCAGGGTCGGCAAGCGCGCGCACTCCGAGACCGGCATCGACCGCGCCGGGCAGTCCCTGGTCACCTTCGGCCTGGAGCAGCTGTCCGCCGGAGCCGACGTCCAGCAGTGGGCGCGCGGCAAGAAGGCGCTGGTCATCGGCGCCGGTTCGATGTCCTCGCTGGCCGCCGCCACGCTGGCGCGGGCCGGGGTCGCCGAGATCGTGGTCGCCAACCGCACCTTCGAGCGGGCCGAGCGGCTCGCCGAGATCCTTTCCGAGGGCGACGACACGGACGTGCTGGCCCGCGCGGTACCGATGGACGCGGTGCCGGTCGAGCTGACACGTGCCGACGTGGCCGTCTCCTGCACCGGGGCGACCGGGCTGGTCCTCACGGCCGACGCGGTGGTGGCCTCGGTGGAGGGCCGTACCGGCGCCCCCGCCGTCGAGGACACCGCCGTACCGGGGACTGCCGTACGGGAAGCCGGCGACACGCCACTGCCGGGTGCCGGGAGCGCCGCCGACGAGAACTGCCCGCTGGACCTGTCCTCCGTGTCCTCCGTCCCGTCCGGCTTCTCCGTCATGGGCGAGGCCGCCGTGGCCGGCATGGACGCGGCGACGCTGGAGCAGCACGGGGCGTGGGCCGCGGGCGGTACGGCGGTGGACCGGCCGCGCGAGAGCGGCCGGACGGGTCCGGAGGCGGAGGCCGAGCTGATCGGCGCGCTCGCCGCGACGGCGACCCGCGTCGGCCGCATCCCCGAGCGCCGCCGCCCGGAGCCGGTCGCCGGGGTGCCGCGCCCCGAGCCTGTGCTCTTCCTGCTCGACCTCGCGATGCCGCGGGACGTCGACGCCGCCGTGCACCGGCTGGCCGGGGTGCGGCTGGTGGACATCGAGTCGCTCGCCGACGCCTCCGCCGACGCACCGATGGCCGCCGACGTCGACATGGTCCGCCGGATCGTCGCCGACGAGGTCGCCGCGTTCGGCGCCGCCCAGCGCGCCGCGCACATCACGCCCACCGTGGTCGCGCTGCGCAGCATGGCCGCGGACGTGGTGGCCGGTGAGATCGCCCGCCTGGAGGGGCGGCTGCCGGGGCTCGACGACAAGCACCGCGCCGAGATCACCCAGACCGTCAAGCGTGTGGTCGACAAGCTCCTGCACGCGCCGACGGTGCGGGTCAAGCAGCTCGCCGCCGAACCCGGCGGTGCCGGGTACGCGGACGCGCTGCGCACCCTGTTCGACCTCGACCAGGAGACGGTGGCCTCCGTCTCCCGCGCCGGGAACAGCACCACTGAGAAGAACCGAGGGCCGGCATGACTGAGAAGGCACTGAGGCTGGGGACCAGGCGCAGCAAGCTCGCCATGGCCCAGTCCGGGCAGGTGGCGGACGCCGTGAGCCAGGTGACCGGTCGGCCCGTTGAGCTGGTCGAGATCACCACGTACGGGGACACGTCGCGGGAGCACCTGGCGCAGATCGGCGGCACGGGCGTGTTCGTCGCGGCGCTGCGCGACGCGCTGCTGCGGGGTGAGGTGGACTTCGCGGTTCACTCGCTCAAGGACCTCCCCACCGCGCAGCACGAGGACCTGGTCGTGGCCGCGATCCCGGAGCGGGAGGACCCGCGGGACGTGGTCGTCGCCCGGGACGCGCGCAAGCTGACCGACCTCCCGCGCGGGGCGCGCATCGGCACGGGCGCGCCGCGCCGCATGGCGCAGCTGAACGCGTACGCCCGCACGCACGGGATGGAGATCGAGACGGTCCCGATCCGGGGCAACGTCGACACCCGCATCGGATACGTCCGCAGCGGGGAACTGGACGCCGTCGTACTGGCCGCCGCCGGACTGAACCGGGTGGGCCGCATCGACGAGGTGACCGACTTCCTGTCGGTCGACACGGTTCTGCCGGCCCCCGGCCAGGGGGCACTGGCGATCGAGTGCGCGGCGGACAACACCGCGCTGATCGCCGCGCTCGCCGAGCTCGACGACCCGTTCACGCGGGCCGCCGTGACGGCCGAGCGGTCACTGCTCGCCGCCCTGGAGGCCGGCTGCAGCGCACCCGTGGGCGCGCTGGCCGACCTTCTGGCCGACGGGCAGATTGTCAAGGAAATGCGCCTGCGCGGCGTCGTCGGCACGACCGACGGCTCGACGCTGGTGCAGCTGTCCACCACCGGTCCCGTGCCCGAGACGCACGAGGCGGCGCTGGCGCTCGGTCGCGAACTCGCGACCGAGATGCTCGCCCAGGGCGCGGCCGGTCTGATGGGGGAGCGAGCACATTGAGCCCCACCACCCTTCCCGCCGGTCCGGAACACGGGCACGTCACCTTCCTCGGTGCCGGACCCGGAGATCCGGGACTGCTGACTCTGCGCGCCGTCGAGGCGCTGGCGCACGCGGACGTCCTCGTCGCCGAGCACGAGGTGCTCGACGTCGTACGCACGCATGCGAGGCAGGGCGTGTCGGAAGTGCACACGGATGCCGATCCGTCGGATCCGGGCACAGGCGCGCCCCAGCTGACGGTTGTTGACGGTGCGTCAACGACCCTCGGCGCCCCCGCTGTGCGGGATGCCGCACATCTTGTCATGGAGGCCGCGCGGGGCGGCAGGCGGGTCGTGCGTGCGGTGACCGGGGACCCCGGGCTCGACGCGTACGCCGCCGAGGAGATGCTGGCCTGCGCCGCGGCCGGGGTGCCCTTCGAGGTCGTCCCGGGCATCGCGAACGCCGTGGGCGTGCCCGCGTACGCCGGTGTGCCGCTGCGGGACGCGGAGGGCGCCGACGTGCGGTTCGTGGACGCCCGTACGGCGTCGGACCGCTGCTGGACGGAGATGGGCGCGTCCGACGGCACGGTGGTCGTGTCGACGACGCTGGACTCGGTGGCCGCGGCGGCCGGGGAGCTGGTGTCGGCGGGCCGCAAGCCGGACACCCCGCTGACGGTGACGATCGCCGGTACGACGACCAGGCAGCGCACCTGGTCCGCGACGCTCGGCACGGTCGCCCAGACCCTGAAGCAGGCGAAGGTGCTGCCGTCCCCGGACGGCGGCCGCCCGGTGATAGCCGTGGTCGGCGAGCGCTCCGCCTCCGCCCGGCGCGACCAGTTGTCGTGGTTCGAGTCCAAGCCGCTGTTCGGCTGGAAGGTCCTCGTCCCGCGCACGAAGGAGCAGGCGGCGTCGCTCTCCGACCAGCTGAGGTCCTACGGCGCGGTGCCGCACGAGGTGCCGACCATCGCGGTGGAGCCGCCGCGCACCCCGCAGCAGATGGAGCGGGCGGTCAAGGGCCTGGTGACGGGCCGCTACGAGTGGATCGCGTTCACGTCGGTCAACGCGGTGAAGGCGGTCCGCGAGAAGTTCGAGGAGTACGGCCTCGACGCCCGCGCCTTCGCCGGCATCAAGGTCGCCGCCGTGGGCGAGCAGACGGCGAACGCGTTGATCGCCTTCGGCGTCAAGCCGGACCTGGTGCCGAGCGGCGAGCAGTCGGCCGCCGGTCTCCTGGAGGACTGGCCGCCCTACGACCCGGTCTTCGACCCGATCGACCGCGTCTTCCTGCCCCGCGCCGACATCGCCACGGAGACCCTGGTCGCCGGTCTGATCGAGCTGGGCTGGGAGGTCGACGACGTCACGGCCTACCGCACGGTGCGCGCCTCGCCGCCGCCGGCCACCACCCGGGAGGCCATCAAGGGCGGCGGCTTCGACGCGGTGCTCTTCACGTCGTCGTCCACGGTCCGCAACCTGGTCGGCATCGCGGGCAAGCCGCACAACGTCACGGTGATCGCCTGCATCGGCCCGGCCACCGCCAAGACGGCCGAGGAACACGGCCTGCGCGTCGACGTGATGTCCCCGGAGCCGTCCGTCACCAAGCTGGCGGAGGCCCTGGCCGACTTCGGCCTGCGGCGCCGCGCGGCGGCCCTGGAGGCGGGGGATCCGGTGACGCGGCCGAGCGAACGGCGGCCGGGGTCCCGGAGACGGCGGTCTTCGACCTGAACGTGATGTGGGGCGCCCTGTACGGGGCGCCCCACAGTCGTCTCACCGGGCGGACACCGGCCGTTGCAGCCCCGACAGGTCCAGCGGCGGGGCCGGGGGCAGCGGCGCCGGGCGGGACGGGGGGTGGGCCTGGAAGGACTGGAAGAGGTAGGTGAGGAGGCGGCGGGCGGCGGGGAGGGCGGTCTCGGGGGGCTGGGCCGCCAGGCCGCTCACCGCGAGGAGGAGCAGGGGGATGTCGGCGGGGGCGAAGTCCTCGCGGAGCTGGCCGGCGTCGCGGGCGCGCTGGACCAGGTGGGACAGGCGCTCCTCGGCGACGGCCCGTTGCCGGTCGTAGGCCAGGGCCTCGGGGAAGCCGGCCATGAAGACGGTTTCGAAGCCGCGGTCGGTGACCAGGGTCGTGCAGATCCTTTCGAGGAGCGTGTAGAGGCCGTGGCCCGGGTTCGGGTCGGCCTGGGCCTCCTCGAACGCGGTCGCGCACACCGCCAGCTGGTCCTCGAAGGCGGCGGTGACGAGTGCCGAGCGGGTGGGGAAGCGGCGGTAGAGGGTGGCCACGCCGACGCCGGCCCGGCGGGCGACCGCGCTCATCGGGGCGTCCACGCCCTGGGCGGCGAAGACCTCGCGGGCGGCGTCCAGGACGCGTTCGCGGTTGCGGCGGGCATCCGCGCGCAGTTCCGCCGGGGTGTCTCCGGCCGCCGGACCGGACGGCTTGTGAGAGGGCTGGTCAGGCATGTTTCTCACTTCCGGGGCAAGTGGAGGGCCTCGTCCACTTATGGACCTAGCGTGAGCGTAGCAGCGGACGCGGGCCTCGCCTCCGCGCTTCCCGAACGCGATGTGGATCTTGAGACATGGGTGAGATGAAGGCGGTCCTCTTCGACCGTTACGGGCCTGCTGACGTGCTCTACGTCGGGCGGCGGCCGGTGCCCGCCATCGGCCCCGACGAGGTGCTGGTGCGGGTGCGCGCCGCCGGAGTCAACGGCGGCGACCTGCACGACCGGACCGGCAAGGTGAGCCTGGTGACCGGGCGGTCCTTCCCCAAGGGGTGCGGCATCGACTTCGCGGGGGAGGTCGCAGAAGTCGGCGCGGCCGTCACCGGGGTGCGGGAGGGGGAGCGGGTGTGGGGGCTGCTGGGGCGGCGTACCGGCAGCATGGCCGAGTACGTCGCCGTCAGCCCGCGGCGGATCGCGGCCGCGCCGCGGAACCTCACCCCGGAGGAGGCCGTCTCGCTGGTCGCGGGTGCGACCACGGCGCTGACCGCGCTGCGGGACAAGGCCGCCCTGCAGCCCGGCGAGCGGCTGCTGGTGCGGGGCGGGAGCGGGGGCGTGGGCAGCGTCGCCGTGCAGGTCGGCAGGCTGCTCGGGGCGCACGTCGTCGCGCTCGCCGGGGCGGGGAACCTGGACTTCGTGCGGGGGCTGGGGGCCGAGGAGGCGCTGGACCACCGGACGACTCCGCTGTCCGCCCTCGGCCGCTTCGACGTCGTCCTCGACACCGTCGGCACCGAACCGGCCCGGGTGCGGCGGCTGCTGGCGCCGGGCGGGCGGATGGTCGCGGTCACCGTCGACTTCGACCGGCCGCTCGCGGGGATCGCCGCCGTGCTCGGCTCCGTCGTGCACGGGAAGGGGCGCATTCGCTTCTTCAGCGGGAATCCCGACGGCGCGCTGCTCGCCGAGGCCGCCCGGCTCGCCGAGCACGGCGATCTGGTCCCCGTCGTCGACACCGTCCACCCGCTCGACCGGGCCGCCGACGCCCAGCGGGCCCTGGAGGCCGGCGGCGTCCGGGGCAAGCACGTCGTGCGGGTCGCCGCCGCGCAGGACCCGGGCCGCGATGGGGGTCCTGCCTAGTCGGACTCCAGCAGCTCCTTGAGCCTCGCCAGGTCGGCCGTGACCATGCCGGCGTCCCGCTCGAAGTCGGCGTCGGTCGTCCCGGGCTGCCTGCGGAGGGTGAACACCACCTCGCTGCGGGTGCCGTCGGCGATCACGCGGACCGGGTTGTGGACGGTCTCCCCGGAGGGCAGCGTGACGTCGTGGTCGAGTACGCCCAGGTCGTTGCGCGGGGTGAAGGTCACCGTGACCCGGCCCATGGGGGAGGACTCCGCGACCCAGTGGTCCGCGCTCTTCTCGATGGATGCGCCGAGGCCGTGGGCCCACGCGGGCAGGTTGGCCGGGTTCGAGGCGAAGGCGTAGACGTCGTCGACGGAGCGGTCGATGCGGATGCTCAGGTGGCGCGACTGGTCGCCGGTGCTGTTCATGGCAGCGACGGTAGCGGGCCGTCGGCACCGCCCTCTTGAACGAATCGGCCACCTCCCGGGCCGACTCCCCGTCGGCAAAGGCACGGGTGGGGCGGGCGTAGCGTAGGTGGTATGACGACGTACGGATCCTTTCCCGGCACCCGGCCCCGGCGGCTGCGGACCACCCCCGTGATGCGTCGGATGGTCGCCGAGACCCGGCTGCACCCCGCCGACTTCATCCTCCCCGCCTTCGTCCTGGAGGGCGCGAGCGAGCCGGTGCCGATCGCGGCGATGCCCGGCGTCGTGCAGCACACCCGGGACACCCTGAAGAAGGCGGCCGCGGAGGCGGTCGAGGCCGGGATCTCCGGGATCATGCTCTTCGGGGTGCCGGAGGAGGGGAAGAAGGACGCCGCCGGCACGGCGGGCACCGACCCCGACGGGATCCTCCAGGTCGCGCTGCGGGACGTGCGGGCCGAGGTCGGGGACGAGCTGCTCGTCATGTCCGACCTCTGCCTCGACGAGTTCACCGACCACGGTCACTGCGGCGTGCTCGACGACCAGGGGCGCGTCGACAACGACGCCACCCTGGAGCGGTACGCCGAGATGGCGCAGGTCCAGGCCGACGCGGGCGCCCACGTGGTCGGGCCCAGCGGGATGATGGACGGTCAGATCGGTGTCGTCCGTGACGCCCTCGACCAGATCGGGCGGGAGGACGTCGCGATCCTCGCGTACACCGCCAAGTACGCCTCCGCCTTCTACGGGCCCTTCCGCGAGGCCGTCGGGTCCTCGCTCAAGGGCGACCGCAAGACCTACCAGCAGGACGCCGCCAACGCGCGCGAAGCGATGCGGGAGCTGGCCCTGGACCTGGAGGAGGGGGCCGACATGGTGATGGTCAAGCCGGCCGGTCCCTACCTCGACATCCTCGCCAAGGTCGCCGAGGCCTCGGACGTGCCCGTCGCCGCCTACCAGATCTCCGGCGAGTACTCGATGATCGAGGCCGCCGCCGAGAAGGGCTGGATCGACCGCGACCGGGCCATCCTGGAGTCCCTCACCGGGATCAAGCGGGCGGGCGCGCGCAACATCCTGACGTACTGGGCAACCGAGGTCGCTCGCACACTGCGCTGAGCGACCGGTGCCGGCCCTTCACACACGGGGTGCGGGCGCGCTGACCCCTTCAGTACTCGAGCGCGTTGGCCGCCTCGGTCTGCCAGTACGTGACCGTCAGCGCGGTGTCGACGTACACGCCCCCGGAGGGCAGCTTGACCGTGGCGATGGAGCCGTCCTCGAAGGGGATGGTGAGGGTGCTGGTCTCGTAGCCGTTCTCGCCGCTGCCGTCGCCGGAGGACAGCCGTACGCCCGCGTAGCCGGACTCGCCGGGGGCCAGCGTCGTCAGCGACTGGGGCTTGCTGGACTCCGCGACCGGCGGCACCGACTGGGCCTCGCCGAACCGGGCCGCCGGGTACTGCGGCAGCGCGCACGTCTTCGAGCCGGTGTTGGTGGCGGTCAGCAGCAGGTGGTTGATCGGGCGGGGGGCGTTCGCCGCGGTGATCCGTACGTCGGACGCGGAGCACTTGCCGGGGAGGTCAGAGTCGGAGCCCTCCGAGCCGTCGGAGCCGGAGCCGGTGCCGGCTTCGGAGCCGGATGCCTTGTCGTTGCCGGCGGAACCGGTCGATCCGGTCGAGCCGGCCGTCCCCGTGTCCTCCGTCTTCCCGGCGTCGCCCTTCGCGCCGCCCGCCGGCCGGGCGCTGTTCCCGTCCGCCGGTGCGGAGGCGGTGGATTCGGGCGCGGGGGAGCCGGTGAGTTCGTCGCCCTCGCAGGCCGTCAGGGAGAGTGCGGCCAGCGCGACCGTGGTGGCGGCGAACAGGCGGGTACGGGTGATGCGGCGTGCGGACATGGCAGGTCCCCCTGGGGATGCGAGAGTTGGGGCGAGCCGCTCGACCGTTCGGCGGGAGCGGCTGCTTGGATGACCACAGCTTGCGGTCCTGATCGTCCCGGCCGCCAGCGATGGGGGAGCATGCGGGACGATGGGACGCCCGGAACGCTCTGACCTGCGAGAACGGCGTCCCTCTGGGATGCGGTACGGGGATGCGAGGAGAGGGAGGAACGGTGGCGGGGGACGACTTCGCGGCACTGCTTCGGGAGCTGAAGGAGCGGTCCGGGCTCAGTTACGGGGCACTCGGCAAGCGGCTGCACATGAGCGGCTCGACCCTGCACAGGTACGTCAGCGGGGAGGTCGTCCCGGTCGAGTTCGCGCCCGTCGAACGCCTCGCCCGCGTGTGCCGGGCGACCCCCGAGGAACTGCTCGAACTCCACCGCCGCTGGATCCGTGCGGACGCGCTGCGCGGCGTGAAGAAGGACGAGACCGAGGGGGCCGACGGGAGCGAGGGGAGCGAGGGCGCCGAGCGTGCGGCCGCGGACGGCACCGCGTCGGCGACGGCACCGTCGGAGGTCCCGCCCGCCCCGGAGACCACCCCCGTACCGGTCAGCACCCAGCCCGCCCCCGACGCCTCCGCTCCGGCCCGCCGCCGGGTCCCGCGCGCCGCGCTCTACGCCGCGACCGGCGTCGTCGCCGTCAGCGCCGCCGTGGCGCTCGTGGCCAACCTCGTGTCGAGCCCGGACGACGACGGCCGGCACGGTCCGGCCGGGGCCGTGGCGCAGACCTCCGCGCCGGTGTCGGCGACCGCGACCGGTCCGGGTTCGCCGAGCGCGAGCGCCACCACGCCCTCCCCGTCCGCCTCCGCGTCCGGCTCCGAGTCCCCCGACGCGTCGCCGTCGCGTGCGGCCACCGCCGCGCCGAGCCGCGAGGCACCCCCGGCCGGGCCCCTGCTCACCGTCTCCACCACCCCGTACTACTGGGACGTGCCCTGCGAGCACTCCTTCCTCATCGACCGCAGCCCGAAGAACGTGTCCAAGCCCCCGCCCCAGCAGGACGCCGTCGGCTGGGCCACTCCCCTCAACGCGGTGTCCGCGAACCGGCAGACGGCCGTCCTCACCGTGCAGGGCACCGGTCCGGAGACGGTGGTCCTGAAGGACCTGCACGTGCGGGTGGTGAGCAGCGGTCCGGCGCTGGACTGGAACCAGTACGCGATGGGCGTCGGCTGCGGCGGCCAGGTGAACACCAAGGCGTTCGACGTCTCGCTGGACCTCGGCACCCCGACGGCCGCGCCGATCGGCGGCCAGCGGGACTTCCCGTACAGCGTCAGCGAATCCGACCCGGAGGTCTTCTACGTCAACGCGCACACCAGCGAGCACGACGTCAGCTGGTACCTGGAGCTGGAGTGGTCCAGCGGCGGCCGGCACGGCACGCTGCGCGTCGACGACCACGGCAAGCCGTTCCGCACCAGCGCCTCCCGGGACGACTCGTACTACGCGTACCCCCTCGGCGGCGACGCCTGGGAGCTGGTCGAGGGCGGCTGAGGCGGGCCGGGCGCGGGCATCGGACGGCGGCAAGTGCGCCCGGGGGATAGGTTGTTGACGACACAACCGGTTCGCATCGTCAGGCGACATCCGAAAGGTGGGACGCGCATGCCCGGTGACGCCCTCAGCCAGGACCCCGCGGAGCTGCGGAGGAGGATCGACAGCAGCAAGGCGCACCCGGCGCGGGTCTACGACGTCTTCCTCGGCGGCAAGGACCACTACCCCGCCGACCTGAACGCCGCGGCCGCCGGGCTCGCCGCCAACCCGCGCGGCTACCTCGACGTACGGCACAACCGCGACTTCCTGCGGCGTTCGGTGACCGCGCTGGCCCGCGAGGACGGCATCCGGCAGTTCCTGGACATCGGCACCGGGCTGCCCACCGCCGAGAACGTGCACCAGATCGCCCAGGGCATCGCCCCCGAGTCGCGGGTCGTCTACGTCGACAACGACCCCGTCGTGCTCGCCCACGCCCGTGCCCTGCTCACCAGCGGGCCCGAGGGGCGCACGGACTACATCGACGCCGACCTGAAGAGCCCGGCGCGGATCCTCGAACAGGCCGCCGGAACCCTGGACTTCAGCCGTCCCGTCGCGCTCTGCCTGGTCGCCATCCTGCACTTCGTCGAGGACGAGGAGGCGTACCCGATCGTCCGCGAGCTGATGGACGCGCTGCCCGCCGGCAGCCGGCTCGTCCTCAGCCACCTCACGGAGGACCTCAACCCGGAGAACATCCGCGCGGTCCAGCGGACGTACACGGAGCGGGGGTTCACCTTCGTGCTGCGCTCCCGCAAGGACGTCGAGCGCTTCTTCACCGAGACCGGTCTGGAGCTGGCCGAGCCGGGGGTCGTCCCGGTGCACCACTGGCGGCCGGACCACGCGGCACCGGTGCCGGAGCAGCCGGAGGAGTCGTACCTCGCCGGGCTCGACGAGATCGAGAAGGTCCGGTACAAGGACATCAACGACGTCACGGACGCGGACATCAACGTCTACGGCGGGCTGGGGGTCAAGGGCTGACGGCTCGGTGCACGGGGGCGGTGGGCCCGGTCGCGCGGGTGGTGTCCGGATCGCGGAAAGTTCCTTGTAGGCGGCACGTACCTGCCTAGGCTGCGCGCATGACCGTGACTGAGACCGCGTCCGCCTCCGCCCCCGCCACCAGCGCTCCGCTGCCGCCGCTCGCCGCGCGGGCCCGGTCGATCGGCGGTTCGCCCGTACGCGACATCCTCGCCGTCACCGCCCGCCCCGAGGTGATCAACTTCGCGGGCGGGCTGCCGGCCCCGGAACTGTTCGACGCGGAGGGCATCGCCGCCGCGTACCGGGACGTCCTCGCCGAGACGCCCGCGCGGGCCCTGCAGTACTCCACGACCGAGGGCGAGCCCACCCTGCGGGCCGCGCTGGCCGCCCGCACCTCGGCGCGCGGTCTGGCCACCGGCGCCGACGACATCCTCGTCACCACCGGCTCCCAGCAGGCCCTGTCGCTGCTCGCCACCGCCCTGCTCGAACCCGGCGACACCGTCCTCGTCGAGCGCCCCTGCTACCTGGCCGCCCTCCAGGCCTTCGGCTTCGCGGGCGCCCGGGTGCTGGCCGTGCCCGGGGACGAGGACGGGATCGACCCCGGGGCCCTGGAGGAACTGGTGGTGCGCGAGCGGCCGAAGCTGCTCTACACGGTCCCCACCTTCTCCAACCCGACCGGCCGCACCCTGCCCGCCGCGCGCCGCGCCGCCGTCGCCGAGGTCGCGGGCCGGTGCGGCCTGTGGATCGTCGAGGACGATCCGTACGGCGAGCTGCGCTTCGAGGGCGAGCGGGTGCCCTGGATCGCCTCCTGCGAGGGGGCCCGGGACCGGACCGTGCTGCTCGGCTCCTTCTCCAAGGTCATGGCCCCCGGCCTGCGCCTGGGCTGGCTGCGGGCGCCCGCCGGGCTGCTCCGGGCCTGCGCGGTCGCCAAGCAGGCCGCCGACCTGCACACCCCGACCGTCAACCAGCTCGCCGCCGCCCGCTACCTGGCCGACCGGGACCTGGACGCCCATGTCGCCCGGGTCGCCGCCGTCTACGCGGAGCGCCGGGACGCCATGCTCGCGGGCCTCGCGGACGCGCTCCCGGCGGGGTCGGTGTGGACCCGGCCCGAGGGCGGCATGTTCCTGTGGGCCCGGCTGCCCGACGGGTACGACACCACCGCCCTGCTCCCCGAGGTGGTCCGGCACGACGTGGCGTACGTCCCCGGCGCGCCCTTCCACGCCGGGGACCCGGACCGCGCCACGCTGCGGCTGTGCTTCGTCACGCAGACCCCGGACGAGATCGCGGAGGGGCTGCGGCGGCTCGGGCAGGGGCTGCGGGCCGCGCGTTAGACCGGCACCGGCCGGGTCACCCCTGCCGGGTCACTCCTGCCGGGTCACTCCTGCCGGGTCACTCCTGCCGGGTCACTCCTGCCGGGTCACTCCTGCCGGGTCACTCCTGCCGGGTCACTCCTGCCGGGTCACTCCTGCCGGGTCACTCCTGCCGGGTCACCCCTGACGGGTCACCCCTGCCGGGTCCCCCCGCCGGGTCACTCCCTGGCCGTCGCGACCGTCACCGCCCGGACCCGCAGGGCCACCCGGCCGGGCAGGGCGGTCGCGACCAGGGTGAGGAGCCCGGCCCCGGCGACCACCGCCACGTAGACGAGCGGGAGGACGGCCGGTGCCGCCCGGCCGGTCATGCCGACGCTGAACGCGGTCAGGACGGACAGGGCGATGGCGCTGCCGAGCGCGGTGGCGAGCAGGAGCAGCGACAGCGCCTCGGTGCGCAGCATGCGCAGCACCTGGCGGCGGGTGGCGCCCGCGAGGCGCAGCAGCGCGAACTCGCGGACGCGCTCGGAGACCGACATGGCGAGCGTGTTGACGACCGCGATCGCGGTGAAGGCGAGGACGAGGCCCATGGCGAGGAGGTTCACCTCGGCATTGGCCTGTTGCCGCTCGGCCTGGAGGGAGTCCGCGGCGGCCGGGGTGAGGACGGTGAGCCCGGGGAACCCCCGCAGCGCGGCGGCCAGGTCGTCGCGGGCCCGGTCCGTGCCGACCAGGAGGGTGGCGGCCAGCGGATTGTCGACGTGAGCCGCGACCAGGCCGTGCGCGAAGGTGAGGTCGCCGAAGCCCAGGCCCCTGGCGTAGACGGCGGCGACCGTGACCTCGACGGGCGTGCCGTCGCCGAGCGTGAGCTTCAGGGCGTCGCCCGGGGCCAGGCCGAGCTGGTCCGCGGCCAGTTCGCTGACGGCGACGGTGCGCTCCGTGAGGCCGTCGAGCGAACCGGCGACCACGTCCGGGTCCCAGGTGCGGGTGAGGCCGGCGGGCGTGACGCCCTGCGCGGCGTACTTGTCGAGGCCGACCCGGACGGTGGTGCGGACCACCTCGGTCACCGCGTCCCCGCCCGAGCGCAGCCGGTGTGCCGCCTCGGCCGGGACGCCGGGCCCCTGGGAGGCGACGACCCAGTCGGCGCGCACCCCCTCGCGGGCCTGGGCGCGGGCCGCGTCGCCGAGGGTGGGCTGCGCGAACAGCACGGTGCAGGCCATGCCGACCAGCAGCGTCAGCGGGGTGACCACGGAGGCCGCGCGGGCGGCGCCCGCGCGCAGGTTGGCGGTGGCGAGCCTGCCGCCGTGGCCGGTCAGCCGCAGCGGTCCCGCCAGCAGCAGGGCCGCCGCCCTGACCAGCAGCGGCCCGAGCAGGGCGACGGCGGTCGACAGGACGACGACAGCGAGGAAGGTGACCGGTGTCGAGGCGGGCTCGGTGCGCAGCGTGCCGAGCACCACCACCAGCACGACGCCACCGGCGAGCAGCACCAGCCCGGCGAGCAGGCGGCCCCACGAGGTCCGGGGGCTTTCGGCGCGGGCCTCGGCGAGCGCCTCCGCGGGACGGATCCGGACGACCCGGCGGGAGGCGATCCGCGCGGCGGCCCAGGCACCGAGGAGGGTCGCGGCGACGGCGGCGAGCGGCGGGACGAAGCCGGTGGTGTGTCGGAGCGTGGCGGGTACGGCGCCCAGCGCCACGAACCTGTCGAACAGCAGCCCGCCCAGCGGGAGTCCCAGCAGGGCGCCGACGGTGCCGGCGGCGGCGCCGACGATCAGCGCCTCCCGCCCGAGCAGCCGGCGGATCTGCCCCGGGGTGGCGGCGACGGCACGCAGCAGGGCCAGTTCCCGGTGGCGCTGCTGGACGGTGAGCGCGAAGGTCCCGACGACCACGAGGACCGCCACGAGCAGCGAGGTGCCGCCCATCGCGCCGCCCATGCTGACCAGCTTGGTGCGGGCCGCGGCGGCGTCCAGGAACTCCACCGGGCCGCGGGCGTCGCCGGTGGTGACCCGGGCGCCGGTACCGGTTCCGGCGCCGCCGGTGTCGCGCAGCGCCGCGGTGAGGTCGTGCCGCAGCCGCTCCGGGGCGGTGCCCGGCTCGGGGACCACTCCGAAGGCGGTGACCTGCCCCGGGTGGCCGGCGAGCCGGCGGGCCTCGGCGGCGGAGAAGAAGAGGGAGGTCTGGTGGACCACGTCCGGACCCGGAGCGGCGATCCCGGAGACCCGGTAGGTACGCGGGGCCCGCGTCGACTGGACGGTGAGGCGGTCGCCGGGGGCGAGCCGGGCGCGGGCGGCGAGGTGCTGGTCGACGACCACGTCGCCGGCGGCCTCGGGGGCGGTGCCGGAGGTGAGCCGGTACGGCGTCAGCGCGGCGGACTCCCAGGCGTGCCCGTAGCCGGCCCGGCCGTCCGCGCCGGTGCCGCCGCCGGTGTCGGTGCTGGTCAAGGGCGTGGCCGGGAAGGTCAGTTCGGGGATCACCCGGGCGACGCCGGGCGTGCCCGCGAGGGTGTCCGCGAGGGAGGCGGCGAGCCAGGCCCGCTCGGCGACGGGCTTGGCCTTGTGCTTGACCTTGGTCTTGCCCTTCTTGTGCTTGACGGTCCTCTGGTGGACGTTCTGGTCGGCGGAGACCAGCACCGGGGCCGCGGTGTACCGCTCGGTGCGAACGGTGCCGCGCAGTCCGGTCTCCAGCAGCGTGCCGCACGCGGTGATCAGCGCGGCCGCGCACATCAGGGCGAGGAAGGCGCCGAGGAAGCCGGCCTTGCGGGCGCGCACGGTCTTCAGGGCGTAGCGCAGCATCATGAGGGGTCGGCCTCTCTTCTGTCGGTGTCCGGCTCCGGGACGGGGAAGGCGAGGAACCGGGTGAGCAGCGTGCGGGCGCCGGGCGGGGTCTGGTCCGCGGGCCGCTTGTAGCGGTTGAGGAGGGCGATGTACTCCTCGAAGAAGGCGTGGAGTTCGGGGAGCGTGAGCCGGATCGTGCCGCGCGAGTAGGGGTAGGCGTCGGCCCACGGGTCGTCGGGTGCGGTCCGTTGCAGCCGCTCGAAGAGTTCCAGGTCGGCGGCGTACGCGTGCCGGTTCAGCTCGTCCATGACCTGCCGGGTCTCGGGGCTCTGGCGGCTGCGGGGCGGGAAGCGGCGGTCGCGGGGCACGGCACGCCACCAGCGCTCCCGGCCGCCGCCGCGCTCCGTCTCCTCCACGAAGCCGTATCTGGCCAGCTCACGCAGGTGGTAGCTGGTCGCCCCGGTGTTCAGGCCGAGCGAGCGGGCCAGGGTCGCCGACGTGGCCGGTCCGTGCAGGCTCAGGTGGTGCAGCACCCGCTGTCGGCGCGGGTGCGCGAGCGCCTTGAGCGCGGCGGGGGCGAGTGCTTCGGGTTCCTCGGGCATGCGTCCACAGTCGTCTGTGCACAGGTGTCTGTGCACTGCGGTGGACCGGTGTCCGCACCGGGGGTTGTCCCCACCCCGCAACCGGTGCCGCGGACGGCGGACCGCTCCCGGGCCCCGGCGCTACCGGGGCGACGGCGACCGGGTGGTCGGGTCGGCGGCGCCCACGCGGGCGTCGACGCACTCCCGTTCGCCGTCGGCCGAGGCGGGCCGGAAGCAGGCCCGGACGACGCTCCCGGGGCGGGCCGCGGTCATGACCGTGTAGACGTAGGACTCCGCGTCGACCTCGTCCGCGATCTCCGCGCGCCGGGTCGGGCCGCCCGCCGTCACCTCCAGCCGGTCCCCGACCCGCGTCCCCCACATCCTGGCCCATCCGGCCTGGCACGCGGGGCTGTAGCGCAGCTCCACCCGGGCGCCGGTGGCGGTGCGTTCGGTGGTGAGGGTGTCGGGTCCCGAGCCGCAGTACATGTGCATCGGGTCCTGGCCCTCGCAGGCGGCGCCCCGGCAGCGGGGGCCGGGTACGGACGGCGCGGCGGACGGCGGCCCGTGGGCGCCCCGGTCGCCCGGCCGGTGCGGCAGCAGCAGGAGCGCCGAGCCGACACCCCCCGCGGTGACCGCACACACCGACGCCAGCACCACCAGCAGGCGTCCGCGGCCCAGGCGCGGCCCGGCCGGGCCCCGGGACGGCGGCGGCTCGGGCGGCGGTTGCGGAGGGGAGGGGCCCGCGGGGGCGGCCTCCGGCGGGGCCGGGGCGGGCCGCGCCCCGCGTCCGCTCCACTCCGACTCGGCGATCTCCCACAGCGCCAGCAGCCGCCCCTCCGGCTCCCGCGCCAGCCGGCACAGGTCCCGCACGGCCCGGCGCGGCGGCACCGTCTTGCCGTTGAGGTAGCGCTCCCAGGACGACTTGCTGTACGTGGTGCGCTCCGCCAGCGCCGCCAGGCTCAGGCCCGTACGCGTGCGCAACTCCCGCAGCGCCGTGGTCAGCCGGTCGTGTTCCGGCGTCACTTCGGCGCCTTCCCCCGCAGTGCCTTCCAGGTGTGCGGGCCGACGATGCCGTCCACGACGAGCCCGTGCCGCTTCTGCACCCGCTTGACCGCGCGCTGCGTCATCGGGCCGAAGATCCCGTCGACCTCCCCCGGCGAGAGCCCCGCCCGCGCCAGCAGGCACTGCACCTCGGCGACCTCGGGGCCCGCCTCGCCGTAGGCCACGATGGCGTCCCGGGTACGGCTGTTGCCCGCGTACCAGCGGCCGTCGGTCCGGGTGATCCGGCAGGTGTAGGTGACCGGCGAGCGGGACGCCGACGCGGTGGCCGGGGCGGGCGTGGCCGTCGTCGTACCGTTCGCCCGGTCGCCGCCCCCGGCACCCGGGTCGGCGTCGGAGCCGCCGGGGAGCCGCACCGCCAGCAGGACGGCGGCGGAGACGGCCAGGACGAGGGCCACCGCCCCCGCCACCACGGCACCGCGCGGCCACCGCCCTCCGGTCCGCTCGCCCCCGGCCGGGGTCACGGCCGCCGCGCCCTCCCGCCCGGCGGCTGCCGTGCCGTCCGGCTCGGCGAGGACGCCCCCGCGGGTCCGCGCCCAGCGCTCGGCGGCGACCTCGTGCAGCGCGAGCAGCCGGGTCGGCTCCTCACCGACGATCCGGGCCATCGCCTCGACGGCCTCCCGGGGCGGCAGCGACCGCCCGCCGAGATAGCGCTCCCAGGACTTCGCGCTGTACCCCGTCTTCGCGGCCAGCTGCCGCATGCTCAGTCCGCCGTGGTCCTTCAGCCGCCGTAATCGCACCACCAACTGGTGGACGCGCGGGTCGAGTTCGGCGGGCAGCTCTTTCCAACGCGACATGTTCCCCCACTCGCGTCCGGGCTCGCTGGTCCAGGTTCCCGTTCCCCCGGCCTCATTCTGCATCAGCGACCACGACACCCGTCGGGCATCGGTTCCCGCACCCGTACGGAATCGGCCACCGCCCGCCCCGGCCGTCCCGTGGCGCCGTCTCGGCGGGCGGCGTCCCCGCAGGTCGCGGGGCGGGACGTCCCGCGAGTCCGCCAGGTGCGGTGCGGCCGTCGCCGAGCGCGCCGCCGGGACCGCAGGATCGTCCTCGACAGCACCGCGAACGCATCGGAGGGGAACCATGCGAGCTTTGACCAGGGCACTCGTGAGTGTGGCCACCACGGCCGGGATCGCCGTCGGCTCACTGGCGGCGGCGGGCACCGCGACGGCCGCGCCGGAGCCGGCCCGGCAGCGGGCGGCGAGCGCGGAGGCGGTGTCCGTGCTGGCCGTGAACAACCTGGGGCTGGACACCAGGCACGCCAGGAACTGGCAGTGCTACCTCGAGTTCATGGGGCACAACCCCGGCTCGGCCGACGGGCTGCTGGGCACCAACAGCTGGAAGGCGGCGCAGCGCATGTTCGCGTCCGAGGGGCTCTACCCCAAGGACGAGATCGACGGGATCGTCGGCCCCAAGACGATCCGGGGACTGCAGCGCTACCTGAACTCCCGCGGCTACAACGCCGGTACGGCTGACGGGATCGCCGGGCCGAAGACCAAGGCGGCGTTCTGGGAGTTCAACGAGACCTGCTGACCGGACCCGACGAACCGCACACACGCCGCGGCCCGTCCTCCCTCGGGGGAGAGGACGGGCCGCGTGCCGGGTCGCCGAGGCGCTCAGAGCCGCTCGGGCGTCCGGATGCCCAGCAGGGCCATGCCCCGGTGCAGGGTGCGGGCCGTGAGGTCGCACAGGAACAGGCGGTTCTCCACCTGCTCCGGCGTCTCGGCCTTCAGCACCGGGCACTTGTCGTAGAACGTCGTGTACAGCGACGCCAGCTGGTACAGGTACGCGGCGAGCTTGTGCGGGGCGTACTCCGCGGCCGCCTCGAAGACCGTGTCCCCGAACGCGTCCAGGTGCAGGCCCAGCGCGCGCTCCGCCTCGTGCAGCGCCAGCTCCGGGTGGGCGGCGGGGCCCACCTCGCCGGCCTTGCGGAGGATGGACCGGATCCGGGCGTAGGCGTACTGGAGGTAGACGGACGTGTCGCCGTTGAGCGAGACCATCTGGTCCAGGTCGAACTTGTAGTCGCGGTTCGGCGACGTCGACAGGTCCGCGTACTTCACGGCCCCGATGCCGACCTGCGCCGCCCGCTCCTGGATCTCGTCCTCGGTGAGGTCCCGCGCCTTCTCCCGCACGACCTCCGCCGCCCGCTGCACGGCCTCGTCCAGCAGGTCCTCCAGCCGCACGGTCTCGCCCGCACGCGTCTTGAAGGGCTTGCCGTCCGCGCCGAGCACCGTGCCGTACGCCATGTTGTGCGCGGTGACGTCGTCGTTCAGCCAGCCGGCCCGGCGGGCGGTCTCGAAGACCATCCTGAAGTGCAGCGACTGGCGCACGTCGACCACGTACAGCAGCGTGGTGGCGGCCAGGTCCTGGACCCGGTTGCGGATCGCGGTCAGGTCGGAGGCCGCATAGCCGAAGCCGCCGTCCGCCTTCTGCACGATCAGCGGGACCGGCTGGTCGTCCTTGCCGCGGATCTCGTCGAAGAACACCACGAGCGCGCCCTCGGAGCGCACCGCGACACCCATCTCCTCCAGGAGGCGGGCGGTCTCCGGCATGCCGTCGTTGTACGCGGACTCGCCGACGATCTCCTCGTCGCGGATCTCCATGTCGAGCTTGTCGAAGACGGAGTAGAAGTAGACCTTCGACTCGTCCACGAACTGCTGCCACAGCTCCAGCGTCTCCTTGTCGCCGGACTGGAGGGCGACGACCCGCTTGCGGGCCCGCTCCTTGAACTCCTCGTCCGCGTCGAAGAGCGCCCGCGACGCCTTGTACACCCGGTTCAGGTTCGACATGGCCTGCTCGCCGTCGACCTCCCCGGCCGGGGCCAGCTCGCCCGGGTGCTCGAACAGGTACTGGATGAGCATGCCGAACTGGGTGCCCCAGTCACCGATGTGGTGCCGGCCGATCGTCTTCTCGCCGGTGAAGTCGAGCATGCCGCGCAGCGCGTCGCCGATCACCGCCGACCGCAGGTGGCCGACGTGCATCTCCTTCGCCACGTTCGGCTGGGCGTAGTCGACGACCGTGGTGCCCGCGTCCTGCTTCAGCGGCACGCCGAGGCGCTCGCCGTCCGCGAGCCGCGCGGCGAGGTTGGCGGTGATCGCCCGGTCGGCGACGGTGATGTTGAGGAAGCCGGGTCCGGAGACCTCGACGTCCTTGATCAGCTCGTCACCGGTGGTGATGCGGGCGACGACCTCGGCGGCCAGCTCCCGAGGGTTCGCCTTCGCCTTCTTGGCCAGCGCGAGGATGCCGTTGGCCTGGTAGTCCGCCCGGTCACTGCGTCGCAGCAGCGGGTCGGCGCCGGCGGCCTCCGGCCGGGTGGCCGTGAGGGCGGACGCGAGCTGCTGCTGGACGGAGTGGGTGAGGGACGTGACCGAGGCCATGGAGTGGCTGCCGTTCTGCTCGGGTTCGTGGAAGTAGTACAGAAACCGAGTATCCCATGCGGTGAAAAGCGGTTTTCGCGGATGCGGGCCGGGCTGGGAGAATGGACCGGTCAGCCGGGCGACCGTACCGGCTGTCCCCGGAGCGGTTCCGGGGAGGTTCCAGGAAAGAGGACGTGCCGATCGTGGCTCAGAGCACCGAGACCACCGACTGGGTCTCCCGTTTCGCGGATGAGGTCATCGAGGAGTCGGAGCGTCGGGCCCCGGGCAAACCTGTGGTCGTCGCGTCCGGTCTGTCGCCCTCCGGCCCCATCCACCTGGGCAACCTCCGCGAGGTCATGACCCCGCACCTGGTCGCCGACGAGGTGCGCCGCCGGGGCCACCGGGTCCGGCACCTGATCTCCTGGGACGACTACGACCGCTACCGCAAGGTGCCGGCCGGTGTCGCGGGCGTCGACGAGACCTGGGCCGAGCACATCGGCAAGCCGCTGACCTCCGTCCCGGCCCCCGAGGGCTCCCCGCACCCGAACTGGGCCGAGCACTTCAAGGCCGCGATGACCGCCTCGCTCGCCGAGCTGGGCGTCGAGTTCGACGGGATCAGCCAGACCGAGCAGTACACCTCCGGTGTCTACCGCGAGCAGATCCTGCACGCCATGAAGCACCGGCGGGACATCGACGCGATCCTCGACCAGTACCGCACCAAGAAGGCGCCCGCGAAGAAGCCGCAGAAGTCGCAGAAGCCCGTCGACGAGGCCGAGCTGGAGGCCGCCGAGGGCTCCGGCGCCGCCGCCGAGGACGACGGCAGCTCCGGCACCGCCGGATACTTCCCGTACAAGCCGTACTGCGGCAACTGCGAGAAGGACCTGACCACGGTCACCGCCTACGACGACGACTCGACCGAGCTGACCTACGCCTGCACCGCCTGCGGCTTCTCCGAGACCGTGCGGCTGAGCGAGTTCAACCGCGGCAAGCTGGTCTGGAAGGTCGACTGGCCGATGCGCTGGGCCTACGAGGGGGTCGTCTTCGAGCCCAGCGGCGTGGACCACTCCTCGCCCGGGTCGTCGTTCCAGGTCGGCGGGCAGATCGTCGGGATCTTCGGCGGCAAGCAGCCGATCGGCCCGATGTACGCCTTCGTCGGCATCAGCGGCATGGCCAAGATGTCCTCCTCCAAGGGCGGCGTGCCCACCCCGGCCGACGCGCTCCAGATCATGGAGCCGCAGCTGCTGCGCTGGCTGTACGCCCGCCGCCGGCCCAACCAGTCCTTCAAGATCGCCTTCGACCAGGAGATCCAGCGGCTCTACGACGAGTGGGACCGCCTCGACGCCAAGGTCGCCGACGGCTCGGCCCTGCCCGCCGACGCCGCCGCGCACTCCCGCGCGGTGCGCACCGCCGCCGGTGAGCTGCCCCGCACGCCCAGGCCGCTGCCGTACCGGACGCTGGCCTCCGTGGCCGACATCACCGCCGGACACGAGGACCAGGCGCTGCGCATCCTCGGCGAGCTGGACCCGGCGAACCCGATCGCGGCGCTGGACGAGGCCCGGCCGCGCTACGACAAGGCCGAGGCGTGGATCAACACCCACGTCCCCGCCGACCAGCGCACCATCGTGCGCCGGGAGCCGGACGCCGAGCTGCTCAAGTCCCTCGACGAGCCGAGCCGGCAGTCGCTGCGGCTGCTGCTCGACGGACTGGCCGACCACTGGTCCCTGGACGGGCTCACCCACCACGTCTACGGCGTGCCCAAGGTGCAGGCGGGCTTCCCCGCCGACGCCACGCCCAAGGAACTGCCGCCGGAGATCAAGACCGCCCAGCGGACGTTCTTCGCGCTGCTGTACCACCTGCTCGTCGGCCGCGACACCGGCCCGCGCCTGCCCACGCTGCTGCTCGCGGTGGGGCAGGACCGGGTGCGGACCCTGCTCGGGGAGTAGGACCCGCCACAACGGCGAAGGGGGCGCCCGGTCCACACCGGGCGCCCCCTTCGCCGTACGCGGCGCCGTCAGGCGATGTGCTCGTCCTCCAGCTCCGCGCCGTGGCGCTCCTGGAACCGCAGGACCATGCGCTTGGCCTCGGCGTCCAGGAGGGAGACGCCGTACGTCGCCTCGACGTCGAAGGCGAACTCCCGCGGGGTCGGGTAGCCGCTGCCGCTGTTGAGCGACTGCTTGAAGACCTGGTAGTAGTCGTCCTCGCCCGGGCCCTCGGGCTCCGGCGTGCCGCCGCCCTCACCCAGCTCACGGGTGCGGTGCGGGCCGACCGGTATGGGGAAGCTGCCGGTCTCCTCCGGAGCGGGCTCCTGCGCGGGCGGCTCCTCCTCGAACTGCTGCCGGTACTGGTCGGCCTGCCGCTGCTCCGCCTCCCACTGGGCGTACTGGTCCGGGTCGTACGTCGGGTCGTAGTCACCGTGGTACTCGACCGACTGCGGGTCCCGGGCGTGCAGCCACGGGTTCTGGTCCACCGTCGGCCCGTCCGCCCGCTCCGGCTCCGCGTCCGGCGCGCCGACCAGCTCGGCCCGCTGCTCGGCCGGGGGCGCCGCCTGCGGGGTCGGCTCCTGGGGCCGCGGGGCGGGTGGGAGCAGGGCGGGCTCGATACCCGCAGCCGCCAGCCCGGAGGGGGCGGTCTGCGCCAGCGGGACGCCGTAGCGGGCCAGCCGCAGCGGCATCAGGGACTCCACGGGCGCCTTGCGGCGCCAGGCGCGGCCGAACCGCGAACGCAGCCGGGCCTGGTAGACCAGCCGCTCCTGCTCCAGCTTGATCACCTGCTCGTAGGAGCGCAGCTCCCACAGCTTCATACGCCGCCACAGCAGGAACGTCGGCACCGGCGAGAGCAGCCAGCGGGTGAGCCGGACGCCCTCCATGTGCTTGTCGGCGGTGATGTCGGCGATCCGCCCGATCGCGTGCCGGGCGGCCTCCACCGACACCACGAACAGGACCGGGATCACGCCGTGCATGCCCACGCCCAGCGGGTCGGGCCAGGCCGCCGCGCCGTTGAACGCGATCGTCGCCGCCGTCAGCAGCCACGCCGTCTGCCGCAGCAGCGGGAAGGGGATGCGGATCCAGGTCAGCAGCAGGTCCAGGGCGAGCAGCACGCAGATGCCCGCGTCGATGCCGATCGGGAAGACGTAGCTGAAGTTCCCGAAGCCCTTCTTCAGGGCCAGCTCGCGCACCGCCGCGTACGAACCCGCGAAGCCGATGCCCGCGATGATGACGGCACCGAAGACGACCATGCCGATGAGGACCCGGTGCGTCCGTGTCAGCTGAAGTGGGCCGGCCACCCGTACTCCCCTCCCATTGCGTGTTGTTGCGCGCAACAGAGTGGCACATGTGTGCGGGGGACGGGTGGCCGGTGGGTCGAAGAGACCGTCAGCTGTCCTTGGCGGGCGCCTTCGAGGACGACTGCGTGGAATCCTCCGACGGCTTTTCGGAGGACGACCCGGAGGACGACCCGGAGGGCGACGGCGTACCGCTCGGCTTGCCGCCGGCGGCCGCGCCGTTGGCCTTCGTCACCGCGGCCACCGCCTCCTTGGCGGCCTTCTGCGCGTCCTTCACCAGGTCGTCGGCGTCCGGGGTCTTGTCGCCCGCCAGGCCCGCGCCGTTGAAGTCGACCGTGACGACGACGTTCTCCACGCGTGCCACGACCGTCTGCTGCTTGAAGGTGCCTTCCTTCTTCTTCAGGTCGTAGCGCACCACCGCGGCCTCGTCGCCCGTGCCGCTCACCGGCGTGGTCTTGACGCTCTTCGCGCCCTCCGCGGTCTGCGCGTCCGTCAGCTGCTTCTGGTAGTAGTCACGCGCCAGCTTGTCGCCCGCGCCGCGCGTCACGTCCGACTCGAAGCGCAGCATCGACACGCTCAGCCAGCGGAACTGGGACCCCTTCACCCCGTTGTCGTCGAGGCTGTCCCAGGAGCAACTGGCCCGCATCGCCGTGTCGTTGGACGCGCCCTCCTTGCCGGAGTCGCCCTTCGGCACCAGGTCGTCCAGCGTCTTCTTCGTCACCACCGAGCACGGCTCCGGAAGCTTCCGGAACGCCGCCGCCTGCACCGTCGGGGACGGGCTCGCGGACTTCGACGCGGCGGACTCCTGCGCGGCCTTGTCCTTGCCGTCGTCGGAGCCGGAGTCCGAGGAGCAGCCGGCTGCCACCAGCATCACGGGTACGGCGGCCGCGCCGACAAGGACGCGGGTGAGTCGCTTCGCTCGCTTCGCTTGCGGGTCTCGCTGGTCACGCTGGGCTCGTAGCTGCATGGTTCCTTCACTCATGGCACTCGTGGTTCCTGCGTTCGGAACGGGTCCGAGGGGCCACGGTACGCGGTGAAGAAATCGTGCGGTCCCGGTTCCGGTGCTCCCCGCGCGGGCGCGGGGAGGACCGGGACGGGTTCAGCCGCCCAGGGAATCCGCCAGCTGGGACGCCAGTTTCCGCGCCTTGTCCTGCATTTCCTCGCTGTCCGGCACGACGCCGAGCGTCGCCGACTGCTCCGCGTACTCGATGGTCACCATGACGTTCGACGTGCGGAACGCCACAGTCACCGTGCGCCGCTTCGCCGTCGAGCCGGAACTGCTGAGCGCGTCGTCCAGGAACGCCTCGTCGCCCAGATCGTCCAGGAGCCGGGGCTGGACGTCGGTGGGCGTCGCGTCGGGGGACGCGCTCGACGAGGAAGAGGAAGAGGACGAGGAAGAGGAGGCCGAGGACGACGACGAGGGCGTACCGCCCGCCCCGGTGGCCGGCTCCCCGGAGTCCCCGGCGGACCCCGACGGGCTGCCGGACGGGGAGTCGTCGGCCGACCCGGACTCCGAGACGACCGGTTCGGGCAGGTCGGCGGCCTCCACCTGTTGGGCGAACAACTGCTCGGCCTCGCTGTCGTCGCTCACGGAGCCGTCGTAGGACACCACCCGCTCGAAGTCGACGAAGAGGTGGTCGGTGGCCTCGGCCGACTCCACCTTCCACCGGCAGCCGACCTTGCGGTCGGTGTCGTAGGCGAGCGTCGGCTCGCCCGCGTACGCCTTCTCCCGCTGCTGCTCGTCGGCGATCTCCTCGATGCCGGGCAGCAGCGAGTCGAGCGCCTTGCGGCCGACCGCGCCGCACGGCTCCGGGAGGGTGCGGTACTTGCCGGGCTCGGCGGCCTCGGTCGCGACACCGGGTTCGCCCGGGTTCGAGTTGTCCGCGGTGGCGCCGCCGTCCGAGCCGCCGGTGCAGCCGGCCAGCAACGCCGCCAGGAGGGCGGCGACGCCGGGTACGTAGGCCTTCCGCTGCACGGTGCGGCTCCTCTCGACGGTGTGGCTGTGGTCGGTACTCCAGTGTCCCCGCTGGTTATTCGCTTGCCGCGCGGGGGCGTCCGCTGGAGACAATGTGTATCGCACGCGCCGCCGTGAACGCCGGTCAGCCGTCCCTTTGGCTGCCCTTGGCGCCGGTTTTGCGCTTTGAGACTTCTGTTTGTTTTCCGGGGGAATGAGGACGATATGTCGTACGTGGAGATGCCGGGCGCGAAGGTGCCGATCCGGATGTGGACCGACCCGGCGACGGTCGAGGAGGGCGCGCTCCAGCAGCTGCGCAACGTCGCCACCCTGCCGTGGATCAAGGGCCTGGCGGTCATGCCGGACGTGCACTACGGCAAGGGCGCCACGGTCGGCTCCGTGATCGCCATGCAGGGCGCGGTGTGCCCGGCGGCGGTGGGGGTCGACATCGGCTGCGGAATGTCGGCGGTGAAGACGTCCCTGACGGCGAACGACCTGCCGGGCGACCTGTCCCGGCTCCGCTCGAAGATCGAACAGGCGATCCCGGTCGGACGCGGCATGCACGACAGCCCGCTCGACCCGGGCCGCTTCCACGGCCTGGCGACGGCCGGGTGGGACGACTTCTGGGGGCGGTTCGACGGGGTGGCCGAGGCGGTCAAGTTCCGTCACGAGCGGGCCGGGAAGCAGATGGGGACGCTCGGGTCCGGAAACCACTTCGTCGAGGTCTGCACGGACACCACCGGTTCCGTCTGGCTGATGCTGCACTCCGGTTCCCGCAACATCGGCAAGGAGCTGGCCGAGCACCACATCGGCGTCGCCCAGAAGCTTCCGCACAACCAGGGCCTGATCGACCGCGACCTCGCGGTGTTCGTCGCGGACACCCCGCAGATGGCGGCGTACCGCAACGACCTGTTCTGGGCGCAGGAGTACGCGAAGTACAACCGCACGCTCATGATGGCGCTCCTGAAGGACGTCGTCCGCAAGGAGTTCAAGAAGGCCAGGCCGGTCTTCGAGCCGGAGATCAGCGCGCACCACAACTACGTCGCCGAGGAGCGGTACGACGGGATGGACCTGCTGGTGACCCGCAAGGGCGCGATCCGCG
This sequence comes from Streptomyces hyderabadensis, assembly GCF_020404845.1. Lineage (GTDB taxonomy): Bacteria > Actinomycetota > Actinomycetes > Streptomycetales > Streptomycetaceae > Streptomyces > Streptomyces hyderabadensis. The sequence goes on along the minus strand of NZ_JAIOJZ010000034.1, from coordinate 38,573 downwards.
CGGGCTCCGGTGACTACGGGATCATTCCCGGCTCCATGGGGACGGGGTCGTACATCGTGAAGGGCCTCGGGAACGCCGAGTCCTTCAACTCCGCCTCCCACGGAGCCGGCCGGCGGATGAGCCGGAACGCCGCCAAGCGGCGCTTCTCCACCAAGGACCTGGAGGAGCAGACGCGGGGCGTGGAGTGCCGCAAGGACTCGGGCGTCGTGGACGAGATCCCGGCTGCCTACAAGCCGATCGACCAGGTCATCGACCAGCAGCGCGACCTGGTGGAGGTCGTGGCGAAGCTGAAGCAGGTCGTCTGCGTGAAGGGCTGACCGAGGACGCCTGAGGCCGGGCTAGGGCTTGCGTCCGACGGCCCCGTAGGAGTCGACGTGCGGGGCCGGGGCGCCGGGTTCCGGGCGCCACTGGGTGCACGAGGCGACGCCGGGGGCGACGAGGTCGAGGCCGTCGAAGAAGGAGGCGATGCCCTCGGGGGTGCGCAGGCGGTACTGGACCGGGGTGCGGTCGTTGTGCTCCTGCTGGGCGGAGCGGAGCTCCTCGTTGGTGTCGGTGCCGTCGCAGATCAGCAGGTGGCTGCCGGACGGGAGCGGGGCGAGCAGGCGGCGGACCAGGTCGCGGGCCTCGTCGTCGTCCATCACGTGGCCGAGGATGCCGCTGAGAATGACTGCGACCGGCTGCTCGAAGTCGAGGGTCCGGCGGGCGGCCTCCAGGATGGCCTCGGGTTCGTGCAGGTCCGCGTGGAGGTAGTCGGTGGCACCCTCGGGGGCGCCGACCAGGAGGGCCCGGGCGTGGGCCAGGACCAGCGGATCGTTGTCGACGTAGACGATGCGGCACTCCGGCGCCACCCGCTGGGCCAGCTCGTGGGTGTTGTTCTCGGTGGGCAGGCCGGTACCGACGTCCACGAACTGCCGTATCCCCGCCTGAGCCGCGAGGTAGGTGACACCACGGCCCAGGAACGCCCGGAAGGCGCGGGCGTTCTCGGCGATCTGGGGGAAGGCCGCCTGGAACTGCTCGGCGGCCTCCTGATCGGCCAGGTAGTTGTCCTTGCCGCCCAGCCAGTAGTTCCACATCCGCGCCGAGTGCGGTACGGCGGTGTTGATCTCCGGTGTGGGCGGGACCGGCCCCGAGGAGGGCATCACCATGTCGCTTGACTCCTGTCCCACGAGAAATTCGCTGAGTTCGATCGAACCCGCATGATACGCACGGGAATTGACCCTCGTATCACTTCACTCCCGCGGGTCACCCGCCTCCGTCAGCCCTCCCGGTGCACCTTCGTGTTCGAGGCCTGGGCGCGGGGGCGGACGACCAGGAGGTCGATGTTGACGTGGGCGGGGCGGGTGACCGCCCAGGTGATGGTGTCGGCGACGTCGTCGGCGGTCAGCGGGGCCGGGACCCCGGCGTAGACCTTGGCCGCCTTCGCCTCGTCGCCGCCGAAGCGGGTCAGGGCGAACTCGTCGGTCTTGACCATGCCGGGCGCGATCTCGACGACGCGGACCGGGCGGCCCACGATCTCCAGGCGGAGGGTCTCGGCGAGGACGTGCTCGGCGTGCTTGGCGGCGACGTAGCCCGCGCCGCCCTCGTAGGTGGCGAAGCCCGCGGTGGAGGAGACGACGACCACCGTGCCGTCGCCGCTCGCCTCCAGCTTGGGGAGCAGCGCCTGGGTGAGGTGGAGGGTGCCGATGACGTTCGTCTCGTACATGCGGCGCCAGTCGTCCGGGTCGCCGGTGGCCACCGGGTCGGCGCCCAGCGCGCCGCCCGCGTTGTTGACGAGGACGCCGACCGTCCGGAACGCGGTCGCGAACTCGTCGACCGCCTCGCGGTCCGTGACGTCCAGGGGGTACGCCGTCGCCTTGTGGCCGGCCGCCTCGATCTCCTCCGCGAGCGCCTCGATGCGGTCCTTGCGGCGCGCGGTGAGGACCACCCGGTAACCGGCCGCGGCGAGCTGCCGGGCCGTGGCGGCGCCGATGCCGCTGCTCGCACCGGTGACGACGGCGATTCGGGAGGCGGCGGACGGGGCGGCTGCGGTGGTCATGGGCTGCTCCTGGTGCGTACGGAGGGCGGTGCGGACGGTCGCCGCCCAGGGTAGTCAGCGTGCGGGCCGGCCCTCGGGGTCAGCCGCCGTTGCGCGGGGCCCACATGATCACGGCCATCCCGGCCAGGCAGACCAGCGCCCCCGCGACGTCCCAGCGGTCCGGGCGGTAGCCGTCGGCGACCACGCCCCACAGGATCGAGCCGGCCACGAAGATCCCGCCGTACCCGGCGAGGACGCGGCCGAAGTGGGCGCCGGGCTGGAAGGTGGCGACGAAGCCGTAGGCGCCGAGGGCCAGGACCCCGCCCGCCGCCCACAGCCAGCCGCGCTGCTCGCGCACCCCCTGCCACACCAGCCAGGCGCCGCCGATCTCGAACAGGGCGGCGACGACGAAGAGGGCGGCGGAGCGCAGCACGAGCATGCGGGCAGCTTCGCACGCACGGCCTCCGTGCCGGGCGGCGGACCTGCGGAATAACGGCCTGCGGTGCTCCGTTCCACGGGTATAGTTGAACCGTCAACAACCTGGAGGTTGAGCGATCATGCAGTTCGGCATCTTCACCGTCGGCGACGTCACGCCCGACCCGACCACGGGCCGTACGCCGACCGAGCGTGAGCGCATCAAGGCCATGGTCGCCATCGCGCTCAAGGCCGAGGAGGTCGGGCTCGACGTCTTCGCCACCGGTGAGCACCACAACCCGCCCTTCGTGCCCTCGTCGCCGACGACCATGCTCGGCTACGTCGCGGCCCGCACCGAGCGGCTGGTGCTGTCCACCTCCACCACGCTGATCACCACGAATGACCCGGTGAAGATCGCCGAGGACTTCGCGATGCTCCAGCACCTGGCCGACGGCCGGGTGGACCTGATGATGGGGCGCGGCAACACCGGCCCGGTCTACCCCTGGTTCGGCAAGGACATCCGCGAGGGCATCAACCTCGCCGTCGAGAACTACAACCTGCTGCACCGGCTGTGGCGCGAGGACGTGGTGAACTGGGAGGGCAAGTTCCGCACCCCGCTGCAGGGCTTCACCTCCACCCCGCGGCCGCTGGACGGCGTCGCGCCCTTCGTCTGGCACGGCTCCATCCGCTCCCCGGAGATCGCCGAGCAGGCCGCGTACTACGGCGACGGCTTCTTCCACAACAACATCTTCTGGCCCGCCGACCACACCAAGCGCATGGTCGAGCTGTACCGGGCCCGGTACGCCCACTACGGGCACGGCACGCCCGAGCAGGCGATCGTCGGCCTCGGCGGCCAGGTGTTCATGCGGAAGAACAGCCAGGACGCGGTCCGCGAGTTCCGCCCCTACTTCGACAACGCGCCGGTCTACGGCCACGGGCCGTCGCTGGAGGACTTCACCGCGCAGACGCCGCTGACCGTCGGCTCGCCGCAGCAGGTGATCGAGAAGACCCTCGCCTTCCGCGACTACGCCGGTGACTACCAGCGCCAGCTGTTCCTGATGGACCACGCCGGGCTGCCCCTGAAGACCGTGCTGGAGCAGCTCGACCTGCTCGGCGAGGAGGTCGTGCCGGTACTGCGCGAGGAGTTCGCCAAGAACCGCCCGGCGGACGTGCCGGACGCGCCGACCCACGCGTCCCTGCTGGCCGCCCGGAAGGACGCGCCGGCCGAGGAAGGAGTACACGCATGAAGCTCGTCGTCGTCTCCGCGGGGCTGAGCGTGCCGTCGTCCACCCGGCTGCTCGCCGACCGGCTGGCCGCGGCCGCCGCCCCGGCCGCCACCGCGCCCGAGCCCGCCCCGGCCGAGGTGCGGGTGATCGAGCTGCGCGACCTCGCCGTGGAGATCGCGCACACCTTCACCAACGGCTTCCCGGCCCCGGCGCTCGCGGACGCGTTCGCCGAGGTCGCGGCGGCCGACGGGCTGATCGTCGTCACGCCGGTGTTCTCGGCGTCGTACAGCGGGCTGTTCAAGTCGTTCTTCGACGCGCTCGGTGTCACCGACGCGGACGCCCTCGCCGGGAAGCCGGTGCTGATCGCCGCGACCGGCGGCACCGCCCGCCACTCCCTGGTGCTGGACCACGCCCTGCGGCCGCTGTTCGCCTACCTGAAGGCGGTCGTCGTGCCCACCGGGGTGTACGCCGCCTCCGAGGACTGGGGCGCGGACGGGCTCGACGCCCGCATCGAGCGGGCCGCGACCGAGCTGGCGGCGCTGATGTCGGGGCCGGCGGGTTCGCCGACGCGTCGCCCGCTGCCGAAGCGGGACTCCTTCGAGGAGGTCACCCCCTTCGCGGAGCGGCTCGCCGCCCTCGGCGTCCCGGGCCCGAGCCCGGCGCCGTAGGGCGGCCGCCCACGGCCCCGCTTCACCGGATCGGGCGACGCTGATCGGGATCCCTCCGGGCCTCGGGGGCCGGGCGACGGGCGGACGCTCGTCGGGATCCCCCGCATCGCCAAGGGGGCCGACTAGCTGTTCGCCGAGGCCGCGGCGCGCTGCCGCTCGAACGCGCCGACCGGCTGGTGGCCATGTGGAACGGCGAACCGCCCGGCGGCCGGGGCGGCGGCACCGCGGACGTGGTGCTCGCGGCCGGGGAGGCGGGGGCCCCGCCGACGTCCTCTGGCCGGCCGGGGCGCCCGCCGGACGGTTTCCCGCTGACCTGGACCGCCGACCGGGGCCGCCGACCCGTCGCCGGGCGGGCCGATCAGCGCCGGAGCCCGCACCGGAAGCGGGTCGGAAGCGGTGGGTCACTGGTGTCGGAAGCGGGATCGCTGATGCCGTGGGGGCATGTCGACGTCACCGGCGGCCGTACGCCCCACCGCTGTCGCCGGCGTCGGCACCGGTGTCCTGGCCCCCGGTGCCGGCGCCGACGTCGGCGCTGGTGCCCGGGCCCGTGCGGGCGCCCGGGAGCCGCGCCGTGCGCAGGAAGGTGCCGAGCACCGACAGGTCGGTCCGCTCCAGGTCGGCCGGGCGGATCACGACCCGCAGCTCCGGGGCGGTCGCCGGATCGCGGCGGCAGTGGGCGGCGAAACTCTCCACGATCATGAGCAGCAGCCGGGTGCGGTCCAGCTCCACGATCCGGGCGAGACCCGAGCCGATCAGGGGGATCGCGACCGGCCGGTACATGCCGTAGCGGGCGACGGCCGGCCACAGGACGTCCAGGCTGGCCCGCAGGTCGGCCGGTCCGGAGCGGGCCACGAGGTCGTTGCCGAGCCGGGAGTAGGCCACCGCGAAGACCCGGCGGCCGTCCACCGTCAGCGGGACGGTCGTACCGAGGGGATAGCGGACCCGGCGGCCGCGCGGCTTGTCCTGGACCCGCTCGGTGCGCACCGGACGGAACGCCCGCAGCCCGGCCTGGATCCGGTCGTCCAGCAGCTTGCGCTCGCCGCCGAACAGCCGGTCCACCAGCTGGCCCTGCACGCTCTCCCGGCTGATCACCAGATCCTGCTCGGTGGCGGTGTCGAAGGTGTCGGTGAACCCGACGACCAGATTGGCGTCGTCCTGGTCGAACAGGTCGCCGCGCACCACCACGAGGTCACCGGCGCCGGGGAACGGCTGCCGCAGCAGCTCCCGCCCGTGCCGCTCGCGCAGCCGGGCCCGCAGGGTGCCGAGCAGTTCGGCGACGTCCTGGTCGTCCGGCCGCTCCCGGGCCATCCGTTCGGCGACCGGCAGCGCGAGGTCGTGGCGGCCCAGGTCCATCCGGCTGCGGATCAGCTGGCGGCGGGCCGTCTCGTGCAGCGCGGTGAGCCGGCGGACCAGCGGCCGGGCGAAGTCCTCGTCACCCGCCTCGGCCAGCGGGCGGCCGCGCACCAGCGCGAGCGCCGCGGCCAGCCGGTCGGCGGCCGACACGGGGGCCGCGAGCAGCGCCGAGTCGACCAGCTCGGTGAACTCGGCGCAGTCCAGCTCGTCGGGCGCCAGCACCAGCCGGTACGCCGTCTCGGGCGCCGGGCCGGTCAGCAGCTGCTCGGTGCGCAGCACCCGGGCGCCGTCACCGCGCTGGGCCGGGTCGAGCGCCCGGCGCAGTTCGAGGACGCGTTTTTGCACCTCGTTGCGGTGGCGCTGGGCCGCGTGCGGCTGCTCGCCGTCGAGTGCCCACACGTCCCGGTGCAGCCGGCGCACCGGGACGGGCTCGCCGTCGGCCGCCACCAGGCGGACCAGCAGCCGTGTCGTCAGCGGGGTCAGCCGGGCCGGTACGCCGTCGACTTCGAGCCTGGCCGGACCCAGGACGCTCACACGGATGCGCGCCATACAAGTGGTCTCCACTCGCTTCGCCCTCCCCCGGCCGGTGGCCGGTGGGCAGGTTTCGGCAGCGTATCAATTGTCCGTTTGGGGGAGTTGTGGTTTCGGTCGGTTCGCGCGGGGCCGGTCCGGTCGTCCGCCCGCCGCGGGGGAGCGGGCGGCTGAGCCGCGGGGGCCGTCGCGGCGCGTTCGGCGGCGCGCGGACCCGGCGGCTGTTCGTGGGCAGCGTGATGGCGGCCTTCGGCGGGGTGTCGGCGGTGCTGCAGTTCGTGGGGCAGGTGTGGCCCGCGGCCGTTCCCGGCCCGGCGCCGGTGACCGCGGGGTCGGTGCTGCTGTGCCTGGCCTGGGCGGTGGTGCGCAGCAGGCCCACGGTGGCCGTGTGCCAGGAGTTCACCCGGCCGCGGATGTCGGTGACGGTCGGCCCCGGCGACCTCTTCGACGAGTCCGCGCACCTCGTCGTCGGATTCTCGGACACCTTCGACACGGACGTCCGCGACGGCACGGTGATCAGCGGCGGCAGCGTGCAGGGGCAGCTGCTGGAGCGCCGGTACGACGGTGACGTGCGGCGGCTGGACGACGAGCTGGACGCCGCCCTCGGCGCGGTGCTGCCGGTGGCACGGGAGACGCGCGCCGACAAGCCGTACGGCAAGCTCGACCGCTATCCGGTCGGCACGGTGGCGGTGCTCGGCAGCCGGCCGCGGCTGGTCTTCGGGGTCGCGCACAGCAGGCTGGGCAACGACTGCGTGGCCCGCTCCAGCACCGAGGAGCTGTGGCTGAGCCTCGGCCGGGTGTGGGACGCCGTCTACCGGCACGGCCAACTGGACCGGGTCGCCGTGCCGTTGATCGGCTCGGGCCTGTCCCGGCTGCACGGGCTCGACGAGGAGAGCCTGCTGCGCCTGATACTGCTGTCCTTCATCACCCACTCCCGGGAGCGGGTGATCTGCCGCGAACTGCGGGTCGTGCTGCGCCCGGCCGAGCTGGAGCGGGTCGACCTGCGGGAGGTGGCGGCCTTCCTCGGGGTGCTGGCGGCGGCCGACTCCGCCGCCGCGGGCTGACCCCCCCCGCCCCGGGACGGCGCCGGCCCCCGGGACACGTACCGCGGTGACGGGACGTGCCCCGGGGGCCGGTTGCGCCGGTCCCCCGAGCGGCGCCGGATCCGCCGGACGCGTACGGCCGGCGGTGGCACGGGACGCCTACGGACGGCGGTGGTAGGCGGACAGGTGGCGGAAGGGGTAGGTCTGGCGCCAGTCGGAGCCGGTGTCGTTGACGGTGCAGCCCGCCAGCTTCAGCCGTTCCACGACCTTGCCGAGCGCCGTGTCGGAGCCGTCGAAGCGGATGACGTTGCGGCCCGCGATGTCGGCGATCGGCCGCAGACCGCCGACCTCGACGATCAGCGTGCGCTCCGGGTAGGCCATCAGCACCATGCCCAGCTCGATCAGGACGTTGGGGCGCGGCTGGCACACCGGCCGGGTCTCGTAGTCGGGTTCGTTGCGGCCGCGCAGCTCGGGGTGGAGGGTGACGACGTCGTCCGGGGTGAGCAGGACCAGCGCCGCCTGGGCCTGCGCGGGGGCGGCGGCGACCACGTCGCCGAGGAAGGGGGAGGCCTGGCCGGTCGCCCGGACCAGGTCCTCCCACTCCTTGGGCCGCAGGTCGAGCCGGCGCAGCAGCTCGTACATCTCGCGCCGCACCTGGTCGTCGCGGCCGTGCACGACGAAGACGCTCCGGGCCCGCTCGGCGTCCCCGGGTCCCGCCGCCGGGCGCCGCCACCCGTCGGCGTACGGCTGCGCGGGCGGGGCGGCCGGTGCGGGCGGCGCGGCGTGGACCGGGGAGTTGTCGCCGAAGGTCTGGGTGGTGTCGGTGTTGCCGGCGCTCTGGTTGCCCCCGAAGTTGTTGGTGCTGCCCTGGCCGAAGCTGTTGCCGTGGAACTGCTGCCCGCTCATCCTTGCCGTGCCTCCCTGGTGACGCCGGAGTTGTTGCCGAAGGTCTGGGTGGTGTTGGTGTTGCCGACGCTCTGGTTGCCGCCGAAGTTGTTGGTGCTGTTGGCGCCGAAGTTCTGCTGGAGGATGTTGGTCTGGTTCGCCTCGTGCTCACGGGTGTCGACGTCGTGGTCGCGCAGGAAGTCGCCGACGATCTGCAGCAGGTGCCGCTCGATGATCTGGATGTACTTGATCGTGTCCGACTCCTGGAAGAAGTGGTGGAAGTCGTGGTTGGGCGCCAGCTCGCGGACGCTGGTGAGGGCGCCGCAGTCCACCGCGGTCAGGGCGTAGCGGCCGAGCCGGAACTCGCTGGTGTCGGCGGGCTGGCCCACCAGCTTGCGGACGGTGTCGGTGCCGAAGCGGCTGGGCAGCCGCTCGCGCAGCGGGTTGGCGATCAGCCGCAGGAGTTCGCCGGGGGCGCTGCGGGTGACGTCCCAGGCGATGCGCCACATGAGCTTGCCGTCGATCGTGGCGGGCAGCCGGTCGGCGAGGTGGAAGCTCTCCGGCAGCGGACCGAGCACGTAGGTGTAGAACTCGGTGTGCAGGGTGCTGCCCTTGATGTCGAACCCGATGAACACCGAGGTGACCAGCTCCTGCTGCCAGGCGCCGATGCGGACGCACAGGTACTCGCGGCGGGCGTCGTAGTCCTCCCGCCAGTGTCCGGCGGTGTGGTCGGGGTGGTCGGGGTCGGGCGTGTCCAGGAGCACGGCGACGGGGTCGCTGCCCTCGGCGGTGCGCACCGCCTTGGTGAACCGGCGCCGGTCGACGGAGAGCAGTTCGACGCGGTCGCTCGGCGCGGGCTTGTCGCGCAGTTCCGCGAGCATCTCCTCGCAGACCCGGGTGGTGATGTCCTCGACCGTGAAGGGGATGATCGGCTTGCGTTCCGTGCGCCCGGCCCCGCCCGCCCCGTCCGCGTCGTCCGGCGGCCCGTGCTGGGCGGGGACGTGCCCGTTGAGCAGGCCCTGGCCGAACGCGCCGGCCCGGGACTTGGGGACGCCGAGCAGCAGTTCCGCGTTGGCCCACCGCTTGATCGAGTGGCCGGCGCCGACGAACGGCTTGTAGCCGCCGTAGTACACGGTGTCCGAGGCCTGCTCCCGGTTGATCTTGCCGACCAGCTCCGGGGTGAGGCGCGAGGTGACCGGGTGGGAGCCGTCGAATCCGGCGCTGCCCTCTTCCGGGGGCGCCAGGTGCTCGGCGAGGGTCTGCAGGATGGCCAGCCGGCGCAGGAACATCGTGGCCCAGGCCAGCCAGAAGACGAACAGTGCGGCCGTCCAGCCGCCGAGCACGTCCGTGGCCAGGAGCAGCGCGACGACGGCCCCGCCCGTCCCGAGGGCGATCAGCTGGTTGCGGCGCAGGTTGTGGGCGGCGAGGGCGTGCGCCAGGACGGGCGCGGCGTCGTAGCCGTAGGAGGGGGCCACCACCCGGTAGCGGTGGGTCAGCAGCTCCCGGATGACGCCCTTGCGGTAGACGGGGTCGAGATAGGTGCCCGCGCACATCAGGCGGGTGGCGTTGCTCGTCGCGTCCGGGGGCGGCGGGGCGGAATGGGTGGTCATGGCTGCTCTCAGTTCCCTTCCCGCATGTCGGCCGAGGTGATGACGCCGCCGCTGACCGTGTAGGTGCCCTCGTACGTCGTCTGCGTGCCGTCGGTCTCCCAGGCCACGACCGTGACCGAGACGTCGTCGCCGGACGTGCCGGTCACGGTGACGTCGTCCCGCTGGGTCGTGGCGAAGCCGGCGACGAAGCTGTCGTAGTCCTGGTCGAGGTTCTTGCCGCCCAGCTCCCACGCGGCCGCGAAGTCGCGGTTGTTGATGGCGTCGAAGTAGGCCGTCACGGTCGCCTCCGGGCCAGTCTCGTCGGTCGTGGCGTCGTCGGTGGCCCCGTCGGTGGCCGTGTCGTCGGTGGTGGCGTCGTCCGTGGCGGTGTCGTCCGTGGTGCCGTCGCCGTACGGGTCGTCGCCGTAGGTGCCGCCGTCGTAGGTGTCGTCCTCGTACGGGTCGTCGCCGTACGTGCCGTCGGGGCTGGTGCCGTCGTCCGACGTGCCGTCGTCGGTCGTGCCGGACCCCCAGTCCGGCAGCGCGCCGCTGCCGTAGAGCCCGTCGGTGGCGGGTGCCCCGTCGTCCGGGCCGTTCGTGGCGAGCACGACGGCCAGCACGACTATGAGCACGAACGGGATCGCGATCACGGTCATGGCCTGGTTGCGCAGGGGGCCGGGCGTGAGTGCGAGCCCCGGTGCGGGGTAGGAACCCCGGGCGCCGGACGGGACGCGGGTACTGCTCATCTGTCACCTCATTGCCGCCGGTATCCGGCCGGGCGGATACGGCACGCGCCCCGAGTGGGCCGATGTGCCATGTGCATCGACCGATCCGACCAGTGGCGGCGCTTCCGGAACCAGATTTCTCGAGTTCCGATGCGCTTCCGATCGGCTTCCGGTATGGCGCGCCCCGCCGGTCGCCCCGGGGGGTCCGCACCGGCATCCAAGCCCCGGTGAACGCTTCCGGAAACCGGCAATGCGGATGGGTGGCACCGTCACGCATCATGGGCGCACGGGGAGCACTGCGGAGGGGGCCGGACGATGCCGACGATGCCGACGCACAGTCCGTTCGTCCGCCCCCTCCAACGGTTCAGCCCCCGCCCCGACGAACCCGGCCGCGCCCCGGGCGCCGCCGGTGCCGCGGCGTGACACCGCCGCGCCGTCCGGAAGCCGTATCGCGCCCAGCTGCCGGGGCCCGGCAGCGGCGCATGGGCTGCCCGAAGACCCGGCCCCCGCTCACAGCTCCGCCTCGTCCGTCAGGTCGAAGGCCTCCGTCGGGTCCGCCGCGTCCCGCTCCGGCCCGCCGTCCAGCCGCTGCTCGGACCAGATGGTCTTGTCGTGGCGGCTGTGCCGGACGCCCCAGTGCGTGCTGAGCCGCATCACGATGAACAGGCCGCGGCCGCCCTCGTCGTTCTCCCGGGCCCGGCGCAGGTGCGGGCTGGCGCTGTTGGCGTCCGTGACCTCGGTGAGCAGCCGGCCCCGGTCCCGGATGAGCCGCAGCCGCACCGGGCCCTTGCCGTAGCGGATGGCGTTGGTGACCAGTTCGCTGACGACGAGTCCGGTGGTGTACGCCGCCTCGTCGAGGTGCCAGGCGGCGAGCTGCCGGTCGACGAGCCGCCGTGCAGTGCCCACCACGGAGGCGTCGGCGGGCAGCGTCCAGTCCGCGACGTGCTCCGGCGGCAGGGCACGGGTGCGCGCGAGCAGGAGTACGGCGTCGTCGTGGCGGGAGGGCGCCATGTGGTACACGGCGGTGTCGCACAGCTCCTGCAGCGGCCGCGTGGTGGAGGCCAGGATGTGTTCGAGGCGGCGCCGGGCGGCGTCGCCCTGGTCGCCGTCGCCCCCGGTGAGGCCGTTGGTGTGGAGGGCCAGCAGGGTGCCGGGCGCCAGTTCGAGCACGGCCGGGGTGAAGACGTGTCCGCCGCCGGTCCCGAGCGGCGGCCCCTGCGGAACCTCCACGGTGCGGGGGACTCCGTCGGGGTCGATGACGACGGGGGCGGGGTGTCCCGCGCGGACGATGGTGCAGTGCCGGGAGACGGGGTTGTAGACGGCGACCGCGCAGGTCGCCACCGGCGGGTTCGGACCCGGCCCGGAGGCGTCCGCGAGCTGGGCGGCGGCCTCGTCCAGGTGGGTCAGCAGCTCGTCCGTCTCCAGGTCCCGCAGGGTCAGGGTGCGCAGCACCAGCCGGAGCTGGCCCATCGTGGCCGCCGCCTCGATGCCGTGGCCGGTGACGTCCCCGACGACCAGGGCGACGCGCGTACCGGAGAGGGGCACGACGTCGAACCAGTCGCCCCCCGCGCTCTCGGGCAGGTACACGTGCGCGGTCTCCACCGCCGAGAGCCGGGGGATCGCGCCCGGCTGCAGCCTGCGCTGGAGGGCGGCCGCCACGGTGTGCTCGCGCCGGTAGCTGTGCGCGTTGTCCAGGTGCACGGACGCGGTGAACGCCGCCTGCCGGGCCACGTCCAGGTCGGCCTCCTCGAAGGGGTCGCTCCGGTGCCGGTACAGGGTCAGCAGCCCGAGCACGGTGTCCCAGGCCAGCAGCGGGGCGACGATCATGGAGTGCACGCCGGTCCGGACCAGCGGCTCGAAGCCCTCCGGGTCGGTGGACAGCCACGGATCGTCGGAGGAGACGCGGACCAGCCGGGCCCGCATGTCGTTGAGGACCTGGGTGTACGGGGTGGGGAAGGGCAGCGGACGGCTGTCACCCTCCTTGCGGCTCACCTCGGCGGACGGCGGCGCGAAGGACACCCGGCGCAACGGGACCTGTGTCGGCGGGGGGCCGGGCCGGCGCTCGGCCGCGACGGCACCGTCGTCCAGCAGGTCGACGGTGGCCGCGTCGGCGAAGGCGGGCACCAGCGCCCGTACCAGCTCGTCGCCGGTGGTCCGTACGTCCAGCGTGGAGCCGACGGTCGCGTGCACCTCGCTGAGTACGGCGAGCCGGTCCGCCGCGGCCTGCCGCTCGGTCACGTCCTCGACCACGCCCACCAGGCCGGATCTGCCGTCGTCGAGGTCGTGCAGCGGGAACAGGGACACCTCGACCGCCAGTGCCTGGTGCGGCTCGGACGGCGACTTGCCCCGGACCAGGCGGCCCCGCAGCGCCTCGCCGGTCGCCAGGACCTCGTCGATCAGGCCCTGGAGTTCGCTCGCGTCGAACCCGGGGACGAAGTCGGCGATGCCCTGTCCGAGGACGTCCTCCTCCGAGAGGCCCCGCACGCCCCGGCCGGCCGGGTTGTAGCGGGTGACCTTCTGCTCGGAGTCGAAGACGAACAGCCCCTGGGGGGAGTTGGCGAACAGCGCGTTGAGCACCGCGGCGTCGCCGATGGGATCGCCTGCCACCGCACGCTCCCTTCGCGGCCTTGCCCCCCTTGCCTTCCTCACCTTCTCGCATCGGCACCGACCGGCAACTCGGCCGACGGGTGTGCTTGAGTCGGGGCGGCCGTGAGAACACGGGAAACACGGGGAGAGGGGAGGAGTCTGCCGTGCACGTGCTGATCCTCGGCGGGACCACGGAGGCCCGCCGCCTGGCCGAACTGCTGGCGGCCGGGCACTCGGCCGGGCTCCGGGTGACGAACTCCCTGGCCGGGCGGGTCTCCGCGCCCGGAACCCTGCCGGGCGAGACCCGCGTCGGCGGCTTCGGCGGCGCCGGGGGACTCGCCGCCTGGCTGCGCGAGCACGCGGTGGACCTCCTCGTCGACGCCACGCACCCGTTCGCCGCCGCCATCACCCGCAACGCGGCCGACGCCGCCGCCACCGCCGGCGTCCCCCTCCTCGTGCTGCGCCGCCCCGGCTGGCGGCGGGCCGAGGGGGACGTCTGGCACGACGCCGGTTCCCTGGCGGAAGCCGCCGCGCTGCTGCCCGACCTCGCCGCCCGCCGGGTCTTCCTGACCACCGGCCGCATGGGCCTGGCCGCCTTCGCCCCGCTGACCGACCCGTGGTTCCTCGTACGGTCGGTCGACGCGCCCGAGGGCCCCTGCCCGCCCCGCACGGAGGTGCTCACGGACCGCGGCCCCTTCACCCTCGCCGGCGAGCGCGAGTTGCTGCGCCGGCACCGGATCGACGTGCTGGTCACCAAGGACAGCGGGGGAGCGGCCACCGCACCGAAACTGACGGCCGCCCGCGAGGCGGGGCTGCCGGTGATCGTGGTGCGCCGACCGCCGGTGCCGGAGGGAGTGCCGGTGGTGGCCGATCCGGAACGGGCGGCACGGTGGGTGAGCGAGGCTCACCCGGGGCTCCCGGAGATCCGTTAGCTCACGTACGCCCCGCGGTCCCGCGGCTCACTCCTCCTCGCGGGCGATCGCGTTGATCGCGGCGGCGGCGAGCGCACTGCCCCCGCGGCGGCCCCGTACGACGAGGTGCTCCACCCCCGAGGGGTGGGCCGCCAGCGCGTCCTTGGACTCGGCGGCACCGACGAAGCCGACGGGTACGCCGATGACCGCGGCCGGGCGCGGCGCCCCCGCGTCGATCATCTCCAGCAGCCGGAAGAGCGCGGTGGGCGCGTTGCCGACGGCGACCACGGCACCCTCCAGCCGGTCGCGCCACAGCTCCAGCGCGGCGGCGCTGCGCGTGGTGCCGAGCCGGGCCGCCAGCCCGGGGACGGCGGGGTCGGACAGGGTGCACACGACGTCGTTGTCCGCGGGCAGCCGCGCCCGCGTCACACCGCTGGCCACCATCCGCACGTCGCACAGCACGGGCGCACCGGCCAGCAGGGCCTCGCGGGCGCGGGAGACGACGCCGGGGGACCAGGACAGGTCGCGGGCCAGGTCGACCATGCCGCAGGCGTGGATCATCCGGACCGCGACCCGGCCCACGTCGGCGGGCAGCCCGGAGAGGTCGGCCTCCGCGCGGATGGTGGCGAAGGACTGGCGGTAGATGGCCGCGCCGTCCTTCTCGTACTCGTACGCGTGCTCATACGCGGGCTCGGCGTCGTACGCGTGCTCGGAGTCGTGCGGGGTCACGGTGTTCTTCTCGCTGCTCTCGGTCGGCGGACGGCCACGGCGGCGAGCTTACCCACGGAGGTCCGGCGGCGGTTTGTGGTGCGTCGCACGGTGAACCCGGCAGGCATCGAGACGTACGTGCGAGCGGAAGGGAGCGGCCCCCATGACCACCACCGTGAACGACCTACTCCGTACCTACCCGGCCGACCTGGGCGGCGTGGACCGGGACGCCATGGCCCGGTGCATCGAGGAGTGCCTCAGGTGTGCCCAGGCGTGCACCGCCTGCGCCGACGCGTGTCTGTCGGAGAGCGCGGTCGCCGACCTGACCAAGTGCATCCGCACCGACATGGACTGCGCCGACGTCTGCAACGCCACCGCCTCGGTCCTGTCCCGGCACACCGGCTACGACGCCAACGTGACCCGGGCCGTGCTCCAGGCCTGCGTGACCGTCTGCCGGGCGTGCGGCGACGAGTGCGCCCGGCACGCCGGGATGCACGAGCACTGCCGGGTCTGCGCCGAGGCGTGCCGGAGCTGCGAGCAGGCGTGCGACGAACTGCTCGCCGGCCTCGGCTGAGACCGGCGAGCAGCCTGCCGCGGGCGGTCAGTGGTAGGCGTGGACCACGGCGTGGCCCTTGCCGCGGCCGATCATCCACTTGTTGACCGGCGTGGTGATCACGAACGCCACCGCGAAGCCGCCGAGCAGGGCGTACCAGAACAGCCCGTCGGACAGGTGCGCGTCCATCGCGCCCGGCACGAGGGCGACGATCCCGTTGTCGACCAGCTCCATCACGGCGATGGAGACGGTGTCGGCGGCCAGCGCCACCTTGACCGCGGCCCTGAGGGACACCCCGGCGCGCACCACCGCGAAGAGGGTGAAGGAGTAGCCGAAGACGAAGGCCAGGGCGATGGCCAGCACCATGGTCGGCGCGTTGCCCCAGCCCAGTGCGGTGCCGACGACCATGCCGAGGATCTCGCCGATGGCGCACCCGGTCAGGCAGTGCAGCGTCGCCCGCATGGCCGTCGCCCAGGTCGTGCCGTGCTGGTGCATGCTGTGGTCCATGCCCCGAATGTATACCCCCTAGGGGTATCTAGTCCAGTAGTTGGCACCCCCGTGGTCGGCGCCTTCGGGGCCAGTCATCGCCGCCCGCACCGGACGTCACCCCCCGCCCTCCCCGGTCATCACCAGGCCTCCGAGTCCCTCGCCCCGTCCACCGGTGCGCCCGCCCCGGCCGCCGGTGCGCCCCTCCCGCCCGGCGCGGCCGCCCGGCCCGCCGCCCGCACCCGCGCCGCGACCAGCGGGAACACGAGTACGGAGATCATCGCGGCGCCCACCAGCGAGGCCGCCAGGTCCGTGCCGATCAGCTTCTGGTCGACGCCGATGGTCGTGATGGCGACGACCAGCGGCAGGCACGTCGAGGCGAACAGGGCCAGCGCCACCCGGTCCCGGCGGCCGAGGTCCCTGGGCGCGAGCAGATACACCGGGCCGCCGTGCACCAGCAGGAACAGCAGCAGGAACCCCGGCACCAGCAGCAGTGCGCCCGGGTCGTGCAGCAGCGCGTCCAGGTCGAACTCGATGCCGGTGACGACGTAGAAGAGGGGCACGAGGAAGCCGAAGCCCATGGCCTCCACCTTGCCGAGCACCTCCCCGCTGCTCGCGGGCGCGGCCCGGTGCAGGACGAGCCGGGTCAGGACACCGGCGGCGAACGCGCCCAGCAGCACGTCGAGGCCGAAGACCTCCGCGAGGCCCAGCATGCAGGCGAGCAGCAGCATCACGAACCGGACCGCGAACTGGCCGCTGCTGTGCAGGGTCAGCTCGGTCAGCCGGGCGAACCAGGGCGGCCTCGGGCGCAGCGCCCAGAACACGGCGGCGGCCGTGATCGCCCCGAACGCGGCCAGCAGCGCCGCCGACTCGGCCGGCCGGCGTCCGCTGAGCAGCAGCGCCACGGCGATCACCGGCCCGAACTCGCCGACCGCGCCGAACGCCGAGATCACCGTCCCGAACCGGCTGCGCAGTTCACCGCTGTCGCGCAGCATCGGCAGTACGGTGCCCAGCGTGGTGCTGGTCAGGGCGGTGCCGACGACGAACGCCTCGAAGACGTCGCCGCCGCTGACGAGCAGCGCCAGCGCGATCCCGGCGACGAGGGCGAGCGGCCAGGACCACAGGGAGCGGCGCAGGGTGTCACCGCGGACGGCGGCGAAGTCGATCTCGTAGCCGGCCAGGAAGATCAGCATGGACAGGCCGAGGTCGGCGAGCGTGTCGACGACGCCCTCGGTACGGGCCCAGCCGAGCACGTCCGGACCGATGAGGATCCCGAGGGCGATCTCGAAGATGACCAGCGGGATCCGGACCCGCCGCCCCGTGGCGTGGACGAGGAGCGGCGCCAGGACCGCGGCCGCCATGATCAGGACGAGGGTCCCCGGGTGACTCACGCGTCGCCCCCCGGCCGCCGGACCACGGCCCGACGCCCCCCTCGGTGCCCCGACTTCCGTGCCATCGACGCTCCCTCGCGAACGGCGTCCCGTGACCGCCGGCCCCCGCACCCGGCCCCTGCCGCCACTCTCGCCCGCGCGGCGGACCGGGACTACCGGGCGTACGCCGGACGGAGGAGCGGGGCGGTGCCGTGGGCGCGGGCTCCGTCGCCGGGGGCAAGGGTCAGCGGCGTCCTGCGTGCCCCTGCGGCCGGGTCTTCGAGGGCACCCCGGCGTCGATCTCGGCGAGGAGGGCCTCGACCAGGGCCCGGATCTCGTCGCGGACGGGCCGGACGGCCTCGACGCCCAGGCCCGCCGGGTCGGCCAGGGGCCAGTCGAGGTAGCGCTTGCCGGGGAAGACCGGGCAGGTGTCGCCGCAGCCCATGGTGACGCAGACGTCCGACTCGCGGACCGCGTCGGCGGTGAGCACCTTCGGGATCTCGGCGGAGATGTCGATGCCGACCTCGGCCATCGCCGCGACGGCGGCCGGGTTGACCTCGGCACCCGGGTCGGAGCCGGCGGAGCGGACCTCGACGCGGTCGCCGGCCAGGTGGGTGAGCCAGGCGGCGGCCATCTGGGAGCGGCCGGCGTTGTGCACGCAGACGAACAGGACGGACGGCTTCTCGCCGGAGGACTCGGGCATCGGGCGTTCTCGTCTCGCGGTCGTGGGATCGGTGTGCGCCGACAACGGCGAACGGTGCTGTGAAAGTATCAGCCCATGCTGACTTCAGTCGATCCTGATGTGATCCGGGCGCTGGGCGATCCGCTCCGGCTGCGGATCGTGACCCTGCTGGCGCGCGAGACGCTGTGCACCACCCACCTGGTCGAGGAGACCGGCGCCAGGCAGACCAACCTGTCCAACCACATGAGGGTGCTGCGCGAGGCCGGGCTGGTGGAGACCGAGCCGTGCGGCCGCTACACCTACTACCGGCTGAAGCCGGAGGTGCTGGCCGGCCTGTCCGGGCAGTTCGCCGGACTCGCGGCCGCCGCCCGTACCGCCGCCGGGAACAAGAGGGCGTGCCCGTGACCTCGGCCGATTCCAGCACCTCCGCGCGGCTCCAGGGCGGCGACGGCTCGATCGTCAGGAAGCTCTCCGCCCTCGACCGGTACCTGGCCGGGTGGATCCTCGCCGCCATGGCGGTCGGTCTCGGGCTCGGGCGGGCCGTTCCGGGGCTGAACGACGTGCTGGCGAAGGTGGAGGTCGGCGGGATCTCCCTGCCGATCGCGCTCGGCCTGCTGATCATGATGTACCCGGTCCTGGCCAAGGTCCGCTACGACCGGCTCGACGCCGTCACCGGCGACAAGAGGCTCATGGTGTCCTCACTGGCCGTCAACTGGGTCGTGGGTCCCGCGGTGATGTTCGCCCTGGCGTGGGTCTTCCTGCCCGACCTGCCCGAGTACCGCACCGGCCTGATCATCGTCGGCCTGGCCCGCTGCATCGCCATGGTGATCATCTGGAACGACCTCGCCTGCGGCGACCGCGAGGCCGCCGCCGTGCTCGTCGCCCTCAACAGCGTCTTCCAGGTCGTCGCGTTCGGCCTGCTCGGCTGGTTCTACCTCGACCTGCTGCCCGGGTGGCTCGGCCTCGGCGACGGGGAGCGGCTGGACATCTCGATGGGGAAGATCGCCCTCAACGTGGTCGTCTTCCTCGGCGTCCCGCTGCTCGCGGGCTTCCTCACCCGCCGTGCCGGCGAGCGGCGGATGGGCCGCGCGGGCTACGAGCGGACGTTCCTGCCCAGGATCGGCCCCTGGGCGCTGTACGGCCTGCTCTTCACGATCGTCGTCCTCTTCGCCCTCCAGGGGAGGACGATCACCTCGCGACCGCTCGACGTGGCCCGCATCGCGCTGCCGCTGCTGGTCTACTTCGCGGTGATGTGGTTCGGCACCTTCGCCCTGGGCAAGGCCATCGGCCTCGCCTACGACCGCACCGCCACGCTCGCCTTCACGGCGGCCGGCAACAACTTCGAGCTGGCCATCGCGGTCGCCATCGCGACCTTCGGAGTCACCTCGGGACAGGCCCTCTCCGGCGTCGTCGGCCCGCTCATCGAGGTGCCGGTGCTGGTGGCGCTGGTGTACGTCTCCCTGGCGTGGCGCCGGAGGTTCACGGCCGCCCGGCCGGGCGGACGCGCGCGGGGCGGACGCGCGCCGGGCGGCTGATTCACGCCCGCGGGCCGGGCGCGCGCAGGTCGAGCATGGCGGCCATGGCCGCCACCACGGACGGCGCGACCCGGTAGTAGACCCAGGTGCCGCGCCGCTCCGAGGTCAGCAGCCCGGCCTCGCGCAGCTTCTTCAGGTGGTGCGAGACGGTCGGCTGGGAGACGCCGACGTCGGCGATGTCGCACACGCAGGCCTCACCGCCCGGGTGCGAGGCGACCTTGGAGAACAGCCGCAGCCGCACCGGGTCGGAGAGCGCCTTGAACATGGCGGCCGTCCGCTCCGCGTCCGCCTGGGACAGCTCTCCGGCGGTGATCGGCGGGCAGCAGGGCACGGCGTCGCCGTCCCGGCGGAGGGGCAGCTCCACGGCCTCTGATTTCGACATGCGTCTATGTTGACACTCGTCGATACGAGTGGCAATCTCCGTGGTGTCGCTGTATTGACAGGCGTCGAATCAAGGTTCGGGCGCCGCCCCTTCGCTCCTGAGGAGACCGAGCACGATGAGCACCCCACAACTGCCCGTCATCGTCGTCGGAGCCGGTCCGGTCGGCCTCGCCGCCGCCGCCCACCTCGTCGGGCGCGGCATCGAACCCCTCGTCCTGGAAGCGGGCGGGCGTCCCGGCGCGGCCGTCCGCGAGTGGGCGCACGTACGCCTCTTCTCCACCTGGGGCGAGGTAGTCGACCCGGCCGCCGAGAAGCTCCTGGCCCCCACCGGCTGGACCCGGCCCGACCCGGCGACGTACCCGTCCGGCGGTGACTGGGCCGAGCAGTACCTGCAGCCCCTCGCGGACGCCCTCGGCGACCGGGTCCGCACCGGCGCCACGGTCACCGGCGTCTCCCGGGCCGGCCGCGACCGGATCGTCGACGCCGACCGCGGGCGGCAGCCCTTCGTCGTCCACGTCGAGTACGCCGACGGCCGCGAGCAGCGGCACCTGGCCCGCGCCGTGATCGACGCCTCCGGCACCTGGGCCGTCCCGTCCCCGGCCGGCGGCAGCGGCCTGCCCGCCCTCGGCGAGAAGGCCGCGGCCGAGCGGATCACGTACCGCGTCCCGGACCTGACGGACCCGGCCGTCCGCGCCCGTTACGCGGGCCGGCGCACCGCCGTGATCGGCTCGGGCGCCTCCGCCTTCACCGCCCTCGCGTACCTCGCCGAGCTGGCCGAGTCCGCCGACGGCGCGGGGACGAAGAGCACGTGGATCCTGCGCCGGGGCGTCTCCGCGTCCACCTACGGCGGCGGCACCGCCGACCAGCTGCCCGCCCGCGGCGCCCTGGGCCTCGCGGCGAAGGCCGCCGTCGACGCGGGGCACGCCGAGGCGGTGACCGGCTTCCGCACCGAGGCGTTCGAACACGACGGCGACGGCCGCCTGGTGCTGGTGGGCGAGGACGGCCGCCGCCTCGACCCGGTGGACGAGGCCGTCGTCCTGACCGGCTTCCGCCCCGACCTGTCCTTCCTCTCCGAGATCCGCCTGAACCTCGACGAGCGCCTCCAGGCCCCCGTCGCCCTCGCCCCGCTGATCGACCCCAACCAGCACTCCTGCGGCACCGTGTACCCGCACGGCCACCGCGAGCTGTCCCACCCCGACCAGGGCGTCTACCTGGTCGGCATGAAGTCCTACGGCCGCGCCCCGACCTTCCTGGCCATGACCGGCTACGAACAGGTCCGTTCCGTCGCCGCCGCGATCGCCGGCGACCCCGACTCCGCGGACCGCGTCGAACTCACCCTCCCCGAAACCGGGGTCTGCGGCGGCGCGGGCCTGTTCGACGTGCCCGGTCCCGGGCAGACCGGCACCGACGGCTGCTGCGCCGCACCGGAACCCCGGCCCGTCCGGCTCACCGCGCCGACGACACCGGACGCGGCCGCCGGGCAGGCCCCGGCGGACGGCGGCTGCTGCGGTTCGTGAGCGGGTCCCGCCGCCACGTCGTAGATCAGTCGCCCGCGGTGGTCTCCCCGGCAAGGAGCCGTGCGGTGAGTTCCACGCACCGCGTCCGTGCCGCGGAGAACCCGTAGGGCATCTTGGTCACCGCTTCGAAGGCACTCGTCCGGACGCCCCCCTCTCCGCTCTCCTCGGCGTCGTACGTCTCGAAGAGCCTCTCGTCGGCCTCGTCCAGCCCGGCCGCCTCCATGGCCCGGAGCAGGGCCTTGTGGTGGGCGCAGTGCCGCGCGGCGAGTTCCTCGACCCGCGGGTCGAAGGGGTCGACGGTGTCGTCGAGGGCGGCGTCCGCCGCGTCGAGGCGGTCCGCCTCGGCCCGCAGGCCGGGATGGGTCGCCAGGGTGACGAACACACCGGCCTGGATCGCGGCCCCCAGCGGCCCGAAGATCCGTTCCGTGACCAGCAGGGCCTCCAGGTCGGACGGGCGCAGCGCACCGGCGGGCAGGTGGCCGAGCCGGTCGGTGACCAGCGGGGAGAGCAGGCCCAGCGGGCTGCCCACGGCCCGCAGGCGCTGGACCGCCGCCCGCTGCCGCTTGATCTCGGCCTCCCGGGCGGCCAGGGTCTCCTCCAGCCGGCCCAGCACGTCCTCGACGTCGCCGGCTTCGTCGAAGGCCGCCTGCATGTCGTTCAGCCCGATCCCGGCCTCGGACATCTTGCGGATCCACAACAGCCGGATCATGTCGTCGTAGCCGTAGCGGCGGCGCCCGTCCGTGCCGCGCCCGGGCTCCGGCAGCAGACCGATCTGGTGGTAGTGACGGATGGCCCGCGGGGTGGTTCCCGCGAAGGCGGCGGCATCGCCGATCCTGACGTCGCGCGGCGGCGTGACAGAGGGGTACATCGCAGACAGCGCCCTTCGTGCGGTGGTATCCCCGACGACACCACATGCCGCTACGGCATGTGCAACTGCCACCACCCGCACCCCGCATCCGTGATCGAGCCCGGGCGGGTGTGCGGGAACTCCCGTGGGATACCTGACCGCCGAGCGTGACTCACATCCCCAGGAGGCTCACGAACATGCAGGACAACGGCAGGACCGAAGGCCCCGGCTCGCAGCACGGCGCGGAGCCGAAGCCGCCCTACCCCAAGCAGCGGCAGCAGGCCCCGGGCCTGGAGCGCGACATGCGCCCCCGGCCGCGCTACGAGGCGAAGCGTTACCGCGCGGCGGACAAGCTCCGCGGCAAGGTCGCGCTCATCACCGGCGGTGACTCGGGCATCGGCCGTGCCGTCGCGCTGCTGTACGCCCGCGAGGGCGCGGACGTGGCCGTCGTGTACCTCCCCGAGGAGCAGCCGGACGCCGCGGAGACCCGCGACGCCGTGCAGGCCGTCGGGCAGAGGTGCCTGCTCCTGCCCGGCGACCTCGCCGACGCCGCCTTCTGCCGGGAGACGGTCGAGCGGACGGTGCGGGAGCTGGGCGGCCTGAACATCCTGGTGAACAACGCGGCGCACCTGAACAGCCAGACCGACCTCTCACAGCTCAGCTTCGAGGACTGGGACAGGTCGTTCAAGGTCAACGTGTACGCCTACTACCACCTGGTGCAGGCCGCGCGCCCGCATCTGAAGGCGGGCGACGCGGTCATCGCCACCGCCTCGGAGGAAGCCCTCCGGGGCAGCGACACCATGATCGACTATGCGGCGTCCAAGGCAGCGCTGATCAACTTCACCCAGTCCATCGCCGTGCACCTCGCCAAGGACGGCATCCGCGCGAACGTGGTCGCGCCCGGGCCCACCTGGACGGTGCTGAACGTCGCCGACCCGAACATGCCGCAGGAAGGACTCGCCCACCTCGGCACGGAGGGCCCGCTCGGACGCGTCGCCCAGCCGGAGGAGATCGCGCCGGTGTACGTGCACCTGGCCTCCGACGCCGACTCCAGCTTCACCGTCGGCGAGATCATCGCCGTCACCGGCGGCATCACCACCACGCACTGACCGGCCCGCCGTTCGGCTCGCGCCGACGCCGGTGTTCCTCGCCGACCCGGCCGCCGGCGTGATCGGCCGGGCCTATGCGCTGCGCACTCTGCCGGTGGGCACCGGGAACGCCGTGTGGGCGGGCATCGGAGCCGTGCTGACGGTCACGTACGCCATGCTCTCCGGCGCCGGGTCGGTGACCGCGCTCAAACTGCTCGTGCTGCGAGCATCGTGGCTGCGTCATCGGACTGAGGGTCCTGTACTGACACGGCCGACTGCAGGCAGCCAGCGTACAGTCCGCGGAACCCCCCGGCTCAGGGCCACACCAGGCAGTACGGCTGATGCCCCGCCTCATGCAGCCGATGCGAGAAGTCCTGCCACTCGTGCAGCAGCTGGTACACGTTGAACGCGTCCCGGGGGCCGCCGCGGTCCGGGACCGTGGACCAGATGAAGGCGGCCGCGCCGACCGCTTCCTCGCCGATTCCGCGCAGCGGGTCGACGACGGTCATCGGGAGCTTCACGACCGCGTAGTCGGGGTGCAGGACGACCAGTTCCAGCGGGGGCACCTTGTGCAGGGGGACGCCCTCGATGCCGGTGAGGACCATGGCGGCCATGGTCTCCGGCTTGATCTTGGTGAACATGCCGTTCATCCCGAGCTCGTCGCCGCCCAGCTCCTCGGGGCGCATCGAGATCGGGACGCGGGCCGCGGTCGCGCCGTCGGGCGCGCCGAAGTACTTGTAGGTCACCCCCACCCGACCACCATTCCTGCTCCCCGCCCCCAGCCGGCCGGTCCGCCCCGAGAGCCGGTCGGGCTCGCTCGGCGTGCCGTGTGTCTGACGTGCTTCGGACGCTTCCTCCGCCTCGCGTCGGTGCCTTCCCCGCCGGGCACGTCGAGGACCCAGGTCGTCGGTCCCCTCGCCCAGTCCGCCACCGCGATGCATATCTCCACCCGACTGCTTTTCTAGGACGCGTGGCCCCCGCCGCGCAACCCGATCATCGTGTCAGTGACCTCCCCCACGGCCGCTCGCCGAAACGTGCGGTGAAACATATGTACGTCATATGTCCGTCGTGCGTTCGCGGGACGGCCGGATGCCGTGCCCGCGCCGTCCCGGTGAGCTGCGTGGATGGGCTCCAGTCTGGCAGACGGCACGGCGTTCGGGGCGGTTGTCTACCCTTGACGAAGTCACCCTGGGCAACCTGACGCCGCGCAGGGTCCGATACGTCGGAGAAGGTCGAGAAGGTCGGAGAAGTCGCAGGTCATGAGCGAACTGGCATATCCATACGAAGCACCGGCCTCGCAGGCTCTGTTCGACCGCGCCGCGGCCGTCACGCCCGGCGGCGTGAACTCCCCGGTGCGTGCCTTCCGCGCCGTCGGCGGCACGCCCCGGTTCATGGTGTCCGGCACCGGGCCGTACCTGACGGACGCGGACGGGCGCGAGTACGTCGACCTCGTCTGCTCCTGGGGGCCGATGATCCTCGGGCACGCGCACCCCGCGGTGGTCGCCGCCGTGCAGGAGGCGGTGGCCCGCGGCACGTCCTTCGGTACGCCCGCCGAGGGTGAGGTCGCGCTCGCCGAGGCGATGGTCGAGCGGGTCGCGCCGCTGGAGGAGGTCCGGCTCGTGTCGAGCGGGACCGAGGCCACGATGTCCGCCATCCGGCTCGCCCGCGGCTTCACGCAGCGCACCAAGGTGATCAAGTTCGCCGGGTGTTACCACGGTCACGTCGACTCGCTGCTGGCCGCCGCGGGCTCCGGCGTCGCCACCTTCGCGCTGCCCGACACCCCCGGTGTCACCGGCGCGCAGGCGAGCGACACGATCGTGCTGCCGTACAACGACCTGGAGGCCGTGCACGCCGCCTTCGCCGCCCACCCCGGCGAGATCGCCTGCGTGATCACCGAGGCCTCGCCCGGCAACATGGGCGTCGTGCCGCCGCTGCCCGGGTTCAACCAGGGGCTCAAGGACGCCTGCGCCGCCAACGGCGCGCTGTTCGTCTCCGACGAGGTCATGACCGGGTTCCGGACCAGCCGCGCCGGGTGGTACGGGGTGGAGGGGGTCGTGCCCGACCTCATGACCTTCGGGAAGGTGATGGGGGGCGGGTTCCCCGCCGCCGCGTTCGGGGGGCGGGCGGACGTCATGGCGCACCTCGCCCCGGCGGGCCCCGTCTACCAGGCAGGCACCCTCTCCGGGAACCCCGTCGCCACCGCCGCCGGGCTCGCCCAGCTGCGGCTCCTCGACGACGCGGCGTACGACACCGTCAACGCCGTGTCCGCGCAGATCCAGGGCCTGGTGACCGAGGCGCTCGGCAAGGAGGGCGTCGCGCACACCCTCCAGACCGCCTCCAACATGTTCTCCGTGTTCTTCACCGACGGTCCGGTGCGGAACTACGAGGACGCCAAGGCGCAGGAGTCCTTCCGGTTCACCGCCTTCTTCCACTCCCTCCTCTCCAACGGCGTCTACCTGCCGCCGTCCTCCTTCGAGTCCTGGTTCGTGTCCACCGCCCACGACGAGCGGGCCGTCCAGCGCATCGCCGACGCCCTCCCGGCGGCGGCCCGCGCGGCCGCGGAGGCGACGGCATGAGCGACCACGGCAACCAGACCCGCGAGTCCCGCGACGAAGAGCTGACCGTCGTGCACGTCATGCGGCACGGCGAGGTGGAGAACCCCACCGGTGTCCTGTACGGGCGGCTGCCCGGTTACCACCTCTCCGAGCTGGGCCGGCGCATGGCCGAGCGGGTCGCCGAGCACCTCGCGCCCCGCGACGTGACCTACGTCGTCGCCTCCCCGCTGGAGCGGGCCCAGGAGACGGCGACCCCGATCGCCAAGACGCACGGGCTCGACCTCGACACCGACGCGCGGCTCATCGAGGCCGCCAACGTCTTCCAGGGCAAGACCTTCGGCATCGGCGACGGCGCCCTGCGCCGCCCCGCCAACTGGAAGCACGTGGTCAACCCGTTCAAGCCGTCCTGGGGCGAGCCGTACGTCGACCAGGTGGTGCGGATGAAGGGCGCGATCGACGCGGCCCGGGACCGCGCCCGCGGGCACGAGGCCGTGGTCGTCAGCCACCAGCTGCCGATCTGGATCCTGCGGTCCTACGTCGAGCGGCGGCGGCTGTGGCACGACCCGCGCAAGCGGCAGTGCACGCTGGCGTCCCTGACCACGTTCACCTACCGGGGCGACCGGATCGTGTCCGTCGGCTACACCGAGCCCGCCCGCGACCTCGTCCCGGCCCACCTCCTCGCGGGGGCCAAGCCGGTGAAGGGGCAGGGGAAGGCGTACGGGGCCTGACGGACGTACCGCCTCGCGCGGGTCCGTTCCCGCGGAACCGTTCCCGCTGGTGACTGCGGAACCGTTCCTGTGGGTCCGCTGTCCACTGTTACCCAACCCGCACAAATTTCCGGAACCCGCTCGTTCGTCGCGTCCTCTCACCCAGTGACCACCAAGGACGCGACGAACGAGGTTGCGATGCGCACTTCCAACCGCACTCTCACCCGCAGGGGGATGCTCGGACTCGGCGCGGGGGCCGCGGCGGCGGTCGGGCTCGCGGGCTGCGGCACCGGTTCCCACCCCTCGTCGGACGGCTCGCACCAGGCCGGAGGCGCCGGCAAACCGTCGCCCTCCGGCAGCAGCAAGCCCCCGGCGAAGCCCATCGGCGACGGCTCCACGTCGTACACCGGCAAGCAGCCGCACCAGCCCGAGGCCCCCGTGCCGCTGGAGCCCGGCCAGACGCCCCCGCAGTTCGTCGTCTTCTCCTGGGACGGGGCGGGCGAGGTCGGCAACGGGCTCTTCCCGCGCTTCCTGGACCTCGCCCAGGAGCACGGCGCGCACATGACCTTCTTCCTCTCGGGCCTGTACCTGCTGCCCGAGTCGAAGAAGCGCCGCTACGACCCGCCGAACAACCCGCGCGGCGCCTCCGACATCGGCTACCTCACCGACGCCCACATCAAGGACACCCTCGAGAACGTCCGCCGCGCCTGGCTGGACGGGCACGAGATAGGCACCCACTTCAACGGCCACTTCTGCGCGGGCGGCGGCAGCGTCGGCAACTGGACGCCCGCGCAGTGGCGCAGCGAGATCGACCAGGCGAAGTCCTTCGTCAAGGAGTGGAAGACCAACAGCGGCTGGACCGACCTGCCCGCCCTGCCCTTCGACTACGACAAGGAACTCGTCGGCGGCCGCACGCCCTGTCTGCTCGGCCAGGACAACCTGCTGCCCACCGCCCGCGAGCTGGGCTGGCGCTACGACGCCTCCTCGCCGGGCGGCCGTCAGGTGTGGCCGGTGAAGAAGGACGGGATCTGGGACTTCCCGCTGCAGCAGATACCGTTCCCCGGCCACTCCTTCGAGGTCCTGTCCATGGACTACAACATCCTGGCCAACCAGTCGGTCAACTCGACCAAGGCTCCCGCGCACAACTACCCGGGCTGGCGCGAACAGGCCACCAAGGCGTACATATCCGGCTTCAAGCGGGCGTACGAGACGAACCGGGCACCCTTCTTCATCGGCAACCACTTCGAGGAGTGGAACGGCGGCATCTACATGGACGCCGTGGAGAACGTCCTCAAGCACGTCGCGCGGGAGAAGGAGAAGGGCGAGGACATCCGGCTGGTCTCCTTCCGCCAGTTCACCGACTGGCTGGACGTGCAGAAGCCCGAGGTGCTCGCCAAGCTGCGGACCGTCGAGGTGGGGCAGCGGCCGGCCGGCGGCTGGAACGCCTTCCTCAAGGACACCCCGGCCTCCTCGGGCGCCCCCGCGAACGCCGCCTGAAACGCCCCCGAAACGGCGCCTGAAATGCGGGTTTCCGACCGCGAGGGGGGTGCGCAAGATCCTCGGAACGGACATGCGAAACTTTTCACATGAGTGCCGCCAGCCGCGCCCCCCTGCGCTCGAACCGCTCGAACCGCACCGCCGACCGCACGGCCGACGCCCGCGCCCGGGTCCGTAGCCGGGCCGCCCGGGCCGCCGTCGGCGCGGCCGCCGCGGCGCTGCTGGTGTCCGCGTGCAGCTCCGGCGGCACCTCGGGCGGCGGCGGCCAGACCGGCTTCATCACCGGCTCCGACGGCATCGCCACCGCGAAGAAGGGGCAGCGCGCCGACGCCCCCGAGCTGTCCGGCAAGACCGTCGACGGCGGACAGGTCGACGTCGCCGACTACAAGGGCAAGGTCGTCGTCCTCAACGTCTGGGGCTCGTGGTGCCCGCCCTGCCGCGCCGAGGCCAAGAACTTCGAGAAGGTCTACCAGGACGTCAAGGACCAGGGCGTCCAGTTCGTCGGCATCAACACCCGCGACACCTCCACCGGCCCGGCCCGCGCCTTCGAGAAGGACTACGGCGTCACCTACCCGAGCCTGTACGACCCGGCGGGCAGGCTGATGCTCCGCTTCGAGAAGGGCACCCTCAACCCCCAGGCCGTGCCCTCCACGCTCGTCATCGACCGGGAGGGCAAGGTCGCCGCGCGCACCCTCCAGGCGCTCAGCGAGGAGAAGCTGCGCAAGATGCTCGCCCCGTACCTCGACGAGGGGTCCGCGGACTCCGGCAAGCCGGAGAAGTGACGTGTCCGCAGTGACCACCCTCGCCGCCGAGGGCTACAACGGCACGGTGCTGAACGGCGCCCTCCTCGTGGCCCTCCCCATCGCGTTGCTCGGCGGCCTGGTCTCCTTCTTCTCGCCCTGCGTCCTGCCGCTCGTCCCCGGCTACCTCTCCTACGTGACCGGCGTCACCGGCACGGACCTCGGCGAGGCCCGGCGCGGCCGGATGGTCGCCGGAGCCTCCCTCTTCGTCCTCGGCTTCACCGCCGTCTTCGTCTCCAGCGGGGCGCTCTTCGGGTACTTCGGCTCCACGCTCCAGGAGGAACGCGGCGCCCTGACCAAGGTGCTCGGCGTGCTCATGATCCTCATGGGCGTCTTCTTCGTCGGCCTCATGCCCTGGTTCACCCAGCGCGAGTTCCGCTTCCACAAGCGGCCCGTGACCGGCCTGGTCGGCGCGCCGCTGCTGGGCGCGCTGTTCGGCATCGGCTGGACGCCCTGCATCGGTCCGACCCTCGCGTCCGTCCTCGCGCTCTCCGCCGACCAGGGCACGGCCGGCCGCGGCGCCATACTGACCGTCGCGTACTGCGTCGGCCTCGGCGTGCCCTTCGTGCTCGCCGCGGTCGCCTTCCGCAAGGCGCTCGGCGCCTTCGGCTGGATCAAGCGCCACTATGTCTGGGTGATGCGGATCGGCGGCGTCATGATGATCGCGACCGGCCTGCTGCTGCTGACCGGCGCGTGGGACAGCATCGTGCAGGACATGCAGACCTGGTCCAACGGCTTCACTGTGGGGATCTGACCGATGAGCAACACCACGACGGGCAAGACCCCGACGGACAAGACCAAGACAGGCAAGACCAAGACGGACAAGACCAAGACAGGCAAGACCAAGACGGGCAAGGCCACGACAGCCAAGACCCCGGCGGACAAGCCGACCGGCGACGACCAGGACCTCGGCGCCGCCGGCTCCCAGCTGTCCACGGCCCCCA
The DNA here is from genome assembly GCF_020404845.1 of Streptomyces hyderabadensis. Taxonomy (GTDB): domain Bacteria; phylum Actinomycetota; class Actinomycetes; order Streptomycetales; family Streptomycetaceae; genus Streptomyces; species Streptomyces hyderabadensis. The sequence continues at coordinate 8,958 of NZ_JAIOJZ010000034.1, read as the reverse complement.
AGGAAGAGGCGCCCAACCTCCCCTCGCTCGGCGTGGTCGGCTGGGCCCGCTGGTTCTGGCGCCAGCTCACCTCGATGCGGGTCGCCCTGCTCCTGCTCCTGCTGCTGTCCCTGGGCGCGATCCCCGGGTCGCTGATCCCGCAGGACGGCGTCGACGCCCTGAAGGTCGAGGAGTTCCGGGACAACCACGACATCCTCGGGCCGGTCTACGACAAGCTCGGCCTCTTCCACGTCTACAGCTCGGTGTGGTTCTCCGCGATCTACATCCTGCTGTTCGTTTCCCTCATCGGCTGCATCGTCCCGCGCACCTGGCAGTTCGTCGGCCAGCTCCGCGGCCGCCCGCCCCGCGCGCCCCGGCGCCTGGACCGGCTGCCCGCCTACACCACCTGGCGCACCGGTGCCGAGCCCGAGGAGGTCCGCGAGGCCGCGCTGAAGCTGCTCAAGAAGCGCCGCTTCCGCGCGGACGCCGTCGGCGACGCCGTCGCGGCCGAGAAGGGCTACCTGCGCGAGGTCGGCAACCTCGCCTTCCACATCGCGCTGATCGTGATGCTGATCGCCTTCGCCTGGGGCCAGCTGTTCAAGTACGAGGGCAACAAGCTGGTCCTGGAGGGCGACGGCTTCTCCAACACCCTCACCCAGTACGACGACTTCAAGTCCGGGAACCTCTTCGACGCCGCCCACGACCTGGCCCCCTTCAGCTTCACCCTGAAGGACTTCCACGGCACCTACGAGGCGACCGGCCCCAACCGCGGCACCCCGCGCGTCTACGAGGCCAAGGTCACTTACAGCGAGGGTGCCGACGGCGCCGAGAAGTCGAAGACCATCGAGGTCAACAAGCCGCTGGAGATCGACGGATCCAAGGTCTACCTCGTCAGCCACGGCTACGCCCCCATCCTCACCGTCAAGGACGCCAAGGGCGACGTGGTGATGGACAAGCAGGCGGTCGCCCTGCTGCCGCTGGACGCCAACGTCACCTCCTCCGGCGCCGTCAAGGTCATGGACGGCTACCGCAACGCCAAGGGCGAGAAGGAGCAGCTCGGCTTCAACGCGTTCTTCCTGCCGACCTACGGCGGCAAGGGCAGCACGATGCTCTCCAGCTTCCCGGCGCTGCTCAACCCGATGCTCGCGCTCTCCGCCTACCACGGCGACCTCGGCGTCGACGCCGGCATCCCGCAGAGCGTCTACCAGCTCGACAAGACCAACCTGGAGGAGTTCAAGGGCTCCGACGGAAAGCTGTTCAAGCAGCAGCTCAAGGTCGGCGACACCATGACCCTCCCGAACGGCGCCGGCTCGGTCACCTTCAACGGCGTCCAGGAGTGGGCCGGCTTCCAGGTCACCCGGCAGCCCGGCAGCGGCTGGGCGCTCGGCGGTGCCGTCATCGCCATCCTCGGCCTGGCCGGCTCGCTGTTCATCCGGCGCCGCCGGGTCTGGGTGCGGGCCGTGCGCGGCGCCGACGGCGTCACCGTCGTGGAGATGGCCGGCCTCGGCCGCAGCGAGTCCGCGAAGGTCCCCGAGGAACTGGGCGACCTCGCCGGGGTCCTGTACGACCAGACCCCCGCGGCGACCGACGAGCCCGACGCGCCCGAGAACGACGACACCCCCGATTCCCCCGACACCCACGTCGTACCTGCCGAAGGGGCTGAGAAGTGAATCTCGCCGCCGCAACCAACGAGCATCTCGCGAACGTCAGCAACACGCTGATCTACTCCTCGATGGCCGTCTACACGCTGGCCTTCTTCGCGTACATCGCCGAGTGGCTCTTCGGCAGCCGCAGCAAGGTCGGCCGCACGGCCGCCGCGCTCACCACCGACAAGGCCGGGGCCAAGGCCGGCGCCAGGTCGGGTCCGGCCGTCACCGTGAAGAAGGCCGGCGGCACCGCCGTACTGGAGCGCCCCGAGGTCGTCGTACGGTCCGCGACCGGCACCCGCGACGTGCCCGACGGCCCCGGCGCGCACGGCGGCACCGAGAAGGGCGACCTGTACGGCCGGGTCGCCATCTCGCTCACGGTGCTCGCCTTCGCCGTCGAGGCGGGCGGCGTCCTCACCCGCGCCCTGTCGGTGGAGCGGGCGCCGTGGGGCAACATGTACGAGTTCAACATCACGTTCACCACGGTCGCCGTCGGCGTGTACCTCGCGCTGCTCGCCCTGAAGAAGAACGTCCGCTGGCTGGGCCTGCCCCTGACCACCACGGTCCTGCTCGACCTCGGCCTCGCCGTCACCGTCCTCTACACGGCGAGCGACCAGCTGGTGCCCGCCCTGCACTCGTACTGGCTGTACATCCACGTCTCGACGGCGATCTTCTGCGGCGCGGTGTTCTACGTCGGTGCGGTCGCCACCATCCTGTACCTCTTCAAGGACAGCTTCGAGAACAAGCTCGCCTCCGGCGGCACGCCCGGCCGCTTCGCCAGCTCCGTCCTGGACCGGCTGCCCGCCGCCGCCTCCCTGGACAAGTTCGCCTACCGCGTCAACGCCGCCGTCTTCCCGCTGTGGACCTTCACGATCATCGCGGGCGCGATCTGGGCGGGCGACGCCTGGGGCCGCTATTGGGGCTGGGACCCCAAGGAGACCTGGTCCTTCATCACCTGGGTCGCCTACGCCGGCTACCTGCACGCCCGCGCCACGGCCGGCTGGAAGGGCCGCAAGGCCGCCTACCTGGCCCTGGTCGCCTTCGCCTGCTGGCTGTTCAACTACTACGGCGTCAACATCTTCGTCTCCGGCAAGCACTCCTACGCCGACGTGGGCCTGGGCGCCCTCCAGTCGGTGGGCTTCTGAACAAGGCACGGCCGAAGGCCGGTTCCCGTGACCCAGGTCACCGGAACCGGCCTTTCGCCGTGGCGTCCGGGGACGTGACGGTTCCGGGGAGAGTCCGCCGTACGGGGGATGGCCGGTGGGCCGAGTGGGAACCGTGGGGGTGTTACCCGGAGTCCGATGCGGGGAGGGCCCGTTGAGGCGGCGGGCCGCGGGGTCGCGGGCGTGGGGAGGGCGGGGCGGTGGCGTCGGTACCACTGACGGCGGGGGACCCGGTACGGGTGGGGCGGTACCGGCTGCTGGCCAGGCTGGGCCAGGGCGGCATGGGCCGGGTGTACCTGGCCCGTTCGCCCGGCGGGCGTGCGGTGGCGGTGAAGGTGGTGCGGGAGGCGCTGCTGCGGGACGAGGGGTTCAGGCGGCGCTTCGTGCGGGAGGTGGCGGCGGCGCGGCGGGTGACGGGATTCTTCACCGCCGCGGTGGTGGACGCCGATCCGGAGGGCGACCCCGCCTGGCTGGCCACCGAGTACGTGCCCGGCCTCTCGCTCCAGGAGGCGGTGGCCCGGCACGGGGTGTGGCCGGAGGTGGCGGTTCGCGGCCTCGGCGCCGCCCTGGCGGAGGCACTGGCCGCGGTGCACGCCGCGGACCTGGTGCACCGGGACCTGAAGCCGTCCAACGTCCTGCTGGCACCGGACGGCCCCAGGGTCATCGACTTCGGCATCTCGGCGGCGGCCGACGACACCGCGCTCACCCAGACCGGCACGGTGATCGGCACCCCCGGCTTCATCCCTCCCGAGCAGCTGCGCCACGAGGGCTCGGGACCGGCCGGTGACGTGTTCGCCCTGGGGGCGGTGCTGGCGTACGCGGCGGCCGGCGTGGGCCCGTTCGGCGGCGGCGCGTCGCACGCCGTCAACTACCGGGTCGTGCACGAGGACCCCGACCTGCGGGCCCTGGCCCCCGCGCTCGCGGACGTGGTGGCCCGGTGCCTCGCGAAGGACCCGGCGCAGCGGCCCACGGTGGCCCGGCTGCTGGACGAACTGGGCGAGCCGGAGACCCCCGCACCGGACGGGGACGTGACGACCGCCGGGTGGCTGCCGGGCCCGGTCGCCGACTCGGCCGCCCGGCTGCGGGCCGATACCCCCACCGAGCCCCTGCCCCGCCCGGGGGACGCCACCACACAGACCGCTCCCGCCCCGGCACCGCCCGGCACCCGGCGCCGCCGCCTGCGGACGGTGCTCGCCACCGCGACCGCACTGGCCGTCACTGCGGCCGGCGCCGTGCTGTGGAGGGTGGCCGCCGACGACGACGGGCCCACCCGGCCGCCCAACCTGGAGCAGCTCTGGACGTACAGCCTGGCCGACGGACAGCGGCTGTCCGCGTCCTCGCAGGAGCTGCTCTACCTGGAGCACGAGAAGAACCACCGGATCACCGCCCTGGACGTCACCGACGGCTCGCGGCGCTGGGACCGCCGGGTACGGGTCGACGACGTCAGCCAGGACACGGGCCACCTGAAGAACGTGGGCAACGACATCCGGATCACCGGCGTCTCGGGCGGCCTCCTGTTCTACGGCAGCAACGACCACCTGTACGCGGTGGACGCGGACGACGGCGACCACCGCTGGCGGTACATGGACGACACCTTCCATCCGTCGCCGGTGGTGGTGGGCGACGTGGCCTACGCGGACATGGTCTCCTTCTTCTACGTCCTCGACACCCGTACCGGGGACAAGCTGTGGGACTACGGATTCGGGGTCAACGCCGACGGCAGCAACATCGCCGTCACCGACGAGGTCCTCCTCGTGCACAGCGGGAAGAAACTGATCGCCGTCGATCTCCGGACCCGCAAGCAGAAGTGGACCCACCAGGCCGCGAGCGACGCGGAGACCGGCCTCGTGGTGGCGGGCGGCAAGGTCTACTTCGGCACCCTGGACGGCTCGCTCTACGCCGTCGACGCGCGCTCGGGCGAGGAGGAGTGGCGCCGCACGTTCCAGGGCGAGCTGTGGGACGGCAGGCTCGGCGAGGGTGCCGGCATGCCTCAAGTGGCCGACGGCACGGTGTACTTCGAGAACGACGCCTACATCTCCGCCTTCGACGCGGACACCGGATCGCAGCGGTGGCGGCGGAAACAGGAGGCCGACGAGGTGACGTCCCTGGACGTCGTGGACGACACCCTCCTCGTCCACGCCTCGGACGGCGGACTGACCGCCCTGGACACCGGCAGCGGCGAGCCCGGTTGGCGGGAGTCGCTGGGCGGGGGCGACGAGACGGACGTCCGGGTCATCGGAGACGTCGTGGTGACCGAGATCGACGGCCGGCTGACCGCCTACCGGGCCGCGACCTGATCCCGACCCCGCACGCACGGACGGCGCGCGGAGACCGGCACGAGGGAGGAATGGCGGAGTGCAGGCGTACCTACCGCTGCAGACGGGCGATCCCGAGCGGGTCGGCCCGTACCGGATCGTCGCCCGGCTCGGCTCGGGCGGAATGGGCCGGGTGTACCTGGCCGGTTCGCCGGGCGGCCGGGCGGCCGCCGTGAAGGTGGTGCACGAGGAACTGGCCGAGGACCCCGCCTTCCGCAGGCGGTTCGGGCGGGAGGTGGCGGCGGCCCAGCGGGTCTCGGGCCCGTTCACCGCACCCGTGGTCGACGCGGACCCGGACGCGGACCTGCCGTGGCTGGCCACCGCCTACGTGCCGGGCGTCGCGCTGGGCACGGCGGTCGCGGCGCACGGAGTCTGGCCCGAGCGGTCCGTGCGGGCCCTGGGGTCCGGGCTGGCGGAGGCCCTGGACGCGATCCACCGGGCCGACGTGGTGCACCGCGACCTGAAGCCGTCGAACGTGCTCCTGGCGCCGGACGGACCCCGGGTGATCGACTTCGGCATTTCGGTGGCCGCCGACGACACCAAGCTCACGACCACGGGCGCCGTGGTCGGCAGCCCCGGCTACCTTCCGCCCGAGCAGCTGGTCGGCCGCGAGGTGGGGCCGCCCGGGGACGTGTTCGCGCTGGGCGCGCTGCTGGCGTACGCGGCGACCGGGACCGGCCCGTTCGGCGGCGGGCCCGCGCACGGCGTCAACTACCGCGTCGTGCACGAGGAACCCGACCTGGGGCGGGTGCCGGACGGACTCGCCGAGGTCGTCGCCCGGTGCCTGGCCAAGGACCCGCGGCAGCGGCCCGGGGTGCCCGAACTCGTCGCGGAACTGGGCCGCTGGGAGGCGGCCGACGGCACCAGGGGCACGTTCACCGCCGGTACCTGGCTGCCCGCGCCAGTCGCCGCCGACGTCGCCGCCCCGGGTGCCGAGCCGCTGCCCCAGGCGCCTGCTCAGGCGACCGCAGCGCCGCCCCCGGACGCCGACCTGCCGACCGTCACGGTGGGGCCGGCGCCGACCGCCGTCGCCACGGCCCGGCTCGGCACACCGCCCCCGGCCCCCTCGTCCGACACCCGGCCGCGGGGGACGGCCCGGCGGCGTACGGCGGTCCTCGCCGCGGCCGGCGCCTTCGTCGTCCTGGCCGTCGTCGCCGGCCTGCTGCTGCCGCGTGCCTTCTCCGGCTCGTCGGGCCGCGGCAACGGCACCGAGAGCAGCGGCAGCCCCACGGCCGCCGCGAAACAGCTGGCGGTGCGGGAGCTGTGGCCGTCGGACTTGGACCTCCGACAGTCGGAGGTCGCCCGCGGAAAGCTGGTCGGCGAGGGCGACGACGGCCGGCTGCACGCCGTGAGGACCGCGGACGGCAACCCCGTGTGGACGTACCCCAGTCCGGGCTCGTCGTCCTTCGCGGGCGTCGTCGACGGGCTGGCGGTGATCTCCAGCAACGAGGAGGGCACGATCCAGGGCATCGACATGGACAGCGGCAAGCGAGTCTGGATGGTGGACGCGCAGACGCAGACGCCACCCGGAGCGGATTTCGACCTCTACATGCGGGTCGTGGTGGCCGACGGCACCGTGTACGCGAGCGCCATGTACGACCTGGCCGAGGGGAGTGAACTCCCCGTCAGATACTCCGTGTCGGCGGTGGACACCGCCACCGGGCGGCTGAAGTGGACCCACAGGATCGACCAGATCCTGTCCGACGCGCTCGCGGTCGCGGACGGCGTCGTCTACGGCGGGGTCCGGGAGCCGGACGACACCTACTTCTACGCCTGGGACGCGGAGACGGGGGAGCAGCTGTGGCGCTACAGCTCCAGAACGAGTCGGCCGTACCCGGGCGAGCTGTCGGCGGTCGAGGTCGCGGACGGCACGGTCTACTTCGGTGACGACCGCGGTGTCCTCCACGCCGTCGACGCCCGGCGGGGCACACGACGGTGGATCTACGACGCGGACACCGAGTCCCTGCGGCAGTGGCTCGACCCCCTCGTGGTCTCGGACGGCGTCGTGTACGGCGGGCTCGGCGGTGTCACCAGCGACTCCGAAACCGGGGCCGTGCACGCGGTTGACGCCGACTCCGGGAAGCGGCGGTGGAGCGAGCAGACCGAACGCGATCCCGAACTGCACGGTCTGCTGGACGGCTCGGTGCTCTTCAGTACCAAGGCCGGCGCCCTGCACGCCGCGGACGCCCGTACCGGAGCGACGGCGAAGACCCGGCTGTCGTCCGGTGATCCCGACGCGGCCCTCGACGGGGACCGGGTGTACTTCGACGGCGGCGACGGGCGCCTGCACGCGGGCCGGATCTCCCTCACCGAGCGGTGAGCGGCGGCCCGAAGTCCCCGCGGGCGACGCCCGTGACGACGTCCCGCAGCCGTTCGACGTACAGCCGCAGGTTCTTGTGGGCGACGTCGGTGTCCGGATAGCGGCTGGCGAACCACAGGCCCTCCGGCAGCCGGGTCACCCAGGCGCACACCTGGTCGCCGTAGGAGACCCGGAGCAGCGCGTACGCCGACTGGTCCGGCCAGCGGCCCGCGCCCGGGACGTCGCGGGCGTCGACGTACGACACGATCGAGTACAGGTCGGGCGAGGTCGGCCGGAAGTCGGTGCCGAGCAGGCGCAGCACCCGGTCGATCGGCATGCGGGACAGCCGCCGGTTGGCCTGGAGTTCGGCGCGGACGGTGCCGAGGGCGCTGGGGAAGTCGTGGGCCCGGTCCACCGGGACCTCGATCGGCGCGCCGCCCACGTACCAGCCGACGGACTCCGCCCACTGCGACCGCGACCGGGTGTGGAAGGGCACGACGGTGCGGTAGACGGGTTCGCCGCCGATCTCGTGCACGATCAGCGCGGTCGCGGCCAGCACGCCGACCAGGCTGCCGCCGTAGGGACGGCAGTACGCCTCGAACGCGGCGGCGTCGGCCGCGTCCACCAACGGCTCGCGCAGCATCCGCTGTTCGGGCAGCCTGCCGCCGGGCCGGACCCCGAGGTCGACGGGGAAGGACGGCAGCCGTCCGTCGCAGCGCCGGATGAACTCCCGCCAGCGGGCCACGATGTCGTGGTCGCCGTCGATCCGGTCCGCGTCCGCCCGCTCGGCCGCGCAGAAGTCGACGTAGGAGCCGACCCGGGGCCGCGGCACGGTCCGCCCCGCGACGCCCGCGGCGTACAGCTCGCCGACCTCGGCGGGGATGCGGTAGATGGAGTACGCGTCGACGTTGCTGTGGTCGAAGGCCATGTAGACGCTGACGCCGTCGTCGCGGACCACCGCCGTGTAGATGAGGTTGGGCCAGCGCAGCGCGTCCGCGACCCGGTCGAAGCGGTCCTGGAGGTGCCGGGCGAGGTCCGTCGCGTCCGGGAAGTCGCCGATGTCCTCGCGGTGCAGGGCCACGGCGTCCGCGTCGAGGGTGAACCGGCGCATCGTGTCGCCGCCCTCGCCGCTCCACCGGAAGCCGCTGCGCAGCGTCTCGTGCCGCAGGGTCCAGGCGCGCAGCGCCTCCTGGAGCACGTCGAGGTCGACCGGGCCCGGGAGGTCGAAGGCCGCGCCGAGCCAGGTGGGCACGAACAGGCCGTCCTCGCGCACCGACCGGGCCGTCCGGATGTGCGACTCCTGGATGTACGCGGGCGGTCGCGCGTCCTCGGGCAGCGCCGCCGCGATGTCGAGCGTCGCGGGACTGAGCGTCCACTCGACGAGGCGCCCGGGCCGGATCTCGCAGCGGTGGATGTCGGTCATTCGCACGAGGGGGTCTCCGTTCGCAGATGTACAGACCCGACCAAGGGAATGCCGTCCGCGCGGCCGCGTACCCGCTGTGTCGGCACTGTTCAACGGAACGGATGGCCTCTCGAACGCCGATACGCCCCCACCG
>NZ_JAIOJZ010000033.1 GCF_020404845.1 Streptomyces hyderabadensis | reverse complement strand
GCGCACCCCCACCGAACCCGCACAGGCGCCGCAGGCACAACGCGCACCCCCCACCCACCCCCCACAGGCCGCCGCAGGCACCCCGCCGCCTACTTGCCGGAGGCCTTCGCCGCCTTCGCCGCCGCCTTCATCTCCTGCTTGTGCGCCCGCACCTTGGTCAGCGACTCCGGCCCCCTGATGTCCGCGACCGACCGGAACGAGTCGGGCTCCCCGTACGCCCCCGCCGCCTCGCGCCACCCCTCAGGACGGACCCCGAGCTGCTTGCCGAGCAGCGCGAGGAAGATCTGGGCCTTCTGCTTGCCGAACCCCGGCAGCTCCTGGAGCCGTTTCAGCAGCTCCTTCCCGGTGGACACGCCCTGCCAGACGGCCTCGGCGTCACCGTCGTACGTCTCGACGAGGTACCGGCACAGCTGCTGCACCCGCCCCGCCATCGAGCCGGGGTACCGATGAACGGCCGGCTTCTCGGACAGCAGCGCGGCGAACCCCTCGGGGTCGTACGCGGCGATGTCGTGCGCGTCCAGGTCCTCCGCCCCCATCCGCCGGGCGATGGTCGACGGCCCCTTGAACGCCCACTCCATCGGCACTTGCTGGTCGAGCAGCATGCCGACCAGCGCGGCGAGCGGGCTGCGCCCGAGGAGTTCGTCGGCCTCGGGGTCCTGGGCGAGGTGCAGTGTGACGTCCATGATCCGATGATCGCGCGTACGGGCTCAGGTCGCGCGCCAGTACCCCAGCGCGTTCACCCGCTGCTTCGGCACCCCCAGCTCCTTGCGGACGTACGACGAGAGCGCCCGCGTGGTCGCCGTGTCGCAGGCGATCCAGACGAACGGCTCCGAGACGTCCCGCAGCAGCTCCGGCAGCTCCTCCTTCACCCGCGCCACCAGGTGCGCCCCCGCGTCCCGGCGCGCGACCGCACGGACTTCGTGCCGTTCGGGGTCGGCCCGAAAGGGCAGGCCCTCATCCGCGCCACCTGCCCCCGTCCCGCCCTCATCCGCGCCGCCCGCCCCCGTCCCGCCCTCGAACCAGACGGTCGCGGGCACCGACCCCAGCGCGTCCGCACCCAGCAGGGAGTTGAGCGCGGGCAGGGACGCCGGGTCCGCGACCGCGAAGACCCGGGAGGGCAGCGGCCGCGGCACCTCGAACCCGGTGCCCTGCACCGTCGCCTCGATCGTGTCCCCCGGCTTCGCCGCCCGCGCCCAGTCGCTCGCGCACCCGTCGTGCAGGGCGAACTCCATCGCGAAGGTCCCGGCCGCCGGGTCCGGATCGACCAGCGTGTACCCCCGCTGGTGCGGCTTGCCCGCGTTGTCGAACCAGAGCCGCACCCACATCGTGGGGTGGACGCCGGTCACCGCCAGCATGCCGCCGTCGGTCAGCCGCAGCCGCCGGTAGTGCGGGGTCACGTCCTCGACGCCCGTCACGGTGAACGTGAAGTCCTTCGCGCGCATCAGCTTGAGGACCGCGCCCTCCCAGCCCCGCCCCTGCCCCATGATTCCTTCACCTTTCACGTACTATGCGGCCACGACAGCAAAACTTAGGTGAGCCTAACCTAAAGGAAAGTAGAGGCACAGGGGTGAGCGCCGAGACCTACCGCGACGCCTGGGGAATCCCGCACCTGCGCGCGGACACCCCGAACGAACTCGCCCGCGCCCAGGGCCGGGTGACCGCCCGCGACCGCGCGTGGCAGCTGGAGGTCGAGCGGCACCGCGCCCAGGGCACCTCCGCCGCCTTCCTCGGCCCCGAGGCCCTGTCCTGGGACCGCCTCGCCCGCCGCGCCCGCCTCGCGGACACCGCCCGCCGCTGCTTCACCGCCCTGGAGCAGAAGGACCCGGAAACGGCCGCCTGGGTACGGGCGTACGTCGACGGAGTGAACGAGGGCCTCGCGGAGACCACGCACCCGGCCCCCGAGTTCGCCCGCACCGGCCTCGCCCCGGGCCACTGGGACCCCTGGACCCCGCTCGGCGTCTGGCTCGCCACGCACATCCTCTTCGCCGGCTTCCCCGCCAAGCTGTGGCGCGAGCACGTCTCCACGCACCTCGGCCCGGAAGCCGTGGCCCGCTTCGCCGCCGACGGCCCCGGCACCGCGGGCAGCAACGGCTGGCTGGTGAGCGGCGAGCGGACCACGACCGGACAGGCACTGATCGCGGGCGACCCGCACCGCTTCATCGAGGACCCCGGCGTCTACCAGCAGATCCACCTGTCCTGCCCGGAGTTCGACGTCGTCGGCCTCGCCGTGCCCGGCGTCCCCGGCGTCGCCCACTTCGGGCACACCGGCACGGTCGCCTGGGCCATCACCAATGCGATGGCGGACTACCAGGACCTGTACCGCGAGCGCCTGCGCCGCACCGGCGCGGGCATCGAGGCGCTCGGCCCCGACGGCGTCTGGCACCGCGCCGCCCGCCACACGGAACGCGTCGACGTCGCCGGGGAGGAGACCGTGGAGGTCGAGATCATCGAGACCGACCGCGGCCCAGTGATCGCCGGCGGCCCCGAGGGCCTGGACGACGGCACCCCGGCCGCCCTCAGCCTGCGCTACCCGCCCCGCGTCACCGCCGACCTCGGCTTCGGCGCCCTGCTGCCGCTGCTGCGGGCCCGCCGGGTCGCCGACGTGGACCGCGCCCTGGACGCCTGGGCCGAGCCGGTCAACGTGGTGCAGGCCGCCGACACGGAGGGCGGCCTGCTGCACCGGGTCGCGGGCCGGGTGCCCGTACGCCCCGCCGCGAACAGCGTGCGCCCGGTGCCCGCCTGGGAACCGGGCCACGAGTGGACCGGCTGGCACACCCCGCCCCGCGCGGGTCTTACCGACGGCGTCGCCGTGATGGCCAACCAGCGCGGCCCGTCCGCTCCGTTGGGCGTCGAATTCGCCCCGCCCCACCGCGCCGACCGCATCGCCGCCCTGCTCGCGGGCAAGGAACGCTGGTCGGCGGCGGACCTGCCCACGATCCACACGGACACCCACCTGGGCTCGGCCGGCCCCCTCCTGGCCCACCTCGCCGCCCTCCCCACCGCTGCCGCACAGACCCCCGAGGCCGCCCTCACCGCCGAGACCACCCTCACCCCCGAGACCACCCTCGCCGCCCTCACCCCCGAGGTCACCCTCGCCGCCCTCACCCCCGACGCCGCCGCCCTCCGCGACCGCCTCCTCGCCTGGGACCGCCGCATGGACGCCGACAGCGCCGACGCGGCGGCCTACGCGGCCGTGCGCACGGCGGTCGTACGCAGGCTGGCCGCGCACCCCGCCCTGGCGTCCGTCTCCGTCGCACCCGCGTACCCCGAGGTGCTGCAGCCGTGGCTCGCGCTGGTGCCGCGCGTCGCGTACGCCCTCGAACACCTCCTGCGCGCGGACGACCCGTACGGCATCGACCGCGCCGCGACCCTCCGCGCCGCGCTGGAGGAGGTCGCCGCGGCCCCACCGTCCGGCACCTGGGGCGACACCCACCGCCTGGCCCCCTGGCGGGCGCTGCCGGACACCGCCACCGCCCCCGGGGGCGAGCCCGGCCTCTCCGGCGACCACGACTGCGTGCTGTGCACCTCCGCCGTGCCCGGCCTCACCGACCGCGCCGCACGCGGCCCGGCCGCCCGGTACGTCTGGGACCTGGCCGACCGCGAGAACAGCAGCTGGGTGGTGCCGCACGGTGCCTCGGGCGACCCGGGCTCACCCCACCACCGCGACCAGCAGCGCCTGTGGCTCGCCGGGGAACTCGCCCCGGTGGTCACCGACTTCGCCCGGCTCACGAAGGAATCCGATGACTGACCCGTACGCCTCCCGCACGCCCGTCCACGAGCAGCCCCTCGCCGGCTTCGGCACCGTCCGCGTCCTGCCCCTGGACCCCGCCGCAGACGCCGAGGTGGTCCACGGCTGGGTGAGCGAGCGGCGGGCCGCCTTCTGGGGCATGAACGGCCTGACACGCGACCAGGTCGCCGACATTTACGCACACATGGACACGCTCGACACCCACCACGCCTTCCTGGTCGTCAAGGACGGCGAACCGGTCGCCCTGCTCCAGACCTACGACCCGGCGGCCGACCGGGTGAGCGAGTGCTACGACCCCGAGCCGGGCGACATCGGCGTCCACCTGCTCCTCGCGCCCGCCGGACCCGGGGGCGCCCGCCCCGGGTGGACAGCCGCCCTGTCGGGCGCCCTCGTGGCGTACGTGCTGCTGGTCCTGGACCGGACGCGGATCGTGGTCGACCCGGACGTGGACAACGAGAAGGCGATCGCCCGCTTCCTCAAGCAGGGCTTCACCGCAGGTCCGGCTGTGGTGCTGCCCGAGGTGGACCTGCCGGACGTGTACCTGCCCGAGAAGAAGGCGCAACTCGCCTTCCTCCGCCGGGAGGTAGCGTTCGCGGGGTGACTGACGCGCCGACCGCCGAGGACCTGATCGCGCACTACGCGCTGGAGCCGATCCCCCGTGAGGGCGGCCTGTTCCGGCGCACCTGGGCCGGCCCCGAGGGCCCGGACGGCCGCCCCGCCGGGTCCGCCGTCGTCGCCCTGCTCACCGCCCGCCCGGGGGACTTCTCGGCGCTGCACCGCCTGCCCACCGACGAGGTCTGGCACTTCTACCTCGGCGACCCGCTGGAACTGCTGCTCCTGGCCCCGGACGGCAGCGCCCGCACGGCGGTGCTGGGACCGGAGGTCCTGGGCGGGCAGCACGTCCAGTTCACGGTCCCCGGCGGCACCTGGATGGGCGGCCGGGTGGCGGCGGGCGGCGCGTGGTCGCTCTTCGGCTGCACGATGGCGCCCGGTTTCACCTACGGGGACTACGAGCACGGCGACGCCACCGACCTCGCGGCGCGCTACCCGGCCGAGGCGGCCCGGATCGTGGCACTGTGCCGCCCATGACCCCGCACCCGCAGCGCTCTGCACGCCTCCTCGACGGCCAGACCGCCCTGGTCACCGGCGCGGGCGGCGGCATCGGCCGGGGGATCGCACTGCGCTTCGCCGAGGAGGGCGCCGAGGTGGCGCTGCACTGCCGTACGGCGGTGGCGGCGGCGCGGGAAACGGCGGAACGCATCCGGGCCCTGGGCGGGCGCGCCACCGTCCTGCGCGCCGACCTCACCGACGAGGACGCCTGCCGGCGCGTGGTCGGCGAGGCCGCCGACTGGGGCGGCGGACGGCTCACCGCGCTGGTCAACAACGCGGGCGTGCAGCCGCTGCGGGGCCTGCCCGGCATGACCGCGGCCGAGTGGCGGGCGGTGGTGGACACCAACCTCACCGGCGTCTTCGCGTGCACGCAGGCCGCGGCCGAGGTCATGCGGGGCCAGGACGGCGGCGGCACGGTCACCCACATCGCCTCCATCGAGGCGGGCGCCCCCGCTCCCGCGCACGCGCACTACAGCGCCTCCAAGGCGGCGGTCGTGATGCACGCCCGGTCGGCGGCGCTGGAGTACGGCCCGTGGGGCGTGCGGGTGAACTCCGTCTCCCCCGGCCTCGTCGACCGCGAGGGACTCGCCGAGTCCTGGCCGGAGGGCGTACGGCGGTGGCGGCGGGCGGCGCCGACGGGACGCCTCGGACGCCCGGAGGACATCGGCGACGCGTGCGTGTTCCTCGCCTCGCGGCTGGCGTCCTGGGTGACCGGCCACGACCTGGTGGTGGACGGCGGGGTGACGGCCCGCCCGTCGTGGTGAGGCGCCGCCGGGCCGACCGCTGAGCACGGCGGCCTCCGCGTCCGTACGTATCCCCGAGGCAGTGGGTCCCGACGACGGAGATGCGACGTGAGGTGTGGTGACGGTGCACACGCTGGAGACCGCGAACGAGCCACCGGACGCGACCGGACCTCCCGTAACTGCCGGAGCCTGTGGCACCCCGGCGGCCTCCGAGATCCCCGACGTCTCCACGGCCTCGACAGCCCCTGGCACTCCTGCGGTCTGCGGGATCCCCGGCGCCCCCACGGCCTCCGGAACCCCCAGCACCCCCACGGCCTCCGGAACCCCCAGCACCCCCACGGCCTCCGGGATCCCCGGCGCCCCAGGGCATCCCAAGGCCCCCGGCGCCCACCACGGCGACGGACGGGGCTCCGATGCGCGGTACCCCGCGAAGTCCGGCGGCTGGTGCTGCTCGGCGCCCTGCTGGTGCTGCTCCTCCTCGGCGGTGCCGGACCGGCGTCCGCCCACGCCGCACTCAGCTCCACCGACCCCGGGGACGGAGCCGTCCTCCAGCGCGCCCCCGGCCACGTCACCCTGACCTTCAGCGAGTCCGTCGGCCTGCGCGACGACTCCTTCCGCGTCCTGGACCCCGGCGGTCACCGCGTCCGCACCGGGGCGGCCGGGCACGCGGACGGCCGGTCCGACACCGCCAGGGTCGCGTTGCCGGGCGAGCTGGGGGAGGGCACGTACACCGTGGCCTGGCGGGTGGTGTCCGCCGACAGCCACCCCGTGTCGGGCGCCTTCACCTTCTCCGTGGGCAAACCGTCGCAGACGACCGCGCCCGTGGACACCGGCCCCACCGAGGACCCGCTCACCGCGGCCCTGCACAAACTCGCCCGCTACGTCTCCTACCTCGCCGCCGCCCTGCTCATCGGCACCGCCGCCTTCGTCGCCCTGTGCCGTCCGCCGGACCCCGCCCCGCTGCGCCGCCCGCTGGTGGCGGGCTGGTGGACCCTGCTGGCGGCCACCGTCGTACTGCTGGTGCTGCGCGCCCCGTACGAGGCGGGGACGGGCCCGGCGTCGGCCCTGGACGCCGACGCGCTCGCCGACACCCTCACCGGGCGCCCCGGCGTGCTGCTGCTGACCAGGCTGGCGCTGCTGGCCCCGGTCGCGCTGTTCCTCGTAGGCGTGTCCCGCGCGGACCGGTACCGCAGGCACAGCCCCCTCGTCGGCGCGGCGGGCGCCGCGCTCGCCGTCGGCCTCGCCCTGACCTGGGCCGCCGCGGAGCACGCCGCCGCCGGTATCCAGGTGCCCCTCGCGATGGCGTCGTCCACCGTGCACCTGCTCGCCACCGCGGTCTGGCTTGGCGGCCTCACCGCACTGATCCTCACCCTGCGCGCCACCGCGGACGCCGCGACCATCGCCCGCTTCTCCCGCGTCGCCCTCGCCTCCGTTTGCGTCCTGGTGACCACGGGCGTCTACCAGTCCTGGCGCGGCCTCGGCTCCTGGCAGGCGCTCACCGGGACGACGTACGGCAGGCTGCTGCTGGTGAAGGTGGTCCTGGTGGCCGTGCTGCTGGCCGCGGCGGCGGTGTCCCGGAGGTGGACGACGGCGCTGGCCACGACGGCGATCACCGTCCGCGCCCCCGATCCGGTACGCGAGCGCGTCCCCCAACCGCCGGGCGGCCCCCCGGAACCCACCACGACGACCACGGCCACACCCACCACACCCACCACGACGGCGACGGCCACCACACCCACCACAGCCACCACGACGAGCACGTCCAGCCTCCGCCGCGGCCTGCGCCGCTCCGTCCTCGCCGAGGCCGTCATCGCCGCGGTCGTCCTGGCGGTCACGACCGTGCTGACCGGCACCCCGCCCGGCCGCGCGGCGGACGAAGCGGCGCGGACGACCGTACCGGCGGGCGGTGTGCTGCCCGCGTCCGTCACCACGATCCCGTTCGAGGTCGGCACGGCCGGCCGCGGCACGGTCCAGATCACCCTGGACCCCGGCCGCACCGGCGACAACGCCGTCCAGGCCGTCGTCTACGGCCCCGACGGCAGCCTGGCCGCCGTACCCGAACTGCGCCTCTCCTTCACCCTCCCCGACAAGGACGTCGGCCCCATCGACGCGGACCTGACCGACCGCGGCGGCTACTGGAGCGCCAACACCGTCACCCTGCCCCTCCCGGGCACCTGGACGATGCGGGTGACGGTCCGGGTGTCGGAGATCGACCAGGTGAGCGAGGTCCGGCGGATACGGGTGGAGCGGTAGGCACCGGTCACGGCGTCCGGGCGGACGCCGCCAGCGGTGTGCTCGCCGGGCTCCTGGGTCAGGAGGGTTCCTCGGTGGCCGGTCCTTGCTCGGACTCGCTCAGCCGGGCCTTGAGCACCGGGCTGATGAGCAGGTCGTACACGAGCACGCCGATGACTCCGCCGATGAGCGGGCCGACGATGGGGATCCACCAGTAGCCGCTGAACCAGTCGAAGGTGCCGGGCAGGGCGATGTCGCCCCACCCTTCGAAGAAGGTGAACAGGCGGGGACCGAAGTCGCGGGCCGGATTGATCGCGTACCCGGCGTTGGTGCCGAAGGTGAGGCCGATGGCGACGACCACGAGCCCGATGAGGAACGGGTGGAGGTTGGACATCGGAGCCGTGTTGCGGGTGTCGATGAGCGCGCAGATCAGCAGGAGCAGGATCCCGGTGCCCACGATCTGGTCGAGCAGCGGACCCCACCAGGAGTCTCCGAAGTACTCGGCGGGGAACGTGGCGAAGATCGAGTACGTGTTCAGCGAGGTCTCCCGGGTCTCGCCGGCCTTGGCGATGGCCGCGTCGATCGCCCACCGGTAGCAGGCGTACACGAGCGCGGCGGCGACGAAGGCGCCCACGACCTGGGCGAGCCAGTAGGGCAGTACCTTCCGCCACGGGAAGTCCCGCCGGACCGCGAACCCGAGGGTCACCGCGGGGTTGAGGTGCGCCCCGCTGATGCCGCCGGCCACATAGACGCCGAACACGACGGCCAGGCCCCATCCCCACGAGATGATGAGCCAGTTGGCAGGCCCGAAGTCCGCGGTCTGCCGTCCCGAGCCCGGCAGCCCCGCGACCGCGACGGCCACCGAACCGACGCCGAACAGGATCAGGACGAACGTCCCCAGGAACTCGGCGCACATCTCACCGCCGAGGCCTTTTCGATAACCGCGTCGACGAACCATGCGTTCGGCCACCGGTCCTCCTTCACTGGTACGGAACAGACCAAATCGCTCCATACCCGAAAAACGACCGCCCGGACGCTCAGCCGGGTGAGTGCACCCGATGGCGCACGAGAATCCCCCTCCACGGAGCAACACCGCGCAGCCACCGTCGGGCCGACGCACCCCGCACGTCGAAGGGCCCCGCTGCAAGCAGCGGGGCCCTTCGACATCGTGCCCGGTGAGGCACTGGCGGAGGATACGAGATTCGAACTCGTGAGGGGTTGCCCCCAACACGCTTTCCAACTGTCCGCATGACCGTCCGGCGTGGTTCATAGACGTCCGCGATGCAGGTCAGGCGCGGTGCGCGTACTGCATTGGACGCTGGCGGCCGCCAGCGACCTGGACAAGGACCAAGACAAGGAGCGGCGCCCGCGAGGCGAGGGCATCGGGCGCGAACGTCAGGCGTCGCGGCTACCGGCGCCAACGCTCGCGGTGATGGCGAACGCATTCCAGGTTGATGGCGTGCTGAGGGTGGGTCCGCAGGGTGCCGGCAGACTGGCCACCTCGGATCACCGTGAGATCGTCTTCGATGACGATGGCGCCGGCATCGAGCATCACGTGGCAGTTCGGGCAAAGGCAGAGCACGTTGCCAGTGGTGTCCGGGCCGTTGTGGGGGGACCCGAGAGCCCGAATGTGAGCGCCTTCGCTGTAGCTGCCGCCGGGGACCTCGATCCGCACGTTGCAGACCTGGCATCGATTGTCGTGCCATGCCTTGACCTGCCGCTTTACGGCGCTGCTCCGGACAATGCGTTGCACAGTCGAGGTGATGCGTTCGGGAGCTTCGTTCCCTGGGACGGAGGTCGACTCCGGATCTGCTGGCGCGCCTGGGAGCTCCGGCTGCTGTGTCGTCTGTGGCGTGGGGGTGTCGGCATAGGCTTCGAGGCGGAACTGCCAGATGAGGAAGCCGTCGATGCCGAGCTTGCTGCCGTAGCTGGTGACTCGGTACAAGCCGTCGTACCGGTAGCCGGTCGCGGGGGCGTAGGGTGTATCGCCCTGGTAGCCGCGTAGGACGCGGACCGGCAGACCCTCTAGGTAGCTGGTCACTAGTGCCGCGTTGCCGGAGTCGTCGAGGGACTGGTTGCTCACCTGGTTGCCGGCACCGTCTTGGCCACCATGGCCGGTATAGACGATGACGTCGCCGTAGTCCTCATCGTCCTTGTAGCCGCCAGAGACGACGATGGATTCCGCACCGGTCTTCTTGGTCCCGCAGATGCCTGCTTGCAGAGGCCGATGCACGCCAGCCTCATGGGCCAGCCTGCGCGTGCTGAATCCCTGACCTGCTTCCACGTTGGGCACTTCACCGATCATGGCCACAGCCTGACATGGAGCACTGACATCGCCACGCCGGTTTCAACGTCCCTCCCGCCTGCAGCACTTGTAGGTCGCTGATCAGCGTCGTCCCGAGGCGATGGGGTACAGCAACAGACCTCCTGGCCACAGACCTGCTCCATGACGGCCAACGCATGGACTCTCCGCCTCGCCCATGGAAGACTCGGGAAGGGAACGTCTGTTCGATAGAAACGATCTTGGAATCTTTCCAGGAATATTTGACGACCCTTCTGCAACCTGCCATGCTGCTCGGGTGCCAATCGGAACGCCCATGGACAGGGCTTCGTGTGTGCGACTGCTTCAGCCCTATCAGGACCAGTTCGACCAGTGCTTCCGCGACGCTTGGGATCGCTGGCAGGAATGGCTGAAGACGCTGAAGGGGTCGCCTGCTGATGTGTCGCCTCGTTCGCGAGCAAACGTGCTTTACGACTTCATTAAGGCTGAAGCCGTGAAACAGTTTCTCGGAGTCGAGCATGTGCGGGTTCGCGAGGAACGCGGATTTCTTGTGATTCAGATCCGCGACCGTGTCGCAATCCGCTTCAAGAAGTTTCGAGGTCGCAAGCTGAAGACCAGCAGCATACGAACTGGTCAGGCGATAGCTTTCCAGGGCCAAGCTTTGGAGTTCGCCAACGAGGTCGAACCAATGACCCACCTGGTTGCTGGCTACCTCTTGGACAAGTTCGAGCTTGACCTGGACCAGCTTGCGATTACATGCACGCTGGACGGCGAACACATATGGGCGCCGATCGAAATTCTCCCAGACGTGGGGCAGGGTGGAGTCACCATTCCGATTCCTGCGCCCTCCACGGATGGGCCAAGGCCAGTCATCCGCAGCGCGCGGAAGACACCGGCGGAGGAGACAAGCGAGAACTAATGACCATCAATCCGCGCATGCTCATTTTGGCGCGGGAGGCGCAGGGTCTTACGCAGCAAGATCTTGCTAAGGCTACTGGGTTGGCGCAGTCAACTCTCAGCAAAGCTGAGAATGGGCTGCGCCCCTTGCCTGAGGCTGATGTGCCTCAAGTAGCGAAGGCGCTAAGGGTGACGCCGGAGTTGCTGACTTGGCAAGAAGAGGTTTACGGGTTCGGAAGTGCAAGCTTCTTTCACCGTAAGCAGCAGAGTCTTTCACAACGGACTCTGCGTAAGATCCAGGCCCGTGTGAACTTGCTTCGCATGCGGCTAGTGCGTCTGAGTGACGGGATTGCAGTAGACACATCCCTCACTATCCCGCGAATTGATATTGACGACGTCGAAACGGCGGCCGAGGCGGCCCGCCGTGTTCGTGCGGCTTGGCGCCTTCCCATGGGTCCCGTGCCGAATCTCGTCAATATTGTCGAGGCGGCAGGCGGTACTGTGGTGCTTCGTGACTTCGAGACGCACCGCATCAACGCGATCAGCGTATGGCATCCAGGTTCGGGCCCACTGTTCGTACTGAACAGCGAGCTAAGTCCAGAGAGGCAGCGATTTGTACTCGCCCACGAAATCGGACACATGGTTATGCACGAGGGTGAGCCGCCACGTGATACCGCCGAGAAGGAAGCAGACGCGTTCGCCGAAGAGTTGCTGATGCCGGCCGCCGAAATCGCAAAGGATCTCGGCGGCATCGATGTGCGTAGGGCAGCAGCACTAAAGCCATACTGGCGAGTTCCGATGCAGTCACTGATCATCCGAGCCGAACACCTAGGCATCATCTCATCACCTCGCTCGCGTAGCCTACACGCCTATATGAATAAGGCTGGTTACCTGGTAAGCGAGCCTGCTCCTCTCCAACGGGAAGAACCACAGGTTTATCGGGAGATGCTCCGGATTCACGTCGAAGAACACGACTACTCGATCCGTGAGCTTTCCCACGTAGTTGGTATGACCGAGGAAGAATTGGCTGACGAGATCACACCGCCGAGCCGTCGCGGTCTACGGCTGGTACGAGGGTAAGTACCCTCCAAGCCTGCTTTGGCGCAAGGGAAGCCACCCTTGCGCCAAAGTTATTTCTATGCCTAAATCGAGGCGCGAACGGCTCACGCGGCGCAGACGTCTAAGGGTATTTATCGACTCATTTGGTGACTGCGGGATCGCTCTGCACCCCACTACTCTGTTGCTTGAGTAGACGCCAATGCTTTAGCGGGCAACACGTAATCAGATTCGGTTTTGGTCTTCGTCGAGATGATGTGGCATCACGTTATGTCGAGCCGCTCGCTCGGGACGTGGAGTCTCGTCCGTGAACCCGTGCGCCGCGGGGCCCGTTGCCCGCTGCGCGAGCCACCCGGACACCCTCGGTCCGCCGTTCACGGCGACCCCCTGCTGGACCGTACGCACGTGCCGGAATCCGTGGCGCAGGTAGTACGCCTGCAAGCCCGTGTTCGTTGTCCATGCGTCCAGGCGAAGCCACTCGGCACCTGCAAGGTGGCCACGGTCCCCGGCCCAGTCGAGCAATCGGCCGCCGAGATCCTGGCCGGCGTGCGTACGCGCCACCGTCAGCTTGTTGATGAACAGAGAGGGTTCCCGCAGCTCATCTGCTGTCCACAGACCCTCTTCCGCCATGGGGGTCAACGTGATCGTGGCTGCCGTAACGTCGCCGTCGCGCACCATGAAGACCTCTCCGGCCTCGATGGTGGCGAGCAACTTGTCAGCCGGATAGGGGCGCTGCCACTGGTCGGTGCCGAGACGAGACAACCAAGCTGCCGCCTCCTGTCGGAAGGCGAGCAGCTTGGCCAGGTCATGCGGTTGCGCTGAGCAGATTCTCACTGAGGCTCGTTCTCTTCTCGGCCGGACAGGGTGCCGATCTCGTAGTTCATCTGGTTGAGGTCCCCCCGGAAGGTGGTGACCGTGCAACGGATCGGCCGATCCTCCGAGTAGCCGGTGCGTGTCCAGAGCAGCACGGGCACCCCGGCGCTGATCTCCAAGAGGCGCGCCTCTTCGGGGGTCGGCATGCGGGCCGCGATCTCGTCGAAGTAGCCCACCTGCTCGATGCCGTGCGATGCGAGATAACGCGTGGTTCCCTCTTCGATGTCGCCTGGCTCTGCGAGCCGTGGTGACCGCTCTGTGAGCCACCCCGGGTACCAGGTGGCCTGCGTCGACCACGGCACGTCATCGACGTACCGATGGCAGAACCGAAGAACCGTGGTGGACCCCAGATCGACCTTCAGCCGTTCTGCGACATCCGCAGACGCGGGAGTGATCTCGACTCGGAACGTCTGATGCGGGCGACGGCCGGCGTTCGTCACGTCCGTGCGATACGCGTCACCGTTCTGGGGGAAGTTCAGGTTCTCGAACCGGGACGCGTTGAGCTTGAACACCTCGTGCGATCGAACCTCGTAGCCCAACCCTTGGCTCGATGAGACGAGACCCTGGCTGACCAGGAGACTTAGCCCGTTTCGCACGGTGTTCCTCGAAGCGTCAAAGCGCTTCATCAGGTCGCTCTCCGACGGCAACCGCGCGCCCGGCGCGTACGTGCCACTGTCGATCTCTCGGCGCAGGGCATCGGCCACCTGCCGGTACTTCGGCTGCTTGCTCATGCCCCCATCATGACTCACTCGCTCAACTTGTTGGTACATGTCGGCCCCAATCCCTTGACGACTCACTGTCCGTGGGTGCAGCATCACTGCATCAGCTTGTACCAACAAGTTGAGCAAGCGGATCAATCCCAGTGAGTTGGTTCCGTCTGTGCTGATGTGTAGGGCGGGGACGCTGCAATCCCGCTAAAGGCCAGGTGAAACAGGGTTTCGGCCCGTACTGGCGAGGTGGCCCGGCGACCGCGAGCAACGGCCGGAGAGTGGGGACGCGGTCCCCCTTGCAGTGCTTCACCCCCGTTGACCTCTCCGAAAGGACTCCCAGTGCGACGACGAAGACCCTGAGTGCCGCCCGATACGGAACCGGTCGGCGGCAACTGCACAGCTCGGTCCATCACGGCTCGCAGCCCGGTTGCTGCGTCGACTGCCTCTCTCGCCCGTCCGTTCCGCGCACCGCGCGAGGACGTACGGGCGAGGGCGCGGGGAGTCGGAATCGACTTCAACGGCGAGCGGCCCCCGGGGTGCCACCCGGGAGCCGCGTTCGGGCCGTTCCTCCCTGAAAGGAACCAAGACCCATGAACCCCATCGTCACTGTTCAGGACGCTGTTACGGCGTTCGCCGACTTCATGGAGCCGACGGATGCGGAGTTGGACGCGATCGAGCAGGAGATGCCCGTCATCCTGGCGGACGTTGACCTGTTGGATGCGCAGATCGTCACGCTGGACCGCACGCCGACCGAGGTGGACGACCGGCGTATCCGCCGGGCCCGACGCCGTGCGCTCGCCGCCCGCGTCGCGCTGGTCAACCGCGCGGCCGGCGCGAGCCTTCCCGGGGGTGCCGCGTGAGCGCCACCGACCAGAACCTGATCGCCGCGCACGCCGAGGTGAAGGCGGAGATCGCGCGGACGGACACGAAGACGGCGCTGCTGCTGGCGTTTGTCGGTGCGGTGCTCGCCGGTACCTTCGCGATTGCCCGCGAGGTACCGCTGTCCGTGCCCGCCGTCGTGGCGGGCGGTCTCGGTCTGGCGCTGCTGGTCGGCGCGGCCGGCCTGCTGCTGTGGTCGGTGCGCCCGAACCTGCGCGGCCGGCACGGCTTCCCCCTGTGGGCCACGCTCACCCCGGAGGAGATCGGCGACGCCGTGGCCCGGGACCTGGCCGCCGACATCGCCGGACTGTCCCGGCTCGCGGTCGCCAAGTTCACGTCCCTGCGCCGCGCGGTCGACCTCACCCTGGCCAGCGGCGCCCTGCTCATCCTCGCCGCCCTGCTCACCGCCGGGGGTGCGCGATGAGCGCGAAGACGGTGCTGCCGGCCGTTGCGATGACGGCCGTGTCCATGGTGCTGACCCTGGCCGTGGTCGTGATGTGGCTGGGCACCGCGGTGCCGTGGCCGGTCGCCGTGGTCGTCGGTCTGGGCATCGACGGGGGATGGCTGGCCACCCTCGCCTACGAACGCCGGCTCGCCGCGCAGGGCGACCACAACCGCACCGTGACCGCGGTCGGCTGGTCCTTCGGCCTCATCGCCGCCGGCGTCCTGGTCGCCCACGCCCTCACCGCCGAACACTCCGCCGGGGCGTGGCTGGCCGTGGCGTGGCTGCCGATCGCAGCGAAGGCGCTGTGGCTGGTCCACTCGATGTGGGAGCGGACCGCGCTCACCCCGAACGCGCTGGACGCCATCCGCGGCATTCAGCAGGAAGCGCGGGACGAGGCGGCCGTGGCCCGGGCCCGGCTGCGGGCGGAAGCGTCCACCGAGGAAACCCGGCTGACGGCCGTGACGGCCGCCGGCGCCCGCGTCGCACACGTCCAGGCACGCACCGCGCAGACGCTGTCTTCCGCGTGGGCGACGCTGGAATCCGCGCGCCAGGGCGAGGAGACCGGCAGGGCGCTGACCAGCGTGACGAGCCCCGTCACACCCGGCGTCACGGCCCGCTGGGAGCTCCCCGTGTGGGGACCGAGCGAACCCACCGGCACGGCCGCTCTGGAAGCCGCGCCCGCCCTCACCGACGGGACCCTTGACGTGCTGGTCGACGAGATCCGTCACAGCCAGAGTCCGCCCCTGTCGTACCGCGAGATGGCCGCCCGCTTCCGCGCGGCCGGCCACTCCGCATCCGAAGTCCGCCTGCGCGCCGCCTGGAAGCGCGTCGCCTGATGGCCGCGCTACCGGTCTACCGGTGGCGCCTGGCCCCCGACGGCTACGCCACCCGCCGCCAACTGCGCGCCGTCGGGCTGCGGCCCGGCGGTCAAGAGGTGGCCGCGACGCTCGAACGGCCGCGCCGCCGCCGGGAACCGCTGGTCGCCCACCTGTACCGCGTCGACCTCGCCTTGCCGGTCCGGCCGATGACGCCAGGCCGGTGGGCGGCACTCGCGGCGGCGAACCGTGCCCGCCGTATCTGCCCGCAGTGCCGGCGGGATGCGGGCTACGTCATCCCCACCTCGCTCGGCATGTGCACCCCCTGCGCGTTTCCCGACCCCTGCGACTCCGTAAGGAGCGTCTGACCATGCGCAACGCCGACATTCGCCGCCTGGACCGCGAGATCCAGGCGACACAGAAGAAGCTCGAAGCGGTGCGCCGGGGGGAGTGGTGGCCGCTGAACGGCAGTGAGCGCCGGGCCATGGCCCGCTCGCTGGCCGTCGGCGGCTACAAGGTCGCCCGCGGCCGCAGCGCCGGGCGTGAAGAGCAGCGTATGGACGCGACCGGCAACAGCGCGGAGCTCCGGCTGAACGCGGAGCTGACCGCCCTGCACGGCGAGCGTCAGCGGCTCCTCACCGAGTCCGCGAAGACGAAGGCGGCCAAGAGGTCGTCCGGCTGGTTCTGACCAGCCCGTTTCCCGCGCCGGGGGGCCGGGACTTTCCACGGACACGGCCACCCCGGCGTTCTCCCTTACTCCCGCCCCCGAAGGGGTAGTCAGGAGCAGTTCCAGCATGTCTGAGAACGTCGTTCACCTCCACAAGCCCACCGATTCCCCGACCGACGGCACTGCCCCCACCGTGCTCACGGTCATGCCGGACGCGCCGCCCGCGCGGCCGGTGCCGCTGTGGGTGCGCTCCGGCCGCGCGGTGAAGACGGCCGTGACGCACGAGCGGACGAAGACGGTCGTTCGCGCGACGGCCCGGCACGGCCTCTACACCCTCAACGGTGGGCGGATTGTGGCCCGCCGGGCGTGGGACGGCCGTACCGGCTCGCGGTACGAGCGGATGATCCGCGCGGCGGAAGCCGCAGGGAACCTGGAAGCGGCCGAGGAGTGGGAGGAGCGGTTGCAGCGCTTCCGCGCCGCCCGCCATCACCGCCGCATGGACCTCCTGCACTCGCCCGTAGAGGCCGCGAAGGGCGTGGCCGTGGGTGCCGGCATGAGCATCGGCGCGCTGGTCGCCCTCGGCGTCGTCATGGCCATCAGCACCGGCCACGTCGGCGACGTCGTCACCCCGCTGTCCGCCACGGTCGACTTCATCGCCCTCCTGATCCGCATCGTCCAGGTGGTGCGGGGCCCGGCCCTGTCGATCGGCCCGTTCCTCGCCCTGCTCGCGCTGTGGTCGGTCGGCCGCAAGCAGCACGCCGCCCCGAACTGGGCTCTGCCCGCCAACGTTCGGTCAGGCGAGGGGGAGCCGATCACCCCGTCCATCGTGGTCAAGGCCCTGCGCGACCTCGGCGTACCCGCCCTGGCCCGCGCCATCAAGGAGATGGGCGACGCCGGCGCCTCCATGCTCGGACCGATCACCATCGCCGGATGCGGTGTCGAGGTCGACGTGACCCTCCCCTCCGGCGTGTCCACGAACGAGGTGCAGAGCAAGCGGCGCAAGCTCGCGGAGAACCTGACCCGCCACGAACACGAGGTGTTCATCACCATCCCCACCGCCGCCCGCACGGTGCGACTGTGGGTCGCCGACTCCGGCGCGCTGGACGAGCCGATCGGCCCGTCTCCGCTGGTCACCGACGACACGATGACCGCCGACTACACCAAGGGCAAGGCCCCATGGGGTCAGGACCTGCGCGGCGACGCCGCCGCCCTCTCCCTCTACCAGCGCCACCTCCTGATCACGGGCCTGTCGAACCAGGGCAAGACCGTGGCCCTGCGCTCCCTGGCCCTGTGGCTGTCCCTGGACAAGTCCGTGCAGTTCCTGATGGGTGACCTCAAGGGCGTGGGCGACTGGGCCATGTTCGACGGTCTGGCCACGACGCTGATTCAGGGTCCGACGGATGAGCACGTGATCCAGGTGACCGAGATGGTTGAGGGCGCGGTCGACGAGATGAACCGGCGGATTCAGGCGCCGCCTGGCACGGTGTTCCCGCCGCTGATCGTGCTGGTCGACGAAGCGCAGGTTGCGTTCATGTGCCCGGCCAAGGGCACGGGCAAGGACAAGCGGCCCTACGGCGGCTCGAAGGCCGATTCCCGGTACTTCATGGCCGTCCGCAAGATTCACAACCAGGGCCGTGCGGTCAATGTCCTGATGTGGCAGGGCACGCAGGACCCGACCAACGAGAACCTTCCCAAGCTCGTGCGCGAGGGCGCCCACACCCGCGCCTCCCTCGCCCTCGGCACCGAGTCCCAGGCCCGCATGGCCCTCGGTGACAAGGCCGTCGACGGCGGCGCCGCCCCGAACCTGCTGCGGCCCGGGCTGGACCGGGGAACCCTGGTCGTCGCATCCGACGGGATCAGTATCCCGGCGGGGCAGTCGTCCATCACGGTGCGCACGCACTACATCGACGACGACGCGGCGAAGGCCATCACCGACCGGGCCAAGGCCCTGCGCGACGGCGTGACCACCCTGCACGCCATCGACCACAGCGCCGAGCACGACCCGCTCGCCGACATCGCCGCGGTCGTCGGCGACGCCCCGCGGGTGCGGACCAAGGACGTGCTCGCGCGGCTGTCCGCCCGCAACTCGGACGCGTACGGCGACTGGTCGTTCCTCGACCTCAAGCGCGTTCTCGACGACGCCGACGCTGGGCCGTACAAGTCCGACGGCGTGATGGTCGTCTCCCGCGACCGGGTGGCACGCGCCCTCGCCAACCGCGACGGCGAGGGTTCCGCTTCCGCCGAATGACGGCAGGGAGCGAACGACCGCCGGGGCAGGGAGGCAGGGAGAACTCCCTGTCCGCCTCCCTGCCTCGCCTCCCTGGCTCTGACCTGCGCGAATGATCGTTCAGGGAGTCAGGGAGGCACGCAGGTCACACCCCCCGAACACCCCTCTGCAGGGCACCTCGAAGGGGGTGTCTCTGCCTCCCTGGCCCTCGGCCGGAAGGGATTCCGCATGTACCCCGAGCACTCCCCGCACGTGCCCGTACAGCGGGCCGTGGAAGTCCACCAGCCCACCCCTTACCCGCCCGCCGTGCCCGTGCCGGCACCCCTCACACCGGTCCAGCCGGGCACGGTTCCGGCGGTGGCGAGCATCGTCTTGCCGGACGGGCGCGTCGTCACCGGCTACGCCATCAACTTCGCCCAGCCCGAACCGGTCGCCGCCAAACCGGCCGTGTCCCGCACGGCCGTGAACGTCGCCCTCGGCGGCGCCGGGTTCCTCGCGGTGTGCGGCGGGCTGGTCCTGCTCACCTCGTTCATCGCCGCACTCACCGCCTTCATCACCCAGCTCATCATCCTGGCCGCCGTGATCTTCGGCGGATGGATCGCCGTGCAGATCTTCAGCGCGAGCGGCCACCAGGGCGGCGGCACCACGGTGAACATCCGTAAGGCCGTGATCAAGCGCAACCACTTCCGCGGCTAGCTACGCCAAGGGCGGCCCCCTCATCTCGCCAAAGATCCGGGACCGCCCTTGCCGGCCAGCACCCGTCAAGGAACTGGAGATACCCCAGCATGACGCAACCCATCACCCTCCCGCGAGCCTTAGCGGCGGGAGCTCCCGCCACGGGCGGGATGCGGTTCTACCTGACCACCCACAAACGGCACTGGCTGCGCTGGACCGACGTGCCGCTTTTCCTCAAGGCAGAGCACTTCGACCGCGCGGTCAAATGGGACGTAGCCCAGGGCCCCTATGCCGTCGACTCCGGCGGGTTCATGGAACTGAAGGAAAAGGGCACCTGGACGCGCCCCCCGCGCCAGTACGTCGACTCTCTGCGCCGCATCTGGGAGCACGTCGGCCCTTACGACTGGGCTGCGCAGCAGGACTGGATGTGCGAGGAAGCCATCATCCACGGCGGTTGGTTCGGCGGGCAGTACTTCGTCGGCACCCACCTCAGCGTCGCCGAGCACCAGCGGCGCACCGTCGCCAACTTCCTCGAACTGCGCTCCCTCGCCCCCGACCTGCGGATCGCTCCCGTTCTTCAGGGGCGCAGCATTCCGGAGTACGAGCGGTGCGTGGAGCTGTTCGAGAACGCCGGGGTCGACCTGCGGCGTGAGCCGGTGGTCGGTTTGGGTTCGGTGTGCCGGTTGCAGTCCACCCGCGAGGGCGCCGCGATCGTCACCGCCATGGCGGCACACGGCTTCCGCCTGCACGGCTTCGGATTCAAGATCCTCGGCCTGGAACGCGTCGGGCACCTGCTCGCGTCCGCGGACTCCGCTGCGTGGAGCTCCCACGCGCGGCGCCGTCCGCCTCTGCCCGGGCACACGCACAAGAACTGCGCGAACTGCATCGACTACGCCCTCAACTGGCGCCGCCGCGTGCTGGCCGCCATCCCGACCCACCGCCAGACGATGCTGACCGACGGGAGCGCGGCATGAACGCAACGCCCAACCCCCTGCACACAGCGCTGAGCCTCGCCGCGTTCGGGGTGCCCGTGCTGCCCCTGCGCTGGGGCAAGGTCCCGTTTGGCAACTGCACGGCGTGTGCGGACAACGCGTGTGGCGGGCGGCCGAACATGAAGGTGCCCGGCCCGTGCCGGTGCCCGGCCCCGTGCCACGGATGGGCCGCGGCCACCACCGACCCGGCCGTCATCGTCTCCCCGCCGTGGGTGGCAGCATGGCGGCAGGCGGTGTGCGTCGCCTACCACCCCGGCGGTGCCGGACTGACCGTCCTCGACCTCGACGACACCGACGCCATCGCATGGGCCCGGGCCGCTCTGCCCGCCACCCGGACTGTGCCGACGACGCGCGGCGAACACTGGATCTACCGCGGCGCCATGACCTCCCGTAACGCGGTCCGGCCCGGCGTCGACATCAAGTCGACCATGGCCTACGCCCGTTGGCTCGGGTCCGGTACTGGCGCTCTCGCCGCTCTGCCGGACGCTGCTTGTGCCCTGGCAGTAAAGGAGCCGTTCCCGCGCCGTAGGGCGCCACAGACGCCCTCAGTGTCCCTGAGGGGCGGTCAGGGGGAGTGCCCGCACCGCACGCCCGTCTTCCTGGAACGGGGCATCGCCATGGCCGTGCAGAGCATCACTGAGGCATCCAGCGCGGTCCACGCGACCGTGTACCGGACGTTCCTCGCGGTGCTGTCTCGGCACGGCCGGTGCGGTTGCCTCACCGACACCCACGTTGCCCGGCTGTTCACCGCCGCGCAGGCCAAGGGGGAAACGGCCCGGCACTGCACGGACGCGTGGACCAACGCCCGCACCACGTTGGGACTGTGACATGTCCGAGGATGAAAAGGCTCCCGCACGCGAGATCATCACCGACTACGCGCAAGCGCACTTCCGGTACTTCCGCACCGCCGACGGCACCGTGTACGCGCAGCGCAACGGCCATCCCGTAGCCCGCCCGATCCGCTCCCAGGGCACCACCGGAAGCCACCGGCAGGAACTCATGGTCGGACTCTTCCGCGACGGCATCGGCGTGTTCAACGGCACCGCCATGAAGGAAGCGCTCGACCTGATCGAAGCGTTGGCGCTGACCGAGGACGTGCAGCCCGTCCACATCCGCGTCGCCCCGGGATTCGACGGGGCCACCTGGCTGGACCTCGGGCGCGACGACGGGCGGTCCGTGCGTATCCACCCCACCGGGTGGGACATCCGTGTCCCGGACCCGCAGGAGGTCTGCTGGCGGCGCACCCAGCTCACGGGGGAGCTGCCGTTGCCGGTCAAGGACACCGACGGCAAGGGCATCGATCTCCTGCTGCGGCTGTGCAACTTCGCCAATGCAGAGACCGAGTGCCTGGCGATTGCGTGGCTGATCGGCTGTCTCGGTCCGGACGTGCCCGTCCCGGCCCCGTTCCTCACCGGCCCGCAGGGTGCCGGCAAGTCCACCGGCGGGCGGATGCTGGTACGGATCATCGAGGGCATGACCGGGGACCTGCGCCGGGCCCCGAAGGATGAGGAGAACCTGATCACGGCGGTGGCGGCCGGATGGGTCACCGCCCTGGACAACCTCTCCCACATGACCCCGGAACTGTCCGACGCGATGTGCTGCATCGTCACCGGGGCAGAGAACGTCAAGCGTGCCCTGTTCACCGACGGGGACGTTTTCCGCATCGGCTACCGCCGCCCCCTGCTCCTGACCGGCATCGACGTCGGGGTCATCCGGCCCGACCTCGCCGAAAGGCTCCTTCCCCTGCGGCTGGAACGCCCGCGGGTGCGGCGCACCGAGGCGGAACTGTGGTCCGACTTCGCCGAGGTGCTGCCGGTCATCCTCGGCTCGCTCCTGGACCTCACCGTGCAGGTACGGGCGGCGCAGGCGGACATCCCGACCGACCTGCGCATGGCCGACTTCGCGCACCTGTGCGCGCAGCTTGACGCGGCCACCGGTCTGGGAGCACTCGCCGCCTACCGGGCCAGCCTGGACGACCTCAACGACGACGTCATCGAGGGCGACCTGTTGGCACAGACGGTGCTCAAGCACGCCGCCAGCATGGAGCCGGGCACCGAGCAGCGGATGACGTCGGCCGAATGGCTGCACTGCCTCACCGGCCTCTACACCGGCGAGGACTTCCGTCCACTGCCGAAAGGCTGGCCGACCACGGGCAAGGTGCTCTCGGACCGCCTCAAGCGCCTACAGCCCACCCTCGCCGCCCGGGGCGTCCTCATCGACTGGGGACGCACCAACGCATCCCGCTATATCGAGATCGCGCGTCCGGCCGCCGCGCCGCCGGCGTCCGCGCAGGAAGCGGCCTTCTAAGCGCGCGGCGCTACTACCGCTCACGAGCAAGAGGAGCACCCGGGCGCGTGCTCCTCTTGCTGTTCGGCGGCCGCGCCGCCCTGCGATGGACGTGCCGCGAAGCGGCTCCTTCTTTCACTCTCTGAGCCGCGCGCCACAACAGACACCACCCCTCTTTGTCCTAAGTAGAAAGACGCTGCGTCACCTGCGTCACCCGGGCCCCAAAAACGTCTGGTGACCTGCTGAAAGACGAGTGACACAGACGGCTGATTCCTGCGTCACCCCGCGTCACCTGCGTCACCCAATGGCGCAGGTCTGTGTCACCGGTGACGCACCCCCACCGTGCTGCGTCACCACGAAGCCGCAGGTCACAGCGGCGAGTGACGCAGATGACGCAGGTGACGCAGAAATCCACACCTCGGACAGACGCAACCTCCCGAGACTCCGCCCAGAGGAGACCGTTCCATGAGCATCGCCACCGTGGACATCGCACCTCTCGCTGACGCTGGCGAACCGGCACCCGTGCTGCTGACCGTCGAGGAGGCTGCCCGGTGCCTCCGCGTCGGGCGCACCACGTGCTACGCCCTGATCCGCGCCGGAGAGCTGGAGTCCCTGACCATCGGCGGACTCCGACGCGTCCCCGCCGACGCCCCGGCCGCCTACCTCGCCCGGCGCCGCGCCGAACAGCGCGCCGCCTGATCTCGCCCCTTCCGGAGCGCCGCCCGACATGCGGGCGGCGCTCCGGTCTGTCTGCCTCGTACCAACCGGAGGAACTGCCAGTGGCAGAGGAGAAGAAGCGCACTCGCCGAGCCAACGGCGAATCGGCCATCTACCTGGGCAAAGACGGACGCTGGCACGCCCGTGTGCCCATGGGCTACAAGGACGACGGAACGCCCTACCGCCGCCACCTCACGCGCCCCACTCGCAAGGAGTTGGTGGACGAGGTCCGACGCCTAGAGAAGCAGCGCGACGAGGGGTCCGCTCGGCAGCCCGGGAAGCCGTGGACGGTCGCCAAGTGGCTTGAACACTGGGTCCAGAACATCGCCAAGCCCGTCGTGAGCGAGAACACGTACGACGGATACGAAGTAGCGGTCCGGGTGCACCTCGTGCCCGGCATCGGTCGGCACCGCATCGACCGCCTGGAGCCCGAACACCTGGAGAGCCTGTACCGCCGGATGCAGAGCGCCGGCAGCAAGGCAGGCACCGCCCACCAGGCTCACCGGACGGCCCGTACGGCCCTGGGTGAAGCCGTGCGACGCGGTCACGCCGCAAAGAACGCTGCCGCGCTCGCGAAGCCGCCCCGGATCGAAGAGGACGAGAACGAGGTAGAGCCCTACTCGGTCGACGAGGTGCAGAGTCTCCTACTCGAAGTGAACAAGCGCCGGAACAGTGCCCGCTGGATGCTGGCCCTGGCACTCGGACTGCGGCAGGGGGAGACGCTCGGCCTGCGGTGGTCAGACGTGGACCTGGACAACGAGTACCTGAAGCTTCGCCGGAACCGGTTGCGGCCGAAGTACGAGCACGGGTGCGGCGAGGCGGCGCCGTGCGGCCGGAAAGCCGGCTACTGCCCGGCGCGGGTGCAGGTGCGGCGCGAGACGAAGAACACGAAGTCACGCGCCGGACGCCGCGCCGTGCCCCTCCCGGGCCCCCTGGTCGTGATGCTCCGCTCCCACCGGGAGGCGCAGGCCCGGGAGCGGGCGACGGCCGCGAACCTGTGGACCGAGTCCGAGTACGTGTTCACCAAGCCGTTGGGCGGGCCGCTCAGCCCGAACACCGACTACCACGACTGGAAGCGGCTACTGGAAGACGCCGGCGTCCGGGACGGGCGTCTGCACGACGCACGGCACACCGCGGGGACCGTGCTGATGCTGCTCGGGGTCCCAGACCGAGTCATCGACCAGATCATGGGTTGGGAACCGGGCGGCGCCGCCCGGATGCGGGCGCGGTACCTGCACGTGACCGATCCCATGCTCAAGGAGGCGGCCCGGAAGATTGAGCGCGCCATCTGGGGAGCTCCGGAACACCTCGCTGTGGACAAAGACCAGGACAACGAGGCGTAAGGACAACGTCGAAGGGCCCCCTGTTTCCAGAGGGCCCTTCGACATCGTGCCCGGTGAGGCACTGGCGGAGGATACGAGATTCGAACTCGTGAGGGGTTGCCCCCAACACGCTTTCCAAGCGTGCGCCCTAGGCCTCTAGGCGAATCCTCCGCCGAGAACATTACATGACGCCGGGGAGTGCTTGCGAACTCGTTCTGAGGCCCCCACATCGGGTAACGTGTGGCCCAGCCCCTCACGCGGCGCTATCTGACTGAACTCCCCCAGGGCCGGAAGGCAGCAAGGGTAGGTCGGCTCTGGCGGGTGCGTGGGGGGCGTCTCCTTTGCGGGCGGTCCGGTTGTCGGTGGGCGCCTATAACCTCGTATGCGTGTCGTCTCTCGCGCTCTACCGCCGTTACCGCCCGGAGTCCTTCGCCGAGGTCATCGGGCAGGGGCATGTCACCGACCCGCTGCAGCAGGCGCTGCGGAACAACCGGGTCAATCACGCGTACCTGTTCAGCGGTCCGCGCGGCTGCGGCAAGACGACCAGCGCCCGGATCCTGGCCCGCTGTCTGAACTGCGAGCAGGGCCCCACGCCGACCCCGTGCGGCGAGTGCCAGTCCTGCCGCGACCTCGCGCGCAACGGGCCGGGATCGATCGACGTCATCGAGATCGACGCCGCCTCGCACGGTGGCGTGGACGACGCCCGCGACCTGCGCGAGAAGGCCTTCTTCGGACCCGCCTCCAGCCGGTACAAGATCTACATCATCGACGAGGCCCACATGGTCTCCCCGCAGGGCTTCAACGCCCTGCTGAAGGTCGTCGAGGAGCCACCGGAGCACCTGAAGTTCATCTTCGCGACCACCGAGCCCGAGAAGGTCATCGGGACCATCCGGTCGCGGACCCACCACTACCCGTTCCGGCTCGTGCCCCCGGGCACCCTGCGCGACTACCTCGCCGAGGTGTGCGGCCGCGAGGGGATCGCGGTCGAGGACGGCGTGCTCCCGCTCGTGGTGCGGGCCGGCGCGGGGTCCGTGCGTGACTCCATGTCCGTCATGGACCAGCTGCTCGCCGGCGCCGGTGCCGACGGTGTGACGTACGACATGACCACCGCCCTGCTCGGCTACACGGACGGCTCGCTGCTCGACTCCGTCGTCGAGTCCTTCGTCTCGGGGGACGGCTCCGCCGCCTTCGGCGTCGTGGACCGCGTGATCGAGGGGGGCAACGACCCGCGGCGCTTCGTCACCGACCTGCTGGAGCGCCTCCGTGACCTCCTCATCCTCGCCGCCGTGCCGGACGCCGCGGAGAAGGGGCTCATCGACGCCCCCGCCGACGTCGTCGAACGGATGCAGGCCCAGGCGCGGTCCTTCGGCTCCGCAGAGCTGAGCCGCGCCGCCGACATCGTCAACGAGGGGCTCACCGAGATGCGCGGCGCCCACTCGCCGCGTCTCCAGCTGGAGCTGATCTGCGCGCGCGTGCTGCTGCCCGCCGCGTACGGCGACGAGCGGTCCGTGATGGCCCGGCTGGACCGGATCGAGCGCGGGGTGCAGTTCTCGGCCGGTGCGGGGGCGCCCGCCATGGGGTACGTGCCCGGGCCCGAGGCGCACGCCGGTGCGGGGGGCGCGGCGCCCGCCGCGGCTCCGGTCCCGCCGGGCGGCGGGCCCGCCGCGGCCCGTGCGGCGGTACGGGGGCAGGGCGCCGGTGCGCCGGGCGGTGGCCCGCACACCGACGCGGCTGCTGCTGCCGGTGGCACCGGCGGGTCCGGTTCCGGTTCCGGGTCCGGGTCCGGTTACGCATCCGATCCGGGTGGGTCGCCCGCCGACGGTGGGCACCCGCAGGCCGCGCCTTCTTCCGCCGCTCCCGAGCCCGCCGCTCCCTCACCTCCCACACCGCCGCCCGCCGCCGCCCCCGGCTCGGCGCCCGCGCCCGGTGCCTGGCCGACCGCGGCCCCCGCGGGTGGCGGGCGCCGTCCCGGCGGGTGGCCCACGGCGGCCCCGGCGGGCGGTGGACAGCCCCGGACACCAGCAGCCCCCGGCCCCTCCGCCGGACCCGGCGCGGGCCCCGCCTCGGCTCCGGCTCCCGCGGCGGCCGCTCCTGCTCCTGCTCCCGCCCCCGCCGCTCCGTCGCCGGGTGCTTCCGGGGTCGACCCCCGCTCGCTCTGGCCCAACATCCTGGAAGCCGTCAAGAACCGCCGCCGGTTCACCTGGATCCTGCTCAGCCAGAACGCCCAGGTCACCGGCTTCGACGGCACCTCCCTGCAGCTCGGCTTCGTCAACGCCGGCGCCCGCGACAACTTCGTGAGCAGCGGCAGCGAGGACGTGCTGCGGCAGGCCCTGGCCGAGCAGTTCAACGTGCAGTGGAAGATCGACGCGGTCGTCGACCCCTCCGGCGGCTTCGGCGGATCCGGGGGCGGCGGCTTCGGCGGCGGAGGAGGCTTCGGCGGGGGCGCGCCCGCTCCGCGGCCGTCGTCGCCCGCGGCCACGCCCGCCGCGCCGCCCCAGGCCCCCGCACCGGCCCCGGCGCCCGCCCCCGCACCCCGGCCCTCGGCGCCCGAGCCGCCCCCGGTCTCCCCGGAGGACGACATCCCCGAGGACGACGACCCGGACCTCGACGAGTCGGCCCTGTCCGGCAAGGAGCTGCTGGTGCGCGAGCTGGGCGCCACGGTGGTCGAGGAGATCGCGAACGAGTAGCCCCGCCGGGCACGGAGGAACCGTATCTGGAGGAA
Source organism: Streptomyces hyderabadensis (assembly GCF_020404845.1). GTDB lineage: Bacteria > Actinomycetota > Actinomycetes > Streptomycetales > Streptomycetaceae > Streptomyces > Streptomyces hyderabadensis. The sequence goes on along the minus strand of NZ_JAIOJZ010000033.1, from coordinate 52,634 downwards.
GGTACAAGCCTCCGCGCCCCGTCCCTTCGGAAGCCCGCACAAACCGCACCGGCCCGTTCCCATTAGGCTGCATCCCGTGAAGGTCCTTGTCATCGGCGGCGGCGCCCGCGAACACGCCCTGTGCCGTTCCCTGTCCCTCGACCCCGACGTCACCGCGCTGCACTGCGCACCCGGCAACGCCGGTATCGCCGAGGTCGCCGAACTGCACCAGGTCGACGCCCTCGACGGCGCGGCCGTCACCGCGCTGGCCACCCGGCTCGGCGCCGAGCTGGTCGTCGTGGGACCCGAGGCGCCCCTGGTCGCCGGGGTCGCCGACGCCGTCCGCGAGGCGGGCATCCCGGTCTTCGGCCCGTCGGCGGAGGCCGCCCGGCTGGAGGGCTCCAAGGCCTTCGCCAAGGACGTGATGGCCGGTGCGGGCGTGCCCACGGCCCGTTCCTACGTCTGCACGAACCCCGCCGAGGTCGACGCGGCCCTCGCCGCCTTCGGCGCGCCCTACGTCGTCAAGGACGACGGGCTGGCCGCGGGCAAGGGCGTCGTCGTCACGGACGACGTGGAGGCGGCCCGCGCGCACGCGAACGCCTGCGAGCGCGTCGTCATCGAGGAGTTCCTGGACGGCCCCGAGGTCTCCCTCTTCGCCGTCACCGACGGCGAGAACGTACGGCCGCTCCAGCCCGCCCAGGACTTCAAGCGCGCCCTCGACGGCGACGAGGGCCCGAACACCGGCGGCATGGGCGCCTACTCGCCGCTGCCCTGGGCCGACCCGAAGCTGGTCGACGAGGTCGTGCAGAGCGTGCTCCAGCCGACCGTGGACGAGATGCGCCGGCGCGGCACGCCGTTCTCCGGGCTGCTGTACGCCGGGCTCGCGATCACCTCGCGCGGTGTGCGCGTGATCGAGTTCAACGCCCGCTTCGGCGACCCCGAGACCCAGGTCGTGCTGGCCCGCCTGAAGACCCCGCTCGCGGGGCTGCTGATGGCCGCCGCCACCGGGAACCTCGCCGACCTCGAACCCCTGCGCTGGAGCGACGAGGCGGCCGTCACCGTGGTCGTCGCCTCGCACAACTACCCCGGCACCCCGCGCACCGGCGACCCGATCACCGGCCTCGACGCGGTCGCCGCCGAGGACGCCCCGCACGCCTACGTCCTGCACGCCGGCACCCGCGCCGAGGGCGACGCCGTCGTCAGCGCCGGTGGCCGCGTCCTGTCCGTCACGGCCACCGGTGCCGACCTCACCGAGGCCCGCGACCGCGCCTACCGGGCCGTCGCCCGCATCGGCCTCGACGGCTCACAGCACCGCACCGACATCGCGGCGAAGGCGGCGGGCGCGTAACCCCTCCGCCCCCCAGGTCACCGAACCCGACAGGCCCCGGCTCCGTCCCAGGAGTCGGGGCCTGACCTTTGCTGTCCGTCTCCACCTTTCCCCAAAGCCATTCCATCGGGTGACCGATGGGCCATACGGCTGACGGGGGCGAGGGCCCCAACTATGGTGCCGCGCAAGCATTCCGGCACTTGGCCCACCGGCATTGCGATGTCAGTGCCGGGTGCCACAGTGGGTGGAGTGAGCACGACCCGAAGAGCAGCAGAGCAGCAGGACGGTTCAGGACAGGCAGGACGGCGATGAGGGGGTGAGGTCCGGCCGTGACCGGTATCGGTGGTGTGGAGATGGGCGCTCAGGCCGCGCGTTCCCGGGCGCTGGCGGTACTGCGGGTGCGCAGCCGCGCACTGGCCGTGGCCCTGCTGCCGGCTGCCGCCGCCGTGATCCTCCTCGTCGGCGGCTCCACCGGGCGCCTGGCGGGCGGTGGCTGGGACGTTCTGCGCTGGGTCGTGTCCGTCCTCGCGCTGTTCGTGCTGCTGGCCGCCGCCGGGGTCGCCCTGGTCGTGGCCCGCTCCCGGCCCGCCATGACACCCACGGTCACGGTCGCCGAGGAGTCGGCGCCGGATCTCTACCGGATGGTGCGTGACCTGGCCGACCGGCTCGACGTCCCCGCTCCCTCCGCGATAGCGCTCACCCCGGACTGCGACAGCTGGCTGGAGGACCGCACCCACCCGGCGCACGGCCCGCCGCCCGTGGAGCAGCACCACCACGACGACCTGGCCGGGCCGGGCGGACCAGCCCACCGCCGGAGCGTCGCCGCGCCCGTCCTGGTCATCGGCTCACCGTTCCTGTGGTGGATGCGGGTGGGCGAGCTGCGCGCCGTCCTCGCCCCGGTCGTCGCCGGTACGGGGCCCTCGGCGCACCCCGACATAGCCGCGGCCCGGCGTTTCATACGGGGTCTGGACGCCGCCGTGGCGGTGGCCTCGGCGGGCCGGCGCGACCCCCTGTCCCGGGTGGCGTGCGCGGGCCTCGGCTGGGCGTCCCGGCTGCTGCTGCGCAGTTGCCGGGGGCACGCGGCCGAGATGGAGCGCGGGGTCGCGGCCGCGGCCGCCGAGCGTGCACAGGCTGTGGACTACGGCCTGCGGATCGTCGCCCAGGAGCAGGTCGGGCTCGCCTACGCGGGCTGGGACCGGCTGCTGACCCGGGTGGCGCTGCCCGCCTGGCGGATGGGCCGCTGGCCCTCGCGCCTGGACGTCGGGGTCGTCGCCGCCCTCACCGAGCTGTCCCGCCGGGACCGGCTGGCCGAGGGGTTCGCCTCCCGACTGGGGGAGCGTCCCGCCTGCGACCTGCTGGAGGAGCCCGGGGTGATGGACGAGGCGGTCTCGCTCCTCGCCGCGCGCCTCTTCCACGGCGGACCCGCCGAGACCGGTCCGGACTGGTCGCCGGTCGGGTGGGAGGAGTATCCCGAGGAGGTCGTCGACCGGACCTGGCGCACGGACGCGGCCCGCCTGCACCGAGTGCTGGACACCCTGGGCGTTCGTCGCGCCGCGGAGGGCGCCGCGCCGGGCACGGAGGGCCCGACCCTGGCCCGCGTCCTGGACCACCTCACGACCCCGGTCGCCGCGAGCCCCGCCCCCCGCACCGCCGCAACCGACGCCGAGACCCAGCCCGGAAGCGACCGGCCCCCCTCCACCGACGCCCCGCGTCCGCCGTCCGACGACCAGCACGCCTCGGGTCTGCGGTCGGGTGACCACGACGCCGCGCGTCTGCCGTCCGGCGACCAGGACGCCGCGCGTCTGCCGTCGGGTGACCAGGACGCCGCGCGTCTGCCGTCCGGCGACCAGGACGCCGCGCGTCTGCCGTCGGGCGACCAGGACGCCGCGCGTCTGCCGTCGGGCGACCAGGACGCCGCGCGTCTGCCGTCCGACGACCAGGACGCCGCGCGTCTGCCGTCGGGCGACCAGGGCGCCGCGCGTCTGCCGTCCGGCGACCAGCATGCCTCGGACCTGCCGTCGGGCGATCACGACGACGCTCCCCGTTCCCCCTACGACGACCGCACCACCGCCGCAACCACCGCGACCGCGACCGCCGCCACCACCGCCGTCGTCGACGACGAGGACGACCTCGTCGGTACCACGGCCCGGGGTGCCGCCCTGGCCGCCGGGCTCAGTGCTCAGCTGGCCCGTGAGGAGGCCGCGGCGCGGCCCGCCGGAGTGCGGCCGCCGTCCTCCGCCCCGGGGCCGGCCGCCGGCCCCGACGCCGCCCTTTGGGACGACCGTGCGCTTCCCCTGCTGCCGTTGCAGCCGCCGCGCACCGGGCGCGAGATCCTCACCGCGCACATCACGGCGATGGTGTGCTGCGCGGCGATGGACACCGCCGGCGCGGCCCCCGCCCTCGACTGGCTCGACGGGCCGTCGCTCCTGCTCGACGGTGCCCGCACCACGGACCTGGCGCCCTGCGTGCTCAGCCTCGTCGAGACCGGCGACCCGGGCCCGCTGCGCGCCTGGATGACCGACCTCGGCATACGACCGGAGAAGCCGGTGCGCCTGGTCTGAACCGGAGCGCCCCGTCCGCCCGTACGCCCCGTCGGGCCCGTCCGTTCCCGGCGCCCCGTGCACCCCGTGAGCGCTGGGCCCGGCGAATCCGGACCCTCCCGTTCCACTTTCGGCCAGTTCGCAACGAACAGTGACAGCCCGCGTGCGAAATGTGATGTGCTGGGACCGATCGCGCACATGGCAAAGGCGTTCGTCATACGCACGACCACGGGGGCACGAGGGAGGGGACTGTCCCATGGGGCCCGAGCAGATCCGCCGTTGGGAGTCGGGAGCACTCGCGCACGCCGTGACGGACCCCTTCGGGCAGGGGCCCGTCCCCTGGCTGCGCGGCGGCGAGACGTACTTCGGCGACACCGGCCAGGTAGTCGCCTGGTACGCGGACCAGGACCGCACCGGCACCGGCACCCGTACCGGCTCCGGCGGCGGCCCCCGCGCCGCCGACGACGTCCGCCGTCAGATCAAGGGCTTCACCGCGACGGGGGCCGCCGCCCCGGGTGAGGCCATCGACTTCCACATCACCGTCGACCCGCCCCAGGAGTTCGGCGTCGACGTCTACCGGATCGGGCACTACGGCGGTGACGGCGCCGCCAAGATCACCACCAGTCCCCGCCTGTCCGGCATCGTCCAGCCCCCGCCGCTCGCCGCCGACCGCACCGTCTCCTGCCACCACTGGTGGCTGTCCTGGCGGCTGCAGATCCCGTCGTACTGGAACGTCGGCGCGTACGTCGCCGTCCTCACCACCGCCGACGGCTACCGCTCCCACATCCCCTTCACGGTCCGCGACGACCACCCGGCCGACCTGCTCCTCCTCCTGCCGGACGTGACCTGGCAGGCGTACAACCTCTACCCGGAGGACGGCCGCACCGGTGCCAGCCTCTACCACGCCTGGGACGAGGAGGGCCGGCTGCTCGGCGAGGCGGACGCCGCGACGACCGTCTCCTTCGACCGCCCCTACGCGGGCGCCGGACTGCCCCTGCACGTCGGCCACGCCTACGACTTCATCCGCTTCGCCGAGCGCTACGGCTACGACCTCGCCTACGCCGACGCCCGCGACCTGCACTCCGGCCGCGTCGACCCGGCCCGCTACCGGGGCCTGGTCTTCCCGGGCCACGACGAGTACTGGTCCGTCCCGATGCGCCGCACCGCGGAACTCGCCCGCGACCGGGGCACCTCCCTGGTCTTCCTCTCCGCCAACACCATGTACTGGCAGGTCGAGCTGGCCCCCTCCCCGTCCGGCGCCCCCGACCGGCTGCTGACCTGCCGCAAACGCAAGGGACCCGGCCGCCCCGCGCTGTGGCGGGAGATCGACCGCCCGGAGCAGCAACTGCTCGGCATCCAGTACGCCGGCCGCGTCCCCGAACCGCACCCGATGATCGTCCGCAACGCCGGTCACTGGCTCTGGGAGGCCACCGGGGCGCACGAGGGCGACGAGATCGAGGATCTGGTGGCGGGCGAGGCCGACCGCTACTTCCCGCGCACCGCGCTGCCCGAGCACGACGAGCGGGTGCTGCTCGCCCACTCCCCGTACGCCGACGTGGACGGCGTCCGGCGCCACCAGGAGACGTCGCTGTACCGGGCCCCGTCGGGCGCCTGGGTCTTCGCGTCCGGCACGTTCGCGTGGTCCCCGGCCCTGGACCGCCCCGGCCACGTCGACCCGCGCATCCAGCGCGCCACCGCCAACCTCCTCGACCGCATCTGCAAACGGGACTGAGCCGCGCGCCCTCGCCGCCCCGCCCACTGCCCCGCCCGTCACCCTCCCCCCGACGTGCGGGACAATCGACGTATTGTTCAGAACCACGGGGAGGAACCGTGTCCGGATTCGTTGAAAAGCCCGAACCGATCCAGGTTCCGGGTCTGGTGCACCTGCACACCGGCAAGGTGCGCGAGCTGTACCGGAACGAGGCGGGCGACCTCGTGATGGTCGCCAGCGACCGCATCTCCGCCTACGACTGGGTGCTGCCGACCGAGATCCCCGACAAGGGCCGGGTCCTCACCCAGCTCTCCCTGTGGTGGTTCGAGCAGCTCGCCGACCTGGCCCCCAACCACGTGCTGAGCACCGAGCTGCCCCCCGGCGCCCCCGCCGACTGGGAGGGCCGCGCGCTGGTCTGCAAGTCGCTGCGGATGGTCCCGGTGGAGTGCGTGGCCCGCGGCTACCTCACCGGCTCCGGCCTGGTGGAGTACGACCAGTCCCGCACCGTGTGCGGCCTCGCCCTCCCCGAGGGTCTCGTGGACGGCTCGGAGCTGCCCGCCCCGATCTTCACCCCGGCCACCAAGGCCGAGGTCGGCGAGCACGACGAGAACGTCTCCTACGAGGAGGTCGCCCGCCAGGTCGGCGCCGACACCGCCGCCGCCCTGCGCCAGGCGACCCTCGCCGTCTACTCCCGCGCCCGGGACATCGCCCGCGAGCGCGGCATCGTCCTCGCGGACACCAAGTTCGAGTTCGGCTTCGACGGGGACGACCTGGTCCTCGCCGACGAGGTCCTCACCCCGGACTCCTCCCGCTTCTGGCCGGCCGACCAGTGGCAGCCGGGCCGCGCGCAGCCCTCGTACGACAAGCAGTTCGTGCGGGACTGGCTGACCTCGGCCGAGTCCGGCTGGGACCGGAAGAGCGAGCAGCCCCCGCCGGCGCTGCCGCAGCGGGTCGTGGACGCCACCCGCGCCAAGTACGTGGAGGCGTACGAGCTGCTGACCGGCCAGAGCTGGTCGTAGCGGCGGACCGCCGCACACGAAGAAGCCCCCGGCCGGAGCCGGGGGCTTCTCACTGGAGCGAACGACGAGGTTCGAACTCGCGACCTCAACCTTGGCAAGGTTGCGCTCTACCAACTGAGCTACGTTCGCACTGCGTGCCGGGGATTTCTCCCTGGCGCGACAGCCACTATACCCAACCCCGCTCCCTCGCGAGCCGCACCGCCGCATGCCGGTTCTCCGCGCCGAGCTTGCTCGCGGCCGACGACAGGTAGTTCCGCACCGTCCCCTCGGCGAGCGCGGCCCGCTCGGCGATCTCCGCGACGGGCGCCCCGTCGGCGGCGTGCTCCAGCACCTCGGCCTCGCGCGCGGTCAGCGGCGAGTCCCCGGCGGAGATCGCGTCGGCGGCCAACTCGGGGTCGACGTACCGGTTTCCGGCGTGCACCGTGCGGATCAGCTCGGCGAGCCGCTGGGCGCTGACCGTCTTGGGGACGAACCCGCGCACCCCCGCCGCCAGCGCCCGCTTCAGGTGCCCGGGGCGCCCGTGACTGGTCACGATCAGCACCTTGCAGTCGGGCAGCTCGGCCCGAAGCGATGTGGCGACCCTCACACCGTCGGCACCGGGCATCTGGAGATCCAGTACGGCGACGTCCGGCGCGTGCGCCCGCGCCATCGCCAGGGCCTCGGGACCGGTGGCCGCCTCGGCGACGACGACCAGGTCGTCCTCCAGGGACAGCAGGGCCGCCAGGGCCCCGCGGATGAGGTGTTCGTCATCGGCGAGCAGCACACGGACGGTCGTCGTCACGAGGCGACCTCCAGCGCGGCCCCGGCCGTGGCGGCCGGCAGTGGCACCTCGGCCGTCAGCCGGAAGACACCCCTGCCGACGGGCCCCGCCTCCAGGGTCCCGTCCACCGCGGAGAGCCGCTCGCGCAGCCCCGAGAGCCCGGAACCGCCCGGGCCGGCCGGGGGTCCGTCCCCCGTCGTCTCCGCCACACCGTCGTTCTCCACCGTCAGCACGACCCGCCCCTCCGACATCCGCACCTTTACGGCGACCTTCTTCGCGTCCCCGTGCCGCAGCACGTTCGTGGTCGCCTCCCGCACCACCCAGCCCAGCGCCGACTGCACCTCGGCGGGCAGCCCGGCCGTCTCACCGGTGACCTCCGAGACGATGCCCGCCGCCGAGAGCACGCCCCGCGCACCGGCCAGTTCCACCTCCAGGGCGGCCTCCCGGTAGCCCCGCACGACGTCCCGGACCTCGCGCTGCGACTCCTGCGCGATGCGCTGCACCTCGATCATCTGCTCCACCGCCTCGGGCCTGCCCCGTCGCGCCAGCTGGACCGCCAGCTCGCTCTTGAGCGCGATCACCGCCAGGTTCCGGCCCATCACGTCGTGCAGGTCCCGGCCGAACCGCAGCCGCTCCTCGGCGACGGCGAGCCTGGCCCGGGTCTCCTTGGCGTCGTCGAGCGCGTACACGGCGTTGAGCAGCCAGAGGGAGAAGATCGAGGTGACGGCGAGGAACCCGCCGGTCACCATCACCAGGCCGGCCAGCACGACCGACGCGAGGAGGGGCATCTCCAGCGGGAACGTCAGCAGCCCGGCGCCCACCGCGAAGGCCCCGACGACGGCGACCCTGCGCCGCCACCCCCGCACCCCGAGCGTGATGACACCGGCGGCGTAGCACAGGACCCCGCCGTAGACCGAGCCCGCCGCGGTCTCCACCTCACCGGCCGGTCCGCGCTCCGCGATCCCGACCGCGGTGACCGAGACCGCGGCGGAGACGACGACGAGCGCCCACATCAGGCGCACCGGCTGGGAGCGCCGGCCGCGCGTCCAGTCCAGCGCCCGGGACGAGACCACCATGCAGGCGGCGGCGTGCACGGCGACCAGCAGGCACAGCACGGTGGCGAGTCCGGCGCCGGTCCGGCCGTAGGCGGTCACCCCGAGGGCGAACACCTCGATGACCCCGAAGAAGTGGAACGACCACCGTGTGTACGTCTCCACCTTCTCCGGCGTGCTCTTGGTCCGCCACCATCCGCCCGGCCTGCGCATCCGTCCGCCGCTCCCGCTCACCTCGTACGCCCTCGCACGTTCCTGTACGTCAGTGCCGCGGCTCCCAGCGGAACCGCCGCCGTACAGCAAACACCGCGAGCACGGTCCAGGCCACCGCCGTCGCCGTCGCGCCCAGGGCGTCGGAGGCCGACAGGTCGCCGGTCCAGCCGCCGCGCACCAGCGTGATGACGGGCGTCAGCGGCAGCAGCTCGCACACCGAGGCCAGCCGGTCGGGGAGCAGGTCCAGCGGAATGAACAGGCCGGAGCCGAACATCGACACGAACGTGAACGGCAGCGGCGTGACCTGCGCGCTCTCACCGGTCCTGGTGAAGCTCGCGGTGACGGCCGCGAGAGCGGCGCACATCACCAGCCCCAGCAGCAGCCCGAGGACGGTCAGGTGGGGCGCCGACGGCGCGGACAGGTCGAGCAGTGCCACGCAGCCCACCGCGAGCAGCAGCGACTGCACCAGCCCGCTGAGCACGGCGGGCAGCGCGGAGCCGCCGAGGATCTCCACGTCCCGCAGCTCGCCGGTGCGCAGCCGCTTGAGGACGAGTTCCTCGCGCCGGACGACGAAGACGCCGACGAGGGCCGAGTACACGGCGAACAGCAGGGAGAAGCCGATCGCGGCGGGCAGCACGAGCGTGCCGACGGTCAGCCCGGCCTTGCCGAGGTCCATCTCCTCGGCGCCCGCCCGCACGCTGAACGGCATCACGAACGGGATGAACAGCGCGGCGAAGACGGTGCCCTTGTTCCGTCCGAGCAGGATCATCTCGGCGCGGGCGAGGGCGGTCATGCGGCTCATCGGCGTGGTGGTCGCGGTCCCGGCGGTGCGCCCCGCGCGGGCCGGTGTGTCCGTGGCGCTCATGCCGCGTACTCCTTCTTCGTCGTGGGGCCGCCCGCCTTCGCGGACACCTCCTTGGCGATGCTGAGGAAGGCCTCCTCAAGGGACGCCGAGCGCACGTCCAGGCGGCGCAGCTCCACTCCGGCCTGCCCGGCCCACACCAGCAGGCCGGTGGCCGCGCGCTGGAGTTCCCGGGTGCGCAGCTTCACCACGCGGCCGTCGACCTCGTGCTCGCTCACGCCCAGTTCCGCGAGCGGCGGCAGGTCGCCCACGAAGTAGCCGTCGGGCAGTTCGAAGGAGATGCGGGACGGCTGCGCGGCGGTCACCTCGGCCGGGGTGCCGGTGGCGGCGATCCGGCCCTCGTGCATGATCGCGAGCCGGTCGGCGAGGTTCTCGGCCTCCTCCAGGTAGTGCGTGGTCAGCAGCACCGTCGTACCGCGGTCGCGCAGCGCGCTCACCAACTCCCAGGTGTCCCGGCGGCCTTCGGCGTCGAGGCCGGTGCTGGGCTCGTCCAGGAAGAGCACCTCGGGGTCGCCGAGCAGGGCGAGCGCCAGGTCCAGGCGGCGCCGCTGGCCCCCGGACAGCTGCTTCACCCGGGTGCCGGTCTTCGCCTCCAGACCGACCAGCGCCAGCACCTCGGCGGGCGACCGTGCGCCGCTCACGCACCCCGCCCACATCCGTGCCGTCTCGGCGACCGTCAGCTCGGAGGGGAAACCGCCCTCCTGGAGCATCACCCCGGTGCGGGGGCGTACGGCGGCCCGCTCGGTGTACGGGTCGTGCCCGAGGACGCGCACCCGCCCGCTGGCCGGAGCGGCGAGCCCCTCCAGCAGCTCGACCGTCGACGTCTTGCCGGCGCCGTTGGTGCCGAGCAGCGCGAAGACCTCACCGCGGCGCACGGAGAAGTCGACCCCGCGCACGGCCTCGAACCCGCCCCCGTACACACGCCGAAGGTCGGTGACCTCAATCACGTGTTCGTGTCCGTTGGTTTGCATGCCTCAAGGATTCCGGCGCCCCGGGCGGGACGACAGTGCGAGCCGTCATCACCGGACATGACAAATGTCAGACCCGGCCCACAGGGCACCGGCGCCGGTGGCACGAAAAGACCCCGGTCCTGGAGGACCGGGGTCTGATTCCCGAGCGGACGACGAGGCTCGAACTCGCGACCTCAACCTTGGCAAGGTTGCGCTCTACCAACTGAGCTACGTCCGCAATGCCTCCGACCGGCCTTCACCGATCGGTGCGAGCACCAGCCTACCTGATCCAATCGAGCGGCCGGTACGGCGATGCAGAGCGGGTGACAGGAATTGCACACTGCGCCTTCCCCCTGGAAGGGGGATGTTCTACTACTGAACTACACCCGCGTGTTCCGTGAGCTGGGCCTTTCGGCCTCGCCCCTCGGCGTGCTCCAGACTTTAGCTGATCACCCGGGGTGCCGCGCAAGTCGGTTGCCGCGAGGGGCGGCTGAGCGGCCGTCGGCCCCTCCTGACCGGTGCCGGCTCACTGCGCCTCGGCGAAGGCCTCGTACACCTTCTTCGGGATCCGGCCCCGCGCGGGCACGTCCATCCGGTTCGCCTGCGCCCAGGCGCGGACCGCCGCCGGGTCGGGCGCGACCTCCGTCTGCCGGTAGGCCTTGCCGGACCGGGAGCGCTTGCGGCCGGCCGAGACGTACGGCTCCAGCGCCTTGCGCAGTTTCCGGGCATTGGCTTCGTTCAGGTCGATCTCGTACATACGGCCGTCGACTCCGAAGGCGACCGTCTCCGCCGCTTCCGAGCCGTCGATGTCGTCAAAGAGAGTGACCACGACACGCTGCGCCACGAATATCGGTCCCTTCGTGCGGCATCTCCGCGGTGACGTGCCAGAACCTGCCAGGACGCCGCGATGATGCCGACTGTTCGCCTGTAATTGGGCAAAGTATCGGCTAATGACATTTCATTTGTACAGTGCCCGGCATTGCAATGGGAAGACCGACTAAATCTGCCCGCGTGTCCCCTGGGCAATAGGTGTCGGCGGTCGATCCCGGATCTTTCCAGAAGCTTTTCTCGGCCGCCCCCTCCCGATGCCGGATCGTGACTGGGCTCACGTAGTTTCCTCCAAGGCTACGCGCGTAGAAATTTTGTACGGGTAGTCTGAAGGAACCTGCTCAGCACCACACACCGGGAGTGCCAGTGGCACGCGTCGTAGTCGACGTCATGCTCAAGCCGGAGATCCTCGACCCCCAGGGCCAGGCGGTGCAGCGCGCACTGCCGCGACTGGGTTTCGAAGGGATCTCGGACGTCCGTCAGGGAAAGCGATTCGAACTGGAAGTGGACGGGCCGGTCGACGAGGCCGCCCTCGCCCGCATCCATGATCTTGCGGAATCCTTCCTCGCCAACACCGTGATCGAGGACTTCACCGTCAAGGTCGAGTCCGAAGACGTAGTCGCGGGGGCGGCGAAGTGACCGCTCGTATTGGCGTCGTCACTTTCCCCGGCAGCCTCGACGACCGGGACACGCAGCGCGCCATCCGCGTCGCCGGTGCCGAACCCGTCGCCCTCTGGCACAAGGACAAGGACCTCAAGCAGGTCGACGCCGTGGTGCTGTGCGGCGGTTTCTCGTACGGCGATTATCTGCGCGCCGGTGCCATCGCGCGCTTCTCGCCGGTGATGGACACCGTCATCGACCAGGCCAAGGCCGGTCTGCCGGTGCTGGGCATCTGCAACGGCTTCCAGATCCTCACCGAGGCCCACCTGCTGCCCGGCGGCATGCTGGGCAACGACCACCTGCACTTCATCTGCCGCGACCAGAAGCTGCGGGTGGAGAACGCGGACACGTCCTGGACCAGCGACTACGCCGCCGGCCAGGAGATCCACATCCCGCTGAAGAACATGGACGGCCGCTACGTCGCCGACCGGCGGACGCTGGACGAGCTGGAGGCCGAGGGCCGGGTCGCCTTCCGGTACCTGGACTTCAACCCGAACGGCTCGCTCAACGACATCGCCGGCATCACCAACGCCGCCGGGAACGTCGTCGGCCTCATGCCGCACCCCGAGCACGCCGTCGAGTCGCTGATCGGTACGGGCCGTACCGACGGCCTGCCGTTCTTCACCTCGATCCTCAAGAAGCTGGTCAACGCATGAGCCGGACGCCTCTGGACACGGTCGAGCACGCGACCGCGACCCCCGACGTCGAGCTGCCCTGGGCCGAGCTGGGCCTGAAGAAGGACGAGTACGAGAGGGTCGTGGAGATCCTCGGCCGCCGCCCCACCGGCGCGGAGCTGGCCATGTACTCGGTGATGTGGTCCGAGCACTGCTCGTACAAGAGCAGCAAGGTCCATCTGCGCCAGTTCGGCGAGAAGGCACCCGAGTCCGACGCGATGCTCGTCGGCATCGGCGAGAACGCCGGTGTCGTCGACGTCGGCCAGGGCTACGCGGTCACCTTCAAGGTCGAGTCGCACAACCACCCCTCCTACGTCGAGCCCTACCAGGGCGCGGCCACGGGCGTCGGCGGCATCGTCCGCGACATCATCGCGATGGGCGCCCGCCCGGTCGCCGTCGTGGACCCCCTGCGCTTCGGCGCGGCGGACCACCCCGACACCAAGCGGGTCCTCCCGGGCGTCGTCGCGGGCATTGGCGGCTACGGCAACTGCCTGGGCCTGCCCAACATCGGCGGCGAGGTCGTCTTCGACGCCTGCTACCAGGGCAACCCGCTGGTCAACGCCGGTGCCATCGGCGTGATGCGGCACGAGGACATCCACCTCGCGAAGGCGTCCGGCGCGGGCAACAAGGTCATCCTGTACGGGGCCCGGACCGGCGGCGACGGCATCGGCGGAGCGTCGATCCTCGCCTCCGAGACCTTCGACGACGCCAAGCCGTCCAAGCGTCCCGCCGTCCAGGTCGGCGACCCCTTCCAGGAGAAGCTCCTCATCGAGTGCACCCTGGAGGCGTTCGCCGAGAAGCTGGTCGTCGGCATCCAGGACCTGGGCGCGGCGGGCCTGTCCTGCGCGACCAGCGAGCTGGCCTCGAACGGCTCCGGCGGCATGCGCGTCACCCTGGACGACGTCCCCCTGCGCGACTCGACCCTCTCGCCCGAGGAAATCCTCATGAGCGAGTCGCAGGAGCGGATGTGCGCGGTGGTCGAGCCGGAGAAGGTCGACCGCTTCCTGGAGATCTGCGACAAGTGGGACGTCATCGCCACGGTGATCGGTGAGGTCACGGACGGCGACCGCCTGGAGATCTTCTGGCACGGCGGCAAGATCGTCGACGTCGACCCGCGCACCGTCGCCCACGACGGCCCGGTCTACGAGCGCCCGTACGCCCGCCCGGACTGGCAGGACGCCCTCCAGGCCGACGACGCGAACAAGCTGCCGCGCCCGCAGACGGGCGACGAGCTGAAGGACCAGGTCCTGAAGCTGGTCGGCTCGCCCAACCAGGCGTCCAAGCAGTGGATCACCCAGCAGTACGACCACTTCGTGCAGGGCAACACCGTGCTCGCCCAGCCCGAGGACTCGGGCATGATCCGGGTGGACGAGGAGTCCGGCCTCGGCGTCGCCATCGCCACCGACGGCAACGGCCGGTACGCCAAGCTCGACCCGTACACGGGCGCGCAGCTGGCGCTGGCGGAGGCGTACCGCAACGTCGCCACGACCGGCGCGAAGCCGCTCGCGGTCTCCGACTGCCTGAACTTCGGCTCGCCGGAGGACCCGGCGGTGATGTGGCAGTTCGCGGAGGCCGTGCGCGGCCTGGCCGACGGCTGCCTCCAGCTCGGCACCCCGGTGACCGGCGGCAACGTCTCGCTCTACAACCAGACCGGCGAGGCCGCCATCCACCCCACCCCGGTGGTCGCGGTCCTCGGCGTCATCGACGACGTGGCCCGCCGCACGCCGGTCGCCTTCCAGGAGGACGGCCAGCTGCTGTACCTCCTCGGCGACACCCGCGAGGAGTTCGGCGGCTCGGCCTGGTCCCAGGTGATCCACGACCACCTCGGCGGCCTGCCCCCGAAGGTCGACCTGGAGCGCGAGCGGCTGCTCGGCGAGATCCTGATCTCCGCCTCCCGCGACGGCATGATCGACTCCGCGCACGACCTGTCCGACGGCGGTCTGGTCCAGGCGGTCGTCGAGTCGGCGCTGCTGGGCGGCAAGGGCGCGCGTCTGGTCGTACCGGACGGGCTGGACGCCTTCACCTTCCTCTTCTCGGAGTCGGCGGGCCGTGCGGTCGTCGCCGTCCCGCGCTCGGAGGAGGTCCGCTTCAACGACATGTGCGGCGCCCGCGGCCTGCCGGTCACCCGCATCGGCGTGGTCGACGGCGACGCGGTCGAGGTCCAGGGCGAGTTCTCGCTGTCCCTGACCGAGCTGCGCGAGGCGCACGAGGGCACGATCCCGGGGCTGCTGGCGTAGCGGGCCCCACACGGCCGAGGCCCCGTCCGCTTCTGGACGGGGCCTCGGCGTTGTCGTCGCTATCGCACGTAGTTCTCGAGGATCTCGGTGTCGAGTTCGATGCCGACCGGGTCGGGGAGGGTCACCGTCTCGCCGAACTTCGCGACGCGGACGTCGCGGTAGCCACCGATCCGCCGGTCCGGGTGGGTGTGCACCTTGAGCGTGCGGGAGTCCCGGTCGATCAGGAAGTACAGGGGAATCCCGGCCTGCCCGTAGGCGCCCGGTTTCTCGTGCCGGGCCAGCCGGTCCGTGTCCGGGTCGTACGAGGTGACCTCGACGACCATGAGCGCTCCGTCCGGGTCGGACCATGCTCCGTGCCCGGCGAAATGGGCCTCGGGCGCGAGTACGGCGTCCGGTCGTGCCCTGCTCCGCCGGTACGCGTCGACCCGGAGTCCTCGGCCGTAGCAGAGATCCAGCTCGGGTCGGCTCTGCATGCACCGCCGGGCCAGCCAGGACACGACGGTGCTCCGGTCCCCGTCCATGCCCTTCTTGACTCCGACCTGTCCGCCCATGAACTCAAGCGTGACGGTCCTGGGTGCGGCGTGAGCGATCGTCTCGAACTCCTCGACCGACATCTGAGGCGCGTGTCCGGCCATGTCCCTCCTGCCGCGGGTCCTTCCTGGCGCAGACCAGTGTGGCCGCGCAGCGGTGCCCCGGAGCGTTCTCCGTGGCCGTGTACACGTACGGGTGACCGCCTTCCCGGCCCCCGCATAAGCTCCCCCCATGCCCCCGGCCAGAAAACGCCCCCGCGCCTACGACCCCGCCCGCACCCGTGCCGCCGTCCTCGCTCAGTTCGGCAACGTACGGGCGGCCGTCCGCACCCTCACCCCCGAGCAGCTCGCGCTGCCCACGCGGCTCGGGGACTGGACCGTGCGGGAGCTGGTCGCGCACGTCGGGATGGCGCTGACCGCCGTGGACCGGCTGCTGGGGGAGCCGGAACCGGCGCGGCAGGACGGGCGGCTGCTGGACTGGCCGTCCGCGATCGGCGCCGACGCGGACGCCATCGCCGGGACGGCCCGGCGGCTCGCCGCCGAGCACCGCGACCTCGACGCCCACCTCGCCGAGGTGGAGCGGCGCTTCACCGAGCGGCTCGACACCCACCCCGGCGGCAGGCTGCTCCCCACCGGCGCGGGCGCCCTGCCGCTGGCCGACTACGTCGTCACCCGGACCGTCGAACTGGTCGTGCACACCGACGACCTGAACGCCGCCGTCCCCGGCCTCGACATCCCCTGCGACCGGCAGGCGCTCGCCGCCGCGACCCGGCTGCTGGCCGACACCCTCGCCGTGAAGGCGCCCGGCGGCTCGACGGAGGTGCGAATCCCGCCGTACGCGGTCGTGCAGTGCGTCGAGGGCCCCCGGCACACCCGGGGCACCCCGCCCAACGTGGTCGAGACCGACCCGCTGACCTGGGTCCGGCTGGCCACCGGGCGGCTGACCTGGAAGGACGCCCTGGACGCGGCGAAGGTCAGCGCGAGCGGGGAGCGGGCCGACCTCGCAGCCCTGCTGCCGCTGCTGGGCTGAGGGAGGAGCCGTGGGGGGAACGGACGGGAACCGGACCTTCCCCGTCTCCGTCGAATCGGCATGTACAGGCAGACGAAGCAGCGCAGCATGACCCTGACCGTGGCCGCCGTCGCCGCGCTCGTCCCGCTCGCCGCGGCCTGCGGCAGCGAGCAGGCCGACGACACCGGCAGTGGTTCCGTGGGGGCCGGCGAACAGCGCATCACCGGCGTCCGGTGGAGCATCGACAGCGTCACCGTCGACGGCGCCACCCACCGCGCGCCGGACACGGCACACGTACGGATCGACGACGGCGGCGAAGCCGCGGGCAGCACCGGCTGCAACAGCTTCAGCGCCCGCGCCGACGTCGAGGGCGCAGGCGAGGACCAGCGGGTCCGGCTCAGCGACGCCATGTTCACCGAGAAGGCCTGCGCCACGACCCCCGCCGGCTTCGAGAAGTCCCTCGGCCGCGCCCTCAGCACCGGCTCGCTCACCACGAAGAGCGAGGGCGAGCGGCTCACCCTCACCACCGCCGACGGCGACACCGTCCGGCTCAGCAGGTCCGAGGACGCACCCCTGTACGGCACGGCGTGGGTCGTGGACGCCCCGGGCCAGAAGGGCGACAAGGGCCGCGCCCGCCTCACCTTCGACCAGGACGCGAAGACCGTCGCCGGACGACTCCCCTGCAACCGTGTGAACGCCGGGGCCACCGTCAGCGACGGCAGTATCACCCTCGGCGCCCCGTCCACCACCCGAATGGTGTGCGAAGGCTCACTCATGGACGCCGAGAAGCGGCTCCTCGCCCTCTTCGACGGCCGGGTCGACTATCGGATCGATCAAGAAACCCTCACGCTGACCAGCGAAGACGGCGCCACGGTCCGGGCCGTCGCCGAGCAGTGATCCACCGCTGACGCCCTGTCCCCAATTCGGACCAGTGGTCGACCTCGCCTACACTCGGAGGCGTGCCACGTGGTGACGGTCGACTCAATCACGATCTGCTTCCCGGCGAGAAGGGCCCCCAGGACGCTTGCGGCGTCTTCGGTGTCTGGGCTCCGGGCGAAGAGGTCGCAAAGCTCACGTACTTCGGGCTGTACGCCCTCCAGCATCGGGGCCAGGAATCCGCGGGAATCGCGGTCAGCAACGGCTCCCAGATCCTCGTCTTCAAGGACATGGGCCTGGTGTCCCAGGTCTTCGACGAGACCTCCCTCGGTTCGCTCCAGGGTCACATCGCGGTCGGTCACGCCCGCTACTCGACCACCGGGGCCTCCGTGTGGGAGAACGCCCAGCCGACGTTCCGTGCCACCGCGCAGGGCTCCATCGCGCTCGGGCACAACGGCAACCTGGTCAACACCGCCCAGCTCGCCGGGATGGTCGCCGACCTGCCCAAGCAGGACGGCCGCTCCACCCGGGTCGCGGCGACCAACGACACCGATCTGATCACGGCCCTGCTCGCGGGCCAGGTCGACGACGACGGCAAGCCGCTGACCGTCGAGGAGGCGGCCGGCCGGGTGCTGCCCCAGGTGCGCGGCGCCTTCTCCCTCGTCTTCATGGACGAGCACACCCTCTACGCGGCCCGCGACCCGCAGGGCATCCGCCCGCTGGTGCTGGGCCGTCTGGAGCGCGGCTGGGTGGTCGCCTCCGAGTCCGCCGCCCTGGACATCTGCGGTGCGAGCTTCGTCCGCGAGATCGAGCCGGGCGAGTTCGTCGCCATCGACGAGAACGGCCTGCGCACCTCGCGATTCGCAGAAGCGAAGCCCAAGGGCTGTGTCTTCGAGTACGTGTACCTGGCCCGCCCGGACACCGACATCGCCGGCCGCAACGTCTACCTCTCGCGCGTCGAGATGGGCCGCAGGCTGGCGAAGGAGGCCCCCGCGGAGGCCGACCTCGTCATAGCGACCCCGGAGTCCGGCACCCCCGCCGCGATCGGCTACGCCGAGGCCTCCGGCATCCCCTTCGGCAACGGCCTGGTGAAGAACGCCTATGTCGGCCGGACCTTCATCCAGCCCTCACAGACCATTCGCCAGCTCGGCATCCGCCTGAAGCTGAACCCGCTGAAGGAAGTCATCAAGGGCAAGCGGCTGGTCGTCGTGGACGACTCCATCGTCCGTGGCAACACCCAGCGGGCCCTGGTCCGCATGCTCCGCGAGGCCGGTGCCGCCGAGGTCCACATCCGGATCTCGTCCCCGCCGGTGAAGTGGCCCTGCTTCTTCGGCATCGACTTCGCCACCCGCGCCGAGCTGATCGCCAACGGCATGAGCGTCGAGGAGATCGGCACCTCGATGGGCGCCGACTCCCTGGCGTACATCTCCATCGACGGCATGATCGAGGCGACCACCATCGCCAAGCCGAACCTGTGCCGCGCCTGCTTCGACGGGGAGTACCCGATGGAGCTCCCCGACCCCGAGCTGCTCGGCAAGCAGCTCCTGGAGACCGAGCTGGCCGCCGGGCCCGCCGGTACGGCCGCCGCCGACGCCATCCGTCGCCCGTAGCCGCCCGTTTCCCTGGCTTCCCGGCCCCTCTGCCGAACGACACGAAGGTTCTCATCGTCATGCCTGACACAACTGGTGCCAGCTACGCAGCCGCCGGCGTCGACATCGAGGCGGGCGACCGCGCCGTCGAGCTGATGAAGGAATGGGTCAAGAAGACCCGGCGCCCCGAGGTCCTCGGCGGCCTCGGCGGCTTCGCCGGCCTCTTCGACGCCTCCGCCCTCAAGAACTACGAGCGCCCGCTGCTCGCCTCCGCCACCGACGGCGTCGGCACCAAGGTCGACATCGCCCGGCAGCTGGGCGTCTACGACACCATCGGCCACGACCTGGTCGCCATGGTCATGGACGACATCGTGGTGTGCGGTGCCGAGCCGCTGTTCATGACCGACTACATCTGCGTCGGCAAGGTCCACCCCGAGCGGGTCGCCGCGATCGTCAAGGGCATCGCGGAAGGCTGTGTGCTGGCGGGATGCGCCCTGGTGGGCGGCGAGACGGCCGAACACCCCGGCCTGCTGGGCGAGGACGACTTCGACGTCGCCGGCGCCGGCACGGGCGTCGTGGAGGCCGACCGGCTGCTCGGCCCGGATCGCATCCGTACGGGTGACGCGGTGATCGCCATGGCGTCCTCCGGGCTTCACTCGAACGGGTACTCGCTGGTCCGCCACGTCCTGCTGAACGAGGGCGGGCTGTCCCTGGACGCGCACCTGGACGGGCTCGGCCGCACCCTCGGCGAGGAGCTGCTGGAGCCGACCAAGATCTACTCCCTGGACTGCCTGGCCCTCCTGCGCACCGCCGAGGTGCACGCCTTCAGCCACGTCACCGGCGGCGGGCTCGCGGCCAACCTGGCCCGGGTGATCCCCGACGGCCTGCACGCCGTGGTCGACCGGTCCACCTGGACCCCGGGCGCGGTCTTCGACCTCGTCGGCCGGACCGGCAAGGTGGAGCGCCTGGAGCTGGAGAAGACCCTGAACATGGGCGTGGGCATGATCGCGGTCGTGCCCGAGGAGTCGACGGACGTGGCCCTGACGGCCCTCGCCGACCGCGGTGTGGACGCCTGGGTGGCCGGCGAGATCACCGACCGGGGCGAGCACACGACGGGCGCCGAGCTCGTCGGGGACTACGCCGCCTGAGGCACCGCGGGTGCGGCGGATGACGCGGGTAGCACAGAACCCGGTCGGTGACAGAGGTCACCGACCGGGAAGGTGTTCAGTGCAAGGTCAAGCGCCGCGTCGCTGTTGGGAAGGGGACTGGCCGTCCTCGTCCTCGTCGTCGTCCTCATAGAGGTCGGCGTACTTTGCGTACACGTCGTCGTCCTGCTCATCGTCCTCGAATGGCCCGCCGTTCGGCGGTTGTGCATTCGACGGCGATGCGCCCAGCTCCTCGGCCAGGCGGGAGAGATCAGTCCCACCGCTGTTGTACTTCAGCTGGCGGGCGACCTTCGTCTGCTTGGCCTTGGCCCGGCCGCGCCCCATGGCTCGACCCCCTCAACGACGGGGCTCGACGGCCCCAGAGTCTTGACACGCGTTCATGGTCCGGAACGGGCTCTCCGTGAAGAGACCGGTCCGTAGGGCTTCCACGGTACCTGAGCCCACGCCCATACGGTACGTCGCCCGCAGCACGTGGCCCTGCACAGGACCGCCGAGGCGCCCCGTCCTCGCTGGTCAAGGGCGATTTTAACCACCTTTCGACGGTCGACCCGCCGGGATAAGTGAGAGTTCTCTCCAACTGCCACCCCGACGGGTACCCGTCAAACCCGCGACGGCCCTGCCGGCCCGCCGTTTGACGACCCCCGGATCACCGCCGGGAGCGGGCCTCCGCCATCCGCTGCTCGGCGATCCGGTCGGCCGCGGCGGCCGGCGGAATACCGTCCTCCTTCGCACGTGCGAATATGGCCAGCGTGGTGTCGTAGATCTTCGACGCCTTCGCCTTGCACCGGTCGAAGTCGAAGCCGTGCAGCTCGTCGGCGACCTGGATGACACCGCCGGCGTTCACCACGTAGTCCGGCGCGTAGAGGATCCCGCGGTCGGCGAGGTCCTTCTCGACGCCCGGGTGGGCGAGCTGGTTGTTGGCCGCGCCGCACACCACCTTGGCGGTCAGCACCGGCACGGTGTCGTCGTTCAGCGCGCCGCCGAGCGCGCAGGGCGCGTAGATGTCCAGGTTCTCCACCCGGATCAGCGCGTCGGTGTCGGCGACGGCCACCACCGACGGGTGCCGCTCGGTGATGGTCCGCACCACGTCCTTGCGCACGTCCGTGACGACCACGTGGGCACCCTCGGCGAGCAGGTGCTCGACCAGGTGGTGGCCGACCTTGCCGACGCCCGCGATGCCGACGGTGCGGTCGCGCAGCGTCGGGTCGCCCCACAGGTGCTGGGCGGCGGCCCGCATGCCCTGGTAGACGCCGAAGGAGGTGAGTACGGAGGAGTCGCCCGCGCCGCCGTTCTCCGGGGAGCGCCCGGTGGTCCAGCGGCACTCGCGGGCCACCACGTCCATGTCGGCGACGTAGGTGCCGACGTCGCACGCGGTGACGTAGCGGCCGCCGAGCGAGGCGACGAACCGGCCGTAGGCGAGGAGCAGTTCCTCGCTCTTGATCTGCTCCGGATCACCGATGATCACGGCCTTGCCGCCGCCGTGGTCGAGACCGGCCATGGCGTTCTTGTACGACATCCCGCGCGCGAGGTTCAGCGCGTCGGCGACGGCCTCCGCCTCGTTCGCGTACGGGTAGAACCGGGTGCCGCCGAGGGCGGGGCCCAGGGCGGTGGAGTGGAGGGCGATGACGGCCTTGAGACCGCTGGCACGGTCCTGGCAGAGCACGACTTGCTCATGACCCCCCTGGTCCGAGTGGAACAGGGTGTGCAGTACATCAGCAGGTGCGCCGTTTACGTCGGTCACGGTGGTGACTCCTGTGTAGGTGCGGCGATGGGCGGCAGCCCCCCGTGAAGGTGGCGGGGGACTGTGGCACGAGATTAGAGCCTGGGGGTGCCGGCCCGCCGCACAGTGCTCAGGATCACCTCCGCACGGAGTACGGGCGTGCGACGATTTGCAGAGATTCTCGCGCGTTTGTGATCCGTTTCCACGAGTTTCCGCAGGTTTTCGCTTCGGTGCGCGGGGGAGGGAGCAGGCGTGCCCAAGGTGTCCTCGGTGATCGTCCCGTACGCGGCGTACCTGCGCGTGTACGAGCCGCTGGCGGCCTTCCCCGAAGAGGAACGCGCCCACTGGACCCGCTACGCCCGCCGCCCCGACCGGCCCTCCTACCAGGACGAGCTGCGCCGCTCCCTGGCCGACCTGCTGCCCACCCCGCCCGTCGCGGTGCCGGTGCACGAGAGCGCGGACGCCTTCGTGACCGAGGTGGACGGTGTGGTCTGCGTCTGCCCCTGGCGGACCCGGCTGCGCGGCTGGCAGGCGCTGGGCGAGCTGGCCGAGGACTTCCCGGAGCCGGTCCTGGACGCGCTGATCCCCCCGGTCGTGCGCCGCCAGAGCGCGCAGGACTACGAGCGCTGGCTGGAGCGGAACCCGGACGCCCGCCCCTGGATCCGCACGGCCACCTGGCAGGTGCCGATCAACTGGTTCGTGCTGGTCTCCGACGCGGAGCGGGAGTACGACGGCGGCGACGGCGGGCGGGCGGCCGCACCGGTGCTGCGCTACCGGACACCGATGGTGCAGGCCCGCCGGCGGGTGGCCCGGGGGCTGCGGGCCCTGCGGGAGGCGGTGGACGAGGGACCGCTCATCGACGGCCTGGTGGACGTGGGGCGCTGGCTGGAGGAGTTCCACCCGCGTTCCCTGGTCGAGTTGGACTACGGCGGACTGGTGCACGCCCTGCCGGCCGGTGAGTTGGAGGCGGACCACTCCGCGGCGGACGTGGCCGAGGGGATCGAGGCGCTGCGCCACGGCGACGGGGTCACCGCCGGGGCGGCGTACGGGCGGCTGGTGGAGCGCTGGCGGGCGGTCCGGGACCGGCGCTCCGCGAACTGACGTTTGACGTACCGCCCGATGTGGGGTTTCGTCTTCCGCTCCGACACCTGTTCGGGATGGGCTGATCCCTTGCCGACAAGGGACGTAGGTCCCGATCCGGGCGTATGCGTCAAGCGTGACGGACCGCACGTACATCACTCTTGCGCCCCTTCCCCCTCCTCATGCCAAAATAGGACAAGGAGCCCGGGGAGGGCTCCTTCCGTCCTGCTGTGATGCACTGTGGGTGGAATCTCAGCATTGCACGCTTTGGGGGGTCTGGTGACTCCTGATCGCCTCTGTGACTGATCGTCACAGAGGCGTGACTGTCCGCTATGGCATGGTCCATCGGCTTCCGTCGCTGATGAACACCTGGGAGGGCAATTCCATCGGTTTGGCCGACGCGGCTGGACAGATGGTGTAGTTGTAGTGCCGAGGACAAGCCGTTCGTCCTATAACCGACTCGACTCGCGTCCGCCATTTCGGGCAACGCGGGTCAAGGTGCAGAATTTAGAGGAATGAACCGAGAAGGTTCGGTTCTCCCGAGGAGGCCGCTCATGACCGCTCGCACCCCTGATGCCGAGCCGCTGCTGACCCCGGCTGAGGTCGCCACCATGTTCCGCGTCGACCCGAAGACGGTCACGCGCTGGGCGAAGGCCGGCAAGCTCACGTCGATCCGCACGCTCGGCGGGCATCGCCGCTACCGCGAGGCCGAGGTCCGCGCTCTGCTCGCGGGCATTCCGCAGCAGCGCAGCGAGGCCTGAACAACTGAATAACCGGGCAGAACGGCAGGTCCCCCAACCTGTCGGGGCGCCTGGACCACAGCTCCAAGCGACGCCGTCCCTGCCCCAACAGAGGTGCGTCGTTGATCGCGCTGGACTCCGCCGGGTCCAGCGCGATTCTTTTTGTGTCCGGGCCCGTGCGTCCTGACCGGTCCTGTGAGCGGGCTTGTCGGAGTCTGGGGAGCGGTGTCGGATCCGCTGTGCGAGCACCGTCGAAGGTGGTGCAATTGCACATATTAAATTGATCAGTTGTAGGAGAGGTGTAAGTGCCGCCGTTTCAAAAACTCATGCGGTGACACCCGTCACACCTCGCGGTGGTTGTTGGGCCGGGCGCCGGTGCGCTAATGGAGGCGTGGCCTCCAGGAGGTCTGCGGAGCAAGGGTGTTGGGGCCCGCGGGGTCAGGGCGTGGGCGCGCTCCCGTCCTCGACGCCCTCTTGACGACCTGTCGGAGACTGTGGGGCCGGCGCGTCCAGCGCCAGCCTCAGGAGCCGGTGGCAGATCGGGCAGTGGCGCGTCACATGCCGGTACGACGACGCGGCCGACAGGTGCGCGCGGAGCAGGGCCCGCGTCTCGTGCCTGACCGATGTCGCCATACGCCACCTCCAGGGGTCACGCGGGGGATGTGCCCTGTCTTTGGAGTACCGAGCGAAAGTGACGCCGTCAAGGCCGCGAGAGGGCGGCAGAGAGCCGCTGAGGGCTTTCGGGTGGCCGCGAGGACGGGAGGTCTTCCGGAGCGGCCGCGCACAAGAAGGAGCCCCGCGCCGATTGCTCGGTGCGGGGCTCTCGCTGCGGTCCTGACGGGATTTGAACCCGCGGCCTCCACCTTGACAGGGTGGCGAGCACTCCAAACTGCTCCACAGGACCAGGTTTCGCGGCGCTTGTTCTGCGTTGCGCTGCGAGAAGAGACTGTACAGGAGGGTGGGCCGCCGGTCGAACTCACCCTCCGTGCAAGCTCCGTCACGCCCCGCGTCAGGGCGCGAGCGCGTCGATGGCCTTCACGATCCGCTTGTCGGAGACCGGGTACGCCGTGCCCAGCGCGTGGGCGAAATAGCTGACCCGCAGCTCCTCGATCATCCAGCGGATGTCCAGGACCTGCTGCGGCACCGGCCGGCCCTGCGGCATCTGCTCGAGCAGCCACGCGTACTCGTCCCGCATCTCGTGCACCTTCTCCATGCGGGACGTGTCCCGCTGCACGCCCGTCGGCATCTGCTGCAGCCGGCGGTCCGCGGCGACCAGGTAGCGCATCAGGTCCGGCAGCCGCCTGATCCCGGCCTCCGTGACGAAGCCCGGCTTCACCAGCGCGTCCAGCTGGGCCCGTACGTCCTGGAGGTTCGCCAGCAGCGCGGGGCTGCGTACGGCCTTCAGCCGGCGCTCGCAGGCCTGCCAGGCGGCCAGCACCTGCTGCACCTGGCCCACCGTGCGGACGGTCGTGTCGACGATCTCCGCGCGGACCTTGTCGTAGAGCTTGCGGTACGACTCCTCGTCCCACGCCGGGCCGCCGAAGTCGGCGATCAGCTTGTCGGCCGCCGCCATGGCGCAGTCGTCGAACAGGGCCTGGATCGAGCCGTGCGGGTTCGCGGACAGGTTCAGCTTCTGCTGGTTGGTCAGCTTTTCGGACGCGAACTTCGCCGGGTTGACCGGGATGTTGCGCAGGATCAGCCGCCGCGTGCCCTTCCACATGGCCTGCGCCTGCTCGGCCTCGGTGTCGAAGAGGCGGACGGAGACGGTGCCGGCCTTCGGGCCGTCGTCGACCAGCGCCGGATACGCCTTCACCGGCTGACCGGCCCGGCGGGTCTCGAAGACCCGGGTCAGCGTGCCGATCGTCCAGTCCGTCAGCCCGGAGCGCTCCAGCGACTCGCCGCCGCTGCGCTCCGCGGTGGCCGCCGCGGCCTGCGAGAGCGCCTTGCGCGCCTTCGGGCGCAGCCGGAGCTTCAGCGCCTCCAGGTCCTTGTCCTCGGCCAGCTTGCGCCGGCGTTCGTCGACGATCCGGAAGGTGATCTTCAGGTGGTCGGGGACCTTCGACCAGTCGAAGTCCTCGGCGTCGAACGGCACGCCCACCATGCGCTTCAGCTCCCGCGCCATGGTCACCGTCAGCGGCTCCTGGAGGGGCACCGCCCGGTCCAGGAACGCCTGGGCGTAGTTCGGCGCGGGGACGTAGTTGCGGCGGACCGGCTTGGGCAGGGAGCGGATCAGCTCCGTGACGACCTGCTCGCGCAGGCCCGGGATCTGCCAGTCGAAGCCCTCGTCCGTGACCTGGTTGAGCACCTGGAGCGGCACGTGCACGGTGACACCGTCGGCGTCCGCGCCCGGCTCGAACTGGTAGGTCACCCGGAACTTCAGCGGACCCTGGCGCCAGGAGTCCGGGTAGTCGTCCTTGGTGACCGCCCCCGCCTTCTCGTTGATGAGCATCTCGCGCTCGAAGTCGAGGAAGTCGGGCTGCTCGTGCCGCTTGTGCTTCCACCACGAGTCGAAGTGCGCACCCGAGACGACGTGTTCGGGCACCCGCTGGTCGTAGAAGTCGTACAGCGTCTCGTCGTCGACCAGGATGTCGCGGCGCCGCGCCCGGTGCTCCAGCTCCTCGACCTCGGTCAGGAGCTTGCGGTTGTCCGCGAAGAACTTGTGGTGCGTGCGCCAGTCGCCCTCCACCAGGGCGTTGCGGATGAACAGCTCACGGCTGACCTCGGGGTCGATCCGCCCGTAGTTCACCTTGCGCTGGGCGACGATCGGCACGCCGTACAGCGTGACCTTCTCGTACGCCATCACCGCCGCCTGGTCCTTCTCCCAGTGCGGTTCGCTGTAGGTGCGCTTGAGGAGGTGCCCGGCGAGCGGCTCCACCCATTCGGGCTCGATCCTGGCGTTGACGCGGGCCCACAGGCGGGAGGTCTCCACCAGCTCGGCCGACATCACGAACCGCGGGGGTTTCTTGAAGAGCGCCGAGCCCGGGAAGATCGCGAACTTGGCGTTGCGGGCGCCCAGGTACTCGTTCTTCGCGCCCTCCTTCACGTCCTTCATGCCGACGTGGGACAGCAGCCCGGCGAGCAGCGACTGGTGCACGCGGTCGTCCGGTGCGGGGTGTTCCTCGTCGTTGAGGTGGATGCCCATCTGCCTGGCGACCGTGCGCAGCTGGGTGTAGATGTCCTGCCACTCGCGGATGCGCAGGAAGTTGAGGTACTCCTGCTTGCACATCCGGCGGAAGGACGAGGAGCCGCGCTCCTTCTGCTGCTCGCGCACGTACCGCCAGAGGTTGAGGAAGGCGAGGAAGTCGCTGCTCTCGTCCTTGAACCGGGCGTGCTGCTGGTCGGCCTGCGCCTGCTTCTCGGCCGGGCGCTCCCGGGGGTCCTGGATGGACAGCGCCGCGGCTATGACCATGACCTCGCGGACACAGCCGTTCTTGTCCGCCTCCAGCACCATCCGGGCCAGCCGCGGGTCGACGGGCAGCTGGGCGAGCTTGCGGCCGGTGTCGGTGAGCCGCTTGCGCACGTCCTTCTGCGCCGGGTCGAGCGCCCCCAGCTCCTGGAGCAGCTGCACGCCGTCGCGGATGTTGCGGTGGTCCGGGGGGTCGATGAAGGGGAACTTCTCGATGTCGCCGAGGCCGGCCGCGGTCATCTGCAGGATCACGGAGGCGAGGTTCGTCCGGAGGATCTCCGCGTCCGTGAACTCAGGGCGGGCGTTGAAGTCGTCCTCGGAGTACAGCCGGATGCAGATGCCGTCGGAGGTACGGCCGCAGCGGCCCTTGCGCTGGTTGGCGCTGGCCTGCGAGATCGGCTCGATGGGCAGCCGCTGGACCTTGGTGCGGTGGCTGTAGCGGGAGATGCGGGCGAAGCCGGGGTCGATGACGTACTTGATGCCGGGGACCGTGAGGGAGGTCTCGGCGACGTTGGTCGCGAGCACGATGCGGCGCCCGGTGTGCTGCTGGAAGACCCGGTGCTGCTCGGCGTGCGAGAGCCGCGCGTACAGCGGCAGTACTTCCGTGAATCTGTACTTCTTCTTCTCCAGCGCGTCCGCCGTGTCCCGGATCTCGCGCTCGCCGGAGAGGAAGACGAGGATGTCGCCCTTGCCCTCGCCCATCAGCTCCTCGACGGCGTCGGTGATCGCCGTGATCTGGTCCCGGTCGGCGTCGTCGCCGTCCTCCTCCAGGAGCGGCCGGTAGCGCACCTCCACCGGGTACGTCCGCCCGCTGACCTCGATGATCGGGGCGTCGCCGAAGTGCCGGGAGAAGCGCTCGGGGTCGATGGTCGCCGAGGTGATGACGACCTTGAGGTCGGGCCGCTTCGGCAGCAGCTGGGCGAGGTAGCCCAGCAGGAAGTCGATGTTGAGGGACCGCTCGTGGGCCTCGTCGATGATGATCGTGTCGTAGGCGCGCAGCTCGCGGTCGGTCTGGATCTCGGCGAGCAGGATGCCGTCCGTCATCAGCTTGATGAAGGTGGACTGCGCATTCACCTGGTCGGTGAAGCGCACCTTCCAGCCGACGGTCTCCCCGAGCGGGGTGTCCAGCTCCTCCGCGACCCGTTCGGCGACGGTGCGCGCGGCGATCCGGCGGGGCTGGGTGTGCCCGATCATGCCGCGGACGCCACGGCCCAGCTCCACACAGATCTTCGGGATCTGCGTGGTCTTGCCGGACCCGGTCTCACCGGCGACGATCACGACCTGGTGATCACGGATGGCCGCCGCGATCTCGTCCTTCTTCTGGCTGACCGGGAGCTGCTCGGGGTAGGTGACGGCCGGCACGCGCGCCCGGCGTTCGCCGATGCGCTGCTCGGCCCTGGCCACCTCCGTCTCGATCTCGGCGAGGACGGCGGCGCGGGCCTCCGGCTTACGGATCTTCCGCGCACCCTCCAGCCTGCGGCCGAGCCGGTGCGCGTCGCGCAGGGACAGCTCGGTCAGCCGGGGGGCGAGGGTGCCGAGGGCGGGGGCGGGATGCGTAGACATACGGGTTCCAGGATCTCATCCTCGGGAAAAACCTGGCGAACGATTTCCGTCCGGGCAACACAGAACCCCCGTCGATGATCTCGACGGGGGTTGTATGTGGCTGGGGCCGGGGTCGAACCGGCGACCTATCGCTTTTCAGGCGATCGCTCGTACCAACTGAGCTACCCAGCCGCGAGGTTTCACGTGAAACCTCAGCGGTCCTGACGGGATTTGAACCCGCGGCCTCCACCTTGACAGGGTGGCGAGCACTCCAAACTGCTCCACAGGACCAAGCTTCGTACGACAGTGTCGCACATGTACTGCGTGCCCCCAACGGGATTCGAACCCGTGCTACCGCCTTGAAAGGGCGGCGTCCTAGGCCGCTAGACGATGAGGGCTATCGGCCCGCCTGGGCGCTTCTCAGCGCGTCGGGGACGTGAGAAGCATATGGGATGGCGGGAGGTATCGCCAAAACGGTTTACGGAGGGCTGGGGGCGGGGCTGCCCGGGGCGGTGCGGGACGGCCCGCTGCCGGAGGGGGAGGGGCCGGTCGGGGAGGGGGACGGGGTGGCGCCGGGCTGGTTCTCCTTCGGCAGATGACGGCTGACCTCGGCCGTCGTCAGGCCCAGGCCGCCCAGCTCGATCTCGTCCCAGGCCTGGAGGCGCCGGGTGTCCCGGTCGAAGTACAGGATGGACGCCTGGATGGGGTCGGGGTACTTGCCCTCGACCGCGCGCAGCCCGCTGCCGCCGGTGGAGCCCTCCACGCGCAGCCGGGTGCCGTACTTCATGACCTCCATGTCCTGGTGGTGGAGGTGCCCGGAGAGCACCAGCGGTACGTCGCCGTCGACCTCGCGGGCGGCCGACGGCTCGTGGATGACGGCGACGTCCACGGGGGTGCCGGCCGCGCTCTGGTCGCGCAGGGCGGAGGCGAGGCGGGCACCGGCCATCTCCTGGGAGGCCTCGGCGCCGTCCGCCTCGGAGCGGTCGGGGGTGTACTGCGGGTCGCCCATGCCGGCGAAGCGCAGGCCCGCGACGGTCCGGGCGTGGCCGTCGTCCAGGACGTGCGCGTTCTTCAGCCGCTTCAGGTACTCCTGGGTGCCGCGGGAGTCGTGGTTGCCGCGGACCCACACGTAGGGGGCGCCGAGGTCCTCGACGGGGTCGAGGAAGCCGTTCTCCGCGGCCGTGCCGTGATCCATGGTGTCGCCGGAGTCGACGATCACGTTCACCTTGTACTGCCGCACCAGGGAGCCGATGATCTTCCAGCTCGCCGGGTTCAGGTGGATGTCCGACACGTGCAGGACGCGGATCGTGGTCGGGTCGGGCTGGTAGGCGGGGAGCGTCGAGGTGACGTCGTAGAGCTTGGTCACGTTGGTGACCAGGCGGGCCAGCTCCTTCTGGTAGACGTCGAACTCGGTGACGATGCTGCGCGCGTTGCCGACCAGGGAGGGCGCGGAGGAGAGCAGGCCGGAGAACTTCGGCTCCAGGACGGAGTCGGGGTTCCAGGTCGCGTAGGCGGTGCCGCCGGAGGCGACCAGGAGGGTGAGCGCGAGGCCCCCGGCGGCCAGGGCGCGCCGGGGGCGGCGGTAGACGGCGAGACCGAGCGCGGTGGCGCCGGTGACCACGGCCACGCAGGAGCGGACGGCGAGGTCGAGCGTGCCGTGCTCGACGTCCTGGGCGACCTCGTCCTGGAGGCCGGAGAGGCGTTCGGGGTGGTCGACGAGGGCCTGGGCGCGGGCGGGGTCCAGCTGGTCGACGTTGACGTCGAGGCGGACCGGGGCGACGTGGCTGTCGAGCTGGAGGGCGCCCAGCGGCGAGACGTTGATCTTCGTGCCGCCGGCCAGTGAGGGGCGCAGGGTCATCGTGGTGTCCATGGGCCCGACCGGGACCCGGACGTTGCCGACGACCAGCAGCCCCAGCCAGGCGCCGAGCAGGACGACGGCGACGAGACCGGCGGCGCGGGACCAGGGGCGGGGGCGGGCGGCCAGCTCGGGGACGGCGGACGGGGGCCGGTCCCGGCGGGCGAGCCGGTCGCGGCAGCGGCGGGTGAGGATGCGCGGCGCATTGCGGATGGGGTTCATCACCTCGGCCAGGACGTGCAGGGCTGCGGCGGGGACGCGGGCCATTGGTCCCGTATGCCCGTGGCCCGGGGCGGATATGCGGGTCGTACTCCACGGTCGTACCCGACAATGGGCCTGTGCTGGAGATGACGCGCGAGGAGTTCGAGGAACTGGTCGCCGAGGCCCTGGACCGGATCCCGCCGGAGCTGACGCGGCTGATGGACAACGTCGCGGTGTTCGTCGAGGACGAACCGCCGGCGGACGATCCCGAGCTGCTCGGGCTGTACGAGGGGACGCCGCTGACGGAGCGCGGGGAGTGGTACGCGGGCGTGCTGCCGGACCGGATCACCATCTACCGGGGGCCGACGCTGCGGTTCTGCGCGACCCGGGAAGACGTCGTGGCCGAGACCGAGGTGACGGTCGTTCACGAGATCGCGCACCACTTCGGGATCGACGACGCACGGCTGCACTCCCTCGGGTACGGGTGACGGGCGCTCCGCGCGGGTGACGGGCCCTGGGCGGGCTCTGGGCGCGGGTGACGTGCGCTCCGCGCGGGGGCGGGCCGCGGGTACGGGTGACGCGCTCGGGTCAAGTCCGCCTCGCCGGGCGCGTGTCCTCTTGTGGGTGACGGGAGTTGGGCACGTCGAATCCTTGACCCCCGGAGGTGGCCGCCCGTGCGCCCCTTGTACGTACCCGTCCGTCTGGCCGCCACCGCCCTGGCCGTCGCCGCTGCCGCCGGCTGTATGAGCGTCGGCGACGAGTCCGGCGGGGGCGCCGGGCCCTCGCACTCCGCCGGGGAGCGGGGCGGCGCGGTGCCGGACGGCGGCCCCGCGGTCTCCGGAGGGAACGCCGGGTACGGCGCGGCGGCGGCCGACGAGGGGCACGGCAAGGGGAAGAAGGCCGGGGGCAAGGACAAGGGCAAGGACGGGGACGGGGCCAAGGGCGACGGCAAGGGGGAGGACGGCGAGGGCGGCAAGGAGGGCAGGGCCGGGTCCGGCTCGGAGCCCCCGGCCGCGCGCCCGACCGGGGCCCCGCCGCCGAAGGGCGGCAACCACGGCCCCGAGCCGACCCGGACG
The DNA here is from genome assembly GCF_020404845.1 of Streptomyces hyderabadensis. Lineage (GTDB taxonomy): Bacteria > Actinomycetota > Actinomycetes > Streptomycetales > Streptomycetaceae > Streptomyces > Streptomyces hyderabadensis. The sequence goes on along the minus strand of NZ_JAIOJZ010000033.1, from coordinate 21,032 downwards.
CCCCCGGCCGAGCCCACCCGGACGGCCGATCCGGAGCCGACGCGGTCCGAGGAGCCGCCCGCCTCCCCGACGCCGGACCCGACGGTGGCCGAGCCGTCCTCGTCGGCGCACGAGCCCCCCGGGACCCAGCTCGCACAGCGGGAGCCGGCTCCGGCGGCCGGGACACCGGCGTAGGACGGCGGGCCGGCGTGCGCAGGGTCCCGTCGGTACGGCGACGGCGGGTCGCTGACCTGGGCGGGTGCGGTCGGTTTGCCTTCGGGGGTGGGGGGTGCGTATGGTGGTAGATCGTTTGATCCCATTTGCCCGGCGCCACCGCAGAGCGCGCCGTGTGGCGCGTACTCTCCCCTTGCCGTGGTGGACCGCATCGAGGCGGTCGTATTGCGAATCGCGATTCACGGAGTTGACGGGCGCGTGCCGACGAGAGACTCCGGAAGGTTTCGCATTCGCATGTCCATGACCAGTACTGATCACGTCGTCGTGCCCGAGAACGCCGAGGGCGTCGAGAGCGCGCCGGAGGCCGTCGAGGCCGCTGCCGCCGCCGCGGCCACGGAGACCCCCGAGGCTGCCGAGCCGACGTTCGCCGACCTCGGTCTGCCCGAGGGCGTCGTGCGCAAGCTCGCGCAGAACGGCGTGACCACCCCCTTCCCGATCCAGGCCGCGACCATCCCGGACGCGCTGGCGGGCAAGGACATCCTCGGCCGGGGCCGCACCGGTTCCGGCAAGACCCTCTCCTTCGGTCTGCCGACCCTGGCCACCCTGGCCGGCGGCCGCACCGAGAAGCACAAGCCCCGCGCCGTCATCCTCACCCCGACCCGCGAGCTGGCCATGCAGGTCGCCGACGCGCTCCAGCCGTACGGCGACGTCGTGGGCCTGCGGATGAAGGTCGTCTGCGGCGGCACCTCGATGGGCAACCAGATCTACGCCCTGGAGAAGGGCGTCGACATCCTGGTCGCCACCCCGGGCCGGCTGCGCGACATCATCAACCGCGGCGCCTGCTCCCTGGAGAACGTGGAGATCGCGGTCCTCGACGAGGCCGACCAGATGTCCGACCTGGGCTTCCTGCCCGAGGTCACCGAGCTGCTCGACCAGGTCCCGGCCGGCGGTCAGCGGATGCTGTTCTCCGCCACCATGGAGAACGAGATCAAGACCCTCGTCGACCGGTACCTGAAGGACCCGGTCAGCCACGAGGTCGACGCCGCCCAGGGCGCGGTGACGACCATGTCGCACCACATCCTGGTCGTGAAGCCCAAGGACAAGGCGCCGGTCACCGCCGCCATCGCCTCCCGCAAGGGCCGCACCATCATCTTCGTCCGCACCCAGCTGGGCGCCGACCGCGTCGCCGAGCAGCTGCGCGACGCCGGTGCCAAGGCGGACGCGCTGCACGGCGGCATGACCCAGGGCGCGCGCACCCGCACGCTGGCCGACTTCAAGGACGGCTACGTCAACGTCCTGGTCGCCACCGACGTCGCCGCGCGCGGCATCCACGTCGACGGCATCGACCTGGTCCTGAACGTGGACCCGGCCGGCGACCACAAGGACTACCTGCACCGCGCCGGCCGTACGGCGCGCGCGGGCCGCACCGGCACCGTCGTCTCGCTCTCCCTGCCGCACCAGCGCCGCCAGATCTTCCGGCTGATGGAGGACGCGGGCGTCGACGCCACGCGCCACATCATCCAGGGCGGCGCCGCCTTCGACCCCGAGGTCGCCGAGATCACCGGCGCCCGGTCGATGACCGAGGTGCAGGCCGAGTCCGCGGGCAACGCGGCGCAGCAGGCCGAGCGCGAGGTCACCCAGCTCACCAAGGAGCTGGAGCGGGCCCAGCGCCGCGCCACCGAGCTGCGCGAGGAGGCGGACCGCCTGGTCGCCAGGGTCGCGCGGGAGCGCGGCGAGGACCCGGAGACGGTGCTGGCCGAGGTGGCCGCCGCGACCGAGGCCGAGGTCTCGCTGCCCGAGCAGCCCGGCGCCCGGGACGTGGAGAAGACGGAGCGCGGCGGCAGCGGCAACGACCGCGAGCGCCCGTACGAGCGCCGTGACCACCGCCGTGACGACCGTCGGGACGACCGGGGTGACCGTGGTGGTTTCCGTCGGGACGACCGGCGTGACGACCGTGGTGGCCGTTCCTTCGACCGTCGCGACGACCGGGGCGACCGTGGTGGCCGCTCGTTCGACCGCCGTGACGACCGCGGTGACCGCGGTGGCTTCCGCCGGGACGACCGTGGTGGCCGTTCCTTCGAGCGCCGTGACGACCGTCGGGACGACCGGGGTGACCGTGGTGGTTTCCGTCGGGACGACCGGCGTGACGACCGTGGTGGCCGCTCGTTCGACCGTCGCGACGACCGGGGCGACCGTGGTGGCCGCTCGTTCGACCGCCGTGACGACCGCGGTGACCGCGGTGGCTTCCGCCGGGACGACCGTGGTGGCCGTTCCTTCGAGCGCCGTGACGACCGCGGCGGCCACCGTGGCAGCGACCGTCCGTTCAACCGCGACCGCCAGGGCGACCGCCCCGGCTTCCGCTCCGGCGGTCACGACCGCCCGTACGGCCGCCGCGACGACCACCGCGGTGACCACCGGGGTTCGTCCTTCGGCCGCCGTGACGACAAGCCGCGCTGGAAGCGCAACGGCTGACGCCTGAACACCTGAGACGCGCCGTGGCCTCCGCCCCACCGGGCGGAGGCCACGGCGCTTCGCGTTGCGGTCCGGTTTCGGCCACGAAGTCCACGGCGTGACGCATGTCACGCTCGCCGCGCGGGAATTGCTGGGAGCATGACAGATGACGCCAAGGCAAGTGGGCTGTCGGACGAGGAACGGCTGGCCCAGCTCGGCTACACCCAGGTTCTGGCCCGCCGCATGTCGGCGTTCTCCAACTACGCGGTCTCCTTCACGATCATCTCGGTCCTGTCGGGCTGCCTGACCCTCTACCTCTTCGGCATGAACACGGGCGGCCCCGCCGTCATCACCTGGGGCTGGGTCGCCGTCGGCCTGATGACGCTCTTCGTCGGCCTGGCGATGGCCGAGATCTGCTCGGCGTACCCGACCTCGGCGGGCCTGTACTTCTGGGCACACCGCCTGGCGCCCCCGCGCACGGCGGCGGCCTGGGCCTGGTTCACGGGCTGGTTCAACGTGCTGGGCCAGGTCGCGGTCACCGCCGGCATCGACTTCGGCGCCGCGTCCTTCCTGGGCGCGTACCTGAACCTGCAGTTCGACTTCGAGGTGACCCCGGGCCGCACGATCCTCCTCTTCGCCGCGATCCTGATCCTCCACGGTCTCCTCAACACCTTCGGCGTCCGCATCGTCGGCCTGCTGAACAGCGTGAGCGTGTGGTGGCACGTCGTCGGCGTCGCGGTCATCGTCGGCGCGCTGACCTTCGCGCCCGACCAGCACCAGTCGGCGTCCTTCGTCTTCGGCGAGTTCGTGAACAACACCGGCTGGAGCAGCGGGGCGTACGTCGTCCTGATCGGCCTCCTGATGGCCCAGTACACCTTCACCGGCTACGACGCCTCCGCCCACATGACCGAGGAGACCCACGACGCGTCCACGGCCGGGCCGAAGGGCATCGTCCGCTCCATCTGGACCTCCTGGATCGCGGGCTTCGTCCTCCTCCTCGGCTTCACCTTCGCCATCCAGTCCTACGACGGCGCCCTGACGTCCCCGACCGGCGCGCCGCCCGCGCAGATCCTCCTCGACGCCCTCGGCGCGACGGCGGGCAAGCTGCTGCTCCTCGTGGTGATCGGCGCCCAGCTCTTCTGCGGCATGGCGTCGGTGACGGCCAACAGCCGCATGATCTACGCCTTCTCGCGGGACGGCGCGCTGCCCTGGTCCCACGTCTGGCACTCGGTGAACCCGCGCACCCGCACGCCCGTCGCCGCGGTCTGGCTGGCCGCCCTGGCCGCGCTGGTCCTGGGCCTGCCCTACCTCATCAACGTGACGGCATACGCCGCCGTGACGTCGATCGCGGTCATCGGCCTCTACATCGCCTACGTCATCCCGACCCTGCTGCGCGTCCGCAGGGGCGCCGCCTTCGAACGCGGGCCCTGGCACCTGGGCCGCTGGTCGCAGCCGGTGGGCGTGGTCGCGGTGACGTGGGTCGGCGTCATCACGGTCCTGTTCATGCTGCCGCAGGTCTCCCCGGTCACCTGGGAGACCTTCAACTACGCGCCGGTCGCCGTCCTGGTCGTCCTGGGCTTCGCCGCGACCTGGTGGCTGGCCTCGGCCCGGCACTGGTTCCTCAACCCCGAACACGAACGCACCCGCGCCCGCGCCGCCGCCCAGGCCCACGCTCCCGAGCCGGTGGACCCGTAGCCCGGGGCCCCGCGCCCTCCGACGCGGCCGTGACCCCGATACCCGATCGGCGTCCCGGCCGTGTCGGGCTATGCTCGGTGTGGCAACATCACGCAACACCGCGCGGCACCCCGCCCGGGCCCTTAGCTCAATTGGCAGAGCAGTGGACTTTTAATCCATTGGTTGTGGGTTCGAGTCCCACAGGGCCTACCCGCCGGACCCCAGCTCACCACAGGTACGAGCTGGGGTCCTGTCCTTTCCGGCGCACCCCCCTCCTTCCCCCTCCCCTTCCTCTCCCTTGAGCGGGAAGATGATCTGTTCTAGACAGGGTGCCCGTGAACGAGAACACGGCCGCCGTGCTGGCGGCACTCATAGGCGTCGCCGGTGCCCTGGGCGGAGCCTTCATGGGCGCCTGGATGCAGCGCAGAGCCACCCTGGAGCAGATCGCCGCTCAGGAGAGAGCCGAGCAGCGCGGCCAACTCCGCACCGACCGCCGCGCCTCCTACGCGGAGGTCATGGACGCCTCCGAGCGGTTCATCGCTTCCCTCGACGACATCGTGGCCGCCCGGCGTGAGACCGCGGGACCGCCGGGCGCGGCGAGCGGGTGGGAGCGGATGCGCGAGGAGAGCCTGGCGGCCATGAGGATGCTGCGCCGCGCGATCTGGAACGTGCGGGTGGCCGGCCCGGAGGACATGGCCGACCTCGCGAAAGGGATCTACGACGTGAACATGCGCCGCTTCGAGACCGCGTTCGACCGGGCCCTCACCTTCGAGGAGATGGACGAGCGGCTCAACCGCGAGAACGCCGAGTTCCGGCAGTCGCGCTCACGGTTCGTCACGGGAGCCCAGCGTCTTCTCGGCAACGGTGGACCTGGGTTCGATCAGCGCTGATCCGGTACAGCACGTTGCGGTCCCGAAGGCGGTCGCGTCGTCCGGATCGTCGTAGGGGGAGGATTCGCGACCTCGATCAGCGGGGAGAGCGGGCATCGGGAAGGCGGGCCCTCTCGGCGGACCGCGGGACCTGGACGCGGGGCCCAGGGACCGTCGGGCCGACGGGTAGAGTCCCCCGGCATGAGTGCAACTCCCCCCGACGAAGGCCTGGTTGACCTACGGCCCCGCCGAGTCACCCCGCGCCGCCTCGGTGCCGCCGCCGTGGTCTACGGCGTGTTCGTCGCGGGCTGGTACCTGGGGCAGCCCGTGACCCCCGAGTGCCGGGCCGACCAGGCCGCACTCGACCGGGCCGCCGAGCGGTACGCCCCCGAACCGTCCCCCACACCCCCACCCACGCCCATGTCCAGGCCCACGCCCGCGCCCAGCCGCCCCTCCCTCACCGACTTCGCCCCGGCACCGTCGGCGTACCCGGACCTCGCCTCGCCCGGCGCCGTCGGGCACACGGTGACCCTCACGGCCACCATCTACTCCGTGGCCTGCACGAACGACACGAGCGAACGGCCCCGCCTCGGCGCCTGGTTCGAGGGCGACTGGAGGTAGCGCCGGATGCCCGCCTGGATCACCCGGCGCCGCCTCGGCGTCGTCACCTTCCTGTACGCCGTGTTCCTCGCCGGGTGGTGGCTGGGCCAGCCCGTGCGGTCCGACGGCTGCCAGGAACAACGGCCCACGGCCGGGGCCGAGGGCGGCCAACCGATGGAACCGGCCGACCTCGGCCGCTACGTCGAGAGCCTCGGTCTCGACTTCGGTATCCGCGACTGGGCCGACGACCTGGACGGCCGCCGTGACGGCGAGTACGGCCCCGGCGACCAGGAGTACGAACTGCGGTACGGGTCCGGACCGTACGCCACGTCCGGTACGGACCACACCTTCTGCACCTACACGAAGCGCGCCCGCCTGGTCGCGTGGGTCAACGGCGACTGGAGCTGACCGGGCCGGACCGGCGGAGGGCCCGCACCATCCAGGGCTGGAAGGGCAGGTGGCCGGGGATCACCTGCCAGTCGTTGACGGTCCACACCAGGCGCCAGTACCGCTCGACGAGCGGGTCGTGCCCGGCCTCGAACCGCCGGGCCATCCACTCCCGCAGCCCGGCGTCGTCGGGACGCCCGAGCACGGCGGCGAAGCGCGCGACGACGGCGTCGACCACCGGGACGGCCTCGTCGCCCTCCGGGTCGATGCCCGCCGCCCTCGCCTCGGCGACGGCCTGCCGGACGTACGGGACGAGTTCCGCCACCGCCTCCGGGGCCGCCCCCGGCAGCACGTCCTCGTCGGCGGGCGGGAGCCCCGCGTGCGCCATGCGGGTCCGGAAGTCGTCGTCGGCGACGAGTTCCGCCAGCTCCACCCACGCGGCGAGCCGGGCGTCGGACGGTTCGTCAGGGAGTTCCGGCAGGGCGGTGCGCAGGGCGGCGGCGGTGGTGCGGGCCTGGGGCGTGCCGGCATCGAGCGCGGCGACGAAGTCGGCGATCAGGCGCCGCCGTTCGTCGGAGGTGAGGCGGGCGATGCGGTGCATGAGTACGGTCTCCTCGGGGCCGGAACCGCGCCGGGCGACGAGCCGCAGCAGGCTGTGGCGCAGCCGCAGCGCGCGGATCTGCAGGGCGGTGGCTTCGGCGTGCGCGGCGGCGACCTCGGCGACGGAGAGGTCACCGTCCAGGACGCGCCGGATGGTGGCGAGGCCGACGTCCAGCTCCCGCAGGACGGAGATGAGGTGAAGGCGGCCGAGGGCCGCCTCGCCGTACCGGCGGTAGCCGGCGGGGGTGCGGTCCGTGGGCGGCAGCAGTCCGGTGTCCGAGTAGAACCGGATGGTCCGGACCGGGACGCCGGTACGGGCCGACAGTTCACCGATCGAGTGCGGGGGCGTCGCGCCGTTCATGAGCCCACCCTGCGGTCTCCAGTCACTGGAGAGTCAAGCCGGAGGGCGCTGCCCGGCTTCCGGGCGTCCGCCGCGCGGCGAAGGGGCCGCTGCCGGCCATGACCGACAATGGCGGCACTCCCCGCCCAGCCGTCCGCCCGCACCCTCGGAGTGCCGCCCATGCCCCTCCCCCACGTCCTCCTCTCCGCCGCCGTCTCCCTCGACGGCTACCTGGACGACACCGGGCCGGAACGCCTGCTGCTGTCCGGGCCCGCCGACTTCGACCGGGTCGACGAGGTGCGGGCCTCGGTCGACGCGATCCTGGTAGGGGCCGGGACGGTCCGGGCCGACAATCCGCGGTTGCTGGTGAACTCGGCCGAGCGGCGGGCGGCCCGGGTCGCGGAGGGCAGGGCGGAGTACCCGCTCAAGGTCACGGTCAGCGGCAGCGGTGAGCTGGATCCGGCGGCGTGCTTCTGGCACACGGGCGGCGAGAAGGTGCTGCTGACCACGGACGGCGGGGCCCGGCGGGCCCGGGCGCTGGGGATCGGCGCCGATGTGGTGTCCCTGGGGCCGCAGCTCGACTGGCGCCGCGCGCTGGAGTACCTGCACGACCGGCGGGGGGTGCGGCGGCTCATGGTCGAGGGCGGCGGGACCGTCCACACCCAGCTGCTCCAGCAGGAACTCGCCGACGAACTGCAGCTCGTCCTCGCGCCGCTCCTGGTCGGGGACCCGGCCGCGCCCCGGCTGTTCGGGCCCGGCGCCTATCAGGGCGGGCGGCTGCGGCTGGTGGAGTCGCGGCGGATCGAGGACGTGGTGCTGAACCGGTACCTGCCCACCGCGCCCGGCACCGGCGAACGGGTGGCCGCCGCCGACCGGCACTGGCTGGCGCTCGCCTGTGAGCTGGCCGAGCTGTGCCCGCCGTCGGACACCGCGTTCAGCGTCGGGGCGGTCGTGGTCGCCGCCGACGGGAGCGAGCTGGCGCGGGGGTACTCGCGGGAGGGCGGCGATCCGGTGGTGCATGCCGAGGAGGCCGCGCTCGCCAAGGTCGATCCGGCCGACCGGCGGCTCGCCGGCGCCACCGTGTACAGCAGCCTGGAGCCCTGTGCCCGCCGTGCCTCCCGGCCCGCCCCCTGTGCCCGGCTGATCCTCGACGCCGGGGTGCGCCGCGTGGTCACGGCCTGGCGGGAGCCGGACACCTTCGTGCCCGGCGCGGACGGCACCGGGGTGCTCACCGCCGCCGGTGCGACCGTCGTCGTACTGGCCGAGTACGAGGCGCGGGCTAAGGCGCCGAACCGCCACCTGGAGGGGTAGCAGGGCAGGGCGCGGGGATACCGATGTGCATTCCGCCCCGGGGATGACGTACAGTGGTGGACACAACGACGCGGGGTGGAGCAGCTCGGTAGCTCGCTGGGCTCATAACCCAGAGGTCGCAGGTTCAAATCCTGTCCCCGCTACTGAAGGCCGAGGGCCGGAATCCGAAAGGGTTCCGGCCCTCGGTGCGTGTGTGCGCATCCGCCGTGTCATCCGGTCGGCCCTCACCGCTCGCCGCCCGCGCCCGCTGCCGGAAACCTGGAGTCCGGGACGGCAAGCGGCACGGACGTGCGGGGTGGCGGGAGACGAGTGGTGCGGCCAGGTGACGTGGACGACGAGGGAGCGTACGCCAGAGCCGGCGGCCGCCTCCCCGGCGATCCCGTGCCCGACCCGGGCCTCGGCCTCGGCGACGAGTCGCAGCCCCTGCCGCCCCCGGCGCCGCCGCCCCGGCGGCGGGCCCGGTACGGGCGCACCTTCGTGCACGCGCTCCCGGTGCTGCTGATCGTCGTCGCCATCCTGTACGACATCCTCACCCCGAGGTACTTCACCGCCGGCCCCCTCTACACGGCCGCGCCCCTGATCGCCGCCCCGCTCTACTCCCGGCGCGGCACGGCGCTCACCGGCGTCGCCGTGGTCGCCGCCGTCATCGGGCTGCAGCTCGGCAAGGGCGTCATCCACTACGTGGACTCCCTCACCGAGCTGATCACCATCGCCACGGTCGCCGTGCTGGCCGTCATCGTGAACGGCCTGGTCCGGCGCAGCAGCGAACGCCTGGTCTCGGTCCGCGAGATCGCCGAGGCTGCCCAGCGCGCCGTACTGCCCCAGCCCGCCGAGCGGATCGCGGGCTTCGAGATCGCCGTCTGCTACGAGGCCGCGCAGGCGGACGCCTTCATCGGCGGCGACCTGTACGCGGTGCAGGACAGCGCCCGCGGCGTCCGGCTCATCGTCGGCGACGTGCGCGGCAAGGGCATGGGCGCGGTGGCCGCCGTCGCCGTCGTGATCGGCGCCTTCCGGGAGGCCGCCGAGCAGGAGGCGACGCTGGAGGCGGTGGCGCAGCGGCTGGAGCGGGCGCTGGCGCGCGAGGGCACCCGGCGCGACGGACTCGACGCCTTCGAGGGCTTCACCACGGCCGTGCTCGCCGAACTCCCGCACGGCGACGGGACGGTCCGCATCGTCAACCGCGGGCATCCGCCGCCCCTGCTGCTCTACGCCGACGGCACCCTGGGCCCGCTGCCCGCCCGTGAGTCGGCGCTGCCGCTCGGCATGGGCGAGCTGGGTGTGTGGCCCGACCGTGCGGAGGAGGTCGCCTTCCCCGGTGGGGCCACGCTGCTGCTGTACACCGACGGACTGACCGAGGCCCGGGACGCGAAGGGCGAGTTCTACGATCCGCAGGCGCGGCTGGCCGGCCGCGCCTTCCCGCATCCGGCGACCCTGCTCGACACCCTCGCCGAGGACGTGCGCCGGCACTCCGGCGGCGGCATGGCGGACGACATGGCGCTGCTCGCGGTACGGCGGCCCCGGCGCGGCGACCATGATCATTGTCACGAGCCGTGACAGCCCGAACCCCCTCCGCATAACAACTGATGCACCATCAGAAACATGTGGCGTGAAGGGGAATACTGAGGCAGGGTCAACTCGCCCGATTTTCGCCGGTCGTGAGGTGTACGTCCGGGCCGTTTTCGTTAATGATCAAGAGGAACGGCTTGGAATCACGGCCCCGCGTCTATTAACGTTCGATAACGCAGCGCGGTCGTCCCAGCCGTCACAGAAGGCGGCTCCGTGCGCACGCGCCGAATCCCGCAAGGGAACCGGGGAACCACCACATTGGGGTGAATCGGGTGTATGCCGCCGTGGAGACACGGTCGTCGGGCACTCGTAGGAGACCTTCCTGCTCCGAACCCGTCAGCTAACCCGGTAGGCGAGAAGGAAGGAAAGGAGTACGCCCACGTGGCGTCCAACCGGCCTGCCCCCGAGGCCCCGTTCGTGCCCACCGGGCACGGCACCGACACCTTCGGCTACGACGCCCCCCGCGCCGAAGAGGGCCCCTGGGAGGAGTGGAACCCCACCGCGGAGTCCATCCGCCCCGTCCGCGGCCGGCACCGCGTCGCCAAGCAGCGCGGCGGGCTCGCCCGCAGCTCCACCGTCCTCGGCGTCGGTGTCATAGCCGCCGTCGGCGCGGGCGGCATGGCCAGCGCGCAGACCGGCAAGCCGCCGGTGTCCATCTCCATGCCGGACCTGCCGAACGTCGGCTCGCTCCTGCCCGGTGACGACGGGGAGTCGGAGCCCGAGGGGTCCGCCACCCCGCTCAGCGGCATCACCCAGGCCGTCGCCGCCGACAGCACGGAAGGCACCGGCACCACCGGCGCCGGAGAGTCGCTGCGGGCCCGGATCATGGCGCAGGCCGAGCAGCAGCAGGCGCAGGTCGAGAACAAGGCCGCCGCCGAAGCGCAGGCCGCCGCCGAGAAGAAGGCCGCGGAAGCCGCCGCCAAGGCGGAGAAGGAAGCCCAGGAGAAGGCCGCCGCCGCCAAGAAGAAGGCGGAGGAGGAGGCCGCGAAGAAGGCCGAGGCCGAGCGGCTGGCGAAGCTGGCCAAGCAGTACACGCTGCCGACCTCCTCGTACACGATCTCCTCCACCTTCAACCAGGCGGGCTCCCTGTGGGCCTCCGGCCACCACACCGGCCTCGACTTCGCCGCCCCCACGGGCACGCTGCTCAAGGCGGTGCACAGCGGCACGATCACGTCGGCGGGCTGGGACGGGTCGTACGGCTACAAGACCGTGCTCACCCTCGACGACGGCACCGAGCTCTGGTACGCGCACCAGTCCTCCATCAACGTCAGCGTCGGCCAGAAGGTCACCACCGGTGACGTCATCGGCCGCGTCGGCGCCACCGGCAACGTCACCGGCGCCCACCTCCACCTGGAGGTCCACACCGCCGACGGCAGCGGCATCGACCCGATGGCCTGGCTGCAGAGCAAGGGGCTCACCCCCTGATCCGCCCCGCTCCCTGATCCGCCCCGCCGAACCCCGGCGGTCCTGACGGCAACCCCCCGACGTCAGGGCTGCCGGTTCGCGGGGTTTTCGCGTGCCTGCGTGCGGGTGCCCGTGGGTGCGTGTCGGAATGGTCGGCTCCGGTGCGGGTGTTGAGTAGTGACATGACTTCTCTGCGCAAGCTCGGCTCCTCCGACCTCGACGTGTTCCCGCTCGCCCTGGGCGGCAACGTCTTCGGCTGGACCGCCGACCGGGACACCTCCTTCGCCGTCCTCGACGCCTACACGGCCGCGGGCGGCAACTTCGTCGACACGGCCGACGTCTACTCCGCCTGGGTCGACGGCAACAGCGGCGGCGAGTCCGAGACCGTCCTCGGGCAGTGGCTCGCGGCCCGCGGCAACCGTGCCGACGTCGTCCTCGCCACCAAGGTCAGCGAGCACCCCGAGTACCCGGGCCTGTCCGCCGCGAACATCAAGGCCGCGGCCGACGCCTCGCTGCGCCGCCTGGGCACCGACCACATCGACCTCTACTACACCCACTACGACAAGCCCGAGGTGCCCGTCGAGGAGATCATCGGCGCCCTCGACGAGCTGGTGAAGGCCGGCAAGGTGCGGCACATCGCCGCCTCCAACATCTCCGCCGAACGGCTCGCGGAGTCCCTGGAGTTCTCCGACCGCGAGGGCCTCGCCCGGTACGTGGCCCTCCAGCCGCACTACAACCTCGTCTCCCGCGACACGTACGAGGGCGAGCTGCGCGACCTCGCCGAGCAGGCCGGTCTCGCCGCCGTCCCCTACTACGCCCTCGCGGCCGGCTTCCTCACCGGCAAGTACCGCCCCGGCGCCGACGTGGACAGTCCGCGGGCGGGCGGTGCGGCCAAGCACCTGGAGACCGAGCGGGGCCGCCGGGTGCTCGCCGCCCTGGACGAGGTCGCCGCGGCGCACGACGCCCCCGTCGCCACGGTCGCGCTCGCCTGGCTGGCCGCCCAGCGGACGGTGGCGGCGCCGATCGCGTCCGCGCGCACGGTGGAGCAGCTGCCGGACCTGCTGGGCGTCGCCGAGCTGAGCCTCACGGAGGACGAGGTCGCGCGGCTGACCCGGGCGTCCGCCTGAGCGGACGGACGGCGCGGGCCTACGGCCGGTGCGGGCCGGGCGGTGCGTACGGGCCGTACGGCGAGGGCGGGCCGTACGGCGCCGAGGCCGGGCCGTACGGCGCGTGCGGTGCGTAGGGGGCGTACGGGGTGGGAGCGGGGTGCGGGGCGTACGGGGTGGGTGCCGTCCAGGGGGCGTACGCGCCGTGCGGTCCGCCGTACGGATGCGCCCACGGCGGCAGTGGCCGCGGCGGTGGTGCCGTGGCCCGGGCCGCGTGGTCCAGCGCCGGGCGGGCCACGTCCCGCAGGTGCCACAGGGCCTCCAGCAGTGCCCGCTCCCGCACCGTGAAGTCGGCGCCCGCCCGGCCCCGGCGGGCGCGCCGGCGCAGGAACGCCACCGAGGTCGCGCAGGCCTCGTACCGCGCCACCGCCCGCGCCCCTTCCTTCCCGGCGTGCCGGCGGGCGTACTGCCGGGCGATGCGGCGGGCCCGCATCGAGCCGAGCGCGTAGGGCTCCGCGGGCGTCAGCCATCCGGCCGTGACGTACGCGGGCAGTTCGGCCCGTACGGTGCCCAGTTCGCGCTGTCTGGTCCAGATCACCAGCCAGGTCAGCAGGCCGAAGGACGGCACCATGAACGCCGCGTACACGGCGAAGAAGCCGTACTCGCCGAACGCGGCCGAGCCGTTCCACAGGGCGTGCATGCCCATCGCGAGCAGCAGCCCGGCCAGCGGGAGCAGGGACCGGCGCAGGTGGTGCCGCCCGGCCGAGAGCGCGGCGATGCCGAAGCCGATGCCGGTCAGCACGGTGAACAGCGGGTGCGCGAAGGGCGACATCACGACCCGCACGAAGAAGGTCGCCGCGGTGACGGAGGCGATGCCGCGGTCGCCGGTCAACTGGTCGGTACCGAAGGCGGTGCCCAGGTACAGGATGTTCTCGGTGAAGGCGAAGCCGGTGGCGGTGACCCCGGCGACCACCACGCCGTCGACGATGCCGGTGAAGTCCCGTCTGCGGAAGAGGAAGACCAGGAGGACGGCGGCGGCCTTGGCGGACTCCTCGACGACCGGGGCTATGACCGTGGCACCCCAGGTGTCCGCGCCGGCCGGATCGGCGGTCGCGGTCGCTATCCAGCGGGTCGCGAAGCTGTTGGCGACGATCGCTATCAGCGCCGCCGCGCAGGCCCCCCAGGCGAAGCAGAACAGCAGGTTCCGCCAGGGGCCGGGATCCACCCGGTCCAGCCAGCGGAACGCGGCCAGGAGCAGCGGCACGGGCAGGACGGCGAGGCCGAGTCCCACCAGGAAGCCCTGCGTACCCGTCTGTTGGCGCACCAGGGCCAGGATCACCAGGCCGGAGAGCGCGAGCAGGGTGATCAGCGCGCCGTAACGGACCCAGGTGCGCTGCCACCAGTGCGTATGCCGGTGCGCACGGGTCGGATACGGGGGACAGGTGGCCACGGCATGGACCCTAACCGGTGGGGGGCGGCTCCTTGTGCTGTACGCGACGGAAGAGCAGGTCGTTCACCACATGTCCCTTGTCCAGTCCCTGGCCCTCGAAACGGGTCAGCGGCCGGTGTTCGGGACGTGGCGCGAATCCGCCGCCGGGCACGGTGTTCTCGAAGTCGGGGTGCGCGGTGAGCACGTCGAGCATCTGCTCGGCGTACGGCTCCCAGTCGGTGGCGCAGTGCACGACGGCACCCGGGGCGAGCCGGGTCGCGGCCAGGGTCAGGAACTCCGGCTGGATCAGCCGCCGCTTGTGGTGCCGCTTCTTGGGCCACGGGTCGGGGAAGTAGACGCGCAGCCCGGCCAGGGAGCCGGGGGCGAGCATCTCGCGCAGCAGGATGATCGCGTCGCCGTTGCCCACCCGGATGTTGGACAGCCCCTTGCGCTCCGCGAGACCGAGCAGGTTTCCCTGGCCGGGGGTGTGGACGTCGACGGCGAGGACGTTGGTGTCCGGGTCGGCGGCGGCCATCCGGGCGGTCGCCTCGCCCATGCCGAAGCCGACCTCCAGGACCACGGGGCGGGCGTTGCCGAAGAGCGCGGCGAGGTCGATGACCCGCTGTCCGTCGATGTCCAGCCCCCAGACGCCCCACAGCCGCTGCAGCGCGTCGGCCTGGCCGGCGGTCACCCGGCTCCGCCGGGGCTGGAAGCTGCGGATCCGCCGCTCGAAGTGCGAACCGGCGGGATCGGCCTTCGGCCCGTCGGGGAATCGGGGCTCGCCCTTGGCGCGGACGTGCCGCAGGGAGGCGCCGCCCGGGGGTGGCGGGGGAGCGGCTTGGGCTTCGGGGGTGCGGTGCGAGTCAGACACAATGCGTCGATTTTAGTCGGCGCACGCGGTTGCGAAGACCTATCGATGCAGTTTTAATCTATAACGCGAGCGATAACTTTAAGCGAGTACGACGAGACACGACGAGAGACGACCACGCAGGGGAGAACCGCCGTGATTCACCACCAGATCCGCCTCGCCATGCGGCCCGACGCACCTCAGGACAAGGTCGACGAGGCGCTGGAGATGCTCCGCAGGATGGGACGTGAGATCGACGCCGTCGCGTACTGGGCGGTTGGGCGGGACGTGGGCGGTGACTTCGACTACGGCGCGATGTTCGCGGTCGAGGACATCGAGGCCTACCGGGCGTACATGTACGCCCCGCTGCACCGGCAGGTCGACGAGATCGGGCTGCCGCTGGTGCGGAACATGGTCTCCCACGACCTGACCGACGACGAGGACCCGGCCACGGGCGACCTCATCCGGCAGATCCACGCCGAGCGCTTCGCGGGGGACCCGGCCCTCGTCGCCCTGATCGAGGGCCTCGGCTCGTACGCCGGCAGCAGCGCGCCCGGGGGCGACGGGGACAGGTCTTAGGGCCGGTCCGTCCCCAGCATCGCCAGTGCCCTGCGCGCCACCTCACGGCCGATGGGCAGGGACGCGGTCGCCGCGGGCGACGGCGCGTTCAGCACGTGCACCGCGTGGGCGCCCTCCTTGATCAGGAAGTCGTCCACCAGCGTGCCGTCCGCCAGCACCGCCTGCGCCCGCACCCCGGCCGGGGCGGCGACCAGGTCGCCTTCCGTCACCGCCGGCAGCAGCCTGCGGACCGCCGCCGTGAACGCGGTCCTGGACAGGGACCGGCGCAGCTCGCCCGCGCCGTACTTCCAGTGCCGCCGGGCTATGTGCCACGACCCGGGCCAGGCCAGGGTCGCGGCCAGCTCGCGGGGGTGCACCACGCCCCAGCCGTACCCCTCGCGGGCCAGCGCCGGCACCGCGTTCGGCCCGACGTGCACGCCCCCGTCGATCCCCCGGGTCAGATGCACCCCGAGGAACGGGAACGCCGGGTCCGGCACCGGGTACACCAGCCCGCGCACCAGCTCCGGTCGCGCCAGCTCGTAGTACTCGCCCCGGAAGGGGACGATCCGCATGCCGGGGTCGTCCCCGGTCAGCCGGGCGATCTCGTCGCAGTGCAGCCCGCCGCAGTTGACCATGACCCGGGCCCGGAGCACGTCCCCGGCGCGGGTGCGGACGGCGACCCCGAGGCCGGGGCGCCGGTCGACGCGGTGCACCTCGGCGCCGTAGCGGATCTCCGCGCCGGAGGCACGGGCGAGCTGCCGGGCCACGGCGCCGTAGTCGCAGATGCCGGTGGTGCCGACGTGGATGGCGGCCAGGCCGCGCACCTCGGGCTCGTACTCCTGGATCTGGGCGCCGCCCAGCTCGCGCACCGGTATGCCGTTCTCCCGGCCGCGCTGGACGAGAGCGTGCAGGCGGGGCAGCTCGGCGCGGTCGGTGGCGACGATCAGCTTGCCGGTGACGGCGTGGTCGATGCCGTATTCGGCGCAGAACTTGACCATCTCGGCGGCGCCCCGGACCGCGTAGCGCGCCTTGAGGGAGCCGGGGCGGTAGTAGACCCCGCTGTGGATGACGCCGCTGTTGCGGCCCGTCTGGTGGCGGGCGGGGCCCGGCTCCTTCTCCAGGACCGTGACCCGGGTGCCCGGGGCGGCGCGCGTGATCGCGTACGCCGTGGACAGGCCGACGATCCCGCCGCCGATCACCAGCACATCACAGTCGAACACTCGTTCCATCTCCCCGGT
The DNA here is from genome assembly GCF_020404845.1 of Streptomyces hyderabadensis. Classification (GTDB taxonomy): domain Bacteria; phylum Actinomycetota; class Actinomycetes; order Streptomycetales; family Streptomycetaceae; genus Streptomyces; species Streptomyces hyderabadensis. The sequence goes on along the minus strand of NZ_JAIOJZ010000033.1, from coordinate 4,499 downwards.
CCACCTCCCGGCTTCGATAGTGCACTGCGCCACTGACAATGCCCTCAAACCCGTCGGGGCGGGCGGATGCGGTGTGTGCGGCGGGCCGGCCGGTCAGGCCGGAGTCACCAGCAGCGGGCGGGCGCGCTCGCGCAGCTCCACGACGCGCGGCTCGTCGCCGTACGGCTCCAGGCGGTGCAGGAGGTCCTTCACGTACTCGGTGGTGCGGGCCGAGGAGATGCGGCCGGCCACCTCGACCGCCCGCACACCCTGCTCGCAGGCCGCGTCCAGATTGCCGGACTCCAGCTCGGCCACCGCCGAGACGACGAGTCTGAGGCCGTGCGAGCGTACGAACTCCTCCGTCGGTTTCGACAGCGCCTGCTCGGTGAAGCGGCGGACCTGGCGTGGTGCCTTCAGGTCGCGGTAGCACTCGGCCGCGTCGGCGGCGAACCGGTCGTAGGAGTAGAAACCCAGCCACGACGGATCGCTGTCGCCGGGGCGGGCGCGCTCCAGCCAGCTCTCGGCGGCCTTCAGGGCGGCGCCGGCCGCCGCCGCGTCGCCCGCGCGCGCGTGGGCGCGGGCCTCCACCAGGCGGAAGAAGCTCATGGTGCGGGCCGTGGCCAGGCCGCGGTTGCGTTCCAGGGCGGCCTGGGCGAGGTCCACGCCCTCGTCGCCGAAGCCGCGGTAGGTCGCCTGGAGGGACATGGAGGCGAGCACGTAGCCGCCGAGCGGGACGTCGGCCGCCGCGCGGGCCAGGCGCAGCGCCTGGATGTAGTACCGCTGGGCCGCCTCCTGCTGGCCGGTGTCGAAGGCCATCCACCCGGCCAGCCGGGTCAGTTCGGCCGAGGCGCCGAACAGGGCGCGGCCGACCTCGTCGGAGTAGGAGCCGAGGAGCAGCGGGGCCGCCTCGACGCGTAAGCACTCGGGGACCATCGACGAACGCCAGTCCCCGCCGCCGTACTTGGAGTCCCAGCGCCGGGCGTCCTCGGCGGCCTCGCGCAGCTTCTGGACGTCACTGTGGCCGACTTTGAGCGGTGCGCCGGAGCCCTCGGCCGGGCTCGCCTCGCGCGCCACCGAGCTGTCGGCCGGGGTTATCAGCCACCGCGAGGCGGGCGTCGCGTACGCGCTGACCGCGAACGATCCGGCGAGCGACTGCCAGATGCCGCCGCCGGTCCGGCGGCCGGCCAGGTCGAGACGGTACAGCTCGGTGGCCGACCTGACCGCCTGCCCGACGTCCCTCGGGAAGGCGAGGCCCACCTCGGGTGCCGGGTCCGCGTCCGCCAGGCCGATCTCGTGCAGCGGCACCGGGCGGCCGAGCTTCTGGCCGATGGCCGCCGCGATGAGGTGCGGCGCGGCGCCCTGGGGCACCATGCCCTTCGACACCCAGCGCGCCACCGACGTCTTGTCGTAGCGAAGTGTCAACCCGCGTTGGGCGCCGAGGTCGTTGACGCGCCGGGCGAGTCCTGCGTTGCTGATTCCCGCGAGGGCGAGAACGGCGCCGAGCTTTTCGTTCGGCCCGCGTTGCTCCCTGGACATGCGCCACCCCTCGACACAGACGGCTGCCGCGCTGGCATAACCACGCGGCATTCGTAAACCCAGCGTAGTTCGCCGCATCCCAGGCGTTAAGAGGCATTGTTCCGGATGGCGGGATTGTGGTCCGTACTCAAGTGCGGTGTATGTACGGTCCGTTGCCGCGTGCTCCCGATGTGTGGCCGTGCGCCCGTGCGTGCGCTCTTCTCCGGCCACGGCGGGAGCGATTCCATGGGCGGTGCGTGGGTCGGCCCGCTGTACTGGATCCAGTGGGCTGGGGGACGCCGCCGCCTACATCCCCGCGGGCGGCGGACCGGTCCGGGGGGCGAGTCCCGTCCCCCGGACCGCGCGCCGACCGCACTCCGCCGGTGGTGCGCAGAGTTTGTACGGAGCGTGTTCGGGTGCGACTGCGTGACGTCGATTTGGCTGAAAATCACCTCTGGTGATTTCGGGGTACTACCGCCCTCACCACGGGAGTTGAGGGCGCGTGGGGGAGCCAAGGGGCGCGTTGCGGGGGCGCATTCGCGTCGTCTTCACCTCCCTTCGGAGCGGCCTCCCAACGGCCTCCCCAGGGCGGTGCAAGAGAGTCGGCGCCCTCGCGTGGGCCTTCGCGAGAGCGCACTCAGGGAGCACACGCGGCTCCGCCGACGCTCTGTGGCGCGCCCTTCATGGCAGCATGGGGAACCAGTTCGTACGGTGCACTGGTTGTCCCCAGCCTGTGGAGGCGTCGATGCGGTGGTTGGTGGGGTGGAGCAGCGCCGCCGTGGGAGCAGGAGCAGCGGGGATCGCCGGAGCGGCCGGCTCCGCCGGGGTCACCGGCTCCGCGGGGGTCACCGGCTACGACGGGGAGACCGTGCAGCCCGTGGGTGCCCAGGCGTTGTGGGGCGACCCCGATCCGCTGTGGGCGGTCGGCGACTGGCGGCCCGACGAGGTGCGCGTCGTCACGGCGGACCCGCAGACCCGGATCGCCGTCCTCGGCATCTGCGGCGCCAGTGACGAGCAGCTGCGCGTCGCGCTGTTCGCCGCCCGCGGGGGCGCGCTGCGGCATCTGACGGCCTGGCCCGGCAGCTACACGGCCGTCGTCCAGGTCGGGCGGCGGATCACCGTCTGCGGCGACCTCGCGGGCGCGCGGCCCGTGTTCCACACCCCCTGGGCCGGCGGCACCGCCTACGCGACCGCCGCGCTGCCGCTCGCCGATCTCGTCGAGGCCAACCTCGACTTCGGCCACCTCGCCGCGCTGCTCGCCACGCCCGACGTGCCGGCCGCGCTGGACGACTCCACCCCGTACGACGGCGTGAAACGCGTTCCGCCGGGGCACGCGCTGATTCTGCGCGCCGGGGCGCGCGAGATCGCCGGGTACGAGCCGGTGGCCTCGCTCGCCGTCGCGGCGCCCGCGGCCGACCCCGAGCGTGCGGTGGACGGCGTGCGGGACGCCCTGGTCGAGGCGGTGCGCACCCGGCTCGCCGCGCCGCGGCACGTCCCCGGGGACGGCATCGACCCCGGGCCGGTGCCGGGCATGGGGCCCGCGGAACGCCGTGCGGCGCGCGGGATGCCGGTGCCGGGGATCGGGGCCGACCTGTCCGGCGGGCCGGCCTCGGGCACGCTGGCGCTGCTGGCGGCCGGGCTGCCGGGGATGCCGGGGACCGTGCTGGGGCACGGCACCGGGGCGGGGGAGCGGCTGCTGGCCGTCACCTTCAACGACCTCGCCGTCGGCGGGCAGGAGCCCGAGCTGGCGCGGGCGGGGGCGCTGGCCGCCAACCCGCGGCTGCACCACGTGGTGGTCACCGGCGGCGAGGACATGCTGCCGTACGCCGCGCTGGACGGGCCGCTGACCGACGAACCGGGCTCCGTCCTGGTCGCCGCGGCACGGCACCGGGCGCGGCTGGCGGCGGGCAGTGCGGACCACTTCACGGGGTACGGGGCGCGGCAGGTGCTCGACGCGCATCCGGCGCGGCTGGCCGACCTGCTCATGGACCGCAAGCGGCGGCACCTGGTCCGGCCGGTCGCCGCGCTCGCCAAGGCCGACGGGTCGGTGCTGGTCCCCGCGCGCGTGTACGCGGCGGCGCGGCGGCTGGCGCGCACGCCGTACCGGAGCGGTCTCGAAGTGCTCGCCGAGCGGTTGCTGCGGCGGCGGTTCGACCCGCCCGGTGACGGGGCGATGGACGCGTCCCTGGCCGCGCTGACCTGGGCCGGGGCCGGGCCGGCGGCGCGGTGGCTGACCGGAGAGGCGTTGGCTGAAGTATCGGTTCGCCTGCAGACGTCCTCGCAGCGGTCGGGGGTGGGGCCGGGGCAGCGTCCGGGGGACTTCCGGGCGCGGGCGGCGCTGGCGCGGCAGGCTTCCGAGGTGCGGGTGCTGGAGCAGGCCGCGGAGATCCGCTTCCAGCGGCTGCACACGCCGTTCCTCGACAACCAGGTCGTGCGGGCCTGCCGTGCCCTGCCGGAGGCGCTGCGGGTGCAGCCGGGGGCGCGGGCGGCGATCCTGCGGACGGTGCTGGAGGGGTCGGGGGTGAGCGAGCTGCCGAGCGGGTGGGGGGCGCCCACGCAGGCGCTGGCCGCCTCCACGGCGCGGACGGGGCTGCGGGTCGCCGCGGACTCGCTGCTGGGGTTGTTCGACCGGCCGCTGCTCGCGGAGGCGGGGCTCGTGGAGGCGCGGGTGGTGCGCAAGGCGGTGCGGGCGGTGGCCGCGGGTGAGCCGCTGCCGCTGGACGGGCTGGCCGACCTCGTCTCGCTGGAGCTGTGGCTCGGTCGCCTTCTCGCCCGCCGCGGCACCTGCTGGACCGGCACCCCGGCCCGCCAACGCGCGGTACCGGCGGGCATCGCGCCACAGCGGGGGGCGCTGGGCGGGGCGGGGGCGGTTGTGCGACGGGGGTGAGCGCCTGGGCCTCCGGCGGTTGCGCGGGGTGCCTGCGGCGGGCTGTGGGGGGTGGCGGGGTACTGCTGGCCGCCCGCGGTCGCCGAGCGGGCGAAGAGGACGGCCTCGCCCTGGCCGC
>NZ_JAIOJZ010000032.1 GCF_020404845.1 Streptomyces hyderabadensis | reverse complement strand
ACCGATGGGGGTGGGCAAGTCCACGGTGGGGCAGCTGCTCTCCGAGCGGCTGGGCGCGGGGTACCGGGACACGGACGAGGACATCGTCACCGCCCAGGGACGGACCATCGCCGAGATCTTCGTGGACGAGGGCGAGGCCGCCTTCCGGGCCCTGGAGAAGGAGGCCGTGCGCAGCGCGCTCGCCGGGCACGAGGGTGTCCTGGCCCTGGGCGGCGGCGCGGTCCTGGACGCGGACACCCGTGCGCTGCTGGCCGGGCAGCGGGTCGTCTACCTGTCGATGGACGTCGAGGAGGCCGTCAAGCGGACCGGTCTGAACGCGGCGCGTCCGCTGCTGGTGGTCAATCCGCGCAAGCAGTGGCGCGAGCTGATGGAGGCCCGTCGGCACCTGTACGAGGAGGTGGCCACGGTCGTCGTGGCCACCGACGGGCGTACGCCCGAAGAAGTCGCCGAAGCCGCCCTGGACGCAGTGGATCGGCAGTCGGCCCGGCGGGGCCGCCTCACGCCGCACTGCGCGCTGCGCGACGGCGAGCGCTGACGGCGCCGCCGTACGCAGGCTCCCGGCGTCCTACTCCACCGCCATCTCGCCCAGCTCCGACCAGCCCTCCTGGTCCACCGTCGTGTTCACGATGCGCGGCGTGCGGGCCAGGTGGCGCGGCAGCTTCTCCTGTGCGGCGCGGAAGTGGGCCGACTGGACGTGCGCGGCGCCCGCCTCGTCGTCGCGGAACGCCTCGACCAGCACGTACTCCGTGGGGTCGTCGACGCTGCGCGACCAGTCGAACCAGAGGCAGCCGGGTTCCGCCCGGGTGGCCCGGGTGAACTCGCCGGCGATCTCCGGCCACTGGTCGGCGTGTTCGGGGAGCACCTGGAACTTCGCCGTGATGAAGATCATGGTCTTCGCTTTCTGTGATTGCGGGACCGGGACGGTTCTCCCGGTCACGGTACGAGGACGGCGCGGCCGCGGACCCGGCCCGCGTCCAGGTCGGCCAGGGCGTCCTGGAAGCGGTCGAGCGGGTACGTCGCCGTGTGCAGCCTTACCCGGCCCTGCGCTGCGAGCACCATCAGCTCGCACAGGTCGGTGTAGCTGCCAACGAGGTTACCGATGAAGTTGATCTCGGACGAAATGACGTCGATCGTGGGAATGTCGATGTTCTCGCCGTAACCCACGACGTGGTAGTCGCCGGCCCGGCGCAGCATGCGGACCCCGTCGCGGGTGGCGCCGCCCTCGCCGACGAAGTCCACGACGACCTCGGCGCCGTGGCCGCCGGTCAGCTCCAGGACCTGCTCGACGTGGTCGCCGTCGCCCACGACACCGTGGTCGGCGCCGAGTGACCGGGCGAGCTTCACGGCCTCCGGGTTGCGGTCGACGACGACCAGTTCGGCGGCCGTGAGCGCCTTCAGCACCTGGATGCCGATGTGACCGAGGCCGCCCGCCCCGACGATCACACAGCGGTCGCCGGGCCGCAGCCGCCGGGCCGCCTTGGCCGCCGCGTGGTAGGCGGTCAGCCCGGCGTCCGCGAGGGCCGCCACATCGGCCGGTTCGAGGGAGTCGTCGAGACGGACGACGCTGCGGGCGGACGTCCTGAGGTACTCCGCGTAGCCGCCGGCCGTGTCGATGCCGGGGAACAGCGACTGCTCGCAGTGGACGTCGTCGCCCGCCCGGCAGGCCCGGCACAGCCCGCAGGTCATCAGCGGATGGACGATGACCTTGTCGCCCTCCGCGACGCTCGTGACGGCGCTGCCCACGGCGTGCACCCAGCCGGCGTTCTCGTGTCCGATGGTGTACGGCAGGCCGACGCCGGACTTCTCGGCCCACTGCCCCTCCAGGATGTGCAGGTCGGTCCGGCACACCCCCGCGCCGCCGATCCGCACGATCACGTCGTGCGGGCCGGACACCTCGGGGGCGGGTACCTCCGCCATGCGGATGTTGTCGAGCGGGTGGTCGCCGTAGCCGACGACCTGGACTGCCTTCATGCGAGGGTCTCCTTCGTGGTCGATGGGGCCCCGGCGGATGCCCGGCCGGGCGCCGCGGGTGTGCCGTCCACCGGGTTCCCGTCGTCGCCGGAGCGAGGCGCCTGGTCGGCGCCGGAGCCGGGATAGCGGGTGCGCAGCAGACCGCGGCAGAAGTGCGCGTTGCCGTCGATCGAAATGCGCACGGACCGGGCGAACCGCAGGCGCAGCGGGATCTCCCCCGGCGGGAAGGGCCGGCCCGCGTCGTCCACGAGGGCCGGTTCGGCGGGCCCGGTGCCGAGCCCGAGGGCGGCGCGGCGGCGCAGCAGCGCCCGGGCGGCGGGCGTGTCCGGCAGGTCGCCCAGCACCACGTCGCCGAGCCGCTCCCCGGACAGCTCGGGCCGGGCGCGCAGCAGCGCGCTGAGAGCCCGTTCCATCGCGGCCGTGTGCGCCTTGCGCCGGAAGACCTCCCGCAGTTCCTCCAGGTCCCGCTCCGCCTCGTGGCCGAAGGTGCCGCGGTACCCGGCGTCGGCCGCCAGTCCCCGGTTGATCAGGTCGGAGTCGTGGTGGTCGTCGAGCAGGACGGTCACCTCACGGGCGCCGGGCAGCGCGCTGAGCGCGTCCTTGGCGTCGGAGGCCATGAGGTAGGCGAAGTTCGGGGAGCAGAACGACGTCGGGAGCCGCAGGTGCACGGTGATCCGGCCGTCGTCGGCGGTCAGGGAGCGGACGAAGCCGAGGTCGGTGATCGGTTCGTCCAGTTCGGGGTCGTGGACGGTGTCGAGCGCGGCGCGTGCCGCCGCCCCGAGCTGTGCGGCCCACACGTCAGGCCACCGCCCGTTCGGACAGCCGGCCCTCGGCGGGCACGTCGATGCCGTACATGGCGGCCGCGTTCAGGCCGAGGATCTTCTTCTTCTGCGCGACGGTGAGCTGCGGGTACTCGTCCGTCATGTCCTCGGGGATCGTGAAGTCGACGAACCGCTCGACCAGCCACTTCGGCGTCCACAGCGCGTAGTCGCTGGAGAACTGGATGCGGTCCTCGCCGAGCCAGTAGAGCAACTCGCCGATGATCTGCGCGAAGTACCGCGGCCGGGTGTGCATGAACGGGATCGCGACCGCGAGCCCCGCGTGCACGTTGGGCTCCTGGGTGGCGATCCAGCAGAAGTCCTCCAGGCGGGGCAGCCCGCAGTGCTCGACCACGAAGTTCAGGTCGGTGAAGTCGGTGGCCGCCTTGTCGACGTCGGCCACGTCGAAGGCGTCCCGGTCCAGGGGCCGGATCGTGGGGCCCTTGTGGATGTGGATGTTCCGGATGCCCAGCTCCCGGCAGGCCTCCAGGTAGCGGTAGGTCCACGGGTCGTCCAGCTTGTAGCCGCGCGAGTCGCCCTTCCACTCGGCCGTGTAGAGCTTGACGCCCTTCAGACCGAAGCGGGCGGCGTCCTCGCGGAGCTGCCGGAGACCCGCCTCCTCGAAGCGCGGGTCGAAGTAGTGGTTGTAGGTGAGCTTGCCGGGGTGCTTGCGGGTGAGCGCGAAGGCCTCCTCGGTCTGCCCGAACCCGGTCCGGTAGAACGCGCCCAGCCGGGCCGGCTGGAAGATCGCGTGGTCGACGTGGCCGTCGACGAACAGGTCCTTCATCAGCCGCTCGCCGCCGTAGTAGAGGTAGTCCTCGTACGGCCACAGCTCCGGCTCCGGGCTGAGGTTGCGGTGGTAGTCGTAGAAGCAGTCGATGAACTGCTTCCCGTGGATGTTGCGCTGGTTGTCCGGCCGCGCGTCCCAGAGTGCGACGTGCGCGTCCACGATGAAGTAGTTCTCGCCGTCCTTGCGGTACATGGCGTCCCTTCCGTCTCGCCGGCAGCTTGTGGAGCACCGTAGGAAGCGGCGCGAGGGCGGCGGCAGCCGTCGGGTGTCTCACTTTGAGACACCGCGACCGGCGAGATCCGGACCGTCGCCCAGTAGCGTGGCCCGGGTCGACGCAACGACGCGTCCCGCGGAGGTCGAAGTGGACAACGCGCACTCGGACGTCACCCTCGGGCAAGGCGGCGCGGCCGCCGCGCTCCCCACGCGCCTGCGGGCCTCGTGGCGGCGCAGCGAGACGTACGGACTGACGCCGGAGGAGATGCGGCCGGTCTTCACCGGTTCGGTGGACACCGGATCCCTGCTGTACGAATGCGGTCACGAGGTGCTGCGCGGGCTGCGCCGCACCCTGGCCAACGAGCCGGTGAGCCTGATGATCACCGATCACGAGGGCCTGGTGCTGTGCCGGCTCAGCGAGGACGCCGCCATCGACCGCTCCCTGGACCGGGTGCACCTCGCCCCGGGCTTCTACTTCGCCGAGTCCAACGCCGGCACCAACGGGCTCGGCCTCGCCCTCGCCGACCGCGCCCCCTCACTCGTACGGGCCGAGGAACACTTCTGCTCCGGACTGCGCGGCTACACCTGCGCCGCGGCCCCGGTCCTCGACCCGGTCAGCGGCGACGTCGCCGGCACCGTCAACCTCACCACCTGGTCGGACTCCTCCTCGCAGCTCCTGCTCGCCCTGGCACAGGCCACCGCCGGGAGCACCACCGCCCTGATGCTGGCGCGCGGCTCCGGCCGCCGTGTCCGCCCCCTCCCGCGCGGCGAGGTGTTCCGCGTGTACGCCGACGGAACCGACCGGGACGACGAGCGCGAACGCCCCCTGTCCACGGCGTGGACGCGGCGCGTGGCGACGGCCCGCTCGGCGCTCGCCGAGGGGAGGGTGCTCGCGGCCGTCGGGGAACCGGGCGCGGGCCGGACGGCGCTGATCTCGGCGGCACGCAGGGGCACCGCCCCACGGGAGCGGGTCCTCGTGGCACGCCCGCCGGCGCCCGAGGACATGCGGGCCTGGCTGACGCTGTGGACCCCGGAACTGGCCAAGGACGACACCTGCGTCATCGTCTCCCGGGTGGACGCCCTGCCCGGGTGGGCCGCCGCCGAGCTGGCCGCGCTGTTCGCCCGGGCCCGCCGTACGGGCCACGGCGCGGGCACCCGCCTGCAGCCGTTCGCGCTGACCGCCTCCGACTGGTCGGCGCTCCCGCCCGAGCTGGCCCCGCTCGTCGACACCGTCGTCGAGGTGCCGCCGCTGCGGGTGCGCCCGGACGACGTGATGCCGCTGGCCCACCGCTTCGCACGTCGGCACCGGGGCCACGGCGTGACGTTCACACCGGAAGCCGTACGGGCCCTGACCGCGTACGAATGGCCCGAGAACGTACGTCAGCTGAGGAAGGTGGTGCGGGCCGCCGCGGCCCGGGCGGACGTGGTCGACGCGCGGCACCTGCCGGCGGAGGTGTTCACCGGCGCCCGGTACCGGCTGAGCCGCCTCCAGGAGCTGGAGCGCGACGAGATCGTGCGCTGCCTGACCGAGCCCGGTACGACGATGGCCCAGGCGGCGCGGCAGCTCGGGATGAGCCGCGCCACCCTGTATCGCAGGACGGCCCGGTACGGGATCGACGTACCGGGCCGCACGCACCGCTCCTGAGCACCCGGACGTGCCGGGACCGGGCCGGGGATCAGGCCCGGGACGAGGCGTCCGTCCGCGTCCTCGCCCGGAGCACCAGCCGCTTCACCAGCGGCCAGGCCAGCAGCAGCACGATCACCGCGTACACCGTCACCGAGAACGGCGTGTTGACCAGGCCCGTCACGCTGCCGTCGCTGATCTGCAGGGCGCGGCGCAGCTGCTGCTCGGCGTTCGGTCCGAGGATGACGCCGATCACGGCGGGCAGCACCGGGAGACCGTAGCGCCGCATGCCGAACCCGATCAGACCGATGACCAGCAGGATCACCAGGTCGATCACCTCGCCGCCGACCGCGTACGCGCCGACCGCGGCGAAGAACATGATGCCCGCGTACAGATACGGCCGCGGGATCCGCAGCAGCTTGGCCCACACCGGCGCCAGCGGCAGGTTCAGGGCGAGCAGCAGCACCATGCCGACGAAGAGCGAGGCGATCAGGCCCCAGACCAGCTCGGGCTCCCGCTCGAAGAGCAGCGGCCCCGGCTGGATGCCGTACTGCTGGAAGGCGGCCAGCATGACCGCGGCGACCGCGGTCGTCGGCAGGCCGAGCGTCAGCATGGACACCAGCGTGCCCGCCGCCGAGGCCGAGGCCGCCGACTCCGGACCCGCCACGCCCTCGATGGCGCCCTTGCCCCACTCGTCCTTGTGCTTGGACAGCCGCTTCTCCGTGACGTACGACAGGAAGGTGGGTATCTCCGCGCCGCCCGCCGGGATCGCGCCGAACGGGAAGCCGATGAACGGGCCGCGCAGCCAGGACTTCCAGGTGCGCCGCACGTCACCGCGGCCGAGCCAGGGACGGCCCACCGGGATCGGTGCCGCCGTCCCGCGCCGCAGGTGGGCCGCCACCCACAGCGCCTCGCCGATGGCGAACAGACCGACCGCCACGATCACCACGTCCACGCCGTCGGCGAGTTGCAGCGAACCGAAGGTCAGCCGCTGCTGGCCCGTCATCTGGTCCAGGCCCACCAGGCCGATGGTCAGCCCGATCAGCAGCGAGGCCAGACCCCTGATCCGCGACGAACCCAGCACCGACGTCACGGCGATGAACGCCAGCACCATGATGGCGAAGTAGTCCGGGGCGCCGATGTCCACGGCCAGGTCGGCGACCGTCGGCGCGAGCGCCACCAGCAGGATCGTGCCGATCATGCCGCCCGCGAAGTGACCGATGGCCGCGGCGGCCAGCGCCTGTGCGCCACGCCCCGCCTTGGCCATGGGGTTGCCCTCCATGGCCGCGACCACCGCGGCGCTCTCGCCGGGGGTGTTGAGCAGGATGGAGGTGGTCGAACCGCCGAACATCGCGCCGTAGTAGATGCCCGCGAACATGATGAACGCGGCGACCGGATCCAGCCCGTACGTCACCGGCAGCAGCAGCGCCACCGCCATCGCCGGGCCGATGCCGGGCAGCACGCCGATGGCCGTGCCGAGCAGCACGCCGAGGGCGGCCCACAGCAGGTTGAGCGGGGTGAGGGCGGTGCCGAACCCGTCCATGAGGGAGTTGAGGGCGTTCATGTCAGAGCACTCCCATCAGCGGACCGCCGGGCAGCGGCACGCCGAGCAGCTTGTCGAAGACGACATAGGTGATCAGGGACAGCACCGCGGCGATCAGCGGATCGTGGTCCACCCGGCGGCTGCCGAGCGCGAAGGCGGCGCCCCAGAAGAGCAGCGCCCCGGCGACGGGGAAGCCGGCCGGCTCGATCAGGGCGGCGGCGCCGAGGAAGATCCCGGACAGCAGCAGCACCGTGCGCCAGTCGGCCGGTTCGGACAGGTCGACGTCCTCGCCGCCCTCGGCCTCGCCCCGGCCGCCGCGCAGCACGTCGACGGCGAGCAGCGCGGCGATCACCAACAGGCCGATGCCGACCACGACCGGAACGGTCTTGGGGCCGACCGGGCCGCGCTGGGTGATGTCGACGTCCATGGTGAGCGCGTCGGTCAGCACGAGCACACCGAGCGCCAGCAGCAGGGCGCACACGCCCAGTTCGGAGTGGTCGCGCAGCCACGAGCGGCGGCCGGCGGCCGGCTTCTCGTGGTCCTCGGGGAGTTCGGTCCGCGTCGTCACAGTCCCAGCTCCTTCAGCACCGACACCACGCGCTCGTCCTGCGCGTCCAGGAAGTCGCCGAACTCGTCGCCGGTGAGGAACGCGTCGTCCCAGCCGTTCTGGTCCATCGACTTCTTCCACTCGGGCGAGTCGTGCAGCTCCTCGAACAGGCGGATCAGCTTGTTGCGCTCTGCCTCGGACAGTCCGGGCGGGGCGACGATGCCCCGCCAGTTGGTGAAGTCCACGTCGTAGCCGGACTCCTTGAGGGTCGGCGCGTCCTCGAGGTCGTCCACCCGCTCGGGACCGGTCACCGCCAGCACCCGCAGCTCGCCGGCCTTGATCTGGTCCAGGTACTCGCCGACGCCGGAGACCCCGAAGCCGACCTTGTTGCCGAGGATCGAGGCGAGCAGCTCGCCGCCGCCGTCGAAGGGGATGTAGTTGACCGACTTCGGCTCGATCCCGGCGGCCTGCGCCATCAGCATCGGCGCGAGGTGGTCGGGCCCGCCCGGCGACGAACCGCCGCCCACCGGGATCTTCCCCGGATCCTCCTTCCAGGCGCCGATCAGCTCGTCGATCGTCTTGTACGGCGAGTCCTTGGCGACCACGACGACGTCCTGCTCCTCGGTGAGCCGCGCGATCGGCGTGGCGTCGGCGAGGGTCTTGGGGGCGTGGTTGGAGCGGACGGCGCCGACGACGCCGAGACCCATGGACATGGCGAGCTTGCCGTTGCCGTGTTCGCTCACCAGCCGGCTCAGGCCCACGGTGCCGCCCGCGCCGGGCAGGTTGAACACCTCGATGCTGTGGGTGAGCCCGGCGTCCTCGGCGTTCTTCGCGGCCGTGCGGGCGGTGATGTCGTAGCCGCCGCCGGGCGTGTTGGGAACCATGAAACGCAGGCCCGGGATCTGGGTGCCGGAGTCCGAGTCGTCGCCGGAGGAGAGCAACGGCGGTCCGGCCAGCACGAGCACGGCGGCCCCGAGCAGGGCAAGGGGGGTGCGCAGGCGCACGTATGACACCACCTGTCGGTTGGGTAGAGCGGTTGGGTGGAGCGGTGGGGGAATCCCGTGGGGGGGTGACGTGGGCCACATGGTGCCCGCGCGCTCGCCGTCTGTCTTCCTTGCGGAACCAAGGGAGGTTGTGTTCATTGCGGTCGCCAAAACCGTGTGCCGGACGTCGCCGTCGGATCGCCGGTTCATTGCGAAGCAGGCACATCCCTTTCCCTCGCCGCAGGTGGGCGCCATGATGGCGACCCGGCACCCCCGCCCCCCGTGATCCGAGAACGAGTCCGCCGTGGCCCCCACCTTCCGCCGTCAGACCCTCGCGGGCGAGATGCTGGTCCTGCAGCTCGCCATCGTCGTGGTCGTGCTGCTCGCGGTGGCCGCCGTCTCGCTCGCCCAGTCCAGGGCCACCTTCAACCGCGTCGAGGGCCGCCGGGTCACCGCCCTGGCCGAGCAGCTGGCCGCCACGCCGCTGGTGCGCAGCCAGTTGCTGCGCCCGGTGCCGCAGGAAGCCCTCGCTCCGCTGGTCAACTCCACGCAGACCCAGTCCGGGGTCACCTCCGTCACGGTGGCCGACGCCGACGGCCGCGTCGTCAGCTCCACCGACCCCACGCTGATCGGCGCCCGGCTGCCGCGCGGGAAGGGCGCCGGGGTGTCGAGCGGCTGGTCGGGGCCGCTGACGGTGCAGGGCAGCCGGGAGCTCGTCGCCCAGGTCCCGGTGCTCGGAGCCACCCGGCAGACCCTCGGCCGCCGGCTCGGCACGGTGATGGTCGGCGAGGCCGATCCGACGGTGTGGCAGCGCCTGAGCGGCGCCTCCTCCTACCTCCTCGCCTACCTCGGCATCGCCAGCGGCCTCGGCGTGGCCGGTTCCTGGCTGCTGGCCCGGCGCGTCAAGCGGCAGACCCTCGGCCTGGAGCCGCGCGAGATCGCCGGCCTCGCCGAGCACCGGGAGGCCATGCTCTACGGCATCGCCGAGGGCGTCGTCGCCCTCGATCCGCAGCACCGGCTCACCCTGGTCAACGAGATGGGCCGCCGCCTGCTCGACCTGCCCGCCGACTGCGTGGGCCAGAGCCTGGACGGGCTCGGCATCGACGGCCGGCTGCGCGACGTCCTCGCCGGCGCCGCCTCCGAAACGGCCGATCCGCGCGACGAGGTCGTCGTCCGCCACGGCCGGGTGCTGGTCATGAACCGCATGACCGTCACCAAGGACGGCCGCCCGCTCGGCTCGGTCACCACCCTGCGCGACCGCACCGAACTGGCCCGCCTGGAGCGGGAGATCGGCTCCTTCCGCTCCACCTCCGAGCTGCTGCGCGCCCAGGCCCACGAGTTCGCCAACCAGTTGCACACCATCTCCGGGCTCATCCAGATCGGCGCGCAGGACGAGGTGGTGCGCTACATCCGTGGGCTCAACCAGCGCCGCCAGTCCCTGGACGTCACCCTCAGCCGCCGGGTCCGGGACACCGCCGTGGCGGCGCTGATCACCGCGAAGTCCTCCCTCGCGGCCGAGCGCCGGGTCGCCCTGCGCGTCTCGGACCGCACGGCCCTGGACCGCCTGGAGCCGGCGGACGCCGCCGACGTGGCGACCGTCCTCGGCAACCTCGTCGACAACGCCGTGGACGCCGCCGCCACCCTGGACGACGCGCACGAGGCCTGGGTCGAGGTCGAGCTGCGGCAGGACGCCGCCAGCGTCGAGATCGTGGTCCGCGACTCCGGGCCCGGAGTGGCGCCCGAACTGGCCCGGGAGGTCTTCTCGCACGGCTTCACCACCAAGGCCGCCCGGCAGGGCGAGCGGGGCATCGGCCTGGCGCTGACCCGGCTGGTCTGCGAACGTCACGGCGGTGAGATCTCGGTGACCAACACCCCCGAGGGGGCCATGTTCACCGCACGCATGACCGTCAGCCACCTCACCGACGCGGTGGCGGAAGGAGCAGCACCATGACGGCTACGAGCGGCACGTCCGACGCGACCGCGACCGCCGCGCCCCCGGAGACGACCTGTGCCGCCGCCCCGGTCGGCGTGCTCGTGGTCGACGACGACTTCATGGTGGCCCGGGTCCACCGCGCGTTCGTCGAACGGGTCGAGCCCTTCCGGGTCGTCGGGGTCGCCGGCACCGGGGAGCAGGCGCTGGCCGCCGTCGGGGAACTGCGCCCCGACCTGGTCCTGCTCGACCTGTACCTGCCGGACGTGTTCGGCCTCGACGTCATCCCACGGCTGCGCGCCGCGGGCCACGACTGCGACGTCATGGTCATCAGCGCCGCCCGGGAGGCGGACGCGGTGCGCGGCGCCGTGCGGCACGGCGTGGTCGACTACCTCCTCAAGCCCTTCGAGTTCGAGGACCTGCGGGTGCGGCTGGAGCGCTACGCCGTCCAGCGGGGCCGGCTGCTCGGCACGGTGGTGCGCAGCCAGGCCGACGTCGACCGGGTACTGGCCGGGGCCGCGGCACAGGCGGCACCGGTCCCCGCGCTGCCCAAGGGGATGAGCGTGGAGACCGCGGACCTGGTGGAGCGCACCCTGCGCGAGGCGGACGGCACCCTGTCCGCCAGCGAGTGCGCGGCGCTGACCGGCATCTCCCGGGTCAGCGCCCGCCGCTACCTGGAGTACTTCCACACCGTGGGCAGCGCCGAGGTCTCCCTGCGCTACGGCGTGGCGGGCCGGCCCGAGCGCCGCTACCGCTTCCGGGGCGCGGTCACCGGCCCGGTGCTCCGGCCCGCAGGCCGTCCATGACGACATCCAGGAACCGGGTGACCCGCGACTGCCAGTCCTCCCCGGGAGCGACCAGCCACAGCCCGCCGAGGACGAGGAAGAAGTCGTCCCCGGTCAGTCCGGGCCGGATCGTGCCCGCCTCGTGGTTGGCGCGGAGCAGCAGCTCGGCCGCGTCCTCCAGCGGCGTGGGGCGCGGTTTCTCCGGCGCTCCGGGTGCGCTGGTGACCAACCGGATCGCGTCCGCCAGACCCGCCTTGGTCATGGCGAACTCGGCGAGGCGGTCCATCCACTCGCGCAGCGCCCGGTCCGGTTCCCGGGTGGCCAGCATCTCGGGCGCGGCGTCGGCCACCTGCTGCATCCCGTAGCGGTAGATCTCCAGGACGAGCGCCTCGCGGTTCGGGAAATTGCGATAGAAGGTGCCCTGCCCGACCCCCGCCTTCTTGGCGATGCCGCTCAGCGGGGCGTTCGCGCACTGCGTCAGCTCCTCCGTGGCCACGGCCAGGATGCGCTCGCGGTTGCGCTGGGCGTCCGAGCGCAGAGGAGTGTCCGGCTTGTCCTTCTTCGACTGCGGCACTCGTCCTCCTTCCGGGTGCGTGGCCGAATACCGACCTTGCTAAGCGGACAACTGTCCGTTACGTTTCCAGTGAGTGGACAGTTGTCCGGTTGCCCGGCCCACTCTACCGGCGGACAGCGGCCCACGGCCCCCCACCCATGCCCCCACTCCACTGCCTACAGCCAGTTTTCCCGGTCACCAGACACCAAAGAAGGCTGATCATGGCCCCAGCGCCCTCGTCGACGTCCAGCGCCGTCACCCTGAACATCAACGGCGAGAAGCACCACCTGACCGTCGACCACCGCACCACCCTGCTCGACGCCCTGCGCGAGCGCCTCGACCTCACCGGTACCAAGAAGGGCTGCGACCAGGGGCAGTGCGGCGCCTGTACCGTCCTGGTCGACGGACGCCGCGCCGTCTCCTGTCTGAACCTCGCCGTCGCCGCCGAGGGGCGCGAGATCACCACCATCGAGGGGATGGCCGAGGGCGACCGGCTGCATCCCGTCCAGCAGGCCTTCCTCGACCTCGACGGCTACCAGTGCGGCTACTGCACCCCCGGGCAGATCTGCTCGGCGATCGCCGTCATCGAGGAGCACGCGGCCGGCTGGCCCAGCGCCGCCACCGAGGACGTGCGCCCCGAGGCCGGACCGCCACCCCTGACGCCGGACGAGATCCGCGAACGGATGAGCGGCAATCTGTGCCGCTGCGGCGCCTACGTCTCCATCGTCCAGGCGGTCACCCGCGCCGCCGAGGCGCACCACGCCGCGGCCCACGACGGCGACCGCGCCGACCGGCCCGAGACCCCCGAGGAGACGGCCGCATGAGGGAGTTCGGATACCAGCGTGCCGACGACGTCTTGGGCGCCGTGGCCCTGCTCGCCGCCGACCCGGACGCCCGCTTCCTCGGCGGCGGGACCAATCTCGTCGACCTGATGAAGACCGGCGTCGAGCGCCCCGCCCGGCTCGTCGACGTCCGCGGACTCCCCCTGGACGGCATCGAGGAGACCGCGGACGGCGGCCTGCGCATCGGCGCCACCGTCACCAACAGCGACCTCGCCGCCCACCCCGAAGTGCGCCGCCGCTACCCGGCCCTGGCGCAGGCGGTCCTGGCCGGCGCCTCCGGCCAGCTGCGCAACATGGCCACGGTCGGCGGCAACCTCCTCCAGCGCACCCGCTGCGGCTACTTCACCGACCTGAGCAAACCCTGCAACAAGCGGGCCCCCGGCAGCGGTTGCTCCGCGCTCACCGGCGAGCACCACAACCACGCGGTCCTGGGCGCCTCCGACCACTGCGTTGCCGTGCACCCCTCCGACATGGGCGTGGCCCTCGCCGCCTTCGACGCCGTCGTCGGCTACGAAACCCCCGACGGGCCGGGCGAGCTGCCGCTGGCCGACTTCTACCTCCCCGTCGGGGACACCCCGCACCGGGAGACCGCCCTGCCGCCCGGCGCGCTGATCACCGGCGTCACCCTGCCGCCCGCCCCGGTCGCCGCCCGCTCCCGCTACCGCAAGGTGCGCGAGCGCGCCTCGTACGCCTTCGCGATCGGCTCGGTCGCCGCGGCGCTCGACGTCGAGGACGGTGTCGTGCGCGAGGCCCGGCTGGCCCTCGGCGCGGTCGCCTCCCGGCCCTGGCGGGCCCGCGCGGCCGAGGCCGTGCTGACCGACGCCCCGGCCGGCGGCGAGACCTACGCCGCCGCCGCGGACGCCGAACTGGCGGCCGCCAGGCCGCTGCCCGACAACGGATACAAGGTGACCCTCATGCGCAACCTCGTGGTGGCCGTGCTGACCGAACTCGCCGAGGAGACCGCCCGATGACCACCGCCACCACCGGCCCCACGGCGCTCAGGGGCGTCGTCGGCACCCCGCACACCCGCGTCGAGGGCCGCGACAAGGTCACCGGAGCGGCCCGTTACGCGGGGGAGATCCCCTTCGCCGACCTCGCCCACGGTTGGCTGGTCCTCTCCACCGTCGCCCGCGGACGCATCCGCTCCCTCGACACCGAGGCCGTCCTCGCCATGCCCGGCGTACTGGCCGTCCTGCACCACGGCAACGCCCCGCGGGTCGACACCGACTACATCGGCATGCTGGGCACCCCTCCGGACCCGACCGCCGCCGTCTTCCAGCACGACCGGGTGCCGCACGCGGGCTGGCCGGTCGCCCTCGTCGTAGCCCTGACGCCCGAGCAGGCCCGGGAGGCCGCCGAGGCCCTCGTCGTCACCTACGACGAGGAACCGCACGACACCGTGCTCACCACCGGCGCCCCGGGTGCCCACCCCGCCGGCGGGGTCATGCCCGGCGAGACCGCCAAGGGCGACCTCGCGGCCGGGCTCGCCGCCTCCGCCGTCGTGGTGGACGAGGAGTACACCACTCCCGAAGAGCACCACAGCATGATGGAGCCGCACGCCGCCACGGCCCGGTGGGACGGCGGCCGGCTGGAGGTCGTCGACTCCAACCAGGGCACCACCTGGATCCAGAGCGAACTGGCGAACATGTTCTCCCTCGACGCCTCCGCCGTGCGGGTGCGCTCCGAGCACATCGGCGGCGGCTTCGGCAGCAAGGGACTGCGCGCCCACCAGGTCGCCGCCGTGATGGCCGCGACCGAGTTGCAGCGCCCGGTGCGCGTGGTCATGACGAGGCGGCAGATGTTCTCGCTGGCCGGCTACCGCAGCCCCACCCTCCAGCGCGTGCGGCTCGGCGCCGACGCCGACGGCCGGCTGCGCGCCCTGGAGCACCGCTCGCTGAACCAGACGTCCACCGTCTACGAGTTCGTCGAGCCCAGCGCGGGCGTGGCCCGGGTGATGTACGACGCCGACGCCCACCACACGGCCAACGAGGTCGTAGCCCTCGACGTGCCGTCGCCGACCTACATGCGCGCGCCGGGCGAGGCGCCCGGGTCCTTCGCCATCGAGTCCGCCCTCGACGAACTCGCCGAGCGCTGCGGCATCGACCCGGTCGAAGTGCGCCTGCGCAACGAACCCGAGGCCGGCCCGGTCTCCGGCCTGCCCTTCAGCAGCCGCAACCTGGACGCCTGCTTCCGCGAGGGGGCCCGGCGGTTCGGCTGGGCCGAGCGCGACCCGCGCCCCGGGCGGCGCCGGGAGGGGCGCTGGCTCCTGGGCACGGGCACGGCCGCCGCCTCCTTCCACGCGGGCGCCGGTCCCTCCACGGCCGTCGTGACCGCGCAGGCCGACGGCGGCTTCACGGTGCGGATCGCCGCCGCCGACCTCGGCACCGGCGCCCGTACGGCGCTCACCCTGGTCGCCGCCGACGCCCTGGAGGTCGCCCCCGACCGGGTCAGGGTCCGGATCGGGGACAGCGACTTCGGACCCGCGATGATCGCAGGCGGCTCCATGGGCACGCGTTCCTGGGCCTGGGCGATCCGGGAGGCAGCCCGCGAACTGCGGGAGCGGCTGGCCCTCGGCACGGCGATCCCGCCGGAGGGCATCACCGTACGGTCCGACACCACCGAGGCCCTCGGCGCCCTCGCCCACAAGGAGCGGCACTCCTTCGGCGCGCAGTTCGCCGAGGTCGCCGTGGACCCCGCCACCGGCGAGGTACGGGTGCGCCGCATGCTCGGCATCTTCGCGGCCGGCCGGATCGTCAACCCCCTCACCGCCCGCAACCAGCTCGTCGGCGGCATGGTCTGGGGCATCTCCATGGCCCTGCACGAGGAAGCGGTCCGGGACCGGACCAGCGGCGCCCTCTACGCCCCCGACCTCGCCGGCTACCACGTGGCCACCAACGCCGACGTGGGCGATGTCCAGGCCGACTGGGTGGACGACCCCGACCCGGACGACCCGGTGGGCATCAAGGGCGTCGGCGAGATCGGCGTCGTGGGCGCCGCCGCGGCCGTCGCCAACGCCGTCTGGCACGCGACCGGCGTACGCCACCGCCACCTGCCGATCCGGCCGGACCGGATCCTGTCGGCGGGGGTGCCCGCGTCCGGGGGCGGCCCGCATGCTTGACATCGCCGACGAGCTGGACGGCTGGCTCGCCCAGGGGCGGGAGTTCGCCGTCGCCAGTGTCGTCTCGGTCGGCGGCAGCGCACCGCGCGGGCCCGGCGCGGCGCTCGCCGTCGACCGCGAAGGCACGGTGATCGGCTCGGTCTCCGGCGGCTGTGTGGAGGGCGCGGTGTACGAGCTGTGCGCCGAGGCCCTGGACAGCGGCGAGAGCGTGCGCAGACGCTTCGGCTACAGCGACGACGACGCCTTCGCGGTCGGGCTGACCTGCGGCGGAGTCATCGACGTGCTGGTCACGCCGGTCGGCGCGGACGCGCCGTCGCGCGAGGTGTTCCGGGCGGCCCTGTCGACCGCCGCCCGGGGCGGGACCGCGGCCCTCGCCCGGATCGTCCGGGGCCCGGCCGAGCTGCTGGGCCGGGCGCTGCTGGTCCGAGCCGACGGATCCTGCGAGGGCGGTCTCGGCGGCCACCCCGAGCTGGACCGCAACGCCGCCGCCGAGGCGGCTGCCCTGCTGGACGCCGGACGCACCGCCACGGTCGGACTCTCGGAGGACGGGTCGCACTGCCCCGGCGGGCTCACCCTGCTCGTCGAGTCCAGCGTGCCGCCGCCCCGCATGATCGTCTTCGGTGCGGTCGACTTCGCCGCGGCGCTGGTGCGGGCCGGGAAGTTCCTCGGGCATCACGTCACGGTGTGCGACGCCCGGCCCGTCTTCGCCACCCGGGCCCGCTTCCCGGAGGCCGACGAGGTCGTCGTCGACTGGCCGCACCGCTATCTGCGACGCACCCGCACCGACGGACGCACGGTGCTGTGCGTGCTCACCCACGACGCCAAGTTCGACGTGCCGCTGCTGACGGAGGCGCTGCGCAGGCCGGTCGCGTTCGTCGGCGCCATGGGCTCGCGCCGCACCCACGAGGACCGCCACCGCCGGCTGCGGGAGGCGGGCCTGACCGAGGACGAGCTGTCCGGGCTCCGCTCACCGATCGGCCTCGATCTGGGCGCCCGCACCCCGGAGGAGACGGCCCTGTCCATCGTGGCGGAGATCGTGGCGGCCCGCCGCGGCGGCACCGGCGCGCCCCTGACCGGCGGGGCGGAACCGATCCACCGGGACTCGCTCCACCGGGGGGTGACGGAGGCGGGGGCGGCCGCCTGAGGGGGAGACCCGGGGCAGGGAAGGCTCAGGGCAGGGAAGGCTCAGGGCAGGGTCGACTCGCCGGCCAGGCGGACCGCGCACTCCAGCATCATGGCGTGCACGAAGGCCTGCGGGAGATTGCCGCGGAGCTGCCGCTGGCGCACGTCGTACTCCTCGGCGAACAGCCCGGGCGGTCCGCAGGCCGCCCGGGTCCGCTCGAACCAGCGGAACGCGCCGACCCGGTCGCCGACCCGGTGCGTGGCGAGCGCCATCGTGAAGCCGCAGAGCAGAAAGGCGCCCTCGGCCTCGCCGAGCGGCACCCCGGGGTGTTCGAAGCGGTACAGGTACCCGTCCTCGGCCAGGCGGGACTCGACGTACGCACGCGTGGCGGCGTCGCCGTCGCCGTCCCCGAACGCGCAGCCGCGGGCCATCGGCACCAGCAGCGCGGCCTCCGGCCCGTCGTCGTCCTCGGCCCGCCGCCAGCGGCCGTCGGCGCGCAGGCAGCGGCGCCGGGTCTCCCGCAGCACCGTGTCGGCGAGGTCGGCACACCGGCGCCCCGCGGCCCCGGGCAGCACCCCGGCCATCCGCCGCAGACCGCACACCACGCTCAGCCGGGAGTGGGTCCACCACCGGTCCTCCAGCTCCCACAGACCGGCCTCCGGTTTCGACCACTGCCGCTCGACGACGTCCACCGCGACGGCCGCCGCCCGTTCCGCCTCGTCGGTCAGCCGGTCGTGCGCGGCGGCCGCGGCGAACAACTGCAGCGCCTCGCCGAAGGTGTCCAGCTGGAACTGGGCGCCCGCGTCGTTGCCCACGTGGTCGTTGCCGCCGGGATAGCCGGGCAGACGCAGGGAGCGTTCCTTCCCGACCGGCCGCCCGTCGACCGTGTAGGCGGGGCGCACCCCGTCGCCGTCCGCGAGCACGCGCTCGGCGACGAAGCGCACGGCGTCGTCGACCAGGGGGTGCGGCCCGTGCGCGGCGACCGCGAGACCGGCGTAGCACTGGTCGCGCAGCCATGCGTAGCGGTAGTCGTAGTTGCGCCCGCTGTTGGCCCGTTCCGGCAGGGACGTGGTCGCGGCGGCGACCATCCCGCCCGAGACGCTGGTCAGCCCGTGCAGCACGGCGTACGCGTGCCGGGCGTCGCGGGGCGCGACCAGCCGCGAACAGTCCGGCACCGCCCGCCGCCACTCCCGTTCGGTGGCCCGCCACAGCGCGTCGGCGTCCAGCGGCCCGGTCTCCGGCCGCTGGGACAGTTCCAGCACCAGGTCGTGCGTCTCGCCCTCGCGCAGCCGGAACTCGCCGCACAGCCCGGCCCCGTCCCGCCACACCGCGTCCGGCGCCCCCGCGAGCCGCATCCGCAGCCCCTCGGCCCCGGCCGTCCACACCCCCCGGTCCCGCCGGGGGTCGCGCATCCGGGCCTCCCCGAATCCGGGCCGCGGGTCCAGGTCCAGGCGCAGCCGCGCCTCGCCCCGTTCCACGCGCATGCGGCGCAGCAGTACGAGCCGGTCCGTGCGGGCCGGCAGCGCCAGGGCCTCCCGGCACTCGATCACGCAGCCGGCGGTCACCCACCGGCTGATCCGGATCAGCGTCCCCTCCTCGTAGGAGCCGCCCCAGACGTGCCAGGGGTCCGCCGGCTCCACGGTGAAGTGCCCCGCTCCGCCGATCAGCGCCGAGAACACCGCGTCGTCGTGCCACCGCGGGGCGCACAGCCACACGATCCGGCCCCGGGGGTCCAGGACCGCTCCCCGCTCACCGTCGGCGAGAACGGCGTACTCGCGCAGTGCCCAGGGCGGGCACGAGGTGTCCGGTGCCGCCGCGCGCCGCTCGTCGCTGTCGTTCATGACGCTACGGCTATCCCGGCGCCGGTGACCGAAACGGTGCCTGCCCCGTCGTCCCGGCCGTCGTCACCCCGGTCACGGACGCCACCCCGGCCCCGCCGGTCCCGGTCCCGTGCTCGCCCAGGGGCCCCACAGCCCACCCCGCCCCGCGGCAGTCGCGCACGATGTCCGGCAGCGCACCGAGGGTGGCCCGCCAGCTGCCCGGGGCGGAGGCGTGGTCGGTGTCGTGCAGGAGGACCGTGCCACCCCCGTCCAGGTCCGCCGCCACGGTCGCGCGGACCGAAGCGGGCGTGGCGTCGTGCCGCCAGTCCTTGCCCCACGCGGTCCACAGCACGGGCCGCAGCCCGGCCCGGCGGGCGGCCGCCCAGCGACCGGAGGTGAGGATGCCGTAGGGCGGCCGGTACCAGTGCGGGACACTCCCGGTCACCTCGCCCACCACCCGGACGGCACGCAGCAGCTCGCGCGCGTCCCGGGCCGGCGACGACCACCAGGGGCGGTCGTGCGTCCAGCCGTGCACGGCGAGTTCGTGTCCGCGCCGGACCAGTTCACGGGCCGGCGCGGGGTGCCGCAGGACGTTCTCGCCCAGGACGAAGAACGTGGCCCGCACCCCGAGTCCGTCCAGTGCGTCGAGGAACCGCGGCGTGGACACCGGATCGGGGCCGTCGTCGAAGGTGAGCGCCACGTGACCGGGGCTGCCGAGACCGGCCAGACCGGGGAACAGGCGGCGGCGCAGTCCCGGCAGCCAGGTCGCGGCCGGACCGATGTGGGCCAGCGCGGCGGCGACGACCGGAGCCCCGGCGTACACCGCCCGCCCGGTGCGGAACCCGTGCCGCATCCGTGGTGCCTCCGCTCTGTTCACCGCGTCTCCTCCAGGTCGTGCGTCCCAGGGTCGTTCGATCGTCCGACGCTTCCGCTCACCGCTCACCTTGTGCCGCTCACCGCTCACCTCTGGACCGTCTGCCCGGGGCCGTCCCGCGCCGCCGGGGCCGTGTCCCAGGCACCGTGCACCGACGGTGCCCGGGCCAGCCCGACGCTGCCCAGACCGATCAGCGCCACGCCGATCAGCTCGGGCAGCACCCGCACCCCGAGCAGGATCTCCTCGCCGAACAGTGCCCAGCCCAGGGCGACGCTGGTCAGCGCGTCGCCGAGGGTCAGGGCCGGCTGCGAGGCCGCCAGGGTCCCCGCCCGCAGGGCACTCTGCAACAGCAGGAAGCTGGCCACGCCCACCACCGCGGTGGCGTACGGCGGCCACTGGGTCAGTACCTCGCCCACCCCCTGGGGGAGCCGTCCGGTCACTTCCTTGAGCAGCGCCGCCGTACCGCCGAACCCCACCGCGGACGCCGATCCGAAGAGCGCGGCGCGGGGCGCCCCGTGCACCAGGCTGCCGACCGAGGCGAGGACCGCGATCAGGACGAACAGCGCCAGCCCCGCCCAGATCCACCGGCCCCCGGTGGCGGTGTCGTGACCGGGGGCCGGTGCGGCGGAGCCGAGGAACAGCGCGAGCCCCACGGCCAGCGCGACGAACGCCAGCCACGTCCGCGAGTCCGGACGCCGGTGGAAGACCGCACTGCCGACCATCAACGTGAACAGGAGTTCGGTGGCCATCAGCGGCTGGACGACGGCCAGACTGCCCACCGCAAGCGCGGCCGCCTGCAGCACCGTCGTCAGCGCCAGCAGCGCCGCCCCGCCGACCCAGTACCGGTCCCGCACCAGCCGCAGCAACGAGCGCAGCGCCGTGTGCCTGGCCCCGGCCCGGTCCTCGTCCTGCGCCGCGGCCCGGCGCTGCAGTACCGACGCCGCAGCGTTGGACAGCGCCGCGAGCAGGGCGAGGACGACGGTGAGGACACTCACCGCGGCGCGCTCCCGGTCATCCGAACCGTGCGGCCAGCCGCCGGTACAGTCCCGGAGCCGCGCCCCGCACCCGGCACGGCAGACGCAGCCACGAGGGCACGTACACCTCGTCCCGGCCCCGCACCACCGCGGTGCGCACCGCGTCGGCCACGCGCTCGGGGGGCACCGGGCGCGGCCGCGACCGCCGGTAGGGAGCGCCCCGGCGCTCGAAGAACGGAGTGTCCACGACGCCCGGCACCACATGGGTGACCCCCACGCCGGTGCCCCGCAACTCGTAGCGCAGCGAGTCCGCGAAGGCGCCGATCGCGGCCTTGGCGGCGGAGTACACGGCCTCGTCGCGCACCGCGACACTGCCCGCCAGCGATCCGACGAGCACCACCCGGCCCGAACCCGCCGCCACCATCCCCGGCAGCAGCAGCCGCACCAGCCGCAGCGTGGCCAGCACGTTGATGTCGAGCACCTCGTCGATGGTGTGCGGGGGCATGTCCAGGAACTCCCCGGCCCAGCCCACCCCGGCGCCGGCCACCAGCAGGTCCACCCGGCCCGCCGTGGCCAGCGCGAAGTCGGTGAGCTGCCGGTCGGCGCCGGGCAGGGTGAGATCCGCGGCGAACGCGGTGGCCGAGGTGTCGTCGGCGACCCGGCGCAGCCGCACCGGGTCACGTCCGGTGAGCACCAGCCGCCAGCCCTGCTCCTCGCCCAGCCGACGGGCCACGGCCGCGCCGATGCCGGAGGACGCCCCCGTCACCAGCGCCGTGCGGGTCCGCGTGTCCCGGTCCCCGACGGGCCGCCGGGGCCTCGCACGGTCCGCGTCGGGTGCGACGACCTGCGGTCCGGGGGCGGACCGGGGACGGGAGAACGCATGGACCATGGGGACCACCTTGGCTCGGGGCGGGCACCGGGAGGCGTCCGACCGGGCGGTCGGGCTCCGGCGTCCGGCCGGACGGGCGGTCACGGAGTATCCCCCAGGGCCCACCCGAAACGCCCGCTTGCGCGGTGGTTTGGAAGCTGCCGCAGCGGCAACTTGGTCCGCCGTGCATCCTCGCAGCTCATCAGCGCCCCGCCGCGCCGCCGCCCCGCGCGGTCCGCGGGGCGGCCGACGCCTGCTGGTGCTCAGCGCGAGCATGGGCGCCGGTCACGACACGGTTGCCGCCGAACTGGTCCGGCGGGCCCGGGAGCGCGGCGACACCGCCCGGGTCGTCGACGTCCTCGCCCTCCTGCCGTACGGCCTGGGCACCGCCCTCAGGTGCTTCTACCGCGGGTCCGTACGGCACTTCCCCTGGGCCTACGCCGCGCTGTACCGCCTCTTCCTGCGGCCCGGCGCGGGCCGCCGCCCCAGCGGGACGCCGCTGGCCCGGCTCGCCGGGCCCAGGCTGCGCCGGCTGGTGGAACGCACGGGCGCGGACGTGGTCGTGCCCGTCTTCCACCTGGGCGCCCAGCTCACCGGCCACCTGCGCGAACGCGGACTGCTGCCCGTGCCCGGCGTCGTCCTCGTGATCGACTTCGAGCCGCACCGGCAGTGGCTGCACCGGGGCAACGACCGCTGTCTGTGTCTCACCGAGGAAGCGGCGCGCGAGGTGCGGGCCGGCACCGGCACGCCCGCGGCGACGTGCGCTCCCGTCGTGGCGCCGGAGTTCTCGGCCGACGACGTGCCGGGGGCGGCACCCTGGCGGGAGACCTTCGACCGGCTCGGCCCCGGGCGGCCCGCCGTGGTGCTGTCCGCCGGTGCCTGGGGCGTCGGCTCGCACCTGGAGACCACCGTCCGGCTCCTGGCCGGCCACGGCTACCTGCCGGTCGTGCTCTGCGGCGACAATCAGCGGCTGCGCCGCAGCCTGTCCGGCACACCGGGCGTCCTCGCCCTGGGCTGGGTGACGGACATGCCGGGCCTGTTGCACGCCGCCCGCGCCCTGATCGACAACGCGGCCGGCCAGACCGCCGTTCAGGCGCTCGCGGCCGGGCTGCCGGTCGTCGGCCACCGTCCCATCCCCGGCCACGGCGCGGACGGCGTACGGCGGATGGCCGCACTCGGGGTGTCCGAGGTCGCCGAGGACGGTCCCGCACTGCTGGCAGCGCTGCGCAGGCTCACCGCACCGGGCCCGGACCGGAGGCTGCGCATCGCCGCCGGACGCGCGCTGTTCACCGACCACGCCGACGCCCTGACCCTGGTGACCGAGGCGGCCGACGCCGCGCGCGCCGACGCACGAACGTGAGGGCGCGGTGCCTGAGGGGGGTGCGCGCATGCCCGTTTCCCCGGACGGTCGCGGGGCACCCGCCCCGGAGCGGGAACCGGCACAAGGAGGCGACGCCGTGCGGCTCGACGAATTCCTCACCCGGGTCCGCGACCGCGGTGAGTTCCACGGCGACGACGAGGCCGAGCAGGTCACCACGGCCGTCCTGTGGGTGATCGCCTCCCGCATCCCGCCGGAGGACGCCGCCGGACTGGCCCGCGAGCTGCCCGCCCCCCTGGACGACGCGCTGCGCCTGGAACGCGGGCGCCCCGAGACCTTCGGCCGCGCCGAGTTCCTGCGGCGGGTGGCCCAGCAGACCGGCGCCCGGCCGCGCACCGCCGAATGGGACGCGGGCGCGGTGCTCTCCACCCTCGCCGAGGCGGTGCCCCGCGAACGCGTCGAGCACCTGATGGCCCGGCTGCCCGCCGACTGCGCCGACCTCTTCGGCGGCCCGGCACCCCACTGACCACCGGTACTCCACTGATCCCGGTACCCCACTGGCCCCGGTACCCCACTGACACCGAGGAGACCCCATGACGGACCTTGAGCAGCGCTATGCCGACGGGGAGGAGACACCCCTCGGCGGCTACGCGGCGCTCGCCACGACCTTCGCCGCCACGGCGGGCGCGTTCGCGGTGACGGCGTGGCGCCGGGGCGTCCGGCTCCCGGACACCGTCCCCGCCTGGGACGTGGTCCTGCTGGGCACGGCCACGTTCAAGGCCTCCCGGCTGCTGACCAAGGACAGGGTGACCAGCTTCCTGCGGGCCCCGTTCACCCGCCGCGAGCGGGAGGGCAACGCCAACGAGGTGATGGACGCCGGGCGCGGCACCGGTCTGCGCCGCGCCGTCGGTGACCTGATCTCCTGCCCGTTCTGCACCTCGGCCTGGGTGGCCGGCGGACTCGTGGGCACCTACGCCGTGGCTCCCCGGGCGGGGCGGCTGGTGTGCGTGGGCCTGAGCGCGGTCGTGGTGTCGGACTGGCTGCAGTACGCGTGGAGTCTGACCGCGCAGAAGGCCGAGGAGTGAGCGGGCGGCCGCCGGGCCCGGCGGCCGCTCAGCCGCGCTCCGCGCGCTCCGCCCGCTCGGCGTGCAGCTTCTTCACGCGGGCCGCCTCCTTGCGCACCTCGGCCTGGACCGCCTGCTCGCGCTCCAGCCACTCCGGCCGCTCCTGCTTCAGCGCGTCGATCTGCTCCGTGGTGAGCGGCTCGGTGACCCCGCCCCGGTGCAGCCCCGCGATGGAGACGCCCAGCTTGGCCGCCACCACCGGCCGCGGGTGCGGACCGTCGCGCCGCAGCTCGCGCAGCCACGCGGGCGGGTCGGCCTGGAGCGCGTTCAACTCGGCCCGCGTGACGACGCCCTCCCGGAACTCGGCGGGTGTGGCTTCGAGGTACACACCCAGCTTCTTCGCCGCGGTCGCGGGCTTCATGGTCTGGGTGTTCTGGTGCGACGTCATGCCGTCAAGGGTATCGATCGTGTGAGTGGCTCCCGACCACGCCCGGTAACCTGGCCGGGTGACAGGCTCGGAAGCTCCCCCCTCGTTCCGGCTCGCGTACGTCCCGGGGGTGACGCCCGACAAATGGGTGCGCATCTGGAACGAGCGGCTGCCGGACGTCCCCCTCGCCCTGACCCAGGTCCCCGCCGCCCGGGCGGCCGGCGTGCTGCTGGACGGCGACGCCGACGCCGGACTGGTGCGGCTGCCCGTCGACCGGACCCGGCTCAGCGCCATCCCCCTCTACACCGAGACCACGGTCGTGCTGATCCCCAGGGACCATCTCGTCACCGCGGCCGACGAGGTGACCGTCGGGGACCTCACCGACGAGATCGTGCTGCACCCCCTGGACGACGTCCTCGGCTGGGAACGGCCGCCGGGCAGGCCCGCCCTGGAGCGCCCGGCCACCACCGCGGACGCCGTCGAACTGGTGGCGGCCGGGATCGGCGTACTGCTCCTGCCCCTGTCGCTGGCCCGGCTGCACCACCGCAAGGACCTCACGTACCGCACGGTCACGGACGCCCCCGTGTCGGGCGTGGCCCTGTCCTGGCCCGAGGACGCGCACACGGACCGCGTCGAGGACTTCATCGGCATCGTCCGGGGCCGGACCGTCAACAGCACCCGGGGCAGGCAGCCCGAACCGGCTCGTTCCAAGGGCGGGAAGCAGACCGCCCGGAAGCAGACCTCCGGGAAGCAGCCCGGGGCCGCCCGGCGCGGCACCGGGGGCGGGCACCGGAGCGCGAGCGGCGGCAAGGGCAGGAGCGGCGGCCGCGGCGGCAAACCGCGCCGGCACTGAACCCACCGGACCCCGACGCCCCGCCCCCCCCGGCCCTTCACCGGACCGTCGGACTGGGCGTCGGCGCGGAGGTGTTCACCTCGAGGCCGGGCGGCGAGGTGAGCGAGAGCACCGGCTCGCCGGGTTGCGGGGCCGGCGGCGTGAGCTGCACCTTGGGCAGGTTCGGCGGGGCGGTCTGCTGGAAGTTGACCTGGTCGAAATTGACCAGCCCGGTCTTCTCCAGCACGGTGATGTGGTCCAGGACGGTGTCGTTGGCCTGGTCGGCGAGCTGCCGCACCAGCGAGTTCTTGGTGTTGGCGCGGATGTTGGCGATGGCCGGGAAGATCTGGCCGTGGGTGATCCGCATGATGTTGACCGCGGTGGTGTCGAACTGCTTGCCCGTCGTCCCGTCCACGGTCGACACGAACTGCTGCTGCTGCGGTGAGGCCAGGTTGGGCAGGGTGATGCCCAGCTCCGGCGCGATCCGGCGGCAGGTGGCGTCCAGCCGTGAGTGGCCCACGACCAGGTGCTCCCCGGCCTCCCTCATCTCCGGTGTCGTGCCGCGCTCCATGGCCATGAGCCCGAGCGGGTGCTCCCACAGCCCCGCGGCGCGCACCTTCACCACGAAGTCCCGGTCCTGCTCGGTGAGCGGCCCGTACCGCGTGTTGGCGACGACCCGGGCCTGGTCACTGCCCGCGTTCTGCACCCCGAGCATGGTCGGGTAGGCCAGCGCGGTGAGGGTGAGGACCAGGGCACCGGCCACGAAGGCGGTCCCTGCCGTGGTGCGCGTGATGCGCATCGTGCCTCCTGGGACGAGGACAGGCTCGGACACCAGGAGGTACGGATACGGAACGCGATCTGATCACCGCCGCGGGCAAAACCTCGGCCTCAGGAGGCGCGCGCCTGCCCAACGAGCCAGTCGTGCGCCGCCCGCGCGGTGAACTCCTCCTGGCCCCCGCGCACCAGCAGCCCCGCGGTGGCGAACTCCGGGGCGTCGGCCTGGGCCGCGACGTACGGGATCGCGATGCAGCGCATCCCGGCCGCGTGCGCGGCAGCGGCACCGGGAGCGGCGTCCTCCAGGACCACGCAGCGGGCCGGTTCCGCGCCCAGCCGGCGGGCCGCCTCCAGGAAGACGTCGGGGGCGGGCTTGCCCCGCGCTACCTCGTCGGCCGAGACGACCGTGCGCAGGTGGGCGTTGAGCCCGGTGCGGGCGAGGATCGTTTCGATGGCCTCCGGTGACGAACCCGACGCGACCGCCATCGGCACGCCCTCGCCCGCCAGCAGCTCGACGAACTTCCGCATCTCGGGGTAGGCACGGGCCGAGTCGCGGGCGAGCCCCAGGTAGTGGCGGTTCTTGACGGCGAGCAACTCCTCGACCGTGGCCCGCAGCCCGTACCGCCGCTTCCAGTCGGCGACCGTCTCCTGGGTGCTGATGCCCACGTACGCCTCGTGGTCGGCCCAGGAGAAGTCCGGGACGCCGTACTCGGCGAGGGTGCGCCGGCCTGCTTCGTAGTAGTTCGGCTCGCTGTCCACGAGCGTTCCGTCGAGATCGAAGATGACCGAGATGCCGCCAAGCCTGCTCAGGGTGCTCATGTCGTCCAGGATGCCAAGGATCATCTGCGGGCCGAGCGACCGATCGACTCCACCAGCGGCAGCAACCGGTGCGGGACGCGCTCGCGCAGCGCCACCTCGCTGCGGGTGCGGACCACGCCGGGCAGGCTGATCAGCTTCTGCACCACGTCCTCCAGGTGCGCGTTGTCACGGGCCACGACGCGGGTCAGCAGGTCCCCGCCACCCGTGATGGAGAAGGCCTCGACGATCTCCGGCACGGCCGCCAGCGCCTCGCCCACCTCGTCCAGATGGCCCTGGGTGACCTCGATGTGCACGAAGGCGAGCACCGGGTGGCCGAGCGCGGCGGGGGAGAGGGACGGGGCGGCACCGGTGATCACGCCGTCCCGCTCCAGACGGTCCAGCCGGGCCTGGAGGGTGCCGCGGGCGATCCCGAGGAGGCGGGCGTACTCCCGCACGCTGGTGCGCGGCTGCTCCAGCAGCAGCCGCAGGATACGGGTGTCGAGCTCGTCGACGGCCATCGCGGGTCCGGTCCCCTCTCGTCGGCCATTGGCCCTCTGGTGGCCGTAAGCATTCCCTGATCACTGTACCAATGGCACACCTGGACAACAGCCTGTTGAGCCAGTGGTGGCGAAGATGCTCCTATAGAGATGTCGATGGCGCTGCGGACCCCGCGGCGCCTTTTGCATGCGAGGACTTCCGGGCCAGTGGGCGTGAGCGAGCGAGGGGGCGGTAAGCAGTGCTGAAGAAGGTGTTCGTGAGCCCGGACCCGGGGCGGTCCCGGCTGCGGTTCGCCGCCCGGGCCGTCCTCGGCATCGGGCTGGCCGTCGTCGTGTGCGGGCTGGCCGGCACCTCCCTGGTCGGCGCGGTCATCGGCGGCCTCGCCGCCCTGCTCGCCCTCTTCACCGTCACCGACGCCACCGTGCGGGGCCAGGCCGTCACCACCGCGCTGCTGCCGGTCGCCGGGCTGCCCGTGCTCACCGCGGCCGCCGCGCTGCACGGCTTCCCCGTGGCCCGGGACCTCACCTTCCTCGCCGTCGTCGGTGCGGGCGTGTACGCCCGCCGCTGGGGCCCGCGCGGGCACAGCCTCGGCGTCTTCGCCTTCATGACCTTCTTCATCGCCCAGTTCCTGCACGCGACCACGGACCGGCTCCCCGAGATGTTCGCCGCCGTCCTGCTGTCCGTCGCCGCCGCCGCGGTGGTGCGGTTCGGCCTGTGGTGCTACGAGCGCCGGCGGCCCGCGCCCGCCGTCCCCGCGCCGCCGGCCGGCACCGGGCTGGCCCGCATCACCACCCGGCAGGCGGTGCAGGCCACCGCGGGTGCCGGCTTCGCCCTGGTCGTGGGCCAGCTGGTGTCCGGCGACCGCTGGTACTGGGCGGTCGGCGCGACCTGGTGGGTGTTCGTCAACACCACCTCGCGCGGCGAGACCCTGGTGCGCGGCTTCCGCCGGGTCCTGGGCACCGTCGTCGGCATCGGCCTGGGCTTCCTGATCGCCGTGCCGGTGGCCGGGTCCCCGGTGCCCACCGCCGTGCTGGCCGCCGCCTGCGTCTTCGGCATCTTCTACACCGCCGCGGTCTCCTACACCTGGATGATGCTCTGCGTGACCCTGCTCGCCGAGCTGCTCTACGGCCTCCTGGGCGTCCTGAGCCCCGGCCTGCTCGCCCTGCGGATCGCCGAGACCGGCGTGGGCGCGCTCGGCGCCGCGCTCGCCGTGCTCTTCCTGCTGCCGGTCACCACGCACGCCGTCACCGACGCCTGGATCCAGCGCGCGCTGCGCTGTGTGCACGCCTGCACCGCGGAGGCCGCCGCCCGCCTCGCCGGAACGGAGGGCGCCGACCCGGGACCGCGGGTGGCGGAACTGGAGCAGCTGCTGGCCCGGGTACGGCTGTCGGTCGCCCCGCTGGTGCACCCGCTGAGCCCGATGCACGGCCGCAGGCGGCGGGCCCGCCGGGTCCTCGACCTGCTCGACGACTGCGCCCGGGAGATCCGCGGCCTGGTCGCCGTGGCCGCCGACCCCGAAGCCTCGCACGACGCCCGGCTGGCCGCCGCCTGCTGGCGTGTCGAGGCCGCGGTCGAGGCACTCACCGGCGGGGGACCCGTCCCGAGCCGCGCGGGCGGGCCGCGCGCCGCCGAACCCGCGCTGGCCCACCTGCACGACCTGGAGCACGCCCTCGCCGAACTCGCCGCGCCCTTGCGCGGCCCCTCCGGTTCACGCCTGGTCGGCGCCTGACCCGCCCCGTCCGGCGCCCTCGGACACCCGTTTGGTCTAGACCGCAGGTGATCGACTGCTACCGTCGCTCCGGAGCGGACGATCAGGGTCGGCGCTCCACGGGACGCAGGACCAGGCGGGACGAGAGGGGCAGCGGTGACGGACGGCGGCAGGCGGCAGCGGCGGGCATACATCGGGTCGTTCACGGCGGCCGGCGGCCCCGGGATCCTGACGGCCACCGTCGCCCCCGACAGCGGCGCCCTCACGGTCGTGAGCGGCACGGACGGGCTGGCCGACCCCTCCTACCTGGCCCTGGCGCCCGACGGGGACACGCTCTACGCCGTCAGCGAGACTTCCGAGGGCGCGGTGGCCGCCTACCGGGTGAGCGGGGACAAACCCGAGCCCGCCGGGCGGCCGGTGCCCGTCGAGGGCGACGGACCCACCCACCTCAGCCTGTACGCCGGGCACGTGCTGACCGCCAACTACGGCTCCGGCACGGTCACCGCCGTACCGGTCCGCCCCGACGGCGCCCTCGCCCGCTCCGCGTCCGGCGTCCTGCGGCACACCGGCTCCGGCCCGCACGCCCAGCGGCAGCAGGGGCCGCACGCCCACCAGGTGCGGCCGGACCCCAGCGGGCGGTGGGCCGTCAGCGTGGACCTCGGCACCGACTCCGTACGGGTCTGCACCCTCACGGACGGGGCCCTCGCCGTGCACCGGGAGATCGCGCTGCGACCGGGGTCGGGGCCCCGGCACCTGGGCTTCCACCCGGACGGCTGCCGCGCCTACGTCCTCAACGAACTGGCGCCCACCGTCACCGTCTGCCACTGGGACGCCGACGACGGCGCGCTCAAGCCGCTGACCGAGGTGCCGGTACTGCCGGGGGCCCCGGCGGGCGACGCCTACCCCTCCGGCATCGCGGTCTCGCCCGACGGCCGCTTCGTGTGGACGGCGACCCGCGGCGAGGACGTCCTGTCCGTGTTCACCGTGGAGCCGGACGGACTGCGGCTGTCCGCCACCGTGCCCTGCGGCGGTCACTGGCCCCGCGACATCACCGTGTCCGACGGCTTCCTGTACGCGGCCAACGAGCGCTCGGGAGA
Source organism: Streptomyces hyderabadensis (assembly GCF_020404845.1). GTDB lineage: Bacteria > Actinomycetota > Actinomycetes > Streptomycetales > Streptomycetaceae > Streptomyces > Streptomyces hyderabadensis. The sequence goes on along the minus strand of NZ_JAIOJZ010000032.1, from coordinate 51,701 downwards.
CGTGACCTGGTTCGCCCTGGACCCGGCCACCGGCATCCCCCACCGCACCGGCTCCCTCGCGGTCCCAGCGGCCTCCTGCGTAATCCTCGCCCCCGCATAGCGAGCAGCCGGCCATCCCGCCCCCACCCTGCGGGCAGTCGTGCCGCCCCCATCCTGCGGGCAGTCGTGCCGCTGGGGCGGCACGGGTGGGCGCAGGCGGCACCCCGCAAGCGCCGGGCAACGCGACCGCCCCCCGGCCGCACCCACGCCGGCCACGACCCCGACCGACGGCCCCGTACCCCGCGGCCACGCCGAAGGGGCCCGCTCCTCACAGAGAGCGGGCCCCTTCACACACGCCTGGAAAGGCAAGCGCAAGCGCACGTCACCGAACCGGCGCCCCCTGCGCCTGCTGCGGCGAGATACCGAGCGCCGTCGTGTACTTGGCCAGCGCCAGCTTGCCGATCGCCGGATACGGGCCGAGCGGCTCCGCGGTGGCGCAGCCGGCCTCCTTGGCCGCCTCCTCCAGCACGGACGCCTCGATCTCGGGGCCGATCAGATACGGCGCGAGCGCCAGCTGCTGGGAGCCCGAGGAACGCAGCTGCTCGGCCACGGACGCGATCGAGCCCTCCTCGTCCAGCGCCGCCGCGATCACCGGCACGGCGAGGCGCGCGGCGAGCAGCATGCCGGTGATCCCGGCCGCCTGGACGGCCTCGTCGCCGCCCACGGAGGCCAGGATGATGCCGTCCGCGGCGGTCGCCACGGTGAACAGGCGGGCGCGGTCGGCACGGGCGAGCCCGGCCTCGGAGAGCCGCACGTGCAGGGCCTCGGCCAGCAGCGGGTGCGGTCCGAGCACATCGGTCAGCTCGGCCGCGATCTTGCTGTCCATCACGGCCTGCCGGATCCGGCGCAGCAGCGCGTTGTCCGGCCCGGCGAGCAGCGGCACGACGACCGCGACGGGGCCCTCGGGCTCCTTCACCTCCAGGCCGGCGGCGCGCGCCTGCTCGAAGCGGGCGGTGCGCTCCTCGGCGGCCTGGACGAGCACGGAGGTCAGGGAGGGGAACTCGGCGCCGTCGTCCCCGTCGAGGTGGCCGATCCGGGCGTCGAGCCCGGGCAGCTCGGAACGGGCGATGCTGATGACCTCGTCGGCGAGGCTCCGGGTGGCGCTACTGGGCGTCCCCGGCACCGCGAGGACGAGCGCCGGCGCGCCCTCGGGAGCCACCAGGGGTTCGGGACGGCGGTGCCGTCCGGGCTGGCGGGGGCGCGGCATTCGTACTGGCAGGCCGGACGCGGGCCCAGTGGGGGAGCTCATGGCGCCGCATGTTACTGGTTTCCGGGGTTTCCCTGTTCGGGGAGGGTGCAGGTGAGCGGTATCCGTCCGGTTTTGTCTGATGAGTGATGTACGGATCGGCCGACATCGGCATGATTCACCTCGTCGGCCGACCACTTCTCAGCCGTCTGCTCCGCCGTCCCGGACACGTGTCACCCACAGCATCCTGTCGTCACCCGGAAGGGCGAGTGAGCCGGTCGCCAGATCGGCCGCGATCCGGACCGAGCCGTCCAGCGGATCGCCCTCCGCGACCGTCCACCGCGCCCGCGGCAGCCGCTTCTTCAGCTCCTCGCCCAGCGGTGTGAGGAGCGGGTCGCCGAGCCGCCGCAGCCCGCCGGTGACCGCGACGAGGGGCTCACCGCCGCCCGGACAGACCGCGGCGGCCGAGTCGGCCAGGTGCCGGGCGGCGGCCCGCAGGATCTCCGCCGCGACCGGGTCGGCGGCCGCACACGCCGCCACCTCGGGCGCGAAGGAGGCCAGGACTGCGGGCCGGTCGGACCGCGGATACACCTGCCCGGGCAGTCCCGCCACTGGGCCGAACCGCTCCTCGGCGCGGGCCAGCAGCGATGCGGAGCCGCCCGCCCGCCCGTCATGGGCGCGCAGCGCCGCCTCCAGGCCCGCCCGCCCGATCCAGGCGCCGCTGCCGCAGTCGCCCAGCAGATGGCCCCAGCCGTCCGCCCGGCGCCAGCGGGACAGGTCGGTGCCGACGGCGATCAGGCCGGTGCCCGCGGCCACCACCGCCCCGGCCCGCGGACCGAGCGCGCCCACGTACGCGGTCACGGCGTCGGCGACCAGGGCGACCGTCCGCACGCCCAGCTCCCGGGCGAGCGCACCCGGCAGTTCGGCGCGCAGCGCGTCGCCCAGCGTGGCCAGTCCGGCGGCCCCGACGACGACGGTGTCGAGCCGGGTCAGGCCGGTTTCGGCACCCAACGCCCTGGCCATGGGCAGCAGTTGCCCAAGGAGGTGCCCGGGGTCGATCCCGCCCGCACCGGTGCGGACGGGTTCCCCCGAATCACGCCGAGCGAGCGGACCGAGCGGACCGGGTCCGTCGCCGCCGACGGCGCCCACGACGGCGCGCAGCCCCGAGCCACCGGAGTCCACGGCCAGGAAGCCGCCGCTCACGGCAGGCGCCAGTCGACCGGCTGACCTCCCAGGCGCATCAGCAGGTCGTTGGCCCGGCTGAACGGCCGGGAACCGAAGAAGCCCCGGTCGGCCGACATCGGGGACGGGTGCGCCGACTCCACGGCCGGCAGGTCGCCGAGCAGTGGCCGCAGATTGCGGGCGTCGCGGCCCCAGAGGATGGACACCATCGGCTTGCCCCGGGCCGCGAGCGCGCGAATCGCCTGCTCGGTGACCTCCTCCCAGCCCTTGCCGCGGTGGGCCGCGGGCTTGCGCGGGGCCGTGGTGAGCGCCCTGTTGAGCAGCAGCACGCCCTGCTGGGTCCAGGGCGTCAGGTCCCCGTTGGAGGGCTGCGGGAGATTCAGGTCGGTGTGCAGCTCCCGGTAGATGTTGACGAGGCTGCCGGGCAACGGGCGTACCTCGGGGGCCACGGAGAACGACAGCCCGACGGCGTGTCCCGGGGTGGGGTAAGGGTCCTGTCCGACGATCAGGACCCGTACGTCGTCGAAGGGCTGCTGGAAGGCCCGCAGGACGTTCGCCCCCGCCGGGAGGTAGGTGCGGCCGGCCGCGATCTCCGCGCGCAGGAACTCACCCATCGAGGTGATCCGCCCCGCGACGGGTTCCAGGGCCTTCGCCCAGCCCGCTTCGACGATTTCATTCAAGGGTCGTGGTGCCACGGGCGTCACCCTACTGCCGTACGGGTGACGCCGATCAACCGGTGGCCAAGGCCGGTCCCCCCGCTCCGGTTCATCCGACGACCGCGGCCCGCACGCACAGCACGTCCGGCAGGTGGGAGGCCAACTGCCGCCAGCTGTCGCCGTCGTCGGCCGAGGCGAACACCTCGCCGTTGCGGTTGCCGAAGTACACGCCCGCCTGCTCCGCGTCGTCCGTGGACAGCGCGTCGCGCAGCACCGTGCCGTAGTGGTCCTCCTGGGGCAGGCCCGCCGAGAGCGGCTCCCAGCTCTTGCCCGCGTCCGCGGTGCGGAAGACCCGGCACCGGTGGTCCGCGGGCACCCGGTCGGCGTCGGCGTTGATCGGGAAGACGTACGCCGTGTCGCCGCGGTGCGGGTGGGCGGCCACCGCGAAACCGAAGGTGGAGGGCAGACCCTCGCCGATGTCCGTCCAGTGGGCACCGGCGTCGTCGCTGCGGTACACCCCCCAGTGGTTCTGGAGGTACAGGCGGTCCGGGGTGGCCGCGTCCCGCGCGACCTTGTGCACGCACTGGCCGAACTCCGGGTCGGGGTCGGGCAGGAAGACGGCGGAGACCCCGGAGTTCGACGGCGCCCAGCTCGCGCCGCCGTCGGCGGTGCGGAACACCCCGGCGGTGGAGACGGCGACCGTCACCGACCTGGGGTCGCGCCGGTCGGTGAGGACGGTGTGCAGCCCCTCACCGCCACCGCCCGGGACCCACTTCGACCGGGTGGGGTGCTCCCAGAGCGGGCGGACCAGCTCGAAGCTCTCACCGCGGTCCTCCGAGCGGTACAGCGCCGCCGGTTCCGTGCCCGCGTAGACCACGTCCGGTTCGGCGGCCGCCGGGTGCAGCTGCCACACCCGCTCCAGGGAGGCGCCGGTGTCCTTGGGGAACTTGACGGCGGGCGCGGCCGGTTCGGTCCAGGTCCGGCCCAGGTCGTCGGAGTGGAACACCGACGGCCCCCAGTGCGCGCTGTCGCCCCCGGCCAGCAGCCGCGGGGTGCCGCCGCGGGTGTCGAGGGCGACCGAGTAGACCGCCTGTGCGTTGAAGTAGGGACTCTCGTCGAACTCCCAGGTGCCACCCCGCCGGCGCCCGATGAACAGGCCCTTGCGGGTGCCCACGGCGAGCAGTACCTCGGTCATGCCGATCACCTCCGCGGCGTCCTCGTCGACGCCTTCGTCTCGGACACGGGCCAGTCTGCACCCAGCCACTGACAGTCACCCCTGGAAAGGGCTCCGCCCCAGGTCAGACGGTGGTGTCGGGTCCGGTCGGGGGTGTCTTCGGGCCGGCCGCTCAGCTCTCCTCGGGCAGCGCCCGCGCCAGGATCGCGCCGAGGCCGGCCGTGTCCGGCAGCGTGCCGAAGGAATGCCCCCAGTCACCGCCGAGCCTGCTCGCGCAGAAGGCGTCGGCGACGGCCGGCGGGGCGTGCCGGACCAGGAGGGAGGCCTGGAGGGTGAGGGCCATCAGCTCCACCAGGCGCCGGGCCCCGGTCTCGGACGCCGCACCGAGCCCGGCCCGGAGCCGGGTCACCGCCGCGTCCAGCCGGGCGTCCGCCCCGCCCGCCAGGGCCAGTTCCGCGAAGAGGGCGTCCGCGCAGGCGGGGGAGCGGCCGAGGGCCCGCAGCACGTCGAGGGCGTTGACGTTCCCCGAGCCCTCCCAGATCGACAGCAGCGGCGCCTCGCGGTAGTGGCGCGGCATGCCCGACTCCTCCACGTAGCCGTTGCCGCCGAGGCACTCCAGGGCCTCCGCGGTGAACGCCGGGCCGCGCTTGGTCACCCAGTACTTGCCGACGGCGGTGGCGATCCGCCGGAACGCCGCCTCACCCGCGTCACCGCGCACGGCGCGGTCGGCGGCGCCGGCGAGCCGCAGGGTGAGGGCGGTCGCGGCCTCGGACTCCAGCGCGAGGTCGGCCAGGACGTTGCGCATCAGCGGCTGGTCCACCAGCCGGGCGCCGAAGGCGCTGCGGTGCCGGACGTGGTGACCGGCCTCGACCAGGGTCTTGCGCATCAGCGTCGCCGAGGCCATCACGCAGTCCAGCCGGGTGCAGTTGACCATCTCGATGATCGTCTTGACGCCCTGCCCCTCGGGCCCGACCAGCCAGGCCACCGTCCCGTCGAACTCGGGCTCCGAGGAGGCGTTGGACCGGTTGCCGAGCTTGTCCTTCAGCCGCTGGATGCGGAAGGTGTTGCGGGTGCCGTCGGGCAGCACGCGCGGCACCAGGAAGCAGGACAGGCCCCCGGCGGCCTGGGCCAGCACCAGGAACACGTCGCACATCGGCGCCGACGTGAACCACTTGTGCCCGCGCAGCGTGTAGAGGCCGGGCTCGGCGGTCGCCGTGGCCGTCGTGGTGTTGGTCCGCACGTCCGAGCCGCCCTGTTTCTCGGTCATCCCCATGCCGGCCAGCAGTCCGCGCTTGTCCGTGGGCGTCCGCAGCCCCGGTTCGTACTCCCGTGAGGTCAGCAGCGGTTCGTAGACCTTCGCCAGGTCGGGCTGGGCGCGCAGGGCCGGGACGGCCGCGTACGTCATCGAGGTCGGGCACCCGTGCCCCGCCTCCGTGTGACCCCAGACCAGTCCGCCGGCGGTCCGCGCGACGTGGGCGCCCGGCCGGTCGTCGGCCCACGGGGCGCCGGCCAGGCCCTCGCCGACCGCGACCCGCATCAGGCGGTGCCAGCTCGGGTGGTACTCGACCTCGTCGACCCGGTTGCCGTACCGGTCGTGGGTGCGCAGCACGGGCTCGTACCGGTTCGCGAGGTCGCCCCACTCCTGCGCCTGTGCGCTGCCCGCCCGACGGCCCAGCCGCCGCAGGCCGTCCTCGGCCCACCCGGCGCCCTCCCGGCGCACGCCCTCCAGCAGGGCGGTGTCGTCGGACGCGTCGTAGGGAGCCGGGGGAGGAGGCTGATTGGTGACGTCGTGCGTCGCGTAGGTCATGCTTCCGAGTGTTGCACTTTCCCTGCGAGCGCAGCAATAGTGCAACACGACGGGCGCACGTACAGTACGTGCTCATGCAGTACGTGCTCATGTGGACGAACGACGCGGGCCCGCGCGGATGAGCGGTTCCCAGGCCCCCGACGGACTCACGCTGCGTCCGCTGTCCGCGCGGTCGGTGGTCCTGAGCCTGCTGCTCGGCACGCATCCCCCGGAGCTGCCGGCGCGGGACCTGGTGCGGCTCGTGGCGGGGTTCGACGTCGGTGCCTCCACCGCGCGCGCGGCGCTGAGCCGGATGACCTCCGCCGGGGACCTGCGGCGCACGGACACCGGCTACCGGCTCAGCGAGCGGCTGCTGGAGCGCCAGCGGCGCCAGGACGAGGCCCTGCGCCCGCACACGCGCGCGTGGGACGGCGACTGGGAGACGCTCGTGATCACCGCGACCGGGCGCGGTCCGGCCGCCCGGGCCGAGCTGCGGGCCGCCCTGACCACCCTGCGCCTGGCCGAACTCCGCGAGGGCGTCTGGCTGCGTCCCGCCAACCTCGACCGCCCGCTGCCCGCGGGTCTGGACCGGGTGGCCGAGCGGCTCGTCTCACGCCCCGGGACCCCGGCCGGTGACCTGGCCGCGCGCCTGTGGCCGCTGGACGACTGGGCGGACACGGCACGGGCGCTGCTCGCCCAGGTCGACCGGTCCCGGCGTCCGGCGGACCGCCTCACCGCCTTCGCGGCCGTCGTGCGGCATCTGCTGGCCGACCCGGTGCTGCCCGCGGAGCTGCTCCCGGCCGACTGGCCGGGAGCAGCCCTGCGGGACGCCTACGCGCGCTACCAGCGGGAGCAGTCCGGTCAGGTCCGGGCGCACGGCACCCGGACCTGACGCCTCACTTGTAGGTGATGTCGGACGAGGAGTACTTGCAGTAGGTGCCGTCCGCACCGGAGCCGTTCGAGTCCGGCTCGTCGCCGTCGTCGTTGCCGATGTACTTCTGGCACGGGACGATCTTCTTGCTGCTGTCCCCGACGATCGTGATGTCGCGCAGGGTCGCGCTGTCGCCGTAGTTGGTGTTGATGCCGGCGATCCGGCTGCCCTTCCAGCTGACCTCGATGCCGCTGAGGTTGATCGTGCGCTTGTACTGCGTCGAGCAGTTGCCGCAGGAGCGGACGAAGGTGCCGAAGTTCTTGACGGCGAAGCCGGAGACGTTCAGCGTGCCCGCGCCGTTGAACTGGAACACCTTGTCACTGGCCTCCTTGGCGCCGCCGCCGGAGACCGTGTAGACGTTCGACGACGAGGAGCCCCGGAAGGTCGCCGCGTCCTCGCCGACGTCCTCCCACCAGACGTTCTGCAGGGTGCAACTGCCCTTGCAGTGGATGCCGTCGGCGGCCGGGGCGCCGATGATCACGTTCTTGAGGACGGCGCCGGGGGCCAGTTCCAGGATCGGGCCCTGGTCCTCGTCCTGGCCGTCGGAGCCCAGGTCGCCGGTGCCGTACAGGCGCTTCATCCCGTAGTCCTTGGTGCCGGACACCGCGATGGTGGAGGAGACGCCTTCGCTGCCGTTGGGGGTCGGCCAGGTGGCGGCCTGCGCCGAAGGGGCTCCGGAGGTCATGAGCATGCCAACCGAGAGTCCGAGAGCGGCCAGCGCGCCGGTCGCCGCGCGCCGGGCGGGCGGTCGTGTCGCAGGGGTCATGTTCTGATCCCTTCCATAGGGTGTGGGGGTGGAACGGAACATGTACGTGAACGACGATCGTCATCATGACCGAGTGCGCGAACGCGCGGTCCAACTTGTGGGGAAGTATGGAGCCGCGGCGTTCGCGATGGTCATGCTGATGAACGGACCGTAGAGGGCAAGCGCTTTCTAGTCAACGCCTCGCGCGAAACCCCGCCTCATACGGCCCAGCCGTACTGGTCCGGCGTCCGGGCGTCCGCGCCCAGCTCCCGTGCCGCGTGCTGGGCCCAGGACGGGTTGCGCAGCAGTTCGCGTCCCAGCAGCACCGCGTCGGCCTCGTCGTTGGCCAGGATCTTCTCGGCCTGCTCGACGTCGGTGATCAGGCCGACGGCGGCGACCGGCAGCGTGGTCTCGGCCTTCACGCGGGCGGCGAAGGGGACCTGGTAGCCGGGCCCGGTGGGGATGCGGACGCGCGGGGCGTTGCCGCCGGTGGACACGTCGAGCAGGTCGACGCCGTGGGCCTGGAGGTCGCGGGCGAAGCGGACCGTGTCGTCCGGCGTCCAGCCGCCCTCCTGAAGCCAGTCGGTCGCCGAGACGCGGAAGAACAGGGGCTTGTCGTCGGGCCAGACCTCCCGCACCGCGTCGACGACCTCCAGGGCGAACCGGGTGCGGTTCTCGTACGAGCCGCCGTAGGCGTCGGTGCGGTGGTTGGAGTGCGGCGACAGGAACTCGTGGATCAGATAGCCGTGGGCGCCGTGGATCTCGGCGATCTCGAAACCGGCCGCCAGCGCCCGGCGCGCGGCCTGCGCAAACTGGCCGGCGATGTCCTGGATCTGCGGGATCGTCAGCTGGGCCGGCACCGGGTGCCGCTCGTCGAACGCGAGCGCGCTCGGGGCCAGCGGCTGCCAGCCGTGGGCATCCGCTCCCACCGGCGCCCCGCCCTTCCAGGGCTGTGCGGTGGAGGCCTTGCGGCCGGCGTGGGCCAGCTGGATCGCCGGCACCGTGCCCTGGGAGTGCAGGAAGTCCGTGATCCGGCGGAACGCCTCGACCTGCGTGTCGTTCCACAGCCCGAGGTCCTGCGGGGAGATGCGGCCCTCGGGCGACACGCCGGTGGCCTCCACGACGATCAGGCCGGTGCCGCCCACCGCGCGGGCGGCGTAGTGCGCGAAGTGCCAGTCGCCGGGCACGCCCGCCAGGGGGCCTTCCGGTGCGGCGGAGTACTGGCACATCGGCGGCATCCAGACCCGGTTGGGGATCGTGGTGTCACGAAGCCGGAGGGGCTCGAAGAGGGCGCTCATGGCGGGCTGCTCCCTTGGTCGCGAGGACGGGACGGTTGGTACGGTACCTCTCGTAGTACGCCGGATGTCAAACTACGGCGTCCTTCGTACAATGGGAAGCCCTGCCGTCCGGTGGAACCCCCGACCGACTGGAGTCGCCGTGACCCTCGCCGCCACTGCCGCCGGCGCCCGCGCGCTGCCTCATCCGACGCGTGCGGAAATCCGGCTCGAAGGGCTGCTGCACGCGCTGTCCGACCCGGTGCGGCTGCGGATCGTGCGGGAGCTGGCCGTCGACAGCGACGCCCTGTTCTCCTGCTCGCACTTCGACCTGCCGGTCAGCAAGTCCACCACCACCCACCACTTCCGGGTGCTGCGCGAGAGCGGAGTGATCCGCCAGACCTACCGGGGCACGGCCAAGATGAACGGCCTGCGCAGGGACGACCTGGACGCCCTCTTCCCCGGGCTGCTCGACGCCCTGCTCGCCGCGGCCGCCCGCCAGGCCGCGGTCGTGGGGAGCGGCTGACGCGGGCGGGGGCCGCGGGGCTCGCTCCGCTGACAGGGTGCCGCCCTCGGTGAACGAAGCGTGTTCCGTTCGTATTGAATGTGATCATTCGGTTACGTTGCGTATGTGCTCGAAGCATCCTTCGTTGATCGTTCTCTTCAGCTTTCCGACCGCTGTCCGGACGACGGTGAGATGTCCGTGCGGCACGCCTGGGTGGTGAGCGAGGGTGGCACCACGACCTCGTGGTTCGACGTCCGGCTGGCCTTCGCCGACGGCGCCCGGGTGGACGCGCTCGCCGTGCTGTCCGGCGCGGACCTGCGGGTCGAGGACGTACGGGCCCAGCCGCCGCTGTCCCTCGACGACCTGGCCGTGCTCGCGGAGTGGCTGGAGCACCCCCTCTTCGAGGCCTGCGTCGCGGCCCCCGCGCGGGGTGCCCCGACCGGGGCGCGGCGGGCCCGGCCCGAGTGGCCGCGTGGCAGGGAGGGGCGCAGGCGCGTCGCCCAGGAGTACCGGAGGGCCCGGGAGCAGGGCGGCGACCCGGTCCTCGCGGTGATGCGCGCGACCGGGCACAGCAGGCGCCGGTCGCTCAGGCTGATCGGCCAGGCCCGGGACGAGGGCTTCCTGACGCCGCGTCGCGCTCGCCGCTGAGAGGCGACGGCCGAGGGCCTGCCCCGGCGCCGGGCCGGCCCGTCGTCACAGCATCGCGCGCATACGGGAGATCTCGCTCGTCTGCTGGGCGACCACGTCGTCGGCCATCTCCTCGATCTGCACGTTGTTGCCCTCGGACTTCACGTCCGTGGCCATGCTGATCGCGCCCTCGTGGTGAGTGATCATCAGGGTGAGGAAGAGCTGGTCGAAGGCCTTGCCCTCGGCCGCGCGCAGCTTCTTCAGCTGCGCCTCGGACGCCATGCCCGGCATCGCGGCGTGCTCGTGCCCGCCGCCGGCCGCCTTCTCGCCGTGGGTCTCGAGCCAGCCCTCCATCGCCTTGATCTCCGGGCCCTGCGCGGCCGAGATGCGTTCCGCCAGCTTCTTGACCTGGCCGGACTCCGCCTGGTCCGGCGCCAGTTCGGTCATCTCCAGCGCCTGGGCGTGGTGCTGGATCATCATCCGCGCGTAGGAGACGTCCGCCGAATTGGGGGAGTCGTCGTCCGCGCGCTGTTCCTCGGCGTCCTCGGCGGACAGGGTGCGGTTGCCCTCGCCCGGCTTGCCCGGCGCGATCACCGAGGGCCCGGCGGCGGCCGCCGAACCGGTGTCCGGTCCCGAGTCGCAGGCCCCCAGCCCGAGCACGGCCAGTGCGGTCAGCGCGGCCGTGACGAGGGACGCGCCGGACATCGCGGGGCGAAAGGACACAACGACCTCCTGTGGCTGGGGTCGTCCCTCCCGGGAGGGACGCGGAGCACTTCGTGGGTGCGATGACCGTCCTAGCACGCTTCCGCGCGTCACTGATCAAAAAACTTCATTGCGTGTTTGTTGCCCCCTGTTGGTATGTGCATGGCGAAGACGATACTGCGGGATGCGTGAACCGTTCCGACGGGAACGGACGTTGGGAGGAAACAGTGACCCTGTTGAACGACCCGCGAACGCGGCGCAGACGCCTGGGAGTCGCGGCTGTCGCCGCCGGACTCCTGTGCGCCCTGCTGACCGCCGGCCCCGCCGTGGCAACCCCCGACCCCGGGGACGGTCCGGCCACGTCGAAGGAGGTCTCCAAGAGTGCGCGCGCCGAGGTGCGCGACGCCGTCGAGAGCGGCGAGATACCCGGCCAGGACGAGATCGTCCACTCGGACAACATCCAGCACCTGACCAACATCCCCAAGGACGCGCTGCCCGGCACCAACTCGGACCTGGCCTTCCAGGGCCGGTACGCCTTCGCCGGAAACTACGACGGCTTCCGCATCTTCGACATCAGCAACCCGAAGAAGCCGAAGACCGTCGCCCAGGTGCTGTGCCCCGGCTCGCAGAACGACATCTCCGTCTCCGGGGACCTGCTGTTCCTGTCGACCGACTCCTCGCGCAGCGACAGCAGTTGCAACAGCACCACGCAGCCCGCGACCGAGAAGTCCTCCTGGGAGGGCATGAAGGTCTTCGACATCAGCGACAAGCGGAACCCGAAGTACGTCGCCGCCGTCGAGACCGCCTGCGGCTCGCACACCCACACGCTGGTGCCCGAGCGGAAGAACGTCTACATCTACGTCTCCTCCTACTCCCCGAACGCCGCCTACCCCGACTGCCAGCCGCCGCACGACGGGATATCCGTGATCAAGGTGCCGCGCCAGGCACCCGAGCGGGCGGCCCTCGTGGGCTTCCCGGTGCTGTTCCCCGGTGAGGGTCCCGACGGCGGCGGCAACCCGGGCGGGCCCACCAACCCGGGCGTCTCCAAGACCACCGGCTGCCACGACATCACCGTGCTGCCCTCCGAGGACCTGGCGGCCGGCGCCTGTATGGGCGACGGCATCCTGTTCTCCATCAAGGACCCCGAGCGCCCGAAGGTCATCGACCGCGTCCAGGACAACGTGAACTTCGCGTTCTGGCACTCGGCGACCTTCAACCAGAAGGCGAACAAGGTCGTGTTCACCGACGAGCTGGGCGGCGGCGGCGCCGCGACCTGCAACGCGGAGATCGGCCCGAACCGCGGCGCCGACGGCATCTACGACATCACCGGCCGGGGGGACCACCGCAAGCTGGTCTTCCGCAGCTACTTCAAGATCCCGCGCCACCAGGCGGACACCGAGAACTGCGTGGCCCACAACGGTTCGCTGATCCCGGTCAAGGGCAAGGACATCATGGTCCAGGCCTGGTACCAGGGCGGCGTCTCCGTCTGGGAGTTCACCGACTCCTCGCGGCCCAGGGAGATCGCCTACTTCGAGCGGGGTCCGCTGAGCACCGACACCCTGAACACCGGCGGGTCCTGGTCGGCGTACTACTACAACGGCTACATCTACTCGAACGACATCGCCAAGGGCTTCGACGTCCTCAAGCTCAGCGACCGGCGCACCGACCCGGCCAAGCGGGTCCACCTGCGGGAGCTCAACACGCAGACGCAGCCGGACTACTTCGACTGAGCGGTCGGGTCCGTCCGGTCCTGCTCCGACCGGGTCGGCCGGTCCAGCACACCGGTCGCGAAGAACCGGGACAGGTCCGGGTCGCACCCCGTCCCGCCGGGCGCCTCGGCGTCCGGCGGGACACCCAGCTTCCAGTCCAGCCGGTAGCGCTCGAACAACTCGGCGCGCAGCTCCGGCACCGGCATCGGCACCCCGGGCACGAGCGCCGCGAAGACGGCGCCCATGAGCTGGGCGCGCAGCATCGGGTAGTCCCGGTCGACGTCCTGCGAGCCGTGCCGGGCCACGGTGTCCCGCAGCAGCTCCGCCAGCCGCCGCTGCTCCGGACACGGCACGAAGCCCACCTCCGCCTGGAGCAGGCCCGCCATGTGCTGGCGCATGAGCACCGGCCGGTCCCGGGCGAGCCCCAGGATCGCGTCGATGGCCCGGGCCAGCCGCTCGCGCCCCTCGCCGGTGCGCGGCTCGCGCTCCAGGGCCTCCTCCAGGGTGCGGTGCATCAACCGGTGCACGGCGGACTGCACCAGCTGGCGCTTGCCGGGGAAGTAGTACGAGACCAGCCCCCGCGCCGAACCCGCACGGTCCGCGATGTCGCCCAGCGTGGTCGCCTCGTACCCGCGCTCGCCCACCAGCTCCACGGCGGCCTGCAGAAGACGCTCCTTCGAGCGCCGCCGCAATTCTTCATTGACCGAGGCGCTGCGCGGGGACATGCTGTACTCCTGCGTTGACTGGCTGCCAGCCAACTATACTCGGCGCAGGCGGAGGGCCTTCACCGGCCGTTCCGGCTACCGTCTGCCTCGGGCGACACGGGGGATCGTCCGAGGCGGACGGCACCGCCCACTGGTTGCCTCGGGCTACGGGACGAGGTCCAGCACCGGTCGCAGTCCCGCCGGGCGCTCCGCCACCGGCAGGTGGTCGACGAAGTGCACTGCGCATCCCAGCGCCGCCGCGCCGCCGTCCGCCCTCCGGTCGTCGCCGACCATCAGCGTCCGCTCCGGCTCCACGCCCAGCGCCGCGCAGGCGACGCCGAACAGCCGGGGATCGGGCTTGCGGATGCCGTGCTCGAACGACAGGACGTACGTGTCCACGTACCGGTCGAGGCCGTGTGCGCGGAACACCGGACGCAGGTCCCAGCCGATGTTGCTGACCACACCCACGGCGATGCCGCGCCCGCGCAGCGCGCTCAGCACCTCGGCGGCGTCGGCGTAGGGGCGCCACGCGTCCGGCGACATGTGCCGCTCGTAGAGCACGTCGTGCAGGCCCGGGTCCGGCAGCGGCACCTGCCGGGAGAGTCCGGTGTACGCGGCCCGGTGCAGCTCGGAGCTGTCGTCGCGGACCTCCCACACCTCGGCGAGGTCACCCGGCACCCGCAGCGGTGGTGCGCCGCCGGGCAGCGCTCCCGCTCGCTGGAGGGCCTCGGCCGTCCGGGCCAACTCCGGTGCGGCAAGCTCCAGTCCGGCACCGTCGAGCGCCGCGCGCAGCCACGCTTCGGTGGATTCGATCCGGAACAGGGTTCCGGAGAAGTCGAACAGAACGGCGGTCATGGTCCGGATCCTAGGGGGCGACGGCAGGGAGCGGGTGGCGCGGTGCCCGCAAGAGCCGGCCCGGCGGACGGCCCTCGCGCTCACGGATGCCGGCGCCGGTGCACCAGCACGGCGAGCGCCACGACCAGGGCGCCCAGCAGCCAGCCGCCGAGGACGTCGGTGGCCCAGTGGACGCCGAGCCACACCCTGGTGACGCCCACCCCGGCCACGGAGACCGCGGCGACGGCGAGGCCCGCACGGCGCAAGGTGCGGCCGGCGTCGTAGTGGTGGAGCAGCCACACCAGCAGGCCGCACACGAACGTCGCGGTCATGGCGTGACCCGAGGGGAAGGCCGCGTAGTGCGCGGAGTCCACGGGATCGGGCCACACCGGGCGGGGGCGGTCCACCGCGGCCTTGAGGGCCTGTTGGAGGAGACTGCCCAGCAGACAGGTCACCCCCAGCCATACGGCCGTCCACCGGTCCGCCCGGCGCCACCACAGCCACAGCACCACCACCGCGCACAGCAGGCGCATCGTCCAGGTGTCCCACACCCAGTCGGTGAGGATCCGCATGGCCCGCGTGACGCCGCCCTCCTCGACCGCCCAGCGATGGGTCGTGGCGGCGATGTCCTCGTCCAGCCGCACCAACGGGCCCCATTCGACGGCCACCAGGGTGAGCAGGAGCACGGAGCACACGGTCAGTACCCAGGTGACGCGGAGGGCGGTGCGTGGCTGCGGAGGGGCGGGCGGGGAGTCGACCGGCGGCGTCTGCATGCCGCGATCCTCGCCGAACCGATGCCTCCGGGGCCACTGCCGCGGCCGGGACGGGCCCTAGCCCAAGGCCCGCAGCCCCGGCGCGAACGCCACCAGGACCGGGACGGCCGGTACCAGCGCGGCCGCGGCCGTCAGCCGCAGCCTGCGGGCCGCCGGCAGCCGGTTCGGCGGGGTGAGCAGCCGGTGCACCCGCTGCGGGACGTCGGCCCGGGCGGCCGGGCAGGGACCGAAGACCCCGCGGTCCTCGTTCAGTTCGACCAGGGCCAGGGCGGTCGTCAGGCGGCCGAAGCGGCGTGAGGCCACGTCGTCGGCGGCGAGTTCGACCAGGCGGTGCATCTCGTCGCGGAACGCGGCGAACACCGGGACCTGCGGAAAACCCTCCGCCAGCGCGGCGGAGCAGTGCAGCAGCCAGTCGTGCCGCGCCTGCGCGTGCCCCTTCTCGTGGGCGAGCACCGCGTCCAGCTGCCGGCCCTTGAGGCGGCGCAGCGCCGCGGTGGTGACCACCAGTTGAGGGGGCGTGCCGGGCAGCCACCAGGCGTCCGGCCGCTCGCCCTCCAGGACGACCAGCGGTCCCGCGCCGGGCTCCTCGCCGGGCAGCAGCGGAGCGCGGTGCCGCAGCTCCGCCCGGCGCAGCCGGCGCCGGGAGCGGGCCCGTACCACCTCCCGGGCCAGCATCACGGCGCTCCACAGTCCACCGCAGGCCAGCGTGAGGGCGGTGGTGGCCGCCCAGAGGCCGGAGGTGCCCAGGGCGTAGGCCTCGACCACCGGGCCGGGAGCGGTCGCGAAGACGGGCCCGCCCACCGCGTGCCAGGCCGCCGCCGCGCTCAGCGTCATCGACAGCGCGCAGCACACGATCACCGCCGCCACCACGCACTGCCAGACCCACAGGGCGACCACCGGTTCGCGATCCGGCCAGTCGGCCCGGGCGAGCAGCCTGGGGGCGAGCACGGCGGTCAGGGCGCCGAGCAGCAGCAGTGCCGCGGGGAGAATCATGGGGGCAGCCTATGAGCGCCGTGCCGCCGGCAGCACGGACCCGGGCGCAAAGTGACGCAGACAACGATTGCGCCCGGCGTACACCGGGCAGGGCGGGCCCCGGACGGCCCGGCTCCCGGGGCGGACCGCGCCCCGGCCGGGTGTCTCACAGGGGCAGCAGCATGGCCAGCATTCCGATCGCCATGGAGAGCCGGCAGGCCCGCGCCAGCTCCGGCCGGTCACCCCATCCGGCCCCCGTGCCGGCCCCGGGTGCCGTCCCCGGACCGCCCCCGGCCACCGCCCCGACGGGTATCAGCCGTACGCCCGTCAGCAGCACGTATCCCGCGAAGTAGAGCAGCAGCACCCCGGTCAGCACCGGTGTGCCGGACGTGCCGTGTCCGTGCGCGTGGCCGGGGGACCCGGCCATCACCACCGCCATGTAGACCATCGCCGCGGCTCCCACCAGGTGGTGCAGGTGGTGGCGCGCCGACCGGGCGGCCCACAGCGCCCGCAGTCCGGCGGCGCCGAAGACCACCGCGTAGGCGGGCCAGACCCAGGCCGGCGGGGTGAACACCGCGGCGGGTACGGCCATGGCGGCCATGCCGAACCCCATGAGGGCCTCGCCGCCCGCGGCGCGGCGCTGGTCCTCGACGCCGCTGCGCATCCGCAGCAGGCAGTAGGCGCCGGTCGCCGCGCACAGCGCGACCAGCAGCCATCCGGGCGACGCCGGTCCGTGCACACGCACCTCCCCGTTCGGCGGTCCACGGTCGGTCAAGGACTGCCCCGGCCGTACGGCGCGCACGCGAGCGCAAGGGTGTACGCGGGGGCACCCGGGGAGCGCACGCCCCCTCCGCGGTGGAACACCCCTGGTCGGTGCCGGGAGTGGCTGCCCGTCCGACATTTGATTTACAGGTAAAACACTTGTTAATCTATCCCTCATGAGCAGTGCGACCCCCACCTCCGGCACCTCACCGGCCCGCCGTCTGTCCCTGGCAGGCGTGCTGCGCCTGCGCCGGCCCTCCGAGATCTGGTTCAAGCCCGCCCTCAGTTCGGTCGCCGCCGTCGCCCCTCCCAACCTGCTCCTGCTGGCCGTCGGCCGGCTCGACCTGGCGATGTACACGATGGCCGGGTCCCTGTGCGCGCTGTACGCCCACAATCGCCCCTACGCCGCCCGCGCCCGCACCCTGGCGTGGGTGGTGCTGGGCATGATCGGCGGCCTCGCCGTCGCCCTGGTCACCGCCTCGCTCACCGGCAACGCCGTCGTCCTCGTCACCGTCGGCGCGCTGCTGGCCGCCGTGCAGAAGGCCCTGTGCGACGCCACCCGGGTCGGCCCGCCGGGCAACGTGGTCCTGACCTTCATCAGCTCCGCCGCCCTCTTCGTGCCGCAGACCCTCGGCCAGGTCCCCGGCCACCTCGCGCTGGCCGCCGCCGCGGGCGTCTGGGCCTGGCTCGTCGGCATGGCGCCCGCACCGGTCCGCCCGCACGGCCCGGAGCGCCGAGCCACCGCCCAGGCCCTGAACGCCGCCGCCGCGTACGCCGCCGCCCACGGCACCGGCGCGGACGGCGACACCCACGCCCCCGCCCGCGCCGCCGGGTACGCCGCCGTCCAGGCCGCCTGGCAGACGCTGCTGGCGCTGCCGGCCACCGGCGCCCGCGCCGCCACCCGGCACGCCCTGGAACGCCTCGTGGTCCGTGCCGAGGTCGCGCTCGCCGCCCCCGCCGACACCGACCCGGAGCGGCTGCGCTCCTGGGCCCGCGCCCTGCGCGGCGCCGGCCGGATCCCGCGCACCGGTGACGCGCCCGGGGGCACCGACGAACTCCTCGGCGTGGACGCCGAACTCGCCGCCCGACCCGCGCCCCTGCGGCAGCGGCTCGGCCCGCTGGCCCCGATCGCCGCCCGCACCGCCCTCGGCTGCGCCCTGGCCGGATACGCCTCCCTGGCCCTCGGCATCGGCCGCCCCTACTGGGCCCTGGTCACCGCCGCCGCGCTCTACCAGGCCAACCTGACCCTCACCTGGAGCCGGGCCGTGCAGCGCGTGGTCGGCAACCTCGCCGGGGTGCTGCTCTTCGCCGCCATAGCCCCGCTCGCGCACCTCGGACAGGCGCTGCTCGTCCTGTGCTGCCTGGCCCTCAACTTCGGCGCCGAAGCCCTCATCACCCGCAACTACTGGCTCGGCAGCGTCTGCGTCACCCCGATGGCGCTGCTCGTCACCGAGTTCGCCGGCTACCAGGCCACCGGCGACCTGATGACCGAACGGGCCGTGGACACCCTCGTCGGGGCGCTGGTCGGCTTCCTCGCCGCCGTCGTCGTCACCAACCGGCGCGCCGGGAGCCGCGTCGAACAGGCGGTGACCGCGGCCGACCGGGCCCGGGAGCACGCCGTGCGCCTCCTCACCGAGCCCGCCCCCGCCCCCGGCGCCCTGGAGGCCGCCCGCCGGTCCCTGGCCGCCGCGCTGACCGACCTGCGGGCCACCGCCGACGGCGCGGCCGGTGAATGGTGGGGACGCGCGCTGCCCCAGGAGAGGGTCGTGCTCGCCGAGCAGTCCGGACACCGTACGCTCGCCGAGGCGGTGCGACGCCAGGCAGCGCGTCCGGACCGGGACGCGGGCACGAGAACGGAGGACGTACGGCCATGACCGCAACCGACGGGGGAGCGAACGACGGGGGAGCCGGTTCGCGTGCCGGTTCCGGCGACGGCGGGACGGGGCCGGGCGGCGACACCGTGGCCGCGGTCGTACGCCAGTGGCGCGCCGTCCACCCGGATCTCGACACCGGGCCCATGGAGATCATCGGCCGCATCAACCGCTGCGCCGCCCTCCTGCAGCAGGCCGAGGACGCCCCGCTGCGGCGCGCGGGCCTCAGCCGGGCGGAGTTCGACCTGCTCGGTGCGCTGCGCCGCACCGGACACGAACTGACCCCCGGGGAGCTGGCCCGGGAGACCTTCTCGTCCGGCGCCGCCGTGACCAAGCGCCTCAAGCAGCTCACCGAGCGCGGCCTCGTCGAGCGGCGCGGCGACACCCGCGACCGCCGGGTCGCCCACGTCCGGCTCACGGACACCGGACGCGACCTCGTCGACGGCATCCTGCCCGAACAGCTCGCCTACGAGTCGGCCGTCCTGTCCGGCGTGGACGGGCCCCGGCAGGGCGAACTGGCGGCGCTGCTCGGCGGGCTGCTGGGGCAGCTGGAGGGACGGCTGGACGCGCTGCGGGCCTGAGCAGCGCCGCCGACTCACCCTGCCGGGCCCGTCCACGCCGGGCAGGACCGACCCACGTGGGCTGCCGTGCCAGTCAGAGCGGCGGCCGGACGCGCTGCGGGCCTGCGGGGCCCGGCGGCCGGGCGGGTCGGGGCGTGTCACCGTCCGGCGGGCGGCGGGTGTCGCACGCTGCCCGGCGCCGCGGGCCCGAGCTGCCCGGGTGCCGCCGCCGCGCGGAGCGGGTCAGCGCTCGTCGCCCGCTCGGTAGACGCCGAACATCGCGCCCTGCGGGTCCCGCAGTACCGCGATGCGCGGGCCGTCGGGCACGGAGGTGGGCTCCATGAGCACGGTGCCGCCGCCGTCGGTCGCGTCGACCGCGACGGTGTTCACGTCCGCCACCGCGAAGTACGGCAGCCAGTGCGCCGGCACCTCGTGCGGGAACTTGTCGTCCATCGTCACCATGCCGCCGAAGTCCGCCCCGTCGATGCCCCACTGCGGATAGCGGTCCGAGGCGCCGACGCTCCAGCCGAACACCGTCGTGTAGAAGTCGGCGGCCCGGCCGGGCTCCCGGGTCAGCAGCTCCACCCAGCCCAGCGAGCCGGGCGCGTTGAACAGCCCGGCACCGGGGAACGAGCGCCCCTGCCACAACTGGAACACCGCCCCGCCCGGGTCGGCGGCCACCACGAACCGGCCCGAGTCGAAGACGTCGGTGGGCCCCTGGAGGGCCACCCCGCCGGCCGCCGTCACCTGCCGCGCGGCCGCGTCGGCGTCGCGCACGGCGAACGACACGTTCCAGGCGACCGGCTGACCCTGCTGGTACAGCGGCGTCAGGGCGGCGACCGCCGCGCCGTCGATCCTGGCGATCGTGTAGCCGCCCGCCTGCTGCCGCGGGTCCGTCTCCGGGTACCAGCCGAACAGCTTGGTGTAGAACCGCTTGGCCGCTTCCAGGTCGGTGGTCCCCAGCTCCGCCCAGCAGGGCCCGCCGGTCACCGGTTCGTGGAGCTTCATCGTGGTGGCGTCCTTCCGCCGGGGCCGTGGACCGTACATCCCCCCAGCACACCGAGGCCCCCTCCAGCACGCTAAGGCCGGCCCGCGACCGCGGCCATCCGGCGACGTACGCGCCCGGCGACGTACGCGCCCGGCCCCGTTTCCGTCCGGCGGCTCAGATCCCGGGCCGGTAGCGCAGCGGATGCTCCGCGGGCACCTCCACCAGCACGATCCGGGTGCCGTCCGGGTCCGCGATCCACATCTCCACCAGCCCCCACGGCTCCTTGACCGGCGGTCGCACGATCTCGACCCCCTTCGCGCGCAGTTCCTCGTGGGCCGCAGCCGCGTCCTCGACCTGGAGCCACAGGGCGAGCCCGGGGGTGAGGGGGGTGTCGGAGCGCCCGGAGACCTCCAGGAAGCCGCCGCCGAGGAAGTAGACGGTGCCCCGCTCCGGACCGGTGCCGAACTCCCGGTGGACGGCGAGACCGAGCTGCTCGCCGTAGAAGGCGCGGGAGCGATCGGGGTCGGTGGGGCGGAGCAGGGTCCGGCTGCCCAGTACATGCACCATGCGTCCCGAGACTAGCGGCGGGCACCGACGGCGTTACGCTCATCGGTGCCCGCGCCGTGCCCGAGACCGAACCGGAGACGCCCCATGGACACCGCCGCCAGCCCGCTGACCTACCGCGACGCCACCGACGCCGACGTGGACGCGCTCGTGGCGCTCATAGAGTCCGCGTACCGGGGCGACGCCAGCCGGGCCGGGTGGACCACCGAGGCGGACATCCTCGAGGGGCAGCGCACCGACCCGCAGGGCGTGCTGGAGGTCGTCAAGGCGCCGGACAGCCGGCTGCTGACGGTGGAGCGGGAGGGCAGGATCGTGGCCTGCTGCCAGCTGGAGCACCGCGGCGCGCACGCCTACTTCGGGATGTTCGCCGTCAGCCCGGCGCTCCAGGGCGCAGGACTCGGCAAGACGATCATCGCGGAGGCCGAGCGGCAGGCCCGCGCGACGTGGGGCGTCACGGAGATGCACATGACCGTGATCTCCGTGCGCGAGGACCTCATCGCCTGGTACGAGCGCCGCGGCTACCGCCGTACGGGCGAGATGACCCCCTTCCCGTACGGCGACGAGCGCTTCGGCATCCCGCAGCGCGACGACCTCCGGTTCGAACTGCTGGTCAAGCCGCTGGTGTGACGCGTGCGGCCGCCCGGGCCTCGGCGGCCACGGCGGCCACCGAGGCCGCTCAGGCCGCTCAGGCCGTGAAGCGACCCGTGCGCTTGATCTCCGGGTAGTCGGTCGTCGCGCCGTCCAGGCCCAGGGCGCGCACCAGCCGCAGGTGGTCCTGGGTGTTCACGGTCCAGCAGAACACCCGCAGTCCCTCCTTGCGGGCCTTCCGCACGATCTCCAGCGTGACCCGGTTGATGTCCAGGCACAGCGTCCGGGCGCCCGCCGCCACGGCGCGGTCCACGACCTCCGGGCCGTAGTACTGCGCGACCAGCGCGGTCCGCACCCCCGGCACGAGCCGGGCGATCTCGACGATGGCCTCGTCGTGGAACGAGATCACCTCCACCCGGTCCACCAGATCCCGGCGGAGCATCACCTCGGCGAGGACGCGCGCGGCCGCCACGTCCTTGATCTCGGCCTGCAGCGGCACCGAGACGGCGTCCAGCGCCTCCTCGAAGACGGGGACCCGCTCCCCCCGGCCCGCGTCCAGGGCACGCAGCTCCTCCAGCGTCTTGTCGGCGATCGCACCGGTGCCGTCGGTGGTGCGGTCCACGTCGGCGTCGTGCATGACGACGAGCGCGCCGTCCTTGCTCAGGTGCAGGTCCAGTTCGACGACGTCGAGGCCCGCCCGCTCGGCGGCGACGAAGGAACGCAGGGTGTTCTCGGGTTCGACACCCATCGCTCCGCGGTGACCGATGGTGAGGAAGTTCAAGGCTCGACTCGCTTCCGTCGACGTCGGCGTGGGCAGGGCGGCAGCCTAACGGCCCTGCCGGACCGTTTCCCCCCTGCCGCGCCGGGTATACGAATCCGGCGCTCGACAGGAAAAAATGCGGCGATGCCCGGGGTGAGGCAGGATAATTTACGGAGCCTCCCCTTGATAGGAGAAACGTCGTATGCATACGGTGTCTTGACGCAAGCTTCTCCCGTGGAGGATGGGACATGACGGAAATTCTTGTGCAGGTGGGTGCGGAGGAGAACGTTCCTCCGGCGAGCAGGGTGGTGGAGCACCCGGCGTGGCCCGTGCTCAAGGATGCCGTGGAACGGATCCGGCCATGGCAGTCCAAGGACGGGTCGATCGACTTCGACGCCGAGGGCGCCCCCGAGCGGGCCGCCGCCGAGGACGCCGTGCGCCGCGTCACCGAGGCCGTGCGCGAGCTGTCCCCGCTGCTGCCGCACGACCGGGCCTACCACGAGGCCCTGGTCACCGACCTCGGCCGGTGGGCCGACGGCGGCTTCGAGGTGCCCGACTTCCTCGATTCCCTGCTGGCCTTCCAGCCTGCCGCGAACCGCGCGGACGGCCTCCAGCACCTGGTCGTCTTCCCGATGTACACGCAGAACGGCAACCCGGACCGCAACCTCGAAGCGGTCGTGCTGCGCATGGTCTGGCCCGACTGGCTGGCCGAACTGGAGCGCACCCGCTACGACAACCCGCTGTTCTGCGGCATCACCTTCGAGGACTTCACGGCCGGCTACGACACCAACTCGGCCGTCCTCTTCCCGGAGACCATCGCCGTGCGCGAGGCCCCCGAGCGCTTCTCCTGGGGCGGCATCTTCTGCGACCGCGAGGCCGCCCGCTTCCGCCGTGTCACCGAGGCCGCCGTGGAGCTGCTGGGCCTGGAGCTGCCCGAGGACGTGGCCGCGATGGTCCACGACCAGAAGCGCTGCGAGGAGGCGTTCGTCCTGTGGGACATGGTCCACGACCGCACCCACAGCCACGGCGACCTGCCCTTCGACCCGTTCATGATCAAGCAGCGCCAGCCGTTCTGGATGTACGGCCTGGAGGAGCTGCGCTGCGACCTCACTGCCTTCAAGGAGGCCGTGAAGCTCGCGGACGACGGCGTCCCGCAGGCCCGTGACGTGCAGTACGCGGTGCTCTTCGACCGCATGTTCCGCTTCCCGGTGACCGGCGAGCGGGTGCGCAACTACGACGGCCTCGGCGGCCAGCTCCTCTTCGCCTACCTGCACAAGCACGACGTCGTCCGCTGGACCGACAACAAGCTCTTCATCGACTGGCAGCGCGCCCCGCAGGTCACCAACCAGCTGTGCGCCGAGATCGAGAAGCTCTACCGCGACGGCATCGACCGCCCGAAGATCGTCCACTGGTTCGCCGGCTACGAGCTGGTCGCCACCTACCTCGCCCCGCACCCGGGCTCGAAGTGGGCCAAGGGCCCCGACGCCCTGGACCTGTCCCTGCCGCCGCGCAAACTCGTCGACGACGTGCTTCCGGACGAGTTTCCGCTGAGCATGTTCTACGAGGCCCTGTCCAAGAAGCTCAAGAAGGTGATCGCCTCGACCCGGGGCATCACCAGGGCCGCGGACGGCGCCGAGCGGGCCGCCGCGTGAGCGACGGCACCGGCGGGCAGGCACAGGCACGGCAACAGGCTCGGGAGGCGAGGACCATGGGGAACGGGGCGCTCGACGGCGCGGTGATCGCGGTGGCCGGGGCGGGCGGACCCGCCGGACGGGCCGCGCTGCTGCGGCTCGCCGAGGCGGGTGCGACCGTCGTCGGCGCGGACAACGACCCGGAGCGGCTGGCCGAAGCGGTGGACGCGGCACGCTACGCGCACGGCGGTGCCACCGTCACCGGCGAGACCGTGGACCTGCTGGACCTGGACTCCACCCGGGCCTGGGCCGACCGCACCGAGAAGGAGTTCGGCCACGTCGACGGCATGGTCCACCTCGTCGGCGGCTGGCGCGGCAGCAAGACCTTCACCAAGACCGAACTCGGCGACTGGGACTTGCTGGAGAAGCTGCTGATCCGCACTGTGCAGCACACCTCCCTCGCCTTCCACGAAGCGCTGCAGCGCAGCGACCGCGGCCGCTACGTCCTGATCAGCGCCGCGGGCGCGGCCAGCCCCACCGCGGGCAACGCCGCCTACTCCGCCGCCAAGGCCGCCGCCGAGGCGTGGACGCTGGCCATGGCGGACTACTTCCGCAAGGCGGGGGGCGAGCAGGGGCCGACGTCGGCGGCTGCGATCCTGGTGGTCAAGGCGTTGGTGCACGACGCGATGCGCGCCGAGCGCCCCAACGCGAAGTTCGCGGGCTTCACGGACGTGCGCGACCTGGCCGAGGCGGTCGCCGGGGTCTGGGACAAGCCCGCCGCGGAAGTGAACGGAAACCGCCTGTGGCTGACCGAGAAGCCGTGAACCCCCCGAAGACCGACGCGCGTCGCCATCACGACCCCGAGGTCCGCGGTTTCGCCAGTGACAACTACGCCGGTGCCCACCCGGAGGTGCTCGCCGCCCTGGCGCTGGCCAACGGCGGGCACCAGATCGCGTACGGCGAGGACGAGTACACCGAGAACCTCCAGCGCGTGATCCGCAGCCACTTCGGCTCGGGCGCGGAGGCGTTCCCGGTCTTCAACGGCACCGGCGCCAACGTCGTCGCCCTCCAGGCGGTCACCGACCGCTGGGGCGCGGTGATCTGCGCCGAGAGCGCGCACATCAACGTCGACGAGGGCGGCGCCCCCGAGCGCATGGGCGGCCTCAAGCTGCTCACCGTCCCCACCCCCGACGGCAAGCTCACCCCCGACCTGATCGACCGGCAGGCGTACGGCTGGGACGACGAGCACCGGGCGATGCCGCAGGTCGTCTCGATCACCCAGAGCACCGAGCTGGGCACCCTCTACACGCCCGAGGAGATCCGGGCCATCTGCGAGCACGCCCACGCGCACGGCATGAAGGTGCACCTGGACGGCTCCCGGATAGCCAACGCCGCCGCCTCCCTGGACGTGCCCATGCGCACGTTCACCAACGCGGTCGGGGTCGACCTCCTCTCCCTCGGCGGCACCAAGAACGGCGCCCTGTTCGGCGAGGCGGTGGTGGTGCTGAACCAGGACGCCGTGCGGCACATGAAGCACCTGCGCAAGCTGTCCATGCAGCTCGCCTCCAAGATGCGCTTCGTGTCCGTGCAGCTGGAGGCGCTGCTCGCCAAGGACCTGTGGCTGCGCAACGCCCGGCACTCCAACGAGATGGCCCAGCGGCTGGCCGAGGGCGTGCGCGCCGTGCACGGGGTCGAGATCCTCTACCCGGTGCAGGCCAACGCCGTCTTCGCCCGGCTGCCGCACGAGGTGAGCGAGCGCCTGCAGAAGCGGTTCCGGTTCTACTTCTGGGACGAGGCCGCCGGGGACGTGCGCTGGATGTGCGCCTTCGACACCACCGAGGACGACGTGGACGCGTTCGTGGCCGCCCTCAAGGAGGAGGCGGCGCGCTGAGCCGAGCACGGTCGCGAGTATGCATAGGTATGCGGTCACCTGAAAAGTCATTGACCTTCGGGTGATCGCGTTCCTATGCTCTGCGGGCATGGAGCTGATCCAGAAAACCCCTGACCTGTCCGCCTACCTGGCCGCCGACGAGGTCATCGACCACGAGCACCCGCGCGTACGGGAGGTGGCCGGCCGCCTGGCGAGGGAGGCGGAGGACTCGTATGCCTATGCGCGGCTGGCCTTCGAGTTCGTACGGGACACCATCCCGCACTCACAGGACTCCGGGGACCCGCGCGTCACCTGGCGGGCCTCCGACGTCCTGGAGCGGCGCACCGGCATCTGCTACGCCAAGGCCCATGCGCTGGCCGCGCTGCTGCGGGCCGAGGACATCCCCACCGCGCTGTGCTACCAGCGGCTCGACGTGGTGCACGGACTGGTCGCCGTACGCCTCGACGGCGCCTGGCACCGGCAGGATCCGCGCGGGAACAAGCCCGGCGTGAACGCCCGGTTCTCCCTGAACGGGGAGCAGTTGGCCTTCACGCCGGACCACGCGGCGGGCGAGGCGGACTACCCGGAGCTGTACGCGGCGCCGCACCCGGTGGTGCTGGACGTCCTCAAGGCGGCCACCGACCGCCCGCACCTGTGGCGGACCCTGCCGGCCGCGTTGTGATCCGCCCGGCTCAGTGCGCCTGGGCCGTGCGCAGCTGCTCGGGCGTCGGCGCCGTGCCGCCGAGGTGGGCCGGCATCCACCAGGTGTCGTCGGGCCCCTTGGGGCGCACGGGGTAGGCGCGCTGCGCGGCCTCCAGCAGCTCCTGCACCCGCTCGCGCAGCCGCCGGGTGAGGGCACCCGCGTACTGCTCGCGCGAGGCCTCCATCGCCTCGCCGACCCGGATGGTGATGGGGGTGTGGCTGCGCTTGAAATTGCGCGGGTGGCCCTTGGTCCACAGGCGCTGGGTGCCCCACAGCGCCACGGGGACCAGGGGGACGCCCGCCTCCTGCGCCAGCCGCGCGGCTCCCGACTTGAAGCTCTTCAGGGTGAACGACTCGGAGATCGTCGCCTCGGGGAAGACGCCGACGACCTCACCCGACTTCAGCGAGTCCAGGGCGTGCGCGTAGGCCGCCTCGCCCTGTTTGCGGTCGACCGGGATGTGCTTCATCCCGCGCATCAGCGGACCGGAGATCCGGTGCCGGAAGACGGACTCCTTCGCCATGAAGCGCACCAGCCGCTTCTGCGGCAGCGCGGCCAGGCCGTCGAAGATGAAGTCCAGGTAGCTGATGTGGTTGCTCACCAGTACGGCGCCGCCCGTGCGCGGGATGTTCTCCGATCCACGGCAGTCGATCTTGAGGTCCCACACCTTGAACATGGTGCGGGCGAGACCGATGACCGGACGGTAGACGAGTTCTGCCATGGGCGGGTCGGACCCTTCCTTGTCAGCCTGGGAAGGGGAACTCCCAGTCGAAAGTTACGCAGCCGTAGGTTTGCGGCTTGTCGCAGATCGTGCCCCAAGAACGGCCGGTGTACCAGCCTTGGTGCCCGTGTGCGGCGAGATCCTCATCACTCGCCCGGCCCCGAGGTGGCCGAAATGCGACGGTGAGCGGGAATCTCCGGCGCTCCGCGAGCGCTGCACCTTCGGAGGACCGGACCGGTGGCACGCGGGGTACGCGTGCCACATGAGTGCCGCGGTGGCGGCGGAAGGGGGCGCGCTGGTGCGCGGCCAGGACGACGACAGGCGGGCGGCGGCCGCCGCCCCACGGCTCGACGCGGCCGACCTCGGTGCGCAACTCGGCGCCCGCGCCACGCTCGTGCAGTTCTCCAGCGCCTTCTGCGCGCCGTGCCGGGCCACCCGCCGGGTGCTGGGCGAGGTGGCGGGCCTGGTCCCCGGTGTCGCCCACGTCGAGATCGACGCCGAGGGCCATCTCGAACTCGTCCGCGCCCTCGACGTGCTGAAGACCCCCACGGTGCTGGTGCTGGACGCCGACGGCCGCGTCGTACGGCGTGCCGTCGGGCAGCCGCGCAGGGCGGACGTGATCGCCGCACTGGGTGCGGCGGTGTGACGAGCGCCATGCCACCGGTGAGGTCTTCTCCACAGCCGCCGCACCCCGGGACGTCATTGACTGTGTGTGCCACCCGTCGTCAGCCTGCCCCCATGCCCCGCTCGCCGTTGCCGGGACCGAGGCGCAACGCAGAAGGACCACCCCGTATGACGGTCACCCCCGACCTGGCCGCCTCCCGGCCCGCCGCCGACGACCTGCTGCGGTCCGTCTTCCGGCGGCACGCGGCGGGCGTCGCCGTGATCACCGCGCGGGGCCCCCGCGGTCCGGTCGGTTTCACGGCCACCTCCCTCACCTCCGTCTCCGCCCGCCCGCCGCTGCTCTCCTTCGGCATCGGCACCGGCTCCTCCAGCTGGCCCGCGGTCTCCGCGGCGGAACACGTCGGCGTCCATGTGCTGGGCGAGCACCAGGAGGAGCTGGCGGCCACCTTCGCCCGCAGCGGCGCCGACCGCTTCGCGGCTCCCACCGTCTGGCGGGAGGGGCCCGAGGGTGTGCCGGTGCTGGACGGCGTGCTCGCCTGGCTCGTGTGCCGCGTGGTCGGCCGGGTGCCCGCGGGCGACCACCGGATCGTGCTGGCGGAGGTGCTCCTCGGCGATCCCGCGGGGGCCGGCGCGCCGCTGCTGTACCACCAGGGGCGTTACCGCGGTCTGCGCGACTGAGCGATCGGCGGGACGCCTTCTGCGAAGGTGTCGAGTTCCGGTTACGCTGCGTTGCGAAGGTCACAGTTCAAAGCGCTTGCTTAGCGGGCAGGAACTGGGTGTACTGACGAGTAATATTCCGGGCGGAGCGCAGGTCGCCCCGACCGGGATCGGCCGCTTGGGGCGCCTATGCTGCCTGCAAGAGGCAGCACTGAAATGTCGACGCAGTAGGAGAGCCGGCGTGAGCTTGAGGATCGTTGTCACTGTGAAGTACGTGCCCGACGCCACTGGCGACCGGCACTTCGCCGATGACCTGACCGTCGACCGGGACGACGTGGACGGTCTGCTCTCCGAGCTGGACGAGTACGCGGTCGAGCAGGCGCTGCAGATCTCCGAGAATTCCGACGACGACGTCGAGGTCACCGTCCTGACGGTGGGCCCCGAGGACGCCAAGGACGCCCTGCGCAAGGCGCTGTCCATGGGCGCGGACAAGGCGATCCACGTCGAGGACGACGACCTGCACGGCACCGACGCCATCGGCACCTCCCTGGTCCTGGCCAAGGCGGTCGAGAAGGCCGGCTACGACCTGGTCGTCTCCGGCATGGCCTCCACCGACGGCACCATGGGCGTCGTTCCCGCGCTGCTCGCCGAGCGCCTGGGCGTGCCGCAGGTGACGCTGCTGTCCGAGGTCTCGGTCGAGGGCGGCGTCGTGAAGGGCCGCCGTGACGGCGACGCGGCCACCGAGCAGCTTCAGGCCTCGCTGCCGGCCGTCGTGTCGGTCACCGACCAGTCGGGCGAGGCGCGTTACCCCTCCTTCAAGGGGATCATGGCGGCCAAGAAGAAGCCGGTTCAGTCCTGGGACCTGTCCGACCTCGACATCGACGAGGACGAGGTCGGCCTGGAGAACGCCTACACGGTCGTCGAGTCCGCCGCCGAGCGCCCGGCGCGCTCCGCGGGCACGATCGTCAAGGACGAGGGCGAGGGCGGCAAGCAGCTCGCCGAGTTCCTCGCGGGCCAGAAGTTCATCTGAGCCCCGCCCCGCTGACCGCCCCTCATCTTTCGCAAGCAGGAGAGAAGAAGTCCCATGGCTGAAGTTCTCGTCTACGTCGATCACGTGGACGGTGCCGTCCGCAAGCCGACCCTGGAGCTGCTGACGCTGGCCCGCCGCGTCGGCGAGCCGGTCGCCGTCGCGCTGGGCGCCGGTGCCGGTGACACCGCCGCCGCCCTCGCCGAGCACGGCGCGGTGAAGGTGCTCACGCACGAGGCCGCCGAGTACGCCGACTACCTGGTCGTGCCGAAGGTCGACGCGCTCCAGGCCGCCGTCGCCGCCGTCTCCCCGGCCGCCGTGCTGGTCCCGTCCTCCGCCGAGGGCAAGGAGATCGCCGCCCGCCTGGCGCTGCGCCTCGGATCGGGCATCATCACCGACGCCGTCGACCTGGAGGCCGGCGACGAGGGCCCGGTGGCCACCCAGTCGGTGTTCGCCGCCGCCTTCACCACCAAGTCCCGCGTCTCCAAGGGCACCCCGGTCATCACGGTCAAGCCGAACTCGGCCGCCGTGGAGGCCGCCCCGGCCGCCGGTGCGGTCGAGGCCCTGTCGGTCACCTTCTCCGCCGCCGCGACCGGTACCAAGGTCACCTCGCGCACGCCGCGCGAGTCGACCGGGCGCCCGGAGCTGACCGAGGCCGCGATCGTGGTCTCCGGCGGCCGCGGTGTCAACGGCGCGGAGAACTTCGCGATCATCGAGGCGCTCGCCGACTCGCTCGGTGCGGCCGTCGGTGCCTCGCGCGCCGCGGTGGACGCGGGCTGGTACCCGCACACCAACCAGGTCGGCCAGACCGGCAAGTCGGTCTCCCCGCAGCTGTACATCGCCTCCGGCATCTCGGGCGCGATCCAGCACCGGGCCGGCATGCAGACCTCGAAGACCATCGTGGCGATCAACAAGGACGCCGAGGCCCCGATCTTCGAGCTGGTCGACTACGGCGTGGTCGGCGACCTCTTCGACGTCGTCCCGCAGCTCACCGAGGAAGTGAAGTCCCGCAAGGGCTGAACCGCCCGGCGGCACGTCGTGCCGAGGCCCCCGCGACCGCACGTGGCCGCGGGGGCCTCGGCATGTGCGCAGGATGGTGTTGACCGGCGAGAGACCGACAGATAACTTCGCTCTACGGATAAGTGGTTCCGTTCAGCGGAAAAATGAACATCAGGAGGGTGTCGGATGGGTCAGCAGGAGAAGGTGGCAACGAGCCTCGCGGGCGCCGTCGGCGAGGAGATCAGTGCCTCCCTCGCACCGGTCGACGCGGAGCTGGAGCGCCGCTACCCCGGAGACCCGGGCACCCGTCAGCCCGTCCACACCGTCTACGTCCCCGGTGACGTCTTCGCCGCCGACACCATCCGCACCTGGGGCGACCAGGCCCTGGCCGCGCTCGACGAACACGCCCCCGACGCCGCCTCCTTCGCCGCCGTCCTCGGCCTCTCCGACGACCTCGCCGAGCCCGTGTACTCCCGCGTACGCGCCAAGCTGGAGCGGGAGCCGGTCGAAGACCTGCGCATCGACTTCGAGGACGGCTACGGCAACCGCACGGACGCCGAGGAGGACGAGGCGGCCGCCCGCGCCGCCCGGCTGGTCGCCGAGGCCTGCGAACAGGGCACCGCGGCCCCCTACATGGGCATCCGCATGAAGTGCATGGAGGCCCCGGTGCGCGCCCGCGGCATCCGCACCCTCGACGTCTTCCTCAGCGGCCTGATGGAGGCCGGCGGTCTGCCCGAGGGGCTGGTCCTCACCCTGCCCAAGGTGACCTACCCCGAGCAGGTCACCGCCATGGTGCGGCTCCTGGAGGCCTTCGAGAAGGCGCGCGGCCTCACGCCCGGCCGGATCGGCTTCGAGATCCAGATCGAGACCAGCCAGTCCATCCTCGCCGCCGACGGCACCGCCACCGTCGCCCGCATGATCCAGGCCGCCGACGACCGCGCCACCGGCCTGCACTACGGCACCTTCGACTACAGCGCCTGCCTCGGCGTCTCCGCTGCCCACCAGGCCAGCGACCACCCGGCCGCCGACCACGCCAAGGCGGTCATGCAGGTCGCCGCCGCCGGCACCGGCGTACGCGTCTCGGACGGCTCCACCAACGTCCTGCCGGTCGGCCCCACCGCCCAGGTCCACGACGCCTGGCGGCTGCACTACGGCCTCACCCGCCGTGCGCTGGCCCGCGCCTACTACCAGGGCTGGGACATGCACCCCGGCCACATCCCCACCCGGTACGCGGCCGTCTTCGCCTTCTACCGCGAGGGCTTCGAGCAGGCCGCCGCCCGCCTCGCCCGCTACGCCAGCCGCACCGGCGGCGACGTCATGGACGAACCCGCCACCGCCAAGGCCCTCAGCGGCTACCTGCTGCGCGGCCTGGACTGCGGCGCCCTCGACATCGCCGAGGTGGCCCGGCTGACCGGCCTGACCCGCGCCGACCTGGAGGGCTTCTCCGGCCCGCGGCGCGGCGACCTCACGGCATCGGCGCAGTAGGCCCCGAAGACGGCGTCCGGCCCCCGGCGAAGGGATCCTCGGGTCCCGAGCCCACGTACCGTTCCAGGCCGGACGCCGTCACCCGCTGTTCCTCGGCGAACAGCCGCGTCCCCCGGTCGCACAGCCGCCGGTCCGCCCGCGCCCGCGCGCAGAACTCCTCGGGCGTCGCCCCGAACAGCTCGCGCAACCGCGCCGACGCGTCCAGCAGTTCGGTGATCAGGGGCCGCTGCGCCCCCGGATGGCGCCGCGGCGCACCGGTACCGTCGTGCAGGACGCCATGGCGGTTGACGTACGCGTACGCGCCGCGCAGCACCGAGCCGTCGCCCGGCTCGACGCGTACGTCGGGCGCGGGCAGCCAGACCCGGTCGAAGTTGCCGCCCGCCATCGGCACGCCCTCGCTCGCGTCGATCACCGCGAGCTGTGCCTCGTCCAGCCACAGCACGAACAGCTCCCGTACGACGCCGGGGGCGGCCACCGGCGAGGCGGACACGTAGCCCATGCGGCTCACGTGGGCCGAGACGCCGATGTCGAGTCCGGTGACCCGCGACCTGACCATCGGGACCGGCGAGTCGACGCCGAACTCGGCCATCTTGTGGTGCAGCTGGGCCGGGCTCGCGTTGGACCCGATCGCCAGCACCGGGACCCGGCCGTCGCCCTCCTCGTACACCGCCCGGTCCAGCGGCAGCAGCCGGTCCCCGTCCAGCAGCCCGGACTCGCGCGGCCACGCGCCCGGGTACAGCAGCGGATCCTCGCGCGGCACGCCGGCCAGTCCGAGCGCCCGCAGCGTCCGGCTCCCGCCGGGCGGCCCGGCAGGTGCACGGCCCTCGCGCGGTGATTGCGACACGTGTGCCTCCTCCCGACGGTGGGGCGGGACGGCGCGTCCGGCCGCCCGCACGGGTGGACCGCCGACCCGCACCCGCCCGGCCCGGGGTCGCCACAGGTCCCCCGCGGCCCGGTCAGTCCGCCGGCGGCAGCTCACCCGAGCCGCGGGTGACCAGCCTGGTCGGCAGTTCGATGCGGTCGGGGGCGAGGAGGGTGCCGTCCAGCTGCCGGAAGAGGCGTTCGGCGGCGGTGCGGCCGAGGGCGGCCGCGTCCTGCGCGACCACGGTGACGCCCGGTTGGAGCAGGTCGGCCAGCTCGATGTCGTCGAAACCGACCAGGGCGACGCCCCGGGTTTGCTCGGCCAGGACCCGGATCACGGTCACCGTCACCCGGTTGTTGCCGGTGAAGATCGCGGTCACCGGACGCGGATCGGCGAGCATCTCCTCGGCCGCCCGGCGCACCCGCACGGGGTCGGTGACGCCCAGGGACATCCAGGAGTCCTCGATCGGTATGCCGGCGTCCGCCATGGCGGCCCGGTAGCCGCGCAGCCGCTCGGCGGCGGTGTGGATGCGGGGCATGTCGCCGATGAAGCCGATCCTGCGGTGTCCGTGCGCGATCAGGTGGGCCACGCCGTCGCGGGCCCCGCCGAAGTTGTCGGAGACCACCACGTCCGCGTCGATCCGGCCCGCCGGACGGTCCACGAACACCGTGGCGACGCCCGCCTTAAGCTCCGGCTCCAGATACCGGTGGTCGTCCCCGGCGGGGATCACCACCAGACCGTCCACGCGCCGCGCGCACAGGGCGAGGACCAGCTCCTGCTCGCGGTCCGGGTCCTCCGCGCTGGACCCGTTGATCAGGAGGGCGCCGTGCGCGCGGGCCACCTCCTCCACGGCGCGGCTGAGCGGCCCGTAGAACGGGTCGGCCAGATCCTCCAGGACCAGGCCGATGCTCGCGGTGCGGCCCTTGCGCAGGACGCGCGCGCTGTCGTTGCGGCGGAAGCCCAGCGCGTCGATGGCCTCCTGGACCCGGCGCTCGGTCTCCGGGGTGACGCCGGGCTCCCCGTTGACCACCCGGGAGACGGTCTTGAGACCGACCCCGGCCCGGGCGGCGACGTCCTTCATCGTCGGGCGATTGCCGTAACGGTTCCCGGGGAGGCGGTCTGCGCGGCGGGTCGTGTCGGGCACGATGCGGTGTCCTGTCCTGTCGTCCACGGGATTGCGTCGGCTCCTGCTGTCCGGGGGGATGTGTCGGTGATGGGCTTGTATGAGGATGTGGCGTCGAGCATAGAGCCTGGACAACGTTGTCAGATGCGGGGGACACTGTCCATCGCACTCTCCGGTCCTCGTCCCCATCGCGGGACCGGACGCTGCGCGCTCGTGTTGTACGGCTTTTTCGCTTTCGGTCCGACGGGGAGATCCGACTCTGATGCACACCGACCTCGTGGCAGCGCTGGACATCGGCGGCACCAAGATCGCCGGCGCACTGGTGGACGGCCACGGCCGCATCCAGGCGCGCGCACAGCGTGCGACACCCGCCCGGGAGGACGGTGACACCGTGATGGAGGCCGTCGAGGCCGTGCTCGCGGAACTGACCGCGTCGCCCCTGTGGGGTCGGGCCACGGCCGTCGGCATCGGCAGCGCGGGCCCGGTGGACGCCTCGGCCGGCACCGTCAGCCCGGTGAACGTGCCCGGCTGGCGCGACTACCCGCTGGTCCGGCGGGTCCGGGCCGCCTCCGGCGGGCTGCCGGTGGAGCTGATCGGGGACGGGGTGGCCATCACGGCGGCCGAACACTGGCAGGGCGCCGCCCGGGGCCACGACAACGCGCTGTGCATGGTGGTCTCGACCGGCGTCGGCGGCGGCCTGGTGCTCGGCGGCCGGCTGCACCCCGGGCCGACCGGCAACGCCGGCCACATCGGCCACATCAGCGTCGACCTGGACGGCGACCCCTGCCCGTGCGGCGCGCGCGGCTGCGTGGAGCGCATCGCGAGCGGCCCCAACATCGCCCGGCGCGCCCTGGACGCCGGCTGGCGGCCCGGCCCGGACGGCGACACCTCCGCCGCCGCGGTCGCCGCCGCCGCCCGCCTCGGCGACCCCGTCGCCGTCGCCTCCTTCGAACGGGCCGCCCAGGCGCTGGCCGCCGGCATCGCCGCCACCGCGACCCTCGTCGAGATCGACATCGCCGTGGTCGGCGGGGGAGTGGGCAAGGCGGGGGACGTCCTCTTCGCTCCCCTCCGCAAGGCCCTCACCGACTACGCGACGCTGTCCTTCGTCCAGCGCCTCGCGGTCGTGCCGGCCCAGATGGGGACGGACGCCGGGCTGGTCGGCGCGGCCGCGGCGGCGCTCTCGCGGACCCCGGCCCAGCCGCCCGCGCACGTCTGAGCCCCGGAGAGCCGTTCCGGCGCGGCGTCCGCGGAGGCTTCCCCGGGGCAGACCGTGACCCCGGCGCGGCTGCGTAGTTGAACGGGGCATGAAGAAGCGCAGCATGCTCGCCCTCGCGTCCCTCGCCACCGGCTTCGTGGTCGCGGCCGTCAGCCCGTCCCACGCCGCCCCCGCCGACCTCCCGCTCGGCCTCGGGGTGGACGACACCGTCAGTACCCTGCAGGACACCGTCGCCACCGAGAGCCTGACCCTCGACGACGACGCCCTGGGACAGCCGGGCTGACACCCTCCGGCCGGGCCGGTGCGCCCGGTGGGCACCGTGCGGCGCCACACCCCCCGAGGGGCGTGGCGCCGCTGTCATATGCCCGTTTTCCCGCCCCCAACTGGGCTGGTTTCCGTGGCAGGGTGAAGCGGGCAAGCCACAGGGGGCCAACAGAAGAGGGGGACCTGTGACCGTCGTCTGGATCAACGGCGCGTTCGGTGCGGGGAAGACCACTACCGCACGGGAACTGATCGAACTGATCCCGAACAGCACGCTCTTCGACCCCGAGGTCATCGGCGGGGCGCTCGCGCACCTGCTGCCGCCCAAACGCCTGGCCGAGGTGGGCGACTTCCAGGACCTGCCGATCTGGCGCCGACTGGTGATCGACACGGCGGCCGCGCTCCTCGCCGACCTCGGCGGGACGCTCGTGGTCCCGGCGACCCTGCTGCGCCAGGAGTACCGGGACGAGATCTTCGGCGGTCTCGCCGCCCGTCGGATCGAGGTCCGGCACGTCCTGCTGGCCCCGGCCGAAACGATCCTGCGGGAGCGAATAGCGAGCCGTGGGACTCCGCAGGACCTGCCCGACGGCGAGATGCGGGTCCGGCAGTGGTCCTACGACCACATCGAGCCCTACCGCGCCGCCCTCGCCTCCTGGCTCACCGCCGACGCCCATCCCGTCGACACCGGCGCGCTGACCCCGTACGAGGCCGCGGTCCGGGTCGCCGAGGCCGTCGGCACGGGCGCCGTGCCCGCCTGCGAGATCGTGCAGACACCGGAACCCACCGGTGAGACCGTCGCCGCCGGCGTCCTGCTCTTCGACGAACGGGACCGGATCCTGCTCGTCGACCCCACCTACAAGCCCGGCTGGGAGTTCCCCGGCGGCGTCGTCGAACCCGGTGAGGCACCGGCCCGCGCCGGCATGCGCGAGGTCACCGAGGAGACCGGGCTCAGCCTCGACGACGTGCCGGCCCTGCTGGTCGTCGACTGGGAACCGCCGGCGCCCCCTGCCCGCGGCGGTCTGCGGCTGCTGTTCGACGGCGGCCGGCTCGGCTCCGCGGACGCCGACCGGGTCCTGCTGCCCGGCGCCGAACTGCGCGCCTGGTGCTTCGCCACCGAGGACGAGGCCGCCGCCCTGCTGCCCCCGGTCCGCTACCAGCGGCTGCGCTGGGCGCTGCGGGCCCGGGAGCGCGGCGCCGCCCACTACCTGGAGGCCGGCACGCCGGTCGGCTGACGCGGGCCCGCCGCCCCGTGGATCCGCGCCGAAGCACGCGGTGCATCCCCGGTCCGCGCGGTCATCCCAAGCCCGGGACCGGAACGGGCCACCTCCGCGTCGAGGGCCGTCGGCCGCCCGTACGACGACCTCCCCGCGACGACCGCGGGCGGGGCCCCGCCGACCTGGCGAGGCACCCGCGCCGACGGCGGAACGCGGGACGGGCCCGGGAGCAGCGCGACGGGACCGGGCTCAGCTCGCCGCGTAGTTGCGCAGGAAGTGGGCCTCCGCCACCGACAGCCGCTCCAGTTCCTCGGGGGACACGCTCTCGTTCACGGCGTGGATCTGGGCCTCCGGCTCACTCAGGCCGATCAGCAGGATCTCCGCCTCCGGGTAGAGGGAGGCCAGGGTGTTGCACAGCGGGATGGAGCCGCCCTGACCGGCGTACTGCATCTCCTCGCCCGGGTACGCCACCGCCATCGCGTCCGCCATGGCCTGGTACGCGGGGCTCGTGGTGTCGGCGCGGAACGGCTGGCCCTGGCCGATCTGCTCGACGGCGACCCGCGCGCCCCACGGCGTCCGCGACTCCAGGTGGGCCCGGAGCAGCTTGGTGGCCTCGGCGGCGTCCACGCCCGGCGGCACCCGCAGGCTCACCAGCGCCCGCGCGCTCGCCTGCACCGACGGGGTGGCGCCGACGACCGGCGGGCAGTCGATGCCGAGCACGGTGACGGCGGGCCGCGCCCAGATCCGGTCGGCGACCGAGCCGGAACCGATCAGCTGCACGCCGTCCAGCACCCGCGCGTCCCGCCGGAACTGCTCCTCGTCGTAGGCCAGGCCCTCCCACGCGCTGTCCGCCGCGAGCCCGTCGACGGTCGTCGAGCCGTCCTCGGCCCGCAGCGAGTCCAGTACACGGATCAGGGCGCCCAGCGCGTCCGGCGCCGCACCGCCGAACTGGCCGGAGTGCAGGTTGCCTTCGAGCGTGTCGACCTGCACGCGCAGCATCGTCATGCCGCGCAGCGTGGAGGTGACCGTCGGCAGGCCGACGCGGAAGTTGCCCGCGTCGCCGATGACGATGGTGTCGGCGGCCAGCAGCTCGGGGTGCGCCTCGGCGTACCGCTCCAGGCCGCCCGTGCCCTGCTCCTCGGAACCCTCGGCGATGACCTTGACGTGCACCGGCACGCCCCCGTTCGCCTTGAGCGCGCGCAGGGCCAGCAGGTGCATCAGCACGCCGCCCTTGCAGTCCGCGGCGCCCCGCCCGTACCAGCGGCCGCCGCGCTCGGTCAGCTCGAAGGGCGGGGTGGCCCAGCCGGCCTCGTCCAGCGGGGGCTGCACGTCGTAGTGGGCGTAGAGCAGCACCGTCTTCGCGCCCTCGGGGCCGGGCAGGTACCCGTACACCGACTGGGTGCCGTCCGGCGTGTCCAGCAGCTCCACGTCCTGGAAACCCTCGGCGCGCAGGGCCGCCGCTATCCAGTTGGCGGCGCCCACGCTCTCGCTGCGCGGGAACTGCTCGAAGTCGGCCACCGACTTGAAGGCCACCAGCGCGGCCAGTTCCTCCTTCGCGCGGGGCATCAGCGAAGCGACGGTCTCGGCGACCGGATTCGACGACATGGGCACGCTCCTTGTGGGTGCGACGTTGTACCAAGGAGTACTTGGAATGACGGGCCGATCCTCCCACAGTGGCCTGCGGCGATGCCCGCCGTAGGATGCGGGGGTCAGGTGCGGCAGGCGGTTTGATCGGAGCAGTAGACCATCGTGAGCAGCGAGAACTCTTCGGCGGACGACGCGCGTCAGGTCTGGGACGTGGTCGTGGTGGGCGCGGGACCGGCGGGGGCCTCGGCCGCCTACGCGGCGGCGGTCGCGGGGCGGCGCGTCCTGTTGCTGGAGAAGGCCGAACTGCCCCGCTACAAAACGTGCGGCGGCGGCATCATCGGCCCCTCGCGCGACACCCTCCCGCCCGGCTTCGAGCTGCCCCT
This sequence comes from Streptomyces hyderabadensis, assembly GCF_020404845.1. Taxonomy (GTDB): domain Bacteria; phylum Actinomycetota; class Actinomycetes; order Streptomycetales; family Streptomycetaceae; genus Streptomyces; species Streptomyces hyderabadensis. The sequence goes on along the minus strand of NZ_JAIOJZ010000032.1, from coordinate 13,449 downwards.
CCAGGACCGCGTGCACGCGGTGACCTTCTCGAACAACGGGCGCTTCACCCGGACCAGGCGCTCCCGGCAGATGCTGTTCGGGCTGATCAACCGGCCCGAGTTCGACCTGCAGCTGGTCGAGCACGCCCAGAAGGCGGGCGCCGAGCTGCGCACCGGGGCCACGGTGACCCGGGTGGAGCAGCACGGGTCGGCGGTCCCGGACCGGCGCACGGTGGCCGTCGTCCTCCAGGGCGGCGAGACGGTGCTGGCCCGGGCCGTCGTCGGCGCGGACGGCAGCGCCAGCCGGATAGGCGCCCACGTCGGGGTGAAGCTGGACCAGGTCGACCTCGGTCTGGAGGCGGAGATCCCGGTGCCGGAGACGGTCGCCGAGGACTGGAAGGGCCGGGTGCTCATCGACTGGGGCCCGATCCCCGGCAGTTACGGCTGGGTCTTCCCCAAGGGCGACACGCTGACGGTCGGGGTGATCTCGGCGCGCGGCGAGGGCGCGGCGACCAAGCGGTACCTGGAGGACTTCGTCGCCCGGCTCGGGCTGTCCGGGTTCGAACCCAGCGTCTCCTCCGGCCATCTGACGCGCTGCCGCGCCGACGACTCGCCGCTCTCGCGCGGCCGGGTCCTGGTGTGCGGGGACGCGGCCGGGCTCCTGGAGCCGTGGACCCGCGAGGGCATCTCCTTCGCGCTGCGCTCGGGACGGCTCGCGGGGGAGTGGGCGGTGCGCATCTCCGAGGCGCACGACGCCGTGGACGCGCGCAGGCAGGCCCTGAACTACGCGTTCGCGATCAAGGCCGGTCTGGGCGTGGAGATGAGCGTTGGCAAGCGGATGCTGGCGGTGTTCGAGCGCCGTCCGGGCCTCTTCCACGCGGCCCTGACCGGCTTCCGCCCGGCGTGGAAGGCGTTCAAGGACATCACGCAGGGATCGACCTCGCTGGGTGAGCTGGTCCGCAGCCATCCGCTGGCGCAGCGGGCGCTGGGGGCGATGGACCGGCGGCCCGCGCCGTCCGAGACGTCCGCGTCCTCCGAGACGTCCGCGCCGTCCGCATCCTCCGAGTCGTCCGAGTCGTCCGCGGGGGAGCAGAGCGGCGCCTGACGCCGGCGTGCCGTCCGGTCAGTTGCCGATCTCGATCCGGAAGACCGGGTGGTCGCAGGCGGCCGCGGCCAGCTCCTCGTCGGAGGACTTCACGGTCACCCCGTTGAAGTACTGGTTGACCTCCCAGCCCCACTTCGCCAGGTAGGTCCGCAGGATCGGGAGCTTCTCCTCGTCGGGAAGCTCCACCGCGGTGAACACCCGCACCTTGCGCCCCACCCGCAGCTCACCGCCGCCGGCGGCACGCATGTTGCGCACCCACTGCGAGTGGCCGCGCGCCGAGACCAGGTACTGCGCGCCCTCGTAGGTGTGCGGGTTGACCGGGATGCGCTGCATCCGCCCGCTCTTGCGGCCGCGCACGGACATCTCCGCGGTGCCCGCGATGCTGATGCCGAGGCGCGCCAGCCGGCCGATGACGCTGTTCAGACGGACGTTCAGCGGGCTGCCCTTGCGGTAGTACGGCGCGGTCGTCGACATGGTGGCCTCCAGTAGGCGTGGCGTGGGCGCGTGGGCATGACGGGGGTGGGGCAGGTGGCGCGGCCGGAGTCCGAGAGAGAGCGCTGTTCTCTTTTGTGAGCACTGCTCTCGCTCCGTGGTCTCAGTGTGCACCGCCGTGCCGCGCAAAGGCAAGAGCAGTGCTCTCGTTTGTGTGCACTGCTCCAAAACCGTGGAAGACTGGCCCCATGAGCACCGCAGACGGAGTCCGGGGAGACCGGACAGCCCGGGGAACCCGGGGAGCCCGCGCCCGGGCCAGGATCGAGGTCACCGCCACCATCAAGGCCGAGGCGCGCGCACAGCTCGCCGTGGAGGGCGCGGCCAAGCTGTCCCTGCGGGCCGTGGCCCGCGAGCTGGGCATGGCCTCCTCCGCCCTCTACCGCTACTTCCCCAGCCGGGACGACCTCCTGACCGCCCTGATCATCGACGCCTACGACTCGCTCGGCGGCGCGGCCGAGGCGGCGCACGACTCCGCGGCCGGCCTCGGACCCGCACGCCGCTGGACCGTGGTGTGCGAGGCGGTGCGCGTCTGGGCGCTGGCCCACCCCCACGAGTACGCGCTGATCTACGGGTCGCCCGTGCCCGGCTACACCGCGCCCCAGGACACCGTCCCCGCCGCCGCCCGGGTGGCCGAGGTGCTCATCGGTATCCTGCGCGAGGCGCACCGGGGCACGGGGCTCGCCAAGCCGGTGATCCCCGCCGAACTGCGCCCCGAGGCCCGCCGGATGGCCGCCGACATCGCCCCCGACCTGCCGCCCGAGACCGTGACGGCGATGGTGGCGTGCTGGGCCGAGCTGTTCGGGCTGGTCGGGTTCGAGGTGTTCGGGCAGTTCCACCGGGTCGTGGAGGACCGGCCGACGTTCTTCCGCCACGCGGCGGACCGGCTCGCCCACTCGGTCGGCCTGGTCTTCCCCTGACGTCCCGGGGCACGTCTGGCTTCCCCTGACGTTCCCGGGGCGGGCCGCGGCCGTGCGCGGGTGTACTTCGCCGGGAGTACGTGTGATCACCACGCGCGGGTGACGCCGCCCGCGGGGCCCGGCGTCTAGCGTGGCGGACATGGACGGACAGCGCGAGCACGAGGGCCGGGCGCCGCGGTGGTGGCGGCACGGGCCCTCGTGGGGCATCCCGCGGGGCGACGAGGAACGGCGTCCGCGTTGGCCCTGGCCGTCCACCGTGCTCATCACGGCGTTCGTGCTGTTCGGCTCGAACTTCGCCGCTCACGCCCAGGCGGGTGAGCGGGCCGCCCTGGACCCCTTCGCCCGCACGCTGCTGTTCGTGACCGGGGCCGCGCTGCTGTGGCGGCAGCGGTACCCGGTGCCGGTCGTGTTCGGCACGGCGGTCACCACCCTGGTCTACCTGGGCGCCGGATACCCGTACGGCCCGGTGTTCGTGGCGGTCGCCGTGGCCTGCTTCAGCGCCGTCGTCGCCGGGCACCGCAGGGCCGCGTGGGCGGCGATGGGGACGCTGTGGGCCGGGCACGCCCTCGTGGCGCACTGGCTCTACCGGTGGCTGCCGCCGTCCGGGGACTCGGCCGCGCCCTGGGGACAGGAACTCGTGATCGCCGCCTGGGTCGTGGCCATCGCCGCCCTGTCGGAGCTGGCCCGGGCCCGCCGTGAGCAGTGGGCGCGGGAGCGGGCCGAGCGGGCCCAGGCGGCGCGGCGGCGGGCGGACGAGGAGCGGCTGCGGATCGCCCGCGAGCTGCACGACGTACTCGCGCACAGCATCTCCGTCATCAACGTGCAGGCCGGCGTCGGACTGGCGCTCCTGGACACCGACCCGGAACAGGCCCGCACCGCGCTGAGCACCATCAAGGACCAGAGCAAGGAGGCGCTCGGCGAGGTGCGGCAGGTGCTCGACACCCTGCGCACGCCCGGGGACGCGCCGCGCGCCCCGGCCCCCGGCCTCGACCGGCTCCCCGAACTGGTCGAGCAGGCGGCGGGCGCGGGTCTCACCGTCGAGGTGGTGGGAAAGCCGCCGCGGCTGTCGCCGGGTACCGACCTGGCCGCCTTCCGCATCGTGCAGGAGGCGCTCACCAACGTCGTGCGGCACTCCGGTTCGCGGCACGCGCGCGTCCGCCTCGACCGGGACGGGGGCACCCTGCTGCTGCGCGTCGACGACGACGGTCCCGCGACCGGCGCCGAGGCGGGCGGCAGCGGCAACGGGCTGGCCGGGATGCGGGAGCGCGCGGCGGCGCTGGGTGGCACCATCGAGGCGGGCCCGCGGCCCGACGGCGGCTTCCGGGTGCTGGCCGCCCTGCCGATCGACGTGAAGCGCACGACCCACGCGAAGGAGGACGACCGGTGATCCGCGTACTGCTCGCCGACGACCAGTCACTGGTCCGGGCCGGGTTCCGGGCGTTGCTGGACGCGCAGCCGGACATCGAGGTGGTCGCCGAGGCCGCGGACGGCGAGGAGGCGGTCCGCTCGATCCGCGAACTGCGCCCCGACGTCGTCCTCATGGACATCCGCATGCCCCTGCTCGACGGCCTCGCCGCGACCCGGCGGATCACCGGCGACCCGGGGCTGCGCGACGTGAAGGTGGTCATGCTCACCACCTTCGAACTCGACGAGTACGTCTTCGAGGCGATCCGTTCCGGCGCCTCCGGCTTCCTGGTCAAGGACACCGAGCCCGCGGAACTGCTGCGCGCCGTGCGGGCGGTGGTGGACGGTGACGCCCTGCTGTCGCCGGGGGTGACGCGCCGGCTGATCGCCGAGTTCGCGGCGCGTTCCAAAGAGCCCGCGGCGGCCGGCGAGATGGCCCGGCTGACCGAGCGGGAGCGCGAGGTGATGGCCCTGGTCGGCATCGGACTGTCCAACGAGGAGATCGCCCGCCGGCTGGTCGTCAGCCCGCTGACCGCCAAGACCCACGTCAGCCGCACCATGGTGAAGCTGGGCGCCCGCGACCGGGCACAACTGGTCGTCCTGGCCTACGAGTCGGGACTGGTGCGGCCGGGCTGGCTCGGCTGACCCCCGCGCGCACCGGCCGGGCAACCCGGACCGGCCGACCCGCCGCCCCGCTCACCTACCTCCAGGTGATGCCCGACCGCTCGCGCCACAGGGCGGCCAGCGAGCCGTCGCCGGTCACCTCCGGGACGGGCCGGCGGTTCCACAGCGCCGGGTAGAGGAGCGCGGCGGGCCCGGACAGCTCGCAGTCGGCGTCCCCGCCGTCCTCCCGCACGGTCACCGGCGGCTGTGCGGACAGCCGTACCGTCCACACCGCGTCCGGCGCGTCCGTCGCCCGGACCCGCAGGGTGCGGGGCTGCTCGGTGCGCACGGCGCTCTTCGGACGGGCGTGGAAGGCGCACAGCAGCTCGTCGATGCCGTCCACCGCGAAGTCCGTGCCGACACCGGTGGGTTCACCGCCGCGGGCCGACTCGGCGTCGATCCGGTGCACGGTCGTCTCGTGCGCCTGGCGCCGGGCCCAGAAGGCCAGCGGTGACGGCGCGGGCAGGAAGTGCCAGCACCGCACGTCGGGCGCGGCGCCCGCGAGGGTGTCGACCAGCCGTGCGTGGCCGTCCCGGAACCAGCTCACGAGCGGGGCGCCGTCGAGGTCCGTCGGCGCATCGGCGGGCCGGGGACCGGTGTGCCCCTGGGCGACGAACTCCGTCGCCCAGCGGTGCACCGTCCCCGTGTGCCGCAGCAGGTCCCGCCCCCGCCAGCCGGGGCAGGTCGGTACCTCGGCGTCGCTGCCCGCCGCCTCGGCGGCCGCGGCCAGCAACGCACCTTCGCGGTCCAGGATCTCGACGTACGCGGCGGTCTTCATGGCAGGGAGTCTGCCGCATGGAGCGGGCTCGACGGCAGGCCCCACCGGTACTTTCCGGCAGGGCGGCGGCGCGGCTCAGCCGCCAGCCGCCGCGCGCCGCGTCGCGACCGCGACCAGCACCGCCACCGCCGCGAGCGCGGCCACGCTGGTGAGGGCGGCGGGCAGGGACAGCCAGTCGGCCATGAATCCGATGGCGGGCGGTCCGAGCAGCATGCCGCCGTAGCCCAGGGTGGACGCAGTCGCGACACCGCTCGGGCCGCCGAGCGCCCCGGCCCGCTCGATGGCGACCGGGAAGATGTTGGCGAGCCCCAGGCCGGTGATCGCGAAGCCGAACAGCGCCGCCCACACGGAGGGGGCGAGCGAGCCGAGCAGCATGCCGGCCACCGCGGTGGTGCCGCCCGCCACCACCGTGGCCGTCCGGCCCAGTCGTTCCAGCAGCGTGGTCCCGGTCAGCCGGCCGACGGTCATGGCGAGCGCGAAGCAGGAGTAGCCCGCCGCCGCCAGGCCCGGGGAGGCGTCGAGGTCCTGCTCCAGGTGCAGGGCGCCCCAGTCGGCCATCGCGCCCTCGCCGTAGGCGGTGCACAGGGCGATCAGGCCGAAGGTGACGACGAGGCGACGGGTACGGCGGTCCCGGGGGCGCGGGGCGCCGTCCTGCTCGGGGAGGCGGTCCGGCGGTGCGGCGGGTTCGCAGCGCAGCAGGGCCCGGCCCGCGAACAGGGTGACCAGCAGGCCGGTCACGGTGAGGGCGAGCAGGTGCCGCGTGGGCGACAGCGCCCCGGCGACCAGCCCGCCGAGCCCCGCGCCGACCATGCCGCCCAGGCTGAACGCGGCGTGGAAGCTGGGCATGATCGGGCGCCCCAGCACGGCCACCAGATCGACGGCTGCGCTGTTGAAGGCGACGTTGATCCCGCCGTACGCGCTGCCGAAGACCAGCAGGACGGCGCCGAGGGCGAGTGCGGAGTGGGTGAGCGGGGGCAGGGCGATGCTGAGGCAGAGCAGCACCGCGCAGGCGACGGTGACCGGGTGGCTGCCGTAGCGGCGGACGAGCCGTCCGGTGAGGGTCATGGTGACGACGGCGCCCGCGGAGACCCCGAGCAGGGCGAGTCCCAGGGCGCTGGCGGAGGCGCCGGTCTGCTCCTTGATGGCGGGGATCCGGACCACCCAGCCGGCGAAGACGAAGCCGTCGAGGGCGAAGAAGGCGGTCAGGGCGATGCGGAGACGGGTGAGATCGTCGCGAGTGCCCGGCACGGCGCTGTGCGATCGGGCTTTGTTTATTTGCGGCACAAAGTCAGGCTAGGTGCCGGGTGAGGGGCGCGGCAAGGGTGGCCGGGGACGGGCGGGCGCCGTGACGTGCGGGAGCCCGGCGGGTCAGGCGACCGGTGTCCCCGCCGTGCTCTGCCGCACCAGCAGCCGGTGCGGCGCCTTGGCCTCGGTCGGCGGGGGCGCCGAACCGTCGATCACGCCGAGCAGGGTGCTGACCGCCGTGCGCGCGATCGCGGCCTTGTCGGGTGCGACGGTGGTCAGTGACGGCGAGCTGTACCGGCCCTCCTGGATGCCGTCGACCCCGACGACGGCGATGTCGTCGGGCACCCGTACGCCGGCCCGGGCCAGGGTGTGCATGGCACCGATGGCCAGCAGGTCGTTGTAGCAGAAGACCGCGTCGGGCGGCTCGGGCCGGGCGAGCAGCCGCTCCATGGCCTCGGCGCCCAGGTGGCGGTGGAAGCGCGGGGTGGGGACGATCAGCTGCTCGTCGACGGTGAGCCCGGCCCGTTCCAGCGCCTGGCGGTAGCCCGTCGTACGCAACTGCGCGGTCTCGCCGGTGCTGTAGGGCTGGTCGCCGATGGCCGCGATGCGCCGACGGCCGAGCCCGATCAGGTGCTCCGTCGCGTCCCGGGCCGCGGCGACGTTGTCGATCGCCACGTGGTGGAAGCTGCCGTTGAAGATGTGCTCGCCGAGCAGCACGACGGGCACCCGGTTGGTGCGCCGGCGCAGCTCGTCCGCGGAGATGGACAGCGGGCTCAGCAGCAGGCCGTCGAACATCGTGGCGCGCGACTCGCGGCCCAGCAGCTCCCGCTCGCGCTCCCCGTCGCCGTCGGTCTGGTCGAGCATGACCACGTACCCGTGGGTGCGGGCGGCGGTGATCACCTCGCGGGCCAGCTCGGCGAAGTACGGCACGTCCAGCTCGGGGACGACCAGGGCGATCATGCCGCTGCGGCCCCGGCGGAGATTGCGGGCCACCAGGTTCGGCCGGTAGTCGAGTTCGTCGAGCGCGGCCTGCACCCGGACCCGCAACTCGTCGGAGACGGGCACCGAACCGTTGACCACGTTGGACACGGTGCGGATCGAGACTCCGGCGCGTCGGGCGACGTCACGGAGTGTGGAGCCGGCCATCCAGTTCCCCCTCACGGCCCTCGCGGGGCATCGGGTCGGCAGCATCTCGGGTCCGCGCCGGTGCGGACCAGCGCCGACGCAGGTTGATGTTACTCAGCTATTGCATCGTTGCAAAAGGCGCAGCATCATCTCTGCATCGTTGCAAAGCGTGGGCGGCGGTCCGTGCGTCGTGCGTACCGCCGCGCCGCCGACGACGCCTGCGCGCGTCCATGTCCACCCCCGCTCAGTCACTCCAGCCCCAGCCACCCCGTTTCGCGAACAGCAGCCCGCATTCCCGACCGAGGAGCCGTGCTCATGTCCAGATCATTCGTCCCGCGGCGCAGCGTTCTGCGCGGCGCGCTCGGCGTCGGCGCCCTCGCCGCGACCGCCGGCCCCCTCGCGGCCTGCGCACCCGGTTCCTCCGGGTCCGAGCCGCGCAAACTCACCGGGACGCCGAGTGCGTCGGCCAAGGGCGAGATCACCATCTGGAACCGCTCGGGCGACCTGTTCAAGGTCTTCGACGCGGCGATCGACGCCTTCCGCAAGGCCTATCCGGACATCAAGGTCAACCACCAGGCCGTCGACATCGACGCCAAGCTCGCCAACACCCTGATCAGCGGCACCGACCTGCCCGACGGCAGCTTCTGGGACGACGCCAAGATCGGCGGCCAGGCGGAGCACCTGTACGACCTGACGGACCTGATAGCGCCGTACCGCGACAAGACCTCGGCGTACAAGCTCTCGGTCAACACCGTCGACGGCCGGATCTACGGCGTGCCCTGGGACCTCGACCCCGGGCTGCTCTGGTACCGGGAGGACCTGCTGGAGGACGCCGGCGTCGACCCGGCCGGGCTGAAGACCTACGACGACCTGCTGGCGGCCGCCCGGTCGCTGCGGGAGAAGAACCCCAAGGCCCGCCCCCTGCACATGGAGAAGGACCCCTTCCTGGGCCAGCTCTGGCTGGAGATGCTGGCCGGCCAGCAGGGCACCAGCCTCGCCGACGCCGACGGGCAGGTGCGGCTGGACTCCAAGGAGTACCGCAACGTCCTCAACTGGATCCGGGACGCCGTCGACGACGATCTGGTCACCCACACGGAATACCTCAAGCAGGCCGACCTCGCCGCCCTGGAGAGCGGTCAGCAGGCCCTGGTCCCGTGGGCGGTGTGGTGGTCCTTCGCCCCGCAGCAGCTGCTGAAGAAGGGCAAGGGCAAGTGGCGGGCCGCACCCCTGCCGGCCTGGACCCCGGGCGGCGCGCGCAGCGGCGCGATGGGCGGCAGCAGCTTCATCATCCCGGCGAAGGCGAAGAACCCCGAACTCGCCTGGCTGCTGTACGAGTTCCTGTGCTTCAAGGAGCCCGGTTACAGCGCCGTGTACGGACCGAGCGAGGTCTACCCGGGCGGACTGACCACCTCCGTGCCGAGCTACGGACCCGCCCGCCGCCCCGACAAGCCGCTGTTCGAACCGGTGGCCGCGCTCGGCGGACAGGACCTGTGGAAGGTCGCCGTGGACGCCGCCGACACCATCCCGTCCGCCGCGCCGATCCCCGCCTGGTGGGCCAAGTCCGTCGACTACCTCGGCAACAACCTCCAGCGGCTCATCGAGGGCAAGATGGCCCCCGACGACGTCATCGACGACTCCACCAAGAAGATCCAGCGCAACCTGGTGGACCGCGCATGACCTCCGGCACCCTCACCCCGCCCCGCAAGGAAAGGACGGCCCCGGCCGCGCCGCGCCCCGGCCGCAGCTCCCGCCGGAGGCCCTTCCTCGCGCCGTACCTCTTCATCGCGCCGTTCTACGTCGTCTTCGCCGCCTTCGGCCTCTACCCCCTCGTTTTCGCGCTCCAATTGAGCTTCACCGACTGGAAGGGCGCGGGCGCGGCCAACTTCATCGGCCTGGAGAACTACACCTACCTGCTCACCAGCGAGGAGTTCTGGTCCTCACTGGGCAACAGCGCGGTGATGTGGCTGCTGATCGTGCCCGTCCAGATCGTCGGGGGCCTGGCCGCGGCGGTGCTGCTGGCCAACGCGCGGCTGCGGCTGCGCGGCATGTTCCGGGTCGCCTTCATCGCGCCGTTCGTCACCCCGCTGGTGGCCATGGCCCAGGTCTGGATCGTCGCCTTCGACACCGACTACGGGCTGGTCAACCACCTGTTCAACCTCGTCGGCCTGCCGGACGTCGACTGGCTCCAGTCCACCGCCTGGGCCAAACCGACGCTCGCGCTGCTGTTCCTGTGGAAGACCACCGGGTTCGCGATCATCATCCTGCTCGCCGGTCTCCAGGCCGTGCCCGCCGACGTGTACGAGGCCGCCGCCCTCGACGGCGCCTCCCGCAAACGGCAGTTCTGGTCGCTGACCCTGCCCCTGGTCCGGCGCAGCATCGCCTTCCTCGTCGTGGTGCAGACCCTGGCGGTGTTCCAGATGTTCGCCGAGCCGTTCGTCGTCACCCAGGGCGGCCCGTACGGCTCGACCTCCACCGGCGGGCTGTACCTCTACAACCACATCCTGGCGTCCGACCTCGGGACCGGCGCCGCGAACTCCTTCCTGCTCGTGCTGCTGGTGTTCGCCCTGTCCCTGCTGTCCGTGCGCCTGCTCCGCTCCCGAGACGAGTGACCATGACCAGCCTCATGACCAGCCGGACCAAGAAGCCGGGCAGGAGCCTGTCCCAGCCCCGGCCGGGGCCGCTCCAGTACCTGGTGCTCGGCCTCCTCGCCGTCGTCTTCGTCTACCCCATCTACTGGGCCGTCAGCTCCTCGCTGAAGCCGCCGGCCGACATCGTCCGCGACCCCCTGTCCTTCTCCCTCGGCTCGGCCACGCTCGACAACTACCGGGCGATGTTCGGCGACGTGCCGATCGGCACCGGCTTCGTCAACACCGTGCTCGTCGTGGCCGTCAAGGGCGCGATGACCATGTTCTTCTGCCCGCTGGCCGGCTACGCCTTCGCCAAGTACCGCTTCCCCGGCAAGAACCTGCTCTTCGGCGTGCTGATGCTCACGCTGATGCTGCCGACGCTCGTGCTGGTCATCCCGCTGCTGCTGGAGATGAGCCAACTGGGCTGGGTCAACACGTACCAGGCGCTGATCCTGCCCGGCAGCATCGACGCCTTCAGCATCTTCTGGATGCGGCAGACCATCGCGGCCGTGCCCGACGAACTGCTCGACGCCGGACGCGTGGACGGGGCGAGCGAGTTCGGCATCTTCGCCCGGATCGTGGTGCCGGTGATCCGGCCGGGCATCGCCGCGCTCGGCGTCCTGACCGCCATGAACATCTACAACGACTTCGTCTGGCCGGTCGTCGCCGTCAACGACGAGAGCCACCAGACGCTGCAAGTCGTGCTGTCCACCCTCGCGCAGAACGTCACCGGCAACCGCGTCGGCGCCGACTTCGCCACCGTCTGGGGCGAACTGCTGGCCGCCGGAAGCATCGCGATGCTGCCCGTGCTCGCCCTGTTCGTCCTGCTGCAACGTCACTTCATCAACGGGATCCTCGCGGGCAGCGTCAAGGGCTGACCCACCTGCCCCCCCTGCCCCCCTGCCTTCCCGTAACGACCGGCCGCCGGCCTGACCGCCCCGTACACCGCCGACCCTCCCACTGCCGCACCGAATCGGAGCACACACGCGCATGACCACCCCCCGTCCCGAATACCCCCGCCCGCACTTCGACCGCTCCCACTCCTGGCTCACGCTCAACGGCACCTGGGACTTCCGCGCCGACCCCGCCGAGCGGTACTCCGCCGACGCGTCCGACGGCTACGACCGAGCGATCACCGTGCCCTTCGCCTGGGAGACCCCGGCCTCGGGCATCGCCGAGCACTGGCTGCAGACCGCCTGGTACCGGCGCACGTTCACCGTTCCCGCCGAGTGGGCCGGACAGCGCGTCGTCCTGCACTTCGGCGCCGTGCACCACGCCGCCACGGTCTGGGTGAACGGCACCGAGGTCGCCCATCACGAGGGCGGCTACACCCCCTTCGCCGCCGACGTCACCGACGCGCTCGGCGACGGCGACCACCTGCTCACGGTGCGGGTGCACGCTCCCGCCGACAAGCTCGACATCGCCCACGGCAAGCAGCGCAGCATGCCCCGCGACGACTACGACGGCGTCTGCTTCACCCCGTCCTCCGGTATCTGGCAGAGCGTCTGGCTGGAGGCCCGCCCCGCCACCCACCTCGCCGCCCTGCGGCTGCGCCCGAACGACGACCTGACCGGCATCACGGTCGAAGCCGTCGTGCACGGCCCCGCCGCGGACCGCGCCGAACTCCGGCTGCGCGTACGCGACGAGGACACCGCCGTCACGGCGACCGTGGACCCCGACGGACGACTCCGTACCGAACTCCCGCTGTCCGCGCCCAGGCTGTGGTCGCCCGAGGACCCGCACCTCTACCACGTCGACGCCGAACTGACCTCCGCCGACGGCACCGACCGGGTCGCCGCGTACACCGGCCTGCGCACCATCACCGTCGACGGCGAATCGCTGTACCTCAACGGACGGCGGCTGTTCGTCCGCGGTGTGCTCGACCAGGGCTACTGGCCCACAACCGGCATCACCGCCCCCGACGACACCGCCCTGCGCCACGACCTCGAACTCGCCGCCGACGCCGGATACAACCTCGTACGCAAGCACCTCAAGCTGGAGGATCCCCGCTTCGTCCACCACGCCGACACCCTCGGCATGCTGCTGTGGGCCGAGCCCGCCTCGCCCGGCCGCTTCTCGCCCGCCGCCGTCACCGCCTTCGCCGAGCAGATCGAGCCGATGGTCGAACGCGACGGCAACAGCCCCGCCATCGTCATCTGGGGCCTGTACAACGAGGAATGGGGCCTGGACTGGGACATCCCCGGCGACCCGGCCAAGCAGCGCGCCGCCGCCGACGCCTACGACCGCCTCAAGGCCCTCGACGCCACCCGCCCGGTCGTCGAGAACTCCGGCTGGACCCACGTCAAGACCGACCTGCTGGACTGGCACTACTACGACGAGAGCGCCGCCTCCTGGGCCACCACCGTCGCCGACCTGCTCTCCGGCGAACGCGACGACTTCCCCGTCAAGCTCGGCCCCGACTTCGTCGTCCACAAGAAGCTCGCCGTCCCCGGCCAGCCGCTGCGCGGCCTGCCCAACCTCAACAGCGAGTACGGCGGCGGCTTCACCGGCCTGGACCGTGCCTGGCACCTGCGCTGGCAGACCCAGGAACTGCGCCGGCACGACCGGCTCGCCGGGTACGTGTACACGGAGCTGTACGACATCGAGCACGAGAGCGCCGGACTGCTGGACTTCGGGCGCGGCGCGAAGGACCTCGCGGGCGTCGACCCGGCCCACGCCAACGCGCCGACGACCCTCGTCCTGGACGTCACTCCGGTGGCGCCGGGCCGCGACCTGCTCACCGCCGAGCGCGACTTCACGGTCGACGTGCACGTCTCCCACCACGGCACCGACCCGGTCGCGGGCACGCTGCACACCGCCTGGACCCCGGTGTACGCCAGGACGCCTGACACACCCGGCGACGCCGTCCCCGGCTGCCGTGCGGAGGCCAAGCCGTACGTGCTGGGCGCCCCCGTCACCGTGCCCGCAACGCTGCCCGAGGGCTGGACCAGCGGCCGGCTGCACCTGGCGCTGGTGGTGGACGGCACCGTCGCCGCGCGGACCGCGCTGGACGTGGACACGCGGACCGATCCGTACATCGGCGACGACCCACAGGCCTGCGCCACCCCGGGGAGCCCCGCACCCCGTGGATCCTCGCCCTGTCCCTCGCGCTCG
>NZ_JAIOJZ010000031.1 GCF_020404845.1 Streptomyces hyderabadensis | reverse complement strand
CGCTGCATCACGATGAAGATCACCAGGATCGGGATCACCGCGAGCAGCAGGGTCGGGAACACCTTGGTGTAGTCCGTGGAGTACTGGCCGACTGCCGCGTACACACCCGTGGTGACGGTGTAGACGCCGCTGCCGGGACCGAGGATCATCTGCGGGCTCGCGAAGTCGTTCCAGACGCTGAGCGAGTTGAGGATGAAGACCGTGGCGATGATCGGCCGCATCAGCGGCAGGATGATCCGCCACAGCGTGTAGTACCTCCCGGCCCCGTCGATGGCCGCCGCCTCGTCCAGCGACCTGGGCAGCACCCGGATGTAGCCGAAGAACACGAACAGCGTGAACGGGATGGTGGTGGCCGTCATGAACAGGATGAGCCCCGGCATCGTCCCCATCAGCCCGATCGTGCGCAGCACGAAGATGACCGGCACCAGGATCACCTGGGTGGGGATGAACATGCCCGCGATGAAGAAGAACAGCAGCAGCCGCGAGAGCAGCTTCGGCGTGCGGGCCAGGACGTACGCCGCGGGCGCGCACACCGCCATGGCGAGGGCGTTCACGCAGAGCACCAGTGCGATGGTGACGCCGTAGCCCTTCAGGATGCTGAAGTCGGGGTTGTTCCAGGCGTCCGCGAGGTACTGGAAGGTCGCCGAGCCGAAGCCCGGGGAGAACGGGTTGGCGAGGATCTCCTGCTGGCTCTTGAAGGCGTTGACCACCAGGAGGTACATCGGCACGAGCATGCCGAGGGACACCAGGGAGATGAACGCGACCCGGACGGTGGCGGCCGAGGTGAGTGTTTTCTTCATCCGATGGACTCCGCGTCGTCCTCGGCGCGCCTGCGCAGCACGAGGACCGTGATGGCCAGGACCGCGGCGGCGACGATCAGCAGCACGGCCTGGGCCGAGGCGACACCGATGTCCCGTTGCGGGAAGGAGACGGCGAGGATCGAGTAGGCGAGGGTCTTGGTGGATCCCGCCGGGCCGCCGCCGGTCAGGGACACCACCACGTCGTACGTCTTCAGCAGGGAGATGCCGGAGGTGATGACGGCGACCGTCACGGTGGACGCCAGCGAGGGCCAGGTGACGGCACGGAAGGTCTGCCACCTGTTCGCACCGTCGATCCTGGCCGCCTCCAGCAGATCCGCCGGCACCGCCTGCAGGCCCGCCAGGTAGAGGATCAGCTGCACGCCGAAGAGCGACCAGACGATGACGAGGATCATCGACCACAGGGCCCAGTCGGGGTCGCTGAGGAAGGGCAGACTGTCGGTGCCGACCTTCTCCAGCATGGTGTTGACCACGCCCTGCGGGCCGAGGATGGCCTGCCACAGGAAGCCCACGACCAGCGCGCTGAGCACGTGCGGATAGAACATGACGACCCGGCCGAAGGTGTTGAACCGGTTGGTGCGCTGCAGCAGCAGCGCGAGACCCAGCGCGGCCAGGTTGACCGCGACCGCGCCCACCACGGCCACCACCGCGGTGACCACCATGGTCCCGGTCATGTCGTCGGACTCGAATATGGACCGGTAGTTGTCCAGGCCGACGAACTCGGGGACGCGGTGCGGGAATCCGTTGTACTCGGTGAAGCTGTAGTAGAACGCGTAGATCACCGGTACGACCAGCAGGGCGGCGTAGATGAGCACCGCGGGGACGACCATGCTGACGCGGGCGCCCAGGTCGCGCCATCCCCGCGGCTTCGAAGCAGCTGTCCGTTCCATGGTCAGCGGTTCTCGTCGACCCACTGGTCGATGCTCTTGGCGGCGTCCGCCGGGCCCGCTCCGGTGTACAGGCTCTGCGCGACCTCGGTGAACTTCGGGTTGAATCCGGTGACGGGCAGCCGCACGTTGCCCTGGCCCTCGCCGACGGCGACCAGTGCGGGAGCGGCGTCCAGGACGCCCTGGATCTGTGCGTCGACCTCGGACTGCTCGCGCTGGGAGCCCTTGCGGAACACCCCGTCCGAACCCAGCTGCGCCTCGATGGCCTTGGCGTCGGTGACCAGGTACTCCACCAGCTGCTTGGCGCCGTCCTCGTCGCCGATGCCCTTGCGGATCATGTAGGGGTTGGCCATGGTGGCGCCCTGCGGCCCCGGGTACTCCTTGCCGTCCGCGGCCGGCGGCGAGAACACGCCCACCTCGAAGGGCAGGTCGCCGGCCTTGTTCAGGGTGGCGGCGAACCAGCTGCCGTTGGTGTACAGGCCCACCTTGCCCGCGGTGAAGTTGCCGTCCGCCTGGGAGGGGCTGAGTCCGACGTCGCTCTTGTTGATGTACCCCGCCTTGATCCAGTCGGCGTACAACTGGAACGCGGGCTCGTAGGCGTCGCCGACCGAGAGCTTCTCGTCGGAGACCGCGGTCTGCCACTCGGGGTGCAGCTGGTTCAGCGTGGGGTGGTAGATCTGCTGGAGCTGGAGGCCGGTCTGGAAGTCGCCGGCCGTCTGCATCGGCGTGTACCCGGCCTTCTTCAGGTCGCCCAGGTCCTTGGTCAGCTCCTCCCAGGTGGTGGGCGGCTTGCTGATCCCGGCCTTCTCGAAGGCGGTCTTGTTGTAGTAGACCAGCGACTGCGTCTGGGTGCCGACGCCGACCGCGTAGTGGGCCTCGCCCATGGCGTACTCGTCGAACATCGGCGTGCCCTTGGCCCAGGCCTCGCCGCTCAGGTCGATCAGCTCGGGTGCCGTGTCGTCGTCCGGGAAGATCGACTGGATGACGTCGGGCGCGGTGCCGGCCGCCAGCTGCTGCGGGAAGGACTCGGCGACCGACTTGCCGGTAGGGCCCTCTATCTTCACCTTCAGACCGGTCTCGTCCTCGAACGGCTTGACCAGCTTCTCCCAGTACGCCTGGTTGAGGTTGTCGGTCAGATTCACCATCATCCGGATCTCGCCGTCCTCGCCCCCCGCCGAGCCGGAGCCCGACGAGCAGGCCGCGACGAGAAACAGCGGAACCACGGCGGCAAGCGCGGCACCGCGCGCCTTGCTCCCTCTTCTGGCTGACGTCATTGTCATCTCTCTTTTCCTCGGTGGGGAAAGCCGGCGGTGTCGTTCGGTTGTCACAGCCGCCCCCGGTAGGGCAGGGGGCCGACGGCCATGATGTCGGTGGGGGTATCGCCGCGGTCGACGCGGTAGATGCCGTCGTCGGCGACGAAGAACTCGGGGACGTCCGGGTAGCGCAGCTCCTCCGGGAGCGGCTCGCGGTCCGTCCAGGCGAAGAACTCCCGGGCGAAGACGGCCCGGTCCTTGCGGCCGTACAGATGCAGGTCGCCCGCGGTCAGCGGACTGCGCACGGACCAGTGGACGTCGGACTCGGCCCAGTACGCGCGATCGCTGACCAGCACCGACTGCCGTTCGCGCGGCCCGGTCACCCGGTCCCAGAAGTCGTCGTCCGGGCCGTACCGGGCCATCAGGAACAGCAGGTCGTGCGCGTGCCAGGCGGTGCTGGGCGCGATGTCGGCCTCGTTGTGCCAACCGCTCGCGGAGGCGAAGTAGCCGGCCGGTGTCTGATAGCGGGCGTAGGTGGCGAGGCAGGCCTCGGTGAACGCCTCCAACTCGGCGTCCGGCCCCTCCGCCAGCACCTCGTGGATGCCGTACAGGGTCAGGCCCATGCCCGCGATCAGCATCGGCGTGTCCGTCTTCAGCGCGCGCTCGCCCCGTACGTACCAGTAGCGGTGGTAGCGGGTGGCGCCGGTCTCGTCCGTCCAGGCCGACCTGGCCACGTGCCGGCACAACCGCCGTGCCTCGTCGAGCAGTTCCGGATCGCCCTGGGCGCGGTACCCGAGCACCAGCGGCACGATCATGAGCCCGTAGTACTCGGCAGGCTCCAGGATGCCGCCCTCGGCGCGGTCGCGCACGGTGCGGAACGTTCCGGCGCTGTCCGCGTCGGGCACTCCCCGGTGGTGGAAGAGCCGGACCAGCTCCGACAGGTCCTCGGGGATCTCGTCGGCGTACGTCTTGTCGTCGCTCAGCTCCGTGTAGAGCTGCTTGACCCAGACCCGGGCGTACTCCTGGTTGCAGGTGCCGTCCTCGCCGGGGCGTCCGCCGCCGTAGACCTCGCAGGCGTCCAGGTTGCGTCGCACCGCGGCCAGTACGGCGGCCACCTCGTCGGCCGGCAGCAGGTGACCGGCGTGGCGCACGGCCAGCAGCATGCCGAGGCTGCCGACGGCGTTGTGGATGAGGCCGCTGGTCGCCGACTCGCCGACCTGGAAGCCGATGTGCGCGTACTGCCCGTCGGGCTGCACCTCGGAGCACTGGTATCGCAGCAGCCGGCGCAGCAGGGCGAGGCCCCGCTCGTCCGGCCGTGCCGCCAGGGCCTGGGCCCAGGCGCCGACGGCCGGACCGGCGAACGTGGTGTGTCCGCTGGTGAAGTCCAGGAAGGTGGCCGGGTTGGTGCCCCACACACTGTGGTTGTGGAAGCCGTTGATCGCCCCTTCGTCCGTCACCCAGCTGTGCAACCAGCCGGCCAGCGCGGCCGTGTCCGGCGTCGTGGTGTGGTGTTCCATGGCGTTGGCGTTCCTTCCGGAGCGGATCACACGGCCGCGCGGTGCGCGGCGTCCAGCAGGGCGGGGTCGAGGCGGTAGAAGCGGGCGGCGGTGCCGCCGAGCACGGCGGCGCGCTCGTCGGGGGCCAGCGGGGCGAGGAGTTCGCACACGGACTCCCAGGTGCGCGCATAGCCGCCGGCCAGCAGGGAGACCGGCCAGTCTCCGCCGTACATCAGCCGCTCGGGTCCGAACAGCTCCAGCGCGTCCTCGACGAACGGCCGGACCTCGGCGGTGGTCCACGCGTCGAGGGGGCCCGAGGCCGAGTAGAGCCCGGAGACCTTGGCGTGCACGCCAGGGTGCAGCGCGGCGGCGGCGATCAGGCGGCGCCACTCGGCCCGGTCCTCGCGGCCGCCGCCGACCGGCGGCTTGCCGAGGTGGTCGACGACCAGGCGCAGGCCCGGATGGCGGCCGGCCAGTTCGGGCAGGTGGCGCAGCGCGGCGGGCGAGGAGGTCGAGTAGTCGAAGGGGAGACCGGCCTCGGCGAGCAGCGCGAGGCCCGCACCGGCGTCGGGGCCGAGGATCCAGTCCGGGTCGGACCGCTCGTGGAGCAGGGTGCGTACGCCCACCACGTGCGGGTCGCCGCGGAGCGCGGTGAGACGGGCCCTGGCCCGTGCCGGGTCGTCCAGCGGGGCCCAGGCGACGACACCGACGACCTCCGGGTGCGCGGCGGCGGTCGCCAGCATCAGGTCGGTGTCCGCGTCGTTGTCGGCCGCCTGTACGAGGACGGCCGCGTCGACCCCGGCGGTACGCAGGCCCGGACGGGCGTCGTGGAAGCGCATGGCGCGGTCGACGGGTGACATCGCGGGGCCCAGCCAGTCGTAGGCGGCCACCTCGGGGTCCCACACGTGCAGGTGGGCGTCGACGACGGTCATGACCGCTCCCCGGGGTCGGACGGCGTGGACGGTGTGCCGGGGTCCGCCGGGACCAGGCCGAGGTCCGCCAGCTCCGCCCAGAGCGCGTCGGGTACGCGGGCCGCGAGCCGCTCCGCGTTGGTCCGGGACTGCCGCGCGTCACGGGCGCCCAGCACCACCGACACGACCGCCGGGTGCCGCAGCGGGTAGGCGACCGCGGCCTCGGGCAGCGTGACGCCGTGGCGCTCGCAGGCGTCGGCGAGCGCGCCGGCCCGCGCGATCAGCTCGCCGGAGGCGGGCAGGTAGTCGTAGGTAGCGTCGGACGGCGGGCGGTCGGCGGCGAGCAGTCCGGAGTTGTAGACGGCGGCGGCGACGACGCCGACCCCGCGCTCCTGGGCGAGCGGCAGCAGTTCGTCCCGCGCGGACTGGTCGAGCAGTGTGTGGCGCCCGGCCACCATCACCACGTCGACGTCCGAGCGGCGGACGAACTCGGCGAGCATCGCGGCCTGGTTCATGCCCGCGCCCACCGCCTTCACCACGCCCTGGTCGCGCAGTTCGACGAGGGTGTCGACGCCGGTGGTGGACGCCTCGTGCCAGTGGTCGTCGGGGTCGTGCAGGTAGACGACGTCCACGTGGTCGAGCCCGAGCCGGGTCAGGCTGCCCTCCAGGGAGCGCAGGATGCCGTCCCGGGAGAAGTCCCAGTCGCGCCGGTGGGTGGCGGGCACCGCGAAGCCGCCGTCGTCCTGCCGGTGTGCGGTTCGGGGGCTGGGCACCAGCAGCCGGCCCACCTTGGTGGACACGGTGTACTCGGCCCGCGGACGCCCGGCGAGCGCGGCACCGAGACGGCGCTCCGACAGTCCGAGCCCGTAGTGCGGGGCGGTGTCGAAGTAGCGCACGCCACTGTCCCAGGCCGCGTCGACGGCACCCTGGGCGTCCGTGTCGCTGGTCTCACGTGCAAGGTTCCCCAACTGGGCCGCGCCCAAGCCGAGTTCGGTAAGCTCCGGACCGCGGGTGAGGGTACGGGTACGCATCCGCCTCACCGCACCCTCGTACGTGGGGAGGCTGCGAGGTCCTCCGGGTGGGCGAAGGGCCGGCCCGCCGCGAACCGCTCCACCTCGTCGACGACGGCGTCACCGAGGCGGTGCAGCTCCCCGCCGAGCGAACCCGCCAGGTGCGGCGTCAGTACGACGTTGTCCAGCGTCCACAGCTCGCTGCCGGGCTCGGGCGGCTCCGGGTCGGTCACGTCGAGGACCGCGTCGATACGGCCGGTGCGCAGCTCCGCGATCAGGGCCTCCTGGTCGACCACCCCGCCGCGGGCGGTGTTGACGAGGGTTGCGCCGTCCGGCATCAGGGCCAGCCGCCCGGCGTCGATCTGGCCGCGGGTCGCGGCAGTCAGGGGCTGGTGCAGAGACACCACCCGGCTGCTCGCCATCAGTTCGTCGAGCGGCACCAGGCGCGCGCCGAGGGCCCGAGCCTGTTCAGCGGTGAGCGTGGGGTCGTACAGGAGGACGTCCAGGTCGAAGGGGTGCAACAGGGCGAGCAGCGCACGGCCCACGGTGGAGGCGCCGACGATGCCCACCGTCTGCCGGTAGTTGCCACCTCCGGCGTACGCGCCGAAGTGGTCGGGGCGGGTCCGCGAGGCGCGGTAGCGGCGCTCCTCGGTGAGGACGTGCTTGTTGGCGAGCAGGATCATGGCGAGGGTGTACTCCGCCACCGGCCCCGAGTTGGCGGCACGGGCGTTGGCCGCGACCACGCCGCGGGCGGCGAAGGCGGCCGGGTCCTCCAGGCAGGTCGCGGCGACCCCGCCGGCGTACACCACGGCCCGCAGCCGCTCGGTGCCGGGCAGGTGCTCGGCCCGTACGACGGGCGCGTCCCAGCCCGCGACCAGGATCTCGGCACCGGCCAGCGCGTCGCGGGAGCGGGGGGAGTCCAGTTCGCCGAGGACCAGTCCGGTGTCGATGTCGGCCGCGCGGCGCAGCCGCGCCAGGGCATCCTCGTCGAAGACGGCGCGGACCAGCCGGGGGTTCATGGCGAAGACGGCACGTGGTCGCGTCACGGCGTGCTCTCCCTTTCGGTGCGCTTGGTGCGCTCGGTGCGCGTGGGACGGTGGACGGGGCCGGGCACGGCGACGGAGGCGGTGCCCGCGGGGGAGCGGGTGGTGGCCCGACCGGGCGGGCCGGACTCGGGCACGAGCCGCAGACCGGCGTCGCGGGGGCGTACGTGCGGACCGTCGGGACGGGCCCAGCCCGCGTCCATCTCCGGGGCGGCGAGCGCGTTCTCGTCGACCGTGATGCCGAGCCCCGGTGCGTCACCGAGGACGATGCCGCCGTCCTCGATCGCCTGGTCCACGGTGAGTCCGGCCGGGCTGCCGGTGTCCTGCACCTCGGTGACCAGGTGGTTGGGGGTGGCGGCGGCCGCGTGCGCCAAGGGGTTGGCGTGGTAGCCGACCGGGCTGACCGGGAGGTCGTGGCCGTGGGCGAGGGTGGCCACCCGCAGGAAGTGGGTGATGCCCCAGACGCCGGCGGTCTGCACGACCTGGAGGGCGTCGGCCGCCAGCAGGGGACGGAACTGCTCCAGGCCCGTCAGGTTCTCGCCGCTGGCGACGGCGGTGCGGGAGGCCCGGCCCACGGCCCGGTGGCCGTTCGCGTCCCAGCGGCGCACCGGTTCCTCGATCCAGGCGAGTTCGACACGGTCCTCTATCCGGGCTAGCAGCCGTACGGCCTGGTGCCTGCCCCAGGACTCGTTGACGTCGAGCATCAGGGCGGGGGAGCGGGTGTTGGCGCGCAGCACCTCGGCGACCGCGCGCAGCCTGCCGACGTCCCGTTCGGTGTCCAGGCCGCCCTTGAGCTTGGCCCCGGTGAAGCCGCGTGCGGCCCAGTCGGAGTACAGCCGGACCAACTCCTCCTCGTCCAGCGCGATATCGAGGCCGGACGCGTAGCCGGGCACGAAGCGGTCCGCCGCGCCGAGGGTGCGCCACAGCGGTTCGCCGGCCATCTTCGCCTTGAGGTCCCACAGCGCCATGTCGAAGGCGCCGATGGTGCCGAAGGCGGTGCCGGCGTGGCCGCTCTTGAAGGTGTGGGCCAGCATCCGGTCGTAGAGCGTGGTGACCGCGCGAGGATCCTGCCCGTCGAGGGCGGGGAAGACCCGCCGGGCCTCGCCGTGCGCGCCGAGGCCGACTCCGGTGAGGCCGCCGTCGGTCTCGACCAGCAGGACCGGGACCTCGGTGACGCCCTGGGCGACGAAGCCGTTCGCGTCCCCGACGGGACGCCCCCAGCGGTGCACGGTCGTCAGGCTCCGGAATCCGGTGATCTTCAACTGCTCCCCCTCTTCGAGCTCTCCTCGCCGTCCCGCCCGCCGGGCCACCCGTCCCGCGCCAGGAAGAACCGAGAGGCGCGGGAGGTGGGGGAGCGTGCCGTCGGGCCAGGGGAACGGGCGTCGTGCGGGTGACGGAATCAGTTCCGCAACCCTGCCCTCATTGAGTCGTAACGTATCATACAAGTGATGACTGAGAAGAGGTCTCGGCGGCGACAAGTGCCTGGCGCTGACGCCCCAGCCCTTCGATCTCGATCTCCATGGCGTCACCGGGCTTCAGGTAGGGAAAGCGGCCGGACAGGGCGACACCCTCCGGTGTGCCGGTGTTGATGACGTCCCCCGGATCCAGCACCAGGTACTGGCTCAGGTCGTACACGATCTGCGCGACGGAGAAGATCATGTCCGCGGTGCGGGAGTCCTGCCGCGGCTCGCCGTTGACGAAGGAGCGCAGCCGCAGACCCTGGACGTCGGGCACCTCGTCGGCCGGGACCAGGTACGGGCCGAGCGGGTTGAACGTGGCGCAGGACTTGCCCTTGGACCACTGGCCGCCGGAGTGCTCCAGCTGGAAGTCGCGCTCGGACACGTCGTTGGACACCGCGTAGCCGGCCACGTGGTCCAGGGCCTGCTCGGGGGAGTCCAGGTACCGCGCCGTCCGGCCGATGACGACGGCGAGTTCGACCTCCCAGTCCGTCCTGGCGGAGCCGCGCGGGATCTCCACGTCGTCGTGCGGGCCGACCACCGTGTTGGGGGGCTTGAAGAAGATCACCGGACGCGACGGCGGCTCGCTGCCGGACTCCGCCGCGTGCGCCGCGTAGTTCTGGCCGACGCAGACCACCGCGCCGGGCCGGGCGACGGGCGGCCCGAAGCGCAGCCCCTCGGCCGCCAGCACCGGCAGCGCGTCCTCGGCCAGCGCCCGCCGGGTGCGGGCGATGCCGTCCGCGGCGAGGAAGGCGCCGTCGATGTCGGAGGTGAGCGAGGAGAGGTCCCGGGTGACGCCCCGGTCGTCGATGACGGCGGGGCGTTCCCGCCCGGGGTCTCCGAGCCGTACGAGTTTCATGTGCCGCTTTCCTTGGTCGAGGCCCCGGCGGGCCGAGTTGTCCGCCGCGCCGCACACGCTTGCCCCGGCCGGTCGGCCGGGGGCGGAGAGGACGGAGGTGGTGGTCGCCATGACGGGGCGGGAGCCGATTCCGGGGCGTGCGCGGGGGTCCGCGGTGACCGGCGCCGTCGTGGCGCCGCCGCTCCGGGCTGGTGGGCCCAGTATCGGTGTACGGCACCGCTTGTTGTCAATGGACTGCTTTACCTGTCAACAGGCTGACAACTAGGGTGTGGCGCCATGAGTACTCGGGACGGATCGGTATGGGCCAGTGCCGCACCGGCGCCGGCCGTGCTGCGGGCGGGCGCGATCCTCGACGCGCTGGCGGACGCCCGCGGTCGCGCGCTGTCGCCCGCCCAACTGGCCGCCGCCGCGGGCGGCATACCGCGCGCCTCCGTCGTCAACATCTGCGCGGCCCTGCACGAACGGCGACTCGTCCGGGCCGTGGAGGGCGGCTTCGCCCTCGGGCCGGGGCTGCTGGGGCTCGCCCAGTCCTACCTGGACGCCCTCGACCCGGTACGCGCTTTCCGGGAGCAGGTGGGCCGCCTGGGCGACCGCGAGGAGACGCTCCAACTGGCCACTATGGAAGGCACGGACGTCGTCTACCTGGCGGTGCACGAGGGCACCGTCCTGATGCGCCTCACCAGCAGGGCGGGGGCGAGGCTCCCGGTCACCTGCACGGCGCTGGGCAAGGCCATGCTGGCCGGTCTGGACGAGGCTGGGGTGAGTGAACTGCTCGCGGACCGTGAGCCGTTCGAGGCCCGCACGCCCTGGTCGATCACGACCCTCGACGCCCTGCTCGCGGCCGTGCGCGACACACGCTCGGTCGGTCACGCCGTCGACGACCAGGAGACCGTCGAGGGCATCGTCTGCGTCGCGGCGGCCGTGCCCGGACTGCCGACCGGCGGCCGGCCCTTCGCCGTCAGCTCCTCGCTGCTCAAGTCCCAGGCCACACCCGAGCGGGTGGCGGCGCTCGCCGCGCTCATCAAGGGAGTCGTACGACGGATGGGCGGGGCGGACTGAGGTGACGGCCCGCTCGCTTCACCGTCCGGGACCGGTGGCGGCCCCGGACCGGTCGGGCAGGTGAGCCGCCGGGCGAGGTCCGTCAGGGCCGCCCGCTCGTCCGCGCCGAGCTGGGGAAATGCCGGCAGGCCGGTATCGGTCATGGCGCCACGCTTCCTGGAATGCGTCGACTTATGACTCAGGGGGCGCGCGTTCGTCGTCCATCGCATCATCAATTTCAGGTTCAGCCCTGTGTATTGACGACACCACGGCATGAACATATTAACTATCGTTGCTCGATCAGTGACCCACTAGTCATGTACGGCGATGCCGTGCGAGTGTTCCGCCCGAGCGAGCAACCCAGGGGCGGGTCCCGCCTCCTGCGGGCTTCGGGCCCGTCGGCGGCCGACGCGAGCCGCTGGACGACGCCGACGCCCCCGGACCAGGAACACGAGCCCGCGCGCCATCAGCGCCCGTGACGGCACGGAACCCACCGGCCGGACCACAGGGATCCGGACCACGACATCACGCACCCCACGCGCCAAGGAGACCTCGTGCCCACTACACAGGTACGACCAGTACGACGAAGGACCAGACGACTGCCCCTGCTGCTCGCGGCCGGCGCCCTGCTGGTCGGCGGCGCGACCCTGGACCCGCCCGACGCGAGCGCCCAGGCCGCCGGCTGCAAGGCCACCGAGCTGTTCGTGTCCCCCGACGGCAGCGACAAGGCCAAGGGGACCAAGAGCAAGCCGTTCAAGACCATCGAGAAGGCCCGCGACCACATCCGCGACAAGGGCCTGAACCGACCCGGCAGGATGCGCTGCGACATCCACGTCAACCTGCGTGCCGGCGACTACCCGCTGAGCCGCACCGTCGAGCTCGACGACCGCGACTCGGGCAGCGGCGGCCACCAGGTCGTCTACCGCTCCTACGACGGTCCCGGCAAGGCCCGCGTGACGGGCGCCCAGCCGGTGACCGGCTGGGAGGAGTACAAGGACGGCATCTACCGCGCCGACGTCGGCACGGACAGCCCCTTCTACACCCTCTTCGAGGACGGCACCCGCGCCACCACCGCCCGCTACCCCAACCGCAAGTCCGACGACGAATGGGCCCCGTACCTCACCTCCACCCTGCCGGAACCGGAGAAGGAGGCCGTCCACCAGTGGCTGTACTCCAACCCCGGTGACTGGGAGGCGAGCTGGGACCTCAGCAACGCCCAGGCGGTGGTCTGGTCCGGCGGCAGCTGGAGCTGGTTCACCGACACGGTCCCGATCCGGGACTGGAACCCCGCCAAGAACCAGATGACGCTCAAGTACTGGACCCGCTACGCGCTCAACAACTCCGGCGGCGGCTCGCGCTACTTCCTGCAGAACTCGCTCGACTTCCTGGACCAGGCGGGCGAGTACTACCTGGACTTCAAGAAGGGCCAGCTGTACTACAAGCCGCGCGGCGACATCGACGACGTCACCGTGCTGCGCCCCACGGTCAAGACCCTGTTCGACCTGTCCGGCGCCGACCCCGACCGGCGCGTGGAGGGCATCACCCTGGACGGACTCGCCCTGCAGTACAGCGACTTCGTCGACTGGTACCGCAACGGCTGGATCAGCGACGGCGACTCCGGCGAGGTGCACAAGTACCCGGAGTACGACCGGCAGATCGAGATGCCGCGCAACCGCTTCGGCGCCGTCACCCTCACCAACAGCAAGGACGTCACCCTGTCCCGGCTGAAGATCTCCGACACCGGCTACCACGCCGTCTACGCGCTGGCCGCCAACGACCACCTGACGGTCCGCGACAGCCTGCTGGAGAACATCGGCGCCGACGGCATCAAGGTCGAGGGCCCCTACCCGGGCGAGGGAAACACCTCCAACGGCCACCTGCTGACCAACAACTACATCACCCACTACGGTGAGCTGAACCCCGGCGACGCCTCCGGCATCGAGCTGATGAACACCGGGAACAACACCGTCAGCCACAGCCACGTCAAGCACAGCGCCCGCTACGGCATCAGCCTCGAGGTGCGCCCCGAGGTGGCCCTCAAGGACAACTACGCCCGCAACAACACCTTCGAGTACCTGCGCATCGACGAAGCCGGCCTGGACAGCGGCGACATGGGCGCCTTCTACACCTACGGCGTCAACAACGTCGAGCCGTACCCGATGGACAACCACGTCCGCCAGATGGTCATCGGCGACGTGATCCCGGACGAGTCGATGCCCGACAGCGGCACCCGGGGCATCCACATGGACGCCGGTGGCTGCGGCTTCACCTTCGAGGACATCGAGGTCGGCAAGACCACCGACCAGTCGTACCAGAGCTACCAGTGCAACGACGTCGAGAACGCCAACTGGGAGGACGGGTACGACAAGTCGAAGATGGAGTACGACAAGATCGGCGTGACCGCCGACTTCCCGTACCCGCTGCCCGACGGGGACACCCAGTGAGCCGTCCCTGACCGGTCGGCCGACGAACGCCCCCGGGCAGCGTGCCGCACACGCCGCTGCCCGGGGTGCGGTGCGCGCGACCGGTCCCGAATCCGCCCGTGCCGGGAGCACCGAGCACCCGGTGCGCGTCGAGGGCGCCGACGCCGATCACCCGTACCGGCCGCGAACACGTGGGACACGAGGTCACCCGCCCGCGCTCAGCTCGTTGACGGGGTACCGCGCAGGCTCCCCCGTCAGGACCCTTACGGCCTCCTCCACCGCGATGGTGCGGACGATGCCGATGGCTTCCTCGGAGTAGTAGGCGGCGTGCGGGGTGATGATGACGTTGGCGGTTGATCCGGATCAGCCCCCACACCCCGAGCGGGAAGACCACGACGACCAGCCAGGCGCCTTCGGTGAACTTCGTGGCGGCGAAGATCAGCACGACGGCGGCGGAGACGGCCGCCGCGAGCGCGTTGACCGTGATCTTCACCCTGTGCAGTGGTTCTCGTCTGCGCAGGTGGTAGGCGGTGAGACCGGCCCCCGCCATGGTGAAGGCCGTGTACACGCCGATCGCGTAGAGGGCCACCAGTTTGTCCACGCTGGCGCCCGTGACGAGCAGCAGCGCCAGCGACAGGGCGGAGAGCGTGACGATGCCGTTGGAGAAGGCCAGCCGGTGCCCGCGCCGGGTGAGCAGCCGTGGCAGGAACCGGTCCTGCGCGACGAAGCTGGCCAGGAACGGGAAGCCGGTGAAGGGGGTGTTGGCACCGGTGTAGAGGACCAGGGCGGTCGCCAGCTGGACGAAGACCAGACCGGCCGTACCCGCTGTTCCGTCTCCGAAGGCGAGCCTCGCCTCCTGTGCGATGACGGTGGGGGTTCCGTCGGTGTAGGGCACGGCGTGGGTGAAGTGCGCGAGGGTGGAGACGCCCAGCACCAGGACGGCGAGCACGCAGCTCATGGCGATCAGGGTGTGCCGGGCGTTGCGGCCCTGGGGTTCACGGAAGGCGGAGATGCCGTTCGAGATCGCTTCGAGTCCGGTGAGGGAGGAGCCGCCGTTGGCGAAGGACCGCAGCACGATGAAGAGGGAGGCGCCGTACAGCCAGCCGTCGCCGGGAGCGGTCAGGTCGGCGTGCGGCAGCTCGCCCGGCAGTGCGCGCACCGCCGCGACGAGGAACACCAGGCCCACGGAGACCGGCAGCTGGAGGTGGTCGAGCCCCGTCCAGCCGTTGCCCGCCAGATGGGCGAGCGAGATCAGCGCGTTGGTGCCGGCCGACGTCTGGACGGCGACGGTGACGACGTAGTCGACCAGCAGGAGCGCGCCGGTGACCGGCATGACCAGTGTGAAGGCGGCAGCTCCGACGACCGGAACGAGGACTCGGAGCATCTCCTCCGAGCCGTAGGCCGACGAACTGATGCAGTCGGACGCGAGCACACCGAGCGCCGTCCGGTTGCTCAGCTTTTCCTCGCTGACACGTTCGGTGGTGAGCGGCTGCCCGAGGAGTCGCCGTTTGACGCGGTACACGAGCCGATCGGGGGTCATGCGCTCATCGAAACGGGCGGCCGCCCCAAGACCTGGGAGACACACCCGCGAGATGCGGGAGTCGCTACGCGGGGAGCCGGGTCTATCCCCGCGGAGGCGCGGTGCGCCGTGGGGTGTGCGGCGCATCTTCCGTCTCCGAGCTCGGTGGATCGGCCCGGAAGGCGATCAGAGCGATGTCGTCGCGATTGTCGGAGAGGCTGCGCTGCAGGGAATCGAGAAGATCGGACAGCGGACTGCCGCGTTGGTGCGCGGCCGCGGTCAGAAGTCTGTCCTGGCCCTCGTCGAGTGATGCGGTGGGGGTTTCGATGAGGCCGTCGGTGTAGAGCAGGAGCGTGTCTCCGGGGGCGATGGTGTGGTGGTGGCTGGTTCGGGGGAGGACCGGGGCGACGCACAGTGGGGGGTCCACGTGTGCGCCGGTGAGGAAGTAGGGATCGGCCCGGGCGGGGACGAGCAGCGGCGGCGGATGTCCGGCGTTGGACCAGGTCATGTGCCAGGCGCCGGCGGGGCCACGTTGCAGGCGGGCGTGGACGGCGGTCGTGAAGGAGGCGATGTCGAGCCCTTCTGCCGCGTCCTCGAGCATGGCCAGGACGGCCGAGGGCATGCACTCCGGGCCGTTGTTCCAGGCGAGTCCCCTGAGCATGCTGCGCAGCTGTCCCATGGCGGTGGCGGCGGTGAGGTCGTGTCCGGAGACGTCTCCGATGTCGAGCACGAGAGTGCCGTCGGCGTGGATGACGGCGTCGTACCAGTCGCCGCCGATCTCGTTCGCGGAGCTGGCCGGTTCGTAGCAGGCGGCCAGGCTCGCACCGGGAACGTCCGGCGGGCTGGTGAGATGAGCGTGCTGGAGGCGCAGAGCGGTGCGGCGTGCCCGCTGCAGGTCGAGGGACTTGCGGATGGGGCGTTCCGAGGAACGGAAGATCCTCTGCATGAGTTTGGTGTCGGCGGGACCGGGAGCGGGGGCGTCCCCGTTCGCGCTGGTGGCGGCATAGCCGAGAACGATGTCCTCGGCCACCAGCGGGTACAGGGTCACGCTGGTGGCGTCTGCGCTCCTGAGCCATTGCTCGGTGACCGCCGGGACGATGCCCGGTGGCACTCCTTCGCCCGCCGGCATACGGAGGGTGCGGGGGGTGCGGCTCGCCAGTACGTCCCGGACCGTGTCGCTGATGACGACCGTTTGATCCCGCAGCGGGGGACCGGCCGGCAGGCCGTGGCGGGTGGAGGAGGCGGCCCGTCTGGCCGTGACGGCCACGTGCTCGGGCAGGGGCCACTCCTCGTTGTCCAGAAGCATGATCACGCAGGCGTCGGCGAGCTCCGGAACGATCGCCTTCACCACTGCGGCGAAGGAATCATCCAGACCCTCACCGGACACTTGTGCGATCTCTGCGAGGAGACGTTCGCGCAGTGAGGCGCTCCAGGTGTCCTCCACGTCGTCGGTCGCGGCGATCCATTCCTCGGCGCGGCCGTTGCGCAGGATGGGCACACACCGGGTCGACACATGACGGTACGAGCCGTCGGCGGCCCTCACCCGGAACGTGGTCTCGAACAGCCCCGGGGGTTCCTGGGCGAGGGCGGCACGCCACTCCCGCCCGAGGCGAGCCCGGTCACGGGGATGGATGTAGGCACCCCACCGCTCGTCCATCCGATCGTGCCACGGGCTCCCGGTGAGCTGCTGCCAGCCGGGGACCAGCTCCTGCGCGGATCCGTCCGCACGCAGCACCCACACCATCTGCGAGACGGCCGTCACCACCGCCTCGTAGCGTTCGAGTGCCATCGTCTCGGCCGTGGTGTCCAGCGCGACGACCATCGCGCCGCGACCTTCGGCCATCGTGACGGGCGTACAGGAGTACACGAAGTACCGGGCCTGTTCCGGGGCGCCCGCGTCGGGCTCGCGTGCTTCGGGAAGCCGGCAGGGGCGCCCGGTGGCCACCACCTCGTCCAGCACGGTCAGGAACTCCTCCGCGTCCGCCTCGGGGAACGCCTCCCTCGCGGGCAGTCCGACCGGCCGGGCTCCGAGCAGCCTGGCACATGCGTCGTTCTGGTAGACCAACCGGTGCTCAGAGCCCTCGAACAAGGCGATCGCCGCCACCGTCTCGTCGAAGAGCCGCACGTCGAGAGCTCTCTCCGAGCCCATCACCGGCACTCCGCGCCGTGCGCCCGCCGGACCCGGTGCAGAACATCGGTCCGCCGGAGCAGTGCCATCACCTCGTACCCCTTCCCCGGTCGGCATCAGGGTCACCGCTCGGCGGGCCCGCGCCCTGCTGCGGCCATGAGCACCATCCAATGACGAGCACACCGGTCGCGCGCGCGGCCCTACGCCAAACGGGGCCCGCCGCGTACCGGATCAGGAGGCGGCCGAACGGACCGAGCAACAGATGGCGGCCGACAACCCCGTGCTGCGCATGGGTACCCCCGTCGACTGCGCGTACTTCATGTGCGCGCCGCCCACTTGAGCCCCCGGTCGACCATCGTTGCCGTCTGCGGCACCTCGAGGTCCGCGACGCGGTGGCCCAGGGTGCACACGAAGATCCGTCCAGCGCCCCAGCGGCGCGTCCACACCACGGGGAACTCGACCGGGACGTCCCACGCGTCGGCGGTTTCGGGCACGAGCACGGACGTGGCCAGGACCGAGTTGTAGGCGTCCGTCAGTACCCAGTAGTGCTCGGTGACGACGTCGTAGTCCTCGATGCCCTTGGTGATCACCCCGTCCCGGTCAGGCATGGCGACGATGCGTACGGTGAACTCCTGGAAACCCTCCCGGTGCCACAGCGACCGGCCCCCGACCATCCGCAGGTAGTCGGCGTTGCGGACGTTCGTCCCGATGACGCCCCCGTGCCACCCGGCGAAGCCCGTGCCCGCCTTCACGGCCGCGACAAGGTTGACCTCCTGACGTGGGCTCAGCTCGCCTCCGGACCAGGAGTGCACGACGAGGTCGGTGGCGGCGAGCAGTTCGGAGTCGTCGTAGACCGCCAGGTCCTCGCTGACCGAGACCTCGAACCCCGCCCGTTCCAGCCAGGGCCTGAACACCTCGGTGCAGCCGACCGGGTCGTGTCCCTCCTGTCCGCCGCGGACGATCAGGGCCCTTCGCGTTCTCACTGCAGGATCCGTCCTTCCCGGTCGGACTGTCGCCCCCGCTCGTGGAACGCCACGAGGTCGTCGTGGGCGAGTGATCGGATGGACCCGGCCGGGGATCTGGGCCAGGTCCGCGACAGTGGCGTCGTCGAGCGCGCGATCACCTGGCTCTTCATCTGCTCCGCCTCTTCGTGCGGCCCCCAGGAGACGTCGTACCGCGCCCCGACGAGTCGTAACGTATCATACAAGTGATGAGTTGAGAGGGGCTGGTGGGTGGCCTGTTCCGGGAAGAGCTACGCTGGGCCCGGCGTCAAGGCGTCGTCACCACTCCGCGATCCGCCCGTCGGGATGGCGCCACTGCGCATCGGGGTGCCGCCACTCGGTGTGCCCGGCGCGTACGGCCGCCTCGTCGACCTCGATACCGATGCCCTGCCCGGCCGGCACCGCGAGGGTCCCGTCCGCGGGAACGAGCGGGGCGGAATCCACCAGGTAATCGGCCATCTCGCCCCGGGGCAGCCCCTCGTAGCCGGTGTTGTAGTGCCGGCCGAGGCTCTGCTCGTGCAGCGGCACGTTCAGACAGACGGCGGCCACCTGCAGCGAGGCGGCCAGCGAGACGGGCCCGTTGGGGCAGTGCGGGACGACGGCGACGTCGTAGGTCTCGGCGAGGTGGCAGATCTTCGCCAGTTCGCCGAGGCCGGTGACGGACACGTCGGGCTGGATGATGTCGACCCCGCCGCGCTGGAGCAGGCTACGGAAGTCCCAGCGTGAAGTGAGGCGTTCGCCGGTGGCGATCCGGGTCGCGCCGGCCGCGAGGGCAACTTCGGGCAAGAGGTCCTCGTGGCCCGGCGACAGTGGTTCCTCGACCCACAGCAGCCGGAACTGCTCCAGCTCCCGCAGCAGCGGGCGCACCATCGACCGGTGCACCCGGCCGTGGAAGTCCAGCGCGATGTCCAGCCCGGTGCCGAACTCCTCGCGTAGTGCCGCGACCCGGGCGACGACCGCGTCCACCTCCGCCGCGCCCGCGATGTGGTCCAGTTCGGCGGTGGCGTTCATCTTCACCGCGGTGAATCCCTGAGCGACCCGGGCGCGGGCCCCGGCGACCACGTCGCCGGGCCGGTCGCCGCCGATCCAGGCGTACACCCGGGTGCGGTCGCGCACCGGACCGCCGAGCAGTTCGTGCACGGGTACGCCGAGCGTGCGCCCCTTGATGTCCCACAGTGCCTGCTCGATCGCCGCGGCGGCGGTGGCCAGCACCGGTCCGCCGCGGAAGAAGGCGCCCCGCCGCATCCGGTGCCACAGCTCCTCGATCCGACCGGCCGGCGCCCCGACGACGGTGTCGGCGAGGTCCGCGACGGCGCCGAGGACGGCCCGCCGCCGCTTGGACAGGAGCGCCTCGCCCCAACCGGTCACCCCCGTGTCAGTGGTGATCCGGACCATGACCCAGCGGGGCGGCACGCTGAACGCGGTGATGTCACTGATCGTCGGCACCCTTACGACACCTTCCAGTCGGCGACGGCGTCCCGCACCTGCTGTCGGCGCGCCTCGTCGAGCGGGTGGGACGGTGGACGCACGTTGCTGCGGCAGTGACCGAGCTGGGCCAGCGCCTCCTTCACGACGGCGACGTTGTCCGCGGACCGGCGCTGCGCACGCAGCTCCTCGAAGGGGCGGATCCGCTCCCACAGCGTCATGGCCGCGCCGGTGTTCCCGTCCCGCAGGGCCGTGAGCAGCTCCAGGGACAGGCGCGGTGCGACGTTCACCAGACCGGAGGTGAAACCGGTCGCGCCCATCGCCCAGTAGGCAGGCGCGTACAGCTCGGCCAGGCCCGCGACCCAGACGAACCGCTCGAGTCCGGCGTCGCGGGCCACGGCGGCGAAGCGTGCGGCATCGGGCACCGCGTACTTCACCCCGACCACGTTGGGGCACAGTTCGCCGAGGCGCCCGAGCGACCGGGCGGGGAGCAGCGGATCGCGGACATAGGGCACCACGCCCAGCTCCGGCACGGCCTCGGCGACCGAGCGGTGATAGGTCACCCAGCCTTCGTCGGACAGGTAGGGATGAACCGGCTGGTGCACCATGACCAGTTGGGCGCCCGCCGCGCGGGCGTGGCGGGCCTGGCGTACGGCGGTCGCGAGGTCGTGGCCGACCCCCGCCACGATGTGCGCGGACACGCCGGACGCGGCGGTTTCCGCGACGGTCAGTTCCACCACGAGTCGGCGCTCGGACTCGTCCAGACTGTAGAACTCACCGGTGTTCCCGCCCGGCGTCACGGTCCGCACACCCTCGTCCAGCATGCGGCGCAGCACCCCCTGGTATGCCGCCTTGTCGACCCGGTTCCGGGTGTCGAAGGGGGTCACCGGGATCGCGACGACCCCCGACAGTGCTTGCTTGTGGTCCACCTGCGCCGTATGCATGTTCGCTCCCGCCCCGAGGCTGATCGGCCCCTGTCCGTCTGTGTTGTGCGGCATGCATGGCATACCAGAGGGATGCCACGAGCAGGCTAGCAGTACCCCTGCGCATGGGGCACCGTGCGGGAGCGCCTTGTCCGTGCGTTCACCGGTGGCGGTCGGTCAGGGCCCGAGCGGCACCAGGGAGTCCGTGGCCACGGGGGCGCCGGTGGTGAACGACTCGTTGGCGGCGAGGCCCGTGACCAGAGCCAGCGCACCGTCGCGCGCGGTGGCCGGGGCGACCGTGAATTCCGTGCCCTCGCGGAGCCCGGGGTCGGCGGGACCGTAGAGCGCCCGCAGCATGCGCTCGTCGCCGCCGCCGTGGCCCGCGTGGTCGTAGCCGGGCAGCGGGACGTCGTACGGCTCCTGCCACAGCGGGCGTACCAGGATCCGCGGGCCGCCGGCGTTCGCCATCGCCTTGTCGCCGTGGATGGCCCCCTTGCCGGAGACGGAGCGCAGGCGCGCCGGCTGCCAGCGGCTCTCCTCGACCTCCAACTCCAGGCGCCCGCGGGTACCGTTGAACATCACCCGGTATCCCTCCCACGGGGAGTAGGCGGTCAGGTGGTACGTCATGGTGGCGCCGGTGTCGTAGCGGACGAGGACGGCCATGTCGTCCTCGATGGTGATGCCGTCACCGAAGACGTTGCGGTCCCGCAGGTAGCCGTCGTGCTGCTCGGCGTCGAGGTAGAGGGAGCGCAGGGCGTCGTTCTCGGCGAGCCGCAGCGCGAACGGGTCGCCGACGGCCTCGGTGGCACCGTGCGCGCGCTCGTAGTCGCGGCGGTTGCCGTGGCGTTCGCCCGCGTCGCGGCCGTAGAAGCCCAGCCGTCCGTACCCGAACACCTCCCGCGGCCGGGCTCGCAGCCACCAGTTGACCAGGTCGAAGTGGTGACTCGACTTGTGCACCATCAGCCCGCCGCTGGACTGCTTCTCGCGGTGCCAGCGCCGGAAGTAGTCCGCACCGTGCCGCACGTCGAGGAGCCACTCGAAGTGCACCGAGAGGATCTCGCCGACCGCACCCTCGGCCAGCAGTTCGCGCACGCGCGTGTGCACCGGGTTGTAGCGGTAGTTGAAGGCGACGGCGAGGTCGCCGCCGGTGGCCTCGACCGTGCGCAGGATGGTGCGGCAGCGGGCCGCGTCGGTCGTCATCGGCTTCTCCGTGACCACCCGGCATCCGGCCTGAAGCGCCGGCACGATGTACGCGTCGTGCAGTGCGTCCACCGTGGTGACCACGACCTCGTCGATGCCTTCGGTGCGAAGCCGCCGCTCGAAGTCACCGGGACGCCAGGCCGCGGCCTGCGGTTCGCCCGCCTGAGCGAGCAGCCACTGGTGATGGGCGATCCGCGCCGGGTTCGGGTCGCACAGGGCCACCACCCGAAAGCGCCGGCGCCCGGCCAGGGCGGTGGTGAACAACTGGGCGCGGGAACCGGTGCCCACCACGACGGCACGGGCTGGACGGGCCTTCGTCATGCGGCACCTCCCACGGATCGGCCGTTGACCGTCACGCGGTGCACCGACAGGTCCCCGACGGACTGGAGCAGCATGTCCTGCGCGGCCTCCTGGAACGTGAGCCGGTCGAGGCGGACACCGCTGACCGGTGCGTCGGGCAGCGCACGGATGCGCACCGGATACTCGCAGCGGCCGCCAACCGACCAGCGCTCCGCCGAGAGACCGGACACCTCGGCCGGCTGCTCCCCGCCCGTCCCGCCGGCGTACTGGAAGGTCACCTCGAAGGGCACGTACGTCCAGGCCGGCGCGTCGACGTCCGTGACGCGGACGTCCCGCACGTAACCGCCCCGGGTGGGGGTGGACTTGACGTTGAGGACCGAGGCCACGGATGCCTCGCCCAGGTCCGGGTCGGCCGGCAGGTACAGCCGCCGGGCGACCACGTCCGAGACACCGCCGCTCATCTCGCTGCCGATGGCCACCGCGGCTCCGCCGCTGAGGTACACGCAGTCCTGGATGCGGATGTGCCGGGAGGGCACGCCGACCCGTCGGCCGTCCTCGTCGCGGCCGGACTTGATGGCGATGCAGTCGTCGTGGGTGGCGAAGGTGACGCGCTCGACGGTGACGTTCTCGCACGAGTCGGGGTCGCAGCCGTCGCTGTTGGGGCCCTCGCACTCGATTCGCACGTTACGCACGGTGATGCTCCGGCTCAGCACCGGATGGATGTTCCAGAACGGGGAGTTGCGCAGCGTGACGCCCTCGATCAGGACGTTCCGGCAGGCGTAGGGCTGGATGAAGCTGGGACGCAGGAAGTGCCCGCCGCCCAGGACGCGCTCGGTCACCGGAACGCCCCGCGCGCCCCACTCTTCCAGGGTTGCCCAGTCCGTGCGCTCGTGCGGCATACCGGGCTTCCAGCCGTACTGTCCGGAACCCTTCCACGGCCACCAGTGCGCGTTGTCGCCGCGCCCGTCGAGCACCCCGCGGCCGGTGACCGCGATGTCGTGCCGGCCGTAGGCGTAGATCAGGGGGGAGTAGTTCAGGACCTCGATGCCCTGCCACCGGGTCCGCACGACCGGCAGGTAGGCGGCCGGGTCGGTGCTGAACAGCACGGTCGCGCCCTCGGCGACGTGCAGGTCCACACCGCTGAGCAGGTGAATCGGACCGGTGGCCCAGCGGCCGGCGGGGATCAGCACATGCCCGCCGCCGGCGGCGTGGCAGGCCCGGACCGCCGCACGGATCGCGGCCGTGCAGTCGGTCGCGCCGTCACCGACGGCCCCGTGGTCGGTGACGGGGAACCAGGCGTCGGGGAAGTGCGGGCGTCCCCGGCCGGCCGCGGCCGCGCCGGTGGCGTGCGCCAGGGGGACGGCGGCGGCCGCGAGGGCGCCGAGGCGGAGAAGCTGTCTGCGTGCCGGATCACTCATGCTGTTGCCCCTCGGTGAGGTGGTGCGCAGGTGGTGGGCGGTCGCTTCAGGGCCCGGGCGGAGCGCCGGACCCGGACGGGTCGGGCAGGTAGCGTGCTGCCTCGCCCGCGGCGTGGTCGGCGAACATCGGCCCGGCGACGTCGGGGTCGCCGGAGCGCAGGACGTCCAGGAGTTCGGCGTGGTGCTCGGCCATCGCGCCCCAGCCGCCGGCGTAGCGCGGGTCGCCCAGGACGTGCAGGTCCCACAGGCTGGACTCGATCATGCGCCACAGGCGGATCAGCGCCGCGTTGCGGGCAGCTTCGCACACATGCCGGTGAAATGACATGTCGGCGTCGCGGAAGGCGCCGATGTCGTCCTCGGCCGCGGCCCTGCGCAGTCGGTGAACGTCCTCGGTGAGCAGCCGCGTGTGTTCGGCGTCCAGGCGGCCGGCCACCCGGCGGGCCGCGTACTCCTCGAACATCACCCGGATGTCCCGGACGTCCTGCGCCTGCCGCTCGGAGACCCGCGCGACATAAGTGCCGCGGTGCGGCTGGGAGATGACCAGGCCCTCGTACGCCAGCCGCTTGATCGCCTCGCGGCAAGGGGCCTGACTGGTGCCGAACCCCCGGGCGATCTCCGCCTCCACCAGGCGTCGGCCCGGGGCTAGTTGGCCGCCGACGATCCAGTCGCGCAGCTGGGTGTACACATGGTCGGACAGCAACTGGCGCGGCACGCGGGGCGCGCCCGGAACGGGGCCGTCGCCCGCCCGGCCGGGGTCCTGACGGGGCCGTCGGTTGCGTGGCCTGGCCGGCTCGGGCAGCTTGTCCTGCTGCTCCCGCCAGATCCGGGCGACCGTCGACTGGGACAGGCCCAGGGCGTCGGACAGGGCGCGGGTGGAGGGCACGGGCGAGCCGTCCCGGGCCTGTTCGAGTACCGCCGCGACCTGGGCCTCCGCCTCCTGCCGGGTGTCGCTGCGCGGGCGCCCCGAGCGAGGGGCGTCGCTCAGGCCGGCGATGCCCCGGCTCAGATAGCGCTCCCGCCACTTGGCCACCGTGGCGGGGCTGACCCCGAGTCGCTGGGCGATCTCGGCATTGGTCAGCCCCTCCGCACAGGCCAGGACGATGCGGCTGCGCAGCCGGACCGCGCCGGGCGGCTGCTGCGAGGAGCCGACCAGAGCAGCCCGGTCCTCCGCACTGAGCTGGACGAACGCCGGGGGATCGGGAACGGTCATGCGCCGCACCTCCTGGGATGCGCGAACTTGTGACTCGGACACCTGGGCCCAGGCGTCGGGGGTGTCATCAACTTCAGGTTCAGCCGCACATATTGACGGCACATCGGCACGAACATATTAACTATCGTTGCTCGATCAGTGACCCACTAGATGGTGTGCACGCCCCACATCGATGTCACGTCGGATCCATGACACGTCCGCATCCCGCGCGGGCTCCCGAGCGGGACCGGCACCGTCACACTCGGGCCGATGGCGACGACGGCACGAGTACTGCAGCTCTCACGACGCACTTGGAGGCACCCCCATGTCCGAGTTGTCCCGACGACACGTCCTGGCAGCGGCCGGAGCGTCCGCGGCGGCGGTCGCGCTGGACGCCGGTACCGCGCACGCCGCACCGGACACGGCGGACCCCGCACCGGGCGAGCCGGGAACCGGTCACGGCTCCAACCCGTTGCGGCTGTGGTACCGGGCCCCGGCCGAGGAGTGGCTGGAGGCGCTGCCGGTCGGCTGCGGTCGGCTCGGCGCCATGGTCTTCGGCGGAGTGACCACCGAACGCCTGCAGTTGAACGAGGACAGTGTGTGGGCCGGCGGCCCGCACGACTACAACCCGGCCGGTGCGCTGGAGGCGCTGCCGGAGATCAGACGGCTGGTCTTCGACGACCAGTGGGGTGCGGCGCAAAAACTTGCCGACGAGTCCTTCATGGGCACCCCGAGCGAACAGGCGCCCTATCAGCCGGTGGGCGACCTGCGACTGGTGTTCCCGGGCACGGGGGAGTACACGGACTATCACCGCGAGCTGGACCTGACCACGGCGATCACGAAGGTGACCTATGTCAGGGACGGGGTGCGTCACACCCGTGAGGTGTTCGCCGGCCTGCCCGACCAGGTCGTCGTCATGCGGCTGAGTGCCGACCGGCGTGCCTCGGTCTCGTTCGAGGCAGAGTTCTCCAGCCCGCAGGACAGCATGACCGGATCCGCCGGCGCCGCCACCATCCGGCTCGACGGCATCAGCACCGCCTGGGAGGGACGCCCGGGCGCGGTGCGCTTCCAGGCCCGCGCCCGCGCGGAGGCCGACGGCGGAACGGTGCGCACCGAGGGAGGCCGGCTGATCGTCGACGGCGCCGACGCGGTGACCCTGCTGATCTCCATGGGGACGAGTTACCGCAGCTATCGCGACGCGGACGGCGACCAGGAGACGCCCGCGGGGCGCCATCTCCAGCGCGCCTCGGCCAAACCGTACCGGGTGCTGCGCGAGGCGCACATCAGGGACTACACGGCGCTCTTCGGCCGGGTCGACATCGACCTCGGCACCTCCGAGGCCGCCCTGCTGCCCACCGACGAGCGCATCGCGCGCAAGCAGCCGGACACCGATCCGTCGCTGGCCGCCCTGTACTTCCAGTACGGTCGCTACCTGCTGATCTCCAGCTCGCGCAGCCCGGGGCACGCGGCGAATCTGCAGGGCATCTGGAACGACAGCCTCAATCCCGCCTGGGAGTCGAAGTACACGCTCAACATCAATCTCGAGATGAACTACTGGCCCGCCGGGCCGGCCAACCTCGCGGAGTGCTGGGACCCGCTGTTCGACCTCGTCTCCGACCTGTCCGAGACAGGTGCCGAGACCGCGCGGAAGATGTACGGCGCCAAGGGCTGGATGGTGCACCACAACACCGACGGCTGGCGCGGCACCGCGCCGGTCGACTTCGCCTTCTACGGGGTGTGGCCCACCGGTGGTGCCTGGCTGGCGGGCATCATCTGGGAGCGCTACCTCTACACCGGCGACAAGCGCACACTGCGGCAGCACTACCCGATGCTGAAGGGCGCCGTCGAGTTCTTCCTCGACACGCTGCAGGAAGACCCCAAGTCCGGCCACCTGGTGACCAATCCGTCGCACTCGCCCGAGGTGGGCCACCACGAGGTCGACGGCGAGAACGTCAGCATGAGCGCCGGCCCGACGATGGACATGCAGATCCTGCGGCAGCTCTTCACCGCGTTCGAGGGCGCGGCCGAGGCCCTGGGCGAGGACCCGGACATGCGGCGTGCCGTTTCCGCCACACGCAAGCGGCTCGCCCCCACACGAGTCGGTCACCTCGGTCAGATCCAGGAGTGGCTGGAGGACTACGAAGGGGACGCCGCACTCTCGCGCAGTCGGCACATCTCGCACCTGTGGGGCCTGTTCCCCGGTGAGGAGATCAACCCGCGCACCCGTCCGGAACTGGCCGCGGCGGCACGGCGTACGCTCGAGCTGCGCGGTGAGGCGGGCGCGGGGTGGTCACTCGCCTGGAAGATCAACTTCTGGGCGCGGCTTCTCGACGGAGCCGAGGCGTACAAGCGGCTGACCAACCTGCTGGTCCCCGCCCGCACCGCGCCCAACATGTTCGACCTGCACCCGCCCTTCCAGATCGACGGCAACTTCGGCGGCACCTCCGGGATCACCGAGATGCTCCTGCAGAGCCACGCCGGCGAGGTCGCCCTGCTGCCTGCCCTGCCCGACGCGTGGCCCTCCGGCTCCTTCCGGGGTCTGCGGGCCCGCGGCGGCTTCGAGGTCGACCTGGAGTGGACGGCGGGCGGGGTCGCACACGCCGAGGTGCGTTCCCTGCTCGGCAATCCACTGCGGATCCGCACCCCGCACCCGGTGGAGGTCGAGGGTGCCGAGGCCGACCGTCCCGAGGAGTGCGTCGTGTCGTTCGGCACGCGCCGGAACGGCCGGTACCGGCTGCGGTCAGCCGCCCAGTAGCGGCATCCACACCCGCATCGCGCCGTCGCCGCGGTTGTCCCACTGGAAGTAGGGCACCGCGGTGGCGGTGACAGGAGCGTCGGTGTCCGCGGCGTGCGGGCCGTCGGCGGTGCGGTAGGGGAGCCCCGCCTCGTGCCCGCCCGTGACCGCCGCCGCCCGGGTGCGCAGCGCGACGGTCGGGCCGACGCCGTCCAGATCGGAGTGCGTGACCTCCTCGAACACGGCGTCCCGGAAGAGCGCCAGCTCGTCGACCGGGACGCCGTCCTGCTGGTCGGTCTGCTCGAAGCAGTAGACCAGCGGGCCGCGTTCGACTGCCGCGCAGCCGCGCACGGCGTCGATCCGCGGGTGCGGCAGGGTCAGCCTGGGCGTCAGGTCCAGGTGCAGTACGACGGTGTCGCCGGGGCGCCACGACCGGTGCAGCACGGCGTACCCCTGCTCGTCGGCGGTGACCGCCAGCCCCTTCTCCTCCGGTGTGTCCATCCGGGTCCGCGTGCTCCACGGCGGGACGCGCAGCGCGAGCGCCCACGGCCCGGCGGGGGCCTCGGTGACCGTGATCTCCACGCGCCCCTGCCAGGGATAGTCCGTCTCCACCCGCAGCCCCAGCCGGCCGTCGGCGAAGGGGCAGGCCAGCGTGATCGAGGTGTACTGATGCAGATGGAGGGTGGGCACGCCGGCGTGCTCGGACGTGGTCGCGGCGTAGTGCTCCAGCGAGCCGACCAGGCGGGTGACGACCGGGGGACAGCAGGCCGAGAAGAACCACTCGTCGCGGCAGCGCGGATCACCCACCGCCTCGGCGTGGTCGGGGCGCCGTTGCAGCGGGTTCCCCTTGTAGTACGTCCTGCCGTCGGCGGAGCGCGCCGCGGCGAACGCGTTGTACAGCGTGCGCTCGATGAGGTCGGCGTAGCGGGCCTGTCCGGTGGCGAGCAGCAGCCGCCAGCTCCACTGGATGCTCGCCGCCGACGCGCACGTCTCGTTGTACGACAGGTCCGGCGGCAGCTCGTACCGCTCGCCGAACACTTCGCCCACCTGGCGCGAGCCGAGCCCGCCGGTCAGCGAGGTTCTGAAGGCCACCATGTCCTGCCAGCGGTGCGCGGACGCCGCGAGGAGGGAGGCGTCACCCGTCTCCACGGCGACGTCGACGATGCCCGCCTCGAGGTAGAGCGCGCGTACCGCGTGGCCGGTGAGCGCGGGCGCCTCGCGTACCGGCAGATGGTCCTGGCGGTGCCGGGCACCGTGCTTGTGCGGGCCGACCAGCCCGCGGCCGCGGCGCTCGACGAAGGCGGAGGCCAGCGCGAGGTGGCGCTCCTCGCCCGTCGCCCGGTAGAGCTCGACCAGGGCGGTCTCCACCTCGGGATGACCGTCCAGCCCGGGGCCGGCACCGTCCAGGAAGACGTCGGCGAGATGATCGGCGAGACGGCACGCCACCGCGAGCAGCCGGGTGTCCGACGTACTGCGGTGAGCGGCCACCGCCGCCTGGAACAGGTGGCCGGCGCAGTACAGCTCGTGGCTGTCGACCAGCTTGGTGTAGCGCCCGCCCGGACTCGCCACCTGGTAGTGGGAGTTCAGGTAACCGTCCTCCTGCTGCGCGCGCTCCAGCAGACCGGCGGTCCGGTCGACGAAGTCCGTCAGGCCGGGGTCGCCGCGGTGCTGCAACTCCCAGGCCGCGGACTCCAGCACCTTGTACACGTCCGAGTCCATGTAGACCGGACCCCGGTACCGGCCGTCGGCCTCGCCCGCGGCGATGCGGAGGTTGGCC
Organism: Streptomyces hyderabadensis; assembly: GCF_020404845.1. Classification (GTDB taxonomy): domain Bacteria; phylum Actinomycetota; class Actinomycetes; order Streptomycetales; family Streptomycetaceae; genus Streptomyces; species Streptomyces hyderabadensis. The sequence continues at coordinate 60,679 of NZ_JAIOJZ010000031.1, read as the reverse complement.
AGGTTGCCGGCCTTCTCCAGCCACCGCTGGGCGAGCGGCAGGCTGACCGTGCGGTTGACGTCCTGCCACCGGCGCCACAGACCGCCGGTCAGCTCGGTGTGCTCCAGGTGCAGCGGACGGTGCTCGGTGCGTGCGGTGCGGGTGGGTACCGCGGGTCCCGACATGGTCTCCCCTGGATTCGGGGCCGGGCCCTAGATTCTGGGCCGGGCGAGAAAGGCGATGGTCTGGTCGCGGACCCGCAGGATGTGGGCCTCCAGCAGGTCCCGGGCCGCCTGGCGGTCGCCGCGCTCCAGTGCGTCGACCACGGCGCGGTGCTCCGCGACGGCGGTGTTCAGCCTCGACGCGGTGATCGGGGCTTCCATTCCGGTACGGGTCACATGGATGCTGAGGTGCAGGTCGTCGTGGAGCTCCAGCAGGCGCGGCAGGCCTCCCAGCTCCACCATGGCGCGGTGGAAGCGGCTGTCGTTCTCCCGGAAGTCGATGTAACGGGTGTGGTCCTGGACCGACTCCTGGGCCAGCTCGTCGGCCTCGTCCACCAGCTCGCGCAGCCGGACCGGCGGCTCCCGGTCGGTACGCTCGGCGAACAGGCGCAGCGCGTGCGACTCCAGCATCAGCCGCAGTTCGAACAGCTCGTAGATGCTGGAGAGCGACGGGATGGCGACGGTGAACCCGGCAACCGGATCGTAGGCCAGCAGCCCGCGCTCGTACAGGCGGCCGACGGCGCTGCGCACCGGGGTACGGCTCATGCCCAGCCGCCTGGCGAACTCCCGCACGGGTACGGGCTGGCCGGGAGCGGGGTGCTCCTTCGTCAACCAGTCCACAAGCGCCTGACGCGCCCGACTCTCCAGGCTCTCCTCGGACGTCGGCGAGGCCGACGACGAGGCCGGGTCCTGCCGGGCCGATGCCGCTTTCGGTGGGGTCATGCCGTCCTCCTGGCACTGAGCGACTGCTTGTCCGGGCCACCGTATCGTCCGGCCAGCGCGCCCGAAGACATGGTATGCCACTGGTAGGCGGAGTGTCTGCGGTTCGGGTGACCCGGGAGGAAGCGGCCGGCGCGGTGAACTGGCCTCAAGCCGCGGGGGTTCACAGTGACAAGGGGGTGTTCAGTGAGTGACTCCTGTGCTTCCATCGCTGGCATGCCATAGGTATGCCGGGATGAGGAGTCGTTCCCATGCGATCGATGTTCCGTCAGCTCGTTTCCCGCGTGCGCCCGATCCTGCGCGCCGGTCCCGTCCTCGCCGTCCTGCTCGCTCCGGTGGCCGTCGCCCCCTCCGCCGCGGCGGACGGCGCCGGTGCCGCGGGCGGTCGGCCGGTCGCACTCGCGCCGAACGGCACGGCAGAAGCCGTCTGCGCCGACACACCACTGCGCCTGACCTTCGACTCGGCCGTCCGGCTCGGCACCGAAGGGCGCCTGACCGTGCGCCGCGCCGACGGCGGCGCCGTGGACACCGTCGACCTCGCCGACCCCGCGACGTACCAGCGCCTCATCGGCGACGCACGCTCCGACTACGGCGAACCGCACCGCTGGAACTACGAGCCGGTCGTCGTCACCGGCCGCACCGCCACCGTCCTGCTGCACCGCAGCCTCGAGCCCGGACAGCGCTATTACGTCATCGTGGACCCGGGCTTCTTCCTCGGCCACCGGGGCATCACCGCGCCGCACGAGTGGCGCTTCAGGACCGCGGACGCCCCACGCCCCGGCACCCGGAACCTGCGCGTCGACGCCCGACCTCTTCCCGTACCGGGAGGACCCGCGCGACGCCGTCCGCGAGTCCGTCGCCGCGCTGCGGGCCCTGGACGAGCGAGCGGCGCTCCTGCCCCTCGACGAACTGCGGGCAGCCCAGGAACGCCACGACGCGATGGCCGCTCAACGCATCGTGCGCACCGCGCTGCTCGCCGGGGTGAGCCACGACGTCCTGACCGAAGTCTTCAGCCGGTATGCGGTTCTCGGTGCATGCACAGCCGAAGCCAGTTGTGCGACGGCATGGGTTACGGAGGGCCGGGTCAGACTGCAGCCTGAAGGGGCACTGCCGCCCCACCGGATGCCCTCCGATTTGATCCCGCGGCCTTGGTCTTTCCGCACGTATGCGTGGCGTCGGGAAGCACGGCTGACCGCTTGTCACCGGCTCCCGATCCTTCCCCCCTGTTCGAGCCGGGCCGGTCGAACGGCGTTGTCAGTGGTGCGCGGTAGCTTTGGGATCGTTCGAGATCACGGGGCTGGGGAGGGTGAATTCGTGGGTGTCAGGCATGCGTTGAGCGTGGTCCTGGTCGACGTCAACGACGAGGTGGTGACGGCCTGGCGGTCTGCTTTCGCGGACACGCCGGAGGTCGAGATCAGGCGAGGTTCCCTTCTGGACGTGGGCGCCGATGCATGGGTCTCTCCCACCAACGAGCGTGGCCGGATGGATGGTGGGGTCGACGCCGTCGTCAAGCGGCACCTCGGTGCGGGTATCCAGGTGCGGGTGCAACGGGCGATTCGCGACGGGTTCGGCGGACGGCTGCCAGTGGGCAGCGCGGTGTGCGTCCCGTCCGGGGCAGATGTACCCCGGTACTTGATCTCGACGCCCACCATGCGCCAGTCGTCACAGAACGTCAGCGACACGATGAACGTGGCCCTGGCCTGTGCGGCAGCCTTCCAGGCGGTGCATCTGCAGAACCGGGCGAAGCCGGGCAGCATCCGGTCGGTGGCCCTGGTCGGGATGGGCGCTCAGACCGGGCAGGTGCCCGCGCAGGTGTGCGCCAATCTGATGTGGACTGGCTACACCCTCTTCCACAACCATGGTTTCGCGGACTACGACGAGTTGAGGGCTGCGGTACTGAGGCAACTCGACGACATCGAGGGAGCGGGGTCCGCACGGCGGGTCCGGATCAACGTGCCGCAGCGGCCTTCCTTTCGTCATTGACCCGAAGGCATCGCAGACCAGTGCCGCCCAGGGCGCGGACACCGGTGACGACCTTGCCGCACCTGTTCAACCTGCCGGGGCGCCCGTGGAGGCGTCCGGTTCGAGTGTCGGGAGTTCCACCCTCGTGAGTGATGTCGACGTGACGGCCGCGGGCGATGCCGGTTCCCCGGCCGGAGATCCGCTGGGACTGGCCGACTTGTTCACCGGCGGCGGCGAGCCGTGGCTGCCGCTGATCAGACCGGTGATCGAGGCGCAGCCGGGAGCCGCCGACTTCATCGGCCCGAAGCGCAGCCCGGAGGTCGTTCCGGTGCGCGAGCTGACGTTCCAGGCGTTGAAGCCGCACCCGCCGGAGAAGTGGAAGGTGGTCGTCTTCGGACAGAACCCCTATCCACGGGCGGAGAGCGCGACCGGCATCGCGATGTTCGACAACACCTTCAACGACTGGAAGGACAGCCAGTTCGGCAGGGTCGTCAGCATCCGCTGCCTCATCAAAGCTGCCGCGATGTGGAAGTACGGCATCGTCAAGAAGACACCGATCGCCGACGTCCGTGCCCTGCTGAAGAGGGAGGACACGGTTCAGCCACCCGAGTGGTTCCAGGCGATGCTCACCCAGGGTGTGCTGCTGCTGAACGCGTCCCTCACGGCGAGCGCGGACGGGGCAATGGCCACCGATCGGCATACGTCGTTCTGGCGCCCCGTGGTCGAGCAGATCGTCGAGGAGATCCTCCGGGCCAAGCAGGATGCGGTGGAGGAGGACGACCGGGGGGTGGTGTTCGCCTGGTGGGGCGCGCACGCCCGCAGCCTGAAGAGGGTCGTCCAGCGGCTGGAGAAGAAGTACCCGGGGGTGCGGGTGCGTCACCTGGACCACGCCAATCCGGCCGCGCAGGGGGATCTGTTCTGCGAGGGCGACCACTTCGCCCAGGTGAACGACGCCCTGGCGGTGGTGGGGGCCGAGCCGGTCGACTGGCTGCCGCAGAAGGGCTGGGACCAGGGAGCGAACGGGGCCGACGGGCCCAAGGGCGATGGTGTCGCACAGCGGATGGGGGCGTTCATCGCCTCCACGATGGAGTTGCACCAGCTGTATCTGGAGCGGCTCACCAGCGTCAAGGACGAGGGCCTCGTTCTGCCGCCCGTCACCGGGGTGTTCGACACGCCTCTGGTGGACTTCCAGAAGGCCGTCGAGCCGGTCTCGCGGGTGCTCGCCCACCTGGATCGGCATATCGATCTTTCACGCCGTTTCGGGGAGACGAAGGCAGCGGAGGCGGCGTCCGCGGGTGCGGTGTCCGGGGAGGCCGCGGGCGCCATGTCGGCCGACGCGATCTCGGCCCTCTACCTGTACACGTGCGAGTCGGGTTTCTACCGCGAGATCAACGCCGTGCTGCGCTCGTCGGACCGCGAGCGCGTGGTGCCGTACCTGTCATACCTGCGGTTGCTGTTCTCGGCGATGGAGGCGTTGCCTGCGCAGACGCGGCCGTTGTGGCGTGGTGTGGCGCTGGATCTGCGGTCCCAGTACCCGCTGGGACGGACGGTGACGTGGTGGGGCGTGTCGTCGTGCACGTCCGAGCCGGGGGTGGCCCGCGCGTTCCTCGGCACGCGTGGTCGGCGGACGTTGTTCGAGGTGACGCCTGCGCGGGCGGTGGGGATCCGGCAGTTCTCCGCGTTCACGGGTGAGGAGGAGTACATCCTCGCGCCGGGGACGCAGTTGAAGGTGACGGAGGTGAAGGCCGAACGTGGGGGACTGTGCACCGTGCGGCTGACCGAGCTGGAGGGGGCCGGCCTGGTGTCATGACGTGCCCGGGCCCGGGCCCGCGTGGCAACGCGGCCCGGGTTCCAGTGGGGCCTCCCAGCCGATGGCCGTCGCCCAACCATGACACTCCTTGTCCTTCCCTGCCTGCTGTTGCTCTGGTGCCGGCTCAAGTACGGCCTGCTGCCGCTGCGGTGGCAGAACTCCTACCTCGCCGGCCCCGATGCCCCGTTGCAACGCGCGTGCAGGGGTGCCGCCCGGGGCCGCTGGGAGCCCGCGGCCCAGCTCTTCGAGGACGCCGGCCAGGACTGGGAGCGCCGCTCCCTGTACGCACAGCGGTTGGGGGACGTCGTTGCCAGGGGGAGCGACCGTTGGCTGAAGGGTCCAAAGGTGCCATGCCCGCCGCTGCGCGACCCGAACGTGTCCGAGGACGGCGACGAGGGGGTGAGTGAGCCGCCCCAGGCTTATCGCCAGGCCCGGGTCGGCGGCGCGCTCATTGCTGCCGTCAGGAACGTGATCGCCCAGTGCCGGGCGTCGGCACGGCGTGCAGCTCGCCGAGGAAGACAGCCCTGCCGTCAGGCGGGTGTCCGTACCGGTGGTCGAGCACCCGGACGGCGGGTGCGGCCTGACCGCCGTTCTCGTCCGTACCCATCAAGGTGACGCGGTGCTGGAGTCACTCGCCGGCCTCGAAGGCGACGTGCTGTTCCTGCCCGCCTGGGCGGCCGGAGCGGAGCCGCTGGGCGCGGCGATCGGCCGCGAGCGAGTGCTGCTGGGCTTCCCGCCACTGGGCGGCACGATGGACGGCGACATAATCCGCTACCGCGCGACCAACTTCATGACCAGCCGGGTCCCGATGCCGATCGGCGAACCCGACGGCGGAACCACCCCGCGCCTGGAGCGGATCGTCCGGGAGTTCCGCACCGCCGGGATCAAGGCCAAGGCCGAGCCGCGGATGGATGCCTGGCTCAGGACACACGCCGCGTTCACGATGCCCCTCGGGCAGGCTGTGCACGCGGCGGGTGGCCCGGTGGCGCTGGCTGACGATCCCGAGGCGGTCCGCGGCATGCTCCACCTCATGCGGCAGAACCTGGCCGCCCTGCCGACCCCGCCGGTCCCGCGCGCGTTCGCCGCACTGCAGACCCTCCCGGAAGGGCTGCTCGTGGCCATGCTGCGGCGCTTCCTGTGCAGCACAACGGCTGCGCACAGCGGGCTCGGCGACGTCTCCCCCGACGGCGGCCGAACTGGGGCGGCTGGCAGAACAGATGCGTGCTCATGCGAAGTTCCGGTAGGCCATGGGCGGCAGTGGCTGCTCGGCCGCATCGCAGCCGAGTGCGCCGGCGCCCACTCCTGGGTCCAGACGCCGGCGCGGCGGCCTTGACCAGTGTGCCGGTGTCGGCCTCGGGCGCGCCCCGGGAGCTTCGTGACTACTTCAACCGTGGGCGGATGCGTTGCCGTCCCCGGAGCGCCCAGAGCGTGGGCACGGTCGAGGGGCCGTGCATCGCGGCCGGCGGCTCAGGAACCAGCTACGTTGGTCGGCGCGGTCCAGCCGGAAGCTCGGATCCACTCGGCCAGGTCCAGGGTGGCCGGCTCGATCGAGCACACCACCGCGGAGTCCGTGGGGTATTCGGCCGCCTTCGCGAACTCGCGGAACATCACCCTGTCGAGGTCGGTGGGGAGCACGCTCAACGGGAGGACCTCGTACCGTGCCGGGAGCCCGGCGTGCGCGCCGAACGCCGCGGCGATCTGGGGGCCCGTCAGCTCGTCGCCGACGAGCTCGACGGCTCCGCCGGGAGCCTGCGCGGTGTCGAGCAGGAGCGCGGCGGCGACCCGGCCGATGTCCCTGACCGAGATCATCTTCAGGGGGACGTCGTTTGGCAGCGGCAGCCTCAGCACGATCTCCCCCTGCTCCAGGCTCGGTGCCATCACGTTCGTGAAGTTCTCCATGAAGGCGGTCGCGCGGACCATCGAGGCCCTGAGGCCGGACTTCCTCAGGTGCTGCTCGATAGCGTGCTTCGAGTCGTGGTGCGGCACACCCGACTCCCGGTCCGCTCCGAACACCGAGTTGAACACGACGTGGGGGACGCCCGCCTCGGCCGCCGCGTCGACGAGTGCGGTACCGATGCGGATCTCCGCCTCGACCTCTTCGAGGCTGTTCGCCTCCGGGGTCATGAAGTAGAACCCCTCGACCGCCGCCAGTGCGGTGGCCAGCGACGCCGGGTCGTCGGCCCGGACGGTCGCCAGTTCGACGCCGCGGGCGGCCAGCGTCCGAGCCCGGTCGGACTGCGGGTCGCGGACCAAAGCCCGCACCCGCGCCTTGTGGTCCAGCAGCGCGTCGACCACCGCCCCACCCTGCTGCCCCGTCGCGCCGAAGACTGCGATCGTGCCGGTCTTCTGAGTGCTCATCGCTGCCACCCTCCACTAGTTCATGTCGTGAACTAAATTAGTTCACGACATGAACTTCGTCAAGGCATGGGTGTATCGCGAACCTCACGGCCTGATGGGTCAGTTCGAGGTGGGCGGAGAGAGGTCCGAGGTGTCCACGACGGCGGTGGCCAGGCGCGCGAAGTCGCGCTGGTCGTCGGCGTCGAGGTTCCTCGCGATCTCGGGCAGGCGCTTGGCGATCTCGGCGTAAACGGCCTCGGCGAGCACCTTCCCCGTGGGCGTCGCACTGAGCATGACGACCCGTCGGTCCTGCGCCGAGCTTGTCCGGCCGACCAGCTCGCGCCGTGCGGTGCGATCGACCAGCTGGCTCAATGCGTTCTTGGTCATACCCAACGACGCAGCGAGGTAGGCCATCTGTCGCGGCTCGTTCCTGACTGCGCAGAGCAGCGTGGCCTGCGAAGGGGTCAGGTCGAACTCGGCGCAGATCTGTGCGTACTTGCGTTGAATCACCACCGCGAGCCAGAAGAGCTTGTCGCCATGGTCCACGCCGACCTCCCTGGTCCGATGTCGAACGATCAGCCTACTCGTCGCGGCCGGCAGTCTGCCGCAACGGTCCGATGCCGACGTACCTCAGCCGGCAATCCCATCAGGTGTACTGGAGCTCCCGTGCCTCGGCGGGACCCCGTTGTCCCCTCCCGCCTGCACCAGGCCCGTCTGGTATGCGATGACGACGAGCTGTGCCCGGTCGCGGGCGTTGAGTTTCGTCATCGCGCGGTGGATGTGCGTCCGTACCGTGAGCGGGCTGACCACCAGCAGCTCGGCGATCTCCGCGTTGGACTTGCCTTCGGCCGCCCGCGCCATCACTTCCCGTTCCCTTCCGGTGAGGTCGGCCAGCCGTTCCGGGGGCGCCAGGTAGGTGCCGGGGGCCGGGGAGGTGAGGAAGCGGGTGATCAGGGTGCGGGTGGCGCCGGGGGAGAGCAGCGCCTCCCCGGAGGCCACCGTGCGAATGCCGACCAGCAGGGCGTCCGCGGTGACGTCCTTGCCGAGGAAGCCGCTGGCCCCGGCCCGCAGCGCCTGAGCGACGTAGTCCTCGGTCTCGAAGGTGGTCAGGATCAGTACCCGGGTGCTCGCCAGCTCTGGATCGGCGCAGATCCCCGCGGTGCCGGACAGGCCGTCCGTCCCGGGCATGCGGATGTCCATGAGCACCACGTCCGGGTGGTGGGTTCGGGCCAGCTCCAGCGCTTCCGCCCCGTTGGACGCCTCTCCGACGACCTCCATGTCCGGGCAGGAGTCGATCAGGATGCGGAATGTGGCCCGCAGCAGGGCCTGGTCGTCGGCGAGCAGCACCTTCACGGTCATGGGGACTCTCCTTCGACGACGGCGGCGGCGGACGCTTGCAGCGGCAGCGCGGTGGTGACCTCGAAACCGCCCTCGGGGCGGGGCCCCGCGCACAGGTCGCCGCCGATGGACTGGGCGCGCTCCCGCATGCCCCGCAACCCGAAACCGCCGGACGTCCCGTTGACGGCGGTGACGGTGTCCGGGCCGTCATTGCTGACGGTGATGAGCAGCCGGGAGTCGGCGTAGGTGAAGCCGACATGGGCGGCGCGTTCGGGGGCATGCTTGGCGACGTTGGTGAGGGCTTCCTGCACGATCCGGTACGCGGTCAGATCCACGCCCGGCGTCAGCGGGCGGCGCACGCCCTCCTGGTGGACGACGACCTCCAGGCCCGCCGAGCGGTAGGAATCGATCAGCTCGGGAAGGCGGGCGAGTCCCGGCGCCGGGTCCAGGCCCTCGCCCTCGGGCCGGTCGTCCTGGCGCAGCAGGCCCAGGGTGGCCTTGAGCTCGCGCAGCGCCGCGGAGGTGGTGCCGGTGAGGTCGTCGAGGATCTTCCGGCTCTGCTCGGGGCTGCTGCGCGAGAGGTGGGCGGCGGTGCCGGCCTGGGCGTTGGCGAGGGCCAGGTGGTGGGCCACAACGTCGTGCAACTCGCGGGCGATGCGCATGCGTTCCTCGGTGACCCGCAGCCGGGCCTCCTCCTCCCGGGTGCGTTCGGCGTGCTCGGCCCGCGCCTTGACCGCTTCCAGGTAGTCGCCGCGCAGCCGGGCCAGGCTGCCGCCGACGAGCGGCAGGGCCATCCAGAACACCGGGCCGACCACGGTCAGGACCGGGGAAAGGTCGCGCATGCCGTCGGAGAACAGGTTCACCGTCAGCAGAGCCACCGTGACGACGAGCGCGTACAGGCGAACGGTCCGGCGGTCGCACAGGACGGCCAGCCAGTACATCGCGGCGAGCAGCGGGGCCAGCAGCATCGGGGTGAGCAGGTACCCCCGCGCGATCGCGGCGATGGTGACCCCGGCGACCACGACCACGACCGTGCGGGTGTGGGTGCGGTACTTCAGCAGGACGAAGCAGGACAGGCCGAGCAGGATCTCCAGCGACTTCCCCGTGTCCGGGCGGTCGACGCCGGGGAGGCTGAGCTGGGTGCCGAAGAAGGCGCAGCCGATGAGGGCCAGCACCATCGTCACTTCCAGGAAGCGGGGGAAGCGCGAGAAGCGCGACGCGTACTGCTCCACGCGCTCGGTGTAGCGCTCCAGACTGCTGTTCATGGTGGGCTCTCTCGGGTGAGGGGCTGGCATCCATGGTGGACGATGCGAAGCCGCCCGGATCGCGGGGGCGACCTCGGGCGGCTTCCGCGCATCCGGTCATGCGCGGGCGAGGTCTTTCTCGGCCGGTTCCGCCTCGGGCTCGGCCGGGCGGGTCAGGGCCTCGCCCTCCACGTCGACCCGGGGCAGGATCCGGTCCAGCCACTTCGGCAGCCACCAGGCCCGCTCGCCGAGCAGGGCGAGGACGGCCGGGACGATCGCCATCCGGACCACGAAGGCGTCGAGCAGGACGGCCGAGGCGAGGCCGAAGCCGATCATCTTGATCATGGCGTCGCTGTCCCCGATGAACCCCGAGAACACCGCGATCATGATCAGCGCGGCGGCCACGACGACCCGGGCGCTGTGCTGGAACCCGGAGGTCACGGCCTGGGCCGGCCGCTCACCGTGGACGTATGCCTCGCGCATCCGCGAGACCAGGAAGACCTCGTAGTCCATCGCGAGGCCGAAGACGATGCCCACCAGGAAGATCGGCATCAGGCTCATGATGGGGCCGGTGGTCTCTACCCCCAGCAGATCGGCGCCGTGGCCCTGCTGGAAGACCACGACCACCGCGCCGAGCGAGGCGAGCACCGAGAGCAGGAAGCCGGCGGCCGCCTTCAGCGGGACCAGGATCGAGCGGAAGACCACCAGCAGCAGGATCACGGCGAGCCCGACCACCACGAGCAGGTACGGCACCAGCGCGGACTGCACCTTCTCGGAGACGTCGATGTTCATCGCGGTGGTCCCGGTGACCTCGAAGGTCGCCCCGGCCTCGGACTCGATGCCGGGCCGGTCGCCGCGGATCGTGTTGACCAGGTCCTTGGTCTCCTGGCCGGTCGGCGCGGTGGCGGGGACGACGGAGAAGACGGCCGTGTCGCCGGATTCGTTGAACTGGGCCGGGGACACCGACACCACGCCCTCGGTGCCGCCGATCCGCTCGGAGACGGTCCCGGCCGCGGCCTTCGGGTCATCGGCGTCCTTGGCGTCCACGACCACGGTCAACGGTCCGTTGAAGCCGGGCCCGAAACCCTCGGCGAGCGCGTCGTAGGCCCGCCGCTGGGTGGTCTCCGTGGACTTGGCCTCGTCGCCGGGCATACCGAGCTGAAGGTCGGTCATCGGCAGCGCCAGGGCGCCGAGGCCCGCGACGGCCGCGAGCAGCACGGGCAGCGGGCGGCGCAGTACGAAGCCCGCCCAGCGGGTGCCGCCGTTGACCTTGCGCGTCTCCCGCGGCGTACCGCCCGCTCGGCGGGCCTTGCGGTCCTTGCGGGCCAGGACGGCATTGGGCCAGAAGCCGAGGAAGGCCGGGACCAGGGTGAGCGCGATGAGGACGCCGACGACGACCGCGCCCGCCGCGCCCAGGCCCATCTCCGTCAGCATCGGGATGCCGACGACGGAGAGACCGGCGAGCGCGATGACGACGGTGAGCCCGGCGAAGACCACGGCGGAGCCCGCGGTGCCGGTGGCGAGGGCGACGGCCTCCTGGGCGGTCCGCCCCTTGGCGCGCTCCTCGCGGTAGCGGGAGACGATGAACAGGGCGTAGTCGATGCCGACGGCCAGGCCCAGCATGACGGCCACGGTGCTGGTGGTGTCGGCCAGGCCCAGCGGACCGGCCAGGGCCGTGATGGCGAACAGGCTGATGCCGACGCCGATGAGCGCGGTGAGCAGCGGGAGTCCGGCGGCGGCCAGTGAGCCGAAGGTGATCAGCAGGACGACGGCGGCGACGGAGATGCCGATTGCCTCGGCGGTGCCGCTGGGTCCGCCCATGTCCTCCATGGCGTCGCCGCCCGCCTCGACGGTGAGCCCGGAGTCACGGGCGTGCTCGAGCGACTCTGCCAGGTGGCTGCGGCTGGCGTCGGTGAGGCCGGCGGCGTCGACCTTGTAGGTCACGGTCGTGTACGCGGTGAGGCCGTCCTCGCTGACCGCGCCGGACTCGTACGGGTCGACGGTGCTCTCGACCTGGGTGCCGTCCCCGAGTTCGGCTATCGCGGCCTCGACGGCCTTCTTGTTCTCGGTGGCGGTGACCTTCTCGCCGTTCGGCGAGACGAAGACGACGCGGGCGGTGGCGCCGTCGGCGGCGGCGCCGGGGAACCGCTCCTCCATCAGGTCGAAGGCTTCCTGCGACTCGATCCCCGGCATGGCGAAGGGTTCCTCCTCCGCCTCCGGCGCGGTCATGCCGGCAAGTCCTACGGCGGCCAGTACGGCGGCCCAGACAAGGGCAACGGTCCAGCGTCGCCTGAAGGCCAAGCGGCCCATTCGATACAGAAAAGCAGCCACGGGGAGGTCTCCGCATCCGGGTCTCGAAGGTGCCTCCAGACTGCTGAAGAGGGGAGTGTCCTGTCGTCGTCCCGCTGCCGACACTGCGGGGTACTGAATACGCAGTACTACGCCCTCGGCGGGTCCCACCCGGGGACGAGAGCGGGTCGGCCTCAGGTCGCGGGGCCAACACGGACTCGTGTCCGGAGCCCTGGCCCCTTTCTACTCGTCGATCACTTTCCACGACCTTGGGTGCGCAGGGCGAGAAGGGCAATGTCGTCCTCGTTGGCTGCGGGGCGGGCACGGGCGAGTAGCTTGTCTGTGAAGGTGTCCAGGGACTGGTGTGAGAGGGCAGCGGCGTGGCGGCTCAGCCTGTCGAGTCCGTCGTCGAGTGATGCGCCGGGCTCTTCGATGAGGCCGTCGGTATACAGCAGTAGTGTGGCCCCCGGTGGCAGGAGCAGCGATACGTCCGGGCGTGGCTCCCGCAGTCCTGTCCCGAGGAGTATCCCGTGTGCGCCGAGGGATGCGACGTGCGTGAGCCTGGCCAGGACGAGGGTGGCCATGGCGGGCCCGGACATTTGCATGGTGGCTTGGTCCAGCCATTCGACGATCTTGCTGGGGGGTTTTCTGCTGGGAGAAGGCGTAGGCGCGCAGCATTTTCGCAGTTGGGCCATGTCGGCCGCTGCGTCAAGATCATGTCCGGCCACGTCTCCGATGACCAATGCGGTTGCGCCGTCGGGCAGGACGAACGCGTCGCACCAGTCGCCGCCGACCTGGGAAGCGTCCGGTGCCGGCATGCAGCGGGCTGTCATCTGTAGTTCGGGCACACGTGGCAGGTGCCGGAACCCTCGTCGGGATCTCGTTGACATGTCTCACGATGCCGCAGCAGGGGAGCATGGTCGATTACGCCAGCGGTAATGGCCGGGTGGAGGGCTTCCACGTGCGTCGTCAAGCCCGAGTTGGTCATGCGACGGGAAGGTGGTGCACATGGACTACGGCGACCACTTCCTCAGCTGTGAAGGCTTCAGGGGATGAAGAGGACGATCACCGGCGTGCCGCAGGGCCGCGTCCGACCCGTTCGCGTACCCGGCGCACCAGCTCATCCGCGGCCTGCGGCCACTGTGTGTACTGAAAGTCGAAGCCTGCCTGGTCCAATCTGCCTGGGACGACACGGCGGCTCTTCAGCAGCAGTTCGGTGTCGGTACGCAGAGCGAACGCGCCGACCTCGGCCATCCACTTGGTCGCGGGGAGACCCACCGGTACACCCCACGCGGAGCGCAGGGTGCGCATGAACGCGCGCTGTGGCAGGGGATGGGGAGCCGCCAGGTGCACCGGTCCCGCGATGTCTCCCCGGTCGATCAGAAACTCCACCGCGCGCACGAAGTCGTGTTCGTGGATCCACGACACGTACTGTGCGCCACCGGCGACCGGGCCGCCGAGACCCAGGCGGGCCAGTCCCAGCAGGACGGCGAAGACCCCGCCGGGGTCGGGGCTCATCACCATGGCCGAGCGCAGAGCGACCTTGCGCGTGGCCGGCGTCTCGGCCTGCCGCTGAGCCTGCTCCCAGGCTTTGGCGATCTCGACGCTGTACGCCCAGTAGTCCGGCACGCCCGGTTCGGTACCGCCGGTCACACCGGTGGCCTCGTCGTTGGGGGCGTCGAAGCGGTGCGCGTACACCGTCGCGGTGCTCATCTGCAGCCAGACGCGGGGCGGCCGGGCAGCACCCGCGATCGCGGCGCCCACGACCCGGGCGGAGTCGACCCGGGAGTCCATCATTTCCTGCAGATTGGCCGCCGTGTACCGGCAACTCACGGAGCGTCCGGCCAGATTGATGACGACATCGCTGCCGTCCACCGCAGCCGTCCACGGCCCCAGGGTCCGACCGTCCCACTGGACCTCGCCCTCGCGCTTGGGCTGTCTGGTCAGGATCACGACCTCGTGGCCGGCGCCGCCCAGTGCGCGCTTCAGGACAGCGCCGACCTGTCCGGTGCCGCCTGGAATCACAATCTTCATCGGCTCCCCTCCTTCGTCTCGGGTGAGCTTAGACCAAAGAGTTGAACACGTTCAAAACTGGTGGGTGGTCCACCCCCTCGGGCGGCCCCGCCGTGGGTCAGGGCACTGGACGTCAACTGGGGGCGTTGTCTGTCGGGTCCCGTGATGTCGAGGCAGGGCATGGCGGACGGCCTCTCGTTCGCCCCCCGAAACCCCCTCTACGTCGCCGCGCTCCACCACGGCATCGGGCTGGTCCCGGCGTTCGACCGAAACGGGCCCCTGGGCCGTGCCGGTTCAGCGCGAGGGCGTGAGGTAGCGCAGCAGCAGGGTGTCGTCCTCGGCGAGTGCAGTGGCAAGGCGCAGGCCGGTGGGCGGGGTGGGTGGCCCGGTGGCGATCCGGCCGGCCGGGCCCGCGGTCAGCAACGGGGAGACGGTCAGACGGAGTTCGTCGACCAGTCCGGCCGCGGTCAGTGCTCCGAACAGGTGGGGCCCGCCTTCGCAGTAGATGCGCCGCAGCCCCCGCCGGTTGAGTGCGGTGACCGCCGCGGCCAGGTCGACTGTGTCCTCGCCCGCGACGACGACGTCCGCCCCGGCCTCCTGCCAGGCCCGACGCGTGGGCTCGGGTACCGAAGCGCAGGTGAGGACGGTGGTCGGGACGCGCGCCCGGGTGATGACCGGGGCGTCGGGGGGCAGTGATCGGCCCGTGCTCACCACGGCCGTCGGCGGAACGTCGGCCAGGCCGTGGCGGCGCCGGCGGTCGAGAGTCCGCCGGTCGGGATGGACACCGCGGAAGCCCTCGACCATGGCCGTGGTGGCACCGATCAGCAGGACGTCGGCGAGGTCGCTGCCGAGCCGCAGCACCTTGCGGTCGGACGGGGTCGACAGGGGCCTGGCCAGGCCGCCGACTTCCACGGCCCCGTCGGCGCTGGCGACGAAGTTGACGGCGAGCCAGCGCTCACGGTCCGGGTAGGTGTAGAGGCGTTCCAGTTCGTCGTCGTCGATGGGCCGGGCGTGTTCGGCGGGCCAGATCAGGTGCATCAGGCGATCCAGGTACTCGTACGGGCGGGAGGACGGCTGCCGTTGATGCCCGCGGCCATCTCGACGACGTGCCGGGTGGGCCGGACCTGGTGGGCCCGGAAGACGGCGGCGCCGTCCCTGGCGGCGATGGCGGTCGCCGCGAGGGTGCCGGTCAGCCGGTCCTCCAGTTCCACGTCCAGCATCTCGCCCACGAACGACTTGTTGGACAGCGCCATCAGGACCGGCCACCCGGTCCGGGTGAACTCGCGGAGGTTGCGGAGCAGGAGGAGGTGGTCGGCGGTGTTCTTGCCGTAGCCGGTGGCGTCGATGAGGATGCCGCCGCGGGGCACGCCGGCGGCTTCGGCCCGCTCCGCCAGGTCGATGACGGAGGTGCGGACGGCTGCCACCACGTCGGGGTAGTCGGGCCGGAAGGGGCCGGCGCGGGGCGTGCGGCCGCCGGTGTGCGTGCACACGTAGCCGGCCCCGTGGTCGGCGGCCACCTCGATGAGCTTCGGGTCCGCGGCGGCCCAGGCGTCGTTGAGGATGTCCGCTCCGGCCCGGCAGGCCGCGTCGCCGACTTCGTGGCGCCAGGTGTCGATACTGATCAGCAGGTCGGGGTAGCGGTCGCGGGCCCATTCCACCAGCGGAACGACGCGGGCGACTTCTTCGGCGGCCGTAACCTCCGCTCCCGGACTGGCCGTGACGCCGCCGAGGTCGATGATGTCGGCGCCCTCGGCGACGGCCCGGGCGATGGCGGACCGGGCCGCCTCGGCGGCGAAGGTGGCACCCCGGTCGTAGAAGGAGTCCGGTGTGCGATTGACGATCGCCATCACCAGGGGCCGGTCGCCGACTACGCGGCGGCCGCGGAACTCCAGGTCGACTGCTGTGGTGGGCATGGTGTGTGCGGCTCCTGTCGTCGGCCGGTCGAGGGCGCTCATGGCCGGGGCGGTGCGTCGCCGGTGGCGAGCGCGTCGAGGTCCGCCTCGGTGAGCTGCTGGGCGGAGACCCGTGCGCGGGTGCCGACCAGGGCGGTGAGTGTGTCGCCGTGGTCCCAGGAGTTGACGTTGAGGGCGGCGGTGATCCGTCCGTCGCGCAGCCAGAAGGCGAGGAACTCGCGGGTGGCCGGGTCGCCGCGCAGGACCAGTTCGTCGCGGGCGGGGTCGGCGAGGCCGCGGTACTCGCAGCCGAGGTCGTACTGGTCGGAGAAGAAGTACGGGTCGACGTCGTAGGCGTCGTGGCCGCCGAGGAGGTTGCCCGCCACGTGGGCGCCCTGCTCCTTGGCGTTGGACCAGTGCTCGACGCGTACGCGCCCCTCGTGGCGCGGGTGGTCGTGGGCGGCGATGTCGCCGGCCGCGTAGACGTCGGGGGCGGAGGTGCGCAGCGCGGCGTCGGTGGCGACCGCGCCCGCCGCGAGGTCCAGACCGGCGGCTTCGGCGATTTCGGTGCGGGGCACGGCGCCGACGCCGACGACCACCACGTCGGCGGGCAGTTCGCTGCCGTCGTCCAGCAGGACCGTCCGGCCGTCGGGGCGGACCTCGGCGCCGGTCGCCCCGACGCCCAGGCGCAAAACGACGCCGTGGTCGGCGTGCAGGTCGCGGAAGACCGCTCCGAGCTGGTCGCCGAGGACGTGCCGCAGCGGCAGCGGCACGGGGTCGACCATGGTCACCCGGGCGCCGCGGGCGCGGGCCGCCGAAGCGACCTCGCAGCCGATCCATCCGGCGCCGACGATCACCACGCGGGCTCCGTCGGTCAGCTTCTCGCGCAGGGCCAGGGCGTCGTCGAGGGTGCGCAGCGTGTGCACCCCGGGAGCCTCGAAGCCGGGCGGGACACGGGGGCGGGACCCGGTCGCCAGCAGCAGCCGGTCGTATCCGTGGGCCGTGCCGTCGGCGTCGACGATCTCGTGGTCGGCCGGTTCGAGCGCGGTGACGGCGGTGTCACGGCGCAGGGTGATGCCGTGGTCGTCCCAGTAGCCCGCCCCGCGGACCCAGTCAGGTTCGTCCCGCCGGCCCAGCAGGACATCCTTGGACAGCGGCGGAAGTTCGTACGGGTCGTGGGACTGCTCTCCGAACACCGTGATGTCACCGTCGAACCCCTGCTCGCGCAGGGCGGCGGCGGCCGACGCGCCGGCCAGCCCGGCGCCCACGATCAGGATCCGCCGGGGCGGGTGCTGCGATGTGCTCATGACTGCCTCCCAATGGCCTGGTGCGTTGCTCCGCTACCGCTGGACGCCGGTGAGGGCGAGGAACTCCTGGCGGGACGCCGCGTCGTCGCGCAGCGTTCCGAGCAGGGTGGAGGTGACGGTTCTCGATCCGGTGGCCCGCACTCCGCGCAGGCTCATGCAGGTGTGCTCGGCTTCGACGACGACCCCGACGCCCCGGGGCTGCAACTGCTCGGCGAGGTGGTCGGCGACCTGCTTGGTCAGCCGTTCCTGCACCTGGGGCCGGCAGGCGTAGTGCTCCACCACCCGGGCCAGCTTCGACAGCCCGAGGATCCGCGCGCCGGGCAGGTAGCCGACGTGTGCCACCCCCACGAAGGGCAGCATGTGGTGCTGGCAGACCGACCGCAGGGGGATGTCGCGGGCCAGGACGAGCTCGTCGTAGCCCTCGTCGTTGGGGAACGTGGTCATCCGGAAGGGGCGCGCGCTGAGCAGTTCGGCGTAGCCGCGGGCCATCCGGCCGGGCGTGTCCCGAGTCCCCTCGCTGTCCACCACGACCCCGAGCGCCTGCAGGAACTCCCGGGCGGCCCGCTCGGCGGCCTCCAGGTCGGGGCCGGTGACCTCTTCGGGCCCGGTGACGTCCTCGATCACCTGCAGTGCGGCTGTGGCAGTCATCTCCACGGACCCTCCTGTGACATGTGCACGGCCCTCTGTGTATCGCCAACTTCTGTTGTTTTTACAGGCTGGCCACCGCGCCAGAGATTTGTCAAATCTCATTGGTGTTACATTGGGAATGTGGGTACGAACGAGGACCGTGACAGGGACGCCATCGGCGGACTGAGCAGCCTGGACGATCCGGTGCGGCGTCGGCTGTACGACTACGTGCGGACCTGCGACGAGGCTGTCAGCCGGGAGGACGCCGCGAAGGCGGCTGGGATCAGCCGCACGCTCGCGGCCTATCACCTGGACAAGCTGGCCGAGGCGGGCCTGCTGACCGTCGGCTACGCGCGGGCCGCCGGGCGCGGCGGCCCGGGAGCCGGCCGCCCGGCCAAGCGCTACACGCGGACGGACCAGGAGCTGTCGGTCAGCGTGCCGCCCCGCGACTACGGTCTGCTCGCCGGGGTGCTGGCCGAGGCCGTCGCCGCGGACGACTCCGGAGCGGTGCGGGAGGCCGTGGCCGCCGCCGCGCACGCGGCGGGCAGGTCGGCCGGTGGCGAGGACCTGACGGCGGCGCTGCGCGGCTGCGGCTACGAGCCCGCGACGACGGCCGGGGGCAGCATCGACCTGCGCAACTGCCCCTTCCACCGGCTCGCTCGCGAGCACACGGAACTGGTGTGCTGGCTGAACCTGCACCTGGTACGGGGCGTGCTCGAGGCCGGCGGACACCAGCCCGGCCGTGCGGTGCTCGCCCCCCGCCCCGGCCGCTGCTGCGTGATCGTCGACCCGCCCGAGCAGGAGCCCGAAGCCACGGCCGCCCGACGACCGCACCGGGGCGGCCCGTAGCCCTGGCGACGGGTGATCGCCCCCGGCAAGAGCGCCACTTTCACGGCGCCGTCCACGGCGGGCGGCTTCCCCTGCACCTGCACGATCCACCCGTTCATGAAGGGCACGCTCACCGTCGAGTGACCCCGGCCTGTGGCCGCCGGCCCCGAGAACGGAGACCTGCCGTGTCGTCACAGTCCAGCGCTCCGCCCCCCGCGCCGAGGCGGCGCCGGCCGCGTCGTACGGGGTGCCGTGCGAGTGCTCGCCGCGGCCGGTCTCGCCGTGGACGCGTATCTGCACGCGCACCTCGCCGACCGGTACGACGCCATCGCGTCGAGCGTCGTCGGCCAGGGCACCCTCTTCCGCCTCGAGGCGGCCCTCGCGGCCCTGGCCGCCCTGCTCGTCCTCGTCTGGCGCCGCCTCCCCGAGGACCTCTTCGCCGCGTTGGTGGCGGTCGGCGGACTCGCGCTGCTGCTCGTGTACTGCTATGTGGACGTCGGCGAACTGGGGCCGATCCCGGACATGTACGAGCCGGTCTGGTACGGCGAGAAGGAAGCCACCGCGGTCGCCCAGGCCGTCGCCGCGCTCGCCACGCTTTCTCTGCTGCTTGTCCGGCCCCGGGGCGGTCGCGGCCACTGAGGCGCGGCCGCAGTTCTCGGCGGCATGTGCGTGCTCAGGAGCGGTATGTGCGGCCTGGTACGTCGATTCCATCGCGTATACATCTGAAGTACTCGGCCTGCCCGTCGCCCCTTGAGTACTGGGCGGGCGCACTCCGCTCATGGACCGGTGGTGGTGTCGCGGGCCGCGAACGCGGCTGGCGTGAGACCGGTGCGGTCGCGGAAGAAGCGGCCGAAGTTCGCGGGATCGGAGAAACCGAGATGAGCGGCCACAGCCCGGGCCTCCCACCGGGCATGTCCCAGCAGGCGCCGGGCTTCGAGTAGCCGCCGCTCGTCGATGAGGTGACGCACCCCTTTGCCGGTCGCGTCCCGGGCGGCGCGGCTGAGGGTGCGAACCGAGCAGCCGAGCAGCTCGGCGTAGTCTGCGGCCCGGTGGAGTTCGCGGAAGTGCAGCTCCAGGGCGTCCGCGAAGCCGCCGTAGGTGTCACCACAGCCTGGGCCGGCCGTCGCCGTGCCCGTGGGCGTGATGCCGGGGGCGTTGGCCAGGCGCAGCAGCAGCGCTTCGAGCAG
Source organism: Streptomyces hyderabadensis (assembly GCF_020404845.1). GTDB lineage: Bacteria > Actinomycetota > Actinomycetes > Streptomycetales > Streptomycetaceae > Streptomyces > Streptomyces hyderabadensis. The sequence goes on along the minus strand of NZ_JAIOJZ010000031.1, from coordinate 40,925 downwards.
GCTGCGGCGCAGGGCGTGGTGGACATCGAGGGGGCGGCGCCCGAGCGCGCGGTGTTCGTCGAGAAGCTGAAGTGCCGTCTGCCGGAGCCAGACGGCGTCGTCGGGGTGCGGGCTCAGCACGGCGGAGGCATCGTGCGCGGTGAGCGGCGCCAGCAGGCGGGCGGTGCCAGGTGCCAGGACGCCCGGTTCGAACAGGATGAACGGGCCCCGGGCGGTGCCGGGCGGATGCCAGCACTGGGTGTGTCCGGGCCGCACCCACAGCCACTGGCCGGGGGCGACGGTCCGCGTGAGGTGGTCGACGTCGTGGAGCAGCTCACCCTCGGTGACCCCGATGAGGTAGTGGAAGGTCGCGCGGCCCGGACGGGGCGGGCTCCACGGCCAGTCGTCGTGCTGGGCGAAGAAGTCCTCCACGGTGTTCACCTCCAGCCCGAAGGGCGTGCCGACCGGGGGCTGGAAACCGTACAAGGGGACCTCGGCCGGTCCGGCGTGGCCATGGAGAGCCGGATGTCGTTTGTCGACCATCATGTGTCCGCAGCTTACCGTCCGTTTTCGGCGGTTTCCGGGCAAGGATGGACTGTGCCGCCGCACCTGCGGGAGCGCACACTCTGCGGTCTTCAGCGCCGAAGCCCGCCACCACTTCAAGGAGGACAACGCCCCATGACTCTGCACAAGACCGCCGCCGACTGCGCCCAGGAGCTCCCCGGCGCCGAGCTGGGGCACCCCTTCGGGGACGACTGGGAGGTCTTCAAGGTACGCGGCAAGGTGTTCATGCTCATGACCGACGTCCCCGGACGCCCAGTCGTGATCCTCAAGTCGGACCCCGGCGAGGCGCTCGCCCTGCGAGAACACAACAGCCACATCACCCCCGGCTACCACATGAACAAGAAGCACTGGATCACCCTGGAGGACGGGGACGGCGTGGACGAATCCCTCGTCCAAGAGCTCGTCACAGAGTCCTACCGGCTCGTCGTCGCCCACCTGCCCAGAGCCAGGCAGCCCGTCGACCCGCACACCTACGCCGGCGGCACGCGGGCATCCCGGTGAGCGCGGCCGGCGACCGGCTCCAGGACGCCGCGCGTACGGCAGCCCTCGCCCTGCCCGAGGTCAGCCACTCACGCCCCTTCACCCCCCAGCTCGACGTGTACAAGGTCGCGGGCAAGGTGTTCCTGATCGTCACCGACGACCCGGACGAGCAGATCATCACGGTCAAGTGCGAACCCGAACACGCCCATGCCTTCGTGCACGCCCACGCCGCGATCACACCGGGCCGCTACCTCGACAAACGCCACTGGATCACGCTCGGGCCGGGACCCGGTATCACCAAGCGCCTCATCACCGACGTGGTCGAGGACTCCTACGACCTGGTCGTCGAAGGATTGCCACGACGCGATCGCCCGAGTCCCCGATGAGCACCCCCAGCGCGCCCATCAGCGGCTGATCCGACACCTGCCAACGCCCCGTACAGAGCTTCACACGCTCGCCACCGACCGAGAGATCCATGGAACCGACCCTGCCGCTCTTCGACGAGGAGCCCGCCCGGCCGCTCGCCGACCGCCTGCGCCCCACCCGGCTGGACGAGGTCATCGGGCAGGACCACCTCCTGGCCCCGGACGGCCCGCTGGGCCGCATGGTCGCCCAGCAGCGCCTCAGCTCCGCCATCCTGTGGGGCCCGCCCGGCGTCGGGAAGACCACCATCGCCCGGCTCCTCGCCCACGCCGGCAACCTGGCCTTCGAACCGGTGTCGGCCACCTTCTCCGGCGTGGCCGACCTGCGCAAGGTCTTCGCGGCCGCGCAACGCCGGCGCGGCATCGGCCAGGGCACCCTGCTGTTCGTCGACGAGATCCACCGCTTCAACCGCGCCCAGCAGGACAGCTTCCTCCCCTACGTCGAGGACGGCACCATCACCCTGATCGGCGCCACCACGGAGAACCCGAGCTTCGAACTCAACGGCTCCCTCCTCTCCCGCGCCCAGGTCCTCGTCCTCAAGCGCCTCGACGAAGCCGCCCTGTCCACCCTCCTCGACCGCGCCGAACACCTCACCGGCCACCGCCTGCCCCTGGACGACGCCGCCCGACGCTCCCTGATCGCCATGGCCGACGGCGACGGCCGCTACCTCCTCAACATGGCCGAACAGCTCCAAGCCCTCCCCGACACCGGGACCGCCCTGGACCCCGCCGCGCTCGCCCACCACATCCAGCAGCGCGCCCCGCTGTACGACAAGGCGCAGGAGGGCCACTACAACCTGATCTCCGCGCTCCACAAGTCGATGCGCGGCTCCGACCCGGACGCGGCCCTGTACTGGCTCGCCCGCATGCTCGACGGCGGCGAGGACCCCCTGTTCGTCGCCCGCCGGCTGGTTCGGTTCGCGAACGAGGACATCGGCATCGCCGACCCGCACGCCGTTCAGCAGGCGCTCGCCGCCTGGGACGTGTACGAGCGGCTCGGCACCCCCGAAGGCGAGCTGGCGATCGCCCAGGCAGTCGTCTACCTCGCCACCGCCCCCAAGTCCATCGCCGTCCATCGCGGCTTCAACGCCGCCGACCGAGCCGCCCGGCGCACCGGCTCACTCCTGCCGCCCGCCCACATCCTCAACGCCCCGACCCGGCTGATGAAGGACCTCGGCTACGGCAAGGACTACCAGTACGACCCCGACACCACCGACGGCTTCTCCGGCGCCGACTACTTCCCCGACGGCATGGACCGCGAGACGTACTACGAGCCCACCCGCAACGGCTACGAAGCCCAGATCACCGAACGCCTACGCCACTGGGCCGCCCTGCGCGCTCGCAGACAACGCGAATGACCGAAGGCCAGTCGCCACCGTCTACCGCATCCTCGCCGAGGACGAAGCGGAGAGCTGAACAGCCATCAGAGCTCCGACCCCCGAGGACCGAGCAGATCACCGCACGGGCGGGGGCCCCGACACCACCCGCATCCCCAGCCCCCGTACCCGGTAGATGCACGTGTCGTCCCCCCACAGCGTCGCGTCCGCGACGGCATAGGGCCCGCGTGCGTCCGTACCGGTCTCCACGATGTCCATGTCCACCCGGATCAGCCGGTTGGCGGGGGTGATCTGGCCCCGGTACGTCCACACCGTCTCCCGGCCGGGCAGCACCGGTTCGAATCGGGGGTGGACGATCCCGTCCGCCGCGCCGCCCTCGATCAGGTGGTACTGGAGCAGCTGGCACATGGCCTCGACCCCCAATGAGCCGGGCTGCACCGGGTCTTGGAAGAAGTGGGCCCGGAAGAACCAGGCATCCGGGCGCACGTCCTTCTCCGACCGCAGCCGGCCGAGCCCCGCGCTTCCGCCCTCCGGCCAGGAGCCCGTGACCCGGTCCAGCATCAGCAGCATGCGGCCCGGCAGGTGCGGCTCCCCGGCGCAGTAGCGGGCGGGCCTGGCGGTCAGGTCGACCACTCGGTCGCAGGGCTCGTCGAGACGGGCGCGCTCCTCGGCCGGGACCGGCAGCCCTTGCTGGTCCTCGAACGCCGACCGGGGGAAGTAGCCGAAGACCGTGGTGAGTTCGGCGAGGGGCGCGTCGTCGGCCGTGCACACCACCCGGAACGACTCGATGATCATGTCCCCGCTGCGCGAGACACGGGTCAGTTCGGACCGGGTGCGGATCGTGCGCGTCCCGGCGGTGACCTCGCCGGTGACCGTCTTCACTCCGTCCAGATTGCGGAACAGCAGGTCCTGCTCGCTGGTCGTCGCGCTGCCGACGTACGAGGCCAGCCACCCGCAGGGCTGCAGCGCGACCTCCATGAGGACCGAGAGCGGCATGCACCGGGACGGGTTCTGCTCGAAGTACCACGCCCGTTCCGGTACGTCGTACTCGGCGACGACGACGCTGCCCTCCCGCATGCCGCCCTGGACGCCGTCCACCGAGACGATCCGGCTCATGAAGTGGTAAGGCGGCCCGGGGAGCCTGGCGACCCTGCGGGTGCCGTCGAAGCGCTCGTACATGGTGCCGAACGCCTCGCTGGGCCTGCCCCAGGCGCATGCCAGCAACGACGCGTAGTCGAAGCGGAACCCGTCGGCAGCGACGGCCACCGCCTTTTCCTCCCGGTGCCCGGACAGTCCGCCGAGCCGTGACGGCGGCACCGGCGCTCCGTCCTCCTGCACGGCGGGCGGGCCCGTGACCCGCCACTGCGACAACGGCCAGTCGGGCACCAGCCGGAGTGCCATGCCGCGCCCCAGGAACGCCTTTCTGCCGTCCACCGACCCGAGGACATCGGCGTGGAGCGTCGGCACCGGCCCGGCCGAGACGCCCCGGACGAACACCTCGTAGACGATCCTCCGGGACTCCGGGGTCGCCTGGCCCCGGCACTTGGCCCGGGACGGCTGGGTGTCGACCGGTTCGAAACGCCAGCCGTCCCGGTCGACGGTGTGGCCCGAGGCCGTCAGATAGAAGGCCATGGCCTGAAGACCACCCTGGAGCATCAGGGTGCCAGGCATACAGGGGTCGTTCTTGAAGTGGCCGGTGAAGAACCAGTCGTCCGGGGACACCGCCGTCTCGGCCCGCAGATACCCCCGGCCCCACGGCCCGCCGACCGGGTCGAACACGGTGACCTCGTCCAGCAGGCGCAGCCGCTCCCCGTCGAGCAGGGGCGTCCGCACATGGGCTGCCGTCGCCTCCCAGCCCTGCCCGAAGCACTCCGCGGGCGACCCCTGCGCCAGGGCCCGCACCCGGTCCGTGCCGAAGCTGGTCCGCTCGCAGCGTACGGCAGGAGGGTCGCACGGAAGGTCGTCGTCGGGAGCGTGCTCGGCCGGGTCCCAGCGCACCCCGCCGCCGGCGGCCAGTTCGGCGGGGGTGAAGAAGCCGGCTTGGCCCTCGCGGACGCTGAGCCGCAACTCACCGTCCACGTAGCAGTCGTAGTGGAAGAAGGCCAGCCGGACCCCGCCCGCCTCCGCGTGGCCGTCCACATGGATCTCGAAGCACAGGGTGTCGCCGGGGCGGGGCGGGCCGCCGTGGAACGTCACCTCGCAGCCGAGCAGGCGGTAGGCGCGCTCGCCCCGGTTGAGCAGGTCCGCCCCCAGCCAGCTGAGCAGCAGCAGATCGGCCTGTCCCGCCTCGATCAGCACGCCGGCCGGCATGCATCCCGTCGCGTCCAGGTACCAGCTGTCGGCCAGGACGTCGGTCTCCGTCCAGATCCGCCCGTCCGTGCGGACCGGCCCCGGCAGGACGAGCGCCGCGGGCACCGCGTCGATGGCGGTGACCCGGTCGGCGAAGAGCATGGGCGGTCCGGGCATCCGGGTCTGCACCGCGTACCGGTCCTGCTCGGCGAAGCGCGGACCGAACAGCGCGGAGATCTCCCCGGAGGCGAGGTACTCCAACTGGGCCCGGTCGAACACCGGCTTCGCCCCCGGGACAGGGACCGGAGCCCTGCCGGGGCGCGGGGCTGATACCGGGCCCCGCGGCCGCACCGGGACGGGCGGGGCGCACGGCGCTGGTACGGGGAGGGCGGCGGACGGCGGTGCGGAGGCAACGTCTCCCGCGGGCAGGGAAACCGCCGCGCGTCCGGCGTCCGTCCTGCCGCCCGCCGTCAGCGCCGTGACGGCCAGCGCGGACACGTCCAGGAACCGCCGGTGGGCCTCCGCGTGCGCGGCCATGATCTCCTCGTGCACCAGGGCGGCCCGCCGGCTCTGCCGGACGACCGTGCCTGCGACCTCCGGCGACCCCGACGCCGGGGACGCCGGGTCGGACAACCGGGCCACCGGCCCCACCGCGGCGGCGGATACGGCAGCAACCGGGGCGCCCGGCCGTTCCGCGGGAGCGGCCCGCTCCGCCGGCACCGGCGCCAGCTCGGGGGCCCGGGGCAGAACGGTCACGACGCGCTCCAGGGGCGGCAGGCAGGGCGTGGGGGGTACGGCAACGGTGACGGTGGGGCCGGGGGCTGGGAGATCGGTAGCGGCCTCGGCGAGCCGTGCGGTCAACGCGTCGGCCCGCACCGGCACCCCGGCCACCACGAGTTCGCCGACGGCCAGGCACAGATTCCGCAGCCCGGTGTCCTCCGGGGTGTCCAGCGCGACGGCCACATGCTCCCGGTCCCCGAGGACCCGCTTGATCCAGCCGGTGCACAGCTTCCGGGGCCCGTGCTCCACGAAGACGCGGACACCGTCCGCCCACGCCCGCTCGATCGTCGCCGCGAAGTCGATCGTGCCCAGTCCCTGAGCGGTGAGCGCTTCGGCGGCCCGCTCGGTCGTCGGACGGTACGCCCGGCCGGTGGCCGCGCTGTAGAACCGGACCCCCGGCACATCGACCGTGGGGCGACGGTGGGCCTCGCGCCACACCTCGCGGACCTCCGCCAACTCCGGGGCGTGGGCGGCCATGTCGTAGTCCAGTTCGATCGCCCGGTCCACGCCGAGCCGGGTGACCACGGCCGCGCATGCCTTGGACTCGCCGCCGACGACGCAGACCCCCGGCGCGTTCACCGCCATCAGATGGACCGCCCGCTCCCCGGCGAGCTCCGCGCGGACAGCCTCCAGCGGCGCGGCGACCAGATAGCTCGACCAGCGGTCGCCGTCGATGCCGCGCTGCCGCCAGTAGCGCCGCACCGCCCGCAGCTCACCCGTGAGCTCCGTGGTGAACAGCCCGCTCTCCCGCGTCGCCTCGTACAGCCCCGAGGCGTCCGGCCACGCGCCCAGCGCGACCAGTGCCGTCGACTCGCCCGAGGAGTAGCCGATCGCGGCGTCCGGCCGCAGGCCCAGCACCTCACGGCTGAACACGGTGTGGAAGACCGCCAGTTCGGCGACGGACCAGATCTGGTCGAGCACGCCGGGCCCCCTCCCGGAGCGCAGCCGCGTCCCGATCGCCCGGTGCCCCGCACGGACGCTCTCGCCCAGCGACGGGTACGCCAGCGTCAGCGCGTGGCCCATCCCGGGGTACGCGGCCGAGCCGTTGGTGTACACGAAGGCGGTCTCGCCGCCGATCGGCGCGTCCCGGTACAGGACATCCGCCGGGCGGGCCCCGCCCTGAGCCAGCCAGCGACGGGCCGCTTCGCGGCGCTCCGCCCAGGCGGTGCCGCCGTCCGCCACGAGAGCCAGCCGTGCCGGGCCCGCCGAGGACTCGGTCCCGGCCTCCAGTGCGGCCAGCACCTGAGCGCGGTCCGCCCCGGAGAAGACGCGCAGGCGCGGGGCGGGCCCCGGCAGCCACGGCCGGGGGTCCCCGGCGCGCAGCCGGACGCTCGTGGCCGGCCCCTCCGCCGGTACGGCGACGACCCGCGCGGTGTGGGCGACGGCCGCCGTGTCGGCGGGCGCGTCGGGGCGGGGGACCGCGCGGTGCTGGAGCGAGAGCGCCGCGACGGCGACGGACACCAGCCCGGAGGCCGCATGGGCGCGACCGAAGGCGGACGCCGGATCGAATCCCGCGTCCGGGCCGTCGCCGATGACCATGTCGGGTTCGTCGTCGGCTTCCTCGTCCAGTACGGCGACGACGGTGTCCCCGTCCCGGCGGGCGGCGTCCAGCAGCTTGAGGACCAGGACGACCGCCGCGTCACCGGGCTCCACGCCGGGAGCGGATTCCCGCACGGCGGCCCGGTGGACCGCTTCGCAGGACAGGTCGGTGGCGCCGACGAGCGCGGCGTCGGCCTCCCCCGACCGCAGGGCGCGGGCGGCAGCCTCCAGCGCCACCAGCCCGGACGCCTCCTCGGCGGACACCGTGAAACTCGGTCCCGCCAGGTCCAGTTGGGTGCTGATGCGGTTCGCCGCCAGGTTCGGCATGCTGCCCACCACCCCCTCCGCCGTCATGGGTTGGGCGAAGGCGTCCCGGGCGAGGTCCGCCCACGCCGCCGTGACGGGCACACCCGACTCCTCCAGCCAATGGGGAATCCGCCAGCGCGCGCCCGCCCGGGCCACCTCCGGGTCCACGCCGGTACCGATGACCACCATGGTCCGCTCCCGGGGCAGGCCCACCGTCCGGGCGGCCTCCCGGGCGGCCTCCAGCACCAGGAGTTGATGGCGTACGGTCCGCTCCAGGGCGAGCGGGGGGAAGCACAGGCCCGTCAGCTGCACGGCGATCTCCGCGACCGGGCCGCGCCGTCCACCGCCCAGCACCGCCCGGCGGAGGTCCTCGACCGACGTTCCCTCCCCGACCCGCGCCCCGATGGCGACGATCGCCACGGGTACCGCGCATGCCCCGGCCGTACGGTCGCCCGGCGCCCCGCTGTCGGCTGCCGCGGCCGGGGTTTCCGGCGCGTCGGGTCCCGGCACCGGGTCCTGCGGTGCCCGCTCCGCCGGTGCGGCCCGGCGCGCGGTGGACCGCGGTCCGTACACCGGCCGGGGCACGGAGGGCGGGGGAGCGTCGTCCGGGTCGTCGAGGAGCAGGTGGGCGTTGGTCCCGCCGAACCCGAACGCGCTGACCGCCGCCCTGCGGGGTCCTGCCCACTGCTCCGCCGTGTCCAGCACGCGCAACGGCGTGCCCGACAGGGCGTCCAGCGGCCGACGCGCGCCGAGTGTCGCCGGGCGCACCCCGGAGCGCATCGCACCCAGCACCTTCAGCAGCCCCACCACGCCCGCCGAGGCCAGCAGATGCCCGACGTTCGACTTCGCCGAACCGATCGGCACGTCGTCGGCGGCCCCGAAGACCCGGGCCATGCCCCGTGCCTCCACCGCGTCGCCGACCGGGGTTCCCGTCGCATGGCACTCGACGAGCGAAACCGACTCGGGAGCGACGCCCGCCACCTCGTATGCCAGGCTCATCGCCCGCACCTGGCCCTCCTCGGACGGGCTGATCAGACCGGACCCCCGCCCGTCGTTGGACAGCCCCACCCCGCGGATCACGCCGAACACGGGGAGCCCGGCCGCGCGGGCGTCGGAGAGCCGCGCCAGGGCGACGAACCCGGCGCCCTCACCGTGCACCAGTCCGTCGGCGTCCCGGTCGAAGGGGCGGCTGCGCCCCGTACGGCTCGTCGCGGACAGCCCGCAGAACCCCACGTGCAGGTAGAGAGGGTCGGGCCGGCTGACCGCACCGGCCACCATCAGGTCGGCCGTGCCGTCGTGCAGGCGGTCGCACGCCAGCTTGATCGCGTACAGCGAGGAGGCGCAGGCCGCGTCGAGGGACCACGCCCCGGCCCCGAGCCCGAGCGCGCGGGCCGCGAGCAGGGCCGGGAGACCGGAGGAGAAGCGGTTGCGGGCATCGGGGCGGGGGCGGCGACCACCCGTCAGCAGCGCGTCGCGGAGCTCCGGGCGCTGCGCCGACAGCCAGACGTGTTCGGCGAAGGCCGCGCCGGTGGAGGTGGGGTACGACAGGTTGCCCAGGATCAGCCCGCCGCGCCCCAGCGGCGCGGTGCGGCCCGCCTCCATGAGCGCCTGCCGCACCCCGTGGAGCACCCAGTGGAAGAGCGGGTCCAGCGTCGCGATCCGCTCCGGGGGGACGAGAAAGCCTTCCGGGTCGAAGACGGATTCGAACCCCTCGACGTACCCTCCGATATCGGTCCAGGTGCGGTCGAGGTGGTCGTCCACCGTGCCCATGACCCGGTGGCGCGGCAGCCGCCACCGGCCTTCCGGGGCCGCCGTCAGACTCGTACGCCCGGCGGCGACGTTCTCCCAGAACCCGTCCGGGTCCAGTGCGCCGGGCAGGACACAGCCCCGGCCGACGATGGCGATCGGTTCGAAACGCATGCGGGTCTCACTTCACGGCGGGTGCGGACAGGAGGGAAGGCGCCCGGTCAGGAGGGGCTGCTGACGAGTTCGACGCCGGTCAGCTCCAGCAGGACGGACCCGTCGGGGCCGATCAGCGCGGCGTCGCAGCGTGCCCCGGTGTCGTGGACCTTGCGTCCCCGCACCACACAGCGCACGGCGTCGTCCACCGGGCCCCGCCGGTACACCCTGCACTCCGCGACGGCCATCGGCAGGGTCGCCGACCCGAGCACCTTCTCGCCCCAGAGCAGCGCGAGTTGCAGCGCGCCGTCCACGGCGGCCGGATCCAGCGGACCGTGCCCGCCCGGCCAGCCCAGGGACCGCAGGCCCGCGACCGTCGCCTCCGCCCCGTGCTCCGACACACCGCGCACTTCGCGCAGGGCGTGGAACCGGGGGCCGTGGAAGAGGACGCCCCCGTGGTACGGCGCGGCCACGTCGAGCGGCTTCAGGTCCGCCGGGGCGTCCCAGGAGGACCGGTCGGGCGCACCGTCGCCCGTGTCCACGACGGCACGGAAATGCGCCGGGCCCTCCTCGCCCCGCAGCTCCGTCTCCAGCCCGGCCGGGGAGCCGGGCGCGCCCCGGCTGCCGAGCACGGTGAGCCGGTGGCCCACGCCTTCCAGCTCCGGCAGGTCGTACTTCCGGTACACCCGCAGATCACGCAGGACGAGCGGCCCCTCGGTCGGCAGCCAGGCCGCCGCGGCGCCCGCGAACCAGTTCAGGACCAGCGCCACGGGCAGCACCGGGACACCGGCGGGCGCGTGGTCGGCCAGCTGCGGCAGGGTGCCCGAGCTGACCAGCACCTGTGCGCGCAACCGCTCGTCCGCGGCAGCCGGCCCGTCGCCCGCCGTCAGCACCACACGGGCCTCGTCGGCCGCACCGTCCAGTTCGGCGGTGCAGGCCGCGGCCCCCTGGGCCGGGGGGATGAGCGGCACCCCGGCCCGGCCGAAGTGCGCGGCCAGGGCCGGGGTGACCATGCCGCCCTGCCAGGGGCCCCAGGCCACGCAGCGCACCAGGCAGTCGGGGCGGCGAGCCTGCTCCGCCGACGCGACCTGCTGGAGGACCTCGTTGGCCATGGCGTAGTCGCTCTGGCCCGCGTTGCCGAACACGGCGGCCACCGAGGAGAACAGCAGAATCGTGTCCAGGGGATCGTCCGCCGTCGCCGTCAGCAGCGCCCGCAGCCCGTCCACCTTCGTGGCCATGACCGGCTCGGCCTGCTCGTCGGTCTTGTCCGCGATCCGCTTGTCGGCGAGCACGCCCGCCCCGTGCACGATGCCGGTCACCGGCCCCCACGTCGCGCGCACCTCGCGCAGCGCCGCGGTGAGAGCGTCGGCATCCCGGACATCCACCCTGACGTACCGGGCGGGCGAACCGGCGGCCTCCAACCCGGCCAGCGTCGCCCGTACTTCGCGGGCGGCGAGAATCCCCCGGGCCTCCTCCGCGATCCGGGCGGGCGAGGACCCCTCCGTATCCCCGGCCCGCTCCGCGAGGAGTCGGGTGAGGGCCCGTTCGTCGGTGGCCGATGCCAGTCCGGCGGGCTCGGCGGCGGCCTCCGTCCGTCCGAGCAGGACGATCCGCGGCCGGTGGGTCCTGGCCAGGTCGAGCAGCGCGGCGGCGGTCACCCCGCGGGCACCGCCGGTGGCCACGATCACGGAGTTCTCGCCGATGCGCGGGGCGCCGCCGGGTGTGAGCGGGGCGGGCACCATCCGCAGCAGGGCGCGGGTGCCGTCCGCACGAAGGCCGACCTCCGTGTCGGCTCCGCCGTCGAGCAGTTCGCACACGATCGCGTCGGCGACCTCTTCGTCGTCCCGCCCGCCCCGCTCGCAGTCGAGGACCCTCACCTGGACGTCCGGCCACTCCTTCGCGGCGGTCCTCGCCAGTCCGGCCGTCCCGCCCAGCCACGCACGGCCGGGCGCGTGTCCGCCGAGCCCGAAGTCGCCGCCGGTGTCCTGGACGGTGACGAACAGGCCGCCGCCCTCGGGCTCCCGCCGTGCCAGCGCGCGCGCCGCGCGGAGCGCCGAGCGATGGACCTCCCGGGCCTCGTCCGGTGTGCCGTCCGCGGAGAGGCCGCCCAGGTGGATGACGCCGCGCGCCCCTTCTGGCACCTCCGTCACGGCGGTGGCGTCCACGCCGCGCTCCGCCAGCTTCCGGGCCACGAGGCCGACGACCGGGCACCCCGTCACGTCCTCGCCGCTCACCACGACCGGCCCGTCCAGCAGCCCCGCCGTGGCCAGCCCGGACGCCGGAGACTCCACCATGCGCGGCACCAGCCGGGTCAAGGGTGTCCACCCGTCCGCCCCCGCGTCATCGGCGGACCGCCCGGATCCGTCGCCGCGTACGGCCGGGACATCGACGGTCGTGGAGAGCGGGGCGGCCTCGCGAGTCTTTGCCGGGGAGGGCTCGAACGCGTCCGCGCGGGGCGCGGGCACCCCAGGGACGTCCGGCTCCGACGCCGACCCGGCGGGTGGGGCGCCGGAGGCGAGTGCCGCGGTGATCTCGCGCAGGGTACGGAGCTTGCCGAGCCGTCCGGCGTCCCCGACCGCCACGTCGCCCACCCGGCGGCGCACGGCCGACAGAATCTCGACACGCTTGATGGAGTCGACGCCCAGGTCCGCCTCCAGATCCATGTCCACGTGCAGCATGGCGGTCGGATAGCCGGTGAGGTCGGCCACCACCGACAGGAGCAACTCCTCCAGCTCGGAGGAAGACAGCTCGGAGGAAGACAGCTCCGAGGGAGCAGGCTCCGACACCGATCGGTCCGGCGCCGACGCGTCCCGTGCCGGTGCTTCGGTCGGTGCCGGCTCCGATACCGAGGGGCGCACCGCGTCGCTCGCCGGAGGAGCGCTCGCCTCCGGCACGGGATACGGCGTCGCGCCCCCGACCACCGCCACGGGAGCCGGCGCCGCCACCGGGGGCGCCACGGCGGCCGGTACGTCGAGCGGGCCGACGGAGCGCGGGAGCGGCAGCGGAGCGGGTGCTGTCATGTCCGGGACCGCGCCCGGGACCGGCGCACCGAGCAGCGCGGCCAGGCTCGTTTCGGTCATCCTCAGGAAGGCCATATGGCTGTCCGTCAGCAGACGTTGACAGGCGAGGTGGGTCTCGGCCGTCTGCCGGTGGATGCTCTCGACGGCCAGCTGCCGATCGTCGCCGATGACCGGGCGGGCGTCAGCCGGCGCCTCCGCCGGGTGCGACGGCCCGAACCGCTGCTGCGAAGACGCGGCAGCCGGCACGGATACCGGCGGCAGCGGCACGTCGCCGGGGGGCTGCGAGGGCAGAGCGACCGCCGGTGCGGGGACGGCGACAGCCGGTACGGCGTCGGCGCGCGGCCCGTATTCCGCAGCATGCGTCGGTTCGACGTGTGGGGTTCCGGAGGGCGGGAGCTGACCGTAGTTGGCTCCACTGATCTTCACGGTCATTCGGGGCTCGCGCTCCTTCGCTGGTGTTCCGGGCGATGCGTAGGGGGTCCAGAGGGGGACGAGGTCGAGGGGAACGCCCCGTACGGCGAGTTCACCGAGCGCGGCGTGGAAGGTGTCGGCGCCCGCCCCGGCCGGCCGGTCGAGGGGCACGGCCGCATGCTCACGGTCGCCGAGGATCTGCCCGACCAGGCCCGTGAGCGTGGCGCCCGCGCCGACCTCCACGAAGGTCCGCACCCCCGCGGCGTACATCGCCTCGATCTGGTCCTGGAAGAGGACCGGCGAGGCGAGATGACCGGCGACCCGGCGGCGCACTGCATCCGGGCACGAGGGGTAGGGCGCCGCGTCCGTGTTGCCGTAGACCTCGATCTGAGGTTCTGAGAACGTCACCGTGCGCAGATGGGCGGCGAGCGGCTCGACGGCAGGGGCGACCAGCGGGCTGTGGAAGGCGGTCGACGCGGACAGTCCGCGGGAGGCGATCCCCGCGGCCGAGAAGGCGCTCCTCGCCCTTTCGACCGCCGCCGCCGAACCTGAGAGCACCGTCTGACGGGGCGAGTTGTGGTTGGCCGGCCAGATGTCTTCGAAGCCACCGCCGGCCAGTACCTCCGCCACGCGTTCGCGGTCCGCCGCCACCGCCAGCATCGCGCCCGGGGTGGCCGCCGCCTCCCGCATCAGCTCGCCGCGGCGACGCGCCAGCCCGACCAGCGACTCCGCGTCCAGGGCGCCCGCGCAGTGCAGTGCCACCAGTTCGCCGAAACTGTGGCCGGCCACGCAGTCCGGCCGCAGCCCCAGTTCCCGCACCACCGCCAGCAGCGCGAGCGCGTGCACCGCCAGCGCCGGCTGAGCCCACTCGGTGGCGTTCAGCAGGGCCGCTCGGGCGGCGCGCTCCTCCTCGGTGAAGGCGGGCGGCGGGAACACGGCCCGGTGCAGCGGCCTTCCGTCGAAGCGGGTGGAGCCCAGCCGGTCCCACACGGCCTGCGCGGCCGGGGCCAGCATCGCGAGCCCGGCCCCCATCCCGACGTACTGGGAGCCCTGCCCGGGGAACAGGAAGCCGATGCGGCCGGGCGCGGGCTCGCCGTACGCGTACCGGATTCCGGAAGGGGCCGAGAACGACGCCTCGGGGCGCCGCCGGACGTGCACGAGCGCCTGCGCGTACTTCCTCCGCAGGTCATCGGTGTCGGTGGCAACGACGGCCAGCCGCACCCGGGCGGTGGGCGAGAACGCGGCGTGGCTCTCCCTCGCCAGCTCGGTCAGCGGCCGCCCGTCCTTGGGCAGTTGTTCCTCCAGGGCGGACGGCGAGGCGACGGCGAACAGGACCAGCTCGCTCGACGCCGTGCGGTGGCGCAGGGCAGGGCGGCCCGTGTTCTTCGGCGCCGGGCGCGCAGGGGTGTCCGCCTGCGTGCCCGACGAAGGGGTGGGCACGGTCGGCGGCGTGTATTCCTCCAGGGTGACGTGGAAGTTGCTGCCGCCGAAGCCGAAACTCGACACCGCCGCCCGGCGCGGATGACCGGCCGGCCGCACCCACGGCCGGGCCTGAGTGTTCACGTAGAACGGGCCGTCAGGGGCGGCGGCCGCCGGGTTCGGCCGTTCGACCTTGACTGTGGGCGGAAGCACCTTGTGCTGGAGGGCCATCACTGCCTTGAGCAGCCCCGCCGCACCCGCCGCGCACTTGGTGTGCCCGATCTGCGACTTCACCGAGCCGATCGCGCACCACTGGCCGTCAGGACGTCCCGAGGCGCCGAACACCGCGTTGAGCGCGGCCAGTTCCGCGGTGTCCCCGGCCTTCGTGCCGGTGCCGTGCGCCTCGACCAGCTCCACGGTCTCCGGCGGGTAGCCGGCCTCGTCGTACGCGCGTCGCAGGGCCCGTTCCTGGCCCTCGGGCAGCGGGGCGTAGATCGCTGTGCTCCGGCCGTCCGACGAGGTGCCGATGCCCCTGATCACGGCGTGGATCCGGTCGCCGTCGCGCTCTGCGTCGGACAAACGTTTCAGGGCGTACATCACGACCGCCTCACCGAGCATCGTGCCGTCCGCCGCCTCCGCGAACGGGCGGCAGTCGCCGCTGGGGGAGAGCGCGGGCGTCTTGGAGAAGCACAGGAACATGCCGATGTCGTTCCCGGTGTCCACACCGCCGCTGATGACCAGGTCCGCCCGGCGCAGGGACAATTCTCCGACCGCCGTCGACAGGGCGGCCAGCGAACTGGCACAGGCGGCGTCGGTGGTGTGGTTGACGCCGTGCAGATCGAACCGGTTGGCGATCCGTCCCGCCACGACGTTGCCCAGCAGCCCCGGGAAGGTCGACTCGCGCCACGGCTCGAAGCGGGCGGCGATGCGGTCGCACACAGCCTGCGCCTCGGCCTCGTCAAGCCCGCTCTCCCGCAGCCCCGCCAGCCACGTGGGGCGCTGGGAACGCCCGTACATGTGCGGCAGCAGTTCGAGGGCGGCCGCCCCGAGGACAACGCCGGTCCGGTCCCGGTCGATCCCGGACGTCCCGCCGGCGTCACTCAGCACCTGGTCGGCGACCATGAGGGCGAGCAGCTGGGAGGTGTCCGTGGCCGGCAGATTGGCGGGAGGCACCCCGTAGGCCATCGGGTCGAAGTCCACCTCGGGAAGGAAAGCGCCCCGGCGGGCGTACGTCTTGTCGGAGGCGGCCGGGTCCGGATCGTAGTGGTCCTCCACCCGCCAGCGGGAGGCGGGAACCTCGGTGATCAGGTCGCGGCCGCCGGTCACGACCCGCCAGTAGCCGGCCGCGTCCGTGGCGCCCGGAACCAGTGCCCCGACGCCGACCACGGCGATGGGGACCTGGCGGGGGGTGGAGCCGGACATGGTCTCTCCTCGGGGTCGGGCGGCGGCGGACGGTGCTGCGTCGGCGGGGCCGCTCATGCCAGCTCACGCGGCGTGTAGGTGAACGCCTCGGAAGGCAACGGAACGCCGTACGTGCGCAGTTGATGGGCGCGGGTGAGTGTCGCGGCCCCTTCCAGCAGGTTGAGGGCGATCTGCGTCACGGACCGGTGGGGCGGTTCTGCCAGGAAGGTGCCGGCCGCCCACCGGTTGAACGCGCCCATCGCCGGTCCGCACCAGATCTGGTAGTCGGCCCGCCGCGCGCTCTCCCCGGTGATCGCCCACCGGCTGGAACTGCCCAGGTACCAGCGGAACACCAGGGCCATGCGGTGCCGGGGGTCGGCCTCCGCACGGACGGTTTCCGCCGGATCGCGCTCCTCCCAGAAGGCACGCGTGCGCTGCCAGACCTCTTCGAACGGGGCGCCCAGCACGTCGCGTTCGATGGCGGTACGAAGCGCCTGCGGGATCTCCTCCAGCGAGCCGTGGTCACGGTAGGCCGTGTACAGGCGGCCGGCCCGCCGGGCGAACATCGTGCCCCGTGACAGCACTTGCAGCTTCACGCCCAGCTCGAACATGTCGGCCGACGGCGCCATGGCGACATCGGCGACGTCCGCGTCGCACAGCATCGCCTTGGCCTCGTCGGACAGACCGGCCTCGACCGCCGTCTGGTTCACCGAACCGGTGACGACGTAGGACGCGCCGAGAGCGAAGGCGGCGGCCACCGCGTCCGGGGTGCCGAGACCCCCGGCCGCGCCGAGGCGGACCGGCCGCCGGTACCCGAACCGCCGGCAGACCGTGTCGCGCAGGGCGGCGATCCGCGGCAGCAGGACCGACAACGGCCGGTTGTCGGTGTGCCCGCCGCTGTCCGCCTCGACGGTGATGTCCTCGGCCACCGGCACCAGAGCCGCCAGAGCCGCCTCCTCGCGGGTCAGGCTGCCCCGCGCGACAAGAAGGTCCAGCAGAGCGGTCGGGGCGGGGGAGAGGAACCTCTCGGCCACCTCGGGACGGGAGAGCTTCGCGAGCAGCCGCGTACGCCGGACGACGCCGCCGTCCGCACCCCGGCGCAGGCCCCGCGCCGAGCTCAGGACGACCGCAGGGGTCAGCTCCATGAACGCCGACACCGAGATCCGGGGGACACCGCACCGCAGCAGAAGCTCCGCGACCCGCCACTCCAGCTCCGGTTCGGCCGGTGAGTGGATGAGGTTGACTCCCCAGTTAGTGCGGGACCCCAGTTCGTGCGCCAGGGAGTGCACAGCCCGCTCCACCTCCGGGAGGGGCAGGCCGCCCGCACCGAAGAAGCCGATCATCTCCGCTCGCGCCATCGCCGCGACCATGCCGGTGGTCGCGATGCCGTTCGCCATCTCCCCCGCCACATAGGGGAAGCGGACGCCGTGCGCCTCGCAGAAAGTCCGGCCGCCGAGCCACTCGGGGTACAGCGGCGGCAGCGTGCCGAGCACCGGACCGTCGGGCGGCGCCCCGGTCGCGAGGCCCAGCTCCCGGCCGTCCGGCCCGCTGACGACGTGCACGGGTTCCCGGATCAGCCGGACACGGTCGGCGATCCCCTCGGGGGAGAAGACCGGCGGACGCACGGCAAGGGCGCGGGGAGCGGCGAGAACGGACACGGAACTCCAACGGGACGGGACACGGTTGCTGCTGGTCGGTCGTACGCCGTCTGCGACGTACGGGAAGCTCAGGCGCACGGTGCGGGCGCAGGCGCGGGCGGGATGTCCGGGGGCCGGGAGAGCGCCGCGCTCCTCGGGGCCAGTCCGGACCACAGCTGATCGAGACCGACCGGAGCGCAGACCGCCGCCGGACCGAGCAGGGTCCTCACCCGGGTGTCGTCGAACCGCCGCCGGTGGGTGAGGTAGGCCGTGATGCCCGGGTAGAAGTCGATCATGGTCTCCAGCGCCGAAGGGTCCTCCGGCTTGGCGTCGACCAGGTCGATCGAGAGGGGGACGAGCCGTTCCAGCAGGGCGACGAGGGTGGGCACGGGGACATCGCGGTCATGGACGACGTGGTACGTGTCGACCCCATGTGAGGACGGCAGTTCGGACAGGCGGACCATGACATCGGCCGCGTGCTCCACAGGCAGCAGGTTCAGCCGCCCGTGCGGGTGCCCCACCGCCCGTACCCGGGGCCGAGCCCCGGGGCCCGACGACCCGGCAGCGTCGCGGGAAGGACCGCCCGGAGCCCCGGTGGGAGGGCCCGGGGCGGTCGGTGGTGCGGCGACGGTCGTGCGTCGCGCGTCGCGCAGGAGGCGCTCGACGACCTGCAGGGGGTGCGAAGGCAGCTCCGGGTGCGGGGGCACGTCCGTGACGAGGATGCTGGGCCGCAGCACCAAGGCCGGTCGCCCGTGCTCGCGGGACCAGGCGTGAACCAGCAGCTCCGCCTCGTACTTGGACTGTTCGTAGGCGTTCTCGAAACCGGCGCCGTCGTCCAGTTCGTCCTCGTACGCCACCCCGGTGCGCCGCGCGCCGGCCACGAACGCGGTGCTCACATGGCGCACCACCGGTTCCGCGCGCCCGGCGGCCGCCAATTCCAGGACGTGGCGGGTGCCTTCGACATTGGTCCGTCGCAGCTCGGGAAGGTCCCCTTCCAGATGGATGCTTCCCGCGCTGTGCCAGATCGCGTCGAGGCTGTCGGCCAGCTCTCGGAACGCCCGTGCGGACAGGCCCAGCCGGGGCAGCGCCAGATCGGTCTCCACCACCCTCAGCCGCTTTGGCAGTCGTGCGAGGAACGCGTTCGGCGCACCCGTCAGTTCGAGGGAACGGGTGATGCGGTGCAGCGCGTCGCCCGAACCGGCGTGGGCCAGGACCGTCACCCACGCGTGCGTGTCGAGCAGGCGACGTAACAGGCGCAGTCCGAGGAATCCGGTGGCGCCGGTGAGTGCGACGTGCACGAGCGTGGCTCCCAGAGCGGTGAGAAGGGCGGTCCCCTGCCATGCGGGGCGTGCGGAGGCGGAGCACCGGCGGTGCGGCGGACCGGAAGCGGATAGGAGCGGCACGGCGTCGACCGTCCCGCGGCGCGAGTCGTCGGCGATCGCGCCGTGCACGGTCCGGATCGTCCAGCCGATCCGTGCTGGCGCTGCCCCCGGCTCTCCCGACGCCCGTCCCGGACGGCGCTCACCAGGGCCTTCGAACCCCGGTGATCTCCGGCGCCTTCCACACAATGGCAGACGGCGGACGGAACACACCCATCGATCCGCCCTGGCCACCCGAACGGAGGATGTCGCTCGCCCCTGGGTGGCGCCGGCGCACGCCGCTCGGTCCGGTCCCTCTTTCGGGGGAACTCGTCGCGGTACCCCAGGATGACACCCTCGCGGGCCCGCGACCGGGGACACGGCCGCGCTCGCCGGGCGCCGGGACCCCGCCGCGGCACGGGAAAACGAGGCCACGAGGTGCGGATAGCGGGTGGGCGGCGACCGTCGCGGAACCGTCCGGTACCCGCCCGCGGAGCCGGGACGGGCCGCCGCAACTGGCCGACGCTGTCCCGGTTGCCGGTCATCCTGGTGAGCCGCCGGTCCCGGCAGCGCGACCGGCTCGGACGGATGGGGCGCCCGGCCGCCGGAGTCCCCGCCCTTCGCGCGCCGCCGTACCTCTGTCACGCCACCGGTGGTCATCGCGACCGCCTCGGCCCGAACGGGAGCCCGCACCCGCATGCCCGATTCCGAGCAGTCCACCGTGTCCGCCCCGCCCACCGCGCCGGCGGCCCCCTCTGCGGGGTCCGACCGGCCGAAGCGTTCCGTCCCCCCGCCCCGTCATCCCACCCACGCGGTCGACCGCGCGTTCCTCGACCTGGAGCGCCGCCGCCCCGACGTCCGCTGGGACGCGGGCGGCGTCGCGTACCTCAGCGGCCCGCCCCCGAGCCTGGCCGATCTGCGTGCCTACGTGGCGTTCCGGCTCGGTGAACTGCCGCTGCTCACCAGCCGGGTGACGGGAGGCAGACGGCCCGGGTGGCAGCCGTCCGAGGACTTTCCCGTCGACCGGCACGTGTACGAGGTGGTGGCCGACGGACCCGCCGACTGGGACACCGCCCTGCACAGCGCGCTCAACGCCCCGTTCGCGCCCGGCGCCTACTGGGGGGTCTGGCTGATCCACGGCCACGAACCCGACGCGTACGCCCTCTGCTACCGCTTCCTCCACGCCTGCCAGGACGGCTCGGCCGCCGCCATGACGTTCCGCGCGATGCTGGGCGACGGGGAGCCATCAGCGCGTCCACTGCCGGGCGGGAGCGGCGTGGTCGGCGTGCCCCGGCGGTTCGGCACGGCCGCCGCGCTGGCAACGAGGTTCCTGGCGCGCACCTTCGCCGTACGCGGACACCGCCCGGACCCGGCCTTCGCCCCTACCGGTGAACGGCGGCTGTGGCGGGGACGCGTCCCCATGGACACCCTGCGGCTGATCGGCGCCGGACGCGGTGGCTCGGCCCACGACGCCCATCTCGCCGCGCTGGCCGGGGCGTTGTCGGTGTGGGCGGCCCGCTCCGGCGTGCCACTGCCCCGGGTGACGGCCGTGCTGCCCGTCGACGCCCGGCGGGCGGAGGAGGAGCAGACCTGGGGCAACCGCTGCTTCGCCCTTCCGGTCGACCTGCCGGTTGGCCCCACCCCGGAGCGCCCGGACGGCTCCCCGGACGAGGAGGCGCCGCTGCGACGGCTCGACCAGATCATGGCAGTGACCCGGAAGCTGCGGGGCCACACCTGGCGACAGGCCGTTCAGGACCTGGTCCGCCACATGCCGGACCGTCCCACCGCGTGGTACCTGCGCAGGATGCTGTCCCCCCGCGTCACCAACGTCATGGCCACCTCCATGCCGCTCGCCGAAAAGGGGAGCCTGGGGGAGACCCGGGTGACGGGGACGGCCCTGCTGCCACTCCTCGTGCCGGGACACCTCTGCGGAGTGGGGCTGTCGTTCTTCGGCGACTGGGCGGAGGTGTCCTTCCTCGCCGACCGCGCCCTGCCGCTGGGCGAGCTGCTGCCGGAGCTGTGGGAGCAGGCCGTGCGGGAGCTGGAGGAGAGCGTACGGCGGGGATGAGCGGGTGTACGGGCCAGGGCGCGGCCCCTGCCGCCCCGTGCCCGTACGTGGTCGGCCCCGCCCCCTGCCGGCACGGGAGAGCTGGTCACGCTGGGTCGGACACCGGAGCGGGCCAAGGCGCGCCGGGGCGGCGAGCGGTTGCCCGGCGCGCTCGGCGCCTGCCCGCCCACAGCTCCCGACGAAGGGCCCGCCGGTAGGCGCGGATGTCGATCTCGATCCCGTGCCGGTAGGTCGGCGCGTAGACCTTCTCGTGCCGTTCCCGCGCACGGGCGATCGACCGGGTCATCTCCGCGGGCGTCGGCAGCAGGACCTCCCCTTCGATCAGGTCGGCGATCCATGCGGCCTGCGGTTCGAGCAACGGGAAGGCCGCTCCCGCAGGTTGTGCGAGCCCCATGAAGAAGAGCCCGGGAAGCCGGGGCGGCACCGTGCGCAGATACAGCTCGGTGCGGCCGTCCGGCGCAGCGAAGACGGCGGGGTCCAGGAACGGGAAGGACAGCGAGTACCCGGTGGCGTACACCACCGCGTCCACGGTCTCGCGGCTGCCGTCCGTGAAGAACGCCGAGTCCCTGCCGAAAGAACGGATTCCGGGCTTCACCGTGACCGCGCCCCGGGCCAGCTGGACGAGGAGTTCGTCCGACGTGGAGGGGTGGGCGGCGAGCGGCCGCCGTACCGGTTCGGGGAGCCCGTAGAGCGCGGGGGCCCCACGGGCCAGCCGCAGCAGAAGTGCCATCGCCGGGTCCTTGAGGAAGCGGGGCAGAGCGGCCGCCCGGCTCACCGCCCAGTGGTCCGCGGGCCGCCCGAGCAGCATCTTCGGGAACACGTGCGGCACGGCGCGGGCGGAGAGATACGTCCGGGCCGCCGAACGCGAGATCTCCGCCGCGATCTCGCACCCGGAGTTGCCCGTCCCGACGACGAGCACCCGCCGCCCGGCGTACGGCTCGGGGGAGCGGTAGGCGTGCGCGTGCACGGCGGAGCCTTCGAACACCCCGGCCCCGGGCACGGCGGGGTCCGGAAGACGCGGGTCCCAGTGGTGCCCGTTGGCCACCACCACCTCGGTGTACCGATCGGTCTCCGCCTCCGCCGCTCCTCGGCTCCGGCGGGTGACCTCCCAGCCGCCGCCCTCCAGAGGACGTACGGAGGTGACCTCCGTACGCAGCCCGATGCGACCGTGCAGTCTGAAGGTCTCCGCGTAGCTCTCCAGGTAGGCGAGGACCTGGGTGTGGTGCGGAAAGACCGGGTAGTGCTCCGGCATCGGCAGTGAGGAAAAGGACATGCTCTCCTTGGAGATGTTCGCGTGCAGCGACGCGTACACCCCCGACATGCCGTTGTCGTTGCCGTAGCGCCAGAGCCCGCCGATGCCCGAGCCCGCCTCAAAGCAGTCGAACGGGATGCCGCGCGCGGCGAGGACTCTGCTCGCGGCCAGGCCGGACGGGCCGGCTCCGATCACGCACGTTCTCCGCATGGCTGACCGGCCTTTCACGTCAGATGGGTACGACCGCTCCGAGCCCGGTCACGGTAGCCGCCGCCCCGGCAGCCGAGGCGGTCCCGGGCAGGCTTCCCGCCGCACGCGTGACGGGCGGGCGCCAGGTTGACACCGCACGGGGGCCGCTCTGACGGCTGCCGTTTCCCCCGCCCGGCCGGCTCGTTGGGCACGCGCGGAACGGATCCGCGGTCCGCAGGCCAGGTATGACGGAGCGAAGCGATGGACGTCCACGATGTGCACCACTCCTACCGGCAGCACGCCGTGCTGCGGGGCGTCGACCTCCGGCTGAAGCCCGGCACCCTGGCCGGGATCGTCGGCGAGAACGGTGCGGGCAAGACGACCCTGCTGAAGATCCTCTCCGGTGAACTCCGTCCGGACCGGGGGGCCGTGCACCACAGCGGCAGGTTCGGCTACTGTCCGCAGACCGTGGTGCTGGACGACTCCTTCACCGTCCGCCAGCATCTCGACTTCTTCAAAAGCGCGTTCGGCCTCGCCGGGCTCGAACGGGCCGAGGAGGTGATGGAGACACTCGCCTTCACCGAGTACCTCGACCAGCGCGCGGGCCGGCTCAGCGGCGGCTCGCGACAGAAGCTCAACCTGACCCTGGCGCTCATGCACGACCCGGACGTACTCCTGCTGGATGAGCCTTACCAGGGCTTCGACTGGGAGACCTACCTGCGCTTCTGGGAACTGGCGGCCGGGCTGCGCGACGCCGGGCGTTCGGTCCTGGTCGTCTCGCACCTGGCGTACGACATCGACCGGCTGGACCGGCTCTGGCGACTGGAGGACGGGCGCCTGCACACCCAGGAACGGCCTACGGAGGTCGCGGCGTGAGAGGGCACCTGTCCCTGTTCGTCACGGCATCGCGCTACGCGCTGATCGGACACGCCCGCAACCGGTTCGCGATGCTGCTGGTGGTCGTGTACATCCCGGTGTGGATCGCCCTCGCCTATGTGACGATCCCTGATCGGCCCGCCCCCTTCCGGCTCCGGGCGACCGGCGAGGTGCTCTCCCCGCCCGGCAACCACCTCACCCAGATCACCGGCGCACTGAACGCGGTCACCCTCATCGCGGGGTTCATGATGTTCGCGGCCACGTTCACCGGGGGAGCCTTCGACCGCCGGCTGGCGATGGCGGGCTATCCCCGGTACCACCTCGTCCTCGCCAAGCTGTCCGCGCTCACGCTGGTCTGCGTCGCGATCTCCGTGTACGCCACCGCCGCCGCCGGTTTCGCCTGGACACCGCGACAGCCCCTGCTGCTCACCGCCGCGCTGTTCGGCGCCGCCCTCACCTACGGCGCGCTCGGCGTGATCTTCGGGTCGGTGCTCCGGCGCGAGGTCGAAGGGATGTTCGCCATCCTGATGATCAGCGTCCTGGACGTCGCTCTGCAGAACCCCCTCTCCAGCTCCGGGTCCGACAGTGCTGTCGTGCGCTTCCTCCCGACCTACGGAGCGGTTCAGGCCAGCATGTCCGCCGCCTTCTCCGACGCGCCGGGCGGCCGGGCGCTCCTGACCCAGTGCCTCTGGCTCACCGGCGCGTCGGCGGCGGGATTCCTGGTCTTCCGCCGACGTACCCGGAACGCGCTCGTGGGGTACACGAAGCCACCGCTTCCCGCGCAGCACGGCGCCGGAGCGACCGGGGACCCTGGTGTTCACCGGCCTTTGGCGGAGTCCGGCCCGGCGCCGGAAACGGTGGGGTCCGCCTGACCGCCTGACCGCCTGACCGCCTGACCGCCTGACCGCCCGGCTGCCCCGGGGCCGCCCGGGGGGGGGCTCCGTCCGTCGCACGGACGGCCGTCGACTCCGTGTGCGCCTCCTGTCCCGCCGATGCGCCCGTGACCTGGGTGGGCGGTGATCGTTCAGTAGCCGTCGGGCGCTGGATCGGTGCCCGGAACGACCCGTTCACCAGTGCAAGGAGCACCGCCCCATGTCTTCTCTCTCGCGTACCGCCCGGCACGCCGTCCTCACCGCGGCCCTGGTCTGCGTCTCCACGCCGGCCGTCCCCGCCACCGCACAGGCCGCTGCGCTGCCGCCCGCGTGTCAGGAAGCGCTGCTCGAAACACTCGACAAGTTCCCCGTCGTGGACTTCACGGTCCCGGACAAGGCCAAGAGCACCATGACGGGCGAGGTGCTGGGGCTGAGCGAGGCCGACCAGGCAGTGTTCACCGAGGCGGCGTGCGCCGCCTGGAACACCTGGGCGACCCAGAATGGCCAGGCGGTCGCGACCGACCTGGACAGCCGCTACCGGAACGCCGCCGGACCCGTGTGCAACAAGTTCGCCAGGTCCGCGCTGGCGACGATCAAGAAGCACGCCCCCAACGTCCCGGCCGAGACCCGGGAGATGGAGCGGGTGGCCAAGAAGGTCTGGCGCGACTCCATGGAGAGGCTGGCCGCGGACGCCACCAACGCCGACTGTCGTACGGCCTACGACGCGGTGAAAGCCGGCTGGTAGCCGGGCGGCGCATCCCGTTCGGCTCGGTGCAGGCCGCAAGGGGGTTCGCCCCGTTGGCCGTGTACTCTCAACTCGGCGTCGATCAGGTGCTGATGAGGCGTGGAGATCGGTGGGAGGTGACACCTTCCTGATCCGTACTCTGTGGCGGCAGCTTCGGGGAGGGCATGTCCTTGCAGCACAGCAGTGGGATTGCACGAGCAGCCGGGCGAGCAGCGATCGTTGTCGTTGCCGCTGTCCTGATGAGCAGTTGTTCGTCGGACGATCCAGCGCAGGCCAAGGAGCGACAACGGGACTACTGCACCAAGCTGGGGACCTGGCAGGACATGGCGCACGCCACGGCAACCGGCGAGCCCGACGCCGATGCCGGTGACGGACAGAGTGTCCAGCCGCCCGAATTCGACAACACCGAATTGGCAGCGCATGCGGTCATCGAGGCCTCGAAAAGGCTTGACCGGGCAAGCCTGGCACACGGTGGTTCCGACATCGTCGATGACACTGTCAACGCGGTCGGCGGCGACATCGGGGCTGAGGGGCGTGCGGTGTCCTACTGCGACAGCTCAGGCTTCGAGACCTTGGTCGGTTCGGCCGGCTAAGGCGTGTCTCTTCGATCATGCAGCTCGTTGTTCTGGTCATGATGAGTCGGGGGGATCTGACCGACGCCGAGTGGGCTGTGCTGGAACCGCTGCTGCCAGTGAGCAACAACCGGTGCGGCCGGTGGCGCGATCACCGACAGGTGATCAACGGGATCATTCACCGGTTGAGCACCGGAGTGCAGTGGCGAGAGCTGCCCGAACGCTTCGGGCCGTGGAAGACCGCTCACAAACGGCACTTGCTGTGGTCGGCTGACGGCACCTGGGAGAGGCTCCTCCAGCACGTCCAGTCTGTCGCCGATGCCGATGGCGGCATCGACTGGAACATCAACGTCGACTCCACCGTTGCGCGTGCTCACCAGCACGCCGCGGGGGCGCCCAAGGGCCCACCGCCCGCACCGCCGGGCTCCTCAAAAGGGGCTCTGCAAAGATCGGTTCGACGACTGCCGGCGGTGGTGAGCCTGCGCGACCTGCTGGAGGAGGCGGTGCAGCAGGCGAAGCCCTCGGCCGGTCCCGCGGCGGGCTGACCACCAAAATCCACATCGCTGCAGAGGGCCGCTGCCGCCCGCTGTCCCTGCTCATCACGCCGGGACAGCGGGCGGACTGCACCCAGTTCGAGCCGGTCATGGACAAGATCCGAGTTCCCCGCATGGGGCTCGGGCGTCCTCGCCGCACGCCGGACAGCGTCGGAGCCGACAGGGCGTACAGCAACCGTATGATCCGCGCCTACCTCCGCAAGCGCGGGATCCGGCATGTGATCCCGGAGAAGAAGGACCACAAGGCCGCCCGCCTACGCTGGGGTTCACGAGGAGGACGGCCCCTGGGCTTCGACAAGGAGCGGTACAAAGATCGCAACACGGTGGAGCGGGCCATCGGAAAGCTGAAGCAGTTCAGAGCCGTGGCCACCCGGTATGACAAGCGCGGATACGTCTACCTCAGCACCGTCACCGCCGCAGCACTCCTCATCTGGCTCCGCTCGTGATCGGCTGGAGCTTTTGGGGCCGACAATGGGCTATTCGAAACCGGGCGCACAGCAGTGTTCGCCCGCCGTTCTGTGTCAGGAGGACCTATGCAACGAGGCGAAGTCTGGTGGGCGGATTTCGGCGAGCGGCGCCTGGTCGTGCTGCTCTCGGGGGAAGTAGATTCCGAGGTCCGGGCGATGCAGGTCGTCGATCCTGCGGGCACCGAGCTCAGCGGCGTTGCCGCTGAGCTGGCAGTAGGCGCCTCCGAAGGACTATCTCTTGAAGGTGTCCTGCGAGTCGCACTCCCGCGTCCAGGCCTCATCCCCTGCACTTGGCTGGTCAGCCTCACCCGGGAAGACCTGATCGAGCGGGCGGGAGCCCTGTCGACCGCGAAGCTCGGTGAGCTCCAAGATCTCCTCCACCTCGGTGGACTTGAGTAGCCACCCGTGGGTCGCGATCACCCGCTACCACCGCGCGGCCACGTCCAGCCCGGCGGCACCGTGACAGCCTCCGCACTCCTCAACTGGCTCCGATCGTGATCGAAGAGACAGGCCCTAGTGCTGTGAGTGCATGAGGTTCGGGGTTCGCCGGAGCTTCAGGCCGCAGTGGCGAGAGGGCGTCCGCCCCAGCGCAGGTAGGCGTGTAGGACCCGGGTCTGCAGGCTGTGGTTGCGGTAGTGGGAGTTGGCGGTCGTGGACTGCCGCAGAGGCGTTCACCGCACCCTTGTTGCGGCGGTCGACACCCCACAGCCGGTCGTCTCCGGCGGAGCGGCAGCCGTGGAAGTACCGCACCCCGTGTGTGCGGTGGTAAGTCACGGGATGGCGCTCGGGGCGACCGGCGGGAGCCCAGCGCCGGCAGGCACCGTAATGCCTCGCGGCCGCCCCAAAACACACGGCCGTGCACTTTCCGCAGGCAGGCGGCGAGTTCGCGGATGGACCAGCGGGCGCAGGGCTGGCCGAGCCTGGTCGGGCGGGTGGTGGCGGCCTGGACCAGCTCGGCGATCACCGGGACCCCGTTTCCGCCGGCCGAGGCCGGCAGCATCGCGCGCCGGTGTCGCACCCGGACGAGCGTGTCTGACCTTACGGGCGCCTGGTCCGGCAGCCCCGTCACGGACTTCTCCCCCCGCCCGACCGGCGCGGGTCGTCCTCGGAACGGCTACGCCCCAGTGACGGAGATGACCGGCATGAGGTCCGGAGTCACTACGGCCTTTCCGGCCCTGGTCATGCCTCCTTGGTCATGCCTCCTTGGCGGTGAGCCGGCCGATCGCCCGGATGACCTGGCGCCGGGTGGCCAGGCGTCGGGCGAGGAAGGCCATCACCCGGTTCATGCGGCCTGCGATGACGCTGGGCGGCGGGTTCCTTCGGTCCAGGGCGGCCAGCGCGGTGCGGACGACATCGACGGGTGAGGCGAGCCTGGTCCCTCCGGCGGCCTGTGGGGTGCCCACGACGTCGAAGAACTCGGTCCGGGTCGCTCCGGGGGACAGGGCCAGCACCCGCAGACCGGTGCCGCGTGACTCCTCCCACAGCGCCTCGGTGAGGCTCAGTACGAACGCCTTGGTCGCCCCGTAGAGCGCCATGCGCGGGTTGGGCTGGTAGGCGGCCATGCTCGCCACGTTGACCAGTACTCCGCGGCCCGCGGTACGCAGGTGGCCGATGAAGGCGCGGCTGATGTCGGCGACCGCGGTCACGTCCACCGCGATCTCCCGGCGCAGCCGGTCCGGGTCCGCCTGGTGGAAGGGGCCGAAGGTGGCGAACCCGGCGTTGTTGATCAGGCTCGTAATGTGCAGGCCGAGCTGGGCCACCTGCGCGGCCAGCGCCTGCCCGGGGTGTTCCGTGGCCAGGTCCATCTCCAGCACGTGCACCTGGATCCGATGCTGGTCGCGCAGTTCGGTGGCCAGCTTCTCCAAGCGGTCCCTGCGGCGGGCCACCAGCACCAGGTCGGAGCCGCGGGCGGCGAGCTGGCGGGCGAACTCGGCGCCGAGGCCCGCGCTGGCCCCGGTGATGAGGGTGGTGTGTCCGTGGTAGTCGACGGCTGGCATGGTCGTCCTTCTTTCAGTCGCTGCCTTCCTGGCAGTTAATGCCACGTAGGCGGTTGCTGTCTAGAGGGGTACTCTGATGTCCATGACGACCTTGTGGGAGCGTTCGCGGCAGGTTGCCGTCCAGGCGATCCTGGGTACGGCGGTACGCCTGTTCGCCGAGCAGGGCTACGAGCGGACGACGGTCGCGCAGATCGCGCGGGAGGCGGGGATCTCGCAGCGCTCCCTGTTCCGCTACTTCGGCACGAAGGAGGACCTGGTCTGCGGCGACCAGGAGGCGCTGGGCGAGCTGCTGAAACGGACCGTCGAGCAGCAGCCGGCCGAGATGTCCGCCTGGGACGCCCTGCGCGCCGGCTTCGAGGTCATTCTGACCGCCAACCACCCCCCTGAGCGTGCGCTGGAACTGTCCCGCCTCATCTTCGACACGCCCTCGCTGCACGCCCGCTACATTGAGAAGCGACTGCGCTGGCAGGCCGAACTCGTCCCCGTCATCCGGGCGCGGCTGAGCACCGGCCCCGGCCGCCCGGCTCCCGACACGCAGGCCAGAGCGATCGTCGCGACGGTCTTCGCCTGTATCGACACGGCAACCGAACTCTGGGCCGGACATGACGGACGGATCGACCTGGCAGACCTCTACGACCAGTGCCTCGCGACGGTGCGGGACCAGGGCTGAGTCACGTATCCCCACACACCTTCGGGCAGAACCCGACGTCACCGCGCGCGGCCGGCCGCACCGGTCTGAAGCAGGCGGTAAGGGTCAAGTGGTGGGCCATGCGCTCTCCGCCCGCGTTGGTCGGGTGCCTGCTGGCCCTGGGCGCGGTGATCGGCCTGGGCTTCTCACTCGCCGGCGAATTCGAGGACAGCGGTTCCATTCCCGGATCGCCCGCCCAGACCGCGCTGACGAAGATGGACCGTCACTTCCCGTCACCCGACACCCAGTCCGCGCAGATCGTCTTCCAGGCTCCCGCGGGGCAGAAGGTGACCGATCCGGGACTCGGTGAGGCGCTGGCGTCCAGCCTGGCGGCCGTCGGCGACGTGAACGGTGTGACTGAGGTCGGCAAGGAAGACCTCTGGGTGATGTGTGGGCTGGGCGATGGCACCGCTTCTTGCACCGGCGGCTGGGCTTGGCGGCTAGGTCAAGGCAAAACCGAGCTGAGCTGGATTACCCTGCCTACGCGTCCGCCGCCAAAAAAATCCCTGACTCCCCGCCCACCCCGACCAGCCAGTGATCAGCTGCCGCCTGACTGGCCTGTCTCTGGGATCCCTGCTCGTGGGAGCCCTCCCGCAGGTGGCGATCGTCTCCGCGCTGGGGCGGCAGGGTCCCGTAAAACGTCCACCTGAAGCGTGAATTCCGTCTGGCGCACCATGAGAATGCAGATGAGCTTCTCTACTGGCCGAACTGCCGGAGCGTTTCGGCGTGGAGTTCAGCCGTAGCTGCCGCAACTTGTTCATGACTGCTGGCCATGGTTCTGCTCCCTGTGGCAGTGACGCGGCCCTTTTCGCCGGGGCACTTGGCGGTGCTGGTCGCAGCGCCGCATCGGACCGGTGACGGGTGCCAGGGCTCGGGGAGGCGGCACCCTCCGCAGTCGTCGTTCGCGAGCGGTTCGGCTGGGCGAGGCGATGCGGACTCGACAGGCACCCGGGGGTGCCTGGCCTCGTGTCAGGCGCGGCGGGCGGCCCACACCGTGCGCTCGGTGCGTACGGAGAGGTCCTCGCGGAGCAGCAGGCTGTTCGGGCTGCTGGTGTCCAGGAGCTCGTCGAGTGCGGTGAGGTCCTCGGGGCTGAGAGCGGGGGCGGCGACGCTGCGGATGCGCTGCAAGATGCCGTAGGCGTAGCGGCCGACCGCTTCGCTGCGTGCCCCTGCGACACTGACAGTGAGGGTGCGATCGTCCTCGACGGTGAAGCCGGCGACGGCCAGCATCGGGCCCCAGTCGGCGCCGCGGTGCGGAACGCGCTCGGCGTGGAAGCTGTTGGTCGCGGCATGGGCGCGCTCTTCGAGGCCGGGCCGGTTCTCCGGGGCGTGGGCGGGCAGGAAGCGGGGGACGCCCGCGAGCTCGACGACGGCGAACAGGCCGCCGGGGGCGAGCAGTTCGCGGACGTTGCGCAGGGCGCGTTCGGGGTTCGCCATGTGGTGCATCGAGGCCGAGGCCCACACCAGGTCCGGCTGGCCGAGGTCGGGCCAGTCGTCGTGGTCGAGGTCGGCCTGCACGGTCCGTACGCGCTCCTGGATGCCGCGGGCGCATGCCTTCCCGCGCAGGAGCTTCAGGTGCTCGGCAGACGTGTCGACGGCGGTGATGTGCGCATCGGGGAAGCGTTCGAGGAGGGCGAAGGTGCCCGCGCCGGTGCCGCAGCCCAGGTCCACGATGTGGCGCGGCTGATCTTTCAGCGGCAGCCAGGCGGTGATTGACGCGATGTGCTCGGCCAGTACCTCGGCATCCAGGTCGAGGATCTCCGCCTGACCGCCGTCGCTGCGCGCCTGGTGTGCGCCATGGCTGTGGCCGGGGTGGTGGCCACCGTGGCCGTGGTGGGGGGAGTGCTGAGGAGTGTGGGTCATGACTTCACCGTAGGCAGGCCATGCGTCTGTCGCACGCCTCATTGCGCATAAAGCAAAGAGGTGCTTCGGTGCGCTGCCCGGCACGCAAGATCGCCCGCCTTACCTTGGGCCACTGACCCGACCGCGGCCCGCTAGGGACAGGGACCCTGGGTGCCTGTGCAGTCGGCTTCGGAGTCATCGGTGTCGGCGTCTTTCTGGTGACAGCGGCGGGCGTCGCGGTCGAAGATGCCCAGGATCTCGCAGGGGCCACCCTCAGCACCGATGGCGTGCGGCATCATCGTGGGGAATTCGGCGGCCTGGTAGGTCTCGATGCGAAAGCGCCGGTGGCCGAGCATGAGGACAGCCGTGCCGGACAGCACGACGAGCCATTCGCGGCCGGGGTGGGCGCGCATGCGGGCCGGGTTGGCGGGCGGCGGGTCGGTCATCCGCTGGCGCATCACGGTCATGCCGGGGTCGCCCTTTATGGGCCAGCGCATCATGCCGTGGGTGCCGTCGATCGTCGGGCTGATGACGACGTCGTCGGCGGCGTTCTCCACGAGCTGGTCCAAGGTGGTGTCCAGGGCACGGGCGAGGGTGACGAGCTGGTCCAGGGCGAGACGGCGCTGACCGTTCTCGATGCGGCTCAGTGAGGACTGGCTGAGGTTGGCCCGGGTGGCCAGTTCCTCCAGGGACCAGCCCTGTGCGACGCGCAGTGCGCGGATCCGTTTGCGTACGAGGCTGTCCAGCTGCCCATCTTCTTGCGTCATGGGCAACATCGTATGCCCTTGATGCAATGTGGGCTTACCGTCGAACACAGAGGGTCCAGCACGGGGCCAGGTACGACGAGGACGAGAGGGCGCGACATGTCTGCGCAGACTTCCCGCGGCGACAGCGACGCACTGCCCGCCGACACCGTGGACGTGGTGGTGATCGGCGGCGGCGCCGCGGGCCTGAACGGCGCGCTGATGCTGGCCCGCTCACGGCGCTCGGTCATCGTGATCGACAGCGGCACCCCGCGCAACGCCCCCGCCACAGCCATGCACGGCTTCATCGTCCTGGACGGCACCCCACCGCCCGAGATCCTCCAGCGCGGACGCGAGCAGGTACGCCAGTACGGCGGCCGGATCGTCTACGGGGAGGTGACCGGGGCCGAAGCCGCCGCCCCCTCGGCCGACGGTGACTTGCGGTTCACCGTCACCCTGGCCGACGGCCGCACCCTGACGGCGCGCCGCGTGCTGGTGGCCAGCGGCCTGCGCGATGTGCTGCCCGAGATACCCGGACTGGCCGGACACTGGGGCCACAGCGTGGTGCACTGCCCCTACTGCCACGGCTGGGAAGTGCGCGACGAGCCCATCGGCATCCTCGCCACCGGCCCTCTGTCCGTTCACCACGCCTGGCTTTTCCGCCAGCTCACGGACGATCTGATCTACTTCACGCGCGGCACCGACCTGGACTCCGATACCCGCGCTCGCTTCGCCGCCCGGGGCATCCGCGTCGTCGAAACCGACGTGAGGGAAGTAGTCAACGACACCGACGGCACCCTCGGGGGCGTCCGCCTGACCGACGGCACCCTCGTCGAACGGCGGGTCCTGACCGTCGCCACAAGGATGGAGGCCCGCACTGAGGGCCTGGACGGGCTGAAGCTGCCCATGGAGGACCTGCCCGACAACATGGGCCGCCGCTTCGCTTCCGCCATGGCCGGCACCACCGAGATCCCGGGCGTGTGGGTGGCGGGCAACGCCACCGACCTGGCCGCCCAGGTCGGCGCCGCCGCCGCGGCCGGAGCGCTGGCCGGCTCCCACATCAACGCGATGCTGGCCACGTCAGACACCGACGCCGCCCTCGCCGCGGCACAGAAGACCACTGGCTGACCTGTAGCTCCGCTGCTGAACCATCGCGCGGCCGCCGTCCAGTGGTCCGCGCGGTGAGCAAGTCCCCACCAACCACACCCAACTGGCGCCCGGTCTTGTCCCGGCGCTGATTCAGCATGCCTTTATGGAAGGAAACCATGAGTACCCATCAGCCTCCACAGACGCCGGAATCGTCCGGCGCAGTGGGTGTTCCGGATGCGCGTCAGCTGCGCGCGATCCTGATCACCGTCTCGATCGCTTTGATGGCTGTCATCGCCTCGGTGTCGGGGCTGAGCGTCGCCCAGACCCACCTGGCCGTCGAGTTCGGCGCCTCGCAGAGCGCCGTCCTGTGGATGATCAACAGCTACACCCTTGCCCTGGCCGCGCTGCTGCTGCCGCTCGGCGCCATCGGTGATCGCCTGGGACGCAAGCCCATGCTGATCGCGGGGTTGGTCATCTTCGGCGCCGCCAGCGTCCTCGCGGGACTCGCCCCGACGGCCGGGGTGATGATCGCGGCCCGGGTGGCCGCCGGCGTCAGCGCCGCGATGATCATGCCGATCACCCTGGCCGTCATCACCTCCACCTTCCCCGAGGAGGAACGCGGCAAGGCGATCGGTGTGTGGACCGGTGTCGCCGGAGGAGGCGGCATAGTGGGCATGTTCCTCTCCGCCTTGCTGGTCGACGTCGCCGACTGGCGCTGGCTGTTCGTACTGCCCGTGGTCCTGGGGGCCGTGGCGCTGGCGATGACACTGAAGTCGGTGCCCACCTCCCGCGAACGCTCCGCCCATTCCTTCGACACCATCGGCGCGCTGCTTTCCATTATCGCCGTGACCGGTCTCATCTTCGTCCTGCAGGAAGGCCCCGAGCGCGGCTGGACCGCCCCCATCACGCTGGTCAGCCTGGCCGTCGGCGTCGCCGCCGCCGTCGCCTTCGTGGCCTGGGAGCTGCGCCGCCGCGACGCTTCGCTGTTGGACGTGCGCCTGTTCCGTGAGCGCGGACTGGCCGGCGGCTCGATCACCTTGCTGGTCGTCTTCGGCGTCCAGGCCGGTATCGCCGTGGTCCTCTTCCCGTTCTTCCAGGCCGTGCTCGGCATGTCGGGGCTGCTGTCCACCGTGGCGCTGATGCCGATGGCCGTCATGATGATGACGGGCTCGGGCCTGGCCCCCAAGGTGGCCGCCAGGATCGGCGCCCGCTCCACCATGACGGTAGGCGTCGCCCTGTCCGCGCTCGGCCTGGCGCTGATGGCGATGTTCGTCTCCGTCGACGGCGGCTACCTGTCCATCCTGGCCGGCATGATCGTCATGGGCATCGGCATGGGCCTGTCGATGACACCCTCCACCGAGGCCATCACCAGCTCCCTGCCCCGAGCCAAACAGGGCGTCGCCTCCGCACTCAACGACGTCACCCGCGAGTTCGGCACCGCCCTCGGCATCGCGACACTCGGCGCGCTCCTGGCCAGCGGCTACCGCAGCGCCATCGACGGCAAGCTCGACGGCATCCCCAACGAGGCCGCGGACACCGCACGCGGGGGCATCGCCAACGCCATCGAGGCCGCGCCCACCACCGGACGCCACGCCCAGGATCTGATCCATGCCGCGCAGCAGTCCTTCGTCGATGGCTGGCAGCAGTCCATGTGGGTCGGCGCCGCCGTCATGGCCGCCCTGCTCGTCTACGTCGCCCTGCGCGGCCCGAAGAACATCGCACCCCGTCAACCCGACGCCGAGCCGGCTCCCGAAACCGAGGTCACGGACAACGTCGCCGCTCGCTGACCTCGCACAGAACCCGTGCGGGCGGAGCACGACTCCGCCCGCACGGCAGCTCGCCGTCGGGTGCACCGCGACCTCGCGGCGCACCCGACGGCCGTACGCGTCTGCGCGTAACCCGATTCCCCCGATCACGGTCAGGAGCAGTGCCCATGAGATCGTGGCGAACAGATCACCATCTTCCGCCGGCCGGCGCCCTGCCCGAGGCTGAACTCGACGACCCCATTCACCACGCGCAGCCTCGACATGGACGCATTGCGCTTTGCTGGCTCCTATGGGTCCAAACACATGCAGCGCATATCGCGGCGACTCGCGCCTTCTGTTACCCATCCCGGCTCAGATCGAGGACCGGACTGCAGAAGCCACCCGCCGATACCACGAAGAGGAACAGCAGGCAGCTGACCAGAAGATGGCGACAGCACTCTCCTCATCAAGGCATAAGTCTGTCCAACCTGCTGCGCTGTGCCAGCAGTTCCCTGCGACAGGCAAGGCCGGTTCCGAAGCAAGTTCCACGATGAACGCACCGATGCTGTGATGAGGCAGTCCCTGACAGGCTCTGCCTACGCGCCGGCGGACTCCCTGCCTGCGTGACGTCGGGAGCCTGCGAGGGGTCGGCAGCACCAGTGCTGTCGACGGGCGCCGGATTCCGTTCAGAGGACGTCGGCGACCCGTCTCGGCTACCGGACGCGGTACACCGCACGATCCTGTCCAGCGCCGCCATCGAACTGCGCTCCCGGCAAGTCAAGCCGTACCTGCAGCGCGTCGCCGACGTCCTGGTCGGCGCCGGTCTGGCCGAACATTCTTACCGGCACCCCTACTGCCGGGAGTGTAGTGATCGGCTCCCGAGACGTTGGCGTTCACGCCCCTTTGAGGGTCCGGACGTTGACGAAGTCGATCGCGCACCGCGACCGGTCCAGTCCGCTGCGGGCGCCGAGTTCGTCCAGGACCAAGGCGGTGGAGCTTGGCCCATACCCGGGCCTCGGTCCATTCGTCACAGGTGCGTCGCCCGGCGTAGCAGACGGTCGATGTTCTCGCGGCTGCGTGTGTCGGTGGGGGTCTGGACGACGAGGCGGACGCCGGGGTGGTCGGTCAGTTCCATGCTGGTCGCACGCAGGCTCACTTCGCCGATCCCCGTGATGTCGTAGCGCTTGTCGCACAGGTGCGGTGGAGCAACGTCGTGCGTGGCCCAGAGCCGAGAGAACAGCGGGCTGGCGGTGCACAGACGGGCGACGAAGTCCTGCCATCGCGGGTCGCCCGCATTCTGGCTGTAGCGATAGCGGAACCCTGCCACGGCCTCGGGCGCCTGCTCGTCGCGGTTGACGACGCGGAGTTGCCCCTCCGGGGCCGCGAAGAGCTGCCAGAGGGTGTTGCGCTTGCCGGGCGGAGCACTGACCAGCGCGGGGTGCAGGGCCGCGTATGCGCGGTTCCAGCGCAGCACGTCGGTGCGAGCGTCGACCAGCATGGCGGGCAACGGGTTCAGGGCTCCCAGGACGCTGTCGAGGTGGCCGGGGAGCTCGATCGGCGGATCACTGACGGCCGGAGGCTGGGGGACCTCGGCCAGACGGTAGAGGTGGTCACGCTCGGCGGCGCTCAGAAACAGCGTGCGGGCCACCGCGTCGAGCACCTGGGAGCTGACGTTGATCGGCCGCCCCTGCTCCAGCCACGTGTACCAGGTGATGCCGACACCGGCCAGCTGGGCGACCTCCTCGCGGCGCAGTCCGGGGGTGCGCCGACGGACTGTCGCGGGTATGCCGACGTCCTCGGGTGAGACCCGCGCGCGTCGTGAGCGCAGGAAATCCCGTAGTTCGGTCCGGTTCATGGTTGTCGGCACAGGTCCACTGTGCCAGAGCCGGGAGACGTCGGCCTGGTGCTGCCAGTACCAGTATCAGCAGTCTTCTGGCACCGGTGTCTGCAC
This sequence comes from Streptomyces hyderabadensis, assembly GCF_020404845.1. GTDB lineage: Bacteria > Actinomycetota > Actinomycetes > Streptomycetales > Streptomycetaceae > Streptomyces > Streptomyces hyderabadensis. Next base: position 4,434 of record NZ_JAIOJZ010000031.1, on the reverse strand, counting down.
AAGGCGCAGGCTCGTACCGCCTGTGTTCCTCAGGACTTTTCCGGGACGTCTTGCACGACGTTCCCCAAGGACGGCTACCCAGATGAACGGACGACGAGTTCCATGAGCAACGCATTTCACAACAAGGTCGCGGTCGTGACGGGTGGAAGTGCCGGTATCGGGCACGTCACCGCGCGGAAGATCGCCGAAGGGGGCGGCACTGTCTACATCACGGGACGGAACCAGGACGCCGTGACGGCGGCGGCCGCGGACATACCGGGTGATGTCATCGGGGTGCGGGCCGACTCGCGCGCGGCCGACGAGCTCGACCGGCTCTTCGCGCAGGTGGAGCGGCGCAGCGGCCAGCTGGACGTGCTGGTCGTCAACGCGGCGGCGATTGCGACCGCACCGCTGGGAACCATCACCGAGGACGTCATCAGGACGGTCTTCGACGTCAACATCACCGGCACGATCATGACCGTCCAGAAGGCGCTGCCGCTGCTGGCGGACGGTGGTGTCATCGTCCTCACCGGTTCGATGGCCGCTCACAAGGCGTCGCGTGGGCGGAGTCTCTACGCGGCCTCCAAGGCCGGGGTCCGCGCTCTCGCCCGTACCTGGGCCCTTGAGCTGACCCCACGCGGGATCCGGGTGAACGTGGTGAGCCCGGGCCCGACGGATACGCCCGGTATCGCGCAGCTGGCCGCCACCGCCGAGGAACGCGAGGCGCTCATCGCCACGATGGGCACCGGGACCCCGATGACCCGGGCCGGTACCGCAGAAGAGGTCGCTGCCGTGATTTCCTTCGTCGCCTCGGACGCGGCCTCCCACGTCAACGGCGCCGACTACCAGGTCGACGGCGGTTACGGCCAGGTCTGACACCCTCACGGGGCCGGCACGGACTACCTGGACACGGCCGAATGTCGGCGTCAGTGTGCTGACGCGGTTCTCGTACTCGCGGCAGGTCTTGCGCTGGGCCGGGACTGCCGGGACGCCCTGAGCGCCGTCGAGCGGCTGGCAGCGGTTGAGGAGCTGGCGGTCGGCGCCCCACCGCTGTGCGGGCGGGTTCCATTCCTGGTCGAGGCCCTGCGGAGGTCCTTGACCAACAGATTTCGGATCTGACTGCTGACCTGGCCGGACCCGGCCTGCACCACGGTCAGGCGCGCCTGCGCCACGTGCACGCGGTGGAGCGCGTCGCGTAGCGCGGCGAGGGCTTGGCGGTCCTCGGCCCCAGGGGCCGTACAGCGCCCTTCGCACGCGACGTGGAGTTCGCCGTGGGCCTTCCCACCGGATAACGGCTGCCTCTCACCAGGCCACAGGACGATGACCTGGGCCGGTTCGCTCGTCCACTGCTCGTTGACCCCTTCACGCACGCCGACAGCGCCGTGAGTGAGGACCTGCTGGCAGGGTCCGGCCCGCAGCCGCGCGTCCCTGGCCAGGTACGGGTCGTCTCGGTACAGGGCGTGGATGCTGCGCACCTGGTGCTGACCGACGTCGACCTGTCCGACTGTCTGTTCTCCGGGGCCTTCCATCTCGACCAGATCCGCCTGGAGGGCCGTATCAGTTTCGCCGGCGCGCCCACCGGCTGGCACCGCCGCGGCATCCGGCCACTCCGCTTCACCCGCCGACGTGTCCTTGCCGAGGAGCACCACTAGCGCGCCCATATCGCCGGCCAGTCTGTCTCCACAGCAGGTGCGGTACCGGATCCCCAACTGTGGCGTCCCGGGCCGCACCACCCCGACCCCGCCCGTACTCCCGATCCGGAAGACGTCGCCGCTCTGTACCGGCAGATGCGCAAAGCGTTCGAGGACGGCAAGAACGAGCCCGGTGCCGCCGACTTCTACTACGGCGAATGCGAGATGCGCCGCCACGACCTGACCGGCACGACGAAGGGCGAACGCGTCTTGTTGCGGGGGTACTGGTTGCTGTCCGGCTACGGCCTGCGTGCCTCCTGTGCCTTCACCTGGCTGCTCACCGCCATGGGCAGTGACCGTGCTGCTCCTCATGGGCGTCGGCTTGCCCACCCATAGTCCCGTCCACGCCACCACCGGAACCCTGGACGGCAGCAAGATCAGCCTCAACACGACCCCCCTCGATCCCGCCCTGCATGGCGGGTGGTCCAAGCGCATCACCTGGGAACGCGCGGAGAAAGCCACCCGCGTCGCCATCAACTCGGTCGTTTTCCGCTCCAGTGGGCAGAACCTCACCACCCTCGGCACGTACATCGAGAGGCTTTCCCGCCTCCTCGAACCCACCCTCGTCGCCCTCGGAGTCCTCGCCATCCGCGCACGCATCAGACAATGACCCAAGCACTACTCGCGGCGCCAATGCTCCCCCAAGGGCAAAGCACTGCGCTACCGCGTCCGCTGGCGAGGGACGGTTGCCTATCTCCCCCCGTTCTCGCGATCAGGCGGTCATCTCCACCGTGCCGCCTCACGGCCGGGAACAGTGCATGGCCGGAACACTGCCTCTTCGCCAGTAGGTCCGCACCACCGCCGACGCCATCGTCGGCGCCGTCACCGGATCCGCGGCCGCGCCCCGCACGCTGCTGCTCGGCCGCTAAGACGACACAGGCAGGCTGCGCTACACCGGCCGCACCGTCCCGCTCGACCACACCTCGGCGACCAGCCTCGGGACCGCGCTGGCGCCAGCTGGCGGCGGGCATCCGTTGACGTACACCTTGCTGCCGGAGAACGAAGTTGAGGTGTCGTGTAGGCCGTAGTCAGGGCTGGTCGACCTCGATGCGCAGGATGCGGTCGGGCCGTCCTCGCCCGCAGATCCCGCGCCGCAGCACCTGGCCGTTCGCACGAGACCAGCACACTCCCGGCCTGCGAGACCACCGCCCGTCCGCGACCCTCGATGCGGACACGCGGTGACAACCCGATACGCTTCTTCACCTGAAGAGTGCTTCCTTCCGTCCAGCTAACAGGCCCTTACTGATCATTTCAGGACCGCCTCACCGAACCCGCCCCGGCCATCCCCTAGTTCGCCGGGGGAGCGTCCCTAAGATCCCAGGCCCTACACGCATCCAGTGCGATGCCGCAGCTCAGAATTCCCGGGCATCGCACCCTAGTGCGTGAGGACCTGGGAGCGGCGCCGTGGCTTTAACGGTCTGACTTGGCCCCGGTTTTCCGGCGTGAAGTGGCCCCATCGAGAGATCGTTTTAGCGTGAGTTCCGGTTTGAAGCGGCCCCGGCTTCCGCTTTGGACTGGCTCCACCTGTTGTCGTGATCGACGAGGTGAGGCGGGGCGGATGGCAGGCCGAGCCAGGTCTGGTCCGGTGACAGGTCGGCGATCATAGTGATCGCCTCCTGGCGGACGCCCATGTCTGGGTCGCTCACAAGTTCGTGCAGTTGCCGGATCAGCCTGCCTTCTTCCTCACCGGCTGCTCTCGCTCGCGCGTAGTGATCGTGGACGGTGCCGGCGAGCCAGTCCATGGTGACTTCGGAGGCGGCCCTGGCCAGCGCCAGGAGGACCTGTCGAAGGGCGGATGTGTCACCGCGTTCGAGCAGTGCCTGCGCTGTCTCCCTGGTGACGGCAGTGTCGTCGGGGTCCAGGAGAAGACGGAGCAAGACATCTGTTCCCTGGTCGGTCCGTGGTGCGGCCGCGAGCTGTCGTCCGGCTGCAGCACGGACCGACCAGGCAGGCGAGTTCGCCTGTTCGAACAAAGCGCTCAGCTGTTGATCGTCGGAGAGCGGCGGCATGGCTCCAGCTTGCCAGTGCCTTCCCGAGCCTGCGGTGGCGGGCCTCTATCCGTTCTTCCGTTGCGCGGCCCTGGTGCGGGCGAGTCGGTAGGACTCGGTGTCGGTCTCGATGATGGTGCCGTTGAAAGTGAGGCGGTCGACGATGGCCGCGCAGAGGCGAGGGTCGGTGAATGTCTTGGTCCAGCCGCTGAACGACTCGTTCGAGGCGATGGTGACGCTGTTCTTCTCCTCGCGTTCGGTCAGGACCTGGAAGAGCATCTCCGCGCCGCGGCGATCGAGTTCGAGATAGCCGAGCTCGTCGACGCAGAGAAGGTCAGCGCGTCCGTAGCGGGCGATCGTCTTGGTCAGCTGCTACTCGTCGGCGGCCTCGACGAGCTCGTTGACGAGTTTCGCGGCCACCGCGTAACGGACCCGGTAGCCGGCCATGGCAGCAGCGGCGCCCAGACCGATCAGCAAGTGCGACTTGCCGGTGCCGGAGTCGCCGATCAGGCAGAGCGGCTGGCCCTTGCGGACCCATTCGCAGGTCGCGAGGTTGTTGACCACCGCGGGCTCGGCGTTCGGGTTGGCGGTGTAGTCGAAGTCGGACAGCCACTTCTGACGGGGAACCCGGCGCCCTGATCCGCCGCTCCGAGCGGCGCCGGTCACGTTCCTCGCACTCGGCCATCAGCAGCTCGGCAAGGAAACCCCGGTAGGACATGCGCTCCCGTTCTGCCCGGGTGACCAGGTCGGGGAACTGGGACCGCATGGTCGGCAGC
>NZ_JAIOJZ010000030.1 GCF_020404845.1 Streptomyces hyderabadensis | reverse complement strand
CCGTGGTGGAGAAGTGCTTCCTCTGCTCGGTGAAGGTCCTGGGCGAGGGCGTCGACACCAAGCACTGCGACTCCGTCTACTGGGCCGACGTACGCGGCTCGATGCCGGACCTGGTCCAGGCCGTCGGCCGGGCGCTGCGGATGCAGCCGGGCGAGGGCAAGGTGGCCTCGCTCGTGGTGCCGGTGCTGCTCGGGCCGGGCGAGACGGCGGACAACATGCTGACGAGCAGGGCGTTCGGCGGGCTGGCGAAGCTGCTGGAGGCGCTGCGGGCGTACGACGCGCGGATCGTGGAGACTCTTGCGGAGCAGCAGGCCCCGAGCCGCTACAAGCCCGTCAGCAAGGACGACAGCGGGAAGAGCGCGGGCGGGAGCGGGGAGGGCTCCGGGGGCGTCAGTGCCCCCGCCATGGCCTTGTTGAAGTTCTCCACGCCCCGCGACCCGGCCGCGCTCGCCGCGTTCATCAACCTGCGGGTCCTCAACCCGGAGCACGAGCACTGGCGGCGCGGTGTGGAGGCCGCCGTCATCTACGTCCGCGAGCACGGCGACCTCCGGGTGCCGTTCACGTTCCGGGTGCCCGCCGTCGACTACCAGGAGGCGGAGGGCGAGGGATGGCCGGCCTCACTCGCCGGGTTCCCGCTCGGGCAGTGGACCGCCGACGCTCGCCGGTTCTACGCCCGCGGCCGTCTGGACGAGGACCGCATCGCCCAGCTGGAGAAGCTCGGCATGATCTGGAGCCACTACGACGTCGCGTGGGAGGAGGGCCTGTCCGCCGCGCGCGGCTGGGCCGCCGAACACGGGCACCTCCTCGCCCCGCTGGACGCCACCTTCCAGGGCGCGAAGGTGGGCATCTTCCTCAAGAACGCGCGGGCCGCCGCCCGGAAGGCTGCCGAGATCGAGCAGCGGCGTGCCGAGGGGCTGCCGGTTCAGTCGTCGGCCGGGGCCCTGTCGGACGAGCGGCGCGAGCAGCTGGAGGAGATCGACGCCTCCTGGTGCCCGGCCTGGCCGGTGACGTGGCAGCGGTGCTTCCACCTGGTGAGGATGCACCTGGACGCAGGCGAGGCACTGCCCACCGAGGCGGGCGACGTCGTGCGCCAAGGCGAGGATCTGGGGCGGTGGGTGCAGTCGGTGCGACTCGGGTGGGACCAACTCACGACCGTGCAGCAGTGGATGTGCGAGCAGGTCCTCGGGATCGAGCCCGCGGCCGAGGAGGAGAAGCCGCCGCCGCGCCGTACGCAGGCTGACAAGTGGGCGATGAACTACGAGGCCGCCAAGCAGTTCTACGAGCGGGAGGGGCACCTCCAGGTCCCCCGGAAGTGGGTTGAGCGGATCGTCGGCGGCGAGGGCCAGGAGGAGCGGGAGCACAAGCTGGGGGCCTGGATCGGGAACCAGCGCTCCCGGGCGGCGACGCTGACGCCGGAGCGGATGGAGCTGCTGTCCGCGATCGGGATGCGGTGGTCCTGATGGTGGGCATCGTCGTCACCGCGGCCGCCGCGCTCGCGGCCGGCTATCTGCTCGGGCGGCTGCGCCCGTGGCGGCGGCTGGGTGACTGGGCGGCCGATCAGGTCCGCTTCACCGGGACGTGGGTCCGGGGCGGCGCCGGGCGGCAGGCCGTCGTCGTCCTGGCCCACGCCGTCACCGCACCGCGCACCAGCTGGCGCATCATGCGCGCCCCAACCACCGAGACCCGAGCGCCGACGCCCGCACGCGATCCGGACTGGGTCGCCAACCGCCGCCAAGGAGAGCACGAGTAGACGCAAGGTCACTGACTCCCTTATGGGCAGTCGACCTCCTAGACCCCCATCGACAGCGCAAGGCCCGGACCAGGTGTCCGGGCCTTCGTCGTACCCCGGAATCTTTCCTCCCGGTCGCTGCTGTCCGGGTCCCGGACTCCGGCCCTACGGGGTGAAGGAGCCGTGCCCGCCAGGACGAGACACAAGCACCTGCGCCCTGTCACTGTCCCGCCCGCCATGTCGAACTCACGCCGGAGGCAGTACCGGTGACCACCCGCCAGGCACCCGGGGCAACACCCGCGCCGACCGCCGCTACGCTGAACACGCCCACCCTGGGCCGGGCCGAAGCCCCACAGGGACGCTCTCCAGAGAGCCGCAGCAGGACCGCCGACCGCGAGGCGCGCGCCACCCCCACGCGGACGACACCACCACAGGTGTCCGCCGTCTCTGTTCCTCCGCCTCGTAGGAGACTCCCGATGTCTCGGGACCCGCACCCGCACGCCCCCATCCCCACCCGCCCCGAACCGCCCGCCCCGGCCGGCGCAGGGACGCCGTCGGAGACCCCGCTGCTGTCGGTGCACGCCGCCGTGGTGTTTCTGGCAGCCGTCATCATCGGCCTCGTCATGGGCGGCCTCATGTTCCTCCACGACAAGTCCGTGCCCACAGCCGTCGCTGCGGGCTTGGGTTCCTTCGGGCTCAGCGTCCCCGTGCTGCACAAGCTGATCGGCTGACCGGCGGTGCGGAACTGGTGAGCGTGGCCGCCACGCCACTCCACCCACTGCGGGGCGTCCCAGATGGCCTCGGGTTCGACGACACCGGTGCCCTCAAGGAACACGACCAGGTCGAGGTCGCTGTAGGGGGTGCCGAGGATCTCATCCCGGCCGCTGCTGTGCACAGTGCCTCTGTCGGGTTCCGCAGGTCAAAGCCAGTTCCGGATCGATGGTTGCCCGTTGAACGCTGGGCAAATTGCTAAGCGCTCTCCATAAGCCCCGCTACCGCCGGTTTGGGATCGCCGCTCCGCTGGGATTTCCCTCGGCCAATGTTAAGCGGCGGCCCGTAGATCGGGCACGGGGCTAGACCCGATGAGACGGACCTCTCAAGTACGCGATCAACACGCCTAATCTGTAGGCCTATCAAGTCTCGCGAATTTCCGCCGAATTCGCTCCTTCCGAATCGCCCGTCGGCCAACCTTTTCGAACTTATTTTGCAGCTTTTCAAGTTCCCTCGCCTGGGCCTTTAGGGAAGCCGCCCCAATGATGTCGCGAACTGACGATTCTTCGCGGGAGTTGCCGGCATAGACATTGAAGCGCTCCACACCTTCGGTGAGATCTTGTAGGATGCCATAATTGGTACTGGGGTGTGACTTCGTCGTTCCAATCTGTGTCAGTTTTGCATAACGCCACTCCTTTCCTTTCCCTTCGACCGTGCGACCATTCTCGAGTTTGACGCGGGCTCGCACATGCAAGGAGCCTTGCTTTTCGGAGAATTTCCAGTCGTGCCCACTCCCGATGCCTGTTGTGTAGCCGACGAAAATTACTGACTGGAGCGGGGCCAGTTCAAACGTTGGTCTTTTGCAGTCAGTGACGAAGCTGGAAGTGTCACTTCTTTCTTCCGCGCACAGAGCGCGCCACGCATGGTCGAGCGGAGATGAAGTCACGGATGACTCTACGCCGATTACCCTAACGGAAGTCTTGCTCAGGTTCTCGATCAGCACCTCAAAACAAGGCTCCGCCCAGACTTTATCCACATCGGGGCCGTTGCCCCACCAGTGCCGACATTCGATTTCCGCTTTCGTCAGGGTTCGGTAGGCAGGTCCTTGACCGGCTAGGGATACTCGAACCCGAGGCTTATCTCTGCGATAATTTAGAGCAGTGATAAGCATGTTTGCCCCGGTGAAAGTTGCGCTTGCAGCGGATACGATGACCGCCACGCTAGCCGCGTCCATGAGATTCCCCCGAATCTAACTGGGATGGTGGCCGAGGTAATTCAGGCTGTACATCCACCCAGTCGTGAGGGCGGATTCCTTTGCCTACTCATAGGTTGCCCGTGCTGCCACCGTGAGGGCGTGTAATTGATGAAGTTTTGAGCTTCGTTCGGCGCCCTGTGGCACGCGCTACCGAACCCTGGGAGTAGCCGCTGCGGCTGGGCAGGACGGTCCTGCCCAGCCGTGGTTTCCGCTCGGACGTCAGCCGCGGAGGCGGGAGAGCCAGGTGCCGCCGGCCTTCTGCTCGGGCACGGCCTGGCCGTGCTCCTGGTGGCCGTGCCCGGCCTGCTCGGCTTGGCGTTCGGCAGTGATGGCGCGCTGCTTGCAGTCGTCGCACAGGTGCGGGTGGGTCTCGCGCGGGGCGCCCCATCCGGAGGGCTCGACGGCTTTCCACCGTTCGTCGGTGAACCGGGTACCGCAGTCGGCGCACACGGGACGACGGGCCTCTTTCTCGGCCCGGTGCTGTGCGGCGATGCGGCGCAGCTCCTCCTGGTGCTCCCGCTGGCGGGCGGCGTACTCGGCCTGCTTGCGGGCGTCGTGGGCTTCACGGCGCGGGTTGCCGATCGCCTCCAGGAGGGTCTGGTTCTGCCGCCGGCCAAAGCGCCGGAAGACCGCCCCGGCCGGGCCGTGCTCCTGGAGCTGCTTCATGCCGGTGACCACGATGGGCAGCTTGCCGTCGTACATGTGGAAGCCGGCGTCGTACCAGAAGCCCTTCCAATGCCGCTCGGTCAGCTCCGCCAGCTGCGCGATGACGGTGTTGGGGTTGCGCGGGCCGATCCGGTTGAAGACGAGCAGCAGCGGCGGGTGCGGCTGGTCGCCGCGGCGGCCGTCGGGCACCCACCAGCGGGTACGCCACATCGGCCGCTCCTTGCCACCGGTGTCCTTCACCTTCCGCTGGCCAAACCGCATGTACTTGTCGATCTTCGCAGCGAGGACCTGCGCCGACTCGAAGCAGTTGTCGATCTCCACGAACAACAGCGGCACCCCGCCCTCGGGCGCGGTGATGACGATGTCCGCCTGGGCGCCTCCCTTGCCCGGGTTGGCCCAGGTTCCCGTCGCGGGCAGCGCCACCTCGGTCGCGTAGGAGGAGATGGTGCCCAACCCGGCGGGCGCGTCGAAGGCGGCCTGCGCGGCGGCGCGGACGTCGGCCGGCTCGCTGGCGAGCTGGGCGAGGTCCGGCTTCGGGCGCAGCAGGGCGAGCACGGCTTCGTTGACCGTCATCGGGTGGGAGGCGCCCGTGCGCCCGGCGCCGCGGGCCGGGTTGCCCATCTCTCCCACCGGCCGCCCCAGCTCGCGCGCGGCGGCCTTCAATCCCATCGGGGTGAGGTTGCGCAGCGTGTCCCCGCCCGGGAGCTGCCCGCCGTTCTCCGCCAGGCCGTGCTTGCGCAGATCCGACAGCGCCCCGGTGTGGGAGGCGGTGCGGGCCTGCTTCCGCTTCGACGGGGTCGACTTGTCGGTGTGCCGGTAGCTCAGGTGCGGTGCTGCGATCTGCTGGATCTGTTCGACCGTCGCGACCTTCAGCACTCCGAGCACGCGCAGCACGTCACCGCGCAGGTTGTTCGACGACCCCGCCGGGTTCTCCTCACGCTTGCCCGGTCCGGAGCAGCGTCCCTCGTCGTACCCACCGGCCTCCCAGGACGAGGCCGACCAAACCCACAGTCACAGCGGTCCTGGCTCGGCCACGAACGCGTCAGCCCTCGCCGCGGAGGCAGCCAGCTCCCGAAGCGCGAGTTCCCGCAGCCGTGCCCGGCCGCGGGTATAGGCCCCTTCGGCAGCCTTCGCGGAGATGCCCTGCCGCACGGCGAACGCGGTAACCGGCAGACCCTCCACGCGGGCAAGCAGGACGTCACGCTGACGCGGTGGGAGGGCATGCACTCGCTCGAGCAACCAGCGTCCGAAGGCAGCATCACAGATGTCGTTCTCCGGGGAGACCGGCACGTCCGCCACGTACGCGCGGTGTGCGAGCGTCCGGTGGCGGTGCTGGACGCGGTAGAAGTCGGCGACCAGACGCAGTGCCACCGTGGTCAGGAACGGGCCCAGCCGGGCAAGGTCCAGGCCCGGGTAGGCGGCAGTGCGGATCATGGCCTCCTGCACGCAGTCCTCGGCGTCCTGCCGAGTGGGGAGACGCTTTCGCACCAGGGCCATCAGCCGGTCATGGTGGCGGGCGACGTCCTGCCATACCTGCTGGCGGTCGGGCGGACCGGCAGACTGCTGGCGCAGGTACATCGGTTTCCTCATCGTGCAGGTCGGAATGGGCCTCGTCTGGCTGCCCGCCGCTCCCCCACCAGCAAACGGAACAGGCAACTCCGGTCGGGGTGCAGAGCAGGGCGAGCGCGGCACGCAGGATGCGTGCAGCTCGGCGCGCGCCCGGTGGCTGCCGTACGCGCCCCCCTGCCAGCTGTCGACGGCCGAGCCGTCCGGGAAAGACGGTCCATGCGCGGTGCTGCTCCTCCTCGCGTAGTGGACTCCCGGCATGCTGCAGCGGGCAGATGGACGCCCTGCGCCCGGGCTGTGTGTCGTCTGTTCGCGGCCCTGGATGAGAGCGGGAGGTCGGTCACTGTGGCTGGGGGATTTTGGTGGCGGCTGGAGTGAGGTGGCCGTAGCGGGGGTGGTGGAAGTACCACGTGGCGTGTTGCTGGAAGGCGAGCAGTCCGCTGGCCCAGGAGCGGATGGCGGCATGTCCTTCGTCGGAGTACAGGCCGGCTCGGTGGTCGCCCTGGACGCGCTGTTGGGCGTCGTTGAAGGCCTGCAGTTGCTGCTTGATCCGTGCGACGGCCGCACGTCCGGCTTGGGGCAGGGTCAGGCCGTCGGAGCGGTGCATGATGAGGACGAGGTTGAACAGGCCGTCTTCCGCGAGTTCTTTGGGGGCAGAGAAAACGTCGTTGATCCAGGAGGCGATGTCAGCTGCGGTGCCGAGCATGGTGTCGTATTCGGGGCTGTCGTAGAAGCTGGTGGGCAGGCGGATGTTCTGTGCCTGTTCCACCAGGTCCAGCAGGGGCAGGGCGGGCGCGGTGTCGCGGCGCAGGCGCAGGAAGGTGTGCAGGTCGGGGGGTGTGTTGCGTTCGCGCCATGTGGTTTCGTCGACCAGGGCGTGGAAGTAGTCGTGCAGGTGTGTGGACAGCTCTCGGAACTGGAGCGGGGCCATGACCACTCGGGTGCGGTCCAGGAGGTCGGCGAAGGCGGCCTGCAGTCCTCCGGCCGACTGGGCTGGTTGTGGGGCTGCGGTGTTGGCGGCGTCCAGGATGTGGTGGAGGGGTTCGGTGACCTGGGTGGACTGGTCGGTTGTCGCGCCGGTGGGGCCGTCTTCGAACAGGTCGTCCAGGAGGAAGAACCAGGTCACCCATTGGATGCCCAGCAGCAGGATGTGGTCGTCGGCCCTGGGGTAGCCGTAGCCGGCGAGTTGGGCGGCGCGCAGGTCGCGCAGGCGTTGCTGTGCGGTGGTTCCGGTGGCGAGGTGGAAGTGTTCGGCCCAGATCAGGCTGTTGTGCTGTGCGGTGTCGATGCGTGCCGGATCGAGGGGGGAGTTCAGGGGCAGGGGCCATTCGGCCAGTGCGGGCTCGAGGAGGGCTGCGGCGTCGTGGCCGGGCGTCATGCTGGGTGCCTTTCGGTGTCGCGCCGGGGGTGACGGCGTGGGTGACGGCGGGCTGCCGGGAGCTGGTGGTGGGGTGTCAGGTGATGTGGCAGGGCATGTGCTTGATGCCGTGGACGAAGTTGCTGACCAGGTATTCGGGCGTGTCCACTTCGAGGGTGGGGGCGCGGTGGAGGAGTTCGTTCAGGATGGCTCTGAGCTGGGCTCTGGCGATGAAGGCGCCCAGGCAGTAGTGGGGGCCGCCTCCGCCGAAGCTGACGTGCGGGTTGGGTGTGCGGGTCAGGTCGAAGCGTTCGGGGTGGGTGAAGACGCGCTCGTCGCGGTTGGCTGAGGGGTACATCAGGGCGACCCAGTCGCCGGCGCGGATGTGCTGGCCGCCCAGGGTGGTGTCGCGGGTGGCGGTGCGCCGGACGGTCATCACGGGGCTGCTCCAGCGCAGGATCTCTTCCACGGCGGCGTCGATGCGGCCGGGGAAGTCCTGTGTGAGGGTGCGGCGCTGGTCGGGGTGGTCCTGCAGGGCGCGTACCGCGTGGCTGGTGGCGTTGCGGCTGGTGTCGTTGCCGGCGACGGTGAGCAGGACGAAGAAGGAGGCGATCTCCTCGTCGGTCAGTTTCTGCCCGTCGACTTCGGCCTGGACGAGGTTGGTCATCAGGTCCGCGGCCGGGTGGCGTCGGCGGTGGGCGGCGAGGTCGAGGCCCAGGGTGAGCAGGCCGACGAGGGAGTCGTTGAGTACCTGGCCGGCTTCCCGGCCGGCGGCGACGGCGGGGTCGTTGTAGGAGACCATGCCGTCGGCGAGGGCGGTCGCCTCTTCGCGCAGGTTGTCGTCGAGGCCCATGAGTTCGTTGACGGTCCACATGGGCAGCGGCTTGGCGACCAGGTCGACGAAGTCGCCGCACTTGGCGTCCAGAAGGCGGTCGACGACTTGGCGGGCCTGGTGCTGGATCTGTTCGATGAGCCGGGTGACCTGGCGTGGGGTGAAGGCTGAGCTGACGAGCCGGCGCAGCTTTTGGTGGCGGGGGTTGTCCATGCCGATGATGGAGCTGGCCGCCTCCAGGATGTCCTCGGGCACCTCCTCGAACTGCCATCCCTGGCTGGAGCAGTACACCTCTGGTCTGCGGCTGGCTTCCAGAACGTGCTCGTGGCGGGTGACCACCCACAGTCCCTCCTGCTGCGGCGGCATGAGCGCGCCCTCCATGGGCGGCTGCCAGCTGACCGGAGCGTCGGCGCGCAGAAGGCGGAAGGTGTCCTCCCGTTCATCGGCGGTCTGTCCCCAGAACGACAGGCTGGTGACGTTCAGCGGTGGCGGTGGCGACGGACGGTCCGGGGCGCGGGCGGCCGATGAGGTCATGGTGGGCTCCTGGTGCGGCGGGTGGGAGGTCCGGGCGGCTTGGGCAGCCAGGTGCCTGGTCGCGCAGCCCAGACCGGGGCGGTGGGGGTGCGGCCGGGTTCACAGCAGGAGGTCTGCGCGGCCGGTGTCGTGCAGGCGTGCGATGTAGACGGGGAACAGCCGCTTGCCCAGCGGGGCCAGTTTCAGCAGGCTCGCCACGTTGCCCTGCACTGTGATCTGTCCTTTGGCCATCGCCATGGGCAGGTTGACCTTTCCCTGCCAGTAGGCGTTGCCGACCTCGGCGGCCATGCGCATCGTCGCAGCCGGCGGCGGCTGGCCGGTGCCGTCCCCCACGGACTGGGTGGGGGCGTCGACGCAGACGGTCGCCTCGGGGTCGGTGAAGACGAACCGGAAGACCTGCCCGGTGGCGGTGAGCTTCGGGCCGATCTCCGGGTCGGCGAACGCGTCCTTGAAGATGCCGCCGATGTAGGTGACGACCTCGTCTGAACTGGCAAAGCCCATGCTGTCTCCTGAACGGCGCGTCCCGTGTTACGGACTGTCGGGTGACGGTGAGGCGTGCAGTGCGGCCAGCGCCTGGTGCAGACACGCTGCCAGGCCGGCGGCGGGGACGGCGGTGTCGTGCAGCGCCGACACGCTCACGCGCTCGCCGTGCTGGAGCATGCCGAACACCACGGTGTGGCCGGGGGCGAGCGGTGGATGGAAGACCGCCTGGCGTACCGGTGCGCCTGCCACGGCCAGGCGCGGCGACAGGCGGATGGTGGTCGCCATCGCCGCGATGTAACGCGGGTCGGCGAGCCGGGCGAACAGCGGCCGCAGCAACCAGAACGGTGCCGCGCGCAGCACCGTCCTGAAGCGTGCCCGGTGGCGCTCCAGGCGTTGGGGGCTGGTCTGCTGCATGAGGTGGTGCAGGCGGTCGGCGGGCCGGTCCAGGGCGCAGGGCAGGGTGATGGGGAGCATGCCCAGGGTGTTGCCCAGTGCCGCGTGCGCGTCACCGGACCGCAGATGCAGAGGGAGCGTCACCTTCGGTCCCAAATGCCTGCCACCGGGGAAGGTGCCGTCGTAGGCCCAGTCGCGGACGGCACCGGCGAGGACGGCGAGGCACACCTGGTTACGAGTCGCCCCGGCCCCTTGGGCCACAGCGCGGACAGCGGCGTGGTCGAGGTCGACGACGTGCAGACACCGACGCCCGGTAGGCGGCACCACCCCCGGTGGCCACACCGGCCCGCGGCGCACCGGGACCGCCAGATCCACCCCGAGGTTTCTGGGTGTGCGGCGTGGCGAGGCCGGACGGCCTGTCCCTGTTGACGCGGGGGCAGTGGGCGGCGGAAGCTGCCGGGTGCCGAACAGCGCTTCCAGCGTCGCGGCCATCGCCACGCCGTCCTGGAAGGCGTGGTGCACGCGGTAGCACAGCGCGTACTCGTCGTCGCGGTAGCCGTCCAGCACCGTCAGGTCCCACAGTGGCGCACTGTCGGGCAGGGTGCGGCGTTTCACCCAGGGCACGGCCTCGGCCGGTTCCGTGCCCGGAACCAGCGAGTGGTGTCTCAGGTGGCGGCCGATGTCGAAGTCGCTGGAGGGCTTCCATCGGCCGGCCTGGAGCCGGTAGGCGAGGACCGGCGCGCGCTGGACGCCCGCGGCGAGGATACGTCGCAACGTGTCACGGTCCGGGGCCGTGCCGCGTACCCGCAGCAGAGCGCCGAAGTCCGTGTCGGTCGCTGACGGCGTCTGTGCGGCTGCCCAGGAGAAGCCCCGGTCGAGCGCCGACATGGGGACGCTGTCCGACCGCACGGTCCTTCTCGCCTGCACCTGTGGCTCCCGTCCTCATGTCTTTCGACGCCCCGGGGCGTGCTGTCGTGGTGGAGCCGCCCTACCAAGGGCAGGTCTGTCCGTACCTCGGCCGCGTCCGGCCGCCCCTGCGGCTCGCCAGGACAGGACCGTGCGGGCCCTGCCACTGACTGGGGGGCGGGGGTCAGGCTGGCAGTGGGCCGAAGAGGCCGTTGCCTGCGGCAGACGGATCGGTGCTCAGGTAGAAGTCCCGGGCGTGGCGGGTCGTCTCCGTGGCATCGAGCAGGCCGTTGCCGTCGGTGTCGAACTGCCCGAAGATCTGGTCGACCTGGTCGGCGGGCGTACCGAACGCCTGCTGCAACGCCCCGAACTCCGCCCGGGACACCACACCGTCCCCGTCCCTGTCGATCACCCGGTAGGCAGCCGCGACACCCGGGTGGAAGTAGCGGTCGTAGGCGTCCTGCGACGTGAGCTGGCCCGCCCGCATGCCCTGCGTGAACTCTTCCCTTGACACCCGCCCGTCACGGTCGGCATCCGCGTCACGCGCTAGTTGCTCCCACACCTGGTCGAAGGCGCTCAGCAACTCCCGCCCCTTGGGCGAGTCACCGTCCTCCCCGACCCCGCTCAGGATGCGCTGTGCCAGCGCGGACACATCCCGGCGGTCGATGAACCCGTCCGCGTCGGTATCGAGCTGCTTGAACAGCAGCATGACCTTCTCTTGCTGGATGGCTGACTCCACGACTCTGTCCTCCCAAGAAAGGGGATCCGCTGTCGGTCTAACCGTGAACTGCCCCCACCCTTCGACGCATAACGACTCTCTGCCTCCGATACGCCCCGATAAGGGATGGAACGAACATGCATTCAGAGGTCGGTCCGTGACACCGTGCGCGCCCCTGATGCTGTGCGGTCGCGCCCGGCGGGCCTAGAGCCCGGACAGGCCAGCGCGGCCTGGGCCACCCCCGTCGGCAGCTGCGCCCAAGCCGTCCGCGACACGCACCGCCCCAAAAGCCCCGCCCCGCTCCGCGCCTGGCCAACTCGCAGACACATTAGGCAACGTGATACGAGCTTTGCAGGACGATGCCCGTGTTCCGCGCGGCCAGCTCAGCGGTAACGACCCGGAAGAGGTCCTGCACCAGGCGCAGTAGATGCGGGTGCGGCTGGACTGTCTGACCGCCGGGTCTGGTGGGCGTGCCCGGCTGCGGCAGGTGACCTGGTCGCGTATCGGGCAGGCAGTGACGATCAGTGAAGACACGGCCCGGCACCGGTACACCGATGACTACGTGCTGCGTCGTCTGCGCCAGGTGTCCCGCCTGCGTGCCCTCCCCTTGTCCCTGAGCGCGTTGTCGAGCGGGCCCTCCCGGCACTACAGCACGAGCAGCCCGAGCGACGGCACGCTACCCGCCGAAGCCGAGGCCACCGGGCCCGCGTACAACACCCTCGCGCCCCTGCTGTCCATGCTGGCCCGTGCCTCCGAGATCCCCCTGCAGGAGATCGCCCGCCGTGCCCAGTGCTCCCCGTCCTACCTCAGCCGCATCCTCGGCCGGCGTGAGCGACCACGCGCAGGCCGTCCGCAAACTGGCCACTGCCCTGCGGACCCTCCACGTGCGGGCCGGCCAGCCGACCCCGCAGCAGATCTGCGTCCACTCACGCTGGCGACTCCATGCCCACCAGGTCACCGCCATGCTGGAACGCGACGAGCCCTGCGACTGGCCCACCCTCGTCCTGCTGCTGGGCATCCTCGGTGGCTCTCCCGACTACTTCCGCCCCCTGTGGCAGGCCGCCACCGCGCACCCACCCGCGTAGAGCTCGCCCTCCCCTGGCCAACCAGACCAGGCGGCGCCTCGGGCCGGTTTCACGAGCGCCCCAAGATGAGCGGTCCCTCTTTCGTGATTCCGGTCGTGCGGCTCGCCGTCACTGCGGCATCGTCGTGGCCAGCGCGCCCCGTCACGGGGCGTGCCGGAGTACGAGGACACGCTGGAGGGGCGGCATGGGTGAGGGTGAGCGGGAGACGTGGACGACGGAGGAGTTCGGGACCTCCCATGAGGGCGCGGTCGGTGTGCTGCTCGCCGACGGCTCCGTGCCGACGCCCGTGTTCTTCGATATGAGTTCCGGAGGCAGCGGGCAAGCGGTGTCGCAGTGGAGCGGCCGCCGCTCCGCATGTCCTCGATCCACACATCTTGACAATTGCGCACGCGGTGGCTGCAGGCCGTCAGTTTAGGCAAGCTACTGTCAAGGGCAGTGAAAGATCGGAATCTCGATCTCTTCCGGATCTACGCATAGGTCATCTTCTGCCCCTTCAAGGATGAAGCCGAAAAAGACTCGGAGAGCTTCATTTCCTAGATCAATTGGATGGAATGGCAATTGATAGCCCCTCTCCCGAACAGGGTACTTGCCTGCCCAGAAGGGGATCTCGAAAGGGAGTCTTTTCCCCACATCTTCAACCACTCCTCCCTCCGGACTCAAACTCACCGCCCGGGTTACACCCTTGGGGGACCAAGCGAGGATTGAAGTCCAGTCCCTGGAGCTCTCCATGCAGACCGCATAAGCACTCCTCAGACCCGCCAGGCGGGCGATATCAACAATGATTTCACTAGGTCGATCTTGGGCGATCTTGCGCGAGCAGACAACGTCGAAGTGTGGAAAACTCGCCACGCATGCCGCCCCCTCCTCCGGCCAGACAGCCAGGTCCAATGGAACCACTCCTGACTGACGAGGAATTCCGCCAAGAAATTTCTCTGCAAGATTGATCGACCTGGACTGATCCATCCCGGAAGTGTCTTCGAATATGCGTTCCGGGCGTTCACGCGTAAGCACGAGTACAGCAGCCTTAGAGCCCATCGGAATCTCCAATAAGTTCATCGAAACTTCGAATTTTCACGGCGCACAGTCGGGACATTTCCACAGATCCACCTCTACCTTCATAGTGACCCTGCTCCCCTTTTTCAATCCAGGGACCCTACTTGTGTTCAGGACTGCCCCGCCGCGACCGAGCTCTGCATATCCGATCTTTTGGTTTTCTGTCAGGGATGCACCACGGCCAGTCTTGACTTCCACCGCAACCCAGCGACCCGACGGGTCTTGGGCAACGAAGTCTGCACGGAAAACGTCATCCTGACTTGTCTTGAATCTCACCTCTCTGGTGATGTTCGTGTAGCCCGAACTCTGAAGCCGATCCAGCGTGGCCATTTCTCCCAACGCACCATGAGGAATCCCGGTAGTAGGACACTCGCCAGCGTTGTGTACCAGTACTGGAGTCTGTCCTGCCAACACATAGTACGTGTGGATGTCGTCGACAGTGAGGTTGTACGTAGCGGCGTGGCTGATGTAGGCATGATTGCCAGTAACAAGGACCGTGTCACCGTCGTCGGTGAGGAGGGTCGTGCCGGGTGCGAGGTTGCCAGCTTCTACCCAAGCGTCTTCCGATGGAGACCAGAACGGGTGCTCGTGGGTGGCTGTAAGTTTCTCGATACCGTCTTCGGTGGCTATGGACAAGACGTTGAAGTATTTGTCGTCTTCAGTCCGAATGAGGCGCGTAACCTTCCTTGGACCCTCTTCGCCTGTTTCCGGATCCTTCGCCATCACCTCGTCGCCGGGCCGAACGTCTTCGATGTCCTTCGTCCCGCCGTCTGCCATGAGAACGTCGGTTCCGGCGAGGAAACATTTACAGCCGAGTGATTTAGCAACTCGGTTCCCCTTACCTCCTCCGATCGCCAAGTAGACGAGACTTTCGACGACCTTGCCACGGTCGTATGCCTCGGCGTCGTCGACGCATGCCGCGGCGTTGTCGAGGCAGTAAGTCGCGGCGATGTGCTTGGCCTTACCGAGGTCGTCGCCCCCGCGTATCAGATACAGCCATGCCTGGCGGCATCCCTCGCGCCCGAAGCATGCCTGGCCCGGCCCATTGTCTTGGATGATCGGGGTTGACCAGTAATCACCGTCCGGTGCACGTCCATTCGGGCTGTACTCGGAGAACCAGCCGATGAGCTGGTCAGCGTCGTTCGAAGACGGTGAGTGACTTCCGGTCCATCCGTCGTCGCCAGCAGCAGCGGTTCCGCTGTCGTCGGGGACTTGGTGCTGGTCTTTGATGCCGCCGGTCCCGTTGGGCCCGCATTCGTTCCAACCGCCAACGCAGTCGCCAAGCCTGGTCCCGGTGGGATCCGTCTGAGTGACGGGACTGTTCGCTCCGTAGCTGTAGCCATTGAGCGTTTGAGGTCTATCGACTTCGAGTACAGGGTCGACGCTGATGAATTGGCCGATGGTGGGGTCGTATTCGCGGGCGTCGATGTGGGTGAGGCCGGTGGTGGTGTCGCGTGTCTTGCCGAGGAAGCCCTTGTCGTCGGGCCAGGGTCCGTAAAGGGGCTTGCCGCGGTCTTCGCCGAAGGGGGTGGTGTAGCGCTTGGTGAATTTCTGGTCGAGCCTGTCAACGGCGAGGCTGGAGGTGCCATGGTGGTCGCTGATGAGGAAGGTGACTTTGGTTGTGCCGGTCTGGTTGGTGCGCATGCCGGCGGTGAGGCCGTCGGCGGTGTAGTAGCGCTGGGCCCAGGTGGTGCCGTCGGCGCGGAGGTGGAGTTCGGTGGTGCCGGCGTAGAGGACGCGTTCGCCGTTTTCGGTGGTGCGGATGAGGAGGGTGCCGTCGGCGCCGTAGAGGTAGTCGGTCGACTGGTCGCCTTCGGTGAGGCGGGTGAGCTTGCCCTCGTCCGACCAGGCAAGATTCTGCGTCGAGTCGCCGCCGGTACCGGGACGCTCGGTGGTGTTGCCAGTGGTGTCGTAGGTGTAGGTGCGTTCGGGGGTGGTGCAGTCGGCTTTGCTGGTGGTGCCGGTCAGGGTGTGGGGCTGTTCAGTGTTGGTGTAGCAGTAGGTGGTCTTGGCAGTGGCGGTGCTGGTGTGCTCGGTTTCGGTCGCGCGTTGGCCTGCGGTGTTGTAGGTGTAGCTGGTCCAGTACGGAGCCGGGCCCGAGAGCGCGCTGGCGTTGCGGGTGTCGGTGCAGTTCTGGGTGGTGGGGGTCCAGGCTTCGGTCAGGCGCTGGTGGGCGTCGTAGGTGAAGCACTGGGTTTCGGGGCTGCTGGTGCCGCCGAGGGTGGTGGGGTCGCTGATGGATGTGACGTTGCCGGTCTGGTCGTAGCTGTAGTTCAGCTCTTGTAGGTGGTAGTCGTGGGTGTGGTCCTGGGTGAAGGTTTGGGTGAGGCGGTCGGTGCCTTCTTCGAAGCGGTTGGCGACGTAGACCCGGTCTTCGTCGGTGCCCCGCGTGAGCAGCAGCGGCAGGGCCAGGGCTGAGTAGTCGATCTCGGGCAGGTAGGTGCCGATGGCGGTGAGGTTGCCGAGGTCGTCGTGCTTGTAGCCGACGATCTCGGAGGGCAGGCCGCCCAGGGCCGGGTCCGTGGTCTGCTTCAGAGTGCCGTCGATGTTGTAGTGCGTTTCCGAAGCGACCGTGGCCGACTGACCGGCTTTCACGAATGGGTCACTGGCGGGCAGTCGCAGTTCGGTGTTGGTGGCGCGGCCCATGGTGTCGTAGGCGGTGACGGCCTGGGTGTAGGCGGCTCCGCTCTTGCCGCCTATGTAGCGGGTGGACGAGGTCGGCAGGCCCTTGAGGAGGGTGTCGTAGGTGTAGCCGGTGAGCTGGTTCGCGTCGGTCTTCGAGCCGGCCCAGGTGCCGGTGGGACGGCCGAGTTCGTCATACGCGCTCAGGATCGACTTGCCGCGCGAGTCGGTGGTCTTGATGACCTGGTCGAGGGCGTTGTACTGGCTGGTTGCCTTGCCCTTGTCGGGGTCGTCGGTGCTGGTCTGGCGGCCGAACAGGTCGTAGCCGTAGGACCAGGTGGCGCCGTCGGGGCCGGTGATTGTCTTCTGGCGGCCGTCGAGACCGTAGGTGAACTTCGTTGTGGTGTAGGTGGCGCCGGGGCCGGTGCCGAAGTCGGCGTCGGCGGGGCTTTCACCGGCGTAGGTGCGGGTTTCGATGGTCTTGCCGCGGATGTCGGTGATGGTGCGCTGGGCGGAGCCGCCGTCGAGGGCGGTGGTGGCGGTGGAGTCGCCGGTGTAGCTGGTGGTGGTGGCCCACTTCTTGACGCCGCCCACGTAGAAGGTGCTGGTGGTGGGGCGGGCAGCGCCGTCGAAGACGGTCTCGGTCTGCTTGGGGGCACCGCCGTATTCAGCGCGGGTGTAGGTGCCGTTGGGGGTGCTCTTGTTGTCGAAGATGTCGGCGAACGCCCTGTAGGCCAGGCCGCGTGTGTCGTAGTGCGTGTCCGTCAGCAGCCGTCCGCCGTCAGGAGTCGGGGACTGGGTCTGCAGCGGCCGCAGCAGGGAGTCGTACACCGCATAGCTGGTGACGTAGGTGTCGCCGTTGGTCAGGGTGGAGGTGGACACCCAGGATGGATTGGTGTTGTCGAGGTGATAGTCGAAGGTGACGTTCGGTTTCTGGCTGCTGCTGCGGTTGGGCAGCCGCACCTCGGTGACCCGGCCGAGCGCGTCGTACTTCTGCTCGGTGATCTTGCTGTTGATGTCGACGCTCTGCCGGGCCAGGCCGCGGCGGGGGTCGAGGAAGCTGTAGGAGCGGTAGCCCTTGGGGTCGGTCGAGACCGTTTTGGTCAGGGGGCCGGCGTCGGCGGGTGTATAGGCGGTGGAGGTGGTGCGGCCGGCGGTGTCGGTGACGGCGAGTGGCCGGCCGAGGGTGTCGTAGGTGGTGGTGGCGACGGTCTGCCAGCCGGACGGCAGGCGCTGCCCGTCACTGTCGGCCGTGGTGGTGTAGCCGGTGGCGCGGCCGGTCCAGGTGACCTGCCCCTTGGTGGGCTTCTGGGTAGCCAGCCAGGTGGTGGCGTCAGTCTTGTCGTAGACCGTCGCGGTATCGGCGAGGACGTCGCCGGATGTGGTGCTGGTGGCGGGCAGGTTCAGGCTGGCGTCGGTGACTGAGCACTGCTTGGCGACGGTGCGGGTGCGCGAGACCAGGCTGGTGATGCCGGCGTCGGGGTTGCGGGCGTACCAGGTGCGGGTGCAGGTTTCGTCGCCGCCCACGGCGTTCTGGCCGTAGTCGTCGACGGCGTTGACCATGCCGAGGTCGTCGTACCGCTTGGTGGTCACATGGCTGCGCCAGGTCTGGGAGCCGGTGAGGTAGGTGCCGGTGTTGGTCGTGGTGTTGCGGATCCACAGGGCGGTGTGGTCGGCGGCGTCGGGGACGGTCTGGGTGGCGGTGTTCTTGTAGGTGTAGCTCTTGAAGACGCTGCTGATGGGCTGGCTGCCGTTGTAGGTGACTTGCTGGCGCAGCAGGCCCTTCCAGCGGTCCACGTCCGAGGTGCCGGAGAAGTCGACGTCGGTGTCGAGCAGGGGGTTGATGGTGACGGATTTGGTGGTGCCGTCCCTTTTCTTGTCGCCGTGCATGCCCTGCAGGTAGAGGGAGACGGTCTTGGAGCGGGTGCCGCCGGCGGCGCCGGTGTAGGCGGTGACCTGGCGGTAGCCGCGCCAGTCGGACCAGGTCCTTTCGTCCTTCGGTGTGAACGGGTCGTCGTTGTAGTGCCAGGCGGCGCCGCTGTAGGAGTAGGCGTACTCGACGGCGGGGTTGGTGACGGCGGCGTCGTGGATGCCGACGGCGGTGACGCGGTACTTGTGGAACCAGTCGATCGCCGCGTTCTCGTTCCCGTTGATGTGCCAGTACTGCGGGTAGCAGGAGCGGGTGTTGGTGTCCGGTGCCGCGTCCAGGGCCTCGCTGCGCGTGCACTCCGGTGACGACAGGGTCACCGCGGTGACGGCGCCGGTCTCGGAGGTGATGGTGGAGATCCGTGGCCGGGTCAGGGGGAGGATGTCGTCGGTGCCGTCGACGCGGTTCGGCCGCGTCTGATAGGTGAACGTGACGGGGTCGACCGTGATGGCCGTGTCGCCGGCCTTCGCGGTCCGCTTCAGGTCGGTGAGGGTGAGGACCTGGTCGGAGCTGTCGCCGATGTCACCGCCGTCCAGGTACTTCTCGGTCAGGGCCCAGGAGTCCACCGGGTCGTAAGCGCTGCTGGTGGCGTTGTAGGAGGAGGTGTCGATGCTGGTCAGGCGCTTGCGGGTGAAGAAGGACGGACCGGCCGCGTTGCATTCGTCGTCGTCCTTGGAACAGATCGCGTCGAACGGCACGTCCGGCCAGTTCTCGGCGGTGTCCTTGGTCAGGCTGCCGCAGTCGGAGGCGGTGCAGCGTTCCTTGTAGGTGAGGGTGACCTTGGCGTCGGCCTTGTCGGTGAACAGGGCGTCCTTGTGCAGGCCGTACTCGATACGGTCGAGGTGGCCGCCGCGGTCGTAGGGCTCGCTGGCCTTGGTCGCCTTGTTCTTCTTGTAGTAGTTCGACTCCTTGGTGTACCAGTACGTGGACGCGTTGCCGCGGGTGTCCTCGACGTAATCGAGGTTCCAGCGCCAGGCCTGGGTCAGCGCCCGGTCGGCGAAGGCGTCGCCGCCGCCGTAGCCGGGTTCGCCAGAGTCGTCGCCGAAGACGGGGACGGTCCAGGTGGAGTTGGTGCGCTGGGTGCCGGCGCCGTCGAGCTTGTTCTTGCCGAAGACGTACTTGGTGCCGTCGCCGGTGGTGACGGTCCAGTACTCACCGTTGTCGTCGCCGTTGTCGGCGCCGGTGGAACGGGTCACCGTAGAGGCGTCGTCGTCCTCCAGGTGCCAGGCGCCGCTGGTGTTGTCCTTGACCAGGCGGGTCGACTTGCCGTTCAGGACCAGGCTCGCGTTGTCGTACTTCCAGCACTGGTCGAAGACGTCGTCGTGACCGTCGTCGTCGCAGGAGCCGTAGGTGCGGGTGATGTAGGACTCGGTGAGGGTGAAGCCCTCGCCCACCGATGTGGTCTGGTTGTTCGTCGTGGCGGTGCGCCCGTCGACACTGCCCGAGTCGTACGACAGCGACAGGGGCGGCACCGGGCCCGCCGCAGCCGGGGGCATGGTGAAGCCGTAGGACCAGGTGAAGGAGCCGGAGCTGCCGCCTGCCTGCCAGGACGAGGACTCCGACAGCTTCGTCGCCGAATAGTCGCCCGCACCCTTGGGTGACTGACCCGACCCGGCCGGGGCAGCCGTCACCGCCAGCACCGTCGCGTTCGGGGCGGCACTGCCCGCCTCGGCCAGCAACTGAGGGGACGGCCCGGCGGACGCCCGGCTGAGGGTGACCTTCGCAGACACCGCCTGACCGTTGAGATCGTTGTCAGAAGGAACGGGCGTCTGCTTGCGGCACTCTGCCTTGTCCGGAGTCGTCAGCACACAGGATGGCAACTGGACCAGGTGCAGCCGCTGGGACCAGCCGCCACCGATCGCCGAGGCGAAGCTGCTGTAGTCCACGCGGACGTTCGCTGTGCCGGGTGTTTCGGCGGCTGCGGTGAGCAGGACGCCGGTCACCCCGGCCTTGCGGGCGGTCTTCTGGTCCAGAACGGTCAGCTGTGCCTCGCCGTCCGCTTGAGCGGACGGGGCGGTGGAGCGCTTGCTGGTGCCGGTGGTCGGAGTGATGGTGACGGGCAGGCCACCCGGAGCGATCTTGGCGCTGCTGCCGCTGTTCAGCGTGAGCGTTGTCGTGGCCTGCTTCGGCCAGGCGGCATTGCGTTCTGCTGTGGCCTTCTTGGCCTGCTGGGCGTTGGCCTTGCGTTCCTTGGCGACCTTGGCCCGTGCCTTGTTCGCGTCGGCCTCGAAGGCCTTGACCTTCGTCACGGGGGACTTGGGGACATCGGGGCGGCCCAGGCCCTCCTGTTCTGCTGCCAGCGCGACCTGGGCCAGCCCGGTCGGGACGATCAGCGCCAGCGCCACTGCCTGCGCCAGCAGCCGGCCCCTGCCATGCTGGCCTGCCCCGTCCCGGCGTCTTGAGGTGCCTATGCCAAAGACCATGGTTCTTGCCCCACCCAGTCCCTACGAAAGAAGTCCGTCGCGCAGCGCGCCGCCGCGTGTGCCATCGCTTGATGTGGTGAGGGGCGGACACCGGTGTCCGCCCCTCAGCGGTCGACCGTCAGTCGCCCACGGTTGTCTCACTGATCTGTTCTGGCGTCGTCATCGCTCCGGCCCACAGACGTGCCTCGCGCACCCGGGCGGGCAGGTAGTGCTGCCATTTCCCGCTGCTGAAGCCCTTCCCGAGGGCGAAGTCACCTGTTCCGGCCTGCGCGGTGAAGACCTGAGGTGTGCCGTTGGCGATGTTGCCGACGTAGAGGGTGATGGTGCCGTCAGCGGCGTTGAAGACTCCGGTCAGGCGGACCATGTCGTCCATGGCTGCGCTTGCTTCCGAGGCCACGGCGTCGAGGGTTCCGTCGGCGTTGAGCCGGCCGAAGTACCAAAAGCCCTCCGGGACGGTCTTGAACTCTCCTGTCGTCTCGTCGAACTCGCTGGTGCTGCCGGTCCGCTTGTACCACATGCCCCATGCCGAGCCGTCCGTGGTGCGCTGGCCCAGGACCTGTCCGATGTAACCGTCGGTCTTGGAGGCGAGCTTGTCCGGGTCCAGGGCTGCCAGGGTGGTGACGGTGAACGAGCCGGAGTCGTCTACAAGTGGTCCTGGTGCGGTGGCTGCGTCGTCCCCGCCGTCCAGGGTGATGGCCTGGTCGTTCAGCGACGCTCCGCCGGTCAGGGTCAGCGATGTGCCGTAGCCCGAGGCCGTGCTGTCGGGGATAGTGGTGCCGCTGCCGTGCTCGGCCGACCAGTCCGCCACCAGCTCCACCGCCGCCCGGTTCGGCGAGTTCATCGGCTGCGCCAGATCCACAATCTCCTCCGGCTGCAGAGCGCGCTGCCACACGGCGGGCTCGTCCACGTTGCCCGTGAAATAGTCGCTGTAGATGTCCGACCAGCGCATGCGGCCCATCTGCAGCGGGCCGGTGGCCGCCCACGCGGTCGTATAGGGCGCTGTGCCCTGCAGCCTGCCATTGACGTACAGCCGGATCTCCTGCTTCTCCGCGTCGTAGACGCCGGTCAGGAGAGTCCACGCTCCGATCGTCGGCGCGTTGGCCGAGTTGACCTGGGCGTAGGACCAGGTGTCGGTGACCGGGGCGTCCTTGTTGACCGCCCGCAGCGCCCATCTGCCCTTCGAGTGTTCGTAACCGAGGGCGAAGGGGCTGCGGTGTTCGCCGTCCTGGCTGAGGACCGTGGAGTTGTGGGTCGGCGCCTCGGTCAGCCGTGCCCACGAGGAGATCGTGTAGGAGGCCCGGGTCTCCAGGACCTGGCCAGCCGTGGCCGCGTAGCTCGTGGTCCCGTTCAGGGACAGGGCCTTGTCGGTCTCCGGCGCCTGAGGGGCGTCGTGCGCGTCGTGGGTGATCTCGCCGAGCCGGCCGTGGTCGTCGCGTTCCGCTCCCCCGGCCAGGCTCGCATCGTCGGCGTCGTCCATGGTCTTGGCAGAGTCGAGGGCTGCTCCATCATCCTCCGAGAAGTGCCACTCCCCGACTGCTTCCTCACCGACATCGACGAGGAAATCGACCACGGAGGCCGCCCCGATCCTGCCGATCACGTCCTTGGGCATCACGTACAGGCTGTACAGGCCCGCTTTCGGCGGCGCGATCGTCACGGACTTCGTGGAGCCCTGCACCGTGGACCAGCCATCGTCGGAGGACAGCCGGTACAGGTAGGCGGAGTTTGTGTCGCCTTCGGCAGGCGCGAAGGTGAACTTGCCGGCTGTCCCAGGCCCGCCACCGGCCTTGCAGTCGTTGGTCACACACTCGCTGTACGGTGCTCCGACCGTGATCTTCGGTGCCTTGGGGCGTGTCGGGTCTACCTTGAAGAAGCAGAAGCCGTTGGAGGCGTCGCTGCTCAGATGGGATCCGTTGTTGTAGTAGGACCAGGTCCAGGCGTGGTAGCGGTACAGCTTGCCCTCGGCCAGACTTGACCATTTGAGTGAAACACCCTGATTGTCTGCCACGTACCCCGTGGAGGGACTGAGTGAGCCGGTCGAGGGCGGGGTGGCGTCCGACCAGCTCGCGTCGGCGTTCTTCACGTCGACGTCGAAGTACACGCGAAGCTGCGCTTCCTTCTCCCCTCCGGCCTTGGTCTGCGCAGTGGCCTTGAGGTTCGGCGCGGGGTAGGAAACGATCGCCGGGTCGCTCTCCGACGTATTGCAGACGGGTTTGGTACTGCTCCCGCCTCCCTGCAGTCCAACAGCGCTGGGCTTCTCCGGCAGGCCGACGAAGTCGACCGCGAGCACGGCGTCGTTCTTGAACCGCTTCCACGCCGAGGTGTCCGACTCGTCGTGCGCCCGGATCTCCAGGGTGAGGCGGGAGAACTTGCCCGCAGCGAAGCTCTGCACGGTCGGAGTGAGGTTCTCGTTCGACTCCTCAGGGTTGTCGTTGAACTCGATAGGTGCATCCGGCGAGTCCGGGTCGCACAGCGAGCCCCGGCCCGCGGACACCCACCGGTCGCCCATCCAGTCGAGTTCCTTCGGCCGTGACGACCAGGTGGTGGAGGAAGAGATGTTGTTGGTGCGAACCAGATCCACCCAGCGCGGATCGCACTGGAACGCCCACGGCTCAGTGACCCGGAAGGTGGCGTCCAGGATCTTCTTGCCCTTCAGGCTGTCCGGGGAGAACTCGAAGTACAGCTTCTGCACGTAGCCAGGGCCGCAGTAGTAGCCGGACCAAGAGCCGCACTTGCCCGCACCCTTGCCCAGGCCGTCGTCCCCGTTGCCCCAGCCGTAGGACTCGTAGCCGTCACTGCGCAGCAGCGTGCGTTCCGACTCCCCCCACGTCACCGGAGGGTCGATGAAGACCGGGAAGGCCGAGGGCTCGGTGGAGGTCAGCATGTTCGTGTCGGGGATGACCGACAGTGCGTCCTGGGTGACCTCGACGTCGATGCGAGCCACGGTGTCTCCCTGGCCCGGTTCCTGGCCCGAGCCGGACGGTGCGCTCTCCGCCGGGTCCGACGGCTGCCCCTCCTGGGCCCCGCCCGGGATGTCGGCGGCCTGAACGGTCACCAGCTGCGGTGCGGTCCCGCCGTCGGCGTCCTGGCCGGCCGAGTCCCACATCCGGGCCGGCGGCGCCTTGAAGACCGTGGTGCCGTTGCCGTCGACCGCGGCCAGGTTCCCCGCCGCCCCCTCACGGACGGTCAGGTTCTGCGTGTCCAGGCCGAAAGTGAGCTTCTCCAGATCATCACTGGCCGCAGCTTCGGGGGTCTTCACCACCAGGACGTACTTGAAGCTCTCCGGCGTGGAGGTCACCCGCAGGTCGACGTCCTTCAGCACCTCCGGGTACACGGCACTGGACCCCTCCAGGCGCGGGACGGGCAACTGGCCCGGCCAGTCCAGCGCCAAGGAGCGCCCCTGGTCCTCGATCCGCGCCAGCGGGCCGGCGTCGCCGCCCCCGGAGAACGCCATCTGCACGGCAGCCCCCTTCGGGCCCACCGTGCCGTCCGCACGTCTCACCAGCGTCGGATCCGGCGCCTGCCACCCACCGTCCGCCGCCAGGGCGCGGACCGGTGTGGAAGACTCCTCCAGCGTGAACGTGTGACCGTCCGGATTGGCGAAGACCGTCGTCCGCGCCGTGCGCTCCCCGGTCACCTCCACCCGCCGACCGGACTCCTGCGCCTGCTCGAGGGCCTTCTGCCCCTCCGACAACGGCGCAGCCGGCGGCTCGTCCTCAGCCACGGCGTAAGCCGCCGGTCCCGGAACGACGGCGGCGACGACCGCCATGCACACGGCCGCCGTCAGCCCCGCGCCCGCTGCGCGGCCGCGTCTTCCGTCCGGTCCCCCCGCACGGCCCCTCCGCCCGGGCAGCGCTCGCCGCCCAGCACGCAATCGGATCCACATCCCCGCCACACCCCGCCCACAAGATTCACAAAGTAGCCAGGGGTAACTAACGCCTCAACAGAACGCCAGGTCAACGGGAAGGAAACGGACATCAACACGCCAAGTTCCGGAAGGCCACGTGAGGAACCCCACGTTTGAGCATGGTTGTACGACATGTAATCACGTTTACGTAACCATCATGACCCGTTAGGGCGGCAGTCTGACCCGCCGGAACTTCGGTCCTACGTGCCGTCCCTCCCATGCATCGGCACCGCCCGCGGGCAGTCCGAACCCCCACGAGTCCGGGCCTCCCAAGTGCACAGGAGGGACGATGCGCGCGGCGCTACAACCATGGTTGTGCCGTTCGCGGGCCAGTGCGATGAGCTGCTCACGAGCGCAGTTGACCGGGATGTTGCCAGCCTTGAGGCACCCGACGGCGGCTGTGAGAGTGGAGTGCTCCAGCCAGCTGCAACCACTCAGTGCGGCGGCGCTGGCATAGGCGCCCGTCGTAGACGGTGGATGATGACGAGCAGTTCGCCGCCGTAGCGGCTGATGACGGCGATGAGCATGCCGCACCCGTCAGCGGACCGATCATGGGCGTCGGCCTGCTCGGCTACTCCGCGGACCCAGGATTCGCCGACGCGCAGGATCACACGGCCACACTCAGCTGGGAGTCTGTGCACAGGGCGTCGAGATGCTGCTCCAGATCATCGAGGAGCCATCCATGCTCATCTGACACCTAGACGACAGGTCCCCTCGCGCCAGATGTCCGCGGCCGGCGCTCCAGTCTTCGAGCGCGGTCCGACTCGCTGAAGGACTGCAGCTTGACCAACGAGCGAGAATGTCCTCGGACAGGCCCAAGACTTCCTTGTCACCTGGTTGTTGATGTACAGGTCGTCAACCCTCGTGACACACTGCGCCCACCGCGAACCATGATCGGTCCGGTACTCGAAGGGAAAACAGTGCGAAGACACGGCCTGACCAGCGCAGTGGTCACCATCCTGGCTGTCACCAGTTGCAGCGGGAGCCCGGACGGCGACGACGCCTCGGTGAAGCCGGACAAGAGCGAGGCGTCCTCTGCCTCCCCGGCTGCACGGCAGAGCAAGGCCCCCGCGAAGACCCTGCGGCAAGTCGAGCGTGACGTGCAGTTCGCTGTGGCCCCCAGCAAGCTGCGAATGCAGGACCAACGGCGCGGCTTCTGCATCGTGCACGGCACCGCACCCACCCGGAACGTCCTCGGCAAGACGGAGTTCGAGGCGATCCTCACCCTCATGCAGAACCGTGGGTGGCCGCTCGATGGCCATGCTGAGCACTCTGACGACGCGACCTACGGGAAAATGAGCCTGGCCTACCTCAAGTCCGGCAAATGGAAGATCGCCATGGGCTCAGCGCCGATGCCTGCGGAGGTGAGAGATGCCTACGCCCCGAATGAGGGAGCGATCACCGTCTCCATCTCCTGGAAGTGCAACGACGACTGAGAACACCACCAGGCATACGCGTCGCGCGGGGCATACGGGTGCAAGACATTGCCCGTGCCCCCACCCGCTCCGGACGTCTTCGGGACAGGACTTCTCCACCTCCGCAGCGGCTGGTCGCTTCCCTCGCCGACTCCCTCCAGCGGGACCTGGTCGATCTGCAGGTCCACTCAGGGCTCGTGGTGTGGTGGCGCGGGACCTGTCCAGGCTTCAGGGGATCATCACGCAGTGGTTCTCGATGACCCTGCCACCGCGGTCGAGTCCGCCGCAGACGGCCAGCCTCGGATAGGCCCTGATTTCCCGGTTGACGACGAACCGCCACCGCGAGGCGTTCGCCTTGCTCCCCCGGTAGTCGCCAGCAAACGCACGCAGTGTTCCCGGCAGGCCGTCCCTCGTGGTGACGGTGATGTCCTGGACGTAGTCGCGGCCCTGGTATGCGGTGGCGACACAGGTATAGGTGCCGCACGTGGACTTCACCTCCGCACTCGCCGGCGCCGCCGTCACCCCGTTAGTAGCGGCACCCGAGGGAGTACTGTCAGGCGTTTGACGAGTGCGCCGCCCGTGTGGGTGCACTCGTCATACCGGCGACTGCGGTCCGGCTCCTCATGACACCGGGCATGTCTGCCTGGAACCGGGCGCGGGAGGCGAATTCCCGGGGCCGGGGGGTGTCTGGTCAGCGGAGCATCGGCGCCTGGCCGAAGGAGTTCAGAACCGCTGGACTGGCTGCTCAGCCACCCAGCATCCTTGATGGATGTTGCGACGTGCTTGGCGAGCGTGGCGGGACCGAGAAGCGGCACGACGTGCCTGGGAAAACCGGGGCGTATCTGTCCGGATGAACGAGTTCTACGACGCGCTCTTGAAGGAGGAGCGAGCATCCGTCGAAGACGTCGCCCTCAAGTACGCCCGTACGCTTCGTCCCACCTACGATTATCTTCTGAGCGCGAAGTTCGCCTCGACCACTCCGTACTATGTCGGGCTGTCCTCAGACTTGGGGAGCTTCACACATGTGACCAAGCGGGTGCCCTTGGTCACAGACACGGTGCTGTTGTCCGACCATGGCGTCGGACCAGTGCACGAACTCGGGGAGTCGTGGGATCCTGGCCCTGCCCCCGACCCTCAAGGTGACGCGCTGTCTCCCGCCAGCGGTGTAGGAAGCAGCACACGGCGCTACGGGATGGTGACCAGGGATCTTGCCGAGTTGGGGCAGTGGCTGCTGGACGCCGAGCCTCTGCTGCGCGCCGGACTAGTCTGGTATGGGCCGGTCTTCTATGAGGGGCGCGTACAGATGCATACGGGGCTCCGGGGGCGGCCGGCCGATCCCATCCCTTCATTCAGTGACCGGTCCATCGACTTTCTGGTGGACCACGGCCGCGCCGTAGATCTGTCGCGCATAAAGCCAATTGCCTGCCGGGTGGTTCGGCCGATCCTGGAGATTGATCTCCCCTTCATCGATGGCCTCAGTCTCACCGACTTCGCGCAAGTCACCAGCGAGGAGTTCGATTCCTACCGCCAGTTCCGAGACTTCATGCGCTCCCGGCTTCTCGAACTCGACGACGCGCTCGAAGCGGTTGACTCGCAGGTAGCTCTGGAGCGGGTCGCGCTCTCCATCCGTGACGAATTGAACGCAACTACCGCTGAGATGGAAACCGCGGCCCGGTCCCGGGTCCTCAACCGCTCTGGTGCTGTGCTGGGTACGACGAGCGCCATCCTTGCTGCTGTCCGCCCCGACGCCCTCCAAGGCGCCCTCGCAGCGAGTGCGACTATCGCCGCCGGTGCCACCGGCCTGTGGCCCACGATTCAGGCGTTCGCCGACCACAAACCTGCTCGCGCCAACGGTAAGTGGCACTACGTATGGGTCCTGCAGAAGAGAGGCGCCCATTGAGCACATGTGAGGATGACATGCCCCCACTAGACCCTCACCTGCGCCTTCGTCGGAGGACAGGGCCGTCCAGCAAGCCAGCCGCCACCTGCTCCTACCCGCAGCCGTTCACCGCCCGGGCCGCGATTCATGCGCCCACACATCTGGCCCGCCGCCCCGCCACACGATCAAGTCCGACGTCTCCACGTCGATGTTCTCCAGACCTGCCCGCCGCAAGAATTCGGCGATGTCCCTCGGCCCGTACGCCAGGCCGAGGGTCACGCCGTCCGCGCGGACCCGCCCCCCGCCGCTCGGCGACGGCCGGCCCACCACGATCGGTCGCCGTCCAGACATGTCTCCAGCATCAGCCCGCATGCGCTCACACGCACCCGCAGGCCGACGGGGTGGAGGATCCGACACATGCTCCCCCTCGCATGTGAAGTGTGCCAATCCTAGGCCTGACGGGGGCCGTCGTTTCGCGCCGACCGTCTTCGCGCGACCCTCAGGCCGGGTGCGAGCGGACTTCGGCGCGACCTGCAGTGTCTGTCTCAGTCAACCCGAGCCGCAGGGGGCAGATGGATTGATCGAGACCGGCCCGTCCTTAACGAGAGCGGGTACCGCCCGTGGGGCTCGAGGGGGTGGTGACGCTGGCCCGTTGCGGCGTTGCCACGTTACAGGCCGGGCCGTTGATCAACCGTCGTCCGGAGTCACTCGGCTGGTGCCGGTTCGTGCTGGGCGAGTTCGCCCAGCAGCTTGGCCAGGCGTTGTGGATCACGGATGGCCGCCTTCCTGCCCAGGAATCGCACGAGTGCGAAGAAGTTGTCGTCGCTCTCGATCTTGCTGTCCAGGAGCATGGCGAGGTTCCCCGGCTCGTCGTAGGGAACTTTGCGTGCGACGCCGTCGGTTCCGTTACTGCTCGTCTGAGGGGATGCGGGCTTGTCGGCCCGGGACTCCGGCACCCCTTGTGCCCCCGCAAGGTGGGCCTCCGGATGGAGGGTCGCCTGCGCGCCCTTGGCCGCGGCATCCTCTATTACGTCGTAATGGCTGTCAGCCTTGCCCACTCCCCCACGTCGTTCAGCGCCCCCACTCTCTACAGCCCTGTCGTTGCGACGGCGCCTGCGGTCGGCTTCCTTCTTCGCGCGCTGTTCCTTCAGTGTCTGCAGAGCGGCTTCTTGTTCCTCAGCAGGCTTGTTCCCTACTGCGCGCAGCAGGTCGATCGGCTCGTGGCTGATCCTGGCCTGGAATTCGGGAGTGAGGTGTAGCAAGGCGAGGCGCTGGGACACGCACCCCTGGGAGCGATGGAGGCGTTTTGCCAGAGCGGTCTGAATGCCGTGAATGGCGAGTAGCCGTTGCAGAGCACGGGCTTCGTCCAGTTCCTCGAGGTCTGGCGGTGGATGTTGGCGACGAGTGCGGATTCAAGGATTTCCTCGGAGGTGAGGCCTCAAGGCCCGCGTCGAACTGAGCATGAGCCAGAGCGACCCGGATGTCGACGAAAGCGCACTGCACATCTACGACGCGCAGAATCGGCCGGAGCGGACGTTCCCGTCCTGGCCGAACAAGACCGTCCCCGGCGCGAGCGAGCCGCTGCACCGGCTCATCGACGCGGACGAGCAGCAGAAGAACCGCAGCAAGTCCATCGCGACCTGCAACAACGCCTGGGGCGACTACAGCGGGACGTCCCTGCAGTGCGACGAGTACCCCTTCGCCTCAACCAAGGAAGGGTCCAACAAGGGCGACGACCGGTACTCCGTCCGCCTGATCGAGGGAACCGACAATGAGGAAGGAGGACGTCGGCTCAACACGATGTATACCCTCAACCGGATGCTGGACGGCGACCCGTTCTACGTGAAGATCACCCGCTGAGTGAAAGGCCCGTTCATGGGGCTCCTGTCCAAGTACAGCGTCAACGCCGTTCCAGGTCGTCGCTTCATCGAGGTGTATGACGCCGACGCCTACCTCGACGACGCAGCCGCCATGGACGCCGCACGCCGACAGGTGGTGGCCGGCAACGGCTACCACCTGTACCTCTACAGCCTTCAGGCCGACATCCCCGCCCAGGTCGACATCCGCATCTGGGACGCACCGCCCCCTGCTCCGGGCGACGCCGAAGGCCACGTCGCCATCACCCTCGAGTCCGAAACCGGAGCGCTGGTCGTCAACCAGCTCAGCTACGGTCCCGCCGGGGACATGACCTTGCCCCGCCCAGGGGTGTACCGGGGAACCGCCTGGTGGACCGGCCGCCAGGCCATGGGCAGCTATCACGAAACGACACTGCGCGATCTGGCCGCATCCGGGCCGGAAGCCCGCCTGGCGGACGACTGGCGGCACACCCCGCACACCGAACGGTACGTCCTCGATCTGGCCTGGGAGAGAGACCCGTCCCCGCTGGACGTAGAAGACGACTGGTGATCCTGCGGAAGGGAACTACGCACGTCGCGGCATCCGATCCCGCCTGCAACGGGCCTTCTGTACAGCGAGCCTCTGACCTCGCACCTACGTCGGCGATTCAGTCTGGGAGCCGATTACCCCACCCGCCCCGGGCGCCCCAGCGCCCGGCACGCCCGCCGACGCCCTCGTGGAACTCCTCAGCGCCCTCACCCGCCGCCAGCACGAACACCGCGCTCGCACCGTCAGCCGGCTCACCGCCGTCCTCGACGCCAACCAGCTGCCCGCCGACCTACAGGAGATGGCTCTCTACTACCGGGCCAAGGCCCTGCGCGACACCGGCCGAGCCGCCCAAGCACGCCACGACTACCAGCAGGTTGCCGACCAGGGCCGCCGCCTCTCCCCGGCCGCCCGCCGCGGCCTGCCCACGTCGCACGCCTGGCTGGCGATTTCCCCGCCGCCCTCACAGCCGCCCAGAACCTCGGCTGGGAAGGCCGCCACCAACGCGTGCTGGGCGACCTGTACTGGCTCCAAGGCCAACCCGAGCGTGCCGCCGCGGCCTACCTCGCCGGACGCACCGAAGCCGAACAGCACGGCAAGGCCGGCGAGGCCGCCCACAACCAAGCCCTGCGCGCATTCGCCATCGCGCTCTACGCCCCCGACCAGGCCACCGCGGAAATCGACCTCGCCCACCAGCTCCTGACCGGCCTCAACCTGCATGCCACCACCATCAACGTCCGCCGGGCCGAACTCATCCGCGACGCCGGCAGCGACAGCGTTGACGACCAAATCGCCACGCTGCGCACCGAACTCGACATCGCGGGCCTCACCTCGCTGACATCCGCGATCGAGCTGGCCTGCGCCTTTCACCAGGCCGTCCTTGACGACCACACCGCACTGCATGCCACCATCGCCCGGCTACGAGAACAGACGTCCGACAACGATCACGCTTACTTCGTCGACATCGCCCAGTTCATGGCCGACCTGCCTGTCGATGAAACGTCCGGAGTCCGGTGGCTCGACAGTGAACAGGACACCCGCAGCCGCTGGCGTGACCTGGTCGTCGCCCGCCAGGCGCACCTGCACGCCCGGCGCTGAACAAGGGCGGGGGCTGTTTCCAGTGGGAAAGAGCCCCCTTCGTCCAAGACGGTGCAGGTCAAGTGGGGTTCAGCGGAGTGATGCCGGTACCCGCGTACAACTCAGGTTCCAGCGACAGGACCGTCAGTGACTCTCCCGCCTTCGCCGCGTGCCAGGCGATCGCAGCAGCGTGAGCCACCGGCCAGTCCACGTTTCTCCAGTCCATAGCATCCACTGCGTGCGCTGCGGTGAACGGAACGTTCTCCGCAAACCGCAGGGATGCCGCATGCTTGCCTGCCCCCGCAACCTGCCGCTCGGCAGCGAGCACGGAGAGGGAGGGAATGATGACACGGCCGGTGCCGCGAGAGGCCTCGATGTAGAGGCCCGTGAAGAAGGAGTCCGCGCGGTACAGGGCGGCCAGAGCCGTGTGGTCCAGGACGGCCGTCAGGTTCATGCGGCGGCGCCGCCCTGGTGGGCGCGGATCTTCGCCCAGGCCTCCTGGCCCACCTGCTGAACCTGCTCGGTGTACTCAATGCCGAGCTCGCGGGCGGCCTCAACAGCACGCTGCTCCCGCTCGGCTTCCGTGAGCTCGCGCGTGGCCAGCTCCTCCAGCAGCTCGGTGATAGTGGTGCCGCGCTCCTCGGCGAGAATGCGCAGCCGGTTGCGCACTTCCTCGCTGGTCTTGATGCTCGTCGGCTTGCTCATACCAAGGATTCTACCGCCGGTAGAACCGCCGGGGCAGTGCTATCGAGGAAGGCACTGCCCCGACACGGCTGATCTATCAGTCCATGTACGCCTTGGCGATGCGTCTTCCATGATCGTCAAGGTCGTCGGTCAGCTGGTAGCTCCAACCGGCCTCACGTAGCACCTCTCCTTCTCCTGCTTCAGTGGTGAGAGTCCGCCCGTGCGCCGGGCCGTACATCAGGATCACTTTTGTCATGGTGCGAACCGTAGGGGGTCTGTCGCCTAGTGTCGCGGGCACGGCGTCGGCCCGGGCGCACTGTTCGCCCGGGCCGGTTCAGCCGATCACGGACCGGGCGAAGGCGACCGTGCCAGCGAAAGCGCCCCCGGCAGCCAGTACCGCGACAGCCCATGTGTTCCCTGCCAGCACGGTCAGCACGCCGGCGGCCACGGCGATCTGCGTGCCCAAAATCACGATGACCGCGGCTCGCACCGTCATCAGCGGCTCCTGCGCCCGGTCTGACGGCGTACTCACGACAGCTCCTGGAGGTTCTCGCGCCTGCGCCACTCCATGCCGAGCCGGTGCAGTTTGCGTCGGGCCCGCTCTCCTTGAGCCTCATCCTGCTGCACCAGGTCCGATGCCTTTGGCCACGTCATGGGGTGGTTCTCCGACCAGGCACGGACCAGGGTCTGTTCCTGCTCATTCAGCTTGCCTGTCACGTAGCGCACCGGAGCGGTCTCGAACTGCTGGGACCAAGGAACGAGGCGGGGGATCACCAGGTCCTCCGGCCCCCGGGGCACGGTGTCCGGCTGCTCCCAGCCCTCCGGGATGTAACCGATGGAGACTCCGCAGATCTGGTGATCGCGTTCCAAGTCGCAGCCCTGGCGTGCGTACCGGCCCAGGACCTTGCGCACCGACTGATCGTCGGTGAGATCGGCCTCCTGCTCCCACGCACGCTCGACCATCGCCACAGCCAGAGCCTGACAGTGATCCTCCAGCACCGGCCACAGACGCAGGCAGCGGCGCAGGAAGTCCTTCATCGGCACCGTGTCGCCCTTCATATACGCGTCGAAGGCGTAGCGGGCCTCGGCAAGAACGGACGGCCTGAGCTGCTTCACCCAGTCGGCGACAGACCGGACTCCGGCGAAGAGGTCGGCCATATGGCCACCGATGAGGTCCGCCATCGACGGCAGAGTGCGCAGGGCCTCCCGCATCATCCGCGGCACTCCCGCCTGGATGGCGAAAGATGGTGCGAGCATTTCTGCCATCTTCGCCAGACTGGGCAGCGGGGGCACCAGAGCGGGGAGACCTTCGAACACCGGGGCCAGGGCGAAGTGCGGCTGACGAGCGAGTTCACCAAGACCGACCAGCGGCTGGAAGGCGTCAGCCATCGATGACAGGCGAGCGGCCGATCCCAGCAGGCTCGCCAGACTGCTGACCTGCGGCTCGACAACGGACAAGACCGCCCTGGCGGGGTTGAGTCCGTCCAGCAGTCCCAGCGTGTTCACGACCGAGGGCAGTACGGAGTTCAGGTTCTCGGACATCGAGAGAATCTGGGGCCGGACGCTGGACAGCGCCGACAGCGCGGCATTGCGGGCCCCCAGTCCGTCCAGCAGCGACTGGCCCACCATCTCTCCGATGTTGGGCAGCCGGGGAACTGCCATCTCGATTCCGGCGAAGACCGAGGCGAGGCCGAAGTTCCTCCGCTCGGTGAGCTCGCTGAGCATCGTGCTGGGACCGATCAGCGGTTGGACGGAGGCGCTGACGCCGGACCAGAAGGCGGCCGTGTCCACGACGTCAGCCAGGCCGCCGGAGTGCAGGGCGGCGTCGTCGAGCAATGGGAAGGTGCCCTGGTCCAGCTCGAGCCCGTCCATGGTCAGGTCGGACTTGTTCAGCGGCTCCGCGGGTCCGGCGTCGCCCAGCTCTCCGAGCGCCTTGTTTTCGGGCGAGCCGCACCCCTCAGCTGAAGGGGCGAGCGGCCCTCCTGTTGCCTCGGGCGGCAGTGCAGCAGGCCGCTGAGAGGCGTCCTCGGGTGCCGAGTCCGGCGTTGAAGCCGCAGACATCTCGGGCCTCCTTTGTCGCTTGGGTAAGTCTGTTCACCTACCTGCGACGGGAGAGAGCCGACCCGGCACTCATTTTGCCGACACCTACTGTGATTCACGCCACATAGCACTGCCTGGAGGCGCTTCCCTTTCATCGGCCCAGCACCCACTGCTCGAAAGGGCTGGCCGATCATCGCCCTGACACCGCATCACTCCACGTGGCAGGGTCGCCCGTGATCACGAACAGTCGAGATACGGGGGCCTCCATGGACACGCGGATGTGGAACGGTCTGGTTGGCGTCGCGAAGGAGACGTACACCGCCTCACTGAGCGAGGGGGTCGTACCACGCCCGCTCATGATGCCGCTGGTGCGCGGCGGGCTGGTCGGGCTGATCTGGGTCCGCCCGCTCAAGGTCGGCCAGGACGCGCTCGCCGGGATCGCCGGACTCGCGAACATCGCCGCGGCGGCCGGCGCGGACGAAGTCGTCCTCGTCTGGGAGACACACGACGTCGCCACCGCCTGCGAGCTGCCGATCGTCGGCCTGGCACCGTGCCTCAACATGGTGCTCGCCACCCCGACCGGGCACGTCCTGCACCAGTTCCCCTACAGCGAGCAGCTCCTGTCCCGCAGCTCCCAGGGCTGGGCATCGGTTGCCCCGGACTGGAGGCCAGCCCCCGAGCCGCAGCCCGGCGGCGAACTCGTGCCGCCCATCCAGGCCGCAGTGAACTTCTCCTTCACTCCGATCGAGCTGGACCACCCCGACCCGTTCGGCGTCACCGTCGTGCTGATGGAAGAGGACGGCTACCGCATCAGCCTGACCGAAGCGTTCGCCCGCTGAGCGGGAGCATGAGAGGAAGGACAATCCGTGCCCCGCAGTCTCGATGACGACGCACCCCGCCGTATGAGCGATGCAGAAGAGGTGCTCAGCGCCGAACAAGCAGGAGACCGCCGACAACGAACGGACCACACTGCGCAATCTCCGGCAGATCGTGAGGAACATGGAACGGGGCGTGACCCGCCGCAGACGCAGAAGGTTCCACCAGTTCGTGATGCTGCTCATCGCAGCCGCTGCCTTCCTGACTGGTGCGCTCTGGACGGCGCTGTTCTGGGGCTCCCCTTCTGAGTTCGTCCGCGTCGATATCGTCTGTGGCGCGCTGCTGCTGCTGTCCGGGTCAGCAGCTTTCATGGCAGGGAGGGGACAGGGGAGCGTCACCCTTGGCGAGCTCGAGGAGGCTTTGGAGACCAACCGTGACTCTCTGCGGTTCTTGAGCGCGCTCTACCACCCGACCGTGAAGGAACGGCGTAGCCTCTACCGGGAGGACGTCGCCGGCGTCATCGAGCAGCACCGGACCGATAGCCGCAAGTACCGGCGCGTCCACAACACGCTGCAGAACCTCATCATGATTGGTTCCGCGTCTACGACGGTCGTCGCGGCTCTGGACACGCGTAACCAGTACACGTGGCAGAACATCACGATCGTGTCCATCGGTTTCACTGTCACAGTGGCAGCCGCTTTCACCGGCTATTACAAGTACCGCGAGCGCAGCTACTTCCTGCTCCAGACCGCTGACGCCATCGAAGAGGAGGCCAATGCCTTCACCCTTGGTGTCGGCCCCTACAGCGACTTCGGCGCGGACCAGGAGCAGCAGGCCCTGAAGCTGTTCACCCAGCGGGTCGAAGAACACCGAAACGAGCAGCGGCGCCGCCAGCAGCAGCTGGACCAGCCTGCCGACCAGGCCGCCCCGTCTGGCCAGCCACCAGCCGCCTGAGGCCGCACAGCCACTCGCGTCAGCGGCCGCGCTCTCGAGGTGGTCGTGCCACCCCGCCACCAACGGGCGGCGGGGCCGCTTTCATCGCTTGTTGTGCTTCGTCCACGGCTGGCGGGGAATCCCGCAGGCTTCCATCTGGGCGGCGACCTTGGCGTGCAACTCGCGCAGCGGCTCCAGTTCGGCGGGCAGAGTCAAGGACGCGATGGTGGCGCCCTTACGCCGGGTGAGGCTTGCGGTCAGGTGCCCGTCGGGTGTCTCCCAGAGGCGCACCGTCAGTGTGCTCCGGTTGGCGTGCACGGGGCCGCTGGCGTTCTGCCGCTCGGTGATCATGCGGGTGAGGTTGCCGTAGAGGCGTTGCAGCGGGCCGGCGTCTCTGGGAAGCGGGACGTGCCGGACGGTGGCTTCGGGACGGGTCTGGTGGTCGGCGGCTCGCAGAACTCCATAGTGGTCTTTCCACACCCACACCGGGACCGTATGCGCCGCAGGTTTGTTCGCAGCACCGCTCGGGGCGGTGTCCGGTTTCACCGGTGTCGTGCTCTGGTCGGTGGGGTGCGCCTGAGCCGCGGGGACGACACCCTTGCGGGCGTTTTCGGAGCGTCGCACCCATCCTTCGACTTCGTGGCGGTGGGACGCGGAGAGGTGCTTGCCTGCCTTGGCGGCGTTCTCGGCAAGGTTCTGCGCGTGCCTGTGCAGCGTCGCCTTCGACATGTGGCGCCGATTGCGATATCGAAGGTCATAAAGAACGCGGCGTACCGTGTCCGCAGCGACTCGCGCGACCCAGTCCGGCGTCTGTCGCTTCTCGCGTTGTGCCTCTGCCGCTTCCCGTGCCCGGGTGCGAGCGGCGATGAAGGAGGCGGCGACACCAGCGATGCGGTTCTCGTCGTCGGTGCGCTCGTGCGCTTGAGTCGCGTTGACGCGGGTCAGCAGTTCGCGGGCCTCCGTGACGTGTGCTTCGGCCACGGCCTGGTCCAGACGCTGGAACAGCTCGCGCCGGACGTCGGCTTGTCCCTGAAGCCACAGGTGCGCCTCCCGTACGGCGTCGTCGAGTTCGGCTCGCCTTACCGCGCTCACGCCGCTCAGGTCGGCTATGTCGTTGCAAACCCGGGTCACGACGACGACGGCGTCGACTTTGCGTGCGTTGGCCAGCTGGCGCAGCAGCACCTGTGCGCGAGTGTCGGCGTCCGGTTGCTTCTTGGGCTTCGTCGCAGGCCAGCGTGATGGCGGGGTGGCGGTACGGGAGCGGATGATGTGTTCCACAGCCGGGGTCGTCAGGCCGCGCTCGGTCATGTAGCAGTCGTCCAGCGTGAACCATTCGGTGTCCCGGGCGAAGGCCTCGGTGCCGATACGAACCCGCCGCGCGGTGCCGTCGCTGTCGAGCCGGATCCGGTGCACGTACCAGCGGCGGATCAGGATGTCGCGCTCGACGGGAACAGTCTGGGCGAGCACGGGCTCGAGGCCGGTGTCCCATGCCGGAGGCACTGCGTGGTCCAGGTGTACGCGCAGGGCGCCACGCGACCAGTGGACGTCGACGACGGAGCCGAGTGGCGCGCCTTCGGGACGGGCGTAGTCGAAGTGAGCGTCCTCGCCGCTGTCGTCGAGCCAAGCTGCGGCCGCCGATTTCACGTACAGGTGATCGGCGCTGTTCACGCCGCGGGCATGGCGGCCGCAGGCCTGCGGCAGACCGTCCGGATCCGCGTAGTGCGCGAAATGGCAGACTTTGTCGGTGTAGAGCTTCGTGGTCAGCTGCCCGCCGCATCCTCCGAGCAGCGTGCCGCACCAGAAGGTGTGTCCCTCGTAATGCCGTCGGAAGGCATCCAACTCGATGGCCTCCATTGGCAGCATGAGCGGCTCGTCCGAGTCCGGACCGCCCAGCACCGCTGTCTGGATTCGCCGTCTGTCTGTAGCCACGCGCTCCCCCTC
The DNA here is from genome assembly GCF_020404845.1 of Streptomyces hyderabadensis. GTDB lineage: Bacteria > Actinomycetota > Actinomycetes > Streptomycetales > Streptomycetaceae > Streptomyces > Streptomyces hyderabadensis. The sequence goes on along the minus strand of NZ_JAIOJZ010000030.1, from coordinate 55,703 downwards.
TTGCTGCCCCACCTCAGATTTTCACCAGTGAGGTTCGCCAGCCAGGGCCGGCCGAGTCTCCTGAGTGCCGTCGCGACGCACGACGGTGATGTCTGAGGCCGGCGGCCGGTCGTACGACGGGAGCTCCGGCGCGGCAACGTAGGACTGCCACTTCGGGCCGGGCCACTGACGATGCTTCGGCATACCCGGCAGCGTAGCCACCCGTCCGCGCGGGCGGCAGGGTGCGAACTTCCCATGCTCCAGGCGGGATTCAGCCGAACGCGCCCGCTCGCTGGCCCTCATGCCGTCCCATGCGACCGAGGCCCCGCGGCTCGATGCCAGGTCGGTTGGGCGTCATCCCTCGATCCGGACAACGACGAAGAGGTCCCCCGCCTCGCCCCCATTCCTTCGCGGCCAGCCCAGTCCCCTGAGCCGCAGCCCTTGTCCGGCGCGGACGCCTGGTGGAAAGCGAATCCAGTGTGTTGTCTCTCTGAGGACCTCGCCAGTTCCGTGGCACGAATCGCAGTCCCGCGTGCCTTGCGCACCAGGCGGGGAGGCGCACTCAAGGCAGGGGTTCAGGGCGGTGAGGCGAAGGTCGTGTCCGCAAAGTGGTGGGCTCGTTGGGTTGTTCGTGGTGCGTCGTCATGAGCTGACCGATGAGTCGTGGGCAGTGATCGAGCCGTTCCTGGCTCCGCCGCGGATGGGCCGTCCGGTGCGCGATCACCGTCAGGTGGTCAACGGGATCCTGTGGAAGCTGTCCACGGGGGCGGCATGGCGGGATCTTCCCGAGCGGTACGGGCCGTGGAAGACGGTCTACGAGCGCATCCGCCGCTGGTCGGCCGACGGGACCTGGGACCGGCTCCTGGCCCACGTCCAGCAGCGCTGCGATGCCGTCGGCTCGGTTGACTGGACCGTCACGTGTGTCGACTCCACGACCGTGCGAGCCCACCAGCACGCGGCCGGGGCCCGAAAAGGGGGCTCCGGCCGGGCGAGGCGATCGGCCGGTCCCGCGGCGGGCTGACCACAAAGATCCATCTCGCCTGCGACGGGCAGGGCCGGCCGCTCGCCTTCACGATCACCGCCGGAAACGTCAACGACTGCACTCAGTTCGAGCAGGTCCTGGCCCGCATCCGCATCGAGCGGTGCGGACCCGGCCGGCCCAGGACCCGGCCCGAACGGGTCGTCGCCGACAAGGGCTACTCGTCCACGAAGATCCGCTCCTACCTGCGCAGACGCGGCATCAAGGCGGCCATCCCCGAGCGGATCGACCAGATCAACGGCCGCATCCGCCGGCGGGAAAGCCTCTGTCGGCTCGACCGGGCCGCCTACCGACGCCGTAACGTCGTCGAGCGCTGCTTCAACAAGCTCAAGCACAACAAGGCCCTGGCCACCCGCTACGACAAACGCGCCCGCCACTACGAAGCCCTGGTCACCATCGCTTGCCTACGAATCTGGCTGGCCTGACTTTGCGGACACGACCAAGCCCTTCGACTGCACCGAAGGGCTGCGATCTGAGGGCTCACAGCAGATCGGACGTATCGGTCCGGCCCATGGCTGGGCGAGTCCTCGTCGTAGTACCGCCGGTCGATTTTGCGGAGAGTCAGAATGACCTCGAAAGCGTCGGACGGGCGGTCGTCGGGATTCTTGGCCAGGAGCCGTTTGACGAGCGTTGCCAGTTCGGGCGGGATGGCAGGCCGCACCTTGAGCAGAGGAGCCGGCTGTTCGTTGAGGTGCTGGTTGATCAGGTGCCAGGAGTTTCCGGTGAAGGGCTGGTGCCCGGTGAGCATCTCGTAGAGCACGCACCCGAGCGAGTACAGGTCGGAGCGGTGGTCGAACGTGCCGGTGAAGCACTCGGGTGCCATGTAGGCCGGGGTGCCGATCAGGACGCCGCTGGTGGTGATGTCGTGCCGTTCGTCGCTGCTCTTGGTGATGCCAAAGTCGACCACCGTCGCCTGGCCGTTGGGGCGGACGATGATGTTGGACGGCTTGATGTCCCGGTGGGTCAGGCCTGCGCCGTGTGCGGTGCCCAGGGCGTCGGCGATGCAGACGGCCGTCCGAACGGCATCAGGCAGAGGCAGTCGGCCGTCCTTCAACACGGCGCTGAGAGGCTTGCCGCGAAGCAGCTCCATCACCAGGTAGGCGTGCAACCGTCCGTCGTGCATTGCGGAGCCGAAGTCGTGGACGGTGACGATGTGCGGATGGGACAGGCTTCCGGCGACCGCGGCTTCGCGGGCAAAGCGGGCCGACTGCTGGCTGCTGTCCGCGCTGCCGTCGCCGGTGAGGACCTTGACGGCCACCAGTCGGTCGACCTTGGGGTCGTGCGCCTTCCAGACCTGCCCGAACCCGCCCGCACCGATCGCCTCGATCAGCTGGTAGCGGCCGTCCAGCACGGTCCCTGCCTGCACGACTCCCCCTTCTCGGTACGCACCGCGACGCACGGTGTACCAGGCGTGTACCCGTCACGCTACGCCGGGACAACCACCTGGAACAGGGGAGTGCTGATCTACCGCGTTTCGGCTCAGGCCGTGGTTCGCAAAGCAGCCGGCGGGCCGATGGCTGGCGTCCCGGCTTCCCACGCCGCACGCTCTTCTCGAGCCCGGCGCAGCGCGGCGGCCTCGGTCGCCGCGGCCTGGCGGCGGCGCTGGGCGCGAGCCTGGTCCATCGGGGCCGGCGCATCGTCCGCGACGACGTCGGGTTCGGGGAACGCCCGACGGCTGAGTGCCCGCATCGCGGCGGTCTGCCGCTCCGCCGCCTCAGCGATAGCGGGGTCGGCCAGAGACGGCCGGGCGGCCTGGCGGTGCGCCTCGATCGCACGGCGGTAGCCCTCCGGGGGCATCCGGCGGCCCCCCACACCGGTGCCGCCAGCCGCGCCTGCCACGGCGCCGGGAAGGCAGCCTCCCAGGCAGCAGGCGGCGAACCGGCAGCACCGCACCGTGCTGCGGCCCAGGCCGCAACGGAGGCGGAGGACAGCCTGGTTGCGCTGGACGCCCGGTCCCCCGCCGAAGACCGGGACGACGCCGGCGCCGATGAGTCCGGCGCACTCACGCGGGCGGGAAGCGGCGCGCTGGCGCTGTACGACGCCGGCCAGGAGGCCGAACTGTGGTGAGCCCTGCCCGCCCCTCGCCCCCGGACGACGAGACGGCGGCCGCGGACACGGTGACGACGTTCGACGGCTTCGCCCGGTTCGCCGCTACCGCACCCCCCACGCCGCCGCAGCCGGGCCAGGCACCCCGTACGCGGGAGGAACGCCTGGCCTACCACTCGCAGTTCGTCACCGTGCGCACCCCGGCCATCGAATCCCTGGCACGCCAGGTCCGCACCCTGATGATCCTCGGCCGCCACCAGCAGGCCACCGCCCGGCCGTCGCTGATCGTCACCGGCCCGGCCACCACCGGCAAGACCACCGCGCTGCTCCAGGTCGGCCGCACCTGCCACCTCGCCCACACCCGCCGCGCCCACCCGGGCGACACCAACGTGCCCGTCGCCTACGTGCTGGTACCGCCCGGCGCCACCGCCAAGACCCTGGCCGCCGAATTCGCCCGCTACCTCGGCATCCCCGTCACCGCGCGCATGACCACCGCGCAGATCACCACCGCCGTCTGCCACACCTACACCACGGCCGGCATCAAACTCGTGCTGATCGACGAGATCCACCGGCTCAACCCGCGCTCCTCCAGCGGCGCGGAGGCCGCCGACTGGCTCAAGGACCTCACCGAACGTATCGGCGCCACCTTCGTCTACGCAGGCATCGACGTCACCGCCAGCTCCGTTTTCAGCGGAGTACGCGGCGCACAGCTAGCCGGACGCGCCTCACTGATCGACTGCGGAGCGCTGCCCGCCCGCGCCGGCCACCGCGAGCCGTTCCGCGAGCTGATCACCACCCTCGAAGCCGCCCTCGACCTCACCGCACACCGCCCCGGCAGCCTGCCCAGGCTGGCGCCCTACCTGCACGAACGGACCGCCGGACGCATCGGCAGCCTCTCACGCCTGATCCGCCAGGCCGCCATCGAAGCCATCTGCGACGGCACCGAACGCATCACCAAGACCCTGCTGGACACCATCGCACTGGACCACCTCGCCGAAGAGCACTACCGGCCCCGGACCCCCGCCCGCCGCACCCGACCCGGCCGGTGACCGCCCCCACGCCCGCGGTACGCCCCGCCGCGATGTGGCCCAGCCCGCCCGGCGCGCTGCGCGTGCGACCACTGCCCCGCGAAACGGCAGCCTCCTACCTCACCCGCCTCGCCGCCGCCTACCACCTCTCCCCCGCCCATCTCCTGGACGGCCTGCACATCACCACCACCGGCACCCCCGCCGCCCCGCACACCACCGAACTCCACTACAGCTGCGAAGCCGCCCGCCGCCTGGCCGCCTTCACCCGCATCCCGCCCACCCACCTCAACCGCGCACTGGCCCGCCGGCCCCCGCCCGCCACCATCGCCACCGCGCCCACCGCCACCGCCCGCTGGCAGCCCCTCACCCCCGCGGTCCAGCCCCTGCCGGCCTGCACCGCCTGTACCCTGCGCCGCCCGCCCCACCACGCCGCCCCCGCATGGATCCACCCGCCGCCCGACCTACCCCGGGCCATGATCTGCACCCGTCACCAGCAAGCCTCCAGCGACCCCCGACACCGCGCCCCCCTCAACATCCGCTCCCTGCCCGAACTCACCCGAACCCGCCTCGCCGCCCGCCGTCGCCTCACGGCGGCCTCCCTGAGCTGGGCAACGACAATCACCACCCGCTGGTACGACCACCACCAGCACCTCCACACCCGCTGGCACACCCGCCTGCACCAGCTCACCACCACCAACCCCCACCTCACCCGCGAGGCCGCCTCCCCCGCCCTGGCCTGCCGGAACCTGATCACCTACCCCGAAACCCTCACCCTCGCCGCGGCCCTCGACCGCCTGCCCTCGCACCCCCTGACACGCGCGCAGCAGACCGCCTTCCTCCACCACCTCGCCGACCGCCTCCAACTACCCCGCCTCGCACCCGCCGACCACGACCTGCTCTGGCAACGCCTCACCACCCGCTGAACCAACCCACACCCCACAACGCCCCAGCACACACAGCCAGCCAACACCCGCACCGCACCTATAGACGCGCCAACCGCACTGAGCAAAAACCGCCACCCCGCACAGCACCCTGCACAACACCAAACACCCAGCTCAACGCACGTATCCCCCGACACCGGACACTCGGTTCCGCGTAAACCCCACCGACTGACCAGAACTACCACCCAGTACAACTGAACAACAGCAGGCCACTATCAAGATCAATAAGCACACCATCAGCCACGCCATACCCGATCACCGCGAACCCCGACGTCAGACGTCGCAGCACAGTCGGGTTCTCGCCCTTCAGTGCAGCCCCGATCCGGTGCACCCGCCAGTCACCAGCCATGGCCAAAACCTACATTCTGGTGATCAAGGACCGCTCTTCGATCCCCACAGCTCGTAACACGATCACCGTGAGGCACGGTCTAGCCTTGTTGTGTGCCGTACCTCGCTGTTACTGCTACCTCGCGCTCATCGGCGCCTGCTGCTCTCGTCTACGCCGCGCTCCTGGACGCAGAATCCTGGCCGTCGTGGACCTCGTACTACCAGGTCGAGTGGGAGTTGCCGACGGGGGTCGAGAGACCGGCACGGGTAGGTGATCTCCGCACCATCCGTTCTCGTCTCGGACGGGTGTGCTGCCGCGAGCGCATCGTCGAGATGGTTCCCGACCAGCGGTTCAGCTACGACCATGCCGCCGGATTGTTCACTTCTCATCGGGGGTCTGTGGACCTGGCCCCAGCACCCCACGGCCGCACCGACATCACCTGGTCAGCAACATACCGGCGCACCCTCCCCCTTCTGGACAAGCTCAGGAGACGGCGCCTGCAGGTTTTGGCCCACGACCTGGCTTCATACGCCAACTCAATCGTGAGCCGACACTCCTGAGCGGTTTCGTTTGGATCAAGGTACGGGTGGGCGAGGAGGGCGGCTCCGGAAAGCACCCAGGAGCGATGCGACCTGGAACCGACGCCATCGAGAGCAGCCTGCGGCATCTGCTCAATGAGTGGGCTCCCATCGGCGTCCCTGACGAAGTACAGGACGAATACGATTGCATGCTCGTCCCTCTCCTCCAGCGGCTCCGGGGTGACGCCGACCAGACAGAGATCGGCGAGTTCCTGCGGCACGACCTGGAGGACCACTTCGGTCTCGCCCCCCGCCGTCAGAGCCGGGAGCGATGGCGACCCTAGTGATCTCCTGGTGGACAGCCGCCGGCGAAACCGATGGCATCCGCGGCGTGTAGCCGCTCCTTCCGGATCGACTGCTCGTTGGTCCAGGTGTGCCGTTGGCTGACGCGCAGTGGGCGCGGATCGAGCCGTTACTTCCGGACCGGAAACCGAAGCGGGGTGGCCAGTGACGGGACCACCGAGGAGGGATCGACGCCATCGCCTGGAAGTTTCGACAGGGGCGCAGTGGGTGCAGCTGCCGGAGAAGTACGGCAACTGGCGGGGCGTCTACAACCGGCTGCGGACATGGTCCGCCGACGGCACCTGAGAGCGGGTGTTCATCGCGCTTCCGGCACAGGCCGACGCCGACGACGAGCTGGAGGGGTGGGTCTGGAACGAGAACGTCCTGCCCTTCTTGGCTCTCTTGGCAAGTTACGCCGGCTACGACTTCGATGGCACCGACTGGCAGGCGGTCGAAATCGCTCTTGAGGCCACCGATGATGAGCACCGGGATCGCTGGTACAGCTATCCACTCCTCGGATCGAACCATCACCTCAAGGTGCACCTTGCGCAGGCCGTGGGTGGCAATGAGGTTTCTGTCCACGTGGCGGGAGCTTCCAGCCCTGAGCTGCTGCTGAGGGCGGACACCCTGATAGCGGCCTTCGCCACCAGGCTCGTCGCATGAGGCGGGCATGAGCCACAGCCCTCATGGCCGAGCGAGGATCCGGGACCGGGACGGGCCGCAACTTCTCTGCTCCATGGCCCCAGTTGCCGGGAGTCGCCCGGTCGCACAGCACAGTGAACGCCCCCGTAGGCTGCCCGCATGCCGACCGACAACAGCCCCGACAGCGTCGTCAAGCACTGGCAGGAGTGCTCTGACGTGTACGACTTCCTGGAGCAGATCCGTTTGCGCCCCGGGATGTGGCTGCCGGGTGGGTCGCTCCAGCACTTGCAGTCCATCCTCACCGGCTACCGTGTGGCGCTCGCCGTTCACTCCGCCCACGAGCCCTTCGCCTTCTGGCCCGAGGAAGACTTCATCAACTGGCTCCACGAGCATTACGGAACGTCAAGCTCTCTGACCTGGGCCGCCGAGATCGAGCGGCACACGCCAGCCGACTCCACGCCAGTCGATGAGTTCTTCCGGCTTCTGGACCACTTCCGGCGCGACATCACCAGGAAGCCGGCCTCGCATGGCACGTGGGATCGGCTCCCCAGCATCGAGTACATGAGCAACACGTTCGTGACCCTCTTCTGGCGACGCCGACTCCTCGCAGAGGCTGTCCTGGGACTTGAGAACCGCGGATTCCGCGTCGTCCATCTCGAAGCGCATGCATGGGCGACGGAACGTGACATGCACCAAGCCGTTGCCGCAGCCCTGCAGTTCCCCGACTACTACGGGCACAACCTGGACGCCCTCAACGACTGCCTCGGAGACGTCGCCTGCTTCGGGTCCCACGAGGAGACCGCCGAGGGAATCGGACTCGTACTGTCACTCACCGACTACGACCGCTTCGCCGCCGCATCCCCCAGAGCGGCCCAGATCGTGCTGGACATCATTGCGGACCAGGCCCGCCGAGCGGCGGTAGTCCAGCGACGCTTCTTCGCACTAGTCCACAGCAACGACCCCGGCATCCGGTTCGAGCCGGTGGGGGCCATGCCCGTCATGTGGAACAGCCGCGAATGGGCCGACTCCAGCCGCCGTTGAGAAAACCAGCCCGGGAGGCAACGAACGTGTGGCGCGGGTGTCTGTCACGCGGCCGTGGACCTCCAGGCATCGGTGACGCATCCCTCTTCCCAGTGCCACCACCCCTTGGCCGCACCATGCTCCAAGAGCCTGCGAAGCTGTTGAAGATCGGCATCCGGCGGCACGTCCAATGCGACCATCCGGAACTGCTCGATGCCCTCGCCGGTCGCACCGAGGCGGTGAAAGACGTCCAGCACGCTCTGCCGGGCCGCGCCAGAGCCACCGTCCTTGAGAACGATCAGCCGGATGGTGCAGTTCTGCGACGCCTGAACGGTCTCTGCGGCCCAACGGACGCCGCCCTCGTCGAGCTCCACGCGGATGATGTCGTCGCTGGCGACTCCGCGGACGAACCATGGGGTGTTGTCCAAGCGGACTGTTCCGTCACCGAGATCGATCGCCCACAGGCTTTCCACGCTCGCCGGCGGCCAGCCGTCCTCGTCCACGTCCATCCGGAAGTGGACCTTCACATGGTTATCAGTCACGCTCGTCACGGCACCATCATCCTTATTGTCAGCGCCTCGAACTAGCCTCCGCTCGTGACCCCTGAACTGCTGGCCTCTCTCGCTGTCCCGCTCCCTGCGGGCCGGTTGATCACATCCGATGAAGGAGACGGGGCGGTGCAGCCCCTGTGGCTGAGCGACTCCCCGGCTTCTGCCGAACTGTGGGCGCGGCTGCTCGCCGAGCACAACACCTCAGGACTGTGGCCACTGCTTCTTGACGCCCACGACCCAGGCGACGCCGAATTCCGGCCCTGGGGGTCCGGCGAATTGTTCCCTGAACGCATGACCGCCCCCCACGCGCACAACCCGGCCGAACTCCTGGCGCAGTGGTGGAGCACGTACGCGGAGACCAATGAGGACGACGACTTGCTGCCGCCGCACGAACGGCTTGCTGTCACCGCGCCGTTCGGACAGGCCTGGCCGGGTCCGCTCGTCAGCGATGACCTCGTGACGGATGCCGGTGAGATGGCCGTGGCGTACGCAGAGGTCTTCGCCGACCAGCACCCCCAGGCCCGTCTCGGGCTCGTCGCCGCTGCCGGCGGCGCGGACGCGCTGGCGGCCACCGGCTGGGGCGGGCCGGTCAACTACGACAACGACACGGCCAAGTTCTCCGCCGTCGTGCGCGACTGGGAGCGCCGCTTCGGCGTGCGCGTCGTAGCCGTCGGCTTCGACACCCTCCACCTCAGCGTCGCAGCACCCCCGACGAACACGCAGGGCGCCCTCCGGGTCGCTGCCGAACACTTTGCCTTCTGCCCGGACAGCATCTGACAGGGCTCCCACCCCTACACCCTCGCTGCCTATGCGGAACGCCTCGTCGGCATGAACAGCTGGGACTTCTGGTGGGACTGACCCCTGACGCAAGGGCGCCGTTATGAGGCGTCGGCGTAGGCGAGATGGGCGCAGCACGTGGTGCAGCGGAAGAGCATCGCGGTGGCGCCTCCGCCGAGGTGGGTGAGGAACTGCTCGACTTGGGCTGCGTCATGCCAGCCACCGAGGCGCAGGTCGTGTCGGAGTTGATCGAGAGCGTCCGGGTGGGCTACCAGTTCGCTGTAGCCGACCTCGCCGATGAACGCGGCTGCCTCGTGGCAGTGGACGAACCAATGCGGGTCCTGCCAGGCATGGAAGCCGGGGGTGCGGCGGGTGACCTCGCGCAGAGTCTCCTCGCTGACGCCGTCGAGTCCGCAAGAGTCGATGAACTCGCCGGCGAACCGCTCGGCCGCGCTGCCGTCTGCGATGCACCAGGGTCAGAAGCGCCCGCCGACCTCCTGGACGGTGCAGAAGGACGCGGTGTAGATCCACCCTGTGGCGCGGTTGCAGCAGGCACAGCTCTCGGCGCTTTCACGGATGGATCCGCTGGCGAGCGGATCAGGGTGGTAGCGGAAGGCAGGCAGGTCGGAAATCACTGGCGCAGTCTGTTCGCAAGACAGCCCAGTGATCAAGCGGTCAGCGCATATCCCAACTCGCAACGGACGATGGGGATTCGGCGGGGAACGATCACTCGGTCTGCGGGAAGAGACCTTCAAGGCGTCGAGGCGTGCCTGGCCAGGCGCTCTCGTGAACACCCCGTACATCCTGCCGTGAACCCGTGATCGGGCCCACGGTCGGGTTTGTGGTCGGGCCCGTCCAGGCCTGGGCGACATGCCGCACACGGGCGGCCCGAGGACAGTGGCCGACGAGCAGGTCGCCGCGGTGGTGAAGCGGACGCTGGAGTCGACCCCGAAGAACGCCACGCACTGGTCGACACGGGCCATGGCCAATGAGACGGGCCTGTCGCAGTCGACTGTGTCACGGATCTGGCGGGCCTTCGGCCTGCAACCGCACCGCACCGAGACGTTCAAGCTGTCCACAGACCCGTACTTCATCGACAGGGTCCACGACGTCGTCGGCCTGTATCTGGCCCCCCGAACGCGCTCTGGTGTTCTGCGTCGACGAGAAGTCACAAATCCAGGCTTTTGACCGCTCCCAGCAGGTGCTGCCGATGATGCCTGGCATCCCGCAGCGCCCCACCCACGACTACGTACGGTCGGGCACCACTACGCTGTTCGCCGCACTCAAGATGGCCACCGGCAAGGTGATCGGCTCCCTGCACCACCGGCACCGGGCCGAGGAGTTCAAGAAATTTCTGATCAAACTCGACCAAGAGATCCCGGCGGACCTGGACGTGCACCTGGTGCTGGACAACTACGCCACCCACAAGACCCCGGCGAGCAAGGCCTGGCTGGTCGCCCACTCCCGCTTCCACCTGCACTTCACCCCACCCGGATCGTCCTGGCTCAACCTGGTGGAACGCTGGTTCGCGGAGCTGACGAACAAGCAGATACGACGCGGGGTCCCCAAGAGCGTCCAGGCACTGGAGAAGGACATCCGTGCCTGGATCGCCTCATGGAACACCGACCCCAAGCCCTGCGTTTGGACCAAGACCGCGGACGAGATCCTCGAACGCCTCGCCAACTGTCTGAACAGCATTCCTGACTCAGAAGACTAGGGGGCGCCGGTCGGCTGGTGCTGTCGGGCAGGCGATCGCCGGGAAAGCCCCCGTGTGGGCCTCGAACGGCCGTCGAACTTGATCGTAAGCCCGACAATCACCGGATGCAGAAACGGCCTTCGTCTGATCATGTACTCCGACCGAGGTGCACGTGACCAAGACGAAGGCCGTGAGGGTGAGTCTGCTGCCTGCTGCTGCCCAGAGGGAGGCGTGGCCGTACTCCTTTGTCGCCCTGTTGGAGCCAGGTGCCGCCTCCTGGACCGCGATCCTGGACGCGGTCCAGGCTGGGACCTGCAGACGGCGCGACCGCAGCCCAAGCGAGTGGTGAACACCGGATTCGTGCTAGTCCCCGTCCGAACGGCGTGACCCGCATGCCTCAGTCGACCAGCACGAAGGGTTGCCGTAAAGGTGCGCCAATCTGTTGTGCCAAGGGGCGTGCCGACTGTTGGGAGGCCCGCCGAAACGTCCCTGTGTCCGTGCAGGTCACCGTGTCGGTTTGCCGTGGTCGGCCCGCTGGCAACCCCGTGGCGGATGAAGATCACCCCACGTGCCGGGCAGGCTCAGGACCGGGACGCGTGGTGGGGTGCTGCAGGCTCAACGTGCTCGCTCGTACTCCCGGGTGATGAAGGAGACCGCGTTGTCGAGGGCCTCGTCGGACTCGGCCATGTGCCCGGCCAGCATGTGCCAGACATGGAACATGCGGGGCCAGACCTCAAGGGTGGTGCGGACGCGTTGTTCGGCGAGCCGTCCGGCGAGCGTGATGGCGCCGCTGAGCATCACTTCGTTCTCGCCCATCTGGATCAGAGTCGGGGCCAGACCACGCACCTCGGCGAAGACGGGGGAGGCGTCTGGATCGGTTGCCAGCGCGTCGCCCAGGAAGGCACGAGCGAGGTCGTCCAGGAACTCACCGGTGCACAGCGGGTCGATGCCGGCGCGGCTGCGCACCGAGGGGCCGGAGTGCGTCAGGTCGGCCCAGGGCGAGATGGCCACGCCGGCCACGGGCAGCGGCAGGCCCGCGTCGCGTGCCTTGCGCATGATGGTGATCACCATCGCGCCCCCGGCGGAGTCACCCGAGACCGCGATCTTCCCGGGGGCGGTTCCGGCCGCAAGGAGTGCCCGGTAGGCGGTGAACACGTCGTCGATGGGGGTCGGGAACGGGTGTTCCGGGGCCTGTCGGTAGTCAGAAACGTAGACCCGTGCGCCCAGGCGCTTGGCGTAGTGGCCGGCCAGCCCGACATATGCCTCGACCGCGCCATGTACGTAGCCTCCCCCGTGGATGTAGAAAAGTGCCCGGTCATCGGTCACCTCGTCCGGCACCACCAGCATGGTCGGCACGCCATCGAGCTCGACCCTCTCGAAGCTCACGCCGTGCGGCGCGGGAAGGGCGGCGGCGAGCTGCTTGCCGTAGCTGTCCCGCACTTCCGTCCAGGTGAGGTCGCCTTCCCCGGCGAGCGCGGGACCGATGTCACTGGCTGCCTGCACCCAGCGTTCCAGCAGTGCCGCGGCCTTTGGTGTCAAGTTCATGGTGCTCATGTCTTTCGTGATGTCACTGATCGGTCACTGATCGCGCGGCCCCGGTGTGGTCTCACGGCACAGCACCGCGGGTGGGGTTCGCCGCCGGACGGGGACCTCGCCAACGCAGTCAGTCTCCGTCCCTGACACTGATGGCAAGGTCAAATTGCGCAGGTCACAGCCTGGCCGGGCGCCACCTGGACCCGCCTGAGCAGCCGTGGCCGAACCAGCGAAAACCTGCCTGCCCGGCCAAGACGTCCATCCGGCCTAGAATCGAACACATGCGCATCGGAGAGGCGGCTCAGCGCTCGGGAACCACCCCGCGCCTGCTGCGGTACTACGAACAACAGGGGCTGATCGTGCCCGGCCGTTCCGAGAACGGCTACCGGGAGTACGACGAAAGCGTTCTGGGACGGATCGCCCAGATTCGGGACCTCCTGACGGCCGGTCTGCCGACCCGCCTCATCAAGCAGATCCTGCCGTGCATTCCCACCCCGCACAGCGGCATCCGCTTCTCCGGTCTGACAGCCGAGATGGTCGCGCTCCTGGAAGCCGAACAGGCCCGGCTCACGGCACGCATCGACTGCCTGACCCGCAACCGGGACGCGATCGCCGACTACCTCACTGCTCTGCGCGAGACCAACGGGCAGCAGGAACAGGTGCAGAGCGCGCAGAGCGCGTAGAGCACGCCTGGAGCGCGCCGCGCCTCACAGACGATCACCGTGCGGCACGGCGCACGACAGCGCCGGAAAGTGCCGGGACCTGCAGCGCTTGACCTTCACACCGGTGTCAGCCTCGGAGACTGACGGCGTCGGCCACACCCACCGGAGTCGCCTCGGCGGCGTACCCCGCACAGGGCATCCGTCTCGCCCACGGGGCACAGAGGGGCCGACCACCCGACACCGTCGACCAAGGACAGCGCATCATGACCACACTCCACGGCACCTCCGAGCCCCGTTTCGCCGGACTACGGGAGTCACTGCGGCAGAACATCGCATCAGGTGAGGAGATCGGCGCCTCGCTGGTCGTGGACATCGACGGTGAGCGTGTGGTGGACCTGTGGGGCGGCCACCGTGATGCCGCCCGCACCACCGCCTGGGAGGAGAACACCCTCACCAACGTATGGTCGATCACGAAGACCGTCACCAGCCTTGCCGCGCTCATGCTGGTGGACCGTGGCGAACTCGACGTGTACGCGCCGGTGGCCCGGTACTGGCCCGAGTTCGCCGCGGCCGGCAAGCGGGAGGTAGAAGTCCGTCATCTGCTCTCTCACACCTCAGGTGTCTCAGGGCTCGAGCAGCCGGCGACCGTGGAGGACCTGTACGACGCGCGCGGGGCCGCGGCCAGGATGGCCGCGCAGGCTCCGTGGTGGAAGCCGGGCACTGCCTCCGGCTATCACGTGATGAACTACGGGCACCTCATCGGGGAACTCGTGCACAGGATCACCGGCCGGTCCCTGCGGCAGTTCGTCGCCGAGGAGATCGCCCGCCCGCTGGGAGCGGACTTCCAGATTGGCGCGGCCAGGGCAGACTGGACACGGGTCGCGGACATAGTGCCGCCGCCCCCGTGGCCCTCCGTCCCAGCGGCGACGGGGGCAGCGGCCGGGACGGACTCTCCCGCCCACAAGACCTTGACCGGCCCTGCGGTGGCGCCGGAAATCGCGAACACCCCGGCGTGGCGGGCCGCGGACATCGGCGCGGCGAACGGCCATGGCAACGCCCGTTCCGCCGCGCGCATCCTGTCCGCGCTTGCCCGCGGCGGCGAGGTCGACGGCGTCCGGCTGCTCGGTGAGAAGACGATCGACTTCGTCTTCGACGTGCAGTCCGACGGCGTCGACCTCGTCAACGGCCTGCCGGTGCGCTGGGGTATCGGCTTCGCATTGCCGAAGAAGGCCACTCTGCCCTGGGTTCCCGACGGCAGGGTCGCGTTCTGGGGTGGTTGGGGCGGTTCGATGATCATCGCGGATCTCGACCGGCGCATGACCATCTCCTACGTCATGAACAAGATGGGACCGGGCCTCCTCGGCTCCGACCGCAGCGCCGCCTACGTGCAAGCCGTTTACGACCAACTGCCCTGAGTGGGTGTTTCCACTTCCCGCTCCTGATCAGCGGAAGAGTGCCACTAGAGTGGTGCGTGGGCCGTGACTGGCGCTGAGGTGGAGCACCACCGGGGAGCGGTCTGACGAATCGGTCGATGCCGTGCGCCTGGGCGAGTGGTCAGCAACGCCTGGAGGCGACCATGTCCCAGACACAGACAGCCCGGCTCATGGACGGCGTTGGCCTTGCCCGACGCATCGTTGAGGAGACGTCGAGCAAGGCGGCAGAACTTGCGCGACGTGTCGGCGTGACGCCCTGCCTCGCAACGGTGCTGGTAGGTGAGGACCCGGCTTCGGTGACGTATGTCCGGATGAAGCGGGCCCGTTGCGCGAAGGCGGGCATCGAGTCCCGACATGTCAGCCTGCCGGCCACCACTACAACCGCTGAGCTGGTGGAGACCCTCCAGTCCCTCTCGCAGGACGCCGGAGTGCACGGCATCCTGCTTCAGCACCCCGTAGGCCCTCACATCGATGAGCGGGCGGCATTCGAGGCCATCGCGCCGGAGAAGGACGTCGACGGGGTCACGATGCGCTCCTTCGGGGCGATGAGCTTCGGACTGCCTGGATTCGCGTCGTGCACCCCGGGCGGGATCATGCGGCTCTTGGACGAGTATGAGGTCGATCTTGCAGGTCAGCGCGCCGTTGTCGTGGGTCGCAGTGCGATCCTCGGCAAGCCCGTCGGAATGCTCTTGCTCGCCCGGGACGCCACTGTCACCTACTGCCATTCCCGTACGACCGATCTGGCCGCGATCGTGCAGGAAGCGGACGTTGTTGTGGCGGCCGTGGGACGGCCTCGGCTTGTTCGAGGCGAAGACATCAAGCCGGGGGCCGTCGTGATCGATGCCGGATACAACCCCGGCAACGTGGGCGACGTCGACTTCGACACTGCCCGCACTCGTGCCCGCTTGATCACGCCGGTCCCCGGCGGGGTCGGCCCCATGACCATCGCAGTCCTGCTGGCGCAGACGGTCGACGCGGCATCCATCCAGCTTGGGCTGGCCGGCCGATGAGGAGGTATCCCTTGATTTTGGCGTGGACGACCAGCGGCTAACCTGCTGGCCCGACCGTTTTGGTCCAGTTGGTGCGGGCTTTTGCGGGTGAGCCGCCGGGTCATCGTGGTGATGAGTGCCCACTTCTCGGTGAGCGCGAAGTCGTGCATCATCGGCGCGTCCGCGACGGGGATCCGCCTGGCCGGCCTTGCCCTGCCGGTTCGATCGACCACGATGTGACGCACGTGGTCCCAGGTGGGGTAGTACGCGATCGCGTGCAGTTCGTCGGCCGCCGCGTCGTACTTGGTGTGCGCGGCAAGGGCGCCCTTGAGTGTGGAGCGGAAGTCGTACGGGCCCACGGTGCCGAGTTCGCCGTCCAGTTCGTACGGCAGCGGCCCGCCTTCCTGCATCGCCAGGATGCGGCCCTTGTACGGGATCACGTGCGTGTTGCACGCGAAGTCGTCCGGCGGCACCCGGCCCGGGTGGGTCTCACCCAGCTTCGCCGTCACCTGCGAAGACCGCACCCAGCGGTTGCGGTGCCACTCCGCGCGCCCGCCGCGCAGCCGGACGCCGTGCACCATTCCGTCACCGAGCACCCAGTGGTGTGCGCGGACGTCCTCGACGCCGAGCGCGTTCCGCAGGTAACGGCCGTCCAGGTCGTGCGGGATGCGCCCGACGACGTCAAGGCCGAAGGTGGTCAGCTCCCCGGTGACCGGTGCGAAGGCGCCCTCCAGGAACGGGATCGCCCCGGTCACACCACTTCTCGGTGCTCGGGGACTCGCCTGTGCATCGGCCGTGAGGAAGCCGGGCCTGAGGCCCCTCCCCACCACACTGCCCGCTGCCGCGACGGCGGCGCCCTTGGGCGCTTGCCCCCGCCACCGCCGATCGCATGGGACTGTCTTCGCCGAGCTGCTCGGGCCCTGAGGGCGGGCGTAGGGCCGGGTCATGACCTCCGTGTTGTGCCGGTCCGGGTCGTCGACGTAGGTCGGCGTAGTAGGTGACGTCGAGCATCTCCAGACGGGAGATGACGGCGTCGGACCGCTCGTCCGGGACGGGGCGGCGTAGTGCTGCGACTGGATCGGATCGTCCCTTCGCGTACACGGCGGTGTGCTTCAACTGCACGCCGGTCGCTGGAGATTTGGACGCGGGCGGCGGGTACTGCTGGTCAGTGGTCATCGGTGTGGTGTCCAGCTGGAGCCATATAGTAGCCATGGCGATAGTAGCCATGTACTGTATTTGTCATGAGCAAAGGTTCGACGGGCCCCACGCCCGGTTACCTGGTGTGGCGGCTCGCCAACAAGTGGCGCGTCGCGGTCGACCGCGCGGTGGCTCCGCTGGGACTCACCCACGCGCAGTACGTACTGGTCGCGTCGCTGCACGGAATGCAGCGTGGCGGAGAGCGGCCCAGTCAGCGTCGGCTCGCCGACCACACCGGTCTGGAGGCGCTGTACGTCTCGAAGCTCGCCCGAGCCCTGGACTCGGCCGGACTGATCGAGCGCACCCGCGACCCACGCGACCCGCGCGCGGTCCAGCTCTCTCTCACCGAGGAGGGGCAGACCGTCACGCGGCAGGCCATCGTGGTCGTCCGGGAACTCCTCGAGCAGCTGCTGGAGCCACTCGGCGGCCTCGACGCCCCTCGGACGGGCGCGTTCACCGACGAACTGACGGCCTTGCTCGACGTGCCCCTCGCCCCATCCCCGCCGCACCACGAGCGCACTCGGAGGACCACACCATGACCACCACCGCACCCGCTGCCGACTCTCGCGCCCTCGCCCTGGCCCACTACGCCGCCCGCGGCGTCCTGGAGCAGGTCCTGGCCCGGCATGGCGTGACGTTCCAGCAGCAGGTCGCCCTGCGTGCCGCCGTCACCGCCGACGCCCCGCAGACGCCGGACGATCTCGTCGCCCAGGTCCGGAGCTCCCTCAAGAGCGACACGACCGGTATACGCGCCACCATCGACGAGCTACTGGCCGCGCGGCTGCTCGTCGCCGACGGCCCGCACCTTTGCGCCACGGACGCGGGGCACGAACTGTTGGCCGCCGTCGGCGCGGAGACCGTCCCCTACACCGCCCGCATCTGGGGCGGGATACCGGCCGACGACCTGGCCGCCGCCGGGCGCGTCCTTGCCCTGGTCACCGAGCGGGCCAACGCGGAGCTGGTGACGCCGACCGGCTGACCCCCGAGGCCCTGTGGCCGCCCGAGTGCACGGCACCGGTTCCGCTCATGCGGGCCCCAGCTCGCGGTACAGCACGAGGTGTTCGTGGTGGAGCACGCCGTCCCGCAGGACTCCGGTGGCGGTGAAGCCGGTGTCGTCGACGTAGTCCAGGTGGTTGCCGGTCACCGTGTACCGGCCGGTGTACGCGCTGCGCCGGTTCCCCGGGCCTCGTCGTAGCGCCCGTCCGGTAGCAGCTCCTGACGGAATTCCGTTCACTGCTGTGGTCGGCGGTGCACGGTGATGGTGGTGGTCGTGCAGACCGACGTGCAGCGCGGGCTGAAGGACCTTCCGCTGGTTGATGGGTCACACAAGCGCTGACTGCACTCTCCACGCGCACCATTTGCACGTCGCCGGCGTGGGCCGAACGGGTGAACGGAATCGATTCACCAAACCCGATAGGAGGACGACACGCGTAGGGCTGGGAGGGCAGGGCATCGCTGCTCCTGACCAGGCCATCATTCACGAGAGGTGACTGCTCAGATGTTCCTTCGCTCCGCCACCGCGGCCTTCGGCGCCGCCGCCGGCGCACTGGCTCTGCTCGTGGCCCTGCCGGGCCCCGCATCGGCCGCGACCGGCCAGTTCCGCTACACCTACACCACCGACGAGGGCTACGAGGCCGTCGGCTTCCTCAACCACCCCGACAGCGGCGAGTGCATCGACCTCCCGACGCCGCAAGCCCGTCCCGGGGCCGCCTCACGGGCACCCCAGAACTACACGGACGCCACCGCTACTGTCTTCCTCGACGCCGACTGCGAAGGCCCGCACTACGTCCTGCCGCCCGGGAAGAGCGCGGGCGACCGCCTGCTCCTCCGTTCCGTCGTCTTCTCCTGAAAATTCAGCGAGCCCCCTTGAACACGGTCTCCTGCCGCTGACCGGGCCAACGACCGCTCCGCACATGTGAAGTCCGCATCCGGCACTGCTGCCGACAACCGATGACACACCAGTTCCTCCTCCCGTGAGCCCCGGGCCCGAGCGGGCTCAGCACCCCATGGGGCGCCTGCGAAGAGGAACTGGCTCGGGGCGCCCGGGCAGCGAGCCGCGGCGTGCGGGGCACGAGACAGTGAGCGTGAAGGGGGAAACGATGCCGTCGATGCAGGAAGGGACCGGCCGGGCATCAGGCCGACCGCCCCGGCCCGAAGACACAGCGGAACGTGTGAGGAGTACCTGAGGTCGAGTGGTGCGGGCGAGTCGGGGTCAGCGTTTGAAGAGAAATGGTGTGAATGTGTGGCTATGACCTCGACGTCGAAGAGCGCCCAGCCGTTCATCGCCCGGCAGCAGGCAGAACTACGTGACCGTCTCCCGTTCTCGGACGCACAGGATCTCGAGGACGCAACGCGCGGCTTGATCGCCCGACGTGTACCCGGCACCGTCACGGGCGAGGACGGCGGCACCGTGTGGGACTCCGGCACCTTTGCCTTCCTCGAGGGCGACGCCCCCGACACGGTCAACCCGAGCCTGTGGCGTCAGTCCAAGCTTGTCGCCGAGCAAGGGCTGTTCGAGGTGGTCGAGGGCATCTACCAGGTGCGAGGCCTGGACCTGTCGAACGTCACCTTCGTCGAGGGCACCGGCGGTGTGCTGGTCATCGATCCCCTGATCTCCACGGAGACGGCCGCTGCGGCCCTGGCCCTCTACCGTGAGTACCGCGGCGATCGTCCGGTGACGGGTGTCCTGTACACGCACTCGCACGTCGACCACTTCGGCGGCGTCAAGGGCGTCACCACCCAGCAGGACGTCGACGCCGGGCGGGTGCCAGTCATCGCTCCGGAGGGCTTCACCGAGCATGCGGTGGCCGAGAACGTGTATGCGGGCACCGCGATGGGCCGGCGCGCCGCATACATGTACGGAGCCGCGCTCGCCCGCGGTCCGCGCGGGGCCGTCGGTGCCGGTCTCGGGCAGACCACCTCCACCGGCACGGTCACGCTGATCCCACCGACCGTAACCGTCACCGGGACGGGGCAGGAAGAGGTCGTCGACGGCATCCGCATGGTCTTCCAGATGGCACCGAACACCGAGGCACCGGCGGAGCTCCTCGTCCACTTCCCCGACTTCCGGGCGCTGTGCGCCGCAGAGGACGCCACGCACACGCTGCACAATCTGCTGACACTGCGCGGTGCGGTCGTCCGGGACCCGCATGCCTGGTCCCACGCGCTGACCGAGTCGATCGATCTGTTCGGCGGGACCACCGACGTGGTGTTCGCCTCGCACCACTGGCCGACCTGGGGCCACGAACGCGTCATCGCGTTCCTGGAACTGCAGCGAGACCTGTACGGCTACCTTCACGATCAGTCGCTGCGTCTGATCAACAAGGGCTGGACCGGAACCGAGATCGCCGAGTACCTGACACTGCCGCCCGCCCTGGAGAACGCCTGGCACGCCCGCGGCTACTACGGATCGGTCAGCCACAACCTCAAAGCCCTCTACCAGCGTTACATGGGCTGGTTCGACGGCAACCCGGCACATCTGTGGCAGCATCCGCCAGTCGAGGCCGGCCGGCGCTACGTCGCGTGCATGGGCGGCGCCGACGCCGTGGTGGAGAAGGGACGCGAGGCGTTCGAAGCGGGCGACTACCGGTGGGCGGCCGAGGTACTCAGTCACGTCGTCTTCGCCGAGCCCGGCCACACGGCGGCACACGACCTGCTCGCGGACACCTTCGAGCAGCTCGGCTACGGCGCGGAGAACGGGACTTGGCGCAACTTCTACCTCTCCGGCACCACCGAACTGCGCGAGGGACAGTTCGGCACCCCCACCGTCACCGCGGCCCCGGACATCGTTGCCCACCTCACGCCGACCATGCTGTTCGACGCCCTGGCCATTCAGATCGACGGACCCAAAGCGTGGGACCTGAAGGCCGCCATCGATGTCCGCCTCAGCGGCACAAGCGACTGCTACCGGCTCCGCCTGACCAACGGCGTGCTCAGCTACACCGCCGCGCCCCAGCACACGGCCGCCGACGTCACCCTCACCACCACCGTCGAAGCCCTGTCCTCTCTGATCGCCTCCGGCCTCGACGCGCAGAACCTGGATGACGCAGGCGTACAGGTGGAAGGGGACGCTTCCGTCCTGAACCGCCTCGCATCGATCCTCGACCCCGGCGACCCCGACTTTCCCATCGTCACCCCCTGAAGCACGGCCACCCCGTGTCGGGTGAACTGTGGTCAGCACCACCAGCTGCTGCTGAACGAGCTGCCGTCGAAGAACCGGCTGGACTGGGAGCGGGCGGTGATCACTCCTCGCACGTGCGGGCCGTCCGGCGGGGACCAAAAGCGGGCCGAGCCCAGTCGATTGAGTACGGCCGGGCAGCAAGCACCACGTCATCGTCGAGGGCCAGGGCACCCCGTCGACCGCGGCTGCGACCACGACACGTGCCGCCGCCTGCGCGTCCGCTGGGAACGACGCGACGGCATCAGCGAGGCGTCCTTGGTCTCGCCGTCTGCCTGATCACGTACCGCCACGTCCGACGCCTGCGGTGGATTTCAGGCTGTCCAGTTGCTGTGGGTCAGTGCGGTTTGAATTCGGGGTAGTAGGCCGCGGCGGCGGTCGCCGTGTCGATGTTCCGTGGGAAGAGCGCGGCTTCGTAGGCGCGGATGGCCGCATCGACGTTCTTGGGCTGTTGGGCGATGGCGTTGCCGAGCTGGCCTGCGTCGAAGAGTGCCCAGTTCGCTCCTTCGCCGTCCGGCGGTGCCAGGTGGGCGGCGTCTCCGATGAGGGTGACTCCGGGTACATGTTCCCAGCGGTGTCCGGTCGGTAGCCCGTACAAGGGACGGAAGATCGGAGGGATGTCGCTGTCCGCCACCAGGGCGACAAGCTCCGGCGCCCACCCTTCGAACATCGCCGCGACCATACGGGCGGCCGCAGGGCCGTCATTGAAGTCGATGCCGTGGAACCAGTCGAGCGGCTGGTCGAACATGGCGTAGGAGTGCAGGGTGTCCGCGCGCTCGCGCTGCACGCCGAGACCGATACGGGTGGTTTCGTCGTAGGCGGTCATCGATCCGCCGCCGACCAGCGCCAGGGTGGCAGGGTGCCGGGTGTCGCTCTCATACAGGTACGTCTCGATCATCGAGCGTCCGGCATAGGCGGGCGTGGCATCGGACAGCAGCGGCCGGACCTTCGACCAGGCGCCGTCGGCACCGACGAGGATGTCGGTGCCGATCGTCGATCCGTTGGCAAAGGTCACTTCGTGACGACCGTCAGCGAGGGTCCGGACGCTCCGAGTCCTGTGACCCCAGACAACCGTGCCGGGAGGCAGGGATTCCAGCAGCAACTGCCGAAGTTCGCCACGTTGCACCTCGGGGCGGCCTCCGGCGGGGTCATCGGGCCGGTCCGCCAGAATGGTGCCGTCAGGTGCCACGTCACGGGACGCCTGGCGGCCTTCGAGGACGAGGGACCGGAAGCCGTCCATCAGGCCGGCAGCACGGATCCCGTGCTGACCGTTGTAGTCGTGGATGTCGAGCATGCCGCCCTGGCCCCGGGCCTGAGCAGACGCCTCCGCTTCGTACACCGTGGACGGGATTCCATGAACCGCCAGGGTTCGTGCCAGTGTCAGTCCCGCAAGACCGGCACCGATGATCGTGATCTGGGTCATACCTGTATTCCTTACTGAGGTCTTGCCCGCGAGGCTCCCGGCCGCTGTGCGGAGCAGCAGGCCGGGTCAGGGAGAGCTGGGTGGCTCGATCCGGGACACGAGCTGTTCGAGCAATTCATGGAGCCGCGCCTGCCCCTCGGCGCCGAGCGGCGCGAGGATCGACTCCTCGATGCGGTCCATGGCCTCTTCGAATCCTTGGATCAGCTCGGAGCCCGCCTCAGTGACACGCACCCGGCGGCTACGCGTGTCACTCTCCTGCGCCTGACGCTCCACGAGTCCGCGCCGCTCGAGTCCGGCCAGGAGCCGCGAGACGCTCGGCGCACTGGTGCGCATGGCCCGCGCGACGTCACGCTGAATGGCGTCCGGGTTCTTCGAGAGGTATGCCAGCACGGCACTCTGCTCGTGCGTGAGGCCGCGTTCCCGTATCCAGTCTTCCGCGACGCGCCGCTGCCCCCACACGACCCACCGCATCAGCTCCAGCGTGCTCTCTCTGCTCGATCCGTTCATAGTTAACACGCTAACTGTTGCTACGTTAACTATCAAGCCCCTGGGCTTCGCCTCACTACGTGGACAAACGCTGCCGCGCCGGACCTCCGCGCGCAGAACCTGTCCGCGGTCGCGGCTGCGATCAAACGGATGTACGGGTTCGTCATCCCGGCCGACATGGCAAGCCGTTGAGGCGGCGGTGTGAGCCGGTCCCGTCCACGGCCCACACCGGCGCAGGCCGGTTCGCCGTGAGACGGCGAGGCGGCCATCGGTCGACGGGCGCCGCAGTGCGCCTGGCGCCGACAGCTGAGCTGCGCGGATCAGCCCAGCGATGCAGTTGCCGCACGCAGGTCCTCCAGGGCCGCCAGTGCGTGTGGCGCGAGCCCTTCTGCGTCATCGCGATCGCTTTCGGACCACTGGGCGTATCCCCGCTTGAACGCGAGCACTCCCAGCTCGCCCGCCAGGTGCGCGGTCGGTTCGGGGACACCGCGGGCGATGAGCGCGGCCGTCATGGCGGCCGCCAGACCGACGCTCTTGAGTGCGTCGCGCTCTTGCAGTTCGGTGCTGGCCGCCACGGCTGCCTTGAGGCGAGGTCCGAGTTCGCGGTTCGCCGGTCCCATGGCGCTCGACGCGCGTTCGAGACCGGCTGCCACCGCCTGGAGCGGGCTGGCGCTCGCGGGTGCCTCGGTGATGCCGTCGGCGAGCAGCCTGCTGAGCGTCTCCTGGCCGGCGACCAGTAGCTCACGCTTGTCGGAGAAGTGCCGGAAGAAGGTGCTCTTGGTGACGCCGGCGCGCTCGGCGATCTGCGCCACCGTGGTGGCGTCGTACCCCTGCTCGGTGAACAGGTCGACGGCCGCAACGACGAGTCGCTGGGTCGCCCCCGGTTGCCATCTAGCCATGCGACCAGGATAGGTGATGGGACACTTGTCCCATCACCGGTGTACAGTCAGTGATGGGACAAGTGTCCCATCACTTTCAGGGAGAGCTCATGCATGTCTTCGTCACCGGCGGTACTGGGACCATCGGCTCCGCCGTCGTCGCCGAACTCCTCGGTAACGGCCA
This sequence comes from Streptomyces hyderabadensis, assembly GCF_020404845.1. Classification (GTDB taxonomy): domain Bacteria; phylum Actinomycetota; class Actinomycetes; order Streptomycetales; family Streptomycetaceae; genus Streptomyces; species Streptomyces hyderabadensis. The sequence continues at coordinate 31,834 of NZ_JAIOJZ010000030.1, read as the reverse complement.
CACCGTTCTCGCACTGGCGCGCTCGGACCGCTCCGCGCAGACCCTGGAGCGCGTCGGCGCCAAGGTGCTCCGAGGAGACCTGGCAGACCTCGACGTCCTGCGGTCCGGCGCGGGGCAGTGCGACGGCGTGATCAGTCTGGCGTTCGGGCGCGACTACGGGAGCCCGGACGCCCTCGCGCAGGCCATCGCCGAGGAGAGCGCCGCTCTCGCCACGCTGGGGCAGGAACTCATCGGAAGCGACCGCCCGATCGTCACGGTCTCCGGCACGCCCTGGGTGCCGGGACGCGCCTCCACCGAAGCCGATCCGCTGCCGACCGACGGGCCGGTGGGCGGCCGGGGCCGCTCCGTCAACGCGCTGCTCGACCTCGCCTCGCGCGGTGTGCGCAGCACGGCGGTCCGCATGCCGCGCACGGTCCACAACCAGGGCCAGGGCGGATTCGCCGGCCTGCTGACCGATCAGGCACGCCGCACCGGGGTGGCCGGCTATCCGGGCGACGGCACCCAGCGCTGGCCGGCCGTGCACGCGCTCGACGCAGCCGTCCTGTTCCGGCTGGCCCTCGAGTCCGCACCGGCCGGGACGGCCTGGCACGCCGTCGCCGACGAGGGCGACGCGGTGCGGGACATCGCCGCAGTCGTCGGCCGACGCCTGGGCCTGCCGGTCGAGGAGGTTCCCCAGGAGCAGTTCGGCCCGTTCGGCCCGATCTTCGCCATGGACCAGCCGGCGACCAGCGCCCACACCCGCGATGCCCTCGGATGGCAGCCGACCCACCCCAGCCTCCTCCAGGACCTGGAAACCATTCAGCCCTGACGCGCACCGGTTCCACGGGACCGGACTCCCATTCGTCGAGGGCGACTGGTGCGGGTGTGCTCTCCGCTCGCCCGCACCGCCACGCCTCCGCACCTCCGTACCGACGCGCCGCCACCTCCGCACCTGCGTACCGACGCGCCGCCCACCGGGGAGTCGCTGATGACGCCCCGTCCCGTCTCCCCCGGCTGCTCAGGTCCGGCGCCCGCCCGGACAGCTCGGTTGACCGTCGAATTATCTGCAACTAAGTTGGTGACAGTTAACCGGCGGCGACAAGGGGCGGAGATGGCTGGGCTCAGCAGCAGGAGCGCGGTCGCGATTCACGCGCTTGCGATGCTGGCGCACCGGCGTGGAGGCTCGCTGACCTCCGCGGAGATCGCGGACAGCCTCGAAAGCAATCCAGTTCTCGTGCGGCGCATCCTCGGCCGCTTGCGAGACGCTCACCTGGTGCGATCCACCGAGGGGCGGGGTGGCGGCTGGTCCCTTGCCCGCAGCCCGCGGGACATCACGCTCTATGACGCGTACGCCGTCGTGGAGGAAGGGCGGATCTTCTCGAGGCACCCCCATCCGCCCAGTGGGGCATGTGTGATCGGCCGCAACATCGGCAACCTGCTCGAAACCGAGTTCCAGAGCGCGGAGCGGGCCCTGGAGGAGCAGCTCGGCCGGACGACGATCGCCGCCCTGCTGCAGCAGATACTGGCCCGCGACAACGAAGCGCAGGACTGCTGATTCGACACTGACGTACGCACGCCTCGTGTCATGGCTCACACCCTAACTGTAACCATCTTAGTTGCAGTTAGGGCGAGGTGTGGCCGCTCCGGGGCCTCCGGCTGCCGATGGCGACGGCCGCACCATCCGTCCGCGTACACCCGGACCTGAACACCTACTCGCATGCCAGGAGTGAGAGCGATGCACCAGAACGCCGAAGCGATCGCGAGCGCCGAGGCTCGCGGCCCTGCGACCTACGACCTCGTCATCCGTCGCGCCCATGTCTTCGACGGCCACCAGGCGCTCACCGGTCTGTATGACGTCGCCGTCGACGGCGCGGAGATCGCTTCCGTATCGGCCGAACCGCTCAGGGGCGGACAGGAGATCGATGCGGCCGGTGGATGGGTCATGCCGGGACTGATCGACACTCATGTCCACTTCTACGACGTACGCGCGGTCTCCGATCCGGACTCGATGCGGGCCTTCGAGGAGAACGAGCTCCCGGGGCGGCTCGGGCTGTTCCTCGACCACGGGGTCACCACCATCAAGTCGGTGGGCGATCCGACGGGCGGGATCCTGGACACCCGGGCCAGAATCGCCGAGGGAACGCTGCGTGGCCCGCGGCTGCTGGCAACCGGTTGCGGCATCACCGGACGTGACGGACACCCCGCCGCAACCGTCTTCGGCGACAACCCCTGGGCGCGCGAGCGCTTCACGGGAGAGGTCGAGAGCGTGCAGGAGATCCGCGACCTGGTGCACCACCTCGCCGACCACAGGGTGGACGCGATCAAGCTCCTGTCGGAGGGCGCGTGCGCACACTCCGGCGGGCCGGCATACCTTTGGCAGAATCCCGCCTTCCCTGATGGCGTCGAGTTGGAACGGCTCCCCCTCGCACTGCTTCGGGCAGGTATCGAGACCGCGCACGAGCGGGGCCTTCGGGTCACCGTCCACACCACTCAGCAAGCCGCGGCACGCGAGGCAATCGAGGCCGGGGCGGACGGCCTGGAGCACGGTGTCACCGTCGAGCCCCTCACCGACCGCTCGCTCATCGAGCTGATGCTCGCACACGGCATCACCTACACACCCACGCTCTGGATCGACGATGCCCACCCGGACGCGCGTGGCAATCTCCAGAAGGTCGCCCAGGCCGGGGTGCACATCGCGCTGGGCAGCGACACCTTCAGCGGCCGGGGTCTGTTCGGAGCCAACACTCTGGAAGAGGCCGAGCTCATGGTCGCGGCCGGGATGACGCCCACCCAGGTACTGGCCGCAGGCACCAGCGGGGCATCGCGGCAGTGCGCCCGCCCCGACCTCGGCACGGTGGCCCGAGGCAAGCGCGCCGACCTGCTCGTACTGAACGCCGATCCCACCGCGGACATCGGAAACCTGCGCGATCTCAGCATGGTGATCCTGAACGGCGAACTCGCCGTCGACAAGCGCTAGGTGTATCTGGCAGACCCGTCGGCCGCCGCTCGGCGACGGCCGTCCCACCATCACGGGGCGCCTGGCCTGACTCCGTGATCCGCCCGTCCCCGGGCAGCCGCACCTCGCCCGGAGCCCCGGTGCGGACCTGAGCGGGGAACTCGCGCGCCCGCGGCTCCGCCCCGCGCGACGGACGTGGTGCGGTCAACCACCGGGGGCGACCAGGCGGCTCACGGCGTCGGTGATGACGGTGCGCCGCTGTGTGTCGGTCACCAGGCGACTGACGCCCTCAGTGTGGTGCTGCCACATGTTCGCCAGCGACAGCACCAGGGCCAGGATCTCACCGGCCGGCTTGTCGGATGTGACGGTGCCGCGCTGTTGTGCCGCCTCGATGGCGGCGGTCTTTTCGTCCATGGAACGTGCGACGACCTCGGGGACCGGCCGGTCGGCGCGCTCGAGTGCGTACCAGGCGAGGAACCGCATCACTTGCGGGTGCTGTGCCGCGGCGTCGTGCAGGCGGGCGGCGTACCCGGGCAGATCGTCGGCGTCGATGGGCACGGCGTTCACGGTCTGCTCGACGATTGCTTCGTAGACGGCCTCGAACAGGCCGTCCTTGCCGTCGAAGAACGAGTACACCAGTCCGGGGCTGATGCCGGCGCGTTTGGCGAGGCGGTCCACCCGGGCGCCGGCCACGCCGTACTCGGCGAACTCGGCCAGGGCCGCGTCCATCAGTTGCTGCCGTTTGCGGTCCGGGTCACGCGTTGCCATGCCAGCAGCTTCGCTAATGAACGTTCATTTGACAAGTCGGGGCCACCCGCGCAAGCTGAGAGAAATAAATGAACATTCATTTAGGAGTGTGTGATGACCGCCCGACACTGGTCCCCCGCCGACATCCCGTCCCTCGACTGCCGGACCGCACTGATCACCGGCGCCAACAGCGGCATCGGTTTCCGCACCGCACGGATACTGGCCCAGCACAGCGCCCGCGTCCTGCTCGCCGGGCGCCGCCCGGATTCCCTGGAGGAAGCCGCCGCCCGCCTGCGCGCGGCCGTACCCACCGCACGGCTGGAGACAGTGGAGCTCGACCTCGGCGACCTGGCCGCGATCCGCGCCGCGGCTGCCCCGCTCGCCGCCACGGAGACGATCGACCTACTCGTCAACAACGCCGGCGTCATGGCGGTCCCCGAACGCCGCACCACCCGCGACGGCCTCGAACTCACCGTCGGCACCAACCACCTCGGCCACTTCGCCCTGACCGCCCACCTGATGCCCGCCCTGATGCGCTCCGCGGACGCGCGGATCGTCACGGTCAGCGCCATCGCCGCCACTTGGCGCACGGGCGCCCTCACCGACCTGATGAGCGAGCAGGGGTACCGTCCGATGAGCGCGTATGCGAAGTCCAAGCGCGCCAACATCGTCTTCACCCGGGAACTCGCCCGCCGTCTCGACGGCAGCGCGCACCGCGCCCTGGCCGTTCATCCGGGCTCGGCCGTCACCAACCTGCAGCGCCACACCTCCGCCGGGCTGATGGGCCGCCTGTTCGTCGCCCTGGCCGCGCGCACCCTGATGGGTTCCGCCGACGGTGCCGCCTGGCCCTCCCTGTACGCCGCCACCCACCCGGCGGCCGCCAACGGCGGCTTCCTCGGCCCCGCCGGGCGCGACCAGACCTCCGGCACCCCCAAGCCTGCCGCTCTGCCCGCCGGAGCCGACAGTCCCGACCTGGGCGCCCGGCTGTGGCGCCAGAGCGAACGGCTGACCGGAGTCACCTTCCCGACCCCGCGAACCTGACCCCGCCCCCACCTGCGGCCAGACACACGACCCGCACCTGGTCGCCGTCGCCCTCTCCGACGGCAGTCCCCCGCAGGCTCCGGGCAGCGCGGCGTGGTCTTCGCCCAGGCGACCCAACGTGATATCCGGCTACGGGGGCCGTCTGGCGGCCATCAGGGGACCTGCACTTGCCTCAGATCGCCTCCGTCCCGTGGTGATCGGACTACAGGTCGATGACGATCTTCCCGCGGACATGCCGGGTCGCCTGCAGCTCGACAGCAGTGCGGATGTTCTCGACGGGGTAGGTCGCCGCCAGGGGGACACGCAGGCGGTCTGCCGCGACAAGGCGCGCGATGTCCGCAAGGGCGGCGGGCGCGGCGTTGGCGCCGTTGGCGGCAGGAACGCCGTCGACCTGGCCCGCGATGGTGCAGATGCGGTCGTCCGGGACTCCCAGATCACGCGCGACGTGCACCGTGTCGGTCCCGTGCAGGTCCAGGGCCGCGGTGACGGTGCCCGCACCGAGGGCGCGAACCCTGTCGGCCAGTCCCTCTCCGTACACCACCGGTTCGGCGCCGAGGCTTCGCAGGTACTCCGCTGACGACGGCGAGCCCGTCCCGATGACGCGCGCGCCTGCGATCCGTGCCAGCTGGACCGCGAACACGCCGACTCCACCGCCCGCGCCGCCGACCAGGACCGTGTCACCCGGCCCCAGGGCGAGGACGTCGAGTGCGGCGGACGCGGTGCTGCCCGCGATCGCAAGCGTGGCGGCGGTGCGGTCGTCGACGCCGTCCGGGGTGTGGTGGGCGATGCCGCTGGCGATGTTCCCGTCCGCGTCGAGGACGACGTGGTCGGCGACCGCCCTGGACAGGGCCGCCCCGAACACGCGGTCCCCGACCGCGTAGCCGCTCACGCCTGCACCGACCTGGTCCACGGCTCCGGCGTAGTCGGTCCCGAATCCGCAGGGCAGGCTCAGGCCGAACCGTGCCGCGGTCTCGGCGTCGGAGGTCATGAACCAGTCCATGGGGTTCAGCCCGGCTGCTGACACGCGGATGCGGATCTGGCCGTCGCCCGCCTGAGGTTCAGGCACGTCCTTGAGGGACAGGACCTCCGGGCCGCCGAACGAGTCGAGCAGAACGGCCCTGCTCGCGCCGTTACGGCCTGCGTCGTCGTATTGCTGCATGTCGTGCTCGCTTCCTCGCGGTCGTGGCCGTCATCCGAAACGGACTATGCTCCGGTTAGAAAATCCACCATAACCGGAGCGTGATCCGTTTGACCAGTTCGAAGCCGCGGGCGACGCGGGCCGACGCCGCCCGCAACCGCGATCAACTGCTGGAGGTCGCGACCCGCGTGCTCGCGTCACCCGGCGCCGAGACGTCCCTGCGCGCCATCGCCCGCGAGGCCGGTGTGGGCATCGGGACGCTCTACCGCCACTTCCCGACACGCGAGTCCCTCGTGGAGGCCGTCTACCGCGACCAGGTCGTCCGCCTCACGAAGGGCGCCCACGACTTGCTCGCCGGCGAAGCCCCGGCCGTTGCGATGCGGCGCTGGATGGACCTCTTCGGACACTGGGTCGCGACGAAGAACGGCATGCTCGACACCCTGCCCGCCCTGATCGAGTCGGGTGCGGTCGGCCACGCCCGGACCAGGGACGCGCTGCTGAGTGCGATATCGACGATTCTCGACGCAGGCCGCACTGCCGGAGACCTCCGGCCCGACGTCACCGCCGAAGAGGTCGCAGCCGCCCTGATCGGCATCTTCACCGTCGCCCACCAGTCCGGCCACGCGGTCACAGCCGATCGACTCCTGGACATCTTCCTGGACGGCCTTCGCCCTCAGCGACAACTGTGAGGACCGGGTCGGGCGACCACCGCATCGGCCTACTGCGCGACATAGCGAAGTTCGGTGGGATGAAGAGCTGACTGCATGGTGGATGAATTGCCCGCAACTGCGCCTGTTGCGGCGCGAGTCGGCGACGACACACTCTGCTCTCCGAACCCTCGCCACAAGAAGTAGGCGACACAATCATTGACGCTCGATGCGATCCAAGACCATTGTGTTCAGGCGTGGCATGCCTGAGGCCCACACCGGTTCTCAGAAGCCTGGACGGAGAAGGCAGACAATGAGACTGAAACGGTTGACGCCCGTACTCACGGCTCTCCTGGTCACCACCGCTGCCGGAGCGCCGGCCGTGGCCGGCACACACGAACGAGTCTCCCGCCCCGGTGAGTACGCGGGGTACACCCCCGTGCTCTACGACGAGTGGGTGCGCACCTCGCAGTACCTGCCCACACGGGACGGCACCCGACTCGCCGTCGACCTCTACCGTCCCGCCGTGGACGGCAAGGCGGTCGAGCGTCCCTTCCCCGTCGTGTGGGAGCACCAGCTCAGCAGGGCCTCACGCGCCGAGGACGGCACGGTCAGCCTGCGCGGGGTCACCAGCGGCATGGCCGAACTCACCAGATACGGCTACACGGTGGCGTTCGTCGACCGCCGGGGCAACGGCGCCTCCTTCGGCACCATGACGGGCTATCACTCCCGCACGGAGGCGTCCGACGCCTACGACGTCACCGAGTGGCTGGCCGCTCAGTCCTGGAGCGACGGCCACGTCGGTGTGTTCGGCTGTTCCAACACGGGCGACGCGGCGATGCAGGCGGCGACCGTGGGGGCTCCCCATCTCGAGGCCGTCTTCGCTGGCAACTACTCCTTCCACAAGTACGACGCCTTCCAGCGGGGCGGGATCAGGGCCAACTGGGGGGCCGGTCCCAACCGCACGCGTGAAGAGGACCTGCGCAACCTGCCGGTCGACGCGGACGGCGACGGCTCGCTGCTGCGTCAGGCGGTGGCGGAACACCAGGCGAACACTTCGCTGAAGGACATGTGGCAGGCGGCCCCCTACCGGGACAGCGAGGTCGCATCGGTGGGTACTCGGCCCTGGCACGAGTACAGCGTCGCCACCTACAAGGACGCGATCGAGCGCTCCGGCGTCCCCGTCTACAGCTTCGACGGCTGGGACGACGACTTCCGCAAGGAGAGTCTGGTCAGCGCGGCGACCTTGTCGAACCCGCACAAGGTCCTCGTCGGCCCGTGGCCGCACTGCGGCAGCGAGGGCTTCGACATCGTCGCCGAGCGGCACCGGTTCTTCGACTACTGGCTCAAGGGCGTCGACAACGGCATCATGCAGGAGCCGCCGGTGCACTACTACACCGGCTCGTCCGACGGCACGGGACAGTGGCGGGACGCCCGGCAGTGGCCGCCGAACCCGCGTGCCCGCCAGACCCGCTACTACCTGGACGGCGGCAGCAGCGGCACCGTCGGCTCGGTCAACGACGGCACGCTGGACCGCTCACGGCCACGCGGCCACGGCGCCGGTGACACCTACCGGATCGACTACTCGGTGAGCTGCCCCGAGCCGGTCGGGCTCGCCCAGACCTGCCCGCAGGACGAGAAGGGGCTGACCTACACCACGGCTCCCCTGCGGGACGACGTCGAACTCACCGGCCACCCCGAGGTCTCGCTGCACCTGTCCTCCACCGCACCCGACGGCAATGTCTTCGCCTACCTCTCCGACGTCGCCCCGGACGGCACCGTGCGCATCCTCACCGACGGTCGGATCCGCCTGGCACTGCGCAGCACGCAGCGCGCGCCCTACGACGTGCTTGGCACGCCCTGGCACCGCGGCAACGCGGGCGACGCCGAACCCATGCCCGAGGGCCGCGCGGAACGCGTCGACTTCGACATGCTGCCGCTGTCCTCGGTGGTGCCCGCCGGGCACCGGCTGCGGGTGACCGTCACCGGGGCCGATGTGCGCGAGAGCGACCGCACCGAGCTGAGCCCGGCCCCCGTGTACACCGTGCACCGCGAGCCCGCGCACGCATCGTCCGTCACCCTGCCGATCGCGCGGTGAGCGCCGTGACGACGAGGACGACCATGACGACGAGGAGGACCATGGGAACGAGAAGGCTGCGCGACGCTGTCGCCGTGTGCCTGGCGGCTGTCGGCGTGGCCGCGCTCGCCGCCCCGACGGCGGAGGCCGGGCCGCGCGGCGGCGCGCCGTGTCCCGTGGGGAGTCCCGCCGACGTGACCTGTACGGGTGGGCAGTTGGCCGACGGCACTCCGTACCGGTTCGTGGTCCCCGACCGCTGGAACGGCGTGGTGATCGTCGACCTCGACTTCGTGAGCCGCCCCGCCGGGGAGCCGCTCACCGCGGAACTCACCGGGCGGGGTTATGCCGTGGGCGGCACCACCCGCGACGTCACGGGCTGGCGCATCGCCGAGGCCATCGACAACCAGGCTTCGGCGCTCGGGCGGTTCGAGGAGAGCGTCGGCCGTCCCCGGTGGGCCGTCGCCTCCGGGCGCTCGATGGGCGGTTTCGTGTCGGCGGGTGCCGCGCAGGTCCACCCTGACGTCTTCGACGCCGCCGTGCCCTTCTGCGGCGGTCTCGGCGGCGCCGTGGGGCAGTGGAACCAGAAGCTGGACACCGTCTTCACGCTGAAGAACCTGCTCTTCCCCGACAGCACGCTCCCGGTCACGGGAATTCCCGCCGACACCGAACAGGCCACCGCGCGCTGGAGGTCGGCGCTGGCCTCCGCCCAGCAGACCCCTGCGGGCCGGGCCCGGATCGCACTGGCCGCGGCGATCGGGCAGTTGCCGGGCTGGGGCCTGGACGCCGACGGCGCGCCGACGCCGATGCCCGGTCCCGGCGACGCGGACGCCGTGCAGGAGGGCATGTACCTGGCCCTGGCCGGCGGCGCGCAGCCGTACATCGGCCAGGCGATGAGCAGTCGGCGGTCCATCGAGACCCTGGCGGGCGGCAACCCCTCGTGGAACACAGGCGTCGACTACGCTCGTCAGTTCGCGTCGGCGAGCCCTGAACAGCGGCGGACGGTCCGGGAGATGTACTCCCGTGCGGGCCTGGACGTCCGCGCCGACCTCGGGGTCCTGGCCCGGGCGCCGAGGATCCGGGCCGACCCGGCGGCGGTGGCGTACCTGGAGAAGGGCATCGTCTTCGACGGTGACCTGGAGATCCCGGTGCTCACGGTCAATCCGATCGGCGACCAGATCTCCACCGTCGCCCAGCAGCAGTCGTACGGGGAGGCGGCGCGTAGGGCCGGGAAGGCGGCGCTGCTGCGGCAGAGTTACGTGCGGTCGGTCGGGCACTGCGGCTTCACGCCCGGCGAGCAGGTCGCGGCGATCACGGCGATGACGGAGCGGCTGACGACCGGGCACTGGTCCGGCTCGGCCACCCCGGAGGGCCTGAACCGGTCGGCCGGCCGGGCCGGGGAGGCACCCGGGCGCTACGTGCACTACCACCCGCCCGTGTTCAACCGCCCCTACCTCGGCTGACCGGCCGACCAAGTGCGCAGGGCCCCGCCGGACGAGCGTCCGGCGGGGCCCTTGCGACTGCGGCGAACTACCCGCGTGTGTCGAGCGGGGTCTCGCGGAGCAGGAGTACGGCGGCGAGGGCGGCCACTGCGAGTGGTACGGCCACGAGGAACACGGACGCGAGTCCGGCGGTGTAGGCGGCCCGTACGGAGTCGGCGACCTCGGCGGGCAGTTCGGCCACCCGCTCCGGGGTCCCGAGCAGGCTGCCCGGTTCCTGGCCGGGCGGCGTCCCGGAGCGCAGCCGCGCCGAGATCATCGCGCCGAAGGCGGCCACGCCGACCGCTCCGCCGAGCGTGCGGCTGAAGGTGGCCGCCGCGCCCGCCACCCCGACGTCGCCGGTGCCGACGGAGGTCTGCGCGACCAGCACCAGCACCTGCTGGGTCAGCCCGGTTCCCACGCCGAGGACCGCCATGGCCGCGGCGAGCCACCACGGGGAGGTGTCCGGCGCGATCGGTGACAGGAGGACGGCGCCGGCTGTCACCAGGGCGCAGCCCACGACGGGGAACACCTTCCAGCGGCCGGTCCTGTTGATCAGGAATCCGGAGAGCGTGGAGGCCGCGATCATGGTGCCGACCTGGGGCAGCATGAGCAGCCCGGCCTCGGTCGCGCCGTGGCCCCGCACCACCTGGAGGTACTGGGGCAGGTAGATGACGCCGCCGAACATGACCGCGCCGACCAGGAAGCTCGTCGCGCAGGCCACGGCGAGGCCGGGCCGGGCGAAGAGCCGGGGCGGCAGGATCGGGTCCGCGGCGCGGCGTTCGCGGCGCACGCAGGCCACCGCCAGCACGAGCACGCCGGCGCCGAGCGCGGCCGTGGGCCAGGACGGCCACGGCCACGCCCGGCCGCCGGCGGAGAGCAGCAGGACGAGCCCGGACGCGCAGGCGGTGAGCAGGGTGCCGCCGAGGACGTCGACGCCGCCGCGCGGAGCCTCGGGGGTGCGGTGCGGTGCGAGCCGGACGAGCAGGGCGGCGGCCAGCGCGACGGGGACGACGCCGAGGAAGCACCAGCGCCAGCCGAGGCCAGGCAGACCGACGAGGAGCCCGCCGACGAGGGGCCCGGCGACGGATGCGGTGCCGAAGGCCACACCGAACCAGCCGGTGTAGAGGCCGCGTTGGCGCGGCGGGACGAGCCCCGCGACCAGGGCGTTGGTGAGCGCGAGGACGCCGCCCGCGCCGGCGCCCTGCAGTGCGCGTCCGGCGATGAGCGCACTCATCGACAGGGCGCAGCCGGCCACCAGCGAGCCGGCCACGAAGACGCCCAGCGCGGCGATGAGCAAGGGCCTGGGCCCCTTGCGGTCGGCGGCCTTGCCCCACAGCGGCGTCGCCACGGTCATGGTGAGCAGCGCGGCGCTCGCCACCCACGGCACCTGGTCCTGGCCGCCCAGTTCCCCGGCGATGGTCGGCAGCGCGATGCCGACGATCGTGTTGGTGAGCGAGCCGGCGAACAGGGCGGCCAGCGCCCCGGAGAGCACCGTCCGCAAGGCGGGCGCCGGGTCAGTCACCGGCGAGGACGTGCCGGTCGAGCCAGTCGCCGACGGTGCGGGTGAGGGCGTCGCCGTCGGCGCTGCGGGCGTCCACGTTGTCGGCGTGCAGTTCGAGCACCGGGATGCCGGCCGCCTCCAGGGCACGGGTGGTGAAGTAGCTGCCCCGGGCGTCCTCGGAGACCAGGTGCACCACGCCGTCGACGCCGTGGTGGCGGGCCTCCTTCACGTACCACTCGGCCGACCACGGCGGGGTGTAGAGCTGGTCGGAGAAGGCGGCGAAGCGGGCGGCGAGGGCGCGCAGCGGGTCGCCGCCGTAGCGCAGGTAGCCGTCGGCGGCGATCGCGAGGTACATGGACCAGACGAACACCGCGCCGTGGCTCTCCTCGAAGCGCCGGTAGAAGTCGAGGTCGAACCAGAGCCCGCGGCCGATCCACATGAGCCTGGCCCGTTCCTGCGGGCAGACGGACGTGCCGGTGGACACGCGCTCGGCGACCTCGTCGTGGAAGGCGCGGGCGGCGTCCCGGGCCCAGGGGGTGCCGCGGTGCCACTGCGGGATCATCACGCTGGGGATGCTGTCGTTGACCGGCAGCGGGCAGGGGCGTGCCCTGGCGATCAGGTCGCGGGTGCGGCGGTTCCACTCCTGCTGCTCGTTGACGAGGGCCATGACCTCGGCGAAGCGGGTCTCGGAGAACACCCGGCCGGTGGTCTGCTCCAGGAACCTGATCAGGCCTTCGAGTTCGCCGGTCATCAGGTCCAGGCGGTCGCTCCCGACGGCCCGTTCCCAGTCGCGCGGCATCAGTTCCCACCAGCGCGCGGGGACGTCGTTCTCGGCGGCGCTCTCCAGGGGGTAGAAGGAGACGCCGGGCTGGGTGTCCCAGATGTCGAAGATCTTCCGGGAGGCGTCGCCCGTGGTCTCCGCGAGGACGATGGTGGGCCGGGGCAGGCCGCCCCAGGGCGCGTTCGCCGGGTCGGGGTCGAAGGCCGAGGCCAGGGGGATGGAGCTGTACTGCTCGCTGTCGTCGGGGTAGCCGCGCTCGCGCAGCAGTCCGAGGTAGTCCTGGGCACGTCGTTTGGCCGTGACGATCGAGGACCACCACTGGTTGACGACGTACGGGATGCCCATGGCGCGGAAGATCTCCTGCGGGGCGTCGGCGTTGACCAGCGCGAGGGGCCCGCCGTCCGCCGCTTCCTCCCTCAGGTCGGCGAACCACTGCCGCTGGTGGGCGGTCGCCGCCGACGCGGAGGCCAGCCGGGCGGCGCTCATCGGGCCGCCTCCGCGCGGGCACGCGGCCCGGTCGGCTGCGTCGTCCGCACCAGTCCCGCCAGTGCTTCGGCCGCCTCGTCGCCGAGCGCGCCGTACGGCTGCCGGCTCAGCAGCACGGACGGCAGTCCGGTCGCCTCCCGCTGGGCCGGGTAGTCCCAGCCCGGGGCGTCGTCGTGCACCCGGGCGTAGCTCACCAGTGCCTGCGCACCGCACTCCCGCGCCGCACGCCGGGTGTGTGCGGCGCGGGCGCGGATCGAGGCCCGGGGTGCGGAGGGCCCGTTGTACTGATAGCGCTCGGCGAGGGCGGCCTCGGTGGGGGCCGCGGTCCGGCGCAGGGAGAGCAGGTCGCCCCAGTCGTGGTCCTCACCGACGACGAGCAGGCCGCTGTCCTCCAGGGCGGTGTAGACGTGGCCCGTGTCGTGCGGGCTTCCGGTGAGGAACACTCTGAGTCCTTCGTGTTCGGGCAGGTGGTCCGCCTCGGTGAGCAGTTCTTCGAGCAGCGCGGTGGCACGCTCGACGGGCAGTGCGGTGGTCGCGGCCACGACGGTGAGCGTCTGGGTTCCGGTGAGGCGGGCCGGCTGCGACCGGCGCAGGGCGGAGATGCGGGTGAGCAGTTCCCGGAGCCGGTCGTGGGCGCCGATGGCGTCGGCGAGTGCCCGGTCGTCGATCGAACGGCCGGCCCAGGTCTCCACGGTGGCGCGCAACTGGCCGAGCTTGGCGCGCACGTAGCGGGTGGTCGTGCGGTGCGGCAGGTGCAGTACGTCGACCAGGTGCACCGGCGGCAGGGCCAGGGCGGGGTCCACCCGGCGCAGTTCGCGCAGTGCGTAGAACAGCCGCAGGGAGGCCTCGCTGTCGCGTGAGACGACGATGCCGTCCAGCGGGCCGAAGTCGCCTGCGAGCAGCCGGGTGAGGACGGATCGGGCCGCCGGGTCCAGGCCGGTGCCGAGGTAGCGGTCGCCGTCCGTGCTCGGCGTGCCCGGGTCGCCGGACAGGCGCAGGGGCAGCAGGCCGGCCGCGGTGAGGTACTCGACGGGGACGTCGGCGCCGACGTAGCCGATCACCCCGCCGTGGTGGCGTGTTCGGAACGCGTCGGCGGCCGCGCGGCGGTCGGTGCCGTGGGAGGTGAGCCGCGCGAGGGCAGCGGACATGGGGGATTCCTCCAGGTGGTACGGGTGTGCGGCGAAGCGGCGAGAGGGGTGCGGCGGGATCAGATCACCGACTCGGCGGCCAGCTCGGCGAGTTCTTCGGGGCTGTAGCCGAGCTTCTCGCGGTACACCGCGTCGTTGTGCTCGCCGAGCGCCGGGGCGGGCCGGTCGAAGCCCGCGCGGGCGGCGGAGAAGCGGATGGGCACGCCGGTGGTGGCCAGGCCCTCGACGGGGCCGTGCGTCGGGTGGGTGACGGGGACGACCTCCTCGCGCTGCAGCACGAGCGGGTCGTGTACGGCGTCCCTGGGGTCGCGCACCTCGGCGGCCGGCACGCCGTGCTCGGTGAACGCGTCGAGCGCCTCGGCGGTGGGGCGGGTGCTGCTCCACTCCCGGATCAGGGCGTGGATCTCGTCGGCGTGGCGGACCCGCTGGTCGCGGCTGTGGAAGCGGGCGTCGTCGATCAGGTCGGGGCGGCCGACGGCGCGCAGTACGCCGTGGGCGAAGGCGTCGGTGGGTGCGGACAGCGCGATGTGGCCGTCGGCGGTGGGCAGGATGCCGAAGGGGGCGAGGCGGGGCACCATGGCGCCGGTGCGCTGCGGCATGCCGACCGCGGCGAAGGCGTCGAAGGGCTCGCACGCCACCAGGGAGGTGAGCGCGCCGAGCATGGAGACGTCGACGTGCTGTCCCTCGCCGCTCTGGTCGGCCTGCATGAGTGCGGACAGGGTGCCTATCACCGCGAACAGCGGCGCGAGCATGTCGCCGACGGGAAGTCCGAAGCGTACCGGTCCCTCGTCCGGCTCGCCCGCGGTGAGCATGACGCCGGACAGTGCCTGGATGATGGAGTCCATCGCCTTGCCGGAGCCGGGTCCGCCCTGGCTGCCGAAGCCGGTGATGGACGTGTAGACGAGCCGCGGGTTGAGCTCGTGGACGGTGGCGTAGTCGATGCCGAGGCGGCCGGTGACGCCGGGGCTGTAGTTCTCCACGAGGATGTCGGCGTCGCGCACGAGGTCCGCGAAGACCCGCCGGGAGCGCTCGTCCTTGAGGTTGAGGGTGACGCTGAGCTTGTTGCGGCCGCGGGCGAGCATCGAGACCGACATGTCGTCGGGGCCGCGCCGGGTCACGGAGAGGCCGTCGCCGCCGACGTAGGGGGCGTTGTTGCGGGAGGAGTCGCCGCCGGTGGCCGGGTTCTCGACCTTGATGACGGTGGCGCCGAGTCCGGCGAGGAGCAGGGTGGCGTAGGGGCCGGCCAGCGCGGTGGTCAGGTCGATGACGGTCCGTCCGGCCAGTGGCTGGTCGCTCATGATGCCCTCTCGGTGTGCAGGTCGATCCGTACGCGGCCGTCCTCGCGGACGAACCGGCCGTTCAGGCCCGCGGTGCGGGTGATGTGCTCGATGTAGCCGGTGACCCGTCGGCCCTCGTCGGTGTCGCCGCAGGGCACCGGGCGTCCCGCGTCGTCGATCCAGCAGGGCTCGAAGCCCGCTTCGACGAGGCCTTCGCCGTCGAAGCGGCAGACGGCGATCGCGGTGTTGCGGCTCTCCGGGTGGAAGGGGTAGGCGGGCATGCCGGGGTCGGGGACGAAGCCGTACAGCTCCTTGCGGCGGCGGGCCCATGCGGTCAGCTCGGCGCTGGAGCGGCTGCTCGCGTCCGGGGTCAGCGCGCGGGTCACGGTGACGAAGTTGCCGAGGCCGTGGAAGATCGGGCGGCCCCGGTAGGTCTCGATGCCGCGCATGATGTGGGCGTGGTGGCCGAAGACGGCGTCGGCACCGGCGTCGATGGCGGCGCGGGCCACCGGCGACTCGTACATGGCGACGGCGGCGGGGGTGTGGCCGACGCCCTTGTGGAGGCCGACGAGGACGACGTCGGCGCGCTCGCGCAGGGCCGCCACGTCGGTCTGGAGGCTGGTGATGCTGTCCGGGTCGGCGAAGGTGTAGGTCTTCGGCGGGCCGCCCGGGCTGGCGTGGTCGAGTTCGTAGTGGGTGAGGACGTGGACGTAGGCGCAGCCCGCCTTGCGGGAGGTGGCCCAGGACTCGCGCGGGCCGACGCAGTTGTAGGACAGGACGCCGATGCGCAGCCCGCCGCGCTCGACCACGGCCGGGGTGCGGGCCTCGTCCAGGTTCGTTCCGGCACCGACCGTGGCCAGGCCGGCCCGCCGGGCGTGCGCGACGGTGTCGGTGACGCCGGTGTCGCCCGCGTCGTAGATGTGGTTTCCGGCGAGTGTGACGATGTCGAAGCCGGCCTCGGCGAGCGCGGTAAGGGCGGCGGGATCGGCCGGGGGTGCGGGTACGTCGGTGCTCTGCTGGACGGTGGTGGTCGAGTGCGGGACCTCGACGTGCCCGACGGTGACGTCCGCGGCGCTCAGCAGGGGTGCCGAGGGCGCCAGGAACGAGGCGGGGTCGGGCTCGTCGAGGATGAGGTCTCCGACCGAGGCGACGGTGATCACGAGACGGGCTCCTGGGGGGTGGTGTGGGTGTCGCGGTGCCGGGCGAGGAACGAACGCAGGCGCGCGGTGCGGGGGTTGGTGAGCATCTCGTCGGGTGTTCCGCTCTCGACGATGCGGCCCGCCTCCATGAAGACGCAGCGGTCGGCGACCTCGCGGGCGAAGGCGATCTCGTGGGTCACCACGACCATCGTCATGCCCTCGGTGGCGAGGTTGCGCATGACGGCGAGTACCTCGTCGACGAGTTCGGGGTCGAGGGCACTGGTGGGTTCGTCGAAGAGCATGACGCGGGGCCGGGCCGCGACGGCCCGTGCGATCGCCACCCGCTGCTGCTGGCCTCCGGAGAGCTGGCGCGGGTAGTGGGCGGCGCGGTCGGCGAGGCCGACGCGTGCGAGCAGGTCGCGGGCCTCGGCCTCGGCCTCCTCACGGGGCCTGCCGTGGACGCGCACCGGGGCCTCGGTGATGTTGCGGAGCACGGTGAAGTGCGGGATGAGGTGGAACTGCTGGAAGACCATGCTCATCCGGCCGCGCTGGGCGGCGACCCGGCGGGCACTGAGCGGACGCAGGGTGCCGCGGTGCCGTTCGTGGCCGAGCAGTTCGCCGTCCAGGTAGATCGCACCGGAGTCGATGGTCTCCAGCTGGTGCACGCACCGGATGAGGGTGGACTTGCCGGAGCCGGAGGGCCCGATGATCGTGACGACCTCTCCGTCGGCGACGTCGAGGTCGACCCCGTCGAGGGCGGCGTGGTCGCCGAAGTTCTTGCGTACGCCCCGCACGCGCAGGGCGGGTGCAGTGGTCATGCGGAGGCTCCGTCCGTGGTCTTCTTGGGGCGTCGTGCGGGGCCGCTGGTGTGGCCCCGGGAGAAGTGCCGTTCCAGCCAGCGCTGTCCGACGGTGAACAGGGTGACCACGGCGAGGTACCAGAGACAGGCCACGATGAGCATGGGGACGATCTCGTAGGTGCGGTTGTAGACGACCTGGACCGAGTGCAGCAGGTCGGCCATGGCGATCACCGAGACCAGCGCGGTCCCCTTGAGCACACTGATGAACTGGCTGCCGCCGGGCGGGATGATGACGCGCATCGCCTGCGGGAGCACGACCCGGAAGAAGGTCTGGCCCGGGGTGAAGCCCATGGCGCGGGCCGCGTCACGCTGTCCCTGCTCCACGCCCAGCAGTCCCCCACGGATGATCTCCGCCATGTAGGCGGACTCGACCAGCGACAGTCCGATGACGGCGGCCGTGACCGGCGTGATCACCTCGTTGGCGTCCCAGGAGGCGAACTCCGGGCCGAAGGGGATGCCGAGGGAGATGCGCGGCAGGAGGTAGGCGAGGTTGAACCAGAAGATGAGCTGCACCAGGGGCGGGATGCCGCGGAACACGCCGATGTAGAGCGTGGCCGCCCAGCGGACCGGCGGGAAGGGGGACATCTGCGCCGCGGCGAGGATCGCGCCGACGACGGCACCGATGACGGTGGCCGCGACGGCGAGCCACACCGTGGTGCCGAGTCCGGAGAGCACCGAGGGCTCGAACAGGTACTCCGCGACGACGTCCCATTCCAGGCGCGGGTTGGTCACCAGGAAGTGGACGAGCAGCACGGCGACGAGCGCGAGTACCGCGCCGGCCAGCACCCGCCAGGGCCGCACGCGCCGTTTGGACAGGGCGACGTCGTCGGTCTTCGGGTCGGTGGAGTGCTTGCGCTCCGTCAGTGGGATGGGTGCGGCCACGGTTCAGCCCTCTTTGCCGGCGATGTTGAGGACGGGCTTGTCGACCATCACGTCCTTCAGTCCCCAGTGCTCCATGACGCGTCGGTACTCACCGTTGTCGACGAGCTTCTGGAAGGCCTTCTGGAGCACCGGGCCGAGCTTGCTCTCCTTGGGCACGAGGAGGGCGAGGTGATCGGTGGTGGCGCCCTGCTCCTCGGTCTGGGTGACGTAGTCGTACTTGTCCGACTGGGAGTCGGTGACGTCGATGGCGGCGGCCTGGGTCATCCCCGCGGCGTCGGCGCGGCCGGACTGCGCGGCGAGGAGGGTGGCG
Organism: Streptomyces hyderabadensis; assembly: GCF_020404845.1. GTDB lineage: Bacteria > Actinomycetota > Actinomycetes > Streptomycetales > Streptomycetaceae > Streptomyces > Streptomyces hyderabadensis. The sequence continues at coordinate 13,388 of NZ_JAIOJZ010000030.1, read as the reverse complement.
TTGGTGTCGTCGAGTCCGATCGACCGGGTGGGCTGCTTGCCCTGGTCGGTGCAGTACGCGGACAGTTTGGCCAGCTGGCTCTCGACGATGCTCGACTTCACCACGGCGACCTGCTTGCCGCACAGGTCGGCGGCGGAGGCGATCCGGGTCTTGCCCGCCTTGGGCACGACGTAGGACGTGCGGCTGGTCATCCAGGTGATGGTGTCGAACTGGCGCTCGCGTTCGGCGGTGGCCTGCACGGGCCCGTTGAAGCCGTTGTAGCGCCCGCTGAGCATGCCCTGGAGCGCGGCGGGGAGGTTGTTCACGATCTTGATCTCGGTGCGTACTCCGAGTACCTGCCCGAGCGCTTCCTGCAGGTCCTGGTCGATGCCCGTCACGGAGCCGTCGGCGCCGACCGAGCGGAAGGGCGGGTGCGAGTCACCCGCGAACCGCAGGACGCCGGCGTCCTTGACCGACTGCGGCAGGGCGTCGTGGAGGGCGGTCGCCTCGGGGATGGAGGGCTTGGAGACGCCTTGCTCCTCGTCGGCGGCGCAGCCGGCGAGGGCCGTGACGGAGACGAGTGCGGTCGTGAGGGTCCAACATGTTCGCCACCGACGGTGGCCTCGAAAGTTGCGCATGAAGGTGTTCCCTTGCATGGGAGAGGATCCGCATCATTGTCGGTATCGATGCCGAGCGTCGCACGAGGTGTCGCCTATGACAAGACTCGTGCGATACTTCGATGCGACGCGACGGCCACCGAGGGAACTGGGGTGCCATGGGGAAGGACCTGCCGAAGACCGAGCTGCCCCGGGCTCAGAACGGGGCGGAGCCGCAGCTTCTGCTGACCTCCCTGCTGGGCGACTTCTGGTACTGGCGCGACGAACACATCCCCGCCACAGCCCTGGTGAGACTGCTGGCCGACTTCGACGTGACGTCCGACGGCGCCAGAGCCGCGATGCGTCGGCTGGTGGCCCGCGGGCTCCTGGACACCTCCCGCAGCGGACGCACCACGGCGTACGGGATCCCGGCGCGCACCTCCGAGGTGATCGTCGAACGCACGCACCGGATGCTGACCTTCGGCACGACCGCGCCCGAGTGGGACGGACAGTGGACGGTCGTCGCGTTCTCCGTCCCCGAGCAGGCCCGGGGCCTGCGCACGGCCCTGCGCTCCCGGCTGCGGCTGCTGCGGTTCGCGGCGCTCTACGACGGCGTGTGGGTGTCGCCGCACGACCTCGGCGCACCGGCTCAGGCCCTGCTGCAGGAACTCGGCATCGAGACCGCGACCGTGCTGCGCTGCGTCGCGGTGCCCGGCGGCACCCGCCGGGGCGACCCGGTCTCGGCGTTCGACCTGACGTCGCTGAGCCAGGAGTACCGCGCCTTCACCGAACGCTACGAGCCCGTGCTGAAGAGCCTCGCGGCGGGCCTGATCAGCCCGGCCGAGGCGCTGCGCACCCGCACCGAACTGAGGGTGGCCTGGCGGCGGTTCCCCGAGACCGACCCGGACCTGCCGGCCGAGCTGCTGCCGCCCGACTGGGACCGGCCGCGCGCCCAGCAGGTCTTCCTCGAGATCTACGACCGCCTGGGTCCGCTGGCCGAGCTGCGGTTCCGGCAGATCCTCGGCACGGTCTCACCCGAACTGGCCGAACTGGCCTCCCATCACGACTCCGCGGCCGTGGCCGACCTGTACGCCTCGCTGGGCGACCGCAGGGCGCACGGGGACACCCCGTTCGAGCAGGCGACGGCGGCACGGCGGCTGGACGAGGTGACGCGCTCGAGGTCGTGACCCGGGCGGCCGCGCGCCGCACAGACCGGCCGTCCGTCACCCGCCACCCGCCACGCGGTCAGGACAGTGCGCGGTGGGCGCTCTTCAGGACCTCACGGAACCGCTCGACGTCGGCGGGACCGAGGTCCGCCACCATCCGCCGCTCCAGCAGCCGGGCCGGCTCGGCGTAGTCGGCGAGCAGCCGCCGTCCCGCTTCCGCGAGCCGGATCACCTTCTCCCGCCGGTTCGACGGGTTCGGCTCGCGTCGCACCAGGCCCCGGCTCTCCAGCGCGCGCACCATGTCCGCCATCGACTGCGCCGTGACGAACGAGTCGCGGGCCAACTGCGCGGCGGAGATGCCGTCGTGCCGCTCCAGCACGGTCAGCGCCGTGTACTGCAGCGCGGTGACGCCCGCGGGCTTGAGCAACTCCTCCAGGCGGGCGCGGACCACGAGTTCGGTCCGCTTGAGCAGGTAGAGCAGCGACGGCCCCGCTTCGGCCGCGGATCCGGCACCCTCCACGGACCGCTCCGGCGCTCGCTTCATCCCGTGCCTCCACTGACTGCCGATCCGGGCCTCACGAGGGACCAGCCTAAGCCATTGACAGGATTCCTGTTGAATGAGAACACTGGACCCAGCAACCGACAGGATTCCTGTCGATCAAGTCTGGGTGACGGCCCGGTCGGCCGCACCGCCCCTCACCACCTCACCGCCAGCAGGAAGAGGCACAGTCATGGAGCTGCAGGGCAAGGTCGCCGTCGTCACCGGAAGCGGCCGCGGACTGGGACTCGCGTACGCCCGGGCCCTGGCCGCCGCGGGCGCCGCCGTCGTGGTCAACGACGTCGACGCCGACGTGGTCGACGAGGCGGTCGGCGCCATCACCGCGGCCGGCGGCAGGGCCACCGGAGTCGTGGCCGCCGTGGGCGACAGCGAGGCCGCCGAACGGATCACCGACACGGCGGTGCGCACGTTCGGCCGGCTGGACGTCCTCGTCACCAACGCCGGGATCCTCCGCGACCGGGTGCTGTGGAAGATGACGGACGACGACTTCGACTCCGTGATCAAGGTCCACCTGCGCGGCACCTTCACCTGCGCCCGGGCCGCGGCGGTGCGGATGCGCGAGCAGGGCGAGGGCGGACGGCTGGTCCTGATCTCCTCCCCCGCCGGCCAGCGCGGCAACTTCGGCCAGACCAACTACGCCGCCGCCAAGGCCGGCATCGTGGCGATGGCCCGGACCTGGGCGCTGGAGCTGGCCCGCGCGGGCATCACCGTCAACGCGGTCGTCCCCGTCGCCGCCACCGAGATGACCAAGACCGTCCCGGCCTTCGCCCCGGCCATCGAGGAGGCCGAGCGCACCGGCGCACCCCTGCCGGACTGGCTGCGCAAGGACGAGGGACTCGGCACCGTCGAGGACGTGGCCGGCCTGATCACCTTCCTCGCCTCGGAAGCCGCCAAGGACGTCACCGGGCAGGCCATCGGCATCGGCGGCGACCGGCTGGCCCTGTGGGCCCACCCCAAGGAGAAGGCGGTCGCCCTCACCGACGGCGGCTGGAGCGCCGACGCGATCGGCGAGCACTGGCACGCCGGGGTCGGCGCCGACCCCGAGACGTACGGCATTCCGGCTCCCAAGGCGCCGGAGGCCTGACGTGAGCGACCCGGTCATCGATGTCGACAGCCTCACCGCCATCGACGTCCACACCCACGCGGAGATCTCCCGTACCGGACACGGCGCGCTGAGCCCGGAGCTCTTCGGGACCTCCGAGGAGTACTTCAAGGCGCACGGCCACCGGCAGCCGACCATCGACGAGATGGCCGCGTACTACCGGGAACGGCACATGGCCGCCGTGGTGTTCACCGTGGACGCCGAACACGCCACCGGCCATCCGCGCATCGCCAACGAGGAGGTCGCCGAGAGCTGCGCCGCCCACGCCGACGTACTCGTCCCGTTCGCCAGTGTCGACCCGCACAAGGGCCGTGCGGGGGTGCGGGAGGCACGCCGCCTGGTCGAGGAGCACGGGGTGCGCGGCTTCAAGTTCCACCCCAGCATCCAGGCGTTCTCCCCCGACGACCGGATGGCCTACCCGCTCTACGAGGCGATCGAGGAACTCGGTGTGCCCGCGCTCTTCCACACCGGGCAGACCGGGATCGGCGCCGGAGTGCCCGGAGGCGGCGGCATCCGGCTGAAGTACTCCAACCCCATGCTCGTCGACGACGTGGCCGTGGACTTCCCCGAACTGCGGATCATCCTGGCTCACCCGTCCTTCCCCTGGCAGGACGAGGCCCTGGCCGTCGCCACGCACAAGCCCTATGTGTACATCGACCTGTCGGGCTGGTCCCCGAAGTACTTCCCGCCGCAGCTGGTGCGGTACGCCAACACGCTGCTCAAGGACAAGGTGCTCTTCGGCTCCGACTACCCGGTCATCACCCCGGACCGCTGGCTCGCCGACTTCGAGAAGCTCGACATCAAGCCCGAGGTGCGGCCCAGGATCCTCAAGGACAACGCCGCCCGGCTGCTCGGCCTGACCAAAAACTGAGGGAGGACTGCGTGTTGAACCAAGGCATCGGCTCCTGGCCGGCCCGCCGGGCACGCAAAACCCCCGGGCGCACGGCCCTGGTCCACGGGAACACCGAGATCACCTACCGCCTGCTGCACGAACGGGTCCTGCGTCTGGCGCACGGACTGCGTGCCCTCGGCGTCGCCCGCGGCGACCGAGTCGCGCACCTGGGTCCCAACCACCCCGCCTTCCTGGAGACCCTGTTCGCCGCCGGCGCCCTCGGGGCCGTGTTCGTCCCGCTCAACACCCGCCTCGCGGCCCGGGAGTTGACGTACAACCTCGGTGACTCCGGCAGTACGGTGCTGGTGCACGGCGCCGAGCAGGCGAAGACGGCCGCCGCTGCCACCGCGGACGGCGGGGTCCGGCACCGCGTCACCCTCGGCACGCCGGACGGCGGGGCCCTGGGCTACGAGGAGCTGCTCGCGGGCAGCGACACCGGTCCGCTGGACGAGCCGGTCGCCCCGGACGATCCGTGCCTCATCATGTACACCTCCGGAACGACGGGCCGTCCCAAGGGCGCGGTGCTCTCGCACGCCAACATCACCTGGAACAGCGTCAACGTCCTCGTCGACACCGACCTGACCGTCGACGAGGTCACCCTGGTCGTCGCCCCGCTGTTCCACACCGCCGGGCTCAACATGACCTGCCTGCCGACCCTGCTCAAGGGGGGCCGGGTCGTGCTGCTTGAAGCCTTCGATCCGGGGACCGTGCTGGACGTCGTCGAGCGCCGGCGGGTGACGTACATGTTCGGCGTGCCCACGATGTACGACGCGATGGCCGCCCATCCGCGCTGGGAGACGACCGACCTGTCCAGTCTGCGCTCCGTGAACTGCGGAGGCGCACCGGTCCCGGCACGCACCATCGAGCGGTACCTCGCCCGCGGCCTGGCCTTCAGCCAGGGGTACGGCATGACCGAGGCCTCCCCCGGCGTGCTCTTCCTGGACCGGGAGCAGAGCGCGGCCAAGGCGGGGTCCGCGGGCGTCCCGCACTTCTTCACCGACACCCGGGTCGTCCTCGCCGACGGCAGCCCCGCGGGCCCCGGGCAGCGCGGCGAGGTCCTCGTCCAGGGACCCAACGTGATGTCCGGCTACTGGGGCCGCCCCGAGGACACCAGGGGCGCCTTCACCGACGACGGATGGCTGCGCACCGGCGACGTCGCCCGCACGGACGAGGAGGGCTACGCCTACATCGTCGACCGGGTCAAGGACATGTTCGTCTCCGGCGGGGAGAACGTGTACCCGGCCGAAGTGGAGGACGCCCTGCTGAGTCACCCGGCGGTGCGCGAGTGCGCGGTCGTCGGCGTGCCGGACGAGGTCTGGGGCGAGGTCGGCCACGCCGTCGTCGTCCTGGAGGCCGGCCGCCGCGCCGACGGCCCCGAGATCCTGGCGCACCTGCGGGACCGGCTGGCCAAGTACAAGATCCCCAAGACCGTCGCCTTCGCCGGGGACCTGCCGCGGACGGCCTCCGGCAAGATCATCAAGTCGGCCGTGCGCACGGCCCACCCGGCGCCCTCCCCCGATCCCACCACCCCGACCCCGTGGAAAGGCAGCACCCCGTGACCACCACCGCCCAGGGCCTCGAAGGCCTCGTCTCCCTCGCCGGCCGCGACCTCGGCCGTACCGACTGGCTGGAGATCACGCAGGAGCGTGTGAACACCTTCGCCGACGCCACCGACGACCACCAGTGGATCCACACCGATCCCGTAAAGGCCCAGCAGGGTCCCTTCGGGGGCCCCATCGCCCACGGCTACCTCACCCTGTCCCTGATCATCCCGCTGTTCGGCGACCTGCTGGAGATCTCCGGCATCTCCATGAGTGTCAACTACGGCCTGGAGAAGGTGCGCTTCCCGAGTCCCGTGCCGGTCGGCGCGAAGATCCGCCTGCACGGCACGGTCGACTCGGTCGACGCGGTCAAGGGCAACGGGGTGCAGATGGCGCTGACCTTCACCGTGGAGGTCGAGGGCAGTGAGAAGCCCGCCTGCGTGGCCCAGGCCGTGTACCGCCACTACGCCTGACCCGCGGCAGACCTCAGCCGGTCTCCTTGATCACCCTGGCAGGCACTCCCGCGACCACCGTGCCGGCGGGAACGTCACGGGTGACCACCGCCCCGGCGGCGACCACCGCACCGGCCCCGATGGTCACCCCTTGCGTGATCACGGCAGCCGTCCCGATCCAGACGTCGTCCTCGATGACGATCGGGGCGAAGGAGAGGTACTCGCGGCGCTCGGCCAGGCGCAGTGGATGGCCGCCGGTGACGAGGCTGACCTTCGGGGCGATCATGACTCCGTTGCCGATTCGGATGCCTCCCTTGTCCATGAAGGTGCATCCCTGGTTGACGAAGACGTTCTCCCCGAACGTCGTGTTCAGCCCGTACTCGGTGAAGAACGGCGGGTAGATCGTCACCGATTCCGGCAGCGGGCCGCCGAACACAACGGAAAGGAGTTCCGCGCGGCCCGCGCTGTCACTGAAAGGAAGAACGTTCAGTCGCGACGTCGCATCGGTTACCTCCGCGATCCGCCTCGCGTGACGCGTGAATTCAGGAGTCCGGACATACATGATCTCTTCTGTGCGGGTAGACATGTGCTGATCCCACCACCGTGCGGAACTGTCGATCAAACAACGGGCACCGCACCAGCCACAACCGAGGGTTGTGGAAGTAGGGTGGAAGTGTGGATGTCGAGGCACTGCGGACGTTCGTGGCCGTCGCGGAAACCGGTCAGTTCCAGGCTGCGGCCGACGAGCTGGGGATCAGTCAGCAGGCGGTCTCCAAGCGGATCGCGGCCTTGGAGAGGCATGTCGGGGTCGCGCTGTTGGTGCGGACCTCCCGGGGCTCCCGGCCGAGCCTGGACGGGCAGGTCTTCCTGCCGCACGCCAAGCAGGTCCTGGCCGCCGTCGAGCAGGCCGAGCGGGCTGTGCGCCCCGGCAGCCGTCCCTTGCGGGTCGACGTCCTCAACCGGCGCATCTCCCCGGCCCAGGCCGTCCACCGGTTCTACCGATCCCGTCCCGGGACGGACCTGGACGTGGTCACCCTGGACACGGAGAACGCAGCCCAGGCCACCCAGGCAGTGCTCGACGGGACCGTCGACGCATCCTTCCGCGCCGTGCCCGCCGGCCAGGTCCCGGCCGGGCTCAGCGCCGAACGGCTCCTGGACACGCCCCTGGACATCCTGGTCGGCCCGGGCCACCCGCTGGCCGACGCGCCCAGGGTCAGCCCCGCGGAACTCGTCGGCCACCGTATCTGGATCCCCGGGATCAGGCCGGGCACGGAGTGGGCCGCCTTCTACCAGGCGCTCTCGGAGACGTTCGGCCTGAGCATCGACGCGCTCGGCCCCCACTTCGGTGACGAGGCCCTGATGGACACACTGGCCGACTCGGCCTCGCTGGCCACCCTCGTCGGAAGCGGGGACCGGTACGTGTGGCCCCGAAACCACGACCTGCGGCGCATCCCGCTGCACGACCCGACTCCGGTCTACCCGCACGTGCTGCTGTTCCGCACCGGCGACCAGCACCCGGTACTGACCGCCCTGCGCGACCATCTGCGCACCACGACCCCGCCAGCCCCGCACGACGCGTGGGTGCCGGACTGGGCGGGCCACTGAGCAGAAGGCCGGATGTCAGTCGCGTCGAGCCCAGAACAGGGCATGCCCGCCCTCGCATTGCGGTCCCGCCGCCCAGACCGTCCTCGTCGAGACCGGTCCAGGCCCGATGTCCGGTGGTCATCAGGAGCCAACCGCCCCAGGCAGGGTGGTTCTGGGTCCACCCCCGCCGGGGTGCTGGACCGCTGGTGGGCCGAACGGGCCGTTCATAGCGTTGTGTTCATGAGGAATGACACGAACGAAAAACAAGAAGGTGCCACCCGGCGGACGGCGCTGCGTGGGCTGGGACTCGCAGTGGGGGGCATGGCGCTGGCCACCGGGCCCGGAACCTCGGCGGCCTCCGCGGCCTCGCGTCGCGGGCCCGTGACTTACGTGCTGGTGCACGGCACCCACAGCGCCGGCGCGTTCTGGATGCCGATCGCGCGGGAACTGGTGCTGCGCGGCCACCGCGTCGTCATGGTGGACCAGCCGCGGCACGGCGCGGAGGCCTTCGTGGCGGAGTCGTACCAGCGGCAGGACCTCGCGGCGATGGCGGTCGAGCCGTCCCCGCTGAAGGGCCTGGGGCTGGACGACTACGAGGCGCGCGTCACGGGAATCGTGCGGCGCGCCGCACGCAACGGCCCGGTGGTGCTGGTCGGGCACAGCCTGGGTGGCGTGTCGGTCAGCCGTGTCGCCGACGCCGTCCCGCACCTGCTGCACCACATCTGCTACATGGCGGCCTTCTGTCCCAGCCGCGTGCTGCCCACGGCGGACGCCTGCACGGCGGCACCCGAGAACGCGAACGCCGTCAGCCCGGTGGAGCTGACGGTGGGTGACCCGGACCGGCTCGGGGTGTTGCGGCTCAACTTCCGTACGGGTGTCAGCGGTGAGCTGGCCCTCCTGAAGGAGATGATCTGCGCGGACTACCCCGACGCCGACTTCCGCCGGACCCTGGCCGGCATGCAGACCGACGAGCCCGTCGCCGCCTACGCGGGCCGGGCGGTCGGCCGGGCCGGCACCTGGGGACGCATCCCCCGCACGTACCTCCGTTTCGGCAAGGACCGTACGATCGCCACCGCGCTCCAGGACCGCATGATCGCGGAAGCCGACGCGTCCACACCTGGCAACACCTTCCGCGTGCACGACTTCCCTGACGCGTCACACGTCGGCCCCCTGGACCCCACCCCGGTCGCGGACGCCCTGGACACGCTCGCGAGGCAGGGTCGTTAGGTCGGCAATACCGTGGGAGTCTCCTCGCGTCAGCTGTCCGCGTGTGCGACGTGCCGGCTGAAGGCCTGGCGGTAGGCGGTCGGTGTGGTGTCCAGTGCGCGACGGAAGTGCAGACGCAGGTTGGCGGCCGAGCCCAGGCCGGAGTCACGTGCCACCCGGTCGACGGAGTGGTCCGTGGTCTCCAGGAGTTCGCGTGCCAGGCCGAGCCGGGCGCCCACCAGCCACTGCAGTGGCGTGGTGCCCGTCTCCTCCGTGAACCGGCGCATGAAGGAGCGTTCCGACATGCCGGCGTGGCGGGCCAGTTGTGTGACGGTGAGCGTCTCGCCCAGCCGCTCCAGTGCCCACGAGCGGGTGTCGGCCAGTGACGTGTCGCCGACGTGCGCGACGGGTGCCGGTACGTACTGGGCCTGCCCGCCTTCGCGATGGGGTGCGGCGACGATGCTCCGGGCGATCTGGTTGGCCACCACGGCTCCCAGGTCGCGGCGGACGATGTGCAGGCACAGGTCGATGCCGCAGCACACGCCGGCGGAGGTGAGGATGTCGCCCTCGTCCACGTAGAGCACGTCGCGGTCCACGTGCACGGCGGGGTAAAGGCGTTCGAGCTCGTCGATGTATTGCCAGTGAGTGGTGGCATGGAGGCCGTCGAGCAGGCCGGCCGCGGCCAGTGTGAACGCCCCGGTGCAGATGGACACCACGCGTCGGCCACGGTCTCGCGCCCTGGCGAGCGCGTCGAGCACCTCCTGCGGCAGCTTTGCCTGCGGCAGGAATTCCTGCCCGAGACCCGGCACGATCAAGGTGTCGACCGAGTCCAGGTCCTCCAGGCCGCCGGAGACGGCGAGCACGAAACCGCTGGTGGTCGGGACAGGACTGACAGGTCCGAAGACGGAGAGCCGATACGGGGTCTCCTCGCGCGGCGCGAAGATCTGCAAGGGGATGGCCAGGTCGAGCGGGGCCATCCCTTCCAGGGCCAGTACCCCTACTCGGTGAACCGTCATGGCAGCATACTAGTGCACCTAGGGATTTCTGCCACGATGCCGCTGCTCTCGTGGCCTCCGAGGCATCGTGCCGGTGTGGTCGAACGCGATCAGCGGGTCGCCGGTCAAGGGGTGCGGGACGACTGCGGCGCGTACCCCGAAGACATCGGCGAGGAGTTCCGGGGTGAGGACTTCGAACGGGCTGCCGGAAGCGACGACCTCGCCGGTGTGCAGGACGTGGAGCCGGTCGCAGACGGAGGCGGCCGCGTTGAGGTCGTGCAGCGACACGAGTGTCGTGCGGTGCTGGGCCCGCAGCAGGGCCAGCAGTTCCACTTGGTGGCGGACGTCTAGGTGGTTGGTGGGCTCGTCCAGGACGAGCACGTCCGGGTCCTGGGCCAGCGTGCGGGCCAGCAGCACCCGCTGCCGCTCCCCGCCCGACAGGGCCGAGAACCTCCGCCCGCCATACCGCCCCATGCCCACCCGCTCCAGCGCGTCCGCGACGATCCGCCGGTCCTTCACGTCCTCTCCGGCGAAGGCCCGCTTGTAGGGGGTGCGTCCCATCGCCACCACCTCGCGCACCGTCAGTTCGAAGTCACCGCCCCGCTCCTGGGGCAGCGCCGATCGCCGCGAGTCGCGGGGGTGCCGGTCTTCGCCGCGAACGCCCTTGACAGGATGCGGGACATGAGAGGCACGACGCACACCGCCCGAGCCGTACTGGCCATGTCCCCGTCCGCGGCACTCGCTCTCCTCACCGCCGGCTGCACCGGCACAGGGGAGGACGACCGGCCCTCCGGGGCCACCGTGTCCGCCGGGCAGACCCCCGGAGTCACCTCCGCCCCGGGCCGTGTGGAGATACGCATCGCCGGGATCGACCTGTCCGTGACCGACGCGGTCGCGCACCTCGGCCCGACCGGCGGCACGCTGAGCATGACGGTGCGGAACGACAGCACGGTGCCCGAACACCTCGGCATGGTCGGCACGTCGGCGGGCGGCCGGGGCGTCCTGGTCGGCGCCGAGGGCACCAAGGGTGCCGGTGCTCTCACCACCGCGGGCATTCTGCTGCAACCCGGCAGCACCGTCACCTTCGGTGAGGCCGGGGGACCGAGCGTGGAGCTGCCCCGGGCGCGCGGCACCGGTGGGCAGCGCACGCTCCCCGTCACGCTCCAGTTCGGGGTGGCCGGGCTGGTCCATCTCGACGCACGCGTTTCCGACGGCTGAACGACTCCGCTCCGAAGGGGCCGGCGCCGGGACGGCGACCCGGTGAGCAGCCGTGGCAGTATTCTCACGAAAGGGGTCACTTCTGCCACTCGTGGTGGCCGGGCCGTCCGGAAACCCTTGTGCCATGAACGGACCCGCTGCTCCCATCCGGCGCGCCGGCCCCGGTGGCCTGTTCCTGCTGGGCTCGATCGTCGTGTCCCTGCTGGCCGCCTCCAGTGCGCCCACGCCCCTGTACGCGATGTATGCGGACGCCTGGCACTTCTCACCGATCACCACCACCGTCGTCTTCGGTGTCTACGCGATCGCCGTCCTCGTGTCCCTGCTCGTGTTCGGGCGGGTGTCCGATCACGTCGGACGACGGCCCGTGCTGCTGGCCGCGCTCGCCCTGCAGGCCCTCGCGCTGGCCGTGCTCGCCACCGCGCAGGGCGTGGACACGCTGCTGCTCGGGCGGGTGCTCCAGGGCGTCTCCACCGGGAGTGCCGTCGGTGCGCTCGGCGCGGCGATGCTCGACGTCGACCGGCATCGCGGCGCCGTCACCAACGCGGCCGCACCGGGCATCGGCACGGGCAGCGGTGCGCTGGTGTCCGGGGTGCTGGTGCAGTACGCGCCGGCCCCCACGCACCTGGTGTACCTGCTGCTCATCGGTGTCTTCGCCGTCCAGGGCGCGGCCGTGCTCCGGATGCCGGAAACCGTCCGCCGCACACCGGGCGTGCGTGCCGCCCTGGTCCCCAGGATGGCCGTGCCGTCCGGCCTGTGGGGCACGGTGCTGGCGGCGGCACCGATCCTCTTCGCCACGTGGGCGCTCGCCGGTTTCTACGGTTCCCTCGGTCCCGCGCTCGCCCGGCAGTTGTCCGGTTCCGACTCGGCGGTGGTGGCCGGACTCGGGCTCTTCCTGCTGACGGTGACGGCCACCGTGTCGGCCGCCGTTCTGGGCCGCACCCCACCGCCCAGGGTGATGGTGCTCGGCATCGCCGTGCTCATGGTGGCCACGGTCGCCGCGCTGGCCGCGGTCGCAGCGGAGTCGGCGCCGCTGTTCTTCGGCAGCACGGTCGTCGCCGGTGTCGGTTTCGGCGCCGGGTTCCAGGGCGGCCTGCGCACCGTCGTCTCCCGTGCGGCGCCCCACGAACGGGCCGGTCTGATGTCCGTCCTGTACGTCGTGAGCTACCTCGGCATGGGAGTGCCCTCGGTCGTCGCCGGGGTCCTGGTCGTCCACGGCGGAGGGCTCGTGCCCACCGCACGTCTGTACATGTGGGCCGTCCTCGCGCTCTCCGGCGCTGCCCTGATCGGGCTGCTGCTGACGAATCGCTCACCGCGATCCGCCGGCCCGCCGCAGGTGGCCGACCCCGGCGGGCGAGCCCCTGCCAACGGCGGCGACACCCACCGGGACGCGGCCGCCGTGTCCCCGGGGTGCCGTTGACCTGAACCGGCACCCCCTGGGGGGATTGCCGGGGCGAAGTGGTGGCGCCGCCCGAGGCCCGGTCCGTGCCCGCGCGCCCTGACAGCCGCGCGGGCACGGACCATGACGGCTCCTCAGGCCACGGCCGGTACGAACCGCCGCCCGGTGTCGGGCTCTTCGGCCGCCAGCGTCTCCGCCAGGCTCGACCGCGCTCGCGCGACGCGTGACCGGATGGTGCCGACCGGGCACCGGGCCACCTCCGCGGCATCCGCGTACGGCAGGCCGTACACCTGCGTCAGCAGGAAGGCCTCACGCCGGTCCCGGGGCAGGGTGTCGACCAGGTGCATCAGGGCGACTCCGTCGTCGAAGCCCGGCAGTCCGGCCGGCTGGGCACGCTCGACCGCGTCCTGCCAGTCGCCGGTGCTCTCCGTCCTCGGCCGGCGGGCGACCCCTCTGAGGCTGTCGGCGACCGCCCGGCGGGCGATCGACAGCAGCCACACACGGGCCGAGGAACGGCCCTCGAACCGGTGCAGCGCGGTCAGCGCCCGCAGGAACGTGTCCTGGGCGAGGTCGTCGGCGGCCTGGGCGTCGTCGGCCAGGTACGCCACATAGCGCAGTACGTCATGTTGAAGAGCGCGCACGAAGCGGTCGACCAGCGTGTGGCTGCTGCACCTGGCGGGCGGCGCCGAGAACGTGCGGGCC
>NZ_JAIOJZ010000003.1 GCF_020404845.1 Streptomyces hyderabadensis | reverse complement strand
ATCGACGACGCCCTGGCCCTGCTGCTGGCGGTCCGCCACCCCCGCCTGGACCTGCGCGCGGTGACCTGCGTGGCCGGGAACACCGACGTGGCCGGGGTCGTACGCAACACGCTGACGGTGCTGGAGCGGGCCGGGGCGCCGGACATCCCGGTCGCCCGGGGTGCCGAGCGGCCGCTGATCGAGGGTGTGCGCACCGCGCGGCACGTGCACGGGGCCGACGGCATGGGCGACCTCGGGCTGCCCGCACCCACCCGCACGCCCGCCGACGTGGACGCGGTGACGCTGCTGCGCCGGGAGATCCTGGCCGCCCCGCGCCCGGTCACCCTGATCCCCACCGCGCCGCTGACCAACATCGCGCTGCTGCTGCGCACCCACCCGGAGGTCACCGGCAACATCGAGCGGATCGTGTTCATGGGCGGCGCGGTGGCCACCGGGAACGCCACGCCGGTCGCCGAGTTCAACGTGTGGCACGACCCGGAGGCCGCCGCGATCCTGCTCACCGCCGGGGTGCCGATCACGATGTACGGCCTCGACGTGTTCGAGCGGGTGATCGTGCCCGGCCCGGACGTACGGCGGCTGCGCGCGAGCACCGAGCCCGGCACCCGGCTCGCCGGGGACCTGCTCGCCCACCGCGGTCCGGCCACCGACGCGACGGACCCCGGCGGCGGGCTCGGCGACGCGGGCGCGGTCTGCGCGGTGATCGACCCGGCGGGCCTGACCACGCACCGGCTGCCCGTCGAGGTGTCCCTGGCCCCCGGTCCGGCCCGCGGCCAGACCCTCGTCGACCGCCGGCTGCGGGTCGGCGAGTCCGAGCTGCACGAGGGCATGCGCGAACAGCCCCTGGTCGACGTGGCCCTGGACGTGGACGTGGCCCGGTACGTGGAGCTGTACCTCGGCACGGTCGAGCGCACGGAGGCGTAGCCCCCGGCGCGTCGCGGGCGCGCGGGTTCGCTTTTCGGGTGATCTGGACAGACGTACCAGATCAGTTCGTGTCGCCCGCACGTACCGACTCGGCATCTCGAAGGAGGCCGCGTGACCGTACGCAGCACCGCAAGCACCCCCGACCTGTCGTCCAAGGACCCCAACTGGTGGCGGCAGGCCGTCATCTACCAGGTCTACCCCCGCAGCTACGCCGACGCCGACGGCGACGGGCTCGGCGACCTGCGCGGCGTCACCCAGCGGCTGACCCACCTGGCCGCCCTCGGCGTGGACGCCCTGTGGCTGAGCCCCTTCTACCCGTCCGAGCTGGCCGACGGCGGCTACGACGTCGACGACTACCGCGACGTCGACCCGCGCCTGGGCACACTGGACGACTTCGACGCCATGGCCGCCGAGGCCCACCGGCTGGGCCTGAAGGTGATCGTCGACCTGGTGCCCAACCACACCTCGCACCGCCACGCCTGGTTCCGGGAGGCGCTGGCCACCGGCCCCGGTTCCGCCGCCCGCGACCGGTACGTCTTCCGCGACGGCCGCGGCGCGCACGGTGAACTCCCGCCCACCGACTGGCAGTCCGTCTTCGGCGGCAGCGCCTGGCAGCGGGTGCCCGACGGGCAGTGGTACCTGCACCTGTTCGCACCCCAGCAGCCCGACCTGAACTGGGAGAACGAACAGGTCCGCGCCGACTTCCGCACCACGCTGAAGTTCTGGTGCGACCGCGGCGTCGACGGCTTCCGCGTGGACGTCGCACACGCGCTGGTCAAGGACCTGACCGAGCCGCTGCGCGACCTCGGCGCCCCCGAGCTGAGCGGCGAGGCGGCCCTCGCCCAGTTCGCGCCGGGCACCCACCCGTTCTACGACCGCGACGAGGTCCACGAGGTCTACCGCGACTGGCGCAAGATCCTCGACGCCTACACCCCGCCCCGCACGGCCGTCGCCGAGGCCTGGGTCCCGGGCCCCCGGCGGGTGCTGTACGCCCGCCCGGACGAACTCGGCCAGGCCTTCAACTTCGAGTACCTGCAGACCGGCTGGGACGCGGCCGAGCTGCGCGAGGTCATCACCTCCTCGCTGGCCGACGCGCGGGCCGCCGGCGCCTCGGCGACCTGGGTGCTGTCCAACCACGACGTCGTCCGGCACGCCACCCGGCTGGTCCTGCCGCCGGACACGGACACCGACGCCTGGCTGCTGTCCGGCGGCCACGCCCCCGCCGTCGACCCGGCGGCCGGACTGCGCCGGGCCCGCGCGGCGACGCTGCTGATGCTGGCGCTGCCCGGCTCGGCCTACCTCTACCAGGGCGAGGAACTGGGCCTGCCCGAGGTGGCCGACCTGCCCACCGAGGTCCTCCAGGACCCGATCTGGGAGCAGACCGGCCACGTCCGCAAGGGCCGCGACGGCTGCCGGGTGCCGCTGCCGTGGACCACGGGGGGACCCTCGTACGGCTTCGGCGCGGGCGCGGCGTGGCTGCCGCAGCCGCCCGGCTTCGCGGCCTACGCCGTCCAGGCCCAGGACGGGGTGGCGGGCTCGACGCTGGAGCTGTACCGCACGGCCCTGCGCCTGCGCCGCAAGCTGCTCGACGGCGAGGAGCTGACCTGGTCGGACGACGTCCCGGCGGGGGTGCTGCGGTTCGACCGCTCGGACAGCTGGCGCTGTGTCACCAACCTCTCCGGCCGGACCGTGGACCTGCCGGCCGGTGAGGTGCTGCTGACCAGCGCGCCCCTGGAGGACGGCCGACTGGGTCCGGACACGACCGTGTGGCTGGGCCTGTAGCCGGTAACCGGATGTCCGCGGCCGCCCGGCGCCCTCACCCGGACGGCCGCGCACGCTGGTGGCGGGGCGGGGACGGTGGTGCCGTGGAGGGGTGACCGATCCGGAACGGCGCCGGTCGCACCGGCCCTCCAGGAGGCACCGATGCAGCACGCCCCCGCCGACCGTCCGTCGTCCGTCCCCGCCGCCCGTACGCTGCTCGGCGCCGCGCTCGCGGCGGTGCTGGCGCTGACGGCGACCGCCTGCGCCGGCGGCGGGCGGGGGACGGGCCGGCCGGCCGGCCCGGTACCGCCGACCGTGCGGTCCCCGGCCGCGCATCCGTCACCCGCCCTGCCGCCCGCGCTCACCCGGGGCCAGGCGCGGGCGGCCCTCATCACGGCGGCAGACCTCGGGGAGGCGTGGGAGCCGACGCGGGGCGCCGCGACCTGGCGCGACGAGCTGCTCAAGGCCACCGCCGGACGGCCCGACTGCCGACGGCTGCTGGACGTCCTCTACACCGAGGACCTCTTCGGCACGGACGCCGCCACCGCACCCCGGGCCACGGCCGCCCTGGACGACGCGGACGGCGGCGCCCAGCTGCACTACCGGGTCACCTCCTACCGCGCCGCCGACCTCGACCGGACGCTGGCCTGGCTCGGGACGCTGCCGGACGCGTGCGGGCACTTCACCGCCCGGGCCGGACACGGCGCCGTCCGGGACGTCCGGGTCACCGGCCTGCCCCTGCCGGAGGCGGGGGACGCCCGCGGGGGCCTGCGGGTGACGGTGGGCGAGGCACCGCCGGACGACGCGACGGACACCGGGCGGGACACCCGGGCGGACACCGGGGACCAGGTCCTCACCGTGGACCTGGTCGCCGTCCGTATCGGCGACGACGCCATCAGCCTCACCAACGGCACCCTCGGCGAACCGCCCGACGACGCCACCCGCACCGCCGTCGAGGCGGGAACCGAACGCCTGACCGAGGCGCGGCGACAGGGCCGGGTCCAGGTCTGAGGGACGCCTGGCTGGAGCGGCGGCCGGGCTAGAGCGGCGGCTGGGCGGGGGCCGGCCCCAGGGTGGTGGTGCCGGGCGCGGTGCGGTGCCCGAGGCCGGTGCGGTACGCGTCCAGGGCCGCCTCCACCCGGCCGGTGCGGCGCAGCAGGTCGCCGAGGAGCCGGCACAGGTCGGCCAGGTCACCGGCGGCGCCGGCCCGCTCCAGCAGGCTCAGCGCACGGACGTAGTGCTCCTCGGCGGCCTCGGTGTCCCGGGCGTCCTCGGCGATGATGCCGAGCAGCCGGTGCGCGCCCGCGGAGTGCACGGCGCCGCGCTCCGAGGAGAGGTCGTCGAGGACCCCGTGCAGCAGCTCGGCGGCCTCCTCGGACTTGCCGCGCCGGTGCAGCACGTCGGCCAGCTCGACGGCGACCTGGCTGCTGTAGAGGGCGGCACGGGTGGCCGAGAGCATGCCCAGCGCCTCGCGCATCTCCGCCTCGGCACGCGGGAGTTCGCCGTTCTGGGCGCAGACGTAGCCGCGCATCCAGTGGCAGTTGGCCAGCTCGGTGCGCAGTTGCAGGGTGCGGTACAGCTCGGCCGCCTTGGCCAGCGAGGCGTCGGCGTCGGCGAGGCGGCCCTCGGCGAGCAGGGTGCGGGCGACGGAGCGGTGCATGCGGGCCACCAGGGCGGGGTCCCCGGCGCTCGGCGCCAGGGAGAGGGCGAGTTCGGCGGCCTGGGCGGCGCGCGCGTGGGCGCCCATGTCCATGTAGGGGCCGATCGCGCTGGCGTAGAGCAGCAGCAGCGCGTCGGGGTCGTGCAGTCCGCCGCGGTTCAGCTCGTCGAGGGTGGACTCCAGCAGGTAGACGGCGTACCGCAGTTCACCGGCGAGGTAGTGGGCCAGCGCCCGTCCGCGCAGCGCGGGGACCCGGGCGGGCAGCGGGGCGCCGGCATCGGTGAGGCACTGCTCGGCCCGCTCGAAGTACTGCCGTCCGGCGGCCAGTTCGCCGGTCTCCACGGCGCACTCCCCGAGCCCGAGCAGCGCGGCGGCCCGCTCCTCGGGCAGCTCGTACGCCTCGGCCTCGGCGAGCAGCTCCGCGTACTGGCCGGCCGCCTGCTCGGCGCCCTCGGCGGCGAGCGTGCGCTGCGCCTCGGTGAGCCTGAGCCGCAGGTCGGTGGCGAGGCGGGCGGGGCGTCCGGTGGCCAGCTCCTCGTAGCCGACGCCGAGCCGGTCGGCGAGGTGCCGCAGCGCCTCGTCGGAGGGGCGGACGCGGCCGGCCTCCAGGGTGGAGATGTAGGCGGGGGTGTACGCCGGTTCCGCGAGCTGGCGCTGGGTCATCCCGCGCTCGGCCCGCAGCCGCTGCACCCGGCGTCCGATGGCGTTTCGGTCGTCACGGTCCCCCACTGCCAACTCCCCATGAGGCTCTTGCCGTTCGGCTCGGACGGCTCTAGGTTAAACCGCGTATTAAGCGCGCTTAACCGTGCTTGACACATCCGCTGATCCCGCAGAGGACACCGTGCCCGTACGCCCCCGCATCGCCGAACGTTACGCCAGAGCCGTCGCCGCCGCCCTCGCCGCCGTGGCCTGCCTGCTGCTGGCCGCGAACGCGGGCCCCACCGACTCGGCCCGGCCCTCGGTCCCGGCTCCGGTCCACGACGTCGCACCGCCCGCGGACGACCTGGCCTCGTCGGGCGGCTAGGACACGCTCGACCGCGCTCATGCGGGAGGGGCCCGGCCGCCGCCCCCGGGAGCGTGCGTGCTCAGGCCTGGGTCTGGAGGCGGCTCAGTTCGCGCTGGACGTGGTCCAGGGCGCCCTCGCGGCGGCCCGGTACGCGGCCGCGCAGCGCGGCGAGGGCCGCGCCCAGTTCGCGGGCCCGTCCGGCGTCGCCGATCCGCCCCCACTGGTGGTGGGCCCGGTCGACGGCCGCCTCCACGGCGGGCGCCTGCGGGTCCTGCCCGGCGCCGAGCCGGGCCTCGGCCACCGTCAGCCAGGTCCGGCAGCTGCGCACCGGGTCCCCCGCGAACATCGCCAGGTCGGCCCGGACCTCGGTCCAGTGCAGCGCGTCCTCGGAGGCGGGCCCGTGGGCGTGGGCCGCGGCCCGCTCGTGCCGGGCGGCGAGCGCGTCGGCGTCCCCGTGCCGCCCGGACCGCACGGCCGCGGCGATGACGGCGTGCGGATCGCCCGCCACCGGCCCCGGCGCCGTCAGCACCAGGTCCTGCCCGCCCGCCGCACCGCCGCCCGCGCCGTCGGCCGCCGCCCGGGCCAGCGCCTGCTGGTGCAGTTCGTCCGGCGGCGGCCGGTGCCCGCTGCGCAGGATCGTCGCGACGCCCCGCATGTACGCCGGGACGGCCACCGTCCGCCGTGCGGGCGGCGGCGCGATGCGACCGTAAACGGCGTTGTTGCGCCCGGAGTCGAGCGGCCGGGTCCGCAGCCACTGCCAGGTCTCCTGGTCGGCGTGCAGATCGAGCAGCAGGGTCGTCGCGCCGCTCGGCCGCAGCCGCAGCTCCTCGCGGATCCAGTGCCAGGGCAGCGCGGTGTAGCGGACGGTCGACGGCGTCGTGCGGGCCAGCGCCAGGTGCGGCAGCCGCTGGCGCCGGTCCAGCTGGAGCTGCCCGGCCACGTAGACGGTCAGCGGTCCGGGGGCCGCCGCCGCGGCCCGCAGCCGGGTGAGCACCGCCTGCGGCTCCAGCGGGTCGGCGAGTTCGACGACGTTCGCCGTGTCCGTGCCGGAGAGCACGGCGGGCGGCACGGCCGCGAGCACGGGGAGCACGGAGGCGGCGTCCACCAGGCACCCACGGCCCACGGGCGACGCCGCGAGCAGCAGCACGGTTCCGGGCATGTCCCCTCCCCCTGTCGATCACGTACGGCAGCACGGTAACCGCTGCGGCTGCAAAGCGGGGCACTCAGTCGTCGGCGGGCGGCTGCGGACCGCCCGGTGTCCGCCGTACCGCGAAGACCGTGGTGTCGTCGGCCAGCCGCCCCCGGCAGTGCCGCAGGGTGCCGTCCCGTACCAGGGCCACCAGCCGCGCGGGCCCGGCGCTGCGCGGATCGGCGGCGACCGCGCGGGCGATGTCGTCGGCGGGCCGGTAGAAGACCCCGCCGGGGTCGCGGGCCTCGGTCACCCCGTCGGTGAACAGCAGCAGCGTCTCGTCCGCGGCCAGGTGCAGCCGGTGCACCGGCGGCGTCGCCCCGGACCGTCCGGCGGGCGCCAGTTCGGCCATGCCCAGCGGCAGCCCGCCCACGACCGGCAGCACGCGCACCCCGCGGGGGCCGACCGCCAGCGGGGGCTCGTGACCGAAGACGACGGCGTCCACCGCGTCCGGCAGACCGGGGGAGAACCCGATCAGCGCGGCGGTGGCGAACCGGTCGCCGTCGGCCCGGCCGAGGGCGGCGGTGTGCCCGCGGTGGCGCAGCATGCGGACCTCCAGGCGCTCGGCGACCGTGGCGAGGTCCGCTTCGTGGTAGGCGGCCTCGCGGAAGGTGCCGAGCAGCGCCGCGGCGGTCTCCACCGCGCCCAGCCCCTTGCCCTGCACGTCGCCGACGAGGACCCGGGTGCCGTGCGGTCCGGGCTGGATGTCGTAGAAGTCGCCGCCGACGCGGGCCTCGCTGTCCGCGGCGAGGTAGACGGCGGCGTGGTCGAGGCCGCCGAAGCCCACCGGGAGCGGGCGCAGCACGGTGCGGCGGGTGGTGTCGGCGATGTCCCGCATGTGCAGCATGCGCCGCTCGCCGGCGACCCGGTACCCGGCGGCCACGACGGCGATGAGACCGCCGAGGACGACGAGGACCAGACCCGGCAGCCCGGTCTCGTCGCGGTGCTGCCAGACGGTGTCGGCACAGACGTAGACCACGACCGCGAGCACGGCGAGGACGGCCGTCCCCCACACCCCGCAGATCGCGGCGGCGACGCCCGGCACCAGCACGGTCCAGGAGATGATCTCGAAGGCGCCGGTGGTGATGTCGCCCGCCGCGATGCCGATGAGCAGCAGCAGCGGGAACACCCAGGCCACCGTGCGCCCGCGCACACTGAGCAGTTCGTGCCGGGACACGGCGTCCCCCCGGCCGGCGGCGTGCACGAGCCGGCCGAGCGGCCGCCACCGGGCGCGCACCGGCCTGCGGACACGACCCCTCACGGGCCTCAGCGAAACACGCGCCCGCCCCGCCCGCATCCTGACTTGCCAGCGGGCGGAGCCAGGTGTGCCCTGGTAGACGGGGGCAGACGGGGCGAGGCGAGAGGAGTGCTCCCATGGCACACGCGGCACCCACACGCGGAACGTCCACCGGCGCCCGCACCGGCGCGGGGCCGGGCACGGGCACGGGCACGGGCGCGTCCGGATACAAGACGCCCGACGTCTTCGGCGCGCGGACCCACCTGCTGGCGAAGTGGGCGATGCCCCTGGCGATCGGCCTGGTCTACGGCTACTGGGCCGCGTCCATCCGCCGCCACGGCGGCCCCGTCACCGGCTGGAACCTGCTGTTCGGCTTCATGACGGTGCTCGCCTTCGCGCTCCTGTGGTACGTGGTCCGCGCGGTCGCCGAGCGGCTGCCGCACGCGGGCCACGCGGTGCTGTGGGGGGCGTTCGCGGGCAGCGCGCTGGGGTTCCTGTACTCGGGCAGCGGCGTGGCCATGTTCACCTGCATCCTGGTGTCCCTGCTGCTCGCGGCGGCGGTGACGGCCGGGCTGTACTACCGCTACGCCACCCACCAGGACGCCGAGGAGGCACGGGCCGCCCGGGTCCGCAACCCCTCGCGTACGCGGACCACCTGACCGGCTCGTGACCGGGGGCCATCTGCAGTCACGCCGGTCGCCCGGCAGGAGCCCGGGGGTTTGCCTGGGAGGGTGTCCCCCCGCTCCCGGAGCGCCCTGTCGGCCGTCCTGATCGCCCTCGCCAGCCTGCTCGCACCGTGCGCCACGCTGGCGGGCTGGGCGATGCACGGACCGGCCGACACCAGCCGGTACGTCGCGGCCGTGGCCCCGCTCGCCGACGACCCGGACGTGCGGGACGCGGCCGCCGACCGGCTGGGCGCCGGATTCGCGGGACTCGTGGACGAGGCCACGGCCGGCCCCGTGAACGGCACCGTGCGGCTCTTCGTGCGGGACGCGGCCCGGTCGTTCACCCGTACCGAGGCCTTCCACGAGGGCTGGGACGCGGCCAACCGCACCGTCCACGCCGCCGTGCTGCGCGCCCTGCGCGACGACGCCGCCGCCGGACGCGCGGTCACCGTCGACCTGGCCCCCGTCACCGAACGCGTGCGGGACCGGCTCGCCGAGGACCACGTGCCCTTCGCCCGGCGCATCCCGGTCCGGCACACCGCGGTCACCGTGCTCCCGGCCGCCGAGGCGGACCGGCTCAGGAAGGGCTACCGCGTGCTCGACGTCGCCGCCTTCTGGCTGCCGCTGGCGGCCGTCGCCTTCGCGGTCACCGGCATCGCCGTCGCCGCCCGCCGCCGCCGTGCCGTCACGGCGGCCGGGCTCGGCACCGCCCTCGGCGGAGGCCTGCTCGCCCTCGCCGTGGTGGTCGGCCGCCGCCTCACCGTCGCCGAACTGCCCGGCCCGGTGGACGGCCCCGCCCCGGGCGCCGTCGGCGCCGTCTACGACGCCCTCACCGCGACCCTGCGCACCGCGTCCTGGCTCCTGGTCGCCCTCGGCCTCACCGTTGCCCTGACCTCCTGGCTCACCGGCCGGTACGGGCGCCCGAGGCGCCGCCGGTCCCCCGCGGACCCCACCACCGACCCCGGCGCAGCCACCGAGTCCGCCAAGCCCAGCGCCCCCACCGAACCCAGCGGCCCCACCGGGCCCCGCCCGACCCGCACCCGGCTCTGAAACCCTTTGGCGGACCCCGCCCTCCTGCGGCTAACGTCCCCGACCATGACCGGCACCGAGAAAGAGACCGGGACCGGGGCCACGACCGGGGCCAGGACCGGGCGCGGAACCACAACCCTCTGGCGGCCCACCGGCCCCGAGGAGCTGGCGCTCGTCGAGGCCTCCGGCTGGACCGCCTGGCCCGCACGCCTGCCCGAGCAGCCGATCTTCTACCCGGTCCTCAACGAGGACTACGCCGTCCGCATCGCCCGCGACTGGAACGTCCCCGCGTCCGGCTCGGGCTACGTGACCCGCTTCGAGGTCGACACCGCCTTCCTGGCGCGCTACCCGGTACGGCAGGCCGGCGGCGAGACCATCCTGGAGCTGTGGGTCCCGGCGGAGGAGCTGGCGGAGTTCAACCGGCACATCGTGGGGCGCATCGAGGTCGTAGACCCCGGGACTCCCAGATCGGCTCAGACGCCGATGTCGCGGCCGTCCGCGCGCCACACCGCCACGACCGCCGGGCGCACGATCTTGCCGGGCCCGTCGGGCCAGGTGCTGGCCGGCTGCTCCACGGAGGCGCCGTCGACCTCGCCCGGGTGCTGCACGGCGACCAGCACCCGCCGGTCCTGGACGAGCGGACCGCAGGTCTCCGCGCCGGTCGGCACGGTCAGGAACTGCTTCAGCTCACCGCGCCGGTCGCCCTTGGTCGCGACGCCGAAGAGCCCGTCGTGGCTGCCGAGCGCGTTGCCGTCGGTGGAGATCCACAGGTTGCCGTGGTCGTCGAAGGCGACGTTGTCGGGGCAGGAGATCGGGCTGACCCGGTCCTTGGGGAAGCCCGCGAAGTACGTCGCGGGGTCCTCCGGGTCACCGGCGACCAGGAACAGCGACCAGCCGAAGGTGGTGGCGTCGGCCCGGTTCCAGCGCTCGGTCAGCTCCAGGACGTGGCCGTGCTTGTTGGAGTTGCGCGGGTTGGCCTCGTCCGGGCCGGCGTAGCCGCTCTTGCCCCGGTTGGAGTTGTTGGTGAGGGCGACGTACACCTTGCCGGTGGTCGGCGACGGCTCGATGTCCTCGGGCCGGTCCATCTTGGTGGCGCCGACCTTGTCCCCGGCGAGCCGCGTGAAGACGCACACCTCCTCGGCGCTCATCCCCTCGACGTGCGAGACGGCACCGCGTTCCGTGGCCGTGACCAGCGGAATCCACCGGCCGCCCCCGTCGAACTCGCCGTCGCGCGGCAGCGTCCCCGACCCGTCGATCTCGATGGCCGGAGAGTCACCGTCGAGCTTGGCGACGTACAGCGTCCCCTCGTCGAGCAGCGAGAGGTTGTACTCGCGCGCCCAGCGGGAGTTGCCGTGCCGCATCCGCTTGCTGCCGACGAACTTGTAGAAGTAGTCGAACCGCTCGTCGTCGCCGGTGTAGACGACCGGCCGCCCGTCGTGCGTCAGCCGCACGGTCGCGGCCTCGTGCTTGAACCGCCCGAGCAGCGTGTGCTTGCGCGGGGTGGAGTCGGGGTCGTACGGGTCCAGCTCCACGACGTACCCGAACCGGTGCACCTCGTTCGGCTCCTGGGCGACGTCGAACCGCTTGTCGAACCGCTCCCACTTGCGCTCGGTGGCGCCGGTCCCGATCCCGTACCGCTTGTCGGTGTCGCTGGAGGCGTTGGCGAAGTACTGGTTGAAGTTCTCCTCGCCGTGCAGCGTGGTGCCCCACGGGGTGGTGCCGCCGGAGCAGTTGTTGAGCGTGCCGAGCACCTTGCGGCCGGTGCGGTCGGCGGAGGTCTTCACCAGGTCGGACCCGGCGGCCGGGCCGGTCAGCCGGAACTCGGTGGTGGCGGTGACCCGCCGGTTCAGCCGGTGCCGCGGCACGGCCGTGAGCCGCCCGCTCCTCTTCTCCTCCTCCACGGCGACGACGGACAGCCCGTGCGCGGCCCAGGCGATCTCGACCTGCTCACGGGTCGGGTTCTCCGGGTCGTAACCGCGGAACATGAGCACCTCGTCGGTGTACTCGTGGTTCGCGACGAGGAGCTGGCGGTCGTGCTCGCCCCGCAGCGGCAGCAGCGCGAGGAAGTCGTTGTTGTACCCGAACTGCCCGGCCTGTGCCTTGGCGCTCTGCTTCTCCGGGTCGAAGGCGGGCGCCCCGCGCAGGATGGGTTCACCCCAACGGATGACGACGTCCTGCCGGTAACCCTCCGGAACGGTCACGGCGTCGGCGGTGTTGGGCGCGACCGGCGTGAACCGCAGACCCCGCGCTCCCTGCGCCTTGGTCGGCTTCCCGTGCCCCTTTCCGGCCGCGGGCGCTGCCTGGGCCGAGGGCGCCCCCGCCACGCCCACCGCTCCGGCTCCCGCCGCGGCGACGGTCACGACGGCGGCGGCACGCATCATGGAACGACGGCTGAGCGCACCGGCGATGACGTCGCCGACGTACTCGTTGTCGCTGGTGTTCGGCACCTCGTGGAAGCAGGCGTCACCACACCGGAAACGGCAGGTCATCGCGGACCGGCCGCCCGGATGCGAAACGGACGGCGTTCCGATCAACGGCAGGAGCTTGCGCACTGTGTTCTCCCCTTGAGAATCCCTGTAGGCCCTGGTGTCAGCGCGACCGTAGGTGCACATACGTGCGGGGACCGGGCGTCGCGGTGAACGGCGGGTGAACCCGCGGAATCCGCGGGGGAATTGTCACGGCGTCCGGATCCGGCCTTGACGCGTCGCCGCCCGCATGTCAGACCCTGCACAAGATCACAAGCCGGGCCCGCTAACCTTACGTGTCCGTCCTGGCCAGGGATTGACGGCACCAACTCACTCGAAGGGTTGCGCACATGGGCATTCTCACTCTCCTGCGGAACGCGTTCGGCCGCTCACGCAAGGAACGGACCGCACAGGCGGAGGGTGCGACGCAGGAGACGGCACCCCCGGTCACCGCACCGGAGCCGGAGCTCCCGTCCCAGCCCACCGCACCCGAGGAGCCGGCCGAGCCGGAGGCCTCCCGCATCCCCGAGCCCCGCTCGGAACCCACCCCCGACGAGCACGACCTCGTCAAGGCCGCCTTCACCAACGTCACGGTCCCGAAGCCCACGGAACCGACCGACCCGACCCCGGAGCCCGCACCGTCCCCGGAGCCCACTCCGGCCCCGGAAGCGGAGACGTCCCCGCTGGCCGAGACGGCCCCGGAAGCGGAGACGGTCCCGGTGACCGAGACGGCCCCCGAGCCGAAGCAGAAGCCCGAAGCCGAGCCCAAGGCTGAGGCGGAGCCCAAGGCTGAGACCGAGCCCAAGGCTGAGACGGAGCCCGAGACCGAGACCGAGCCCAAGGCTGAGACGGAGCCCAAGGCTGAGACGGAGCCCGAGACCGAGACCGAGGCTGAGACCGAGCCCAAGGCTGAGACGGAGCCCGAGACCGAGCCCGAGGCCGAGCCCGAGGCTGAGGCCGAAGCCAAGGTGGAGCCCGAGCCGGAGCAGGAGCCGAAAGCCAACGCAGAACCCGAGGCCGAGGCGGGGCCCGAAGCCGAGGCGGAGCCGAAGGCCGAGCAGGAGCCCGAAGCCGAGGCGGGGCCCGAAGCCGAGGCGGAGCCGAAGGCTGAGCAGGGGCCCGAACCGGCCGTGGCCCCGGACGCCCCGGCCCGCCCGACCGCCGCCCCGGAACCCGCGGCCGCCGACGGCGAGGACACCCCACAGGGGCCACCCGCACCCGACAACGAATCCAGCACGGGTGGTGCGGGTGGGAACACGGACGCCGAAGGCGAAGCCGAGGCGTCACAGCCCCCCACCCCGCCGGAGGCAGACGCCGAGGCGCCCAAACCCGCCACACCCGCCCCCCGGCTCCGCTCCAAGGCCCCCGCCCTCACCACCGCCTACAAGGCAGCCGGCGCCACCCTCAAAAAGCACAACCTCACCGGCGCCCGCGCCAAGGTCCACCTCGTCCTCGACCGCTCCGCCTCCATGCGCCCGTACTACAAGGACGGCTCCGCCCAGGCCCTCGCCGAGCAGACCCTCGCCCTCGCGGCGCACCTCGACCCCGAGGCGACGGTGCACGTCACGTTCTTCTCCACGGAAGTGGACGGCACCGGCGACCTCACCCTCACCGACCACGAGAACAAGATCGACGAGCTGCACGCGGCGCTCGGCCGCATGGGCCGCACCAGCTACCACGCCGCCGTCGAGGCCGTCCTCGCCCACCACACCGAGCAAGCGGAACCCGGCACCCCCGCCCTGGTGATCTTCCAGACCGACGGCGCCCCCGACGCCAAGACCCCCGCCACCCAGGCCCTCACCAAGGCGGCCGCGGACCACCCGAACGTGCACTTCTCCTTCGTCGCCTTCGGTGACCCGGAGAACAAGGCCTTCGACTACCTCCGCAAGCTCAAGACGGGCAACGCCTCGCACTTCCTGGCCGGCGAGACCCCCAAGGAGCTGACCGACAAGGAGCTGTACGAGGGCGTGCTGTCCACCTGGCGCCCGTAACCGGGCCCCGCGGCCGCACGCACGACCCCCCGGGGGGTGGACGAGAAGGAACCCCTCCGTCCACCCCCCGAAACGCGTGTGAGTCGATCTCCACGGGCCCAGTAGGATTTCGACCATGGCGGCCACTGGAACCGAGAAGCAGGGAGCGAAGGCGTACTACGTCTCGACCCCCATCTACTACGTCAACGACGCTCCTCACCTGGGCCACGCCTATACGACCGTCGCAGGCGACGTGCTCACCCGCTGGCACCGCCAGCGCGGCGAGAAGGTGTGGTACCTCACCGGCACGGACGAGCACGGTCAGAAGATCATGCGCACGGCCGAGGCGAACGGGGTCACCCCGCAGGCCTGGGCCGACAAGCTCGTCACGGAGTCGTGGAAGCCCCTGTGGGAGCACCTCGACATCGCGAACGACGATTTCATCCGCACCACGCAGAAGCGGCACACCGACCGCGTCCAGGAGTTCGTGCAGGACCTGTACGACAAGGGCGAGATCTACAAGGGCGGCTACGAGGGCCCGTACTGCGTGGGCTGCGAGGAGTACAAGCTCCCCGGCGAGCTGCTCGACGGCGAGGGCGAGTACGCGGGCCAGAAGCTGTGCCCGATCCACAAGAAGCCGGTGGAGATCCTCAGCGAGGAGAACTACTTCTTCAAGCTCAGCGAGTACAGCGAGAAGCTGCTCGCCCACTACGAGGCCAACCCGGGCTTCATCCAGCCCGAGTCCGCGCGCAACGAGGTCGTGAACTTCGTCCGCCAGGGCCTGCAGGACCTCTCCATCTCCCGCTCGACCTTCGACTGGGGCGTGCCGGTCCCCTGGGACGACAAGCACGTCATCTACGTGTGGATCGACGCCCTGCTGAACTACGCGACGGCGGTCGGCTACAACGAGAACCCGGAGAAGTTCGAGTCGACGTTCCCCGCCGACGTCCACCTGGTCGGCAAGGACATCCTCCGCTTCCACGCGATCATCTGGCCGGCCATGCTGATGGCCCAGGGCCTGCCCCTGCCCGGCAAGGTCGCGGCGAACGGCTGGCTGATGGTCGGCGGCGAGAAGATGTCGAAGTCCAACCTGACCGGCATCAAGCCGCAGGACCTGACCTCGCACTTCGGTGTGGACGCGTACCGCTGGTACTTCCTGCGCGCGATCGCGTTCGGCCAGGACGGCAGCTTCTCCTGGGAGGACTTCTCCGCCCGCTACACCAGCGAGCTGGCCAACGACTACGGCAACCTCGCCTCCCGCGTGGCGGCCATGGTCAACAAGTACTTCGGCGGCGAGCTGCCGGCGTCGACGGCCGACGGCGAGGCGGAGCGGGCGATCCACGACGGCCTGGCGAAGGCGGTCACGGAGGCGGACCGCCGCATCGGCGAGGAGCTGGACTTCCAGGGCGGCATCCTGGCGGTCTTCGACTTCGTCAAGCAGGTCAACGGCTACATCACCGAGCAGGAGCCCTGGAAGGTCGCCAAGGACGACAGCCCGGAGGGCAAGGCCCGCCTGGCGACGATCCTCTACACGGCCGCGGAAGCGCTCCGCGCCGTAGCCGTCCTGCTCAACCCGATCATGCCGGACACCTCCCAGAAGCTCTGGGACTCCCTCGGCGCTCAGGCGGCCCTCGGCGGCCTCGCCGACCAGAGGGTCCAGGACGCGGCGGACTGGGGCCGCCTCCCCGCCGGCGCCACGGTCACCAAGGGCGCGGTCCTCTTCCCCCGTCTCGAGGAGAAGCCGACCGCGTAACGCGCTCGCTACAGCACGGGCCCGGGAGAGGCGGACGCTTCTCCCGGGCCTCCGCGTTTGCGAAGATCGTACGAAGATCCAGCTCACGTGGGGGGACACCAACCATGGCACTGTTCGGCAACGCGCACAGCATCGACCCGGGCCAGGCGCAGCAGGAGTATGCGCGTCTGCTCGGCCAGGGCGAGCAGGTCCACGCGGCCTACCTGCTGATCCGCGACACCATCCTGTTCACCGACCGCCGTCTGATCCTGATCGACAAGCAGGGCATCACCGGCAAGAAGACCGAGTACCACTCAATCCCGTACCGCAGCATCACGCACTTCGCGGTGGAGACGGCCGGCCACTTCGACCTCGACGCCGAACTGAAGATCTGGCTCTCCGGCTCCCAGGCGCCGATCCAGAAGACCTTCACCAAGGGCGTCGACATCTACGAGGTCCAGGCCATCCTGACCCAGTTCGTGGCCCGCTAGCCCCGCGCCCGGCGTCAGCTCCCGGCCGTGTACGCCACGAACCCCGCCCACGCCTCCGCCGGCAACGCGAGGCGTGGGCCCGCGTCCCGGTACTTGAAGTGGATTACGGGGCAGGGTCCCGATCGAAGACCGACTGCCTGGCCGAACTCACCGGCCCGCATCCCCACGGCCTCCCGGCGCAGCTTCAGCTGCCGCCCCACCGTGGCGACTACCGCCACGCCCCACTCGTCGTCCGGGTCCCACCTCTCAACCACCGCGACCCGACGGAGCGGGTTCCGGTCGCACCTGCGCCCCCTATGAACCACTCACCGGAGAGAAAACACCCCACCAAGCCCCACCCCCTCCCTCCCGGCGGGCAGGGTCACTCCCGCGAGTGAATATGCCCAAGTGAGCTGGATATGCGCCCGGTTGCGTGCCCTACGCTCAGCGCCAGCAGCACTCGACCACCCCAGACATGCGACGGCCCCCGCCGGGACTGGCATCCCAATGCGAGGGCCTGACCACCGAGGAAGACAGGCCTTCCCGATGGATACCGAAAACCCTAGCGCGCCGCTGCGCGTCCAGTCCCGTATCGCGCGCAAAAACCACCCCGACGGGCCCGGGGGAAGGCCGTTCGCCGGCGTCACCCACGACCACGTCCGCCACACCGAGAACTTCACGGTGATCGGCAACGACCTGGCCCAGCACCAGGAGTTGTCCCTGCTCGCGATCGGACTGGCCTGTTACATCCAGTCGGTCCGGCCGGGTACCGCCGTCGACATCAAGACGCTCGCCGCCCGCTTCCCGGAGGGCCCCACCCGCATCGCCGCCGCCCTGAACGAACTGGAAGCGCACGGCTACCTGATCCGCAGCCGCGAGCGGACCGCCACCGGCCGGATCGTCACCCGCACGGTCTCCTGCAACCGGCCCGGCCACCGCACCACCGACCGGGAGAAGGCCCCCCGCAGGCCCTCCCGGCGGCGCACCGCCCCCGACGAGCCCGCGACACGCAAGCGCCTCCCCGCCGTGCCCCAACCGTCGTGTCCCGCCCCCGCCCTCCTCCATGCGGCCGTCGACGTCCTCACCGGCCTGCGCCGCCGCGACCCCCGCCTCCTGCTCTCCGCCACGGACGCCGAACACCTGGCCCCGGGCGTCGCCGCCTGGCTGGAGCGCGAGGTCGGCCCCACCGCCGTACGCCACGCACTGACCACGAACCTGCCGGACGAACCCCTGATCCGCCCAGCCGCCCTCCTCGCCCACCGTCTGGCCGCCCAGCTGCCGCCTCCACCGCCGTTCCGGCCCGCGCCCTCACCCGCTCCCGAGTCCCGCCACCCCCTCCAGACCTGCGACGGCTGCGACCGAGCCTTCCGGAGTGCGCATCCCGGCCGCTGCCGCGACTGCCGAACCGGTCACCGGCACCCTCACCCGGAGGACGCCTAGCATGAACTCGACGATCCTTGCCCGAGCCCGTGGGCACACACGACGAGGAGCGAGCGCCATGACCATCGCACCCGACAACGCGCAGCAGGGCGCTTCCCACCTCTACCGGGCCATGCGCGACTTCGTGGAGTCCACGGACGACACGCTGCCCGGCAAGTTCGAGATCACCAAGGAAGGGATCGTCCACGACATGATGTCGCCCAGCGGTCGGCACGAGCTGACCACACTGCGGCTCCGGAAGCGCCTGGAAAAGGTGATGCCGGAAGAGATCGTGGCGCACACCGGCGAGCCGGACGTGGAGGACGAGCCCGAAGGCATCATGCGACGGCCCGATCTGATGGTGATCGCCGAGGAGGACATGGACATCGAGGGGTCCTTCGACCCCCGGTCGCTCATCGCCGCCGTCGAGGTGGTCTCCCGCTCCAACCCGGGGAACGACTGGGTGGGCAAGGTGCGCGACTACCCCCTGCTCGGCATCCCCGTCTACGCGGTCTTCGACCCGCGTACGGGCGAGGGCGCCGTTTTCACCGACATCCACGCCACCCCCGACGGCCCCCGCTACGCCACCCGCAAGGACTTCGTCTACGGCGAGGACGTCACCATCGCCGACTGGACCATCTCGACCCAGAACCTGCCGCTCTACCAGGAGGAGGGCCAGGGCCAGGGGTGACGACGGCGAAGGGCCCGGCGCCGGAGAGTGATCCGGTGCCGGGCCCCTGTGCGTGCCGTCGGCTGACTACTTCGGCTGCGGCTTGCGCACCGAAAGGTGCAGCTCCCTCAGCCGGGTCTCGTCCAGCTCGCTCGGGGCGCCCATCATCAGGTCCTGGGCGTTGCCGTTGAGCGGGAAGGCGATGGTCTCGCGGATGTTGGGCTCGTCGGCCAGCAGCATGACGATGCGGTCGACGCCGGGGGCGATGCCACCGTGCGGCGGGGCGCCGAAGCGCAGCGCGCGCAGCATGCCGGCGAACTCGCGCTCGACGGTCTCCGCGTCGTAGCCCGCGATCTCGAAGGCCTTGAGCATGATCTCCGGCTCGTGGTTCCGGATGGCGCCGGAGGACAGCTCGACGCCGTTGCAGACGATGTCGTACTGCCAGGCCAGGATGTCCAGCGGGTCCTGGTTCTCCAGGGCGTCCATGCCGCCCTGCGGCATCGAGAAGGGGTTGTGGGAGAAGTCGATCTTCCCCGTCTCCTCGTCCTTCTCGTACATCGGGAAGTCCACGATCCAGCAGAACCGGAAGACGTTCTCCTCGAAGTGCCCGGCGCGCCGGGCGGCCTCGACCCGGACCGCGCCCATGATCTTCGAGACCTCGTCGAACTCGCCCGCGCCGAAGAACACCGCGTGTCCGGGGGCCAGGGAGAGCCGCTTGGTCAGCTCCGCCACGTTCTCCTCGGTGAGGAACTTCGCGATCGGGCCGGACAGCTTGCCGTCCTCGCCGACGCGGACCCAGGCCAGGCCCTTGGCGCCCTGCGCGACGGCGTAGTCGCCGAGCTGGTCGAAGAACTTGCGGGGCTGCGCCGAGACGTCCGGGACGGGCAGCGCGCGCACGTGCTTGCCGGCGAAGGCCTTGAACTCCGAGCCCTCGAAGACGTCGGTGATGTCGACCAGCTCCAGCTGGGCGCGCAGGTCCGGCTTGTCGGAGCCGTACTTCAGCATCGCCTCGCGGAACGGGATGCGCGGGAAGGGCGAGGTGACCTCACGGCCGTTGCCGAACTCCGTGAACAGCTCCGTCATCAGCTGCTCGATCGGGCGGAAGACGTCCTCCTGCTCGACGAAGCTCATCTCGACGTCGAGCTGGTAGAACTCGCCCGGCGAGCGGTCGGCGCGGGCGTCCTCGTCGCGGAAGCAGGGCGCGATCTGGAAGTACCGGTCGAAGCCGGAGATCATCAGCAGCTGCTTGAACTGCTGCGGCGCCTGCGGCAGGGCGTAGAAGCGGCCCGCGTGCAGCCGGGAGGGGACCACGAAGTCCCGCGCGCCCTCGGGGGAGGTGGCGGTGAGGATGGGCGTGGCCATCTCGTTGAAGCCGAGAGCGACCATCTTGCTGCGGATCGAGGAGATGACCGAGGTGCGCAGCATGATGTTGCGGTGCATGCGCTCGCGGCGCAGGTCGAGGAAGCGGTACTCCAGGCGCCGCTCCTCGTTGACCCCGTCCTCGGTGTTGATGGTGAAGGGCAGCGGCTGGGCGGCGCCCAGCAGCTCCACCTCGCCCACCTCGACCTCGACCTCGCCGGTGGGCAGGTCGGGGTTGATGTTCTCGGCGCCGCGGGAGACGACCCGGCCGTCGACCCGAACGGTCGATTCCTTGGTCAGCTTGTCCAGCGCCTCGTAGGCCTCGGTGCCCGGACGGGCGACGAGCTGCGTGATGCCGTAGTGATCGCGCAGATCGATGAAGAGGATGCCGCCCAGGTCGCGCCGATTGTGCAGCCAGCCACTCAGTCGGACGTCGGTGCCGACGTCAGAGGAGCGGAGCTCGCCGCAGGTGTGGGACCTGTACCGATGCATCGTCGTTCATCCAGCCTTCGCGGATCGGGGAAGTTGTTTCGCGTTTCACGTGAAACAACCCCAGCGTACCGGGCAGCCACGGCTGCCTTCCTCCCCATTGACGCGCGACGAGCCCACCACAGGCCCGCTCCGGGGCCGCCCTCGGCCCGCCCCAGCGCCCCGGCGAGCGGTGGCAGCGTCCGATCACCTCTTCTTAAAGTGGGGCAATGCGCACTGGTGACCCCCTGCCGGACGTGGGGGGCGTCCTCGCCGACCTCGCGACCGGACTGTGGCACTGGGACACCGCCACGGGTGAGGTCGCGGTGGACGCGGAGGCCGCCCGCCTGCTCGGGCTGCCCGCGGAACGGGCGTGCCTCACCGAGGCGCAGGTGAGGGCCCGGCTGCACCCGGTGGACTGGAACGAGATCACCGGCGTGGTCCAGCTCGCCGTCGCCGAGGGCACCCTCGCCGAGGTCCGGATCCGGATCATGGACGAGTACGGCCATGTGGTCCGGGTGGTACGCAGCCGCTCCAAGCCCTCGTTCGACCCCGAACGCCGGGCGTACGACCTGATCGGCACCCTTCAGGAGGTCGCCGAACCACGGCCCGGCACGCCCGCCGGGCGCAGCGCGGTCACCGGCGAGTGGCGCCGCTCCCGGGAGGCCTTCCTGCTGGACGCGGGCCGGGCGCTGGCCGAGGCCCGGTCCACCGAGGAGGTGCTGCGGGTCGCGGCGGGGCTGTCGATGCCGGGCTTCTCCCCGGACGGCCTCGCGGTGTTCGGGCTCTCGGGCGACCGCCTCACCGTCATCGGCCACCACGGGCAGCCGGAGAACGAGGCCAACCCGTTCGTGGACATGGCCCTGGACACCGACTACCCGGCCGCCGAGGTGGTCCGCACCGGCCGCGCGGTCTACCTCTCCTCCCCGCAGCAGTACCGGTCCCGCTACCCCATGACCTGGTCGCTCGCCGAGCGCTTCGGCCGCCGCTCCTGGGCCTATCTGCCGCTGACCGTGGCGGGCCGCACGATGGGCGCCTGGATGGCCGCCTTCGCCTATCCGGTCGCGTTCACCCCGGACGAGCGCTCGGTGCTGACCACGGTGGCGCGGATGCTGGCCCAGGCCCTGTCCCGGGCCGGTGCCGCGGAGAACCAGCGGGAGCTGACCGAGGGGCTGCAGCGCTCGATGCTGCCCATGCTCGGCCCGCAGATCCCCGGCATGGACATCGCCGCCCGCTACGTCCCCACCGGCGGCGGCCTCCAGGTCGGCGGCGACTGGTACGACATGATCCCGCTGCCCGGGGACCGCTTCGCCGTGGTGATCGGCGACGTCCAGGGGCACGACGTGCGCGCCGCCGGGCTGATGGGCCAGCTGCGCATCGCCCTGCGCGCCTACGCCTCCGAGGGCCACCGGCCCGACGCGGTGCTCGCCCGCGCCTCGCACTTCTTCCACGGCCTCGCCACGTCCGAGGACGACCCGGGCGACCTGCGCTTCGCGACCTGCTACTACGCCGAGGTCGACCCCGCCACCGGCACCGTGGAGAGCGCCCGTGCGGGCCACCTGGACCCGGTGGTGCGCATGGCGGACGGCACGGCGCTGATCCTGGCCACGGACGGCGGGCTGCCCCTGGGCATCGACCCGGACTCCGACTACCCGACGACGCGGCTCGCCCTGGAACCCGGGGACACCCTGATGCTGTGCACGGACGGCCTGGTCGAGACGGGCGGGCACGATCTGCAGAGCGGCTGGCACCGGCTGCGGGTGATCCTGGAGGAGCACACCGGGGGCCTGGAGGAGCTGGCCGACGCGCTGGTCCAGGCCGTGCACGGTCCCTCCTCGCACCACACCGTCGGCCCGCTGTCCGACCGCCGGGAGGACGACATCGCGCTGTTGCTGCTGTGCCGGCAGGGCGAGGGCTGCGGCTGCGGTGAGTCCACCGCGACCCGGGCCCCGGTGCGGCGCACGATGCTGTCGGTCGCCCAGTCCGAGCCCGACCGGATCGCCACCGCCCGGCAGCACCTGCGCGACCTGCTGCACGACTGGCCGGTCGAGGAGCAGCGGGACGCGGCGGTGCTGCTGCTCTCCGAGATGCTGACCAACGTCCTGGTGCACACCGACACCGACGCGCTGCTGGTCGCCGAGGTCGCCGGGGAGCCGGGCGAGCGGCGGATCCGGGTGGAGGTCACCGACAACGGCGACGACCTCCCGCACAAGCGCAGGCCGGGGGAGATGGCGTCCTCCGGGCGCGGGCTGATGCTGGTCGAGCTGCTCGCGGACGCGTGGGGCGTCGCGCCGCGCGGCGAGGGCAAGAGCATCTGGTACGAGCTCTACGAGTCCGCCGCCCCGGAGGACGACCCGGGCCCCGCGGCCTTCCCGGACGCCCCCGACGCGCCGGAACCCGCGGCCCCGTAGCGGCCCTGCAGCTCGTGCACGATCCCGAACGCCGCCGCGGTCAGGGGCACGGCGAGGAGCATCCCCAGGATGCCCGCCACCGAGGCGCCCGCGGTGAGCGCCAGCAGCACGACCGCCGGGTGCATCTGCACCGTCCGGCTCTGGACCATCGGCTGGAGCACGTGTCCCTCCAGCACCTGCACGGCCAGCACCACGCCCAGCGCCCACAGCGCGATGACGAACCCCCGGTCGGCCAGCGCCACCAGCACGGCCACGGCACCGGAGATGAACGCGCCCAGATACGGGATGTAGGCGCCCACGAAGACCAGCGCCCCGAGCCCGACCGCGCCGGGGACGCGCAGCACGAGCAGCCCGACGGTGATGCACAGCGCGTCGATGAGCGCGATCAGGGTGGTCCCCCGCATGAAGCCCTCGACGGCCCCGAAGGCCCGCCGGGCCATGGCCTCCACCGTGTCGGCGGCGCCGGGCGGGGCGAGCGCGCGCACGGTGCCCACGGCCCGGTCGGAGTCGCGCAGGAAGAAGAAGACGAGCAGCAGCGCGAGCACGGCCATGGCGATCATCTCGCCGACGACGCTGATCCCGGTCACCACGCCGGAGGCGGCCGTGCCGCCGAACTTGCCCAGCAGCTCGCGGGCGTTGGAGGCCACGTCCTCCAGCGAGGTCCCGGCGGCGCCGAAGTGGTCGGCGATGCCCTGGGCCGCGTCCCGCAGCGAGGCGACGATCTGGTCGCCGGTCTCGACGAGCGCGGAGACCACGATGTACACGGCCCCGCCGACCACGGCCAGCACGGCCGCACAGGTCAGCCCGGCGGCCAGCGACCGCTGCACATGGGCCTTCACCAGCCGTGCGTGCAGCGGCCTCAGCAGGGCGGTGCCCAGCAGGGCGAGCAGCGCCGGGGTCACCGCGGTGCGGAACTCGACGCAGAGCCGGATCGCGACGTAGCCGACACCGCTGGCGAGCAGGATGACGGCGCACCAGGCGGCGAACCGGCGCACCGGACCGGGGAGCAGCTGCACGCCTCCACCCGATCACGCACCGGGCGGGCTGTCCTGCGCGGACGGCCCGCCCGGGTGACGCGGTGTCAGGCGCCGGGGCCCTCGTCCGACATGCCGTGCACCGCCGGGACGGTGCCGAGGCGGCCCTTCTGGAAGTCCTCGAAGGCCTGCATCAGCTCGTCCTTGGTGTTCATCACGAACGGGCCGTAGTGGGCCATCGGCTCCCGGATCGGCCGGCCGCCGAGCAGCACGACCTCCAGGTCCGGGGTGTGCGAGTCCTGCTTCTCGTCCGCGCGGACGGTCAGCGAGCCCCCGGCGCCGAAGACGGCGGTCTGCCCGAGGTGCACCGGACGCCGCTCGGCGCCCACCGACCCGCGTCCGGCCATGACGTACGCCAGGCCGTTGAAGTCCTCCCGCCAGGGCAGGGTGACCTCGGCGCCCGGCGCCAGCGTCGCGTGCACCATCGTGATCGGGGTGTGCGTGATGCCGGGGCCCTCGTGCCCGCCCAGCTCACCGGCGATGACGCGCAGCAGCGCGCCGCCGTCCGGGGAGGTGAGCAGCTGGACGCTGCCGCTGCGGATGTCCTGGTAGCGGGGGGCCATCATCTTGTCCTTGGCCGGCAGGTTCACCCACAGCTGGAGTCCGTGGAAGAGCCCGCCGGACATGACCAGCTGCTCCGGCGGCGCCTCGATGTGCAGCAGGCCGGAGCCCGCCGTCATCCACTGGGTGTCGCCGTTGGTGATGGTGCCGCCGCCACCGTTGGAGTCCTGGTGGTCGAAGATCCCGTCGACGATGTAGGTGACGGTCTCGAAGCCGCGGTGCGGGTGCCAGGGGGTGCCCTTGGGCTCGCCGGGCGCGTACTCCACCTCACCCATCTGGTCCATCATGATGAACGGGTCGAGGTGGCGGTAGTTGATCCCGGCAAATGCGCGGCGCACCGGGAAGCCCTCGCCCTCGAAACCGCTGGGCGCGGTCGTGACGGTGAGCACGGGACGCGCGACGGCGTCGGCGGGCGCGGATACGCGGGGCAGCGTCAACGGGTTCTCGACGGTCACGGCGGGCATGTCGACCTCCTCGGGCGGCGTACGCCCACTTTAGTTGAGCATTGAACTTCTTGCCACCTGGAACCACGAAAGCCCGGAGGTCATTCCCTCCGGGCTCACGAGCATCCGTTCGGCGGCACCCAGCCGCACATGCGGCATCCAGCCGTACGCGCACCGCCTAGCCGTACATGCGGCGCATGGCGAAATCGACCATCTGTTCGACGGCCTTCGCGTCGAACACCATCCGGTGCTCGCCCTCCATGTCCAGGACGAAGCCGTAGCCGGTCGGCAGCAGGTCGATCACCTCCGCCCCGGTGATCACGAAGTACTTCGACTCCTTGCCCGCGTACCTGCGCAGCTCCTTCAGACCGGTGAACATCGGGATCACCGGCTGCTGGGTGTTGTGCAGCGCGAGGAAGCCGGGGTTGTCGCCGCGCGGGCAGTAGACCTTCGAGGTCGCGAAGATCTGCTGGAAGTCCTCGGCGGACATCTGCCCGGTGGTGAAGGCGCGCACCGCGTCCGCGAGCGAGGGCGGGGACGGCTCGGGGTACAGCGGCGGCTGCTGCCCGTATCCGCCGCCCATCGGCTGCTGCGGCGGGGCGTACTGCTGCTGCTGTTGGCCCGCGGTCTGGTCGTAGCCGTACATGCAGCACAGAGTAACGAGTAACGAGTCACAGATGGGCGGCTCGGGGTTGCTTCTTATTACCGACGGGTAGCATCATCGGAGCTACTAGTTGGTATGTGTACGGATGCGAGGAGCGAGTGCCTCGCCGATCTCTCAACGGAGCCGTCGCCATGGGGCACTACAAGCCGAATCTCCGGGACATCGAGTTCAACCTCTTCGAGGTGCTCGGCCGCGACAAGGTCTACGGCAGCGGCCCGTTCGCGGAGATGGACACGGACACCGCCAAGAGCGTGCTGGAGGAGCTGACCCGCCTCTCCGAGAACGAGCTGGCCGAGTCCTTCGCCGACGCCGACCGCAACCCGCCGGTCTTCGACCCGGAGACCAACACCGCGCCGGTCCCGGCGTCCTTCAAGAAGAGCTACCAGGCCTTCATGGACTCCGAGTACTGGCGGCTCGGCCTGCCCGAGGAGATCGGCGGCACCACCTCGCCGCGCTCGCTCATCTGGGCGTACGCGGAGCTGATCCTCGGCGCCAACCCGGCCGTGTGGATGTACTCCTCCGGCCCGGCGTTCGCCGGCATCCTCTTCGAGGAGGGCAACGAGGTCCAGAAGCACATCGCCTCGATCGCCGTCGAGAAGCAGTGGGGCTCCACCATGGTCCTCACCGAGCCGGACGCCGGTTCGGACGTCGGCGCGGGCCGCACCAAGGCGGTCCAGCAGGAGGACGGCTCCTGGCACATCGAGGGCGTGAAGCGCTTCATCACCTCCGGCGAGCACGACATGTCGGAGAACATCCTCCACTACGTCCTCGCCCGCCCCGAGGGCGCCGGACCCGGCACCAAGGGCCTGTCCCTCTTCCTGGTCCCGAAGTACGAGTTCGACTTCGAGACCGGCGAGCTGGGCGAGCGCAACGGCGTCTACGCCACCAACGTCGAGCACAAGATGGGCCTGAAGGCCTCCAACACCTGCGAGATGACCTTCGGCGACCGCCACCCCGCCAAGGGCTGGCTGGTCGGCGACAAGCACGACGGCATCCGCCAGATGTTCCGGATCATCGAGTTCGCCCGCATGATGGTCGGCACGAAGGCGATCTCCACCCTCTCCACGGGCTACCTCAACGCCCTGGAGTACGCCAAGGAGCGCGTCCAGGGCCCCGACCTGGCCAACTTCATGGACAAGTCGGCCCCCAAGGTCACCATCACGCACCACCCGGACGTGCGCCGCTCGCTGATGACGCAGAAGGCGTACGCCGAGGGCATGCGCGCCCTGGTCATGTACACCGCCTCGGTGCAGGACGAGATCCAGATCAAGGAGGCGAACGGCGAGGACGCCGCCACCGAGCACGCCCTCAACGACCTGCTCCTGCCGATCGTCAAGGGCTACGGCTCGGAGAAGGCCTACGAGCAGCTCGCCCAGTCGCTGCAGACCTTCGGCGGCTCCGGGTTCCTCCAGGAGTACCCGATCGAGCAGTACATCCGCGACGCCAAGATCGACACCCTGTACGAGGGCACCACCGCGATCCAGGGCCAGGACTACTTCTTCCGGAAGATCGTCCGCAACCAGGGCGCCGCGCTGAACTCGCTCGCCGAGGACATCAAGAAGTTCCTGGCGCTGGCCACCGGCGGCGAGGAGCTGTCCGGCGCCCGCGAGCACCTGGCCAAGGCCGCCGTCGAGCTGGAGGCCATCGTCGGCCTGATGCTCACCGACCTCGCGGCCACCGAGCAGGACGTCAAGAACATCTACAAGGTGGGCCTCAACACCACCCGCCTGCTGCTCGCCTCCGGCGACGTGATCGTTGGCTACCTGCTGCTCAAGGGCGCTGCCGTCGCCGCCGAGAAGCTGCCGACCGCGTCCGCGAAGGACAAGGCCTTCTACACCGGCAAGATCGCCGCCGCGAAGTTCTTCGCCGCGAACGTCCTGCCCGGCGTGACCCTGGCCCGCAAGGTCGCCCAGGGCGTCGAGCTGGACCTGATGGAGCTGGACGAGGCCGCGTTCTAGGACCGGTCCCGCGCCCGAGCCCGTTCCGCACCCCCCGAGGGCCCGCTCCCGCCAGACGGGAAGCGGGCCCTCGTACGTCGTTAAGGTGAACCCCATGAGCGCACCCTCCCGCTTCGACCGCGGCCACACCGACGACCTGATGACCTTCCTGTCGGCGAGCCCGACCCCGTACCACGCCGTGGCCAGTGCCGCCGAGCGGCTGGAGAAGGCCGGCTTCCGCCAGGTCGCGGAGACCGACGCCTGGGAGGCGACGAGCGGCGGCAAGTACGTGCTGCGCGGCGGCGCGATCATCGCCTGGTACGTCCCGGAGGGCGCCGCGGCCCACACCCCCTTCCGCATCGTCGGCGCCCACACCGACTCCCCCAACCTGCGCGTCAAGCCCCGCCCGGACACCGGGGCGCACGGCTGGCGCCAGGTCGCCGTGGAGATCTACGGCGGCCCGCTGATGAACTCCTGGCTGGACCGCGACCTGGGCCTGGCCGGCCGGCTCTCGCTGCGCGACGGCTCGACCCGCCTGGTGAACGTCGACCGCCCGCTGCTGCGCGTGCCGCAGCTCGCCATCCACATGGACCGCGCCGTCTCCACGGACGGCCTCAAGCTCGACAAGCAGCGCCACCTCCAGCCCGTCTGGGGCCTCGGCGACACCGTGCGCGACGGCGACCTGATCGCCTTCCTGGAGGACGAGGCGGGCCTGGCCCGCGGCGAGGTCACCGGCTGGGACCTGATGACGCACTCGGTGGAGCCCCCGGCGTACCTGGGCCGCGACCGGGAGCTGGTGGCGGGCCCGCGGATGGACAACCTGCTGTCCGTGCACGCCGGGACGGCCGCGCTGGCCGCGGTCGCGACCTCCGGGGCCGACCTCCCGTACATCCCCGTGCTGGCCGCCTTCGACCACGAGG
The DNA here is from genome assembly GCF_020404845.1 of Streptomyces hyderabadensis. Classification (GTDB taxonomy): domain Bacteria; phylum Actinomycetota; class Actinomycetes; order Streptomycetales; family Streptomycetaceae; genus Streptomyces; species Streptomyces hyderabadensis. Next base: position 240,444 of record NZ_JAIOJZ010000003.1, on the reverse strand, counting down.
AGACCGGCTCCCAGTCGGACACCGGCGCCGACGGCCCGCTGCTCGGCGGCGTCCTGGAGCGCTCGGTGTTCGCGCGCGGCGGCACGTACGAGGACCGCGCCCGCGCCTTCGCCGGCACGGTCTGCCTGTCCTCCGACACGGGCCACGCCGTCCACCCCAACTACGCGGAACGGCACGACCCGACGCACCACCCGCGGGTCAACGGCGGCCCCATCCTCAAGGTCAACGTCAACAACCGCTACGCCACCGACGGTTCGGGCCGCGCGGTGTTCGCCGCCGCCTGCGAGAAGGCGGGCATCCCGTTCCAGACCTTCGTCTCCAACAACTCCATGCCGTGCGGCACCACCATCGGCCCCATCACCGCGGCCCGGCACGGGATCAGCACCGTCGACATCGGCGTGGCCATCCTGTCGATGCACAGCGCCCGGGAGTTGTGCGGCGCCGACGACCCGTACCTGCTGGCCAACGCGCTGGTGGCGTTCCTCCAGCCGTAGGGCCGGGGCGCGCAACAGGGCTCCACGGCATGAGGGTTGGCCCTGGGGGTACCCGCACGGAACCGGATCGGCCGGAAACCCGGAACCGACCGGATCTGACAGGGAGGCAACACTCATGGGCCTCGGCGGGTGCATCATCCTCATCGCCGTGGGAGCCATCCTCACGTTCGCGACCGACTGGGACATGCAGGGCGTCAACCTCGACCTGGTCGGTGTGATCTTCATGGTCGTCGGCCTGATCGGCGTCGCGACGTTCAGCAGCATCGCCCGGCGCCGCCGCGTCGTGATGCCGCCGTCGACCCCGGTCGTCGAGGAACGGCCCCACCACCACACGCAGGACGGCTACCAGAACGGCTACGGCTCCTGACCCGGCCGGGCCCGGCAGTCAGCCTGTCGGCCTACCGGCCGCGTTCCGCGGCGCCCGGCGGGGAAGCGGTCCAAGCATGAGATTCCTCGTGTACGACCGGCTCCTCGGCATCGGCGACGACTACTGGATCGAGGACGACCGCGGCAACAAGGTCTTCCTCGTCGACGGCAAGGCGATGCGGCTGCGGGACACCTGGGAGCTGAAGGACGCCCAGGGACGCGTGCTGATCGACATCCACCAGAAGATGTTCGCCCTGCGCGACACGATGGTGATCGAACGGGCCGGCGAACCCCTGGCGCGCATCAAGCGCAAACGCCTCTCCCTGCTGCGCAACCACTACCGGGTCACCCTGGCCGACGGCACCGAACTGGACGTCAGCGGCAAGATCCTCGACCGGGAGTTCGCCGTCGAGTACGACGGCGAACTGCTGGCCGTGGTCTCCCGGCGCTGGCTGACCCTCCGGGACACCTACGGCGTGGACGTCGTACGGGACGACGCGGACCCGGCGCTGCTGATCGCCCTGGCGGTGTGCGTGATCCACCTGGCGGAGAAGGAGCGGGCGGACGACTGAGCCGCGGCGGCCCCCGGCGGCGCCTCACGCCGTGCGGCGGACGGCGCGGCCGAGGAGCAGCGGCACGAGCAGGTGGTGCACGGGCGCCGCCAAGGCCCACAGCACCCGGCCGGCCCGGCGCTCGTAGCAGGCGTACGTCGCCCAGAGCAGCCGCGCGTCGTCGACGGTCACGACGTTGCGCACGGTCAGCGACGGCGCGCGGGCCTCCAGGGCGATCCTGGCCGGCCCGGTCTCCAGCACGCGCCAGCCCACCACGTGCCGTCGCGAGGTGCGCGGCCCCAGTCGCAGCCCCAGCACGCCCGCCCAGCCCGTCCGGATCAGCTCACGCACTATCACCGGGACGTCCTCGAAGCTGGCGCGCACCCATTCCTCGGGCGCCCGCGGGGGAAGTCCCGCGGTCGGAAGCTCGAAGGCCGTCGCGAAAGGGGCACCGAGGGGGTCCACCCACACCCGGCGAATGGCGGAGGTACCGGTACGCGTCCGTTTCATGCCGACATACTGGGCAGCGTGACGCCGCGTCAAACACGCGGTGTCACAGCTCCTCACGTTCCGCGCTCAGCCGCGCGGCGGCTCAAGCCCCAGCACCCGGTCCTTCAGGGCCGGGAACTGCTCCCGGGTGCGCGCCACCTTCGCCGGGTCGAACTCCACCGTGAGGATCTCCTCGTCCGGGCCGGCCTCCGCGAGCACCTCGCCCCAGGGGTCCACCACGATCGAGTGACCGGCCTGCGGAACCCCGGCGTGCGTCCCGGCCGTTCCGCAGGCGAGGACGAACGCCTGGTTCTCCACGGCCCGGGCCTGGGCCAGCAGCGTCCAGTGGGCCCGGCGGCGCTCCGGCCAGCCCGCCGGGACGACGAGGATCTCGGCACCGGCGTCGACGAGGGCGCGGAAGAGTTCCGGGAAGCGCAGGTCGTAGCAGGTCGCCACGCCGAGGGTGGCGGTGTCCGGCAGCCGGACCGTCACCGGCTCCCGCCCCGCGCCCATCAGCACGGCCTCGCCCTTGTCGAAGCCGAAGCGGTGGATCTTGCGGTAGGAGGCGGCCAGGTCGCCGGCGGGGGAGAAGACGAGAGAGGTGTTGTAGAGCCGTCCGTCCGGGTCGCGCTCGGGCACCGACCCCGCGTGCAGCCACACGCCCGCGTCGCTCGCCGCCTTCGCCATCGCCTCGTACGTCGGGCCGCGCAGCGGCTCGGCCGCCGCGTCGAACGCCTCGAAGGCGAACGCGCCCGTGGTCCACAGCTCCGGCAGCACGACGAGGTCGGCGCCCGCCTGCTCCCGCACCAGAGCCGCCACCCGGAGGCGACGCGCTTCGACCGTTTCGTCCTCGTTCACAGCGATTTGAAGCAAAGAGGCGCGCACACTACCACCGTCCTGGCATTCGAGCCGTCCACACGGGCCTACGATCGTCACACGAAAGCACTGCCGGGGTGCCGCACAGCAGCGTAACTTAGCCTCCCAAGACGCCCGCCGACTGCCGCCGCCGCCACTGGCACCGCTGCCGCCAACCGCCCGTGTACCGACCGCCGAGGGGTCCCGTTCCGTGAGTCTGCATCCCACCCTCCAGCCCTACGCCGACGCCTGGACTCACTCCATCGAGGCGATATCCGAGCTGGTCCAGCCGCTTGTGGAGGCAGAGTGGAACCGCCGGACCCCCTGCCCGGGGTGGTCGGTGCGCGACATCGTCTCGCACGTGATGGGCCTGGACTCCGAGATGCTCGGCGACCCCCGCCCCATCCACACCCTGCCGCGCGACCTCTACCACGTCACGGGCGACCACCAGCGGTACATGGAGATGCAGGTCGACGTCCGCCGCCACCACACGGCGCCGGAGATGACGTCCGAGCTGGAGTACATGATCATCCGGCGCAACCGCCAGCTGCGGAACGAGTCGCGGGACCCCGGCACGAAGGTGCGCGGCCCGCTCGGCACCGAGCTGACCCTGGAGGAGGCGATGCGCCGGCACGCCTTCGACGTGTGGGCGCACGAGCAGGACCTGCGCACGGCCCTCGGCCGCCCCGGCAACCTCGACTCCCCCGGCGCGCACGTCGCCCGTGACGTGCTGCTCGGCGAGCTGCCCGCCGTGGTCGCCGAGCGGTCGGACGCGCCGCGCAGCTCGGCCGTCGTCTTCGACGTGCACGGCCCGGTCGAGTTCCTGCGCACCATCCGCGTCGACATCCAGGGCCGCGGCACCCTCGAATCGTCCCCGGCCCTCGGCCCCGCCGCCACCCTCACCCTCGACTGGGAGACGTACGTCCGCCTGGCCTGCGGCCGGGTGACCCCGGAGGCGGTCAAGGACCGCATCAAGACGGAGGGCGACCAGGACCTGACGGCGGCGATCCTGCGCAACTTCACCGTCACGCCCTGAGTTTCCAGCCCGTCCGGCGTCTGAGGACGAGGCCGTTCAGGCCGAAGCGGGGGTCTGGGGGCGACAGCCCCCAGCCCGGCCCGCACCCGCGCCGGGTGCCTACACGGGCACGTGCACCGTCTCCACCCGGCTCGCCACCAACCGCTCCCGCTCCCGCAGCGCGGCCCGCTTACGCAGCCTGAGAATCTGCGTGACCCCGAGCGCCTGCAGCACGAACACCGACGAGAACGCCACCGCGTAGTCGTCCCCCGTCGCGTCCAGCAGCACCCCCACCGCGAGCAACGTGGTCATCGACGCCACGAAGCCCCCCATGTTCGTGATCCCGGACGCCGTCCCCTGCCGCTCCGGCGGATTCGCCGGCCGCGCGAAGTCGAAGCCGATCATCGACGCCGGCCCGCACGCCCCCAGCACCGTGCACAGCACGACCAGCAGCCACATCGGCGCATGCTCGGCCGGGTAGGCGAGCGTTGCCGCCCAGAGCAGCGCCGTCGCCCCCACCGTGCCCAGCGCCAGCGGCAGCCGCGCCGCGTGGTGCCGGGCGATGATCTGGCCGTAGACCAGGCCGACCGCCATGTTGGACAGGACGACCAGGGTGAGCAGCGTGCCGGCCGTGGCCCGGGACAGCCCCTGCGCCTCGACCAGGAACGGCATCCCCCACAGCAGCAGGAACACCATCGCCGGGAACTGGGTGGTGAAGTGCACCCACAGCCCGAGCCGCGTCCCCGGCTCCCGCCAGGACGTCGCGATCTGCCGCCGCACGTACGCGGCCCCCTGGTGCGGCAGCGGCTCCGGCTCGTGGCCCTCGGGGTGGTCCTTGAGGAAGAGCAGCAGCAGGACGAAGACGACCACGCCCGCCAGCGCGCTGCCCGCGAACGCCGCCGTCCAGCCGATGCCGTGCAGCAGCCTGGCCAGGACCAGGGTGGAGACCAGGTTGCCCGCCATCCCGACGAGACCGGCCAGCTGGGCGACCATCGGCCCGCGCCGGGCCGGGAACCAGCGGGTGCCCAGCCGCAGCACGCTGATGAAGGTCAGCGCGTCCCCGCAGCCCAGCAGCGCCCGCGAGGCCAGCGCCATGCCGTACGACGGGGAGAAGGCGAAGCCCAGCTGCCCCACCGTGAACAGCACGACGCCGAGGCCCAGCACCTTCTTGGTGCCCAGCCGGTCGACCAGCAGGCCGACGGGTATCTGCATGCCGGCGTAGACCAGCAGCTGGAGGATGGAGAAGGTGGACAGGGCGGAGGCGTTGACGTGGAAGCGGTCGGCGGCGTCGAGGCCGGCGACACCCAGGGACGTACGGAAGATGACGGCGACGAAGTAGACGGAGACGCCGACGCTCCACACGGCCACGGCACGCCGGCCGCCCGGGGGATCGCCGGGCAGGGCCCGGCCGCCGGGCGAGGTGGCGGTACTCATCGGACCTCCCCCCGCGCCAGGTTCGAGAACCAGCCCACGTGCCGGCTCACCACGCCGACGGCCGCCTCCGCGTCCCCGGCGCGCAGCGCGTCGAGGAGCTCCTCGTGCTCGGCCAGGGTGTGGGCGATCCGGTCGGGGTGGGAGTGCATGACGGCGACGCCCATGCGCAGCTGGCGGTCGCGGAGCTGGTCGTAGAGGCGGGAGAGGATCTCGTTGCCGCCGCTGCGGACGATCTCGGCGTGGAAGCAGCGGTCGGTGACGGAGGCGGCGGTGAAGTCACCGGCGGCGGCCTGCTCCTTCTGCCGGGCGAGCAGTTCCTCCAGCCGTTCGACCAGCCCGGGCGGGGCGGGTACGGCCTTCCTGGCCGCGTGCTCCTCGACCAGCAGCCGGGTCTCCACCACGTCCGCGATCTCCTGCGCGGAGACCGGCAGGACCAGCGCGCCCTTCTTGGGGTAGAGCCGGATCAGCCCCTCGACCTCCAGCCGCAGCAGCGCCTCGCGCACCGGCGTGCGGGAGACACCCACCGCCTCGGCCAGCTCGCCCTCGGTGAGCAGCGTCCCGCCCTCGTAACGGCGCTCCAGGACGCCCTGCTTGACGTGGGTGTAGACGCGGTCCGCCGCGGGGGGTTGCTTCACTGCCGTGGTCATGCCGACAGGATAGATACAACAGGGACACAAGAGGGATCCGGTCCAGCATCCGGACGCCGCCCTCCCTTCTCACCCTTCCCCCCAATCACCCTTCAGAGGGAACGCCCAATCCACTCCACCCCGCCGTGCAACCATTCACCCCCTTCGCGTGTCGCACTGACGCGGCCACCGCTGCACCGACCACAACTCGGCCGCATCCCAGGGGAATTCACCACAATCGGGGTAATCGACTCAATGAACACCATTTCGGGTGGCCGGCTGCACCGGACCCTCGCCGTCGTCCTGACCAGCGGCGCCGTCCTCACCACCGGTGCCCTCGCCACCGCACCCGCCCAGGCCGCGGCACCCGAGCGCGCCGTATCCGCCGCCGCCGTGCGGGCACCCGCCGCACCCTCGATCGCCGCCAAGGGCGGCTTCGTGATGAACAACGCGACCGGCAGGTCGCTCTACACCAAGGCCGCCGACACCAAGCGCTCCACCGGCTCCACGACGAAGATCATGACCGCCAAGGTCGTGCTCTCCCAGCCGAAGCTGAACCTGGACGCCAAGGTCACGATCCAGATGGCGTACAGCGACTACATCGTGTCGAAGAACGCCTCCTCCGCCCGCCTGATCGTCGGCGACCAGGTGACGGTCCGCCAGCTGCTGTACGGGCTGATGCTGCCGTCCGGCTGCGACGCCGCGTACGCGCTGGCCGACAAGTTCGGCTCGGGCAAGACGCGGGCGGCGCGGGTGAAGTCGTTCATCGGCAAGATGAACTCGACCGCCAAGAGCCTCGGCCTGAAGAACACGCACTTCGATTCCTTCGACGGCATCGGCAACGGCAAGAACTACTCCACGCCGCGCGACCTCACGAAACTCGCGAGCAACGCGATGAAGAACTCCACCTTCCGCACCATCGTCAAGACGAAGAAGTACACGGCGAAGACGCGGACCAAGAAGGGCGGCACCCGCACGATGGCGCCCTGGACCAACACCAACACGCTGCTGGGCAGTTACAGCGGTGCGATCGGCGTGAAGACCGGTTCGGGGCCGGAGGCCAAGTACTGCCTGGTCTTCGCCGCGACCCGGAAGGGAAAGACCGTCATCGGCACGGTACTGGCGTCCTCGTCGGCGACGCAGCGCGCCACGGACGCCAAGAAGCTCATGGACTACGGCTTCAAGAAGTAGCTCCGACACCGGACACCGCACCGCCCAGGGGCCCGTCGCCGACGCGACGGGCCCCTTCTTTCATGCGGGCTTCTCGCACGCGGCTTCTCGCACGCGGTTGATCTCCCTGCCCGGATGGAACCGATGGTGATAGTGTCATTAGCACCATGCTGCTGAGTCTGGACAAGACCGACACCCGGCCCCTGCACGAACAGGTCGCCGGCGCCGTCCGGCGCGCCATCGCCGAGGGGGAGTGCGCCCCGGGGGACCGCCTGCCCTCGGCCCGCGACCTCTCCGAGGCCCTGGACGTCAACGTCAACACCGTGCTGCGCGCGCTGCGCGGGCTGCGGGACGAGGGCCTGCTGGAGTTCCGCCGGGGCCGGGGGGTGACGGTGGCCGAGGGCGCCCGGCCTCACTCCGAACTGCAGATCCGGGTCAGGGAGCTGCTCGCCGAGGCGGCTCGGCTGGGCTACAGCAGGACCGATCTCGTCGACATGATCAGGGGGATGCCATGAGGGACACGGCGCGGCGTACCACGGCGGTGGTCTGGACGGCCGGGGTGACGGCGGTGCTGGCGGGGATGCCGCTCCTGGCGCGGGACCGGCTGCCCGACCGGCTGGCGACCCACTGGGGCCTGAACGGCGAGGCCCCCGACGGTTCGATGCCCCTGTGGGCGGCGTCCCTGGTCCCCGCGCTGATCTGGCTGGTGACGGCGGCCGCGGTCACCGTCCCGCTGATGCGGGCGGGTCCGGTGGCCCGCCCGTGGACCGCCGTGACGCTGCTCCCCATGGGCATCGTCCTCACCGGCGCCCAGGCCTCGGTCATCCGGGCCAACCTGGACCGCGCGGACTGGCACGAGGCCCGGCAGCCCACCGCCTGGGTCGTCGCGATCCTGGTCGCGGCCGTCCTCGCGGGAGTGGCCGGATGGCTGCTCGTCACCCGGCGCCGCGGCACTCCGCTCGACGACACCACGCCCGAAAAAGCCGCCCCGGCGCTGGACATCCCCCAGGGCCGGCGCCTGGTCTGGTTCTCCCGCACCGCCAACCCCTGGCTCCAGTCGCTGGCGGCCGCGATCGGCCTGGGGGCCGCGGGCGCGCTCGTCGCCCTGGTCGGCGGCCTGGCCGACCCGGGCGGCCTGTGGGCGCTGTTCGCCGGGTGTGCGGCCGGGTCCCTCGCCTGCGGCGTGTTCTCCTCCGTCCAGGCCCGCGTCTCCGAACGGGGCCTGGAGGTCTCCTTCGGCCCCCTCGGCTGGCCCGGCCGCCGCTGGGCGCCCGGCGACATCGACACGGCGCGGATGGAGGTCCGCCGACCCTCCCAGGTCGGCGGCTGGGGCTACCGCCTCAGCGGCCTCGGCACCACGGTGATGCTGCGCGCCGGCGAGTGCCTGGTCATCCGCCCCCGCGGCCGCCGTACCGACTTCGCGATCAGCATCGACGACGCCGAACGCGGCGCGGCCCTCCTCAACGCCCTCCGCCCGGGCCCGACCCGGGGTTGAACACAGCGACCCCGGGGGCCCTGATACACGCCCCTCGACGGCCGCCGCAGCTCTTTCGATCATCTTCGCTCGCAGTCGTGAACTTCCATGGGCCCAAGTGGCATATGCCCCTGGCTGCGCCCTACGTTCCGCAACGGAGGTGGTTCACATGAACGAACCGAGCGAACGAAAGAACTTCGCCAAGCAGGACAACGCGATCGACGTCAGCGACTTCGTCTACGCGGCGACCGGCGCCCGGGTGCGAAGGCTGACCATGCCGGACGGAGGCCACTGGTTTCCGGCGGTGGACGTGTGCAAGGAACTCGGGCACAGCAACTCTCGAAAGGCACTGGCAGATCACGTTCCCGACGAGCACCGAGAATTGCTCGAGACCGTAACTGGAAGTTACGGTCTCAGCGTTCCCGCAGGTAGGGAGTGGCGTCGAGACTTGCAACTGATCTCTCTGCAAGGTCTCATCCTCCTCGTCAACGCCTGCACCAAACCGGCCTGCGCCCCCTTCAAGCAGTGGGTCGCCGAGGTCATCGAGACCGTGCAGCGCGAGGGTTCGTACTCTCTGGACGAGGCAGAGGTGCAGCCCGCCGAACCCGGCGCCCCCATCGCCTACGCCATGCCGGACCAGGTGGCCGAGGCGATCGTCCGGCTGGAGGCGCACAACCTGAAGCTGGACGAGGAGTTGGCCGAAGGCCAGCGCACGTCGATCGCGCTGCAGCGGGAGATGCTGGCCACGCAGCAGGCCACCCTCGCCGCCCAACAGGCCACCCTCGCCGTGCAGCAGGCCATGGTGCACGCCTTGGAGCGCATCGCGGACCGGTTCGACACCCTGGTGCTCCACCAGGGGGCGCCCCGCTGGCACCTCGCCCCGGTACCGACCACGGAGTCCGTACTGGCCGACTGGCGGCAGCGGCTGTCCGTGACGGAGGACGTGTGGACGGTCGCGCTGGTCATCGCACCGGTGCTGGTCGAGAAGGGTGAGCTGCGGGAGCCGCTGGAGTCGATCGCCGCCCGTACGGGGCTCTCCGTGCGCCGGGTCAACGAGTGCCTGCGGCTGCTGCGCACCCACGCCTGCATCCGCTCGCGGGGCGGGGCCGAGGACGGGGCCCCGGTGTACGTGCTGCACCAGGGCTGAGCCCGGTACGGCAGAAGGGGCGTCGCAACTCGAGCTTGCGGCGCCCCTCCCTCATGAACCTACCCGGCTCGCGGCTCTCATGCCCAGCTGATCAACCGCTTCGGCTGTTCCAGGACCGCCGCCACGTCGGCGAGGACCTTGGAGCCCAGCTCGCCGTCGACCAGGCGGTGGTCGAAGCTCAGGGCGAGGGTGGTGACCTGACGCGGCTTCACCTTGCCCTTGTGGACCCACGGCTGGAGCTTGATCGCGCCGACCGCGAGGATCGCGGACTCGCCCGGGTTGAGGATCGGCGTGCCGGTGTCGACGCCGAAGACGCCGACGTTGGTGATGGTCACCGTGCCGCCCTGCATGGCGGCCGGGGAGGTCTTGCCCTCCCGCGCCGTGGAGACCAGCTCGCCCAGGGACCCCGCCAGCTGCGGCAGCGTCTTGGCGTGGGCGTCCTTGATGTTCGGGACGATCAGGCCCCGCGGGGTGGCGGCGGCGATGCCCAGGTTGACGTAGTGCTTGACCACGATCTCCTGGGCGGCCTCGTCCCAGGACGCGTTGATGTCCGGGTTGCGCTTGATCGCGACCAGGAGGGCCTTGGCGATCAGGAGCAGCGGGTTGACGCGCAGGCCCGTGTACTCCTTGTCCTGCTTCAGCTCCTCGACCAGCTTCATCGTGCGCGTCACGTCGACCGTCACGAACTCGGTGACGTGCGGCGCCGTGAACGCCGAGCCGACCATCGCCGCCGCCGTCGCCTTGCGCACGCCCTTGACCGGGATGCGGGTCTCGCGCGCCGTGTCGTACGACGTCGGCGCCGCCGGCGCGGACGGGGCGGGGGCGGTGGGTTCGGCGCGCGGGGCCGCCTGGGCCGGCTCGGGCGCCGCCACCGCCGCGTGGACGTCCTCGCGGGTGATGATGCCGTCCGGGCCGGAGGGGACCACGGTCGCCAGGTCGACGCCGAGGTCCTTGGCGAGCTTGCGGACCGGGGGCTTGGCCAGCGGGCGGTCGCCGGTGACCGGCGCGGCGGAGGCCGCCGGTGCGGCCGGTGCCGCGGGTCCGTGGCCGTTCAGCTCGGCCTGGATCGCGGCCGCCGGGCCCTCCGGGGCGGCCGGGGCCTCGGCGCCCTTGCGGGGGCGGCGCTTGGTCGAGGAGGTGGAGACCCCGTAGCCGACCAGGACCGGCTGGCGGCCCTCGGGCTTGGGCTCCTCCGCCTCGGCGGCGGCCGGGGTGTCCGCCACCGCCTCCTGCACCGGCTCCGCGGCCGCCGCCGCGCCGTCGCCGACGGCCACCGCGATGATCGACGTACCCACGTCGACCGTCGTGCCCTCGGGGAAGTGCAGCTCGCGGACCACCCCGTCGTAGGGGATGGGCAGTTCGACGGCGGCCTTGGCCGTCTCGACCTCGCACACCACCTGCCCGTCGGTGACCGTGTCACCGGGCTGTACGTACCACTTGAGGATCTCGGCCTCGGTGAGCCCCTCGCCCACGTCGGGCATCTTGAACTCACGCACGGAGCTGTCCGTCATCGTCGTCACGCTCCCCTCCTCAGTACGCCAGCGAGCGGTCGACGGCATCCAGCACCCGGTCCAGGTCGGGCAGGTACTCCTCCTCCAGACGCGCCGGCGGGTACGGCGCGTGGTAGCCGCCGACCCTGAGCACCGGGGCCTCCAGGTGGTAGAAGCAGCGCTCGGTGATCCGGGCCGCGATCTCCGCGCCCGAGCCCAGGAACACCGGCGCCTCGTGGACCACGACCAGACGCCGGGTCTTCTCCACCGACGCCTGAATGCCGTCGAAGTCGACCGGCGAGATCGAGCGCAGGTCGAGGACCTCCAGGGAGCGGCCCTCCTCGGCGGCCGCGTCGGCGACCTCCTGGCACAGCTTCACCATCGGGCCGTAGGCGGCCAGCGTGAGGTCGGTGCCCTCGCGCACCACCCGCGCGGTGTGCAGCGGGCCGGGGATGGCCTCCCTGTCGACCTCGGCCTTGTCCCAGTACCGGCGCTTGGGCTCGAAGTAGATCACCGGGTCGTCGCTCTGGATGGCCTGCTGCATCATCCAGTACGCGTCCGCCGCGTTCGACGGAGAGACCACCTTCAGGCCCGCCACGTGCGCGAACAGGGCCTCGGGGGACTCGGAGTGGTGCTCGACCGCGCCGATGCCGCCGCCGTAGGGGATGCGGACGACGACCGGCAGCTTGACCTTGCCGAGCGAGCGGGCGTGCATCTTGGCCAGCTGGGTGACGATCTGGTCGTAGGCCGGGAAGACGAAGCCGTCGAACTGGATCTCCACCACCGGCCGGTACCCGCGCAGGGCCAGGCCGATGGCGGTGCCGACGATGCCGGACTCGGCCAGCGGGGTGTCGATGACCCGGTCCTCGCCGAAGTCCTTCTGCAGTCCGTCGGTGACCCGGAAGACACCGCCGAGCTTGCCGACGTCCTCGCCCATGATCAGGACCTTGGGGTCCGACTCCAGCGCGCGGCGCAGCGACTCGTTGATCGCCTTCGCCAGCGCCATCTTCTCCGCTGCCATGTCAGACCCCCTCTGCGTCTGCGAACGATGCCTGGTACGCGGCGAACTGCGCCCGCTCCTCGTCCACGAGCGCGTGTCCGTCCGCGTACACGTTCTCGAAGATGGCGAACCGGTCCGGGTCCGGCATGGCACGGACCACTTCGCGCACTCGTTTGCCCAACGTCTCGCTCTCGGCCTCCAGTTCCGCGAAGAATCCCTCGTCCGCGTGGTTTGCGGACTCCAGGAAGCGGCGAAGGCGCAGGATCGGGTCCTTGGCCTCCCAGGCGGCCCGCTCGTCGTCGTGGCGGTAGCGGGTGGGGTCGTCCGAGGTGGTGTGGGCGCCCATGCGGTAGGTGTACGCCTCGATCAGCGCCGGTCCCTCGCCGCGCCGGGCGCGGTCCAGGGCCCAGCGGGTGACCGCGAGGGAGGCCAGCACGTCGTTGCCGTCGACGCGGACGCCGGGGAAGCCGAAGCCCTGGGCGCGCTGGTAGAGCGGCACCCGGGTCTGCTTCTCGTTGGACTCGGAGATCGCCCACTGGTTGTTCTGGCAGAAGAACACCACGGGGGCGTTGTAGACGGCGGCGAAGTTGAACGCCTCGCTGACGTCGCCCTGGCTGGAGGCGCCGTCGCCGAAGTACGCGATCACGCCCGAGTCGGCGCCGTCCTTGGCCACGCCCATCGCGTAGCCCGTGGCGTGCAGGGCCTGCGAGCCGATGACGATGGTGTACAGGTGGAAGTTGTTGCTGTTGGGGTCCCAGCCGCCGTTGTTGACGCCGCGGAACATGCCGAGCAGGTTGGTCGGGTCCACCCCGCGGCACCAGGCGACGCCGTGCTCGCGGTAGGTCGGGAAGACGTAGTCGTCCTCGCGGGTGGCCCGGCCCGAGCCGATCTGGGCGGCCTCCTGGCCGAGCAGCGAGGCCCACAGGCCCAGCTCGCCCTGGCGCTGCAGGGCGGTGGCCTCGGCGTCGAAGCGCCGGGTGAGCACCATGTCGCGGTACAGACCGCGCAGCTCGTCGGGGGTGATGTCGGCGACGTACGAGGCGTACTCGGCGTGAGCGGCGTCCTCGACCCGCTCGCCCTCGGGCGTCAGCAGCTGCACCAGCTCCGGCTCGGAGCCCTTCTTGGCAGCGGTACGGGTGGTGCTGGTGGTGCGAGTGGTGCGCTTGCCGGTGCCGGCCTTGGTGCCGGTGGTCCCGGCCGCCTTGGTGCCGGTGGTCCCGGCCGCCTTGGTGCCGGTGGTCCCGGCCGCCTTGCTTCCGGCGCTGCGTCGCGGCTTGCGCGCGGCAGTGCTCTCGGTCACGTGTGCTCCTCCGTCGGTCCGACCCCCGGGTTCGCCGGAAGCCAGTGCGGCTCACCTGCGGCCCGGCGGACGCACAAGGGTGGGTGCGGCCCGATCGGGAACAGGCGTGACAGGTGCCCCGGCGAGCGCCCTGCGAACAGCACGTTACCCAGTGCTCCACATTTCTGTGAAACCCCTCCTGACCTGCGTTTTTACTCGGATTTCCAAGTAAATCGGCGAGAGGCGGAAGTTTTACTGGTCACAGCCTTGCAGGGGGCCGGAACAACGGCACGTTATCCCGGCCACCCCGGGCACGGGAAGAGCCGGTGTGTGACACTGACCGCGTGCGCGAAGACGGAAAAATCCGGGTATTCCTCCTCGACGACCACGAGGTGGTCCGGCGCGGGGTGCACGATCTGCTCGCCGGCGAGGCCGACATCGAGGTGGTGGGCGAGGCCGGTACCGCCGCCGAGGCGCAGGCCCGGGTCACGGCCACCCGTCCGGACGTCGCCGTACTGGACGTACGGCTGCCGGACGGCAGCGGGGTGGAGGTCTGCCGCGACATCCGGTCCCGGGACGAGTCCGTGCGCTGTCTGATGCTGACCTCCTTCGCCGACGACGAGGCCCTCTTCGACGCGATCATGGCGGGCGCCTCCGGGTACGTCCTCAAGGACATCCGCGGCGCCGAGCTGCTCGGCGCGGTACGGGAGGTGGCGGCCGGGAAGTCGCTGCTGGATCCGGCGGCCACCGCGCGCGTGCTGGAGCGGCTGCGCGACGGCGGGGCCAAGCCCGACGACCGGCTGGCCCGGCTCACCGAGCAGGAGCGCCGCATCCTGGAGCTGATCGGCGAGGGACTGACCAACCGCGCGATCGGCGAACGGCTGCACCTGGCGGAGAAGACGATCAAGAACTACGTGTCGAGCCTGCTGGGCAAGCTCGGCATGCAGCGGCGCTCCCAGGCGGCGGCCTTCGTGGCCCGGCTGGAGGCCGAGAACCGCTGACGGGCGGGCCCCCGGCCGCTGCTCCGGGCCTGCCGGGGACTTGCCCGGGAGTTGCTCCGGGCTTGCCCGGGACTTGCTTCCCACTTGCCGGGACTTACTCGGGACTTACGTCCCCTCCTGCCGGGGCGGCCGACCCTGGTCCCTGGCCCCGCGCTCCCGCACAGTGAGTCCATGCCCTCCGACGAACAGCTCGCCGTCGGCCTGCTCGGCCGTACCGCCTACGGCCGGGCGGCCACCACCCTGCGCGCCCTGCCCTTCCTCGCCCACGCGCGGCACATCGTGGCCGACGGCCGGGTGCTGCTGCGGATGCCCAGGAGCTGGGGGTACCACCGGGTGTGCGCCGGGAGCGTCGTCGCGTACGGGGCGGACAACCTGACCTCCGCGCGGCCCGGCGAGAGCCTGTGGACCGTGCAGGTCGTGGGCCGGTGCGAGGCGCACGAGCCGAGCACCGCCGAGCTGGCGCGGTTCGGCCCGGCGCCGGACCGGGTGGACGGCGAGCCGTTCGAGCCCGCCTATCTGCGTGTCGAACCGCAGTTCGGCACGGTGCACTTCACGGACGGGGCGACCGGCCCCCTGTGACGGGCCGGTCGCGGCTCACTCGCCGCCGCCCGAGCCGCCGGCGCCCTCGGTGTTACCGCCGGGCTGCGTCTCACCACCGTCACCCGGCTGCGTCTCGCCGCCGCCCGGCTCGGTCTCGCCGCCGCCCGGCTGGGTCTCGCCGCCGCCCGGGGTCTCGCCCGACGGCGAGGACGGTGCGGTCTGCCCGCCGGTCGGCTCCCCCGTCGGATCGTTCGTCTCGGTCTGCGAAGGCGTCCACGACGGTGATTCCGGCTGCTGCCAGCCCCCGTCGCCGGTGCCGCCCCCGCCCGAGCCCTGCTCGGTGCCCGGGTCGGTGGTCTCCTCCGTGGCCTCGTCGCTGGGCGAGGAACTGGGCGACTCCTCACCGGTGCTCTGGGAGGTGGTCGCCGAGGGGCTCTTGTCCGTCTCGGTGCCGCCCTTGCCGCCGTCGCCGCTGTTCAGCGCGAGCGCGACGCCCGCCGCGATGGCGATCACCGCGAGGACGGCCAGTATCCACAGCTTGCCGCGGCCGCTGCCCTTGTTGCCGGTGCCCTCGAAGCCGCCGTCGTCGCCCCCGCCGTAGCCGTGCGGCAGGATCGGCTGGGGGATCTGCTGGGTGCCGGACGCACCGTGGTCGGCGGGGTGGGGCATCACCGTGGTGCCCGCGAGACCGGCCGAGGGGGTGTGCCGGCCGTCGTGCGCGGCGACCGGGCCGGTGTTCCAGGTGCCGGTGTGGCCGCCCTGCTCGTACAGCATCTGCAGGGCGTACTGGACCAGGCCGCGCATCTCCTCGGCGGTCTGGAAACGGTCGTCGGGCTCCTTGGCCAGCGAGCGCATCACCAGGCCGTCCAGCTCCGGCGGGGTGGCGTCGGAGACCTCGGACGGGGGCGTCGGGATGTCCTGCACGTGCTGGTAGACCACCGACAGCGGGGTCTCCCCGGTGAACGGCGGGCGCAGCGCGAGGAGTTCGTAGAGCAGGCAGCCCGTGGCGTACAGGTCGGAGCGGTGGTCGACGGCCTTGCCGAGGGCCTGCTCGGGGGAGAGGTACTGCGGGGTGCCCATGACCATGCCGGTCTGCGTCATCGTCGACTGGGCGCCGTGCAGGGCGCGGGCGATGCCGAAGTCCATCACCTTCACCGCGCCGGCGTTGGTGATGATGACGTTGGCCGGCTTGATGTCGCGGTGCACGATGCCGTGCTGGTGCGAGTAGGCCAGCGCCTCCAGGACCCCGGAGACGATGATCAGCGCCTGCTCGGGGCCGGGCGCCTCGGCGTTGAGGAGGAGGTCGCGGATGGTGCGCCCCTCGACGATCTCCATCACGATGTACGGCACGGACTGGCCGCCGACGACGTCCTCGCCCGAGTCGTACACGGCCACGATGGCGTGGTGGTTGAGCCCGGCCACCGACTGCGCCTCGCGCGTAAAGCGGGCCTTGGAGACCGGGTCCTCGGCGAGGTCCGCGCGCAGCAGCTTGACCGCCACGGTGCGCCCGAGGCGGACGTCCTCGGCGGCGAACACCTCGGCCATGCCGCCCCGCCCGAGCCTGCGGGTCAGCCGGTACCGGCCGTCGCCGACCAGGCCGCCGTTGCCCCAGTTCTCCGGCGCGTCAGACATACCGCCGCCAGATGCCTCGGGTTCGGACGGGCCCTGGGCGCGCTGCTGCTGTGCCATCAGTCCTCGCCGTCGTTTCTGCCCGCGGTACGCGCGGTGTTGTTACGGTCTCCGTCGGCCACGCTACAGCCTTCGCGGGGGCCTCCGGTCCGAGATGGGCGCCGGGACCGGACATGAGACGGACCGGTCATGAAACCCTGGTTCCGTACTCTCGTGCAAATTCCGTGTACCGGCGGTACGCCGGCTGTAACGCTTCCGCGACGCTTCTTTCGCGTACGGTCACGGAACGGGCACCGCGCTTGACGTGTCAGTGCCCTGGGGCAGACTTGGCCGGGAATAGCACTTTCGATCACGAGCGCGCGTGCCGCTGCCACCGGCGCCCGCCGTCTATGGGGGACGCAGAGACATGAGCCAGGACGCCGCCGGACAGGGACGGTACGCGGGGCGGGCGCTCGCCGGCGGCCGTTACCAGCTGCGCGACTTGCTCGGCGAGGGCGGCATGGCCTCCGTGCACCTGGCGTACGACTCGGTGCTCGACCGGCAGGTCGCGATCAAGACGCTGCACACCGAGCTGGGGCGCGAGCAGGCCTTCCGCGAGCGCTTCCGCCGCGAGGCCCAGGCCGTGGCCAAGCTCACGCACACCAACATCGTCTCGGTCTTCGACACCGGCGAGGACGATCTGGACGGCATGACGACGCCGTACATCGTCATGGAGTACGTCGAGGGCCGGCCGCTGGGCTCCGTGCTCGACGAGGACGTGCGGCAGCAGGGCGCGATGCCCGCCGACAAGGCGCTGAAGATCACCGCGGACGTGCTGGCGGCGCTGGAGATCAGCCACGAGATGGGCCTGGTCCACCGCGACATCAAGCCGGGCAACGTGATGATGACCAAGCGCGGCGTGGTCAAGGTGATGGACTTCGGCATCGCCCGCGCCATGCAGTCCGGCGTGACCTCGATGACGCAGACCGGCATGGTCGTCGGCACCCCGCAGTACCTCTCGCCGGAGCAGGCCCTCGGCCGCGGCGTCGATGCCCGTTCCGACCTGTACTCGGTCGGCATCATGCTGTTCCAACTGGTGACCGGGCGCCTGCCGTTCGACGCCGACTCGCCGCTCGCGATCGCGTACGCGCACGTGCAGGAGGAGCCGGTCGCCCCGTCCTCCGTGAACCGCGCGCTGCCCCCGGCGGTGGACGCGCTGGTCGCCCGCGCGCTGAAGAAGAACCCCAACGAACGCTTCCCCAGCGCCGAGGCCATGCGTGACGAGTGCCTGCGGGTGGCGGCCTCCTTCCAGGCGGCACCGCCCAGCATCGTGCCCGGCGCCCAGACGTCGAACGGCGCGGGCGTCGGCTCCGCGGTCTTCCCGCCGGTCGACCAGAGCGCCCCGGCGCCCACGGGCCCGGTCCAGACGCCGTACCAGCCGACGCCGCCCCCCGGCCCGAACCCGTACGGCACCCCGGCCCCGGCGGCGCACTCGCCGGCGTACGGCTACCCGCAGCAGGGCGGCGGCTACCAGACGCCGGCTCCGTCGCCGTACGGGCAGCAGCAGGGCGGCGCGGCGACGCCGCCGCCCTACAACCTGACGCCCCCGGCCCAGGGCTCCGGCTCCTCGGGCGGCGGCCGGAACAACAAGCCGGTGATCATCGGCTCGGTCGTGGTCGCCGTCGTGGCCGTCGGCGCCCTGGTCGCCGCGCTGCTGATGAACGGCGGCGGGGACGAGGACCCGGAGGCCGGCGGGGGCGGCACGGCGAGCGTGTCCGCGTCGCCGTCGAAGGCGGCGGGCTACCGCGGGCCGGACAAGACGAAGACGATCGAGAAGGACGAGTGCACCGAGCCGGAGGAGTCGTACAACGACCCCGACAAGATCAAGGTGCCGGACTTCACGTTCAAGTACATCGGCTCGGTCAAGGAGTGCTTCAACGCCGCGGGCTGGCGGATGAAGGTCGTCGAGGTCGACGAGAACACCTACGGCGAGGGCTCGGTCCGGGACCAGTTCCCCACCGCCGGCACGGACGTCGACCCGGAGAACATGCCGGAGATCCAGCTCAAGGTCTCCACGGGCAACCCGCCGACCGAGTGAGCCGTGACGGCGTGACCGGCGGCTGACACCGCCGACTGTCGCCGAAGGGCCCGGCAGCGTGTGCTGCCGGGCCCTTCGTCATGTCGGTGGACGCCGTGCGTGCCTACGGGGCTACAGGTAGGGGCCGCCGGAACGGCCGCCCGGGTGCGGGGGCTCCTCGCCCTCCGGGACGGTGCCCGGCGGAAGCGCGCGGCGCATCTGCTCCAGCTGGGCCCGCGCGGCCATCTGCTGGGCGAACAGCGTGGTCTGGATGCCGTGGAAGAGGCCCTCCAGCCAGCCGACCAGCTGCGCCTGCGCGATCCGCAGTTCGGCGTCGGTCGGGGTGCCGTCGTCCGTGAAGGGCAGCGAGAGCCGCTCCAGCTCCTCCACCAGCTCCGGGGCCAGACCGTCCTCCAGCTCCTTGACCGAGCTGGCGTGGATCTCCTTGAGCCGGACCCGGCTCGCCTCGTCCAGCGGCGCGACCCGCACCTCTTCGAGCAGCTGCTTGATCATGCTGCCGATCCGCATGACCTTGGCGGGCTGCTCCACCTGCTCGGTCACCGGAATCTCGCGGGAGTCGTCGTCCCCGCCGCCGCTGAGCGCCATTCCGTCCTGGCCGACGACCAGGATCTGGGGGTTCTCCGGCGACCTGTCGTTCCTCGGCATCTCCATGCCGCCATTGTCGCGCACCCGGGGACCCCGGCCGGGTGGTGCCCCGGGCAAACCGCCGCGACGCGTTCGGCGGCGCCCGGAATGCCGGGGTCGACGACCGGTGTGAGGCTTGTTCCGTCGATTTCCACGACCGCTCACCACCGGGAGGGGGTCACGAACGTGACTCCATGGCTGCGCACCCTGCGGGCGACGGGGCTGGCGGGTGCCCTGGCGGCCGGCGCGGTGATCACACCGTACGGGGCGGCCCCGGCCCACGGCGCCGTGTCACCGACGGCACGGTTCACGGCGGCGAGCACGCCCGTCACGACGCCTGCGGCGGCTCTCGCAGGGAAGACGGCGTCCTTCACGATCCAGCCGGCACCCGGCGCGGCACCCGCGGCACCGCACGCGGGGAAGGGCGCGCCCGGCGCCGTCTCGGCGGTGTCGCCGCCGGGGCCCTCCGGGCCGGGGGCGGACGCCGTGCCGGACGGCTCCGGCACGCCCGACGGGCGGGGCGGGCACGAACGTCCCCGGCGCCCCGAAGGCCGGGACCGCACGGAGCGACCGGACACCGGACCCGCCTCCCGGCCGTCCGAAGACGCCGAGGACGCCGAGAACTCCGGCCCCTCCGACGGCGCGGGGCGCCGGTCGCCCGGGGCCTCCGCCTCGCCCTCCCCCGCTTCGCCGTCGGTGTCCGGCACCACGGCCGACCCCGGGTCCTCCCGGGACGGGACCGTCCCGGGCGAGGGCAGGCAGCGGCCCGGCCGCGCCGAGGAACGTGACGCGGAGCGGGACGGCAGGGACGGGAACGGGAACGGCGGCCGGTACCGGGACGACGGCGACGGGGACGGCGTCTTCTCCGAGGACCCGGGCACCGTCCTGCCGCCCGGGGCCACCGAGGCCGCCGGGGTGCCCTCGGCCCCCGCCCCGTCCCGGTCCCCGGCGCAGAGCGGCACGCCCACCCGGGCGGCCGCCGAGCCCGTACTGCGGGTCCTCCCGCTGGGCAGCGGGCTGGTGCTCATCGGCCTCGGCCTGGCCCTGGGCCTCGTGGGGCTGCGCCTGCGCCGGGGGTAACACCCAACCGCCCCCGCGCCCGCGCCCGGGCCCGCGCCGACCGTGCGCCGGCTACGGGGCGACCAGCAGCACCTTGCCGATGTGCCCGCTCTCCTCCACCACCCGGTGGCCCTCGGCGGCCTCGCTCATCGGCATCTCGCGGTCGACGACCGGACGGACGTGTCCCCCGGTGAACAGCGGCCAGACGTGCTCCCGCACGGCCGCCACGATGGCCGCCTTCTCCTCCAGGGGCCGGGCCCGCAGCGAGGTGGCGCTGACGGCGGCGCGCTTGGCGAGGAGCGTGCCGATGTTCAGCTCGCCCTTGCGGCCGCCCTGCATGCCGATGATCGCGAGCCGGCCGTTCACGGCGAGGGCCTGGACGTTGCGGTCCAGGTACTTCGCGCCCATGTTGTCGAGGATGACGTCCGCGCCCGCTCCGCCCGTGGCGTCCTTCACCTCGGCGACGAAGTCCTGCTCCCGGTAGTTGATCAGGACGTCCGCGCCCAGCTCGGCGCAGCGCTCCAGCTTCTCCTTGCTGCCCGCCGTCACCGCGACCTTCGCGCCGACTGCCTTGGCGAGCTGGATCGCCATGGTGCCGATGCCGCTGGAGCCGCCGTGCACCAGCAGCGTCTCGCCGGGGCGCAGATGGGCGACCATGAAGACGTTCGACCAGACGGTGCACACCACCTCGGGCAGTGCCGCCGCCGACGTCAGGCCGACACCCTGCGGCACCGGCAGCAGCTGTCCGGCCGGGACGACGACCTTCTCGGCGTAGCCGCCGCCCGCGAGCAGCGCGCACACCTCGTCGCCGACGGCCCAGCCGGAGACGCCGGAGCCGAGGGCGGCCACACGTCCGGAGCACTCCAGGCCCGGGTAGGGGGAGGCCCCGGGCGGGGGGTCGTAGAAGCCCTGGCGCTGCATGATGTCGGCGCGGTTGACGGCGCTGGCCGCCACCTCGACCAGGACCTCGCCCTCGCCGGGCTGCGGGTCGGGGACCTCGGTCCAGACCAGCGCCTCGGGGCCTCCGGGTTCGGGAATCGTGATCGCATGCATGGGGGCGACGCTACTCCTGTGGCCCCCGGTCCTCGCCCGCTGGAAAATCCCCGTGCGTCGGCGATGAGTTTGCGCGACGGTAAAGGTCTTCCCATGCGTAGCCCAAGAACGCGTAGGCCAAGACGCGGAAGGACCCCCAGCATGAGCACGCACACCTCCGGACTCGCCATCGAGACCTCGGGGCTGGTGAAGACGTTCGGTGAGACCCGGGCCGTGGACGGGGTGGACCTCGCGGTGCCCGCCGGCACGGTCTACGGCGTTCTCGGCCCGAACGGCGCCGGCAAGACCACCACGGTGAAGATGCTCGCAACCCTCCTGCGGCCGGACGACGGCCACGCCCGTGTCTTCGGTCACGACGTGGTGCACGAGGCGGACGAGGTGCGCGGCCGGGTGAGCCTGACCGGGCAGTACGCGTCCGTGGACGAGGACCTCACCGGCACCGAGAACCTGGTGCTGCTGGGCCGGCTCCTCGGGCACGGCAAGGCGGCCGCGCGGGAGCGCGGCGACCAGCTGCTGGCGGCCTTCGGGCTGACGGACGCCGCGGGCAAGCAGGTCAAGCACTACTCGGGCGGCATGCGGCGGCGCATCGACATCGCCGCCTCCATCCTCAACACCCCCGACCTGCTCTTCCTCGACGAGCCCACCACCGGCCTCGACCCGCGCAGCCGCAACCAGGTGTGGGACATCGTGCGCGCGGTCGTCGCCCAGGGCACGACGGTGCTGCTGACCACGCAGTACCTGGACGAGGCCGACCAGCTCGCGTCCCGGATCGCCGTCATCGACAAGGGGCGGGTAATCGCCGAGGGCACCAAGGGCGAGCTGAAGGCCTCCGTCGGCGCCGGCTCGGTCCATCTGCGGCTGCGGGACGCCGAGGAGCGGCCCGAGGCCGAGCGGGTCCTGCGGAACCTGCTGGTGGCCGAGGTGCAGCGGGAGCCCGACCCGGTGGCGCTGACCGCGCGCCTCGGGGCGGCGGCCAGTGACACCGCGGCCGACCAGGCCGCCAAGGCGCTCGGTGAGCTGGCCCGGGCCGGCATCACCGTCGACAGCTTCTCCCTGGGACAGCCCAGCCTCGACGAGGTCTTCCTGGCGCTGACCGGGCACGACACCGGCCAGAGCACCGACGGCGACTCCGGCACCGACACGAAGGGCGAGGTGGCGGCATGAGCACGGCCACGAGCACGGAGAACAAGGATCTCTCCCCGGTCAGCACCGAGTCACTGGCGGCCCTGCTGGTCACCCGGGAGCGGCCGCCGCGGCCCAGCGCCTGGTCCACGTCCCTGACCTTCGGCTGGCGCGCGATCCTCAAGATCAAGCACGTGCCGGAGCAGCTCTTCGACGTCACCGCCTTCCCGATCATGAACCTGCTGATGTTCACGTACCTCTTCGGCGGTGCGCTGGCGGGTTCGCCCGGTGACTACATCCAGTTCGTGCTGCCGGGCATCCTCGTGATGTCGGTCGTGATGATCACGATGTACACCGGGGTCTCGGTGAACATCGACATCGAGAAGGGCGTCTTCGACCGCATCCGCTCGCTGCCGATCTGGCGGCCCTCGGCGATGGTCGGCTATCTCCTGGGCGACGCGCTGCGCTACACGATCGCGTCGGTCGTCATGCTCGCCGTCGGCCTGCTGCTCGGCTACCGGCCCGACGGCGGGTTCGTCGGTGTGGTCGCCGGGATCGCGCTGCTGCTGCTCTTCTCGTTCGCCTTCTCGTGGATCTGGACGATGTTCGGGCTGATGCTGCGTACCGAGAAGTCGGTGATGAGCGTCAGCATGATGGTGATCTTCCCGCTCACCTTCCTGTCCAACGTCTTCGTCGACCCGAAGACCATGCCGGGCTGGCTGCAGGCCTTCGTCAACAACAGCCCGATCACCCACGTGGCGTCCGCGGTGCGCGGACTGATGGCGGGCGACTGGCCGGGCGTCGAGATCGCCTGGACGCTGGGCTGGGCGGGCCTGTTCCTGCTGGTGTTCGGCCCGGTCACGATGCGGCTCTACAACCGCAAGTAGCAGGGCGGGAAAAGCGGCTCAGTCGCGGGGGACTCGGCCGTGGCGGGCTCAGTCGCGGGGGAGCGGGCGGGCGTCGGGGGTCACATGGGTGGCCGGCGTCGCCCGTACGATCGTGATCAGGCGGTCGGTCAGCTCCAGCCCGCCGACGGCCGGGTCGTCGTAGCCCAGGACCCGGTGCCCGCGCAGCACGCTCACCACCAGGTCGTCCATCTCTCGTGGGTTCTTGCCCACCTCGGACTTTATGACGGGCCGTTCGATGAGGTCGAGTCCGCTGCCCTGACTGATCAGGTCCTCCATGACCATGCCGGCGGCGGGGCTGAGCACGGAGAGCCCGAGCAACCGGCCGGCGGCGCTGGCGCTGGTGATCACGGCGTCGGCGCCGGACTGCTTCAGCAGCGGCGCGTTCTCCTCCTCGCGGACCGCGACCACGATCTTCGCCCCGCGGTTGAGCTGCCGGGCGGTCAGGGTGACCAGCACGGCCGTGTCGTCGCGCTGGGTGGCGATGATGATCTGCTTCGCCCGGTAGGCCTCGGCCCGGTTGAGCACGTCGCTGCGGGTGGCGTCGCCGACCACGCCCGCGTAACCGTGGGCCGTCGCGGCCTCGATGGCCTTTCCGCTGGGGTCGACCACCACCACCTGGTCCTTGCGCAGCCCGGTCGCGCAGACGGTCTGGATCGCCGACCGCCCCTTGGTTCCGAAGCCGACGACGACGGTGTGATCGCGCAAGGCGGACCTCCAGCGGTTCAGGCGCCACTCCTCCCGAGTGCGCTCGGTGAGGGCTTCCAGCGTGGTGCCGACCAGGATGATCAGGAAGAGCACGCGCAGCGGCGTGATGACGAAGATGTTGGTCAGCCGGGCGGCGTCGCTGACGGGCGTGATGTCGCCGTATCCGGTGGTGGAGAGGGTGACGGTGGCGTAGTAGAAGGAGTCGAGGAGGTCGACGGAGCCGTCGGAGTTGTCGGTGTAGCCGTCGTGGTCCGCGTACACGATGACGGCCGTCACCACGAGGACCACCAGGGCGATGGACAACCGCTTGGCGACCTGGCGGAACGGGTGCTCCACCAGTTTCCTGGGGAGTTTCACCTTGTGGGTCACGAAGTGCTCGTCCGCCTGCCGCGCGATCGCGTCCTGGCCCGGAAGTTTCACGTGAAACACACCCCGATTCCGCCGGTCGCCCAGGGCAGGTCCAGCAGCTCTGCCTCCTGTCCCGGCCGCGCACCGCCCGGAGGCACGACGGCCAGCGCATCGGCGGCGGCGATGCCGCGCAGCATCGCCGGGCCGTTGTAGTGCAGCGGCACGGCCCCCTCCTCGCGCAGCACGACCGGCACGAGCCGGGTGTCGTACGGGTGCCCGTGCACCGCGTCCCGCAGCGGCAGCGTGTACGGCTCGGGCGCCGGGCGGGCGGCGAGGGTGCGCAGCAGCGGCTCGGCGAGGGTGAGCAGGCCGGAGACGGCGGCGAGGGGGTTGCCGGGCAGCCCGACGAGGTGCTGGTCGTCCTTGAGGCGGGCCAGCAGCATGGGGTGGCCGGGGCGTGCCTTGACGCCGTCCACGAGGAGTTCGGCGCCGATGCGGCGCAGGGTCGGGTGGACGTGGTCGACGGGGCCCGCGGCGGTGCCGCCGGTCGTGACGATCAGGTCGGCGTCGGAGGTCGTGACGGCGCGGTGCAGCGCCTTGGCGTCGTCGCCGATCCGGCGTACGGCGCGGACCTCGGCGCCCAGCGCGCGCAGCCAGGGCGGCAGCATCGGGCCGAGCGCGTCCCGGATGAGGCCGTCGTGCGGGAGGCCCTCGGTGAGCAGTTCGTCGCCGAGGACGAGGACGTCGACGCGGGGGCGGGGGACCGCGGTGAGCGTGTCGTACCCGGCGGCGGCGGCGAGGCCGAGGACCGCCGGGGTCGCGAGGGTGCCGACGGGCAGCAACTGGTCGCCGCTGCGGCACTCCTGACCGCGCGGGCGGATGTCCTGGCCGTGGACGACCTCGCGGGTGGGATGCAGGCGCCCGCGTTCGTCGGTGCGGCCGTGCTCGGTGCGCAGCACGGCGGTGGCCTCCGGGGGGATCCGCGCGCCGGTGGCGATGCGGACGGCCTCGCCGTCGCCGAGGGGCGCGGGTTCCGCGTGTCCGGCCAGGACGCCCTCGTCGCGCACCGTCCAGGGGCCCGGACCGGCGAGGGCCCAGCCGTCCATCGCGGAACTGTCGAAGGAGGGCAGGTCGGTGAGGGCGGCCAGGGGCGCGGCCAGGGTGAGTCCCAGGGCCGCGTCGAGGGGCACCGCGACCGGGGTGCGGCGGGCGGCACGGGCCGCGGCGCGGGCGGCGCGCTCGGCGGTCGTCCGGGCCTCGGGCCAGGGGGTCGCGCGGTGGTGGGAGTCCGCCGGGTGGTGCGGCGCGGGCGAGCCGTCTCCGCCGCGGGCGCGGGAGGAGGCGGAGTGGGCGGAACCGGGATGGCCGGAACCGGAACGGGCGGGGCCGGGGTTCTCCTTCACGAGGGCGAGCGCCTCCTCGACGTCGAGGTCCTCGGCCTCCGCGTCGGCCCGCGTGCCGGGGGTGGTCATCACGCGTCCGGGCGGGTGTCGGGGGTGGCGTCGGGAGCCACGTCGGGCTTGCCCCTCCCGGGGGCGGCCCCGGCGTCGGCGGCCCCGGCGTCGGCGGCCTCCTCGGCCCAGCGCAGGGCGAGGTCCGCGGCCTTGCGGGCGGCCTCGGCGACGGCCTCGGGGCCTCCCTGGGCCCGTCCGGCCGCGTAGCCGACGAGGAAGGTGGTCAGCGGGGCGGCCGGCCTGGCCACCCCGTGGGCGGCGTCACGCGCGAGATCGAGCAGGACCTTGGTGTCGACGTCCAGGTCGATGCCCAACTCGTCCTTCGCTGCGGAAATCCATTCATCCAACACGTGACCATGCTCCCTGATGCGTGCCCTTGCGGTGGCGAGGTCGTCCCAGGTGTCGCAGTCGAAGGAGGCGACGGCGTCCGGGACGCGAGTGAGGCGCAGAGCGCCGGTCAGGCGGCGCAGCGGCAGCCCGGCGAGGTCCGGCCGCCCGTCCGGCGCTGCCCGGTCGCGGGCGAGCGCGGCCAGCTCGCGGCGCAGCGCGGGCGCCCGGTAGGCGGCGACGAGGGGCTGGTCGCGGCCGTCGGCGTCGGTGAGCAGCGCCCCGTCGGCGTCGCTCGCGGCGAGGGCCGACAGCAGCCGCCCGACGGTCGGCCCGGCGAGGAACGGCAGGTCGGCGGAGACCACCACGACGTGCTCCGCTGCGGTGTGCCGCAGTCCGGCGGCGAGGGCGGCGAGCGGTCCACCGCCGGGCGGGTCCTCGCGCGCCCAGGTCACCGGGCGGGCCGTGGGCCGGGGCTCGGCGACGACGACGGTGGTCGCGGCTCCGGCGCAGGCGGCGAGCACCCGGTCGAGGAGCGCGCGTCCGCCCACCCGCAGACCGGGCTTGTCCACGCCCCCGAGCCGCCGGGCGGCCCCGCCCGCGAGCACGACGGCGTCGTACCCGGCGCCGCCGGGTCCCGTCGGCCCGGGGCCCGGCGCGGGTTCGGTGCCGGCGCCTGGGTCGCCGGGGGGCTCGTACGCGGTCACCCCCCGAGTATGGGGCCCTGGGCGATCACAGGGAACGCGCGGGAGCCCGCGCGATCGAAGGGTGTGCGGACACACCGTCACCTTGCGGGCGTCAGCGCCCCGGTCACAGGGTCCGCAGCAGCACCGCCGGCTGTTCCACGCAGTCCGCCACGTACCGCAGGAAGCCGCCCGCCGTGCCGCCGTCGCACACCCGGTGGTCGAAGGTGAGCGAGAGCTGCACCACCTGGCGCACCGCCAGCTCGCCCTCGTGCACCCAGGGCTTGGGGACGATGCGGCCGACGCCGAGCATGGCCGCCTCCGGGTGGTTGATGATCGGCGTGGAGCCGTCGACGCCGAACACGCCGTAGTTGTTCAGCGTGAAGGTGCCGCCGGTCAGGTCGCCCGGTGTCAGCTGCCCCGCGCGGGCCGCCTCGGTCAGCCGGGCGAACTCCGCGGTGAGCCCCTCGGCGTCCCGCGCGTGCGCGTCCCGGACGACCGGCACGACCAGCCCCCGGTCCGTCTGCGCGGCGAAGCCGAGGTGGACCTGTTCGAGCCGGACGATCTCCCGGGCCTCCGTGTCCACCGTCGAGTTCAGCTCCGGGAAACGGGCCAGGGCGGCCGTGCAGATCCGGGCCAGCAGGGCGACCAGGGAGATCCTGGGCCCGCCGGAGGCGTTCATCGCGGTGCGCGCCCGCATCAGCTCGGTCGCGTCGGCGTCCACCCAGCAGGTCGCGTCCGGGATCTCGCGCCGACTGCGGGAGAGCTTGTCGGCGACGGCGCCGCGCACGCCCTTGAGGGGCACGCGGACGCCGTCGGAGCGCGAAACGGCGGAGGAAGCGGAGGAGGACGTCGCGGAAGAGGGCGTCGCGGAAGAGGCCGGGGCGGAGGCGGCGGGTGCGGTGTCAGGCACCCGGCTCGTCACGGCCCCCTGGTCCGCCGCACGGCCGCCGTGCGCGGCGGCGGCACGCAGCGCGTACTCCACGTCCGCCCGCAGGATCAGCCCGTCCGGCCCCGAGCCGGTCAGCTCGCGCAGGTCCAGGTCGTTCTGCCGGGCCAGCCTGCGCACCAGCGGGGAGATGACGGGAACCGGTCCGTCCACCGGCTCCGCGGCCCGGACCGGGCTGTGCACCGGCGGCTCCGCGGCCCGGACCGGACCGTCGGCCGGCGCGGCGCCGGGGACCCGGCCGTTCGCCCGCCCGGAGACGCCGGTGGCCACCGGACGGTCGGGCCGCACCCGGCGCCGCCGCGCGGGCGGCTCGGAGGTGCCGTAGCCGACCAGGACGTTGCCGGAGCCCTCCGTCTTCCGCTCCCCGGCGGGTGCCTCGGCGACCGGTGCCGCGTCGCCCGCGCCCTCGCCCACCGCCACGGTCACCAGCGGCGCCCCGACGGGCAGCTCCGTGCCCTCCTCGCCGAAGCGGGCGGTGACCACACCGGCGTAGGGACAGGGCACCTCGACCATCGCCTTGGCCGTCTCGACCTCGACGACCGGCTGGTCCACGGCGACCACGTCGCCGACCTCGACCAGCCAGCGCACGATCTCGGCCTCGGTGAGCCCCTCACCGAGGTCGGGCAGCCTGAACTCCAGGGCGCCCCCGTCAGAAGCGTGTGCCATCAGCTCTCGGCCTCCCACTGCAGGCGCCCCACGACGTCCAGGATCCGGTCCACACCAGGCAGGTGGTGACGCTCCAGCATCGGCGGAGGATACGGGATGTCGAACCCGGCCACACGCAGCACCGGCGCCTCCAGGTGGTGGAAGCAGCGCTCCGTGACCCGGGCCGCGATCTCCCCGCCCGGGCCCCCGAAGGAACCCGACTCGTGGACGACGACCGCGCGTCCCGTCCGCCGCACCGAAGCGCACACCGTCTCGTCGTCGAACGGCACCAGGGAGCGCAGATCGACGACTTCGAGGTCCCAGCCCTCGGCCCGGGCCGCCTCGGCCGCCTCCATGCAGACGGCCAGCGACGGTCCGTACGTGATGAGTGTGGCGCTCCGGCCGGAACGCCGCACCACCGCGCGGCCCACCGGTTCAACGGACGCCGGTTCCTCCGGGTTCCACGTGTCCTTCGACCAGTACAGCCGTTTCGGTTCGAGGAAGACCACCGGGTCGTCGGAGGCGATGGACGCGCGCAGCAGCCCGTAGGCGTCGGCGACCGTCGCGGGCGTGACGACATGGAGCCCCGGAGTCGCCATGTAGTACGCCTCGGACGAGTCGCTGTGGTGCTCGACGCCGCCGATGCCGCCGCCGTAGGGGATCCGGATGGTCAGCGGGAGGGGCATCTTTCCGCGGGTGCGGTTGCGCATCTTGGTGACGTGGCTGACGACCTGCTCGAACGCCGGGTAGGCGAAGGCGTCGAACTGCATCTCGACGACCGGGCGCAGCCCGTACATCGCCATGCCGACGGCGGTGCCGAGGATGCCGGCCTCGGCGAGCGGGGTGTCCGTGCAGCGATCCTCGCCGAACTCCGCGGCAAGCCCGTCGGTGACCCGGAAGACACCGCCGAGGGTGCCCACGTCCTCGCCGAGGACGTGCACGCCCGGGTCGGCGGCCATGGCGTCGCGCAGCGCGCGCGTGAGGGCCTGCGCCATGGTGGCCGGCTTGGCGGCGACGGTGGTCATCGGTGTCCCCCCTGTGGTGCGGACGCGGCATCCGCCTCGGCCTCGGCCGCCAGCTCCGCGCGGAGCTGGTCCCGCTGCTCGCGCAGTTGCGGTGTGGGCTCCGCGTAGACGTGGGCGAACAGGTCCAGCGGGTCCAGCGCCGGGTCCTGGTTCATGCGGGCGCGCAGGTCGGCGGCCATGGCCTCGGCGTCCTCGCGGGCGGCACGGATGCCGTCCTCGTCGAGCAGGCCGCGCTCGGTCAGCTCCCGCTCCAGCAGCTCGACCGGGTCGTGCCGGCGCCAGGTCTCCACCTCGGCGTCGCCCCGGTAGCGCGTGGCGTCGTCGGCGTTGGTGTGCGCCTCGACGCGGTACGTCACCGCCTCCACCAGCGTGGGGCCGCCGCCCGCGCGCGCGTGCCGCACTGCCTCGGACAGCACCTCGTGCACCGCGGCGGCGTCGTTGCCGTCGACCAGGCGGCCGGGCATCCCGTAGCCGACGGCCTTGTGGGCCAGCGACGGGGCGGCGGTCTGCTTGTCGAGCGGGACGGAGATCGCGAAGCCGTTGTTCTGCACGAGGAAGACGACCGGGGCGCGCCAGACGGCGGCGAAGTTCAGCGCCTCGTGGAAGTCGCCCTCGCTGGTGCCGCCGTCGCCGACCATGGCCAGCGCGACAACGTCGTCGCCCTTGAGGCGGGCGGCGTGGGCGAGGCCCACGGCGTGCGGCAGCTGGGTGGCCAGCGGCGTCGACAGCGGGGCGACCCGGTGCTCGTAGGGGTCGTAGCCGGTGTGCCAGTCGCCGCGCAGCAGGGTGAGGGCCTCGACGGGGTCGACGCCGCGCGAGACGACCGCGAGGGTGTCGCGGTAGCTGGGGAAGAGCCAGTCGCGCTCCTCCAGGACCAGCGCGGCGGCGATCTCGCACGCCTCCTGGCCGGTGCTGGAGGGGTAGACGGCCAGCCGGCCCTGCTTGGTCAGCGCCGTGGCCTGCGCGTTGTACCGCCGGCCGCGCACCAGCCGGGCGTACAGCGTGCGCAGCAGCTCGGTGTCGGCGCGGTCCGCGGCCTTGGTGCCGAGGACCCGGTGGGGCTCGGTGTCGGGCAGCAGCGGCGCGGGGTCGGTTCGGGGCTGCCAGGCGGGCGGCGGTGTGGGCCGGTACGCGCCCCGCTGCTCCATGACCGTCATGACGGCACCTCCTCCTCGTGGGAGCGGCTTCGGGCTCGCCACGGGTGTGACGGGCCTCACCTACCGATTGTTCGGTCGTCGGCACATTTTGGCTACATGCGGCCCCAGGCTGTGGACAAACGGTTCTCCACAGCCTGAGATGGACGCAGTACGTCCATCAGGGGAAGGCGGGGGCACGTGGCAGCTGAACAAATGGCCGATCGCCCCGGGGAGGGCGGCGGCACGGACGAGGCCGGCGCCCCGCCGCCCCCGCGCCCGCTGGACGCCATCGACCAGGACATCCTGCGCATGCTCCAGGCGGACGGCCGGGCCTCGATACGGTCGGTCGCGGAGCGGGTGCACGTCTCGCGCGCGAACGCCTACGCGCGCATCAACCGGCTCGTCGAGGACGGTGTCATCCGCGGTTTCGGCGCCCGCGTCGACCACGAGCGGGCCGGGCACGGCACCTCGGCCTACATCACCCTGAAGATCGTCCAGAACTCCTGGCGGACGGTCCGCGCCCAGCTGCGCCAGCTGCCCGGGGCCTCGCACATCGCCCTGGTGGGCGGCGACTTCGACGTCCTGCTGCTGGTGCACACCCCGGACAACCGGGCGCTGCGCGAGCTGGTGCTCAGCCGCCTCCAGGCCATCCCGGAAGTGCTCAGCACCCGCACCCTGCTGGTCTTCGAGACCGAGGACCTGGAACCGCAGAGCTGACCTGCGGGGCCGGGCCCGGTACCGCCCGGACCGGCCGCCTGCGCCCCGGGCCGGCCCCCTGCCGCCCGGACCGGCCCCCTGCCGCTCAGGACGCCTTGCGCAGCCCCCCGAACACCAGCCGGACCACCGCGTCGACCACCTCGCGCTCGCCGGTGCCGCCCGCGCCGCCCCGGCCGTCGGGCCCCTCGGGCCGGTACCACTCGACGATCGAGTTGATCATGCCGAAGACGAGGCGGGTGGCGAGCCGCACCTCCACGTCGGCGCGCACGTCCCCCTCGGCCGCCGCGTCCTTCAGCAGGGCGGCGACCCGGTGGTCGAACTCGCGCCGCCGCTCCAGCGCCCACCGCTCGGTGCCGGTGTTGCCGCGCACCCGCAGCAGCAGCGTCACGTAGGGCAGCTCGGCCATGAGCACCTCGACCATGCGCCGCACGACGTACTCCAGCCGCTCGGCGGCGGTGCCCACGCGCGCGTGCTCCTCGTCGAGGATCCCGAACAGCTCGTCCAGGGCCCGGCTCACGGCCCGGCGCAGCAGCTCCTCCTTGCCCGTGACGTGGTGGTATATCGACGATTTGGAGATCCCCGCCGCCTTGGACAGGTGCTCCATGGAGGTGCCGTCGTAGCCGCGCTCGATGAAGACCTGCACGGCGACGGACAGCAGCGTCTCGGGCGTGTACGTGTCGCGCTTGGCGGTGGTCATGAGTCGGTGTCCTCCCGGGCCTCGGCGGCGGCGGCGTGGCGGTGGAGCGCGAGGGACGGCGCGCAGCGCCCGGACGGTTCCCACGCGTGGACGTGGGACAGCAGGTCGCGGGCCCAGGTGTCACCGAGCCGACGGCTCCACTCGAAGGGGCCGAGGGGGTAGTTCACACCGAGCCGCATCGCCGTGTCGACGTCCTCCGGGGTGGCCACGCCCTTGGCCACGGCATCGAACGCCAGGTCGATGATCCGGGCGACGGTCCGGGCCACGATCACGCCGGGGACGTCGCCGACGACGCTGACCTTCTTGCCGAGCGCCTGGAACAGCCCGGTGGCCTGGGACAGGAGGCCCGGCCGGACGCCTCGGGACGCGGACAGGGCGATCCGGCCGGCCGCGCGGTAGTCGAGGGCGAGGTCGAAGTGGACGAGGTCCCTCGACACGGGCAGCTCACCGTCGGTGAGGCAGAGCGTGCCGCCGTCGGGCAGGACGAGCCGTCCCGCGCCGTACCCGTCCTGCGAACGCACCTCGACGCCCGCCTCCCGGATCAGCCCGGCCAGTTCGGCCGCCGGTCCCAGGTGCCCCTCGACGACGACGTACGCGGGCGGGTCGGCCGGTTCGGCGGTGTGCGGCTCGGGACGCTCGGCGCCGTCGCGGTAGTCGTACCAGCCCTGTCCGCTCTTGCGGCCTAGCCGGCCGGACTCGACCAGGCGGCGCTGGGCCAGGGACGGGGTGAAGCGCACGTCCTGGAAGAACGACTGCCACACGGACCGCGTGACGGACTCGTTGACGTCCTGGCCGATCAGGTCGGTCAGCTCGAAGGCGCCCATCCGGAAACCGCCCGACTCGCGCAGCACGGCGTCGACGGTGGCCGGGTCCGCGCCCCGGGCCTCGTGGACGGCGAGAGCCTCGGCGTAGAAGGGCCGGGCGACGCGGTTGACGACGAAACCGGGGGTGTCGGCGCAGGCCACCGGGGTCTTGCCCCAGGCACGGGCGGTCTCGTGCGCGCGCGTGGCCGACGCGGGGTCGGTGGCGAACCCGGAGACCACCTCCACCAGCGGGAGCAGCGGCGCCGGATTGAAGAAGTGCAGGCCGACGAAGCGGCCGGGCACACGCAGCGCGCCCCCGACGGCGGTGACGGACAGGGAGGAGGTGTTGGTGGCGAGCAGGCAGTCGTCGCCGACGACGTCCTCCAGCGCGCGGAACAGCTCCTGCTTGACGTCGAGACGCTCCACGACGGCCTCCACGACGAGCATGCAGCCGGCGAGCCCGTCGAGGGTCTCGGCGGGCGTGAGCCGGGCCCGGGCGGCGTCCCGTTCGGCGCCGGTGAGGCGGCCCTTCTCGACGAGCCGGTCGAGCCGGGCCCCGATCGCGCCGGCCACTTCCCCGGCCCGGCCCGGGACGGCGTCGTACAGCCGCACGGGATGGCCCGCGACCAGCGCCACCTGGGCGATGCCCTGGCCCATGGTGCCGGTGCCGACGACGGCCACGGGGCTGCTGAGGTCGAGTGCTGTCATGTGCGCGATCCTCCCGCACGGGGTTTTCCACAGATGCGGCGGTCCCCCTTGTCCCGACCGATCGTTCGGTTACTCTAGCCGTGTCCGCCTGTTCCTGCCCAGGTTTCCCCCAGGTCCACGGACTCGACGGAGAGTCGACGGCGAGTCCGTGAGAGACGAGGAGTTGGTCCCGCATGGCCGCCGAACTCACCGCACACCAGCTGATCGCCCAGCACCGGCCGACCCTGGACCTGGCGCTGGAGACGATCCGCACGCGCGCGTACTGGTCCCCCCACCCCGAGCACCCCAAGGCCTACGGGGAGAACGGCAGCCTGGACGCGGCCGCGGGCAAGGCCGCCTTCGACGCCCTGTCCGGCACCCGCCTCGACCTCGGCCAGCCCGGCACCGACGGCTGGGTGGGCGGCGAGGTCTCCCCGTACGGGATCGAGCTGGGCGTGGAGTACCCGCACGCGGACCTCGACGTGCTGCTGCCCGCCATGAAGGCCGGCCAGAAGGCCTGGCGGGACGCGGGCGCGGAGCTGCGCGCGATGGTCTGCCTGGAGATCCTGAAGCGGATCGCCGACCGGACCATGGAGTTCGCCCAGGCGGTCATGCACACCTCGGGGCAGGCCTTCATGATGGCCTTCCAGGCGGGCGGCCCGCACGCCCAGGACCGCGGCATGGAGGCCGTGGCCTACGCGTACGTGGAGCAGTCCCGCACCCCGGAGACGGCGGAGTGGACCAAGCCGCAGGGCAAGCGCGACCCGCTCGCGCTCACCAAGGGGTTCACCCCGGTCCCGCGCGGCATCGGCCTGGTCATCGGCTGCAACACCTTCCCGACGTGGAACGGCTACCCGGGCCTGTTCGCCTCCCTCGCCACCGGCAACGCGGTCCTGGTCAAGCCCCACCCGCGCGCGGTGCTGCCGCTCGCGCTCACCGTCCAGGTCGCCCGCGAGGTCCTCACCGCGGCGGGCTTCGACCCGAACCTGGTCGCGCTGGCCGCCGAGCGCCCCGGCGAGGGCATCGCCAAGACCCTGGCCACCCGGCCGGAGATCCGGATCATCGACTAC
Organism: Streptomyces hyderabadensis; assembly: GCF_020404845.1. GTDB lineage: Bacteria > Actinomycetota > Actinomycetes > Streptomycetales > Streptomycetaceae > Streptomyces > Streptomyces hyderabadensis. The sequence goes on along the minus strand of NZ_JAIOJZ010000003.1, from coordinate 205,795 downwards.
ACCGGCTCCACCGCCTTCGGCGACTGGCTGGAGGCCAACGCCCGGCAGGCCCAGGTGTACACGGAGAAGGCCGGCGTCAACACGGTGATCGTGGAGTCGACCGACGACTATCGGGGCATGCTCGCCAACCTGGCGTTCTCGCTCTCGCTCTACAGCGGCCAGATGTGCACCACCCCGCAGAACCTGCTGATCCCCCGCGACGGCATCCGCACCGACCAGGGCGCCAAGTCCTACGACGAGGTCACCGCCGACCTGGCCCGCGCCGTCGACGGCCTCCTCGGCGACGACGCCCGCGCCAACGCCCTGCTCGGCGCCATCGTCAACCCGGACGTCAAGGCCCGCCTGGAGGCCGCCGCCGGTCTCGGCGAGGTCGCGCTCGCCTCCCGCGAGGTGACCAACCCGGACTTCCCGGACGCGGTGGTGCGCACCCCGGTGATCGTCAAGCTGGACGGCGCCAAGCCCGAGGACGAGGCCGCCTACACCAGCGAGTGCTTCGGCCCGGTCTCCTTCGCCGTCGCCGTCGACTCCGCCGGCCACGCCGTGGAGCTGCTGCGGCGCAGCGTCCGCGAGAAGGGCGCGATGACGGTGGGCGCCTACACGACCGACCCGGAGGTCGAGGAGGCCGTCCAGGAGGTCTGCCTGGAGGAGGCGGCCCAGCTCTCCCTGAACCTCACCGGCGGGGTGTACGTCAACCAGACGGCCGCCTTCTCCGACTTCCACGGCTCCGGCGGCAACCCGGCGGCCAACGCAGCCCTGTGCGACGGCGCGTTCGTCGCGAACCGCTTCCGCGTGGTGGAGGTCCGCCGCCCGGCCTGAGCCGGACCGCACCCCCACCGGAGCCCGTCAGAACCCCTGCGGTGCGCCCCCGCCGGCGCTCCAGTGGTACAGCGTCATGGCCACACTGGTCGCGAGGTTGTAGCTGGAGACCTGGGGGCGCATCGGCAGCGCCACCAGATGGTCGGCCCGCGCGCGCAGTTCGGGAGAGAGCCCGCTGCGCTCGGAGCCGAACGCGAGCAGCGCCTCGTCCGGCAGCTTCAGCCCCCGGATGTCCTCGCCCTCCGGGTCCAGCGCGAACACCGGCCCCGGCGGCAGAGCGGCGACCTCCAGCCGCTCCACGACGGTCGCGAAGTGCAGCCCCGCCCCGCCGCGCACCACGGTGGGGTGCCAGGGGTCGAGCGTGCCGGTGGTGACCACGCCGGTCGCCCCGAAACCGGCGGCCAGCCGGATCACCGCCCCCGCGTTGCCGAGGTTGCGCGGCTGGTCGAGGACCACGACGGGGGCGCTGCGGGGCGTGTGCGCCAGCGCCTCAAGCCCCGCCGCCCGGGAGGGCCGTACGGCCAGGGCGGCCACCGCGGTGGGGTGCGGCCGCGCGACCAGCGACGCGTACGTCGCGTGCGGCACCTCGGTCAGCAGCCCGGCCAGCGCCTCGCGCACGTCCGGCGCCAGCTCGTCGGCGAGGGCCAGGGCGCCCGCGCGGTCGCTGGTGACCGCCACCGGCACCTCGGCGCCGAAGCGGAGGGCGTGTTTGAGGGCGTGGAAGCCGTCCAGCAGCACGCACCGGCCGGCGTGCCGGTGCCAGGCGGCCGGCGGGCCGGGGACGGAGCCTGGGCCGGAGGAGGTCATGCCCGGAAGCCTACGCGGGTGTGCTCGGGGTCCTTCCCGTCCGCCGTGCCCGCTGCGGCCGTTCCGGCCGTTCCCCCGGCCGTACCCGCACGGGTCCTGGGACCCGGCACCGTCGCGCGCCCGTCCGCGGGGTTCCCGGCGGGTCCGCGGCCGGACAGCCGGCCTCGCGCGCGGGCCGCCCAGCCGCCCAGCCGGCGCAGGAACGAGGTGGGCAGGAAGACCGCGTCGGCGGCGATCATCGCCAGCGAGAAGAACGGCAGTCCGAGCGTCACGGCGATCACCGCGTGCTCGATCATCATCGCGGCGAGCAGCACGTTCTTGACCCGCCGGTTGAACAGCGTGAACGGGAAGGCGACCTGCACGGCGACCGTGCCGTACGTGATGAGCATGACCATCGTGCCGTTGGCGGCCAGCGCGTCGGAGAGCGCGGGCCACGGCGAGAAGTAGTCCAGGTGCAGCGGGTAGTAGACGGCCGTGCCGTCCTGCCAGCGCGAGCCCTGGATCTTGTACCAGCCGGCCGTCGCGTAGATCAGACACGCCTCGGCCATGATCACGACCAGTGCGCCGTTGTGCACGACGTTGGTGACCACGTCCAGCAGGATCCGCGGCTGGCTGCCCTCCGCGCTCCTCCCCACGGCCCACCACACACCCAGCGCGAGCCACACCGCCCACAGCAGCGCCGGGACGAACCAGTCGCCGTCGAGACCGCCCGCCAGCGTCACCGTGAGCAGCAGGAACCCGGAGGCGCACCACAGCACGGGCCCGACCCGGTCCGCGACGCGCTCGCCCCGCGCGCGTGCCGCCGCCGCGCGCCGGGCCCGGCGCGCGTCCAGCGACCACACCTGGCCGCACCGGGTCAGGACCAGGTAGATGCTCATCAGGTGGATGACGTTGTCGCCGCCGTCCCCCATGAAGACGCTGCGGTTCTGCAGCGAGAGCACCCCGACCATGAACAGCACGGACATGGTCCGGGTGCGCCAGCCGAGCAGGAGCAGCACGCTGCTCAGGACGGCCAGCGCGTAGACGATCTCGAACCAGGCCCGCCCGTCCGACCACATCAGCGCCGTGAAGGAGCCGTTGTCCGCGATCAGTTGCTCGGCGAGGTCGTGGCTCCAGGGGCTGTCCGGCCCGTACAGCTCGCCCCGGTGCGGCAGTTCGCGCAGCAGGAAGAGCAGCCAGGTGGCGCTGAAGCCGATGCGGATCACGGCCGTCTGGTACGGGCCGAGCGCGGCGCCCGTGACGCGGGCGATGCCGCGGGAGACGCAGAGGACGGCGGCGTTCACGCGGCGCCCCCTTCCCGCTCGGCCTGTCCGGCGCTCGCGCCCCGGTTCTCCGCGGACACCGACCACCAGGGCAGCTCGCGGACGATCGGGCGGTCGGAGACCTTCTCACCGCTCCAGGGGGGCGGCTCCACGTTCGTGGTCCGGGAACGGTACTGCACGCGCTCGACGACACCGCCGGGTCCGGCGGCGCCGTCGCGGTCAAGCCGCAGGAGCGCGATGCGCCGCAGATACGTCTCGGAGAGGGTGCCCCGCAGGCCCACCGGGCGGTCGTCGGAGTCGTGGCTGGCGACGAAGAAGTCCCAGGCCCGGCGCAGTTCGTTCTGCTGGGTGTGGCTCGGCAGCGGATTGCCGTCGATGGCCCGGCCGTCCTCGGCGGACAGGTCGTACCAGCCGGTCGTCCGTATCTCGCCCCCGGCCGTGCTGACCTCCGCGCGGACCTGGACGGAGACGTTCTGCTGGAGCGGGTTGGGCGCGAAGAGCTTCCAGTTCTGCTCGAACTCCGGGAAGACCCACTCGTCCACCACGTCACCGTGCTGCTTGGTGAGGGTGTTGGACGGGGCCACGTGCAGGAACACCAGACCTATGTGGGCGCACACGGCGACCGCGACCACCGCGAGCGCGACCACGGCACCGACCTGATAACGCGGGGAGAGCGCGGCGACCCCGGTACGGGGGGCGGGGGGCTGCCCGGGGCCAGGCACAGCCCGCGCGGCCCCGGCCCCCTCCGGGACACCGGCCTCCTCCGAAGCACCGGCTGCCCCCGGAACACCGGCCTCCGCCGAAGCACCAGCTGCCCCCGGGACACCGGCCTCCTGCGGGGCATCGGCTTCCTCCGGAGCACCGGCTTCCTCCAGAACACCAGCTACCTCCGGGACACCGGCCTCCGCCGAAGCGGCGGCTTCCTCCGGAGCACGGGCTGCCGACGGGGCACCGGCTGCCGGCGGAACGGCGGCGGTCTCCGCCGAATCGGCTTCGTCGTCCGGTCGGGCCGGCTCGCCCGGGTCATCATGCCCATGCCGGGCGCCCGAGCCCTTGTCGTACGCGTCCATTCCGCCCCGTTCGGTCCCGATCCGTCCATCCGCCCGCCCCGCCCCGGGGCACCCACGCGCCACCCGTGCGGCCGCTCGGCGACGTTCGAACGGGAACGGTACTCAGGACCCGCCGCCCGCACAGCCCCCGGCGGACCGGCCGCACCGTGGCCGTCGCCACATCAAGGCGGGGACAGCCTAGAGAACGTGCCCCGGCTCGCCGTTGTCGTCCACCACCGGACGCCCGGCCGCGGCCCATTCCTGCATGCCCCCGTCGACGTTCACCGCGTCCACGCCCTGCTGGACCAGGTACATGGTGACCTGCGCCGAGCGGCCCCCGACGCGGCAGAGCACGTGCACCCGGCCGTCCTGCGGCGCGGCCTCGGCCAGCTCACCGTACCGGGCCACGAACTCGCTCAGCGGAATGTGCAGCGCCCCGGCGGCATGGCCCGCCCGCCACTCGTCGTCCTCGCGGACGTCCAGCAGGAAGTCGCCGTCCGCGAGGTCCTCGATCCCGACCGTGGGCACACCAGCTCCGAAACTCATGCCCCAGACGCTACCCGAGCCGCCACCCGGCGGCTCAGTCCTGGCCGAGCACCCCCGCCAGCTCCGCCTCGCGCTCGCGGACCTGGGTCGCCAGCTGCTCGGCGATCTCCTCGAGCAGCCGGTCGGGGTCGTCCGGGGCGAGCCGGAGCATGGCGCCGATCGCGCTCTCCTCCAGCTCCTTGGCGAGCAGGGTGAGCAGTTCCTTGCGCCGGTCGAGCCATTCGAGGCGGGCGTACAGCTCCTCGCCGCGGCTCGGGCGCCGCTCGGGCACCGGCCCGGCGGCCCACTCCTCGGCCAGCTCGCGCAGCTCCGCCGCGTCGCCGCGGGCGTAGGCGGCGTTGACGCGGGTGATGAACTCCTCGCGCCGGACCCGCTCGGCCTCCTCCTGCGCCAGGTCGGGGTGGGCCTTGCGGGCCAGCTCGCGGTAGAGCCTGCGGGCCTCCTCGCTGGGCCGGACCCGCTGCGGGGGCCGTACCGCCTGGTCCGTGAGCATCGCCGTGGCCTCCGGGAACAGCCCGTCCCCGTCCATCCAGCCGTTCAGCAGCTCCTCGACCCCGGGGATCGGCATCAGGCGGGCCCGCGCCTCGTCGGCCCGGCGCAGGTCGTCGGCGTCGCCGGTGCGGGCCGCCTTGGCCTCCAGGATCTGCGCCTCCAGCTCCTCCAGCCGGGCGTACACCGGGCCGAGCCGCTGCTCGTGCAGCCGCGAGAAGTTCTCGACCTCCACGCGGAAGGTCTCCAGGGCGATCTCGTACTCGATGAGTGCCTGCTCGGCGGCCCGTACGGCCTGTTCCAGCCGTTCCTCGGGACGCGGCGCACCCCCCTGCTCGGGCTCAGCTTGCGGCGTCGTCACCCGACCAGCCTAGGGCCTGCGGACCCGGGGAGCCGCCCGCGCGGTCCCCGTCCCCCGCCCCTCACACCCCCAGCTCCGCCGCGACCCGCCCCGTGCGCACCGCGGCCACCAGTTCCGCGTGGTCCGCCTCGGTGCGGTCGGCGTAGGCGACGGCGAAGGCGGCCACCGCCTCGTCCAGCTCGTCGTTCTTGCCGCAGTAGCCCGCGATCGTCCGCGGGTCGGCGCTGTGCGCGTGGGCCCGGGCCAGCAGCGCGCCGGTCATCCGGCCGTAGTCGTCCAGCTGGTCGGCGGCCAGCGCCGCGGGGTCGACGCTGCCCTTGCGGTTGCGGAACTGCCGCACCTGGAAGGGCCGCCCGTCGACCGAGGTCCAGCCGAGCAGGATGTCGCTGACCACCTGCATCCGCTTCTGCCCCATGACGACCCGGCGGCCCTCGTGCTCCGGCTCGGGGGCGTCGAAACCGGCGGTGGCCAGATGGGGCAGCAGCGCGGAGGGCCGGGCCTCCTTGACCTGGAGCACGAGCGGTTCGCCCCGGTGGTCCAGGAGCAGCACGACGTAGGACCGCGTGCCCACGCTGCCGGTGCCGACGACCCGGAAGGCCACGTCGTGCACCGCGTACCGGGCCAGCAGCGGCAGCCGGTCCTCGGAGAGGGTGGCCAGGTACGCCTCCAGGGCGCCCGCGACCGCCGCCGCCTCGGCGTCCGTCACCCGGCGCAGCACCGGCGCCGCGTCCACGAAGCGCCGCCCGCCGTCCTCGGTGGACTCGGTCGACTTCGCGGCGAAGCGCCCGCTGGTGTTGGCCCGCGCCTTCTCGGAGACCCGCTCAAGGGTGCCGAGCAGGTCGTGGGCGTCGGTGTGGGAGACCAGTTCCTCGTCGGCGATGGCGTTCCAGGCGTCCAGCGCGGGGAGCCTCGCCAGCAGCCGCATGGTGCGCCGGTAGGCGCCGGTCGCGTCGTGGGCGGCCGCGCGGCAGGTGTCCTCGTCGGCGCCGGCCTCCCGGCCCGCGAGCACCAGCGAGGCGGCGAGCCGCTTGAGGTCCCACTCCCAGGGGCCGTGGACCGTCTCGTCGAAGTCGTTGAGGTCGATGACCAGGCCGCCGCGGGCGTCGCCGTAGAGACCGAAGTTGGCGGCGTGCGCGTCCCCGCAGATCTGGGCGCCGATGCCGGTCACCGGCGTGCGCGCCAGGTCGTACGCCATCAGGCCCGCCGACCCGCGCAGGAAGGCGAACGGCGTGGCCGCCATCCGCCCGGCCCGGATCGGGGTGAGCCCCGGTATCCGGCCGCGGTTGGACTCCTCGACCGCGCTCACCGCGTCCGGCCGGGCGGCGTCCGCATCGAGCGCGGCGTGCGCGGACCGCGGCACGCGCGTGCGCAGCGCCTTGCCCTCCGCCTTCGGCGAACCGGCCGCGGGCCACCGCGCGAACCCGGGCACGACCGGCAACCGTCCGCCCGGCGCCTGCCCGCCCGTCCCGCGCCCCGTCGTCCCGCGCGCCGCGGGCACCGCCCCGGCCGCCCCTCCGGTCACCGCCTGTGCGCCCGCCCCCGCCGTCGCCCCGGTCATCCCGGCCACCCTCCCCGTGCTCGTCGGACTCGTCGTACGCGTCGGACTCGTCCGTGCCTGTGCCTCGTACCACTGCCTCGTACCGCCTCGTCGTACCGCACTCGCGCACGACGGTCGCACCCGGCCCGTTCGTACGGCGCCGGCGTACCGCGTGCCGTCGGTCCGTCCCGGCGCCGGGGCGCCACGACCGTACCCCCGGCCGCGCCTGCCGTACACGGGCCCCCGCCCGCCGCCCTCATAACGCCGGGCAGGGGGCGAAACAGGAGGTGCCCCCGCCCCCCGGTGCGCGCCTACGGTTGCCAGTGATCACCACGGAGCGCGCCCGTCGAAGCACCTCCAGCAGCCTGCCCCGCGCCGGCGGGCGCGCTCCCTGTCCCCGACGTCCCGGATGTCGCACGTCCCGTTCAGCTTCCCCAAGGGACCACCCACCGAGGAGACCGAGGAACCGCCATGACCTCCGACACCCCCACGACCCCCGACGTGCCCAAGCCCGGGCCCAGGCCCGGATCCGCCCCGGGCTCCGGCGCCGAGCGCGGCATCAGCCGCAAGACGCTGCTCAGGGCCGCCGTCGCCGCCGGGGCCGCCGTCCCGCTGCTCGCCACCGGCGGCGTCGCGCTGGCCCGGGACGCCGCCCGCTCCTCCGACGGCCGGCAGCTGACGCCGACCCCGTACTGCGACGACGGCGACGACCTGACCCCCGACCAGATGGAGGGGCCGTACTTCAAGCCGAACTCCCCGCTGCGCACCAACCTGGTCACCCCCGGCACCCCGGGCACCCCGCTGACCGTCAGCGGCTACGTCTTCGGCCGGAACTGCGTCCCGCTGTCCGGCGTGCTCCTCGACTTCTGGCAGGCCGACGACAACGGCGACTACGACATGGCCGGCTACACCTTCCGCGGCCACCAGTTCAGCGACGCCACCGGCGCCTTCGCCCTGCAGACGATCGTGCCCGGCCTCTACCCCGGCCGCACCCGGCACATCCACGTCAAGGTGCAGGCCCCCGGCGAACCCGTGCTGACCACCCAGCTCTACTTCCCCGGCGAGCCCCGCAACAGCACGGACATGATCTTCGACCCGGCGCTGCTGATGAACGTCCGCGGCGCCGGCGGCGGCAAGGAGGGCACCTTCGACTTCGTCCTGAACGTGGACGGCGACACCGGCCCCACGGACCCGCCCACCGACCCGCCCACCGACCCGCCGGGCGGCACCTGGGCGAGCGGCCGCGCCTACACCGCCGGTGACCGGGTGACGTACGGCGGCCGCTCCTACCGGTGCCTCCAGGCGCACACCTCGATGACGGGCTGGGAGCCGCCGAACGTGCCGGCGCTGTGGCGGTCGGAGTCCTGAGACCTTCCTCACAACGCACGCATCGCGGGCCACCGCGCCCGGACATGCGGAAGCCCCCCAGGTCCGAGACCTGGGGGGCTTCCGGCTGGTGCGCGAGGGGGGAGTTGAACCCCCACGCCCTTGCGGGCACTGGAACCTGAATCCAGCGCGTCTGCCTATTCCGCCACCCGCGCATTGGGTGTGTCTTCCGGGCCTTTCCTTGCGGTCCGGCGCCTTCCGACACGAGAACATTAGCACGCTGGAAGGGGTCGATTCACATCCCTTTCCCCCGGCGGACCGGGGCGCCCGCCCTCCTTCGGGCACTCGTCCCGTTCCTGGGCCGTTCACGTATCAACCTCGTACCGGTCCGGCCCGTCTCCCCAGGAGCCGGTGGGGGACCGCGGTCAGGTGCGGGACACTGGTCTGCGGCCGCCTCTACGATCCTGGGCATGAGTACCTGCGGGAGCACATCCCGAAGGTCCGCGGGAGTTCGAAGGGGAACTCCGGCGGGAACTCCGAGAGGCGTCGACACCCGTCGACCGGGCCGACAGGGGGAACCAGCCGATCGACCGGCGCGTGGATACGATCAGTAAGCAGTACCAGGTGGGCAGTGCGGGACCGCACGGCACTGCACGAGGCGGCACGACACGGCTCAGCACGGCGCAAGGCAGCGGTAGGCAAGGCAGCAGTACGCAGAGCAGCAGTACGCAAGGCAGCGGACAGGACGGCAGCGACGGAGGAGGTGCCCCATGGGAGTCCTGAAGAAGTTCGAGCAGCGTCTCGAAGGTCTGGTCAACGGCACCTTCGCGAAGGTGTTCAAGTCCGAGGTGCAGCCCGTGGAGATCGCGGGAGCGCTCCAGCGCGAATGCGACAACAACGCGACCATCTGGAACCGCGACCGCACCGTCGTGCCCAACGACTTCATCGTGGAGCTGAGCACGCCCGACTTCGAGCGCCTCAGCCCCTACTCCGGGCAGCTCGGCGACGAGCTGGCCGGCATGGTCCGCGACTACGCCAAGCAGCAGCGCTACACCTTCATGGGACCGATCAAGGTCCACCTGGAGAAGGCGGACGACCTCGACACCGGCCTGTACCGGGTGCGCAGCCGCACGCTCGCCTCCTCGACCAGCCACCAGGGGGGCCCGGGCGCCGCCGCACCCCCGGCACCGCCCGCGCGGCCCGCCGCACCGGGCGGTGGGTACGGCTACCCGCCGGCCGCCGCCCCCGCGGGCGCCCCGCCCATGCCGTCCGCGCCGCCGCCCGGCGGACGCCCCGGCGGCTACGGCTACCCGCAGCCCGGCGGTCAGCAGCCCCCGGCCGCACCCGCACCCGGCGGACGCACCCGCCACTGGATCGAGATCAACGGCACCCGCCACCAGATCTCCCGCGCGACGCTGGTGCTGGGCCGCAGCACCGAGGCCGACGTGCGGATCGACGACCCCGGCGTCTCCCGCCGGCACTGCGAGATCCGGACCGGAACGCCCTCGACGATCCAGGATCTCGGGTCCACCAACGGCATCGTGGTGGACGGGCAGCACACCACCCGCGCTACGCTCCGCGACGGCTCGCGGATCGTCGTGGGCAGCACCACCGTTATCTACAGGCAAGCCGAAGGGTGATCCGGGGGCAATGTCAGAGCTGACCCTCACGGTCATGCGGCTGGGTTTTCTCGCCGTACTGTGGCTGTTCGTGATCGTGGCCGTGCAGGTCATCCGCAGCGACCTCTTCGGTACGCGGGTCACCCAGCGCGGCGCGCGACGCGACGCCGCCCGACCGCAGCAGACCGCCACGCGCCAGGGCCAGGCGCCGCCACCGCAGCGCCAGCAGTCCGGCGGCGGCCGCGGCCGCCGGGGCGCGCCCACCAAGCTGGTCGTGACGGAGGGCACCCTCACCGGCACCACCGTTGCCCTCCAGGGCCAGACCATCACGCTCGGCCGGGCACACGACTCGACGATCGTGCTGGACGACGACTACGCCTCCAGCCGCCATGCCAGGATCTACCCGGACCAGAACGGCCAGTGGATCGTCGAGGACCTGGGCTCCACCAACGGCACCTACCTGGACCGGGCCCGGCTGACGACCCCCACACCGATTGGCCCCGGGGCGCCGATCCGCATCGGCAAGACCGTCATCGAGCTGCGGAAGTAGTGCTACACCAATGAATGAGCGCGAGCGGAGCGAGCACGCAGCGGCGGCCGGCACCCCGGGCCCCGGCGCGCTCCCGACCGGAGGGTGGGCAGTGTGGCTCGACACGACCGGCTGCAGTCGGAGCCGACGGGCGAGGTGCGCATGAGTCTGTCACTGCGCTTCGCCGCCGGTTCCCACAAGGGCATGATCCGGGAGGGCAACGAGGACTCCGGCTACGCCGGTCCGCGCCTGCTCGCCATCGCCGACGGCATGGGCGGCCAGGCCGCCGGCGAGGTCGCCTCCTCCGAGGTGATCTCCACCATCGTCGCCCTCGACGACGACGTGCCCGGCTCCGACGTCCTCACCTCCCTCGGTGCCGCCGTCCAGCGCGCCAACGACCAGCTGCGGCAGATGGTCGAGGAGGACCCCGCCCTGGAGGGCATGGGCACCACCCTCACCGCCCTGTTGTGGACCGGGCAGCGCCTGGGCATGGTCCACGTCGGCGACTCCCGCGCCTACCTGCTGCGCGACGGCGTCCTCACCCAGATCACCCAGGACCACACCTGGGTGCAGCGCCTCGTCGACGAGGGACGGATCACCGAGGAGGAGGCGGGCACCCACCCGCAGCGCTCCCTGCTGATGCGCGCCCTCGGCAGCGGCGACCACGTCGAGCCCGACCTGTCCATCCGCGAGGTACGGGCCGGCGACCGTTACCTGATCTGCTCCGACGGGCTCTCCGGCGTCGTCTCCCACCAGACGATGGAGGACACCCTCGCCAGCTACCAGGGCCCGCAGGAGACCGTGCAGGAGCTGATCCAGCTCGCGCTGCGCGGCGGCGGCCCCGACAACATCACCGTCATCGTCGCCGACGTCCTCGACCTCGACACCGGCGACACCCTCGCCGGACAGCTCTCCGACACCCCCGTGGTCGTCGGCGCGGTCGCCGAGAACCAGGCCCAGATGGGCGACAACGGCATCATGCAGACCCCGGCCGGGCGCGCCGCGGGCCTCGGCCGGGGCGGCGGTCAGCGCGGCGGGGGCGGCGAGTTCGGCCCGCCCGGCAGCGGTGACGTCACCGGCTTCATCCCCACCGGCGGCTTCGACGACTACGGCCCCGACGACTTCGTCAAGCCCCGCAAGAACCGCAAGTGGCTCAAGCGGTCCCTGTACACCGCCCTCGCCCTCGCCGTCATCGGCGGCGGCTGCTACGGCGGCTGGCGCTGGACCCAGACCCAGTACTACGTCGGCACCAAGGACGACCACCTCGCGCTGTACCGGGGCATCAGCCAGGACCTCGCCTGGGTCTCGCTCTCCAAGGTCCAGAAGGACCACCCCGAGATCGAACTCAAGTACCTGCCGCCCTACCAGCAGAAACTGGTCGAGGCCACCATCCCCGAGGGCGACCTCAACGACGCCCGGGCCAAGATCGAGGAACTGGCGGTACAGGCCTCCGCCTGCAAGAAGCAGGCCGACCGGCGCACCGCGGAGACCGAGAAGAACGCGAAGTCGGGCGAGGGCGAGGCCGGAGGCACCACGGGAACCAGCCCCGCCTCCTTCACGTCCAAGGCCTCGCCCAGCCCGAACCCGTCGGGCTCGCCCGAGGCACCCGAATCGTCCGAGTCCCCGTCCACGACCGCACCCACTCCAGGCTCAGGACCGACCCTCTCGGAGGAAGAGCAGAAGGTCGTCTCGCTGTGCGGTAAGCAGTAGGCAAGCCGTGAGAGGCCCCGTCACACGATGAGCAGTACTACCAACCCGTCGACGCACCACACGTCCACGATCGGCGCCATCGGCGCCCCGAGCCGGCGCAACACCGAGCTGGCTCTGCTCGTGTTCGCCGTCCTCATCCCGGTCTTCGCCTACGCCAACGTGGGACTGGCCATCAACGACGAGGTGCCCGCGGGCCTGTTGAGCTACGGCTTCGGCCTCGGCCTGCTGGCCGGCGTCGGCCACCTCGTCGTGCGCAAGTTCGCCCCGTACGCGGACCCGCTGCTGCTGCCGCTGGCCACGCTGCTCAACGGCCTCGGGCTCGTCGCCATCTGGCGCCTGGACCAGTCCGAGCGTCTGCAGTCGAGCAAGCTGTTCGTCGAGGCGGCGCCACGCCAGCTCATGTACTCCGCACTCGGCGTCGCCCTGTTCGTCGCCGTGCTTGTCTTCCTCAGGGACCACCGCGTCCTGCAGCGCTACACCTACATCTCCATGGCCGGCGCGCTGGTCCTGTTGCTGCTGCCGCTGGTTCCGGGCCTCGGGCACAACACCTTCGGTGCCAAGATCTGGATCAAGATCCCCGGTCTCGGCACCCTCCAGCCCGGCGAGTTCGCCAAGATCATCCTCGCGGTGTTCTTCGCGGGGTACCTCATGGTCAAACGCGACGCCCTGGCCCTCGCCAGCCGCCGCTTCATGGGCCTCTATCTGCCCCGCGGACGTGACCTCGGTCCGATCATCGTCGTCTGGATCATCTCGATCCTGATCCTGGTCTTCGAGACCGACCTGGGCACCTCGCTGCTCTTCTTCGGCATGTTCGTGATCATGCTGTACGTCGCCACCGAGCGGACCAGCTGGATCGTCTTCGGCCTGCTGATGTCCGCGGCCGGCGCCGTCGGCGTGGCCTCCTTCGAATCCCACGTACAGCAGCGCGTCCAGGCCTGGCTCGACCCGATGCACGAGTTCGAGCTCAGCCGGCAGGGCGTCGTCGGCCACACCGAGCAGTCCATGCAGGCCCTGTGGGCCTTCGGTTCCGGAGGCACCCTCGGCAGCGGCTGGGGCCAGGGCAACTCCGACCTCATCGGCTTCGCCGCCAACTCCGACTTCATCCTCGCCACCTTCGGCGAGGAACTGGGCCTGGCCGGCCTGATGGCCCTGCTGCTGCTGTACGCCCTGATCGTGGAACGCGGCGTGCGCACCGCCCTCGCCGCCCGCGACCCCTTCGGCAAGCTCCTCGCCATCGGCCTCTCCGGCGCCTTCGCCCTCCAGGTCTTCGTCGTCGCCGGCGGTGTCATGGGCCTCATCCCGCTCACCGGTATGACGATGCCCTTCCTGGCCTACGGCGGCTCCTCCGTCATCGCCAACTGGGCGTTGATCGGCATTCTGCTGCGCATCAGCGACACCGCGCGCAGACCGGCACCCGCCGCGCCCGCCAACCCCGACGCCGAGATGACCCAGGTGGTCCGACCGTGAACAAGCCACTGCGCCGAATCGCGATCTTCTGCGGCCTCCTCGTCCTCACCCTGCTCATCCGGGACAACTGGATCCAGTACGTCCAGGCCGACGAGCTGAAGGACGACGAGCACAACCGCCGGGTCGCCATCGAGCGGTACGCCACCCCGCGCGGCGACATCATCGTCGACGGCAAGGCCATCACCGGACACGCCACCACCGAGGGCGACTTCAAGTACAAGCGCACCTACAAGGACGGCGCCATGTGGGCGCCCGTCACCGGGTACGTCTCCCAGGCCTTCGGCGCCACCCAGCTCGAGTCCATCGACGACGGCATCCTCACCGGCAACGACGACCGGCTCTTCTTCCGCAACACCCTCGACATGATCACGGGCAAGAAGCGCGAGGGCGGCAACGTCGTCACCACCCTCAACAGCGCCGCCCAGAAGGCCGCCTACGACGGTCTGAAGAAGCAGGGCGCCAAGGGCGCCGTCGTCGCGATCGAGCCGTCCACCGGCAAGATCCTCTCGATGGCCTCCTACCCCTCGTACGACCCCACCTCCATCGCGGGCAGCAACGAGGCGGCCGGCGAGGCCTGGAACAAGCTCCAGAAGAAGAACAACCCCGACGACCCGATGCTCAACCGCGCGCTGCGCGAGGTCTATCCGCCCGGCTCCACCTTCAAGGTGGTCACCGCGGCCGCGGCCCTGGAACACGGGAAGTACGACTCGGCCGACGAGAAGACCGACTCCCCGCTGCCCTGGACGATGCCCGGCACCACCACCGAGCTGGACAACGAGGGCGACATCCCCTGCAAGGACGCCACCCTCCGCGAGGCCCTGCGCGTCTCCTGCAACACCGTCTTCGGCAAGCTCGGCTACGACCTGGGCAACGACAAGATGCTGGAGACGGCCAAGAAGTTCGGCTTCACCGAGGAGCAGTTCGTCCCGGTCCGCTCCAGCGCCTCGGTCTTCTCCGACGGCATGAACGACTCGCAGGTCGCGCTCTCCTCCATCGGCCAGTACAACACCGCCGCCACCCCGCTGCAGATGGCCATGGTCACCTCGGCCATCGCCAACAACGGCACTCTGATGAAGCCGTACATGGTCGACGCGCTCCAGGCCCCCAACCTCGACACCATCGAGAAGACGGACCCCGAGGAGATGAGCAAGCCGCTGTCCGCGGACAACGCCCAGATCCTCCAGTCGATGATGGAGACCGTCGTCGAGGACGGCACGGGAACCAACGCCAAGATCGACGGCGTCAAGGTGGGCGGCAAGACCGGTACCGCACAGCACGGCGAGAACAACAGCAAGAACCCCTACGCGTGGTTCATCTCGTACGCCAAGGCCGAGGACGGCAGCTCGCCCGTCGCCGTGGCCGTGGTGATCGAGGACGAGAACGCCGTCCGTGACGACATCTCCGGCGGCGGCCTCGCGGCACCGATCGCGAAGAACGTCATGGAGGCCGTCATCGACAGCAAGAAGTGACCGCGCCATGAACGGGGCGTGACTCCGGTCACGTCCCCTTCACATCGGCGCACGTTGCGATACCGGTCCTGTATCGGCTGCCCGGCTCGGCCAAGGGGCCAGGAGCGAGCCGGGTACGGTAGGCCGGACGGCAGCCTCCGACCGTACAAGCATGCCGGTCGGGACCGACGGAGAGGGCTGGTAGGTAACCATGGAAGAGCCGCGTCGCCTCGGCGGCCGGTACGAGCTGGGCCAGGTGCTCGGCCGTGGTGGCATGGCGGAGGTCTACCTCGCGCACGACACCCGGCTCGGCCGCACCGTGGCGGTGAAGACGCTCCGCGCGGACCTCGCGCGCGACCCGTCCTTCCAGGCCCGCTTCCGCCGGGAGGCCCAGTCGGCCGCCTCGCTCAACCATCCCGCGATCGTGGCGGTCTACGACACGGGCGAGGACTACATCGACAACGTGTCGATCCCGTACATCGTCATGGAGTACGTCGACGGCTCCACGCTCCGTGAGCTGCTCCACTCCGGCCGCAAGCTGCTGCCGGAGCGGACGCTGGAGATGACCATCGGCATCCTCCAGGCCCTGGAGTACTCGCACCGGGCCGGCATCGTCCACCGCGACATCAAGCCGGCCAACGTCATGCTCACCCGCAACGGCCAGGTCAAGGTCATGGACTTCGGCATCGCCCGCGCCATGGGCGACTCCGGCATGACGATGACCCAGACCGCCGCCGTGATCGGCACCGCCCAGTACCTCTCCCCGGAGCAGGCCAAGGGCGAGCAGGTCGACGCCCGGTCCGACCTGTACTCCACGGGCTGCCTCCTCTACGAGCTGCTGACCGTGCGCCCGCCCTTCGTCGGGGACTCCCCGGTCGCCGTGGCCTACCAGCACGTGCGCGAAGAACCGCAGGCGCCGAGCGTCTTCGACCCCGAGATCACGCCCGAGATGGACGCGATCGTGCTGAAGGCCCTGGTCAAGGACCCGGACTACCGCTACCAGTCGGCCGACGAGATGCGCGCCGACATCGAGGCCTGCCTCGACGGCCAGCCCGTCGCCGCCACCGCCGCGATGGGCGCCATGGCCGCCGGCGGCTACGGCGGCTACCCGGACGACCAGCCGACCACCGCCCTGCGCTCGGACGGGGGCGCCGGCGCCACGACCATGCTGCCGCCCATGAACCCGGACGACGGCGGCTACGGCTACGACGAGCGCCCCGACCGGCGCCGCCAGCAGCCCCGCAAGAAGAACACCTCCACGATCTTCCTGGTGCTGGCCGGCATCCTCGTCCTCGTCGGCGCCATCCTGATCGGCAAGTACGCCTTCAGCGGAGGCGGGGGGCCGGGCGACGGCAAGGTCGACGTCCCCGCCCTGGTCGGTCAGACGCAGGACGACGCCGAGAAACAGCTCACCAACTCCGACCTCAAGCTGGGCACGGTCGAGCAGAAGCCCTGCGAGGACCAGAAGAAGGGCAGCATCTGCTCCCAGGACCCCAAGCAGGGCACCTCGGTCGACAAGGACTCCACGGTCAACCTGGTGGTCTCGACGGGCGCGCCCAAGGTCGCCGTCGACAACGTGATCGGCAAGAACGTCGACGAGGCCACCAAGCAGCTCGAGGACAAGGGCTTCGACGTCCAGACCAAGCAGACCGAGTCCTCCCAGGACGAGGGCACGGTCCTCAGCCAGGACCCCGACCCGGGCAAGGAGCTGGAGAAGGGCTCCACGGTGACCCTGGAGGTCGCCAAGGCCGAGGAGAAGGCCACGGTGCCGGACGTCGTGGGCCAGTCCTGCGACGAGGCCAAGTCCCGGATGGAGGGCGAAGGTCTCGAGGCCACCTGCACGGAGCAGCCCACCAACGACCCCAACCAGGTCGACAAGGTGATCTCCACCACGCCGCAGGGAGGACAGCAGGTCGACCCGGGCTCGCAGATCACGATCGTCGTCGGCAAGGCCGTGGAGAAGACGAAGGTTCCCGAGATCAAGCTCGGCACGCCCCTGGGCCAGGCCCAGCAGACCCTGCAGCAGGCCGGCTTCACCAACATCCAGGTCAACGGTCCGAACGACGGCAACGCCGTGGTCATAGGGCAGAACCCGCCGGCCAACAGCGAGGTCGACGACCCCGCCGCCACCCAGATCACCCTCACCACGGTGGGCGGCAACGGCGGAAACGGCGGCAACAACAACGGCGGTAACGACAACGGCGGCACCATCGCCGGCCTCCCCGGCTTCGGCGACTGACCCGCCCGCCCGGACGACCGGACGACCCGAGCCCCGGCCCCCCTGCTCAGCGGGGGGCCGGGGCTCCGTCGTAAGGCGCCGGCGTGGTGGACCTCAGCGCAGTTCCTCCGGCGGCGTACGCTCCCCGTCCACCTTCTCCGTGCGGACCAGTTCGCCCCAGACCACGTACCGGTAGCGGCTCGTGTAGACCGGGGTGCAGGTCGTCAGGGTGATGTAGTGGCCGGCCTTCTTCTTGCCGGACTCCTCGGGGATGCCGTCGAGCACGTCGACGTTGAACTTCGAGGTCTCGGGCAGGACGGCGTACGCCTTGTAGACGTACCAGGTGTCCTTCGTCTCGAAGACGATCGGATCGCCCTTGTCGATCTTGTCGATGTTGTGGAACTTCGCGCCGTGCCCGTCCCGGTGGGCGGCGAGCGAGAAGTTGCCCTCCTTGTCCGAGGTGGGCAGCGTCGCCTTGACCGGGTCGGTGTAGTAGCCGGCCACGCCGTCGTTGAGGACCTTCATCGACGTGCCCTTCTCCACCAGGATGTCGCCCTCGCTCATCGCCGGGACGTGCAGGAAGCCGATGCCCGCCTTGGTGTCCAGCGCGCCCGGGCCGCCGCCGCCCACCCGGTCCTGGGCCCAGTTGTCACGGACCTTCTCGGCCTGCTTGTCCGCGGCCCGGTCGGCGACCACGTTCGTCCACCACAGCGAGTAGACGACGAACAGGCCCATCACCAGGCCCGCGGTGATGAGCAGTTCGCCGAAGACGCTCACCGTCTGCGCGACGATCCGCCGGGGCCCGCGCCCGCGGCGGCCCGCCCCGGGATCCGGTGGGCCGTCCTCGCCGGCGTGCTCCTGGTGCTCCGTGTCGGTGGTCGCTGCCACTGGTCATCCGCCCTTAACTGACGAGCGCATCCGGCTTGCCCTTGCTGCGCGGCCGTTCCTCGACCATCTTGCCCCACACGATCATGCGGTACTTGCTGGTGAACTCGGGCGTGCAGGTGGTGAGGGTGATGTAGCGGCCGGGTCCCTTGAAGCCCGACTGCTTCGGGACCGGGTCCAGCACGCTCACGTTGCTGGGCGACGTCACCGGCAGGATCGAGGCCATCTTGTAGACGAAGTACTTGTCCTGCGTCTCCACCACGATCGGGTCGCCCGGCTCCAGCTTGTTGATGTACCGGAACGGCTCGCCGTGCGTGTTGCGGTGGCCCGCGAGCCCGAAGTTGCCGGTCTTCGCGTCCGGCATCGCGGTCTTCAGCCCCTCCTCCGCGTAGTGCCCGACCATGCCCCGGTCCAGCACCTTCTTGCTGCTGATGCCCTCCGCGATCGGCACCACCACGTCCAGCTTGGGAATGTGCAGCAGCGCGAAGCCCTGACCGGGTTCGAACGTCCCCGGACTGCGCTTGCCGCTCGCCCAGTCGTCCTGGAGGCTGCTGGCGGCCTGGTTCGCCTGGGCGTGCGCCCGCACGTTCGTCCACCACAGCTGGTAGGTGACGAACAGCAGCATCAGCACACCGGTCGTGATGAAGATCTCACCGATCGCCCGGCTGGCGATCACCGCAGCGCCGGGCTTGCGCGCCCGTGCCTGCCGACGGGCCTCCACGCGCGACAGAGGCGCCTTCGCGGTCTCCGCGGCCTCTTCCCCCGGCGACTGGTCCCGGGGCGCCCCACGGCGCCCGTGACGCCGTTTCGCGGCCTTCCGGCGGGCCGCGCGCCCCCCGCCCACGGGGCCGGTCCCGGCGGCTCCGGTTTCGGCTCCGGTCTCGGCTCCCGTCTCGGCGACCGTCGGGCGCGCCGGGGGCTCCGGGATCCGCAGCGCCACCGTCTCGTCGTCGAGGAGCGGCTGCGGGTACTGCTCCTCGTACCAACCGCCCCCGAACGCACCGGAATCCCCGTACGGCTGCCCGTACGAGGATCCCTGGTCACCGGCCGTGCCGGAGTCGCGCTCGGGGCGCAGCGCGGTCACGCCGTGGCCCTGCCCACCACCGGGGCGAGCCCCGCCGACCTCGCCACCGCGTCCTGGTCGCCGCACTCCACCAGCCAGTTGGCCAGCATCCGGTGCCCGTGCTCGGTGAGCACCGACTCCGGGTGGAACTGCACGCCCTCCACCGGCAGTTCCCGGTGGCGCAGGCCCATCACGATCCCGTCCGGGGTGCGGGCCGTCACCTCCAGCTCCGCCGGGACCGTGGCCGGCTCCGCCGCCAGCGAGTGGTACCGCGTGGCCGTGAAGGGCGAGGGCAGGCCCGCGAAGACGCCCTTGTCCGAGTGCTCGACCGGCGAGGTCTTGCCGTGCAGCAGCTCGGGCGCCCGGTCCACCACGCCGCCGTACGCCACCTGCATCGACTGCATGCCCAGGCAGACGCCGAAGACCGGCACCCCGGTCGCCGCGCAGTGCCGGACCATGTCGACGCAGACGCCCGCCTGCTCGGGCGTGCCCGGGCCGGGCGAGAGCAGGACGCCGTCGAAGCCGTCCTGGGCGTGCGCCGTCGACACCTCGTCGTTGCGCAGCACCTCGCACTCGGCACCGAGCTGGTAGAGGTACTGGACCAGGTTGAAGACGAAGCTGTCGTAGTTGTCGACGACGAGGATGCGCGCGCTCACTGGTTGTCCACCGTCACATCGTTGAAGGGGAGCAGCGGTTCGGCCCACGGGAAGACGTACTGGAAGAGGACGTAGACCACGATCATCGCCAGCATGAGCGAGAGCAGCGCCTTCACCCACGCGTTCCCCGGCAGATGCCGCCAGATCCAGCCGTACATGCCGTCCCTTCCGTCGCGCCCACGGCGCCAGACTCACGCCGTACCGCACCAGACTAGCGGCGCGGGGCGCCTCGGAACGGTGCTAATCCACAGGCTGGGCATAGTGCAGGTCCGCGGCGCCCGAGTAGCCCGGCAGCGTCACCCGCCCGTCCTCCTCGACCTTCCAGCCGAGCCCGTACACGTTGACGTAGACCATGTAGTTCTGGATCGCGGGCGACTTCGCCAGCGCGTTCTTCAGGTCCTCCGGATCCCCGACCGCCTGGATCTTGTACGGCGGTGAGTAGACGCGGCCCTGGAGGATCAGGGTGTTGCCCACGCAGCGCACCGCGCTGGTGGAGATCAGCCGCTGGTCCATGACCTTGATGCCCTTCGCGCCGCCCTGCCACAGGGCGTTCACCACGGCCTGGAGGTCCTGCTGGTGGATCACCAGGTAGTCGGGCTGCGGTTCCGGGTAGCCCGGGAGCTTCGCGGTGGCGTCCGGCGGGGCGTCGTCGAGCGTGACGGTGATCGCCTCGCCCGTCAGCTTCTGCGTGCCCGCCTTCTCCTCCAGCGCCGCGAGTTTGTCGTCCTCCGACTTCGTGCGGCCGTCGTCACGCTCGGCGAGCGATTCGACGTCCTCGCGCAGGGCTCCGTTGGACTCCTCCAGATCGCCGTTCTCGCGGCTGCGCTCGTGGATGAGATCGGACAACTTGAGCAAAGAGGCGTCCGTACGGATATTGGTGCCCTTCGCGGTATTGAAGCTGGTGAAGAAAATCAGTCCCGCGAGCGCGAAGACGGCCGCCGTGAGCACCCGCACGGGCCGGAAACGGCGTCGGCGGACAGGGCTGGATCCCGTCCCGGGGGAGTCGGCAGAATTGCTCAACGTACCCTTATCTCCTTCGGCGCCACGGAAGGACTACGCTAACGGACGCCCGGGGGAGCGCTCAGAGTCCCCTTGTCCCATGTACGCCGCCCACCGAGACCGAGCCCCGTTCCCTGCGCGGCCACGCAGCGCATCGACAGGAGAGACCCTCGTGCCGAAGTCACGTATCCGCAAGAAGGCCGATTACACGCCGCCGCCCTCGAAGCAGGCGGCCAGCATCAAGCTGACCAACCGCGGCTGGGTGGCGCCGGTCATGCTGGCCATGTTCGTCATCGGCCTGGCCTGGATCGTCGTCTTCTACGTCACCGACGGTTCGCTGCCGATCGACTCCCTGGGCAACTGGAACATCGTGGTGGGCTTCGGATTCATCGCCGCGGGGTTCGGCGTCTCCACGCAGTGGAAGTAGCCCCGGCGGTGGCGGAGCAGTAGCTCTGCCCAAGGCTGTTCCACGGAGTTATCCACAGGCGTTATCCACATGGGGAAAAGAAAGACGATCTGTGGATAACCCCTCGGGCATTGACGCCGGTGTGACGGAAGTACCGGCTGGGCCCAGCTTCCGAAAACACGTTCGCCCCCTGGCTGACCTGCACAAACACTGGTCAGCTACAGGGGGCACACGTGTTCCCGCACGCTGTGCACAAGATCCGCCACCTTCTGTGGACAACCGGGCGCTCAGGTGAGCTGGACCGTCCTCAACAGGGTCAGTCCGACGACGACCAGGAGGACCAGCGCACAGGTGCCGTACTGGACGAGCGAGCGGCGCTCACGGGGGGCCTGGAGCATGGCGTAGCCGATGACGGCGCCCGCGACGAGGCCGCCGAGGTGGGCCTGCCAGGAGATGTTCTCGCGGGTGAAGGTGAAGATCAGGCTGATCGCCAGCAGGATGACGACCGGCCGCATGTCCGCGTTGCGCCGGCGCATGAGCGCGGCGGTGGCGCCGAAGAGGCCGAAGATCGCGCCGGAGGCGCCGAGGGTGGCCGTGGTGGGTGATTCGAGCAGGTAGGCGAGGACGCTGCCGGCCAGGCCGGACAGCAGGTAGAGCGCGAGGTAGCGGGCTCGGCCGAGCGCTTCTTCCAGGGGGGCGCCGAGGAACCAGAGGGTGATCATGTTGAAGCCGACGTGCCAGATCTCCTGGTGGGTGAACATCGTGGTCACCAGGCGGTACCACTCACCCTCCGCGACGCCCTCGGTCGGCAGGTAGGGGGCCGGGGGCCAGCGCCCGATCAGCACCAGGTCGGCGAGGAAGGAGTCGGGCAGCGCCTGGACGGCGATGAACACCGCCACGTTGATCCCGATGAGGATCTTGGTGAGGAGGTGGGGGTCGGCGGCGACCGTGCCGCCCGCGAGGGTGCGGGGGCGGGAGGCGGCCGGGGCCGGTCCGCCGCCGCCCGGTGTGCGGCCCGCGGCGCAGTCCGGGCAGTGGAAGCCGACGGAGGCGTTGACCATGCAGTCGGTGCAGATCGGGCGCTCGCAGCGGGTGCAGCGGATGCCGGTCTCGCGGTCGGGGTGGCGATAGCAGCCGGGCAGGCTCTGGGCTCCCGGCGAGCCGGCGTCCGGTGGGCCGGCGGCCGCGTGGTCCATGGCATCCCCTCGGTCGTCCCTGCGGGCGGTGTGTGCAGATGCACCGCCCCGCCCTTCTCTACGGATGGGCGGGGCGTTTGGTTCCTGCCCGGTGCGCGGGGGTCTCAGGCGTTCCGCGTCTCGACGAGGACCGTTTCGATGACGATGTCGGTGACGGGACGCTCGGTGCGCGGGTTGGTCCGGGCTGCTGCGATGGTGTCGACGACCTTCTGGCTGGCCTCGTCGGTCACCTCGCCGAAGATCGTGTGCTTGCGGTTCAGCCAGGTCGTCGGGGAGACGGTGATGAAGAACTGCGAGCCGTTGGTGCCGGGACCGGCGTTGGCCATGGCCATCAGGTAGGGCTTGTCGAAGGCGAGGTCGGGGTGGAACTCGTCCGGGAACTGGTAGCCGGGGTCGCCGGTGCCGTTGCCCAGCGGATCGCCGCCCTGGATCATGAAGCCGTTCAGGACCCGGTGGAAGACGGTGCCGTCGTAGAGCCTGGCCGTGGACTTCTCGCCAGTGCCGGGATGGGTCCACTCCCGTTCGCCGCGGGCCAGCTCGACGAAGTTCTTGACGGTCCGGGGTGCGTGGTTCGGCAGCAGCCGGACCTCGATGTCACCTTGGCTGGTCTTCAGGGTGGCGTAGAGCTGCTCGGCCACGATGTGCCTTCCCTCGTCCTGTTGTGCGCACCGATCCTCGCACGGCCGGGGGTGCGTTCGTCGTGCATACCGCTGGGTCGCGAGCGTGCGGGGCCGATCCGTGGCATCGTCGGGGACAGGCGTGTGTTGCCCGGTATTCATCCGTTATTGATGTCGATCAGCTCTTGTTCGCAACTTCATCACCACTTGTCCCCCAGGCCACGGCGGCATCGTCCGTGACCCGGATGCCCGCCCTCGCATGCCTGGCGGTGCGTCCCCAGGCATGATCCGTAAAAGGGTGGAAAGTCGAATTACCGTACGCCACCGAGGAGGAGGAACCCGTGACCCGCATCGACAGCGTGCGCGCCGCGACCGGTTCGGCGAAGGACAGCGTGCTGCACGCCGCGGAAGTGGTGGCGCCCTACGCCGACACGGCCAAGGACAGGGCCGCTCACTATGCACAGGAGGCGCGCGTACGGCTGGCGCCCAAGGTGTCGCAGGCCACGTGCCAGGCACGTCAGCAGTACGGCACGTATGTCGCGCCGCGGCTGGAACAGGCCCGTACGCATGTGCCGCCGAAGGTGGACGCGGCCGCGCAGGAGGCCGCGATCCGTACGCGCCTGGCCGCCCGTCAGGCGGCCGACTATTCACGACCGAAGATCGAGCAGGCGGTGGCCGCGGCCGGTCCGGTGCGTGACGAGGCCACGGCGCGTGGTGCCGCGGCACTGGCCGCGCTGCGTGGTCAGGTCACGGCGAAGGAGATCCAGCGGCTGACGCGCAGGCACCAGCGACGGGCCACAGCCGGTCGGGTGGCCAAGGTGCTCGCGGTGGTGGGCATCGTCGCGGGTGGCGCCTTCGCCGCATGGAAGTGGTGGGACAAGCAGGCCAACCCGGACTGGCTGGTGGAGCCGCCGGAGGCGACGGAGGTCCCCGAGTCCGGCCGGCTGACCTCGGTGGACGGCACCGGCGAGTCGGTCCTCGATCCCGAGGTGCAGGCCAAGCAGGCGCAGGAGGAGGCGGCGGACGGCGACGAGCCCCGCTGATCCCCGCTCGCCGTATACGTCCCGGCTGCTGTTCCTGACGCCGCGGGGCGGGAGACCCTGAGTCTCCCGCCCCGCGGCGATGTTTCACGTGAAACCGCGCTCAGCGGCCGTAGCGGCGTTCCCGGAGGGAGTAGGAGCGCAGGGCGCGCAGGAAGTCGATCTCACGGAAGTCCGGCCAGTAGGTCTCGCAGAAGTGGACCTCGGCGTAGGCGGACTGCCAGAGCAGGAATCCGGAGAGCCGCTGCTCACCGGAGGTGCGGATGATGAGGTCGGACTCGGACCGTGTCTTGGAGTACAGGTGCTTGGAGATGTGCTCCATGGTGAAGGTCTCGATGAACTCGTCGATGTCGCCGCCCTGGGAGCTGTGCTCGGTCAGGGCGGAGCGCACGGCGTCGACGATCTCCCGCCTGCCTCCGTAGCCCACGGCGACATCGACCTTGGTGCCGCCCTTGCGGCCCTGGGTGGCGGCGGTGGCGGTCTTGAGGCGGCTCGCGGACTCGGCGGGCAGCAGGTCCAGAGCGCCGACGGCTTCGACGGGCCAGGGGTTGCCCGGTGCGGCCAGCTGCTCGACGACCTCGGCGATGATGTCGATGAGGGGGTTCAGCTGCTCCTCGGGCCGGTGGAGGTTGTCGTCGGAGAGCATGAACAGGGTGACGTGCTCGATCTTGGCCGAGTCGCACCAGCGCAGGAAGTCCAGCACCTTGGCGCCGCCGGCCCGGTAGCCCTCGCGGGGGTCGTCGATGCCGGACATCTTCGCCCACCGGCGGTTGCCGTCGAGCATGATGCCGATGTGCTGGGGGCGTGGGCGTCCTTCCAACTCTCTGACCAGCCGCTTCATGTAGAGCGCGTCGAGAGCGGCTCGTACCTTCGCCCGCATGGTCTACCCCTTCCACCTCGTCGGTAGTGACCGGACGGCTCCGACGGCGATGAGCCACGTGGCACCGCCCCGCGGGGGTGTGGCGCTGATGCCCTGTGGAGTGACGATATCAAGAGCGGACAGCGCCACCCGGGCGCCGAGTGGGCCCCGTCCGTGCGCCCGTTCGGGTCGCGGAGCGGGCGCGGGAGCGTTGTTCCACGTGGTCAACTGGCCCTTTCCCTCCGGTTGTTGGTGATCACCCGGTCGGTGCGGGCGGTGTGGGGCGCGGTCTGCGGGCGGCGACGGTGAGGAAGGTCTCCGTCCGCCGCTGCCCGGGCGCCGGGGCCACTGTCGCCCGCCCGCAGAGAACAGAGCGCCTCCGACCTGTGTTACCGCAGGTCGGAGGCGTTCTTGACGGTGGAGCCTAGGGGAGTCGAACCCCTGACATCTGCCATGCAAAGACAGCGCTCTACCAACTGAGCTAAGGCCCCTCGGGAGGCGCCGCCGGTCCTGGTGTCGCGGACCGCCGGGTGCCGGGGACCAGAGTACCGGGTCGCCCCCCGTATCTCACAAATGATTGGGGGTCCCGGGGAACGACCACGCTCCGTAAGATGCTCGGCGTGGTTCGCTGGAGCGAACTGCGGTTTTTGGGGAAGCGATGGGGAGACGCAATGGACGCCGCACAGCAGGAAGCCACCGCAAGAGCGCGGGAACTGCAGCGGAACTGGTACGGGGAGCCGCTGGGGGCGCTCTTCCGCAGGCTTATCGACGATCTCGGTCTCAACCAGGCTCGTCTCGCGGGGGTGCTGGGGCTGTCCGCACCGATGCTGTCGCAGCTGATGAGCGGCCAGCGGGCGAAGATCGGCAATCCCGCCGTGGTCCAGCGGGTGCAGCTGCTGCAGGACCTGTCGGGGCAGGTCGCCGACGGCAGTGTGAGCGCGGCCGAGGCGACGGAGCGCATGGACGAGATCAAGAAGTCGCAGGGGGGCTCGGTGCTCAGCAACACCACGACGACCACGAGCAGTTCGGGGGCGCCCACGGTCAAGCGGGTGGTCCGGGAGATCCAGTCGCTGCTGCGCTCGGTGGCGGCCGCCGGGGACATCATCGAAGCGGCGGACTCCCTCTCCTCCTCGCACCCTGAGCTGGCGGAGTTCCTGCGGGTGTACGGCGCCGGCCGCACCTCGGACGCGGTCGCGCACTACCAGTCCCACCAGAACTGATCCGGCGGGTCCGGGCGCCGAGGGGGTCGGCGGCCGGGCCCGCCGGAGTGGCGCGACAGGTCCCAGGGGAGGAGCGGCGCACAGCCATGGGTGAGGTCTTCGCGGGCCGGTACGAGCTGGTCGACCCGATCGGCCGGGGCGGGGTGGGTGCCGTCTGGCGTGCCTGGGACCACCGGCGCCGGCGTTATGTGGCCGCGAAGGTGCTCCAGCAGCGGGACGCGCACTCGCTGCTGCGGTTCGTCCGTGAGCAGGCGCTGCGGATCGATCACCCCCATGTGCTGGCGCCCGCGAGCTGGGCGGCCGACGACGACCAGGTCCTGTTCACGATGGACCTGGTCACGGGTGGTTCGCTGGTCCACCTGGTCGGGGACTACGGGCCGCTGCCGCCCGACTTCGTGTGCACGCTGCTCGATCAGCTCCTGTCGGGGCTGGCCGCGGTGCACGGGGAGGGTGTGGTGCACCGTGACATCAAGCCCGCCAACCTGCTCCTGGAGACGACGGGGACGGGCCGTCCGCGGCTGCGGCTGTCCGACTTCGGCATCGCGATGCGGCTGGGTGAGCCCCGGCTGACGGAGACCAACCTCGTGGTGGGGACGCCGGGTTATCTGGCGCCGGAGCAGATGATGGGCGCCGAGCCGGACTTCCCGGCGGACCTGTTCGCGGTCGGCCTGGTCGCCCTGTACCTGCTGGAGGGGGCCAAGCCGGACGCCAAGGCGCTCGTGCAGCACTTCGCCGAGCACGGTACGCCGCCCGCGCCGCGGGGGATTCCCGAGCCGTTGTGGCAGGTCGTGGCGACGCTGCTGGAGCCGGATCCGTCGGCGCGGTTCCGTACCGCGACGGGGGCGCGCAAGGCGCTGGCCGTGGCGGTGGAGCTGCTGCCGGAGCCCGGGCCAGACGACGAGCTGATCGAGATCTTCGACCAAGTGGGCCCGCTGCCACCGGGGTTCGCCGCCGAGGGCCCGCTGAAGAGGGCCTCCGGCGTGGAGACGGCGCCCACCGACCCGCGACACCTCCCGGGCGGCGCTGCCCCGTCCTCGCACACCACCCCACCCGCCCCCTCCTGGCCGACCACGCCCCCGCCCGGCCCGGCCCCGGACTGGACACCGCCGCCCCCGGACCGGACGCCACCGCCTCTCGACCGGCCCTCTGCGCCCTCGGACCGGCTGCCTCCGCCCTCGGACCGGCTGCCTCCGCCCGCGGACCGGACGCCTCCGCCCGCGGACCGGCCCTCGGTGCCCACGGGCCAGGCGCCCCCGTTCCCGGACGGGACACCTCCCACCCCGGAGGGCACCCCCCTCGCCCCGCCCACACCGCCGTCCGGTCCGCCGCCCGACCAGGACTGGCCGGCGCCCGCAGTCCCGGGCCGGGGCCCGGGCCCGGGCCCGGATGGAACGCCCGCGACGGCGGAGGAGGTCCCGGGGGCCGGGCAGGACAGTGCCATGTCGGGGACCGGCAGCTTCCACCTGCCGCCCCCGCAGCCGACCGCCCTCTCGGCGTCGGGTTCACCGCCCGGTACGGCGCAACCGCCCACGCCCCAGGGGGCGTTCACCGGCGCGCCGCAGCCCTCGCCGCCGCCGCACGGCACGCCCGGCGGTGCGCAGTACCGGGCAGCGCACGGGCCGCCGCTCCCCGCCCAGGCCCTCGCGCCGGCCCCGCCGCAGCGTGCCGACGTCCCCACCGCTCCGTACACCGCCCGCAACCCGCGGTCCGCCCCTCCCGCCC
Organism: Streptomyces hyderabadensis; assembly: GCF_020404845.1. Taxonomy (GTDB): domain Bacteria; phylum Actinomycetota; class Actinomycetes; order Streptomycetales; family Streptomycetaceae; genus Streptomyces; species Streptomyces hyderabadensis. The sequence continues at coordinate 177,948 of NZ_JAIOJZ010000003.1, read as the reverse complement.
AGCACCGTGGGTCACGGCGGCGCCGCCGTCCCGGCCCCCCGGCCCGGGTGGTCCTGCCGCTGCTGCTGCTCGCGCTGGCCTGCTACGCCGTGGGGTTCTGGGCGCTGACCCGTATCTGAGTGCGGTGCGCGGGCGGGCCTAGGCCCTGCGCCGGGCCGTCACCGTCCACACGGCCAGGCCGAGGAGCAGCAGGCTGCCGGTGCCGATGCCGCCGACGGCGACCGCCTTCATGGCGAGGTCGCCGCCCGCGGATCCCGCGCCGCCGCTCCCGGGCGCGGCCACCCGGTCCTGCGCCGAGACCTCGAAGAGGCCCTTGGGCCGGGACTCCCCCGCGTAACCGGGACCGGCGGCCGCCGTCCCGCCGAGTCGCAGGCGCAGCGTCAGTGCGAACGGGCCCTGTCCGAAGTCGTCGGCCACCTGGGCCGCGAGGTGGACCACGACGTAGTAGTCACCGGCGAACCGCAGGGCGCCGACCTGTCCGGCGGTGGCGTAGCGGTTGGGGTACGCCACGGGCGGCAGGGGGGCGAGGCCGACGGTGGTCCGGCGCCCGGTGTAGCCCTTGGCGGCGTCGTCGACCTCGCCGCGCACGGGGTTGTGCAGGGCCAGTCGCAGGGCCCCGGCGGCATAGCCGGAGGCGTCCGCGGACCCGGCGAGTTCGGCGGTGGCGTACACCTGACGGCCCCAGTCGACCGGCACTTTGTAGTAGAGGGTCTCCCCGGGGCGGATGCCGTCCCGCCAGACGCCCTGACCGACGAGGGTGGCGTGCGCGAAGCCGTTGCCGCCCGCCCGGCGTTCCGGCTCCCCGGCGAGCGGTTCGGGCGAGGCGGAGTCCCAGCTCTCCGGCGCCCTGGTGGCACCGCCCTGGCGCGGGCGGGGTTCGGCGGCGGCGGTGATCTCCAGGTCCCAGTCGTCCGGCGGGGAGTCCTGGGGCCGGGTCCGCTCGACGCCCACGTAGTAGGTGCCGGGGTCCTGGCACCGGTTGGCGCCGGGGTCGATCTCCCGCGTGCCCCAGGCGGTGACCGGGCGGGGGCTGCGGGCGGCGCCGAAGGTCGCGCTCTGCACGGAGCAGGAGCCGCCGTCGGCGTCCTGCACGGAGACCCGGATGCCGTCGACGGCGGTGACCTCGCCGTCGGCGCCGGGTACGGCGGTGACGGAGACGTAGGCGTCGGAGGCGTCGTCGAGGTCGAGGCGGTAATAGAGGACGCCGTTCCTCGGCAGGGTGCTGCGGTGCGTGGTACCGGCCTCCAGCGGTTCGGCGTCCGCGGTCGCGCCCGCGCCCGTGACCCGCACGGCGTCGTCGGCGAAGTCGTACCCGGCGGCGGCACCGGCCGAGCCGACCGCCCCGGCGGCAAGGGCCGTGGCCCCGGGCAGGGCGGCGGTCGTGACCAGTACGGCCCCCAGCACTCCTACTCGCCCCCATACGGACAGCCGCGCCGACACCGGCAGCCGCGCCGATCCCGACACCGTCGGCCGCGCGGACACCGACGGCCGCGCCCGCCCCGTTCCGGCGCGCCGCCGAGCCGTACACCACCGTCGCATGACCCGCCACCCCTCGCGCTCACCGGCGCCGTCGCCACCGGCCTCGGCCGCCCGCCCCCAGCGGACGTTGCCCCGTCGGGGCAACACAAAACCCCGACCGCTTGACGGCCGGGGTCTGCTCAGGACCGGATGTCGGTCGTTCTCACGAACCCGTGGGCACGGAGTCAGTCGCCTCCGTCCACAGATCCTGCTCGGCGCGATCCGCCTGGATCTGGCGGTACACGAGGAGCCCGCCGATGGCGGCCAGTGCGACCAGGAGAAGCTTCTTCACCGCGCGACCTCGTCTTTCCTTGACGTTGGGGACTTCTGGCGCCCGACTATACACACCGGCCGATACCGATCGGTGACCTGAGTCGGCGGTCAACTTCCCGTCGTCGGAGCCCTTTAGAAGCGGACCGGCGCATTCTGATCGGAGGGTGATCACACTCTCACGTGCCGTGACTTTTGCCCGCCTCCCTCCCGTCTGGGCACCTTTTACAGCTCCTTGCGGCTATTCGGGTGGTGTTCATCTGAACATCGACGCGCCACGGGCGTAGGTCCACCACTTCGCGGCCCTCATACACATCATGAGGAAAGTACGCAAATCGCCCAACCCGAAAGTGAGGGGCCATGGCCCGGAACAAGGTCCTGACGCTCTGGACCACCATCGTCACCGCCTTCCTCGCGCTGTGCACGGCGCTCGGACTCGTCACGACGACGGCCGCCGCGGCCGTACCGCAGAACAAGACGCAGAGCAACACCGAGAACGCCTCCCCCGAGGCGGCCCCCGCGGCCGCGGCTCCCGTGCCCCGGTCCCGGACCGGCTCCCTGCCCCCCACGATGAAGCAGCGCATCCGCGCCGAGGCCCACGGCACGGCACCCAGTTGCCGCCACCTCCCGTTCGCCGACGCCACCGCGGCCACCGCCACCACCACTGGCCTCCCCTGCGACGACACCGCCGCCGAGCCCCGGGCCCAGCACTCCATCCCGCTCCAGCGCTGAGCGGCCCGCGCCACCCCCGACCCTGACGTAACGGCGATCTGCGTACAGCACCACACGCGAGAACGGCCCGGCAGCTCGACGGAGCAGCCGGGCCGCCGCCGTGTGCGGCGGCACCCGGTCGAGTCCGGCCGTTCCCTCCCCTCACTCTTCAAGACCTCTTGAGGAGTTGTAGCCTGCGGCCATGCCCAAGGCCTACGAAGTGATCGCGGACGATCTGCGCCGCTCCATCCGCGCGGGCGAGCGGCGCCCCGGTGACCGGCTGCCCTCGGAGGCCGACCTGGCCCGCCACTACCGGCGCAGCGTGCCGACCGTGCAGAACGCGCTCCGGCTGCTGAGCGACGAGGGCCTGATCGACAAGCGGCACGGCCTCGGCACCTTCGTCCGCCGGCCCCGCACCCCGGCGGTGCGGGACAACCGGCGGCACCAGTGGGAGAAGGACCGGGCCCGGCGCCCGCTGGCCACGCGGGCCGAGACGGGCGCCACGGAGCGCGACACCGGCCTGCGGCCCGACGACCTCGTCTTCCACGCGGAGTACCGCGAACAGGCGGCGTCCGCGGAACTGGCCGGGGCCTTCGGCGTCCCGGAGGGCACCGTGCTCCTCCAACGCGTCTACCGGACGCGGTACTCGGCCGAGCCCGCCCCCTTCAACCTCGTGACCTCCTACCTCGTCCGCGACATGATCGCGGCCAACCCGGACCTCCTGGACGAGGCCAACGAGCCCTGGCCGGGCGGCACCCAGCACCAGCTCCGCACCGTGGGCATCGAACTGGACCGCGTGGAGGAGCGGCTGACCGCCCGCCCGCCGACCCCGGAGGAGGCCGCGGCCCTGGACCTGCCGCCGGGCACGTCGGTGATCCTGCTGCGCAAGACCTCGTACGACACCGACGGCCGGGTGGTCGACGTCTCCGACGTCACGCTGCCCGGCGACCGCACCGAACTGCTCTTCACGACCCGTCTGGAAAGGTGGTGAGTGCCGCCGTGAACCGGCGCGTCATCATCGTCACGGCCGTCCACGGCCCCTCCGCCCCCTTCCTCCCCGAGGCCCACGCCTCGCTGTGCGCCCAGGAACTGCCCGACGGCTGGGAGTGGCGCTGGGTGATCCAGGAGGACGGCCGTACGCAGGACGTCCGGCCGTACGTGCCCGACGACCCGCGGGTGGTGTTCCACCAGGGCCGCCACGGCCGGCAGGGCGGGCCCGGCGTGGCGCGCACGATGGCCCTGGCCCACGCGGACGGCCCGTACGTGAAGGTCCTGGACGCCGACGACCGGCTCACCCCGGGCGCCCTGGCGCGCGACCTGGCCGCCCTGGAGGCCGACCCGTCGCTCGGGTGGGCGACCTCGCGGGTCCTGGACCTGCTGCCCGACGGCTCGACGGCCGGTTTCCCCGGCGACCCGGCACACGGGCCGGTCGAGCGCGGGGCGGTGCTCGACTTCTGGAAGGCGAACGGCTTCCGCGCCCAGGTCCACCCGGCGACCCTGCTCGTCCGGCGCGAGCTGCTGCTCGCCCTCGGCGGTTGGATGGCCCTGCCCGCCTCCGAGGACACCGGCCTGCTGCTGGCGCTGAGCGGCGTGAGCCGGGGCTGGTTCTCGTCGGAGGTCGGCCTGCTCTACCGCAAGTGGGAGGGCCAGGAGACCGGCCAGGCGCCCCATGCGGACCCCGTGGAACGCGCCGCCCGGATGGCGGTGATCGAGGCCAGGGCGCGCGCGCTGGCGACCTTCGAGTGGCGTCTGCCAGAGGGCCCCGAGGGCCTCGGCGACCCACACCTGCGTCCCTGAGTCCCGCACGGCGCGTCCCTGAGACCCACACGGCGCGCCCCTGAGGGGAGGCCGGGAGCGATGGGCGCGGGGGCGCGCGGCCCGGGCGCGAAGGGTCCGGGCGCGGCCCGGGAGCGAGGGGTCCGGGCGCGGGGGCACAGGGACAAGGGATTCGGGTGCGGGGGCGCGGGAGCGGGGGCCAGGAGCAGGGCCCGGGAGCGAAAGGTCCGGGAGCGGGACCCAGCGCGGCGCGGGAGCGAAGGGCACAGGAGCCGGAGGCCCAGGAGCGGGGCCCGGAAACGGGGGCACGGGGAGCCGGAGACCCGGGTACGGGGCCCGGGCGCGAAGGGTCCGGGCGCGCCGGACGGGTCAGGGCAGCCGTTCCGCGTCGACCCGCGAGAAGATCAGGTCGCTCTCCTCGGTCACCGGCCCCCGCAGGCGGACCGGCGGCCGGGGCGCGCCGCGGAGCGCCGGGGGGTAGCTCCCGGGTGCGTAGTCGTTGGCCAGCCGGTAGACGTGGAACCCGGCGTCCCGCAGCACCGCGAGCAGGTCGTCGACGCGGTCCCCGAGCCGGGTCATGCGCTCGGGCGACACCTCGACCGTGATCTCCGCGTCGGGCCGCAGAGCGCCCAGCGCCGGCGCGAGACCGCGCACCACGCTCCCCTCCGCGCCCTCGACGTCGATCTTGATCACCCGGGCGGTCGCGATCTCCGCCGCGTCGAGCAGCTCCGGCAGCGGCCGGGCCCGCGCGCGGAAGCTGGACTCCACCGGCCCGTCGTACGGGACGATGCTGTTCGCCCCCGTGTTCCGTGAGCTGGCGAGCGCGAAGGTCAGCGTCCTGGCGCGGTCCGAGACGGCGGCGTTGAGCGCGCGGACGTTGCCGAGGTCGTTGAGCCGGACGTTCCGGACCAGGCGGCGGTGGAGGTCGGGCGACGCCTCGATCGCGACGACCCGGCCCTGGGCACCGACGAGCCGGGCGGCCAGGACGCTGAAGACGCCGATGTTGGCCCCCACGTCGACGAAGCCGTCCCCCGGCCGCAGCCGGCGCCGCAGCCAGCCCGTCAGGTGCGGCTCCCAGGCGCCGAACAGGTACAGGTACCGCTGGATGAGGTCCTGGGTGTCCACGGCGAACAGCTCGCCGGTCCGCGCTTCGACGACGGCCCGGCGGGGCTGCTCGCGCAGCCGCGGGTTCAGCCAGCGGGTGGCGAGGGCCGCCTTGCCGAGGGTGCCGGGTCCGTTTCGCACGTACCGGACCGCGAGGCCGGCCAGGGCCTCGGCGACGGCGGCACTCGGCCCGCCCCGGGTGCTCGGCGTCAGAGCGCTTCCGTTTCCGTGCGCGTGATGGTGATCGCGGCGGACGGGCACCCCTCGGCGGCCTCCCGCACCCGGGGGGCGTCGACGTCGTGCTCCCGCCCGGGTATGACGGCGCCGAGCCCGTCCACCTGGGTGAAGACGGCAGGGGCCCGGTGGACGCAGTCGCCGGAGCCGTAACACTGCTCGGGGTCGACGGAGATCCTCATGCGCACTCCAGCGGCGGTCGGTTTCGGAGCCTGCCTTCACGACCTGCCTGCCCACGGATCGGCATCCTGAACCCGCCCTCCCCGCCCGCCTGTTGGTCCCTGTGCGCCGATGCTCGTAAGATCGTCCGACAATCCTGCGGGGCGGAGTTGTGACTGGGGGACGGTGTGGGGACCGGCGAGCAACTCGTGACCATCGCGGCCGTACTGCTCGGCGCGCTGACCACACACGTCACGAACTACCTGATGGAGCGGAGCAGGAACCGCCATCGGCTGCTCACGCGGTGGGACGACAAGAAGGTCGACGCCTACGGGGAGTACGTGGACGCCGCCAAGCTGAGGATCGCCGCCTCCGTGCCGCTGTACGAGGCGCGGGCGGGGCTGCGCGAGAGTCACCGCAGCGAGGAGGAGCTGCGCGACGACCTGGCGGAGGCGAGCCGGCGCTGGGGGTCGGCCTTCGAGCGGGTCATGCTGCTCGGCGGGGACGAGGCCATCGAGTCCGGGCACGAGCTGAACGTGGTGCTGGCCGAGATCGACTGGCAGGCGACCGGCCGGATCGACGGCAGCCTGGCGGAGTGGCGGGAGCGGCACCGGGCGGCGTTCCGCGCCATCAACGCCTTCCACGAGGACGCCAGGGCCGATCTCGGCATCCGGGGCGGCGTCACCGGCGAGAAGCACCCCGAGCGCGATCTGCTGGTCCCGCCCGCACGCCGGCCGGCCGCCGGGGACTGACGACGGCGGTCGCGACGGCCGCGCTGTCCGCACGTGCGCGTCGGCATGGCTTGGCTCCGGTCCCTCCCCTCGTGGGGACCGGTGCCAAACCATGCCGGCGCCGTTCTTCGCGGGGCGGTACCGGACCGGGTCGGGGAGGGACGGGCCACCGAAAGCTGACCGAGAACATGCGGCCTCATGGTGTGGCTGTCCAAGTGCTGAGCCGCTGACCTGTCCGGGTGCCGCGGGGCTGCCTCGCCACTGCGACGCGATCCTGCCACCCGTGGTCGCCGCAGAGGAGGTTCCGGAGCCACGGCCCCCCTGTAGCCGCAGGTCAGCCGTATAGAGTGAGTTTTCCGGTCCGGACGTCCAGGTGCGGGGGAAGTAAGGAGTGGAGACCTTGAGTTTCGACTCAGGGGCACGCACGGCCTTCGCAGAACGCCTCGCACTGCTGTACAGGGAGGCCGGCAACCCTCCTCTCAAACGTGTGTCCGAGGCCGTCGTCCGGCTCCAGCGGGTCGACGAACGAGGGCGGCCCGTACGGGTCTCCGCCCAGCGGATCAGCGACTGGCGGCGGGCCAAGAACGTGCCCGCCCAGTTTCCCGCCCTCGCGGCCGTCCTGCACGTCCTCATACCCCAGGCGCGACGCGCACGGCCCGTACCGGTCTCCGCAGGCCTCTACGACCTGGCCCAGTGGCAGCGCCTGTGGGAGCGGGCGCTGGCCGACCCGACCGGTGAACGCCCGGCGCCGCCCGCGGCCGCGGAACAGGCCCCGGCCGAGGCTCCGCCGGCCACCGGCGGGATCTGCCCCTACCGTGGCCTGGCCGCCTACCGGCGGCAGGACGCCGACTGGTTCTTCGGCCGGGAGCGGAGCACCCGGGCGCTGGTCGCCCAGCTCCACGCGACGCGGGAGACCGGCGGCCTGGTCATGCTCGTGGGCGCCTCCGGGGCGGGGAAGTCCTCCCTGCTGAACGCCGGCCTGGTACCCGCGCTGCGCACCGGTACGCCGGGCGCCTGGGACTCGCCGCCCGGACGGGTGCTCCACCTCGTGCCGGGGGCCGACCCGCTCGGCGAGCTGACCCGCCTGGTACCGCAGCTCGCGCCCGTCGTCGCCGCCATAAGGGAGGCGGCGGCCCGGGAGACGCCGGCCCCGGAGCCGGGCTCCCCCGAGGACCGGACCACGGGCGACCCACGCACGGAGGACGCGGCCAGGGCCGCCTTCGCGGAGTGGGCGGCCGGGGCGGCTGGGACAGCTGGGGCGGCTTCCCCGGAACGCCCGTCCCGACCGGGCGGAACAGGCGGAACGGTCGGAACGGGCAAACAAGATGGACCGGGTGGACCAGACAGGACGGACGGACCGGGCGATCCGAGAGGATCAGCCGGACCAGCAGTACCAGGCGGACCAGGCGAATCCCCCGGACCATCCGGCCCGGAGGGTCCGGAGGATCCGAAGAAGCCGGGCAGCGGAGATCAGGGCGACCGGACCGGCCCGGCGACGCGGACGGGCCAGAAAGGCCGGGACGACCGGGCTGGGCTGTACTCCGAGGACGCCGATCGCGCCCAGGCGGGCCGACTCGGCCGACCCGGACGGCCCGAACGGGCAGGCCTGAGCGACCAGGGGGACCGGAACCGCCACCCGAACGACCGCGACAACACCGGCAACAGCAGCAACACCAACAGCAGCGACAACAGCGACAGCAACGACGACCAGGCAACCTCCGATGCCCCCGCAGCCGCCCCTCCGGTCGTCATCGTGGACCAGTTCGAGGAGCTCTTCACCCTCTGCGCCGACGAGGCCGACCGGCGCGTGTTCATCCGGCTGCTCCAGGCCGCCTGCACCCCCGGCACCGGCGGGGACCCGCCCCCGGTGCTGGTGACCCTGGGCGTACGCGCCGACTTCTACGACCGGTGCCTGCGCTACCCCGAGCTGGCCGACGCGCTGCAGCACCGGCACATGGTGCTCGGGCCGCTGACCACCACGGAACTGCGCGAGGCGGTGACCGCTCCGGCCAGGGCCGTCGGCATGGAGCTCGAACCGGGGCTCGCCGAGCTGATCGTCCGCGAGGTGAGCACCGACGGACCGCAGGGCGCACACGACGCGGGCGTGCTGCCGCTCCTCTCCCACGCCCTGCTCGCGACCTGGCAGCGGCGCAAGGCGGGCCGGCTGACCCTGGCCGGGTACCGCGCGGCGGGCGGCATCCAGGGCGCGGTGGCCGCGACCGCCGAGCGGGCCTGGTCCGGTCTGGACCCGGCGGCCCGCACGGCCGCGCGGCTGCTGCTGCTCAGGCTGGTCCGGCTGAGCGAGGACACCCAGGCCACCCGCAGGCGCAGTACCCGGCGCCGGCTGGCCGAGGAGTCGGGGGACCCCGGCAAGACCGAGGAGTCCCTGGAAGCACTGGTGCGGGCCCGGCTGGTGACGCTCGACGCGGACACCGTGGAGATCACCCACGAGGCGCTGCTGCACGCCTGGCCCCGGCTGCGCGACTGGATCGACGAGGACCGCGCCGGGAACCTGCTGCGCCAGCGGCTGGAGGAGGACGGGCTGGCCTGGGAGGAGTCGGACCGCGACTCCGCACTGCTCTACCGGGGCTCCCGGCTGGAGCAGGCCAGCGGCTGGGCGAAGTCGGCCGGCGACACCCTGCTGACCCGCAGCGCGGTGGAGTTCCTGGCCGCCGCGGTCCGGCTGCGTCGGCGCACCGTCATGATCAGCCGGGCCGCGGTGTCGGCGCTGGTCGTCCTCGCCCTGGTGGCCGTCGGCTCGGCGGTGCTCGCCTGGCAGCAGCGCAACGACGCCGTGTTCGAGCAGGTGGTCGCCGAAGCGGACCGGGTCGAGGACACGGACCCGTCCCTGTCGGCCCAGCTCGACCTGGCCGCACACCGCCTGCGCCCGGACGACGAGGACGTCAGGAACCGGCTGATCTCGATCGTGAACGCCCCCCTGGCCACCCCGCTCCTCGGGCACACGGGCGCCGTCTACCTCACCTCGTTCAGCCCCGACGGGCGGACCCTGGCGACGGCCAGCTACGACCGGACCGTCCGGCTCTGGGACGTATCGGACCCCGCGCGGCCCAAGCAGCTGGGAAAGCCCCTCACCGGACACCGCAGCTGGGTGAGCACCGCGGTGTTCAGCCCGGACGGCCGAACGCTGGCCAGTGCCTCGGACGACGGCACGATCCGGCTCTGGGACGTGCGGGACCCCGGCCGCCCACGCCCGCTCGGCGCCCCCCTGGCCGGTCACGGCGGCACCGTCTACCTGCTCGCCTTCAGCCCGGACGGCCACACCCTGGCCTCCGCCCACGACGACCACGCCGTACGCCTGTGGGACGTGGCCGACCCGGGCCGGCCCGAGGCGCTCGACACCCTGACCGGCCCCACCGCGGCGGTGCGCTCGGTGGCGTTCAGCCCCGACGGCCACACCCTCGCCGCCGGCGGCGACGACGACAAGGTCCACCTCTGGGACGTCACCGACCCGGCCGGGGCCAAGCCCGTCGGCACACCGCTGGCCGGCCACAGCGGTCTGGTGCACTCCGTGGCCTTCAGCCCCGACGGCCGCACTGTCGCCAGCGGCAGCGCGGACGACACCGTACGGCTGTGGGACGTGACCGATCCGGCCGGGGCCAAGCCCGTCGGCGCACCGCTCACCGGGCACAGCGGACCGGTGTGGGCGGTGGCGTTCAGCCCCGACGGCGCGATGCTCGCCGCGAGCAGCGCGGACAGTACGGCGACCCTGTGGAACGTCAGCGACCCGGCCTACCCCTCACAGGTCGGCGTGCCCCTCGCCGGCGGCAGCGGGGAGATGTACGCCCTCGGCTTCAGCCCCGACGGCGACACCCTCGCCACCGGCAGCGGCGACAGCAAGGTCCGGCTGTGGTCGCTGCCGACGTCGGACATGATCGGCCGTATCGGGGCCTTCCGCCCGGACGGGCAGGTACTGGCCACCGCGGCCCGCGACGGCCGCGTCCGGCTGTGGAACGTGGCCGACCCCGCCCGGCCCGCGTCGCTGAGCGCCCCCTTCCGGCCGGGGGAGGGGGACATCCGGTCCCTGGTGTTCTCCCCGGACGGCAGGACGCTCGCGGTGCTCGTGGGGGGCCGCGCGCTGCAACTGTGGGACGTCGCGGACCCGGCCCGGCCCAAGGCCCACGGACCGCCCGTGGCACTGCGCACCCGGTACGCGGGCCCCGACACGCTGGCGTTCAGCCCCGACGGCCGCACGCTGGCCACGGCCCACGACGACCGCACCATCCAACTGTGGAACGCCGCCGACCCGTCCCACCCCCGTCGGCTGGGCAAGCCGCTCTCCGGACACACGGGGTACGTCAACACCCTCGCGTTCAGCCCGGACGGCCGCACCCTCGCCAGCGGCGGCGCCGACGACGCCGTACGCCTCTGGGACGTCACCGACCCCGCGCACGCCACTCGTCTCGGGGCGCCCCGTACCGGGCACCTCGGCCCCGTCAACGTCCTCGCCTACAGCCCGGACGGCCGCACGCTGGCCAGCGGCAGCGACGACGGCACGGTCCGGCTCTGGGACACCGGCGGGCCGGGCGGGACGTCGGGGCCGGAGGCCACGCTCGCGGGGCACACCGACTCGGTGGTGTCGCTGACGTTCGGCCGGGACGGCACCACGCTGGCCAGCGGCGCCAACGACAACACGGTGCGGCTGTGGAGCGTCACCGACCCCGCCGAGGCCGCCCCCATCGGCCAGGCGATGAGTCCCAACGCCAAGACGGGCAGCTTCCTGTCCTTCAGCCCCGTCCGCCACATGCTCGGGGTCTCCAGCGGCACGGACACCGTCCGGCTGTGGAGCCTGGGCGTGGACGATGCCATCGACCGCATCTGCTCGGCCACCCGGGGTGTGCTGACCGAGGAGAAGTGGCACGAGTACCTGCCGCGCCTGGACTACGAGCCGCCGTGCGACCGGTGACACCACCAAGCACGTGATCCCTGTCACATCCCCGACTCCCGACCGACCAGTCGGCACCCACCGGACACCCGGCCTTGTTAGCCTTGGCCACAGCCCGACCGCTGGCGCATCCCCCGTCGCCAGCGGTCGGGTCTTTTGCTGCCAACCCCACAAACCCGCGGACACCACAGACCGCGGCACGACGGACGACCCGAACGCCGAAGACCCCCAACCGCTACCGGTTGAGGGTCTTCGTGCTGGTGGGGCTAACAGGATTTGAACCTGTGGCCTCATCCTTATCAGGGATGCGCTCTAACCAACTGAGCTATAGCCCCGCCGCGCTCTGCGGTGTATGTCCCGCGCGCTGACTCCTGAAGATTAGCGCACGAGGTGGGCAGTCCCAAAATCGGTTGTCGCGGGGCCTCGGGGCGAGGATCACTCGTCCTCGGCGAGCGTCAGCTCCACCCCGCCGACGAAGCCGGCGGACAGGTTGTAGATGAACGCGCCGAGGGTGGCCAGGGCCGTCGCGAGGACGACGTCGATCACCGCGATGACCGTCGTGAACAGCAGCACGTTGGGCAGCGACAGGAAGGACTGCAGGTCGAAGCCGTTGGACTCGTTGGAGCCGGTGGCCTCGGCGATGGTGCCGCCGACCGTCGAGAAGACGCCCATGGCGTCCATGACCATCCACAGCACGGCGGACGCGACGATGGTGCAGATGCCGAGCGCGATGGAGAGCAGGAAGCTGACCTTCATCACCGACCACGGGTCGGCCTTCGACACGCGCAGCCGCGCCTTGCGCACCCGGGGCGTGGTGCGGGCGCCGGTGCGCGGGCGGCGCACGGCGGACGCGTTGCCGCCCTGGGTCTGGTAGGCCTGCGGCGGGTGGTAGGGCCCGCCGGGCTGCTGGGGCTGCCGTTCCCCCGGCAGCGGCGAGGCAGCCTGCTGAGTCCGCTGGCCTCGGGTGTCCGTCACAGTTCCCCCCTGGGATCCATGCGTTGTGGACGAGCTCCCCGAGTGCGAGTCGGTCGCTCCGTCGTCGATCTTGCGCAGTTGAGTCGTGTGCGAATCCGTCGCACGCGCGGCGGAGCCACGGCCGCCGCCGCCCGTTTCCGTACCCGTGGGGGTACCGGCCGATCCGGCGCCCGTGGCTCCGCTCACGATGACTCTCTCCTCGTGCTACTCGGCCGAGGGCGCCTCGCCCTCGTCCGTGCCGGTGGTCGCGGCACCCTCGGCGGTCTCGTCGGCGGCCACATCGCCGTCGACCTCCTCCGCCTCGCGTCCCGCCTCGGCGTTGCGTGCGATGCCGACGACGGCATCGCGCTTGCCCAGATTGATCAGTTGAACGCCCATGGTGTCACGGCCGGTCTCCCTGACCCCGTTGACTCGCGTACGAATCACACCGCCCGAGAGTGTGATGGCGAGGATCTCGTCGTGCTCCTCGACCACCAGCGCGCCCACGAGCGACCCGCGGTCCTCGACGATCTTGGCGGCCTTGATGCCGAGACCGCCGCGACCCTGGACGCGGTACTCGTCGACGGAGGTCCGCTTCGCGTAACCGCCGTCGGTGGCAGTGAACACGAACGTACCGGCTCGAACAACATTCATCGAGAGCAGCTCGTCCCCTTCGCGGAAACTCATGCCCTTGACGCCCGAGGTGGCACGCCCCATCGGACGCAGCGTGTCGTCCGACGCGGTGAACCTGATCGACTGTGCCTTCTTGCTGATCAGCAGCAGATCGTCCTCGGCGGAGACGAGTTCGGCACCGATCAGTTCGTCGTCGCTTCCGTCCGCCTGCTCCCGCAGGTTGATGGCGATGACACCGCCCGAGCGCGGCGAGTCGTAGTCCTTCAGCGGCGTCTTCTTCACCAGGCCGGCCTTCGTGGCCAGGACCAGGTACGGCACCGCCTCGTAGTCGCGGATGGCGCGGATCTGGGCGATCGTCTCGTCCGGCTGGAAGGCCAGCAGGTTCGCCACGTGCTGGCCGCGCGCGTCCCGGCCGGCGTCGGGCAGCTCGTAGGCCTTGGCGCGGTAGACGCGGCCCTTGTTGGTGAAGAACAGCAGCCAGTGGTGCGTGGTGGACACGAAGAAGTGGTTGACGATGTCGTCTTCCTTGAGCTTCGTGCCGCGCACGCCCTTGCCGCCGCGCTTCTGCGCCCGGTAGTCGTCGGTCTTGGTGCGCTTGATGTAGCCGCCACGCGTGACCGTGACGACGATGTCCTCCTCGGCGATCAGGTCCTCGATGGACATGTCGCCCTCGTACGGGATCAGCTTGGTCTTGCGGTCGTCGCCGTACTTCTCGACGAGGGCCGTCAGCTCCTCGCTGACGATCCCGCGCTGGCGGACCGGCGAGGCGAGGATCTCGTTGTACTCGTTGATCTTCGCCTGGAGTTCGTCGTGCTCCCGGACGATCTTCTGCCGCTCCAGGGCCGCGAGGCGGCGCAGCTGCATCTCCAGGATGGCGTTGGCCTGGATCTCGTCGATCTCCAGGAGGTCCATCAGGCCCCCGCGCGCGATCTCGACGGTCTCACTGCGCCGGATCAGCGCGATGACCTCGTCGATGGCGTCCAGGGCCTTCAGCAGGCCGCGCAGGATGTGCGCCCGCTCCTCGGCCTTGCGCAGCCTGAAGCGCGTACGGCGGACGATGACCTCGATCTGGTGGTTCACCCAGTGGCGGATGAACGCGTCCAGCGACAGGGTGCGCGGCACGCCGTCGACCAGGGCCAGCATGTTGGCGCCGAAGTTGGTCTGCAGGTCGGTGTGCTTGTACAGGTTGTTCAGCACGACCTTGGCGACCGCGTCCCGCTTGAGCACGATGACCAGGCGCTGGCCGGTGCGGGAGGACGTCTCGTCGCGGACGTCGGCGATGCCGCCGATCTTGCCGTCCTTGACCAGGTCGGCGATCTTCTGCGCGAGGTTGTCCGGGTTGACCTGGTAGGGCAGCTCGGTGACCACCAGGCACTGGCGGTTCTGGATCTCCTCGACCTCGACCACCGCGCGCATGGTGATCGAGCCGCGGCCGGTGCGGTAGGCCTCCTCGATGCCCTTGCGGCCCACCACCAGGGCGCCGGTCGGGAAGTCGGGACCCTTGATGCGCTCGATCAGCGCGTCCAGCAGGTCCTCGTGCGAGGCCTCGTAGTTGTCCAGGTACCACTGGGCGCCGGCCGCGACCTCGCGCAGGTTGTGCGGCGGGATGTTGGTCGCCATGCCGACCGCGATGCCCGCCGAGCCGTTGATCAGCAGGTTCGGGAAGCGGGCGGGCAGGACGGTCGGCTCCTGGGAGCGGCCGTCGTAGTTGTCCGTGAAGTCGACGGTCTCCTCGTCGATGTCGCGGACCATCTCCATCGACAGCGGCGCCATCTTGCACTCGGTGTAGCGCATGGCCGCCGCCGGATCGTTGCCCGGCGAGCCGAAGTTGCCGTTGGAGTCGACGAGCGGCATCCGCATCGACCACGGCTGGGCGAGGCGGACCAGCGCGTCGTAGATGGAGGAGTCGCCGTGCGGGTGGTAGTTGCCCATGACGTCGCCGACGACGCGGGCGCACTTGTAGAAGCCGCGCTCGGGGCGGTAGCCGCCGTCGTACATGGCGTACAGCACGCGGCGGTGCACGGGCTTGAGGCCGTCGCGCACGTCGGGCAGCGCACGCGAGACGATGACGGACATCGCGTAGTCGAGGTACGAGCGCTGCATCTCCGTCTCGAGCCCGACGGGCTCGACACGCATCGCCAGGGCGTCACCCTCGGGCGTGGTCACGGGAGTGTTCTCGTCGGTCATTGCTGGTGAAGGTCCTTCCTGGTGCGGTCAGCTGAGACCGACTCAGATGTCGAGGAAGCGGACGTCCTTGGCGTTGCGCTGGATGAACGCGCGCCGGGCCTCGACGTCCTCGCCCATCAGCACCGAGAACAGGTCGTCGGCCTGCGCGGCGTCGTCGAGCGTGACCTGGCCGAGCACCCGGTGCTCCTGGTCCATGGTCGTGATGCGCAGCTCCTCGGCGTTCATCTCGCCGAGACCCTTGAAGCGCTGCACCGAGTCCTCGCGGATGCGCTTGCCGGCCTGGCGGCCCATCTCGATCAGCGCGTCGCGCTCGCGGTCGGAGTACGCGTACTCGAAGTCGTCCCGGCCCCACTTGATCTTGTACAGCGGCGGGCGGGACAGGTACACGTGCCCGGACTCGACCAGCGGCCGCATGAAGCGGAACAGGAAGGTCAGCAGCAGGGTGTTGATGTGCTGGCCGTCGACGTCGGCGTCCGCCATCAGGATGATCTTGTGATAGCGGAGCTTCTCGATGTCGAAGTCCTCGTGCACACCGGTGCCGAACGCGGAGATCATCGCCTGGATCTCCTGGTTCTGCAGGATCCGGTCGATGCGCGCCTTCTCGACGTTGAGGATCTTGCCGCGGATCGGGAGGATCGCCTGGTACTGCGGGTTGCGGCCGGACTTGGCCGAGCCGCCGGCGGAGTCGCCCTCGACGATGAAGATCTCGCACTTGGTCGGGTCGTTCGACTGGCAGTCGGACAGCTTGCCCGGCAGCGAGGCCGACTCCAGCAGGCCCTTGCGGCGCGTCAGGTCGCGGGCCTTGCGGGCCGCCACGCGCGCGTGGGCCGCCTGGATGCCCTTGCGGATGATGTCCGCGGCCTCGTTGGGGTTGCGGTCGAGCCAGTCCGTCAGGTGCTCGTAGACGACCTTCTGGACGAAGGTCTTCACCTCGGTGTTGCCCAGCTTCGTCTTGGTCTGGCCCTCGAACTGCGGCTCGCTCAGCTTGACCGAGATGATCGCGGTCAGACCCTCGCGGATGTCGTCACCCGTGAGGTTGTCGTCCTTCTCGCGCAGCAGCTTCTTGTCCCGCGCGTACTTGTTGATCAGCGAGGTGAGCGCCGCGCGGAAGCCCTCCTCGTGGGTGCCGCCCTCGTGGGTGTGGATGATGTTGGCGAAGGAGTACACACCCTCGGTGTAGCCGCCGTTCCACTGCATGGCGACCTCGAGGGACAGGCTCTTGTCCTTGTCCTCGGCCTCCAGGTCGATCACGGTCGGGTGCACCAGCTCTCCCTTGCGGGAGTTGAGGTACGTCACGAAGTCGACGATGCCGCCCTCGTAGTGGTACGAGACGCTCTTGTCCTCGTGCTTCTCGTCCTCGCCCGCCTCGTCCGCACCGGCGGTGGCCTTCGCCGACTCGCGCTCGTCGGTGAGGTTGATCCGCAGGCCCTTGTTGAGGAAGGCCATCTCCTGGAAGCGCCGGGAGAGCGTCTCGAAGGAGTAGTCGGTGGTCTCGAAGATGTCGCCGTCGGCCCAGAAGGTGACCGACGTGCCGGTCTCCTCGGTGGCCTCGTGCCGGGCGAGCGACGCCGTGGGGACGCCCAGCTTGTACTCCTGCGTCCAGCGGTAGCCGTCGGTCTTGACCTCGACCGCGACCCGCGTGGAGAGGGCGTTGACGACGGAGACACCCACGCCGTGCAGACCACCGGAGACCGCGTAGCCGCCGCCGCCGAACTTGCCGCCCGCGTGCAGCACGGTCAGCACGACCTCGACGGCGGGCTTGCCCTCGGAGGGGACGATGCCCACCGGGATGCCACGGCCGTTGTCGACGACCCGGACTCCGCCGTCGGCGAGGATCGTCACGTCGATCGTGTCCGCGTGACCGGCCAGCGCCTCGTCGACGGAGTTGTCCACGACCTCCTGCACCAGGTGGTGCAGGCCCCGCTCACCGGTCGAACCGATGTACATACCGGGTCGCTTGCGGACCGCGTCCAGACCCTCGAGGACGGTGATGGCACTGGCGTCGTACGACGCGGAGGCATCGTCGTGCGAGGTGCTCACCGCGTCGTTCACGCCGGTGTCGGTGGACGGGTTGTTCTCGTTGGGGTTGCCGGAATCGGCCACGAAGCGCCCTTTCTGGCACAGCACGAGCCGGGCTCGTCGGCAGGTTGCCGGAGCGGCTGCGGCATGTTGCGTTGGTAAGCCTTGATCAGCGTTGCTCAGCTAGTCCCGGACGGTCCCCACGGTCGGGGCGGGATTCTCTCTCATTCTACCGGTACCACTGACACTGATGGGGGTTTGCCGGTACCTGAGTCCGCATGTGCCGCCCTGAACGAGCCTTGTCCGACTCCCGATATGCGGATGGGGGCCTCAAGAGGCTCACAACGGCACTCAGCGCTTCGAGGCGTCAACCCTTTGCTACTTGGGAGTCAGATCCCGCTCCGACGCCCCGCACGGGGGTACGGCGCGGCACGCCCCGGCCGTTCAGTCCGACCGGCGGCGCCCTTTTTTGTGAGGTACATCACGCACGCCTGACGGGGTGCCAGACCGCCCGCGGATCACCCGTAGGTGTCGCCGGGGCCCTGGCTGCCGGGCGCCCGCAACGGCCCGTACCGCCGGCCCGGACCGGCCGGACCACCGGGTCCGAGGACCTTGATCAGCCGCACCGACCCGTGCCCCAGGTCCTCGTTGAGCCGGGCCACCAGCGTCGGAGCGAGCAGCCGCAGGTTCGTCGCCCACGCCGTCGAGTCGCAGCGCACCACCAGCACCCGCTCGTCCTCGTCGTAGCGCTCCGGCACGCAGTGCTTCGCCACGTCCTCACCGACGATCTGCGGCCAGCGGCCCATCACCCCGCCCACCGCCGCCGGCGTCTCCCAGCCGCGCTCGGTGATCAGCCGGTTGATCGCGGAACCCAGCGCCATGGGGTCGCGGCCGTCGGCCCGCGCCCCGGAGCGCAGGCCCCCGCGCCGCGCCTGCTTCTTCTGCTGGGCCGCGTCCCCACGCGCTCGTGCCGCCTCCCGAGCCGCCCTGAGCGCCACGCGCGCGAGGTCGACGCCGGACGGCTCCCGGCCGCCGCTCCCGCGCTCGCCGGGGGACTGTCCGGGTCCCGGTTCCGGTGCCTCGGCGCTCATCCGCGCTCCACCGTCCCCTCCGCCACCGTGAACCGCGCCCCCGCCAGCACATGCGGTACGTCGTCGTCGACCGCGGCCGTCACCAGCACCTGCTCCCCGGGCGCCACCAGCTCGGCCAGCCGCTCCCGGCGCCGCGCGTCCAGCTCGGCGAAGACGTCGTCCAGCACCAGCACCGGCTCGTTGCCCTCCGCCCGCAACAGGTCGAACGAGGCCAGCCGCAGGGCCAGCGCGTACGACCACGACTCGCCGTGGGAGGCGTACCCCTTGGCGGGCAGGGAGCCGAGCTTGAGCAGCAGGTCGTCCCGGTGCGGGCCGACCAGGGTGACGCCCCGCTCGATCTCCTGCTTGCGCGCCTCGGCGAGCGCCGCCATCAGCTGCTCGTACAGGTCCTCGCGCGTGTGCGCCTCGCCGGGCGCCGACGGCTTGTACTCCAGGGCGAGGGGGCCGCCGCCCGGGGCCAGCTGCTCGTACGCCTTGTCGGCCAGCGGCTGCACGGCCGCGATCAGGTCCAGGCGCTGGGCGAGCAGCTCGGCGCCCGCGCGCGCGAGGTGCTGGTCCCAGACGTCGAGCGTGGACAGGTCCAGCGTGCGGCCGCCGTGCCGGCGGGCCAGCGCGGCCGACTTCAGCAGGGTGTTGCGCTGCTTGAGGACCCGGTCGTAGTCGGAGCGCACCCCGGCCATCCGCGGGGAGCGGGCGGTGATCAGCTCGTCCAGGAACCGGCGCCGCTCGCCGGGGTCGCCCTTGACCAGGGCGAGGTCCTCTGGCGCGAACAGCACGGTGCGCACGATGCCCAGGACGTCACGCGGTCTGACCTGCGAGGACCTGTTGATGCGGGCGCGATTGGCCTTGCCCGGGTTCAGCTCCAGCTCGATCAGCTGCTGCCGCTCGCCCTGCCGGACCTGGGCGCGGATCACGGCACGCTCGGCGCCCATGCGCACCAGAGGGGCGTCGGAGGAGACCCGGTGGCTGCCGAGGGTGGCGAGGTAGCCGACAGCCTCGACCAGGTTCGTCTTGCCCTGCCCGTTCGGGCCGACGAAGGCGGTGACGCCCGGGTCCAGGGGCACCTCGACCCGGGCGTACGAACGGAAGTCGGCCAGCGACAGATGCGTGACGTGCATGGTCGTGCGCCGACCTCCCCAACTGGTGGTGCTTACTTCTTCTCGACCGCGTGGCCGCCGAACTGGTTCCGCAGCGCGGCGATCATCTTCATCTGCGGCGAGTCGTCCTGCCGGGACGCGAACCGCGCGAAGAGGGAGGCCGTGATCGCGGGCAGCGGCACCGCGTTGTCGATCGCCGCCTCCACAGTCCAGCGTCCCTCACCGGAGTCCTGTGCATAACCCCGGAGCCCGTCCAGGTGCTCGTCGTCGTCGAGCGCGTTGACCGCGAGGTCGAGCAGCCAGGAACGGATCACCGTGCCCTCCTGCCAGGACCGGAAGACCTCGCGGACGTTCTCCACGGAGTCGACCTTCTCCAGCAGCTCCCAGCCCTCGGCGTAGGCCTGCATCATCGCGTACTCGATGCCGTTGTGGACCATCTTCGCGAAGTGGCCCGCGCCGACCCTGCCGGCGTGCACGGCGCCGAAGTCGCCCTCGGGCTTGAGGGCGTCGAAGACCGGCTGCACCCGGGCGACGTGCTCGGCGTCGCCGCCGTACATCAGCGCATAGCCGTTCTCCAGGCCCCACACGCCGCCGGAGACGCCGCAGTCGACGAAGCCTATGCCCTTGGCCGCCAGCTCCTCGGCGTGCTTCTCGTCGTCCGTCCAGCGGGAGTTGCCGCCGTCCACCACGACGTCGCCGGGCTCCAGCAGCTCGCCGAGCCGGTCGACGGTGGCCTGGGTGGCCTCGCCGGCCGGGACCATCACCCACACCACGCGCGGGGCGCTGAGCTTGCCCACGAGCTCTTCCAGGCTGTGGACGTCGGCGAGGTCCGGATTGCGGTCGTATCCGACGACGGTGTGGCCCGCGCGGCGGATCCGCTCGCGCATGTTGCCGCCCATCTTGCCGAGGCCGACGAGACCGAGCTCCATCAGTTGCGTTCCTTAGGTGTGCGAGGTGGCAAGGCGGCACCTCCGAACCCGCCGGATGGGTGCCGCGGCACTTTCGTACCCGCGTCGAGCCTAAACCCGCACGCCCGTGCACAGCTGTGGGCATACGCGCTCAGACGTATGCCCCCACCTGCGGGTTCTTCCCCACCCTGTGGACGGCCACCGACGGCGCCACCGGCCGACGGGCGACGGCCTGCGGGCTCAGCCGCTCAGCCGCACCGGCATGATCAGGTACTTGTAGGCCTCGTCCGCCTCGGCGTCCACCGCGGGCTTGCCACTGAGCAGGGCCGGCTTCGTGGACGTCGTGAAGGAGAGCTGGGCGACCGGGGAGTCGATCGCGCTCAGACCGTCCAGCAGGAAGGTCGGGTTGAAGGCGATCGAGATGTCGTCGCCCTCCAGCTGGGCGTCGACCCTTTCCACAGCCTGTGCGTCGTCGCTGGAGCCGGCCTCCAGGATGAGCACGCCCTGCTCGAAGCTGAGCCGCACCGGGGTGTTGCGCTCGGCGACCAGGGCCACGCGCTTGACGGCCTCCACGAAGGGGGCGGTCTCGATCACCGCGACGCTGTTGAACTCCGTCGGGAACAGCGTCTTGTACTTCGGGAGGTCGCCCTCCAGCAGCCGCGTGGTCGTCCGGCGGCCCGCGCCCTCGAAACCGATCAGGCCCTCGCCCGCGCCCGAGCCGGACAGCGCCAGGATCACCTGGTCACCGCTGGTCAGCGCCTTGGCGGTGTCCTGGAGCGTCTTGGCGGGCACCAGGGCGACCGCGGAGACCTCCGGGTTCTCCGGCTTCCACAGGAACTCGCGGACCGCGAAGCGGTAGCGGTCGGTGGAGGCCAGGGTCACCGAGTCGCCCTCGATCTCGATGCGCACACCGGTCAGGACGGGCAGCGTGTCGTCGCGGCCCGCGGCGATGGCCACCTGCTGCACGGCCGAGGCGAAGACCTCGCCGGGGACCGTGCCGGTCGCCTCCGGCATCTGCGGCAGCGCCGGGTACTCCTCCACCGGCAGGGTGTGGAGGGTGAAGCGCGAGGAGCCGCAGACCACCGTCGCCCGTACACCGTCTGTGGAAATCTCCACCGGACGGTTGGGGAGGGCGCGGGAGATGTCCGCGAGCAGCCGGCCCGAGACGAGGACCGTGCCCTCCTCCTCGATCTCCGCCTCCACGGACACCCGCGCCGAGACCTCGTAGTCGAAGCTGGACAGGCTCAGCTGCCCCTCCTCGGCCTTCAGCAGCAGGCCCGCGAGGACCGGCGCCGGCGGACGGGCCGGGAGGCTGCGGGCCGCCCAGGCCACTGCCTCCGCGAGTACGTCGCGTTCCACCCGGATCTTCACTGTTGCCGCCTCCTGCTGTTGCCGGCGCTGCTCGCCCTGCTTCGCCTTCGTCGTCTGACCGGTGTCGTCCGCCGCTGTGAGGGGCAGAACACCGGGGACCAGTCTGACGCACCCCACTGACAGTAGGTGCCCTTCGGGGTCAAGTCGTGACGAGGGGCGGTCGGGCTCGAGAGGGCGAGTTGTGCACAGGACCCGCTTCGAAACGAATTCCGCTCTCTCTCTGGTCGTCAGTAGTAGTAGGGCCTGTGGATACCGTGGATAACCTCGTTTGCCCAGGTCAGACCGGAAATTTTGTCCACGGGGCCTGTGGGCGGAGCCGGTGGACAACCGGGCCCTTCTGTGGAGAACGGAAAGTTCTGCACACACCGTGCACAGGGAGAGGCGACTTCTCCCCAACGCCGTCCCCAGCTTTACCCACGTTTCCCACAGCCCAACCAGGCAGCTTGGTGTGACGCCTTTCACTCGACGCGGTGACAGGGCGCGTCACGTTGCCGAACAGTGGACAGGCATGTGGAGAAGCTGGGGATCGCTGGGGACAACCCCGTCCTGCCTGTGGGTTGTCCGTGGACAACTGGATGCACAGCCTGTGGATCATTTCTTCGTCCACAGCCTGTGGAGATCGTTCGTCCACGAATCCACAGGGAGCTGACCTGCCCTGATGATCCCTCAACAGCCTGGCCTGTGGACAGGATCGGGACAACTTCCCAGTCCCCAAGGTGTGGACGGAAAAAAGTGGCCCAATCTGTGGAGGACGCCCGTAACCAGGCGGGTATTCGAACACCGGCCAGGACAGCTGTGCGGGCCCGTGAGCCCGCGCGAGCCTCCCGTGAGCCCGCGCGAGCCTGCGGAGGGCGGGCCGGGCCATGCGAAAGGCGCCCCCGGGGAGTCCCGGAGGCGCCTCGTGGGCCGGTGCCCGGCGTCCGTCAGCCGTTCTTGATGCGGTTGGTCAGCTCGGTCACCTGGTTGTAGATCGAGCGCCGCTCGGCCATCAGATTGCGGATCTTGCGGTCGGCGTGCATCACCGTGGTGTGGTCCCGCCCGCCGAACAGCGCGCCGATCTTCGGCAGCGAGAGGTCCGTCAGCTCGCGGCACAGGTACATGGCGATCTGGCGGGCCGTCACCAGCGCCCGCCCGCGCGAGGTGCCGCACAGGTCCTCGACGGTGAGGCCGAAGTAGTCCGCGGTCGCGCCCATGATGGCCGTGGAGGTGATCTCGGGGGCCGAGTCCTCGCCCCCGGGGATCAGGTCCTTGAGGACGATCTCGGTGAGGCCCAGGTCCACCGGCTGCCGGTTGAGCGACGCGAACGCCGTCACCCGGATCAGCGCCCCCTCCAGCTCGCGGATGTTGCGCGAGATCCGCGAGGCGATGAACTCCAGTACCTCCGGCGGGGCGTTGAGCTGCTCCTGGACCGCCTTCTTGCGCAGGATCGCGATGCGCGTCTCCAGCTCCGGCGGCTGGACGTCGGTGATCAGGCCCCACTCGAAACGGTTCCGCAGCCGGTCCTCCAGCGTCACCAGCTGCTTGGGCGGCCGGTCGCTGGAGAGCACGATCTGCTTGTTGGCGTTGTGCAGGGTGTTGAAGGTGTGGAAGAACTCCTCCTGCGTCGACTCCTTGTCCGCGAGGAACTGGATGTCGTCGACGAGCAGGATGTCCATCTCGCGGTAGCGCTTGCGGAAGCTGTCGCCCTTGCCGTCGCGGATGGAGTTGATGAACTCGTTGGTGAACTCCTCCGAGCTGACGTAGCGCACGCGCGTGCCCGGGTAGAGGCTGCGCGCGTAGTGCCCGATGGCGTGCAGCAGGTGGGTCTTGCCGAGTCCCGACTCCCCGTAGATGAAGAGGGGGTTGTAGGCCTTGGCGGGCGCTTCGGCGACGGCGACGGCCGCCGCGTGGGCGAAGCGGTTGGAGGCGCCGATGACGAAGGTGTCGAAGAGGTACTTCGGGTTCAGGCGCGCGGTCGGCTCGCCTGGACCGGTCGCCGGCGCGGGCTGCGCGGCCAGCGGTCCGGGCGCCCCGGTGGCCGGACCGGGGCCGACGGGACCGCCGCGGTGGACGTGCCCGGAGCCGGCCGGGGGCTCGGGCAGCTCACGGCGCGGGCCGCGCTGCTCGTAGTCGCCGCGCTGCTGGTCGTAGTCCCCGCGCGGGGAGTCGTAGTCGCCCCGGGACTGCTCGTACTCGCCGCGGGGCTTGTCGTAGTCGCTCCTGGACTGCTCGTAGTCGCCGCGCTGGCTGTCGTACGCGGGGCGCTCCGGGGGCTGCGGCCGGTAGTCCTGCTGGTACGGGGTGTGCGATTCGTGCGAGTACGGCGGAGGCGGCGGCTCCTGGCCGTACTCCTGGGACGGGGAAGCGTAGGGGTCCCGTTCCGGGAAGCCGAGGCGCTGCTGCTGCCAGCCGTAGTCGTCCTGCTGCGTGGCGCGGGGCCAGGAGCCGGGCTCGGGGCGCTGGTACTCCTGCGGGTAGGCGGGCCGGGCGGTGGGGAGCTGGTCGGCGCGGTTGCGGCCGTACCCCTCGTACTCGTCGCGGTACTCCTCGCGGCCGCCCGGTCCCGGGGCGGGCAGCTCGGGCTCCTCGTAGCGGGGCTGGGGGCGGGAGGGCGCCGCCTGGGGAGCGGGGCCGGCCGGTTCGCCCGCGGTGTCGTCGACGGTGATCGCGATGCGGATCGGGCGCCCGCACTCGCGGCTCAGGGTCTCGCTGACGATCGGCGCGAGGCGGCCCTCCAGTACGCCCTTCGCAAATTCGTTCGGTACGGCGAGCAGGGCGGTGTCCGCGACCAGCGCGAGCGGCTGGCAGCGGCGGATCCAGTGCTCGTCCTTCGACTCGACGCCCTGCCCGCGGCCCTCTCCGAGAAGTTGCTCCAGTACGCGTGGCCACACTGCGGCAAGATCGGCAGGTACGTCAGCCACAGGGCACGCTCTCTCATGAGTCCCTCGAAGGTGTGATTCGGGGACGGGTCGGGGTGAAACTCGGGCGGGGCAGGGATAAGGGAACGAATCGGAGTCCAGTCACGGTAGTCAGCGCGACGGGTAGGGTTCAAGTTGTTGTCCCCAGCCTGTGGACAAGTGTCTCCCGGCTGCCGCTGGTTTGACCGAATGGCGCAGTCGCACGTACCGTAACCAAGTCGAGTTGTCGATGGCTGCTGCCGCCTGCCTCCGATGGGCACAGGTCACGTCCAAGGTGATCGAAAAGCGGTGCACTCGGGCGTAACGCGAGCTACTCGTGGGCGCACGGTGACAGCCAGGACGGCACCCCGCCAACACCCGATTCTTTCTGGAGCCCCCGAGTGAGCAAGCGCACCTTCCAGCCGAACAACCGTCGCCGCGCGAAGACCCACGGCTTCCGGCTGCGTATGCGTACCCGTGCCGGCCGCGCGATTCTCGCGACCCGCCGCAGCAAGGGTCGCGCCCGTCTGTCCGCCTGATCCCGGTCAGGTCATGACATCGTGCTGCCCACCGAGAACCGGCTGAGGCGGCGCGAGGACTTCGCGACCGCGGTACGACGAGGCCGCCGGGCCGGCCGTCCGGCCCTCGTCGTCCACCTTCGAAGCGGTGCCACGGACCCGCACGCGCCTGGGGAGAGCGCTCCCCGGACACGTGCGGGTTTCGTCGTGAGCAAAGCCGTGGGCGGTGCGGTCGTGCGCAACAAGGTGAAGCGGAGGCTTCGCCATCTGATGCGCGACCGGATCGACCTGTTGCCCCCCGGTAGCCTGGTAGTCGTACGAGCGCTGCCCGGTGCGGGTGACGCCGACCATGCACAGCTGGCCCAAGACCTGGACGCCGCCCTGGCGCGGCTACTGGGAGGGGGCGCGCGATGAAGTACCCGCTGCTGGCTCTGATCAAGCTCTACCAGTGGACGATCAGTCCGCTGCTGGGGCCGGTCTGCAAGTACTACCCGTCGTGTTCCCACTACGGCTTCACGGCCATCGACCGGCACGGAGCCGTCAAGGGCACGGCACTCACCGCCTGGCGCATCCTGCGGTGCAATCCGTGGTCGCCGGGCGGCGTGGACCATGTTCCGCCGCGCAAGCGCCCGCGGTGGCACGAAATGCTGCGTGCCGCCTGGCGGGCACGCAAGGGCGGGACCTCCGCCGCCGAACCGGCCACCGAAGGTCGGCCCGCTCACCCGAGCGTGTCCGAGACTTCGAGCCCGGCCGCAGAGACCTCGCCCCATGCCCAAGGAGCATGATTAGTGGACACGATTGCCAGCCTCTTCAGCTTTATCACCTGGCCCGTCTCCTGGGTCATCGTCCAGTTCCACACGGTGTACGGGGCGATCTTCGGACCTGACACCGGATGGGCCTGGGGCCTGTCCATCGTGTCCCTGGTGATCCTCATCCGTATCTGCCTGATCCCGCTCTTCGTGAAGCAGATCAAGGCGACGCGCGGGATGCAGACGCTCCAGCCGGAGATGAAGAAGATCCAGGAGCGCTACAAGAACGACAAGCAGCGTCAGTCCGAAGAGATGATGAAGCTGTACAAGGAGACGGGCACCAACCCGCTCTCCTCGTGCCTTCCCATCCTGGCGCAGTCCCCGTTCTTCTTCGCCCTGTACCACGTGCTCAACGGCATCGCCTCCGGCGACACCATCGGCGCGGTCAACCAGGACCTGCTCGAGAGCGCGCAGAAGGCACACATCTTCGGGGCCCCGCTGGCCTCCAAGTTCTTCAGCAGCGAGAGCGACGTCGCCGCCCTCAGTGCCTCCCTGACCGACGTCCGCGTCGTCACCGCGATCATGATCGTGCTGATGTCGGCCTCGCAGTTCTTCACCCAGCGCCAGCTGATGACGAAGAACGTCGACACCACGGTGAAGACGCCGTTCATGCAGCAGCAGAAGATGCTGATGTACGTCTTCCCCGTCATGTTCGCCGTCTTCGGTGTCAACTTCCCCGTCGGTGTCCTCGTCTACTGGCTGACCACGAACGTGTGGACCATGGGCCAGCAGATGTACGTCATCCGCAACAACCCGACGCCGGGCTCCAAGGCGCAGGCCGCCTACCTGGAGCGGCTGCACAAGAGCGTCACCGAGCACGGCAGGACCCGCGGCCGGGGCCAGAAGGCCATCGTGAAGGCCATCGTCGCCAAGGGCCGGGACCGCAACGAGGCCGAGCGCAAGTTCATCAACGGTCTGAACAAGGCGGGCATGGCCGCTCAGGCCGACGGCAACGTGGTGAAGAGCGACGCCGCCGTGGCCGCCCAGAGCGCGGACGGCTCCACCGTGACCACCACGGCTCAGCCCAAGCGCCAGCAGCCCAAGCGGCAGAGCAAGTCCCAGCGCCAGGCCAGGACCGCCGCCGAGCCCGAGTCGAAGACGTCGCTGACCAAGTCGGACGAGCCGCAGGACGCCAAGCCGGACGGCAAGCAGGACGCCAAGCAGCAGGCCAAGCCTGCTGGCGGCGCCAAGAAGCCGGCTCAGAAATCCGGCGCCGGTGGCCGCAGCAAGGCCCAGTCCGGACAGCGCAAGGGCCCGCAGCGGCCCAAGTCCCCGTCGAAGAAGTAAGAAGGAGTCCATCCCGTGACGGAAGGCACCACCTCCGCCGCTGCCGAGGGTGCAGACACCCTGACCCGCCTTGAGCAGGAGGGCGACATCGCGGCGGACTACCTGGAGGGTCTGCTCGACATCGCCGACCTCGACGGCGACATCGACATGGACGTCGAGGCCGACCGCGCCTCCGTCTCGATCATCAGCGACAGCAGCAGCCGTGATCTGCAGAAGCTGGTCGGCCGGGACGGTGAGGTGCTGGAGGCTCTGCAGGAGCTCACGCGCCTGGCCGTGCACCGGGAGACCGGCGACCGCAGCCGGCTGATGCTCGACATCGCGGGTTACCGGGCGGGCAAGCGCGCCGAGCTGTCCGAGCTGGGCGCCAAGGCCGCGGCCGAGGTCAAGAGCAGTGGCGAGGCCGTGCGGCTGAAGCCGATGACGCCCTTCGAGCGCAAGGTCGTGCACGACGCGGTCAAGGCCGCGGGACTGCGCAGCGAGTCCGAGGGCGAGGAGCCGGAGCGCTTCGTCGTCGTGCTTCCCGCCTGATCGGTTCTCTCGTTCTCCGGCCCCGTCTGTTGCGCAGGCGGGGCCGAATTTTGTCAGCCTGATAGTTCTGGTGGTTCTGGCACCGGCGCCCGGCGCGCCGGTGCCGTACGGAAGGACGGTCCCCGTGTCGGAGGCAGCGGAGCTCCCCCCTGTACCCGAGCAGGCACGTGACGTGTTCGGTGATCGCTACGCGGACGCGGTCCGCTACGCGGAACTGCTCGCCGAGGCGGGGGTGAAGCGCGGCCTGATCGGTCCGCGTGAAGTGCCCCGGCTCTGGGAGCGGCACCTGCTGAACTGCGCGGTGCTCTCCGAGGTCGTGTCCGAGGGAGTGACGGTGTGCGACGTCGGCTCGGGAGCCGGCCTGCCCGGGATCCCGCTGGCGCTGGTACGGGAAGACCTGAAGATCACCCTTCTTGAGCCGCTGCTGCGCCGCACCAACTTCCTGACGGAGGTCGTGGAACTGCTGGGCCTGGACCATGTCACCGTTGTGCGGGGCCGGGCCGAGGAGGTCATGGGCAAGCTGCCGCCGGTGCATGTGGTGACGGCCCGCGCCGTCGCTCCGCTGGACCGCCTCGCCACCTGGGGTATTCCGCTGCTGCGCCCCTACGGCGAGATGCTCGCTCTCAAGGGCGACACGGCCGAGGAGGAGCTGAAGGCGGCGACCGCGGCGCTGAGCAAACTCGGTGCGGAGGAGACGTCCATCCTTCATGTCGGGGAGGGTGTCGTGGACCCCATGTCCACCGTGGTGCGGGTCGAGGTCGGTGAGAGCCCCGGTGGTGTGCGCTTCGCAGCCAAGCGGGCCAAGGCTGCCCGGACCGGGCGGACACGTCGGCGTCGCGGATAGCACTGCCGGTCCGCCGTACTCTGTCGGTC
This sequence comes from Streptomyces hyderabadensis, assembly GCF_020404845.1. Classification (GTDB taxonomy): domain Bacteria; phylum Actinomycetota; class Actinomycetes; order Streptomycetales; family Streptomycetaceae; genus Streptomyces; species Streptomyces hyderabadensis. Next base: position 149,391 of record NZ_JAIOJZ010000003.1, on the reverse strand, counting down.
CGCCGTACTCCACACAAGCTGCCCTGCTCGCGCATGCCGGAGTGTCGCGGCAGTTCGGCATGGGGCGCGCTGCATCGTGTTTCACGTGAAACGTCGCTCACTGCTGCACGGCATCATCAGCCGCGGCCGCGCCGCGGCCGACCCCCGCGATCGAAAGCCTCTCGGGTCGCTCGGAGAGGGTACGGAGTTGTCCACAGAGGTGGATTTCTCCACAGAAGACCAGGCCTCACTGGTTCATGACCCCGAAGGCATGGGAGGCTCTGTTCATTGCGAGCCTGAAGTCGAGGAGAGTGAATCCTTGCGGTCCGACGCCAATATCGCGGGACCGATGACCGATCCGGTCCCCGGTCCCCGTACCGAGTCGATGGGAGCGGATGTTTCACGTGAAACACCGCCTCCGATGGACGACACTCCGATCGGTCGCGCTGCCCAACTCGCGGTGGAGGCTCTGGGCCGCGCCGGCGAGGGGCTGCCGCGACCCGAGCAGACCCGGGTCATGGTCGTGGCCAACCAGAAGGGCGGCGTGGGCAAGACGACGACGACCGTCAACCTTGCCGCGTCGCTCGCCCTGCACGGCGCGAGAGTCCTGGTCGTCGACCTCGACCCGCAGGGCAACGCCTCCACCGCGCTGGGCATCGACCACCACGCCGACGTGCCCTCCATTTACGACGTGCTGGTCGAGAGCCGACCGCTCTCGGAAGTGGTCCAGCCGGTCCCGGATGTCGAGGGGCTGTTCTGTGCGCCCGCCACGATCGATCTCGCCGGTGCGGAGATCGAACTGGTCTCGCTGGTCGCACGGGAGAGCCGTCTCCAGCGGGCGATCACGGCATATGAGCAGCCGCTGGACTACATCCTCATCGACTGCCCGCCCTCCCTGGGACTGCTGACCGTCAACGCGCTCGTCGCGGGCCAGGAGGTGCTGATCCCCATCCAGTGCGAGTACTACGCGCTGGAAGGGCTGGGGCAGCTCCTGCGCAACGTCGACCTGGTGCGCGGGCATCTCAACCCCACGCTGCATGTGTCGACGATTCTTCTCACCATGTACGACGGACGGACGCGGCTCGCATCGCAGGTCGCGGACGAGGTGCGCAGCCACTTCGGGGAGGAGGTGCTGCGGACGAGCATTCCCCGCTCGGTCCGTATCTCCGAGGCCCCGAGCTACGGGCAGACGGTACTGACCTACGATCCAGGATCAAGTGGAGCCCTCTCCTATCTGGAGGCGGCCCGTGAGATCGCGCTGAAGGGCGTGGGTGTCAACTACGACGCGACCCACGCTCATCTCGGCGCCCAGAATGATCCGAGCATGGTGGAGGGGATCCAGTGAGTGAGCGACGGAGGGGGTTGGGTCGTGGTCTGGGCGCACTGATCCCCAACGCCCCGACCGAGAAGTCGGTCGCCTCGGCGGCTCTGGGAACCGCGGCTCCCGCGGCCCCCGGGGCGATGCCGCTGCTGCCGAACGAGCGCGGGGTGGCCGCGGCGAAGGTGGCCACGCTGGCGCATGTTTCACGTGAAACGGAAGAGCCGCCCGCACCACAGGGCGTGGAGGGGCTCCGGCCGCCCCTGGGTGCGCACTTCGCCGAGGTCCCCCTCGACGCCATCACGCCGAATCCGAAGCAGCCGCGCAAGGACTTCGACGACGACGCACTGGCCGAGCTGGTCACCTCCATCAGGGAGGTCGGTCTCCTCCAGCCGGTCGTCGTGCGGCCGACGGAGCCCGGGCGCTATGAGCTGATCATGGGCGAGCGCCGCTTCCGTGCCTGCCGGGAGCTGCAGCTGGACGCCATCCCGGCGATCGTGCGGGCGACGGAGGACGAGAAGCTCCTCCTGGACGCACTCCTGGAGAACCTGCACCGCGCTCAGCTGAACCCGCTGGAGGAGGCGTTCGCCTACGACCAGCTGCTGAAGGACTTCAACTGCACGCATGACCAGCTGGCGGACCGCATTGGCCGTTCCCGCCCCCAGGTGTCCAACACCCTGCGTCTGCTGAAGCTGTCTCCCAAGGTGCAGAACCGAGTGGCCGCAGGCGTGCTCTCCGCGGGGCATGCGCGGGCCTTGCTGTCCGTCGACGACCCGGAGGAGCAGGACCGGCTGGCGCATCGCATCGTGGCCGAGGGGCTCTCGGTGCGGTCGGTCGAGGAGATCGTGACCCTGATGGGCTCCCGGCCGCAGAAGCCGCAGCGAGCCAAGGGCCCGAGGGCCGGCTCGCTGGTGTCCCCGGCGCTCTCGGAGCTGGCGACGCGGCTCTCAGACCGGTTCGAGACGCGCGTGAAGGTCGACCTGGGACAGAAGAAAGGCAAGATCACCGTCGAGTTCGCCTCCATGGACGACCTTGAGCGGATCCTCGGGAGCCTCGCACCCGGCGAGGGCCCTGTCCTGCAGAAGGGCCTCCTGGAGGACGAGGACGGAGACGGAGACGTCGAGTCCTGACGGCTGCCCCAAGGGCGGGTCGTTTCCGGTGCGTACCGGAACACGGCCCGCCCTTTGCTTTGCGTCGGTGTCGGGGCCACCGCATCGTGGATACGATGCGATCGAGATGGCGTCGTCACCTGGCAGTACCTCTGGGAGGAAGGCAGGGGCCATGCGAACGATGAGCCGCACCGAACTGGTGAGCGCGGGCTTGGGGCTGGGCGCGGTCGGTGGCTTCATCGGCAGCCTGCTCAGGGAACGGAGCGCTCTGACAGCCGCCCGCGACGCGGCAGGGGATGGAAGCGAGGAACAGCCTTCATGGGGCGCCGGCTCGTACCGCTCACGCTGGACAACCTTCAGGATCTTCCCCAGCGCTGTCGCTCGTGCGTCTTCTGGGAGCTGGACCCCGTCAGTGGCGAGGCCGCGGTAAAGGCAGGCACTCCCGCCCTGGAGAAGGAGTCCTGGATCTCCGCCGTTCTGCTGGACTGGGGGTCGTGCGGCCGGGTGGTCTACGTCGACGACGTGCCGGCGGGCTTCGTCCTCTACGCGCCGCCCGCGTATGTCCCGCGCTCGGCGGCTTTCCCCACCAGCCCGGTCTCCTCCGATGCGGTCCAGCTGATGACCGCGTTCGTGGTGCCGGGATACCAGGGGCAGGGGCTGGGCCGGGTGATGGTCCAGACGGTCGCCAAGGATCTGCTGCGCCGCGGCTTCAAGGCGATCGAGGCGTTCGGGGACACCCGCTGGAAGGAACCCGCCTGTGTCCTGCCGGCCGATCATCTGCTGGCAGTGGGGTTCAAGACGGTCCGGCCGCATGCCCGGCATCCGCGACTGCGGCTGGATCTGAGGTCCACGCTGTCCTGGAAGGAAGACGTGGAGATGGCGCTGGACCGCCTGCTCGGTGCCGTTCAGAAGGAACCGGCGTTGCGTCCGCTGTAGCGGCGGCACCGGAGAGGGCAGTCAGCCGAATGGGCCGACCCGTTGGGGTCGGCCCATTCGTGTTTCACGTGAAACGTCAGTCAGACGATCGTCAGTCGGCGATGAAGTCCTCGAGGTCGCGGACGATCGCGGCCTTCGGCTTCGCACCGACGATGGTCTTGGCGACCTCGCCACCCTGGTAGACGTTCAGGGTCGGGATGGACATGACGCCGTACTTGGCGGCCGTACCCGGGTTCTCGTCGATGTTCAGCTTGACGATCTCGATCTTGTCGCCGTACTCGGCGGCGATCGCTTCGAGGGACGGCGCGATCTGGCGGCACGGACCGCACCAGGCGGCCCAGAAGTCCACCAGGACGGGCTTGTCGTTCTTGAGGACGTCCTGCTCGAAGGAGTCGTCGGTCACATGCTTCAGGGTGCCGGCCACGGCGGGCTCCTTAAGTGGTTGTTGCGAGGGATGGGGTGGTCAGACGGCGGTCTTCTCGGGCTCCGCCTTGTCCTCGTCGCTCAGGGCGGCGAGGAAGCGCTCGGCGTCCAGAGCGGCGGAGCAGCCGGTGCCGGCGGCGGTGATCGCCTGTCGGTACGTGTGGTCGACCACGTCACCGGCTCCGAAGACACCCGTCAGGTTGGTGCGGGTCGAGGGCGCCTCGACCTTCAGGTAGCCCTCCGGGTCCAGGTCGAGCTGACCCTTGAAGAGCTCGGTGCGCGGGTCGTGGCCGATCGCGATGAACAGGCCGGTCACCGGGAGATCGGAGAGTTCGCCGGTCTTGACGTTGCGCAGCTTCAGGCCCGTCAGCTTCTGCTCGCCCTGAACCTCGGCGACCTCGCTGTCCCAGACGAACGTGATCTTGGGGTCGGCGAAGGCACGCTCCTGCATCGCCTTGGAGGCGCGCAGGGTGTCCCGGCGGTGGACGATCGTCACGGACTTCGCGAAGCGGGAGAGGAACGTGGCCTCCTCCATCGCGGTGTCACCGCCGCCGATCACGGCGATGTCCTGGTCCTTGAAGAAGAAGCCGTCGCAGGTCGCGCACCAGGAGACGCCACGGCCGGACAGAGCGTCCTCGTTCGGCAGCCCGAGCTTGCGGTGCTGGGAGCCGGTGGTGACGATGACGGCCTTGGCCCGGTGGACCGTCCCCGCGGTGTCGGTGACGGTCTTGATCTCGCCGCTGAGGTCGACGGCCACGACATCGTCCGGGATCAGCTCGGCACCGAAGCGCTCCGCCTGGGCGCGCATGTTGTCCATGAGCTCGGGGCCCATGATGCCGTCCTGGAAGCCGGGGAAGTTCTCCACCTCGGTGGTGTTCATCAGCGCTCCGCCCGCGGTGACGGCACCCTCGAACACCAGCGGCTTCAGCGACGCTCGCGCGGTGTAGAGCGCCGCCGTGTAGCCGGCGGGCCCGGAGCCGATGATGATCACGTTTCGGACGTCGCTCACGGCTTCATTCCTCGTCTCTGGACTGCGTCTTCAGGGCCGGGTGGAGCTGCACTCGGACTCTCACCCCACCTAACGGATCCTACGGGGCGCGCATTCCCGCTGTGTCCGGGCACACGGGCGTCAGGGCCGGACCGCACGGCGAGGAGCAGGATCGGCCGCTACGAACGCGCGTAGGAGTGCACCAGAAGGACCTTGGCCTTGCCGACCCCCGGCTGATCCACACACGCCGACTCGACGATGTAGGCGGTGACCCGGGCGTCATGGGTGGCGTCGGGCAGGACCACCAGCAGTGCTTCCTTGCCTTGATAGATGCCCGGCTCCGTGGCGATCGCCGCCTCGTCGCGGCCGATCCCCTGCCGGATGCACTCAGGCACGGTCGGCTGCTTGAAGACGTGATTCTCGGCGGTCTCGCCACCGTTCTCGGACTCCATGCCGAAGCTGCGCGGTGTGCGGGACCCGCTCTGGGCGCCCCCGTCCGCGACGAGGTTGGTGACCTTGTCCTGGAGCCTGCCCTCGGAGAAGGTGTCCGCGAGTGCGGTCTGCTGCTCGCGGGCGGTGTGGTCGGAGGGGCCCTCTCCGGTGAGCGAGGCCACGACGACCGAGCCGAGGCCGATGGCGGCAGCGGCGGCCACGGCACCGAGTACGGCGATCCTGCGTCGTCCGCCTCGACGGCGGTCCTTGCGGCCGGGACCGGTGGAGGAGGGACGAGCGTGCCCGGCGGGCCGGTCGACCGGTGCCGATGTTTCACGTGAAACACGCGCGCCGTCGGCGGCGCCCGGCGGTGGCTCGGCGGCCAGGGCGGCGTCGATACGGGCGGCCACATCATCAGGCATGGGGGCCGGGGCAGGCACGGTGGCGAGCAGGCCCCGGACCTCCTCCAGCGATGCGTAGACGTCCGCGCAGAGCGCGCAGCCGTCCAGGTGGCGGCGTACTTCAGTGGTCCGTGCGGTCGGGAGGAGGCCTTCGGCGAGGTCGGCGATCTCCGCGACGTCCGGGTGCCCGGCCATGTCCGTCGTCGACGACGTCACGCTCGTCCACCTCCGCCCTTCACTGCGGTCGAATCGCTCGGGCCTGCTTCCGACGGCTTTGTCTCCGACGGTCCCGCTGCGGGTGGGACGGACGCCCCCTGCGTCCGGTTCCGTTCCGCGTCGGGCTTCCTGTCCTCGCCGCTGCCGTCCGGTCGCAGGTGGGTGATCAGCGGCAGGAGCCTGGCTCTGCCCCGGGCGCACCGGCTCTTGATCGTTCCGGCCGGTACGTCGAGGATCCGGGCGGCCTCCGCGACGGGGTATCCCTGCATGTCGACGAGGACGAGAGCGGCCCGCTGGTCGGGCGGCAGGGTGCTCAGGGCCTCCAGCAGCTGGCGGTGCAGATCGTTGCGCTCGGCGGGGGCGGAGGCCGACTCGTGCGGCTCCAGGAGCTGCTCCAGGCGCTCGGTGTCGTCGACGGGCGCGGTCTTCCGGGATGCGGCCTTGCGGGCACGGTCCAGACAGGCGTTCACCGTGATCCGGTGCAGCCAGGTCGTGACGGCTGCCTGACCGCGGAAGGTGTGGGCGGCCCGGTAGGCGGAGACGAGCGCGTCCTGGACGGCGTCGGCGGCCTCCTCGCGGTCCCCCAGGGTCCGCAGTGCCACCGCCCAGAGCCGGTCGCGGTGACGCCGCACCAGCTCACCGAAGGCATCGGGGTCACCCTCGACATGGCGGGCGAGGAGGTCCTGGTCGCCGATGGCGCCGTATGCGGTGTCATCTGCCATCGGCCTCCTCCCCCTTTCCGCGAAGGTCCCTCAGCCCTTGAACGTCACGTCGGTGATCGCCTGCTTGTAGCCGGCGCCGCTGTAGCCGTCGGACGGAGCGTTCGGCACGTCGGTCATCCACAGCAGGACGTACCGCGTCTTGACGGGCTTCGACGCCTTGGCCGTGAGCGAGGTGCCGGTCGTGGTGGCGCTCGCGATCTCCTTCATGCCGTCGACTCCTGTCGAGGGCGACAGCGCGTCGGCGGCATAGAGGTGCACGGTCGTGTGGTCTCCGGTGTACCGGAGTCCGATCGAGGCCGTCGAGACGTCCTGGGCCGAACCGAGGTCGTAGACGATGCCGACGCCGGGCTTGTACGGCGCGAGTTCCGGGCCCTCGTTGTACCGCTTCGTGCGCCAGAAGGTGGAGGCGTCGCCGTCGTACGTGTTGGCCACGTCCTGCGGTGCCTGGGCCTCGCCGCTGGCGACGTACTCCTGGGCGCCCTGGACATCGATCGGCTTGGCCGGCTTCGTCTGCTCGTCGTTCTTGTCGTCGCCGTCCACCGTCTGGGTCTGGTTCGGGTCGTCGGCCTTGCCGCCCCGTTCCATGAGGGCGTCCGCGAGCTGCCAGCTGCCGAGACCGAGTGCGGCGATCAGCAGGGCCGACACGCCCCACTTCAGTGCCTTGCCGGTACGGCTCTGCAGCGGGGGCGGCGGCGCCGGCACGGGCTGGGTGACACCGGGGTGCGGTGCCGGGCGGCCGTATGCGCCCTGCTGGTAGGCCGTGCGCTGGTACTGGGGCGGTGCGGTGTACGCCGGCTCCGGCGGGCGGATGCGGGGCATCTCACCGATCGCCTTCACCAGTTCCTCCGGCGTGGTGCACGGGGCCTCGTGCCGGGAGGCGGTGGCGCCGTCGTTGGCGAGCGCCCGCATCGCCAGTTCCGACAGGCCGCGGTGCACGCCGGCCCGCACCTGGTCCGGCGGGATCAGCCCGACGTCCTTGGGCAGACCCGCCAGCCCGTGCGCGTCGCTCTCGTACGGCCAGCGCTGGGTGAGCGTGGCGTACAGGAGGGCGCCGATGGCCTCGGTGTCGGTGCGCTGCGGGGTGTCGGAACTGATGCCGCGCAGCGCGGCGTTGACGGCGAGGCCGCGGATCCGCCACTGACCCGTCGACGTACGCAGCACCGCGTTGGGGCTCAGGCGCAGATGGGCGAGGCCTTCGCGGTGGGCGGCCGCCATGGCCGACGCGACCTGACTGACCATCTGGTAGGCGTCGTACACCTCCAGCGGTCCGGAGGCGAGGAGCGCGGTCAGCTCGGTGGCGTCGGGGAGCCACTCGTGCACGACGTAGACGAGGTCGTTGTCCTCGACGGCGTCCAGCACCTGGACGAAGCGCGGGTCGCCGAGCAGGGCGGACGAGCGTGCCGCCGCCAGCACGGAGCGGGCGCGTGCGTGGTCCGCCGGGAGCAGGTGGACTCCGACGGCACGGCGCAGCTTCTCGTCGACGGCCCGCCAACTGCTGAAGCCGTCCAGACGGGTGACGCACTCCTCGAGGCGGTAGCGTCTGGCGAGCTTGTGCCCGCTGTGCAGTTCGGGAGGCGAGGCCTTGCCGGAGTCCTCGCTCGTGGGGTTCCCCTGTGCCTCGTCGCTGTCCGTGTCCCGCTCCCGGTTGTTGGCCACCCCGTCGGCCGTGGACTGGTCCGCCTGTGCGGTCAGCGGCTCATCGCCGCTGTTGTCTGCCACGTCGACGGCAGCTGTGCTCCGTTCCGCCACCGTCGTTCCTGCCTCCCCATTCCGTGCGCGTCGGCCGACTCCCGATCCGCGCGTCCGACGCCGAACCCAATTGTGCCCACAGTCCGCCGCTATGCACGACACACGGCGGCGGACGATGGTTGTGCGCCTACCCCGCCTCTCAGCGTCCCAGGCGTCCGCGCACCATGCCGACCAGAGAGTTGACTTCCTCGATGCGCATGCGGCGGGCGGCGACGAAGAAGACACCGAACAGCAGCACCCCGCCGGCCAGCAGCGCGGCGAACGACCCCACGACGCCCTGGCCGAGCGCGCGGCTGATCGCGTAGCAGGCGGCGCCGCTGAGCAGGGCCGCCGGTACGGAGGCGATGCACAGCCGGGCGTAGGTGCGCAGCACCCGGGCACCGTCCAGGTCACCGCCCAGCCGCTTGCGCAGCCTGCGCCAGGCGACGCCCACGCCGATCACATAGGCCAGGCCGTAGGCGGCCGCCATGCCGACGACCGCCCAGCGGGACGGCAGCAGCAGGTAACACAGGCCCGAGGCGGCGGCGTTGACGACGGCCACGATGACGGTGTTGTAGAAGGGCGTCCGGGTGTCCTCGTAGGCGTAGAAGGCGCGCAGGACGACGTACTGCACCGAGTACGGGATGAGGCCGAGGCCGAAGGCCATCAGCATGTAGCCCATGTTGGTGGCCGCGCCCGTGCCCGAGGAGCCGAAGATCAGGGTGCACATCGGGATGCCGAGCGCGACGAAGCCGAAGGACACCGGCACGATGGCGACGGCGGTGGTGCGCAGGCCCTGGGAGATGTCGTCGCGGACCGCTCCCCCGTCCTCCTCGGACGCCGAGCGGGAGATGCGGGGCAGCAGGGCGGCCATCAGGGAGACCGTGATGATGGCCTGCGGCAGACCCCAGATGAGCTGGGCGTTGGCGTAGGCGCTGTAACCGGTGCCGGCGAGGTCGGTGTCCGTGACCGACGCGGTGGCGAGCTGGATGACGACGAGGGCGCCCGCCTGGTTGGCGAGGACGAACAGGATCGTCCACTTGGCGAGCATCGCGGCCTTGCCGAGACCGTGGCCCCGCCAGTCGAACCGCAGCCGGAGCCTGAACCCGGTCTCCCGCAGGTAGGGGATCATCGCCAGCGCCTGGACCACGAGTCCGAGCAGGATGCCGATGCCGAGGAGCTGCTTGCCCTCCTCCGGGATGGTCGCGACGGTCATCCCGGAGTCCGCCGCGGTGCCGTAGACCCAGAGGAACATGCCGAGGGTGACGATGATGACGATGTTGTTCAGGACCGGGGTCCACATCATCGCGCCGAAGCGTCCCCGGGCGTTGAGGACCTGCCCCATCACGACGTGGACGCCCATGAAGAAGATGGACGGCAGGAAGTACCGGGTGAAGGTGATGGCCGTCTCGTTGGCCGCCGGGTCCGAGGCGACCGGGTTCGACAGCGCGCGCACCAGCAGCGGGGCCGCCAGCATGCCCAGCACGGTCAGGACGCCGAGGGCCACCATGACCAGGGTCAGGAGCCGGTTCGCGTAGGCCTCGCCGCCGTCGTCGTCGTCCTTCATGGCGCGGACGAGCTGGGGAACGAAGACCGAGTTGAGACCGCCGCCGACGGTGAGGATGTAGATCATCGTCGGGAGCTGGTAGGCGATCTGGAAGGACTCGCCCAGCAGGGCGAGGCCGAGCGCGGAAACGATCATCGCGGACCGGATGAACCCGGTCAGCCGCGACACCATCGTGCCCGCCGCCATCACGGCGCTCGACTTCAGCAGGCCCCCCGCGCGGCCGCCCTTCCTGGGCGCGGCCGAAGCGGCCGCGGGGGCGGGCTCGGGCTCCTGGAGAGGGGCCTCGGCCGCCTCGGGCGTGGGTGCCACCGCGTACTGGCCGGGTGCGGGCGCCGCGTGCTGTCCGGGGGCCGGGGCGTTCCCGTACTGGCCGGGCGCCGGAGCGTGACCGCCGTACTGGCCGGGCGCCGGGGCCGGGCCGCCGTACTGGCCGTGTGCCGCGGCGTTCCCGTACGGGTCGGGCCCCTGGTGGCCGCCGTACTGCTCCGGAGCCGGTGTCGTGCCGTACTGCCCGGGCCCCGCGGCACCGCCGTAAGGTCCCGGCGCCGGGGCCGGGGCGGGAACGGCCGCCTGGTCGTCGTACGAGGGGTGGCCGCCGCCCTGCTGCTGGTCGCGGAAGAGGTGCGCGAAGGCGTCCGGCTCGTGCCGCTGCTCTCCGGCCTGGCCGACCAGGTCGTCGACGCCCACGAACTGGGTGGTCCGGGGGTCGTCGCCGTACGGCAGGTACTGCGTCGGGCCCTCCGGCTCGGGGGCCGGGGGCGGGGCCCAGACGCGGGGGTCGGGGGCGTAGGGCGACTGGGCGGGCTGGGAGTACAGCGGCTGCTGCGGGTAGGCGCCCGGGGGCGGAGGGGGGTGCGCGGCGCGGTCGTAGAGCGCCTCGGAGACCGGGTCCTGGGCGGAGAGGTCCTGCGCCCGGTAGGGATCCTGGTCGTAGGCGTCCTGGAGGTACATGTCCGCGGGCTGCTGCGGCGGCGTCTGCCCGGGGTCCGGCGGCGGCGGGCCCTGGGGGTGACCCGAGCCGTCCACGGCCTGACCGCGGTCACCGTCGTACGGCGCGTTCATGGTTACCCCACCTCATCGTCCCGGGCCGACCGGCCACGACATCCTCAACGGTCCACTCTCTCACCCGTGCCGGACGGGTCGGTGCTTTCCGCTGCGGTGTCCGGTGTCGGGTCACTCGGCTGCTCCGGGTCGTCTGCCCGGGCCGGTGCCGCGGACTCCTCCGTGAGACGTCCTTCGGTGCCCTCAGGGTTCTCCGGGCCGTCCTCGGTGTTCTCCGCGGCCTCCGGCTCCCCGGAGTCGCCCTCCGCACCCTGCTCGGCGGCGCGCGCGGCGGCCCGCTTGCGCTGCGTGTACATCCGGAATCCGGCGAGGACGAGCAGCAGGACGCCGCCACCGATGACCAGCATCACGGTGGCGGTGATCTCGGTGACCTTCACGTCGAAGGTCACGGGCTCGCCGTAGGGCCGCCCGTCCTGCGTGTACAGCTGGGCGATCACCGTCGCCCGGCCGTTGGCGTTGGCCGACGTGGTGAACTTCACCGACTGGCTGTGGCCGCCGGAGACCGAGATCGGCTGCTCCTGGTAGCGCTCGCCGTCGATCTCCAGGCGCGTCGGGTTGGTCGAGGTGAGCCGCAGGACCAGGGGGCCGACGTCCTGCACGAGGTTGTTCTGCACCGTGACCGGGATCGTGGCGCTGCGGCCGGAGAGCTTCGTCTCCGACTTGTCGATCAGTCTGACCCGGCCGGCCAGCCCGTCGAGGTACGACTTCACTCCGTCGCGGAACGACGCCGCCTCGGCGGCCCGGCCGCGCCACGACACGGACATCTCCCGGTTCAGGGCGCGCCCGAAGGGGGTCACCACCCGGGACGGGTCCGAGAGCACGACCTTGAAGCTGTCCAGCGCGTCCTGCGTCTGCGCGCTCTCCACGAAGGCCGACCGCGGCAGCTCCTTCTTGCGCAGCGCCGACGGGTAGGAGGAGGTCCCCGGAACCTTGGTGGCGGCGTCCGGGTCCGGCTTGGCCGAGGCGGCCGCCGCCAGCTTCTGGGACTGGGACCAGGTGCCGCCCTGGAGGGCCCGCAGCGCCTCGGCCATCGCGCGTGCCTGGCTTCCGGAGGGCGTGCGCTGGGGCGCGATGACGACGCTACGCTGCTTGTCGGTCTGGAGACCCAGGCCGAGGCTCTGGGCGAGGAAGCGCTGCACGGCGAGCGTGGACGCCGACGCGTTCGTCAGGTCGCCCTCGAACGCCGTGGACAGCCGGGCGTCCGCCACAACGGCCGTGGTGCCGCCGCCGATGGGACGGGCGGCCGAGGGCGTGTAGGGCAGGCCGTTGGTCTCCTGCAGGCTGTCGCTGCGCGCGATCACCTTGTCGGCGCCCGCGGAGGTGGCGACCTTGACGATCGACCGGTCGACGGCGCCGTCCACGGGCCAGGCGAAGTCGGTGTTCGGCTTCATGTGGAGGATCGGCTCGACCGTGTTGTCGACGACGTCTGTGGCGTCCTTGAGCTGACTCAGCGAGCCGGTGACGTCCGTGCCGTTGTGGGCCAGGGACGCCAGGTCGGGGTCGGCGAAGGGGAGGGCGACGACCTCCTCGTCGGCCACCGCGTCCTGCAGGTCGGCCAGCCACTGCTTGGCGACCGCCTGATGGGTGCCGGCGGTGGTCTTGTCCCCGTCCCGGACGCGGTAGCTGCCCGTCATCGCGTCGACGGAGGCCAGCAGGTCCGGATCGACGACCCAGGTGACGTCGAGATCCTTGCCCAGCGTCACCATCTGGTTCAGGCGGCCGCCGGGGGAGATCTCCTTCGCCAGGTCGTTGTTGAGGAAGACCGGGGTCTGCTCCTCGTTCGGCCCCGTTTCGGCGGCCATGTGCGTCGTCGAGACGAGGGGCCACAGCGCCGTGGTCTTCGTCCTGGTGCCGGCCTCGTCGGGCTGCCACGGCAGGAAGGTCCGCTGGATGCCGAGGACCTGCTCCCAGGGCTGTGCGGAGGTCTCACCGGAGAGCGAGACGGCGAATTCGTAGACGCCGTCGTTGCCGAGGTTCAGGTCGTCGACCGGTACGGAGATGTTGAAGTGCTCGGCGACACCGGGGGTGAGCTTGGAGAACTTCTCGGTGTACTTGTCGTCGATCTCCGGGGCGATGGAGCCCTGGAGGTCGTCGCTGTTCTTGGCGATCGCGTCGACCGACGAGCGGGTGTCGACCTGTGGTCCCACGCGCAGGCCCACATGGGCGTCGGTGACGGTCCGCTTGCCCTTGTTGGTCACGGTGCCCGACACGGTCACCGTGTCCCCGTCCGTGGGCGCGGAGGGGGTGAGGGAGTCGACGGCGACGGCCACCGAACCGGAGTCGGAGTCGGCCAGGGCGGCACTCGCCTCCTCGGCGTGCGCCGAGCCGGCGGCGGGCAGCTGGACCAGACCGGCCAGCAGCGGCGCCCCGGCGAGCAGTGCCGTGGTGCGCCGCAGCCACCGGCGGGCAGGTGAGGCACTGGTCCCCTGGAAGTCTGCCGCCTCGGCCACGCGCTCGCCCGTCCCTCGTCGTGATCAGTGGTCGTCGGAATGTGCGTCCACGCATGGTAACGATGTGCGGGGAGGGGAAGTGCCGCGGCGTACGCCACAAGATCCGCAGCCTGACGCCGGGCTTACCGCTATGTGCCCCTATAAAGGGAGCGGTGCGGAAGTGGGGTGTTCGGTGCGCGATCAATCGGGGCGCCCGTCTCCCCCTGGGCCACGTACCCTTTTCTGTTGTGCCGAACGCCAACGAAGTCAGTCCCCATGTCCTGAGCCAGGAGCAGCCCCGCGCGGTGAGTGAGCCGCTGCGGATCGCCCCGGCCGCCGACGATCTCGCCCGCCGTTTCCAGGAGGCCGGGTTCTCGCTCGCCCTGGTCGGCGGATCGGTCCGGGACGCCTTGCTCGGGCGGCTCGGCAACGACCTGGACTTCACGACCGACGCCCGTCCTCAGGACGTACTGAAGATCATGCGTCCCTGGGCGGACGCGGTCTGGGAGGTCGGGATCGCCTTCGGCACGGTCGGGGGGCAGAAGGACGGCTGGCAGATCGAGGTGACCACCTACCGGTCGGAGGCCTACGACCGCACCTCGCGCAAGCCGGAGGTGTCCTACGGCGACTCCATCGAGCAGGACCTGGTCCGGCGTGACTTCACGGTGAACGCGATGGCCGTCGCGCTCCCGGACCAGGTGTTCATCGACCCGCACGGCGGGCTCGACGACCTCGCGGCCGGTGTGCTGCGCACTCCCGGGACTCCGGAGGACTCGTTCTCGGACGACCCGCTCCGGATGATGCGGGCCGCGCGCTTCGCCGCGCAGCTCGACTTCGAGGTGGCGCCGGAGGTCGTCGAGGCGATGCGCGACATGGCCGGACGCATCGACATCGTCTCGGCCGAGCGGGTGCGGGACGAGCTGAACAAGCTCATCCTCTCCTCGCACCCGCGCAAGGGGCTGAGTCTGCTGGTGGAGACCGGGCTCGCCGAGCGGGTCCTGCCCGAGCTGCCGGCCCTGCGGCTGGAGCGTGACGAGCACCACCGGCACAAGGACGTCTACGACCACACGCTCATCGTCCTGGAGCAGGCGATGGACCTGGAGAGCGAGGGGCCCGACCTGACCCTTCGCCTCGCGGCCCTGCTGCACGACATCGGCAAGCCGCGCACCCGCCGCTTCGAGAAGGACGGCAGGGTCTCGTTCCACCACCACGAGGTGGTCGGGGCCAAGATGACGAAGAAACGCATGCTCGCGCTCAAGTACTCAAACGAGCTGGTCAAGGACGTCTCACGCCTGGTCGAGCTGCACCTGCGCTTCCACGGCTACGGCACGGGCGAGTGGACGGACTCCGCGGTCCGCCGTTACGTCCGGGACGCGGGGCCGCTGCTGGACCGCCTCCACAAGCTGACGCGGTCGGACTGCACGACGCGCAACAAGCGCAAGGCGGCGGCCCTCTCCCGGGCCTACGACGGGCTTGAGGAACGGATCGCGCAGCTTCAGGAGCAGGAGGAGCTGGACGCGATCCGCCCGGACCTGGACGGCAACGAGATCATGGAGATCCTCGGTATCCGTCCCGGGCCGGCCGTGGGGCAGGCGTACAAGCACCTGCTGGAGCTTCGCCTGGAGAACGGGCCGATGGAGCACGACGCGGCGGTGGCGGCGCTCAAGGAGTGGTGGGCCAGTCAGGAGTAGGTCACCGAAGCCGAAGGTGACGGACAGGCGAAGGGGCGATGTTTCACGTGAAACATCGCCCCTTCGCCGTGTGGGACTGCGTCCTTACTTGTCCTTCAGGCAGAGCAGGAAGTCGCTGCCGCTGCCACTCTCGGTGTACGAGTACTGGAAGTCCTTGGCCGCTTCCTTGCACTTGCTCTCAGCGGTGAGAGCGGAGAAGGAGCCCTCGATCTTGGCCAGCACCACGTACTGGGCCTTCGAGTCACCGCAGTCGACGACCTCGAGGTCCGGGTCGGAGTCGTTGGTGCTGCCGCGGTGCATGCAGTCGCCCACCGCAGCCGTGTCGGCGTCGTCCCGGCTGGCGATGTAACCGCCCACCGCGACACCCACGACGACCACCGCGATGACGATGTTCTTGATCGTCTTGAAGCTCAGCTTGCGGCGGGCGGGCTGCGGCGGCACCGGGGCGTACGGCGCACCCTGCTGCGGGAACCCGGGCTGGCCGGCCTGCTGCGGGAAGCCCGGCTGGCCCTGGGCGTAGGGGTTCTGCCCCTGAGGCTGCTGCGGAGCCTGCGGCTGGTTCTGCGCGAACGGGTTGCCCTGAGGCGGCGGCTGGGTGGTCACTGGGGGTCCCCCTGGAATAGGTGCGTGTCGCGGACATGCCGCGAGATAAGACGCACGTAAGCTACCGGGTCCCACTGACAACTCTGTAGTCCGGTGAGGCTCTGTGTCACTGATGTGACACTTACCGGCTCTCAAACCGGGCCATAGCTGCCGCAACCACTCCGTAGATTGCGGAGACCGTCACGACCAGCGGTACCGACCGGCCGTCGGGCGGCAGCATGAGCGCGGCCACCCCGGCCGCGCCGACGAAGGCCACGTTGAACAGCACGTCGTAGACCGAGAAGATCCGGCCCCGGAAGGTGTCGTCGACCGAGGACTGCACCACCGTGTCGGTCGCGATCTTCGCCCCCTGGGTCGTCAGGCCCAGCACGAACGCGGCGGCGAGCAGCGGCCCCGTGGCGAACGGCAGGCCCAGCGCCGGCACCAGCACGGTGGCGACCGCCGCGCAGACGGCCATCCAGCGACCCGGCCCCAGCCGTCCCGCCGCCCAGGGGGTGACCACCGCCGCCGCGAAGAACCCCGCCCCGGAGACCCCGAGCGCGAGCCCCAGCAGCGCGAGTCCCTGCTCCGTGTCCGAGGTCAGGGAGTACCGGCACAGCATCAGCAGCATGACCAGCAGGGCGCCGTAGCAGAAGCGCATCAGCGTCATGCCGGCGAGCGCCCAGGCGGCTTCCCGGCGGGCGGGTGCGGCGAGATGGCGTACGCCCGCCACCAGGTCGCGTGCGGTGCCGGTGAGGGCCGAGGCCAAGCGCGGCGGGACGCGGGCCGGGTCCGGGCCGAGCAGTTCCACGGCGATCCGCAGCGACGCCAGCGCGCCGCACAGATAGAGCGCGGCGCCGAGCAGCACCACGGCGGCGTCGGAGTCCGAGACCACGAGGCGTACGACGAAGGCGAGGCCGCCGCCCGCGGTGGCGGCCAGGGTGCCGGCGGTCGGGGAGAGCGAGTTGGCGATCACCAGGCGTTCGGCGTCGACCACCCGGGGCAGCGCGGCGGACAGGCCCGCCAGGACGAAGCGGTTGACGGCCGTGACGCAGAGGGCCGAGACGTAGAAGAGCCAGTCGGGGACGGAGGCGATCATCAGGACCGCGGTCACCGAGGCCAGTACGGCGCGCAGCAGGTTGCCGTACAGGAAGACCTGGCGGCGGCGCCAGCGGTCCAGCAGGACACCGGCGAACGGACCCACCAGGGAGTACGGAAGCAGCAGCACCGCCATCGCGGAGGCGATCGCGGCGGGCGAGGTCTGCTTCTCGGGGGAGAAGACGACGTACGTGGCGAGCGCGACCTGGTAGACGCCGTCGGCGCCCTGGGAGAGCAGGCGGACGGCGAGCAGGTGCCGAAACCCCTTCAGACGCAGCAGGATGCGCAGGTCACGGACGACGGCCATGGGGCACAGCCTCACATACGGGAAGGGTCCCCGGGTCATGCGACCCGGGGACCCTCGGCAGAGCGGGGTCAGCGACTGCTCAGCGCTCGACCTCGCCCGCGATGAACTTCTCGACGTTGGCGCGGGCCTCGTCGTCGAAGTACTGGACCGGCGGGGACTTCATGAAGTAGCTCGACGCCGACAGGATCGGGCCGCCGATGCCGCGGTCCTTGGCGATCTTCGCGGCGCGCAGCGCGTCGATGATGACACCGGCCGAGTTCGGGGAGTCCCAGACCTCGAGCTTGTACTCCAGGTTCAGCGGGACGTCACCGAAGGCGCGGCCCTCGAGGCGGACGTAGGCCCACTTGCGGTCGTCCAGCCAGGCGACGTAGTCGGACGGGCCGATGTGGACGTTGTCCGCACCCAGGTCGCGGTCGGGGATCTGGGAGGTGACGGCCTGCGTCTTGGAGATCTTCTTGGACTCCAGGCGCTCGCGCTCGAGCATGTTCTTGAAGTCCATGTTGCCGCCGACGTTCAGCTGCATCGTGCGGTCCAGGACGACGCCCCGGTCCTCGAACAGCTTCGCCATGACGCGGTGCGTGATGGTGGCGCCGACCTGCGACTTGATGTCGTCGCCGACGATCGGGACGCCCGCCTCGGTGAACTTGTCCGCCCACTCCTTGGTGCCGGCGATGAAGACCGGGAGGGCGTTGACGAAGGCGACCTTGGCGTCGATGGCGCACTGGGCGTAGTACTTCGCCGCGTCCTCGGAACCGACGGGCAGGTAGCAGACGAGCACGTCGACCTGCTTGTCCTTGAGGACCTGGACGATGTCGACCGGCGTCTCGGCGGACTCCTCGATGGTCTGGCGGTAGTACTTGCCGAGACCGTCGTGGGTGTGGCCGCGCTGGACCTGGACGCCGGTGTTCGGCACGTCGCAGATCTTGATGGTGTTGTTCTCGGAGGCGCCGATGGCGTCCGCGAGGTCCAGGCCGACCTTCTTGGCGTCCACGTCGAAGGCGGCGACGAACTCGATGTCACGGACGTGGTAGTCGCCGAACTGGACGTGCATCAGGCCGGGGACCTTGGACGCCGGGTCGGCGTCCTTGTAGTACTCGACGCCCTGCACCAGCGATGCGGCGCAGTTGCCCACACCGACGATGGCTACGCGAACCGAACCCATTCCGGTTGCTCCCTGTGTGTACGAGTGAGGCCCTGACTGGGCGCTCACGTGGCGGTGTCGCCGGGCGTATCCGGCCGGGGGTCGTCCCCCGGCCGGGGCAGGCCGCCCGTCGCTCCAGATGTCGTGTCCTGTTGAGCGGTCCCCTCGGCGGCGGAACCCCTCAGGTCCCGCCCCGCCCGCTCGCTCTCGATGAGCTCGTTCAGCCAGCGCACTTCGCGCTCCACGGACTCCATTCCGTGGCGCTGCAGCTCAAGCGTGTAGTCGTCGAGTCGCTCCCGGGTGCGGGCCAGGGAGGCCCGCATCTTCTCCAGGCGCTCCTCCAGCCGGCTGCGCCGGCCCTCGAGCACGCGCATGCGTACGTCCCGCGACGTCTGGCCGAAGAACGCGAAGCGAGCGGCGAAGGTCTCGTCCTCGTACGCGTCCGGGCCCGTCTGGGAGAGGAGCTGCTCGAAATGTTCCTTGCCGTCGGCCGTCAACCGGTAGACGATCTTGGCCCGGCGTCCCGTGAGGGAAGCGGCGGCCTCGCCGACGTTCCCCGGCTCCTCGATCAACCAGCCGTTGGCGACCAGCGTCTTGAGGCAGGGATAGAGCGTCCCGTAGCTGAACGCCCGGAACACACCCAGTGACGTGTTGAGCCGTTTACGCAGCTCGTAGCCGTGCATCGGGGACTCGCGGAGCAGGCCGAGTACGGCGAACTCGAGGATGCCGGATCTCCGGCTCATCGTCGCCTCCTCTCGCCCTTATGCCGCGCTGATGTATCGACTCGATACATCAGCACGATAGAACGAGCTTCTGCGTGCGACAAGGGGGGAACTGGTGAACGGGATCACATCAGGGTTTCATCGCGAGCAAGTTGCCTGATTTGAGGTGAACTTCGGGCCGCGGGTGTTTTGACGGTGCGTAGTGTGTGCGCCATGCAGACCACCGGGAACCGAGTGACGTCTGGGGGCGTCCCTGTCCTCGGTGCAGTACGGGTGAATGCGGAAGGGGCCGCATCCGTACTTCGGGGGGACCGGAAACCAGCCGCCTTTACCAGGCGCGCAAAGGTGCGCCTGCCCGAGGAGTAGTCGTTCGATGAGCGAGCACCGTCGCAAACCGCCGCAGCCGCAGGGAGGCGGACGTGCCGCGGCCCGACGCGGTCAGTCCGGCTCGTCCTCCGGCCGCCGTGCGGCACCGCGAGGCGCCACAGGGTCTCCGTCCGGCTCGTACGGTCCGGACGACGAGCAGCGTGCATACGGGAGCCGTGCCGAGGCCCGGCGCGCGGCACAGCGGAGCGGGGGTGGTCGCCGCAGAGCGGCCGAACCGGGCCGTGGTGGCCGGCGCGCAGCCCCCGGCGGCTCGTCCGGGCCCGGACGAGGACGTGCCGCGGCGCCCGGCAAGAAGCGGATGATCGACTACCCGCGCCGGGGCAAGGACGGGTGGCACCGCTGGGTGCCGTCCTGGAGACTCGTCTCCGGCCTGTGCATCGCCTTCTTCGGCTGTCTGGTCGGCGCCGCGGGCCTCGCCTACGCGATGGTGAGCGTGCCCGTCATCGACGAGAGCGCGACGGCGCAGAACAACGTCTACTACTGGGCCGACAACACCCAGATGGTGGCCACGGGAGGCGACCGCAACCGGCAGAGCGTCAATCTCTCGCAGATCCCCAAGGCGATGCGCAACGCCGTCATCTCGCAGGAGAACAAGACGTTCTACTCCGACAGCGGCATCGACCCCAAGGGCATCGCCCGGGCCGTGTTCAACATGGCCAAGGGCGGTGAGACACAGGGTGGCTCCACCATCACCCAGCAGTACGTGAAGAACGCGATGCTCAACGACCAGTCTCAGACGATCTCCCGCAAGGTCAAGGAGATCTTCGTCTCGATCAAGGTCGGCACCGACGTCTCCAAGGACGACATCCTCGAGGGGTACCTGAACTCCGCCTACTACGGCCGCGGCGCCTACGGCATCCAGGCGGCCGCCCGGGCGTACTTCAACGTCGACGCCGTCGACCTCAACCCCGGTCAGTGCGCCTTCCTGTCGGCGGTGCTCAAGGGCGCCACCTACTACGACCCGGCGGGCTCCATCGCGATCGACCCGGCGGCCACGCCCAAGGCCAACAAGAAGCGTGCCCTCTCCCAGATGCAGGACACCCTCGACAAGATGGTGGAGTACGGGCATCTGAGCCAGGCGGAGCGGGCCAAGTACACCGAACTCCCCACCACGCAGAACCCGCAGTCCAACGCGAAGCTGGGCGGCCAGATCGGCTACCTCGTCCGGCTTGCCCAGGCCTCCGTGGTCAGGAGCGGGGCGGTGACGGAGCAGCAGCTGGAGAAGGGCGGCTACTCGATCTACACGACCTTCGACAAGAAGAAGGTCGAGGAGATGGAGAAGGCGGTCCAGAAGGTCTACAAGGAGAACATCGACCCGAAGAAGCGCCCCGAGACGGACACCCACGTCCAGTTCGGCGGAGCGTCGGTCGACACCCAGACCGGGGCCATCAGGGCCATCTACGGCGGTGAGGACGCCACCAAGCACTTCACCAACAACGCCGACGTGACCGGTGCCCAGGTCGGTTCGACGTTCAAGCCCTTCGTGCTCGCGGCGGCGATGAAGTGGGGTGTGCGCGACCCGGACCTCGGTGAGGTGCAGCCGCAGGACGCGCGTACCGTCGTCTCCCCGAAGAGCCTCTACAGCGGCAAGAACAACCTCAAGATCAATAATTACGACGGGTCCGTCTGGGAGAACGAGAAGGGCGAGCAGTGGCGTCAGGAGAATGACGGTCAGGACTCGGTCGGTGAGCCGCCGGACTACAAGATCGACCTCCGTGAGGCGATGCGGGAGTCGGTGAACTCCGCCTTCGTCCAGCTCGGCATGGACGTCGGCCTGGACAAGGTGAAGGAGTCCGCCGTCGACGCGGGGCTCCTGGAGGACAGCCTGGCGGGCTCCGGCTACCCGTCCTTCTCCATCGGTGTCTCGGATCCGAGCGCGATCCGCATGGCGGGCGCGTACGCCACCTTCGCGGACAGCGGCAAGCAGCGCGAGCCGTACTCCGTCACGAAGGTGACGAACAAGGACGGCACGATCTACACCCACAAGGTGGAGGAGAAGCAGGCTTTCACCGCGAAGGTCGCGGACAACGTCACGGACGTCCTGAAGACCGTCGTCGACGAAGGAACGGGTAAGAACGCCCGGCTGCCCGGCCGCGAGGTGGCCGGCAAGACCGGTACCACCGACGGCAACAAGTCCGCCTGGTTCGTCGGCTACACCCCGCAGCTGTCGACGGCGATCAGCATGTACCGCTACCCGGACGACGAGTCCATCAAGGACCGTACGTTCCTGGAGATGTACGGAACGGGTGGCGAGAAGAAGATCCACGGTGCCTCCTTCCCGTCCACGATCTGGCAGGACTACATGTCGGACGCGGTCAAGGGCATGAAGGCGGAGAAGTTCCCGGAGCCGGAGCCCATCGGCGAGGTCGTCAACGACGCCCCGTCGCCGACCCCGACGCCCTCTCCCTCGCCCTCCGCTTCCGAGACCGAAGAGGTCACCCCGTCGCCGTCTCCGTCGCCCAGCGACACGGGGACCAGCCCCTCGCCTTCCGTCACTGAGACGTGCAATCCCTGGGACTGGACCTGCGACGACGGGAGCAATGCCGGCAACGGCTCCGGCGGCAACGGCCCAGGCGGCTCGGAGGGCAGCGAATCGCCTTCACCATCGGCCACCGCGACGGAGGGAGAGGGCGACAACAACGGAAACAGCCGTGGGAACTCCATCTTGGGGTCGAACGGCTAGCCGGAACGGAGTCGCCGAGAATGGGTGTTTCACGTGAAACACCCGCATGTTTCACGTGAAACAGGGGCCGCCGCAGCCATGAGGGTGCGGCGGCCCCGGCGTGTTCTCAGGCGCGTACGGCAGGATGTGCCCCATGCCCAGTGCAGAATCGACGCCAGCGAGCGTGCACGAGCCGGACCCGGTGCGGCCGACCAGGGAAGACCCGGTCGCCGCAGCCGGCAGCGAGCTGATCGGCGGCCCGCTGGGCCGACGTGCCCTGCTCGGCACGTCCTGGTGGACCCCCGTGCGGGTGATCGCGCTCGTGGCGATCGGCATGTTCGCCCTAGGACTGGTCCAGAAGGCACCCTGCTACAACGGCGCGTGGTTCTTCGGAGCCAGCTCCCAGTACACGCACGCGTGCTACTCGGACATCCCGCACCTCTACCAGGGCCGCGGGTTCGCCGACGGGCTCGTGCCGTACTTCGACAGGCTCCCCGGGGACATGGAGTACCTGGAGTACCCCGTGCTGACCGGCCTGTTCATGGAGGTCGCGTCCTGGCTCACGCCGGGCAGCGGCACCATCCAGGACCAGGAGCAGTGGTACTGGATGGTCAACGCCGGGATGCTCATGGTCTGTGCGGCCGTCATCGCCGTCTGCGTGACCCGCACCCACACCCGGCGCCCCTGGGACGGTCTGCTGGTCGCCCTGGCCCCCGCCTTCGCACTGACCGCCACCGTCAACTGGGACCTGCTGGCGGTCGCCCTGACGGCCGCCGCCGTCCTCATGTGGTCCCGGGAGCGTCCGCTGGCCTTCGGCGTGCTGCTGGGCCTCGCCACGGCCGCCAAGCTCTACCCGTTCCTGATCCTCGGCCCCCTGCTCGTCCTGTGCTGGCGTGCGGGCAAGTGGCGAGCGTTCGGAACGGCGCTGGGCGGCGCGGCAGGCGCCTGGCTCGTGGTGAACCTGCCGGTGATGCTCTACGCGTTCGACGGCTGGTCGAAGTTCTACACGTTCAGTCAGGAGCGCGGCGTGGACTTCGGCTCGTTCTGGCTGATCCTGGGGCAGAACTCCGAGGACCCGCTCACTACCGAGACCGTCAACACCCTCGCCACGCTTCTCATGCTGCTGTGCTGCGGCGCCGTGGCGGCACTCGCGCTGACCGCGCCCCGGCGTCCGCGGTTCGCGCAGCTCGCCTTCCTGATCGTCGCGGCGTTCATCCTCACCAACAAGGTCTACTCACCGCAGTACGTGCTCTGGCTGGTGCCGCTGGCCGCGCTGGCCCGGCCGAAGTGGCGGGACTTCCTGATCTGGCAGGCGTGCGAGGTGGCGTACTTCCTCGGCATCTGGATGTACCTCGCCTACACGACCAGCGGCGACGCCCACAAGGGGCTGCCGACGGACGGCTACCACTGGGCCATCGGCCTGCACCTGCTGGGAACGCTGTTCCTCTGCGCCATGGTGGTGCGCGACATCCTGATGCCGGACCGGGACCCCGTCCGGCGGACGGGCGACGACGACCCGTCGGGCGGAGTGCTGGACGGTGCTGAGGACGTCTTCGTCCTGGGACCCGCGGCTCGGACCGAGCAGCCCGCTGCCCACTTCGAAGGGCCTCAGGTGCACTGGGGCAAGGGCCGTCAACCGAACGGTTCGCTCTGAGTGAACGCGTGAAAGGCCGTACACGAGGATCACGAAGACCTCGTGTACGGCCTTCTCACGGTGCGGGTACGCCCGCTCGCTAGCGATCGAGGATGCGGTCGAACTGCGTGGTGGTGTGCCGCAGATGGGCCACCAGCTCGTCACCCACCTGGGGCTCCGACGCGTCCGAGGGAACGAACAGGATCGACACCTGCATGTGCGGCGGCTCCGCGAACCAGCGCTGCTTGCCGCTCCAGACGAACGGCGAGAGGTTCCGGTTCACCGTGGCGAGGCCGGCCCGGGCGACACCCTTGGCGCGCGGCATGACGCCGTGCAGCGCCTTCGGGGCCTCCAGCCCCACTCCGTGGGACGTACCGCCCGCCACGACCACCAGGAAACCGTCCGAGGCCGCCTTCTGCTGCCGGTAGCCGAACCGCTCGCCCTTGGCGACGCGCGTGACGTCCAGGACCGCGCCGCGGTACTCGGTGGCCTCGTGGTCCCCCAGCCACAGCCGGGTGCCGATCCGGGCACGGAAGCGGGTCTGCGGGAACTGCTGCTGGAGCCGGGCCAGCTCGTCGGCCTTGAGGTGGCTGACGAACATGGTGTGCAGCGGCAGCCGGGCCGCGCGCAGCCGGTCCATCCAGCCGATGACCTCCTCGACGGCGTCCGAGCCGTCGGTGCGGTCCAGCGGCAGGTGGATGGCGAAGCCCTCCAGCCGGACGTTCTCTATGGCGGCGTGCAGCTGCGGCAGGTCCTGCTCGCTGATGCCGTGCCGCTTCATCGAGGACATCACCTCGATGACCACGCGCGCGCCCACCAGGCCGTACACGCCGTCGATGGAGGACACCGAGCGCACGACCCGGTCGGGCAGCGGCACGGGTTCCTCGCCGCGCCGGTACGGCGTCAGGACCAGCAGGTCGCCGCCGAAGAAGTCCTTGATGCGGGCGGCCTCGTAGGTGGTGCCGACGGCCAGCACGTCCGAGCCCAGCCGGGTCGCCTCCTCCGCCAGCCGCTCGTGACCGAACCCGTAGCCGTTGCCCTTGCAGACCGGGACCAGCCCGGGGAACTGCTCCTGCACGTGCTTGTGGTGCGCCCGCCAGCGCGCGGTGTCGACGTAGAGCGTGAGCGCCATGGCCGGACCTGGAACCTTTCTCGTGGCTGTCAGGGATGCGGATCGGGGATGGGCGGTGCGGTCAGCGGCGCGACATGTAGATGTCGAGCGCCTTGTGGAGCAGCTTGTTCAGCGGGAAGTCCCACTCGCCGAGGTACTCGGCCGCCTGACCGCCCGTACCCACCTTGAACTGGATCAGGCCGAAGAGGTGGTCGGTCTCGTCCAGCGAGTCGGAGATGCCGCGCAGGTCGTAGACGGTGGCGCCCAGCGCGTAGGAGTCGCGGAGCATGGCCCACTGCATGGCGTTCGACGGCCTCACCTCGCGGCCGATGTTGTCGGAGGCGCCGTAGGAGTACCAGACGTGACCGCCGACGACCAGCATGGTCGCCGCCGACAGGTTCACCCCGTTGTGCCGGGCGAAGTACAGCCGCATGCGGTTGGGGTCCTCGTTGTTGAGGGCCGCCCACATGCGCTGGAAGTACGAGAGCGGGCGCGGCCGGAAGTGGTCGCGCACGGCCGTGATCTCGTACAGGCGCTGCCACTCCTCCAGGTCGTGGTAGCCGCCCTGGACCACCTCGACACCGGCCTTCTCGGCCTTCTTGATGTTGCGGCGCCACAGCTGGTTGAAGTTCTTGTGGACCTCTTCCAGGGAGCGGTTGGCGAGCGGCACCTGGAAGACGTAGCGGGGCTGCACGTCACCGAAGCCGGCGCCGCCGTCCTCGCCCTGCTGCCAGCCCATGCGGCGCAGCTTGTCGGCCACCTCGAAGGCACGCGGCTCGATGTGGTCCGCCTCTATGTCCCGCAGGCGCTTGACGTCCGGGTCCTGGATGCCCTTCTTGATGGACGTGGCGTCCCAGCGCCGGATGATCACCGGCGGACCCATCTTCACGGAGAAGGCGCCCTGCTGCTTGAGGTGCGCCAGCATCGGCTCCATCCAGTCCTGGAGGTTCGGCGCGAACCAGTTGATGACCGGACCCTCGGGGAGGTAGGCGAGGTAACGCTTGATCTTGGGCAGCTGCCGGTAGAGGACGAGGCCCACACCGACCAGCTCGCCGGTCCGGTCGTCGAACCAGCCGAGGTTCTCCGAGCGCCATTCCGCCTTGACGTCCGCCCATGCCGGGACCTGCATGTGACTCGCCGCCGGCAGGCTCTGGATGTAGGCCAGATGCTGCTCGCGACTGATGGTCCTCAGGGTCAGGCTCATTCGGGGCGCTCCTCGGGCTGGTGTGTCCCCATGGGTACAGGGGCTCCGGCTCTCGCGCGAAGCCTACTGCGCCCTGTGAGCGCCCCGTCCGGCGTACGGCCGGAAGGGCATGACCGGCGGGCGTCCCGCCGACGTGGATCAGCCGACGAGCCCGCCGTGGTAGATGCCGAAGAACAGACCGAGTGCGGAGGCGCCGAGTCCCAGGACCAGGCCGAAGCGCTCCCGTGTCGTCTCGGACACGTACTGGCCGTATCCGCCGGTCAGGACACCGAGCAGCCCCGCCCAGGAGGTCAGGACGTGCAGCCCGCGGAAGCTCGCGGTGGCCAGGGCGAGCACTCCCAGCACCACGGTCACGGCCAGGAGCGCGTCCTGGAGCGGGTGTCGTTTGCCGTCGGTGGCCAGCAGGCCGGTCCGGGGCTTGGCGGGTCGCATGATCTGTGCCATGGAGAACCTCCTGCCGAAGGCAGTGTGTTTTAGCCCTCACATCCCTGAGTACCGATTGTGTCCCCTCGGGGCCGGATTTCAACCGCAAGGGGACGGCCGGGTACGCTGTACCTTCCGCACCGGTGTCTGTTGCCGGCCACGGCCGGGCCGCCTCCTCGGAGGAGGCCCGATTGTCAGTGGGTCCTGGTTTACTCGTTGATGCCGGTGCGAACGCATCGCAACCCTCCTGCCACGGAACGACCGTGGCCGCTGAGTCCAAAGGAGGTGGGTTCCACATGCGTCACTACGAGGTGATGGTCATCCTCGACCCCGATCTCGAGGAGCGCTCTGTCTCCCCGCTGATCGAGAACTTCCTCTCTGTCGTCCGTGACGGCGGCGGAAAGGTCGAGAAGGTCGACACCTGGGGCCGTCGTCGTCTCTCGTACGAGATCAAGAAGAAGCCCGAGGGCATCTACTCGGTCATCGACCTGCAGGCCGAGCCTGCGGTCGTCAAGGAGCTCGACCGCCAGATGAACCTGAACGAGTCGGTCCTCCGGACCAAGGTCCTCCGTCCCGAGACCCACTGAGCCTCCCGCTCAGCTGATCCCGGGATTCGAGTAGCAGCAACCAAGCAGCCAGAGCAGCAAACCCGCCGAGAGGTTCCCCATGGCAGGCGAGACCGTCATCACGGTCGTCGGCAATCTTGTCGACGACCCCGAGCTGCGCTTCACCCCGTCCGGTGCGGCCGTCGCGAAGTTCCGCGTCGCGTCGACCCCCCGCACCTTCGACCGCCAGACGAACGAGTGGAAGGACGGCGAGAGCCTCTTCCTCACCTGCTCGGTCTGGCGTCAGGCTGCGGAGAACGTCGCCGAGTCGCTCCAGCGAGGCATGCGCGTCATCGTGCAGGGCCGGCTGAAGCAGCGGTCCTACGAGGACCGTGAGGGCGTCAAGCGCACGGTCTACGAGCTGGACGTCGACGAGGTCGGCGCCAGCCTGCGCAACGCCACGGCCAAGGTCACCAAGACCTCGGGCCGCGGTGGCCAGGGCGGCTACGGCGGCGGTGGCGGTGGCGGCCAGGGTGGCGGCGGCTGGGGCGGCGGCCCCGGTGGCGGCCAGCAGGGCGGCGGCGCTCCCGCCGACGACCCCTGGGCGACCGGCGCTCCCGCCGGTGGCCAGCAGGGCGGTGGCGGCCAGGGCGGCGGCTGGGGCGGTGGCTCCGGCGGCGGTGGCGGCTACTCGGACGAGCCTCCCTTCTAAGGGACCGGACTCCACCCACACTTCTTGATCACACAGGAGAAACATCATGGCTAAGCCGCCTGTGCGCAAGCCGAAGAAGAAGGTCTGCGCATTCTGCAAGGACAAGGTCACGTACGTGGACTACAAGGACACGAACATGCTGCGGAAGTTCATTTCCGACCGCGGCAAGATCCGTGCCCGCCGCGTGACCGGCAACTGCACCCAGCACCAGCGTGACGTCGCCACGGCCGTGAAGAACAGCCGTGAGATGGCGCTGCTGCCCTACACCTCCACCGCGCGATAAGGGAAGGGTGACCGAAACATGAAGATCATCCTCACCCACGAGGTCTCCGGCCTCGGTGCCGCGGGCGACGTCGTCGACGTCAAGGACGGTTACGCTCGCAACTACCTGATCCCGCGGAAGTTCGCGATCCGCTGGACCAAGGGTGGCGAGAAGGACGTCGAGCAGATCCGTCGTGCTCGCAAGATCCACGAGATCCAGACCATCGAGCAGGCCAACCAGGTGAAGGCCCAGCTCGAGGGTGTGAAGGTCCGCCTGGCCGTCCGCTCCGGCGACGCCGGTCGTCTCTTCGGCTCCGTCACCCCGGCCGACGTCGCTTCGGCGATCAAGGCCGCCGGTGGCCCCGAGGTCGACAAGCGCCGCATCGAGCTGGGCTCGCCGATCAAGACCCTGGGCGCCCACGAGACGTCCGTGCGTCTGCACCCCGAGGTTGACGCCAAGGTCAGCATCGAGGTTGTCGCTGCCTGAGCACTGCTCTCGCTGAAGCGATGAGAGGGGCCGCATCTCCCGTCGGGGGGATGCGGCCCCTCTTCGTTTCACGTGAAACGTTCAGCGCGTCGCTCCTGTGACGATCCAACGACCCGATCGGGTGCGCAGCCACAGCGTCACCAGGCGCATCGCCATCATCAGTGTCATGGCGGCCCACAGGGCGGTGAGCCCACCGCCCAGTGTGGGGACGAGCAGTGCCGCGGGAGTGAAGACCGCCAGGGTCAACAGCATGGCCCAGGCCAGGTAGGGGCCGTCGCCCGCACCCATGAGGACACCGTCCAGGACGTAGACCACGCCGCAGATCGGCTGTGCGAGGGCCACGATCACCAACGCGGGCAGGGCAGCGTCCTTGACCGTGGAGTCGCCGGTGAACAGGGGCAGGAACACCGGACGGGACAGCACCACGAGCAGACCCAGTACGACTCCCACAGCGATGCCCCACTCCACCATCCGGCGGCAGGCATCACGTGCTCCCTGGGCGTCGTCCGCGCCGAGATAGCGACCGATGATGGCCTGCCCGGCGATGGCGATGGCGTCGAGGGCGAAGGCGAGCAGGCTCCACAGGGACAGGACGATCTGATGCGCGGCGATGTCGGCGTCGCCGAGCCGGGCCGCCACCGCCGTCGCGATCATGAGAATCG
The DNA here is from genome assembly GCF_020404845.1 of Streptomyces hyderabadensis. Lineage (GTDB taxonomy): Bacteria > Actinomycetota > Actinomycetes > Streptomycetales > Streptomycetaceae > Streptomyces > Streptomyces hyderabadensis. The sequence goes on along the minus strand of NZ_JAIOJZ010000003.1, from coordinate 120,453 downwards.
CCCGCAAGGAGAGCGTGCGCACGAGCAGCGGCATCCCGGCCTGAGCGGAAGCCCTGATCCCTGCCAGGTCCGGGCGCAGGGAGGCGCCGTGTCGTCGTGCTCCGCGGACGACCACCCACAGATAGACCGCGGCCATGCCGCACTGGGCGATGACGGTGCCCCAGGCGGAGCCCGCGATGCCGAGACCGGCGCCGTAGACGAGCACGACGTTGAGGACGGCGTTGGCGATGAAGCCGGCCACGGCCACGTAGAGGGGAGTGCGGGTGTTCTGCAGTCCTCTCAGTACACCGGTCGAGGCGAGCACGACGAGCATGGCGGGGATGCCGAGGGCGGAGATGCGCAGATAGGTGGTGGCATAGGGAGCCGCGGTCTCGGAGGCGCCGAAGAGTTCTACGAGGGAGGGGGCGGTGGGCAGGACCACCGCTATGACGGCGGCGCCGAGCAACAGGGCGAGCCAGATGCCGTCCATCCCCTGGCGGATCGCTGCCTGCAGGTCGCCCGCGCCGACGCGACGGGAGACGGCCGCGGTGGTGGCGTAGGCGAGGAAGACGAAGACGCTGACGGCTGTGGTGAGCAGGGCCGAGGCGATGCCGAGTCCGGCGAGCTGTGCGGTGCCGAGATGGCCGACGATGGCACTGTCGGCCATGACGAAAAGGGGCTCGGCGACGAGTGCGCCGAAGGCCGGGACTGCCAGCGCGACGATCTCTCGGTCGTGCCGGCGCCGGACGGTCCGGGTGCGCACGGGGGCCTGTGTCATGAGCACCAATCTAATCGTCCACAGGTAAGAGATGCAAAGCTTTGACGACCCTTACTTGCGCTCTCACCCCGTGTGCTTCTGGGCACGGCTCGAAAGGATCTTGGTCCGACTGGGCAAGTTTTTCTTCTGCACAGGCGGTGGATGGTAAAGCTGCAGTTCAGAAGGGTTTCTGGGGCCGGGTTGCGGGCTTGTTCACAGGGCTGTCCACCGGGTCGTGCACAGGTTTGGCGGAGTTCTCCACAGCATCTGGCCCGTCGTCCACATGGCCTGTGGATAACCAGATTGGCTGACGGTGCCCGCAGGCCTACGGTTGTCCGGCGCCCGCTCCGTCCGTCGGTTGGTGAACCGTCACAAAACCGACGCGCCAGAACCGGAGTTGGGCGTCTTATTTGTCAGTGCCGTGCCGTAGAAATGAGGGGCACGGCGAGGTCCGCTCGGCGGACGGGAGGAGGTGGCTCGGTGAGCATTTCCGAGCCCTTGGACGACCCGTGGGCCGACAGCGGTCCCAGTGATCGTCTGCCTGCCTCCCGCCGTCGCGGCGAGGGCGGCCGCAGCCGGGACGAGCAGCACGAGCGGGGCGCGGACAACAACGGGTGGGACGGCGGGGGTGCCGCCTTCGAGCGGGTGCCGCCGCAGGACCTGGACGCCGAGCAGTCCGTCCTCGGCGGCATGCTGCTGTCCAAGGACGCCATCGCCGACGTCGTCGAGATCCTCAAGGGCCACGACTTCTACAAGCCGGCTCATGAGACCGTCTACCAGGCCATCCTCGACGTCTACGCCAAGGGCGAGCCGGCCGACCCCATCACGATCGCCGCCGAACTCACCAAGCGCGGTGAGATCAACAAGGTCGGCGGCGCCTCCTATCTGCACACCCTCGTCCAGACCGTGCCGACGGCCGCGAACGCCGCGTACTACGCGGAGATCGTGCACGAGCGGGCGGTCCTGCGCCGCCTGGTGGAGGCCGGCACCCGGATCACCCAGATGGGATACGCGGCCGACGACGACGTCGACGAGATCGTCAACCGCGCCCAGGCCGAGATCTACGCCGTCACCGAGCAGCGCACCAGCGAGGACTACCTGCCGCTCGGCGACATCATGGAGGGCGCGCTCGACGAGATCGAGGCGATCGGATCGCGCAGCGGTGAGATGACCGGTGTGCCGACGGGCTTCACGGACTTCGACTCGCTGACCAACGGTCTGCACCCGGGACAGATGATCGTCATCGCCGCCCGTCCCGCGATGGGCAAGTCGACCCTCGCGCTGGACTTCGCGCGGGCCGCGTCCATCAAGAACAACCTGCCGAGCGTCATCTTCTCGCTCGAAATGGGGCGCAACGAGATCGCGATGCGCCTGCTGTCCGCCGAGGCCCGCGTCGCGCTGCACCACATGCGGTCGGGCACGATGACGGACGACGACTGGACCCGGCTCGCGCGCCGGATGCCCGACGTGTCGGCCGCGCCGCTCTACATCGACGACTCCCCGAACCTGTCGATGATGGAGATCCGTGCCAAGTGCCGTCGTCTCAAACAGCGCAACGACCTCAAGCTGGTCGTCATCGACTACCTCCAGCTGATGCAGTCCGGCGGCTCCAAGCGGGCCGAGAGCCGGCAGCAGGAGGTCTCCGACATGTCCCGCAACCTCAAGCTCCTGGCGAAGGAGCTGGAGATCCCGGTCATCGCGCTCTCCCAGCTGAACCGCGGCCCCGAGCAGCGCACCGACAAGAAGCCCATGGTCTCCGACCTGCGAGAGTCCGGTTCGATCGAGCAGGACGCGGACATGGTCATCCTGCTGCACCGTGAGGACGCCTACGAGAAGGAGTCACCGCGCGCGGGCGAGGCGGACCTGATCGTGGCCAAGCACCGCAACGGCCCGACGGCGACCATCACGGTCGCCTTCCAGGGCCACTACTCCCGCTTCGTGGACATGGCACAGACCTGACAGCCGGTCGGACGGGTTTCCCCCGTGACTGGACACGGCGCCGGGGGAAATCGGTTCGACGCGCGGTGCGCGGGGCGGTGGACTGGGCGCATGACGACACCTCAGGAAGAGCTGCTCCCCAGCACCCGCCGGGCGCTGACGCACCGGATCGCCGTGGCCCAGGCCGAAGGGCGTACGCCGTCGCTCGTCGCGGCGGTGGTCCGGGGCGGACGGACCGTGTGGCACGGTGCCCGGACCTCGGTCGACGGGCACGGTCCGGACGAGAACGTGCAGTACCGGATCGGCTCCATCACCAAGACCTTCACCGCCGTCCTGGTCCTCCGGCTGCGCGACGAGGGCCTGCTCGACCTCGGGGACCCGCTGGAGAAGCATCTGCCGGGCACCGGGGCGGGGGAGGCCACGATCGCCGAACTGCTCGCCCACTCGGGCGGGCTGGCCGCCGAGTCACCGGCGCCCTGGTGGGAGCGGACGCCGGGCTCGCTGCGGCCCGAGCTGTCCGATGTGCTGGGCGAGCAGCCGCTCCTGCACCCGGTGGGCCGCCGCCATCACTACTCCAACCCCGGCTACACACTGCTCGGCGCCCTGGTCGAGAAGGTGCGGGACGCTCCGTGGGAAGAGGTGCTGCAGCGGGAGGTGCTGGACCCGCTGGGACTGGACCGTACGGCCACCCGGCCCAGCGCACCGCACGCCGGTGGCTGGGCGGTGCACCCATGGGCCGATGTGATGCTGGCGGAGCCCGCCGAGGACCTGGGGCGGATGGCCCCGGCCGGACAGCTCTGGTCCACCACCGGAGACCTGGCGCGGTTCGCCGTCTTTCTGACGCAGGGGGACGACAAGGTGCTCGGGGCGGAGACCGTGCGGGAGATGCGGGCGCCCGCCGCACCGGCCGAGGCGGCGGACGTCGTGGACGGTGCGGCCTACGGACTGGGCCTGCAGATCCAGAGCCAGGGCGGGCGGCTGCTCGTGGGGCACTCCGGCTCCCTGCCGGGATTCCTGGCCAACCTCACCATCGGCGTGGAGGACGACGTGGCCGCGGTCGTCCTGACCAACTGCACCTCCGGGCCGCTGCTCGCCGGGGTCGGGGCCGACCTCGTGCGCATCGTCGCCGAGGCGGAGCCCCGGATCCCCGAACCGTGGCGGCCGCTGCGCGAGGTCGATGCCTCCGTTCTCGAGTTGGCGGGGCAGTGGTACTGGGGCACCCACGCCTTCGCCCTGCGGCTGATGCCCGACGGAGGGGTCTCCTTGGGGCCGCTGTCGGGCCAGGGGCGCCGTTCGCGTTTCCGGGCGAACGGTGACGGCAGCTGGACGGGGCTCGAGGGGTACTACGCGGGGGAGCTGCTGCGAGCGGTGCGGCGCGCGGACGGCAGCGTGAGCCACCTGGACCTCGGGTCCTTCGTCTTCACGCGCCGGCCGTACGAGGAGGGCGACGCTGTTCCGGGCGGAGTGGACCCGCAGGGGTGGCGGGGGATCGGCTAGGAGTCGTCCGTACGGAAGCGGCCCTGTTTCACGTGAAACAGGGCCGCGCTGTCGGGGTCGTGCGAGGAGCGCCGCGTCCTCAGAGCGGGAGTTTGAAGCCCGTGTGCGAGGCGGTGAAGCCGAGCCGCTCGTAGAAGCGGTGAGCGTCGGTACGGGTCTTGTCGGAGGTGAGCTGCACCAGATCGCAGTCCTGGCGCCGGGACTCCTCGATCGCCCACTCGATCATCCGGGTGCCCAGGCCGCTGCCGCGTTGGTCGCCGTGGATGCGTACGCCTTCGATGATCGAGCGGGTGGCGCCGCGCCGGGACAACCCGGGGACGATCGTCAGCTGGAGCGTGCCGACGACGCGGCCTTCGCGGACGGCCACCACCAGATGCTGGTTCGGATCGGTCCTGAGCCGTTCGAAGGCGGCCAGGTACGGGCCCAGGTCGTCCGGTGATTCACGCTGTGCGCCCAGCGGGTCGTCGGCCAGCATCGCGACGATCGCCGGGATGTCCTCGGCGATGGCGGGACGTATGTCTAGATCTCCCATAGCCGCACTCTAGAACCGGTTGGGACGTGCCTAGGCGGGGACCGGAGCCTTCAGGGTCTCCACCGCCCGGACCAGCGGGGCCAGATCGGGGTTCGTGGCCGCCTCGTCGAGGGCCTCGCGCAGGGCTGCGTCATTGGTGGGCCGTGCCTCGTTCAGCAGCTGCAGGCCCGCTGCGGTGACGTTGGTGTAGATGCCGCGCCGGTCGGTGGGGCACAGGTAGCGCTCGAGCAGGCCACGGTCCTCGAGCCGGGTGACCAGCCGGGTGGTCGCGCTCTGACTGAGGACGACGGCATCGGCGACCTGCTTCATCTGCAGATGCCCTCCGTCGCCGTCGTGCTGCCGGCTGAGCACGTCGAGCAGGGAGTACTCACGGACGCTCAGATCGTGCCCGGTCTGCAGAGCGCGCTCGATGTGTGCCTCGATCCTCCCGTGCAGCAGGGAGAGAGCGCACCAGCCCTGGGAGAGAGCGGTGAGCGCGGGGTCCGTCGCTGTCATGTGGTTCCTCCGTCCAGGAGCGGCTGAGACCAGGGTAGACCAGTAGCGCAATTGTCGGCGTTTGCATATTGCCCGCGTGTGCAACTATTGTGGCCGAACGCAAAGCGCTCCTGCAATCAATCTGGCAATCGCTCTGGAAGGTGTCCCCTCCATGCCTCTCGCGCTTCTGGCCCTCGCGATCGGGGCCTTCGGGATCGGAACGACCGAGTTCGTGATCATGGGCTTGCTGCCCGAGGTCGCGAGCGACTACGGGGTCTCCATCCCCACCGCCGGCTATTTGGTGACCGGGTACGCGCTCGGCGTGATGGTCGGCGCCCCGCTGATGACCGTGCTCGGCACCAAGGTCCCGCGCAAGCGGATGCTGATGCTGCTGATGGGCCTGTTCATCGTCGGCAACCTGCTCTCCGCCCTCGCCCCCGCCTTCTCCGTCATGCTCATCGGCCGGGTGGTCGCCTCGCTCGCCCACGGCGCCTTCTTCGGTATCGGATCGGTCGTGGCGGCCGGTCTGGTCGCCCCGCACAAGAAGGCCGGGGCCATCGCGATGATGTTCACCGGCCTGACCGTCGCCAATGTCGTCGGTGTCCCGCTGGGCACGCTGATCGGCCAGTCCGCGGGCTGGCGGGTCACCTTCGCCGTCGTCGCCGCGCTCGGAGTCGTCGGCCTGGCCGGAGTCGCCAAGCTGGTCCCCGACGTGCCCAGGGCCGAGGGCGTGCGGCTGCGCCACGAAATGGCCGCGTTCAAGAACGTGCAGGTCCTGCTCGCGATGGCCATGACCGTCCTCGGCTTCGGCGGTGTCTTCGCCGCCATCACCTACATCGCGCCGATGATGACCCATGTCGCGGGCTTCTCCGACGGCTCGGTCACCTGGCTGCTGGTCCTGTTCGGCCTCGGCATGGTGGGCGGCAACCTCGTCGGCGGCCGGTTCGCCGACCGCGCCCTGATGCCCCTGCTGTACATCTCCCTGGGCGCGCTGTCCGTCGTGCTCGCCCTCTTCACCCTCACCGCGCACGACAAGTTCGCGTCCGCCGCGACCGTCGTCCTGATCGGAGCTCTGGGCTTCGCCACCGTCCCCCCGCTGCAGAAGCGCGTCCTGGACCACGCCCACGGCGCCCCGACGCTGGCCTCCGCGGTGAACATCGGCGCCTTCAACCTGGGCAACGCGCTCTCCGCCTGGCTCGGCGGCGTCGTCATCGCCGCGGGCTTCGGATACACCGCTCCCAACTGGGTCGGCGCCGTCCTCGCCGCCGCCGCTCTGCTCCTCGCGGTCCTCTCGGCCGCCCTGGAACGGCGCGGGAGTGCTCCCGGCACGGTCGTCGCGGGTTCCGCGCCCGCCGAGCGCCGGGCCACCGCCGTCCACCACTGAACGAGCCACCCCGGACCCCGGACGCGAGGACAGAGCCGTCCCGCGCTCCGTGGTCACCACTGCCTCGACGACCACTGAGGCACCGCACCACTCGGCACAACCAAGGAGAAAGACTCATGAGCACCACCGCTGTCGCCCCGCTGACGATCCAGGACGCCGAGGAACTCGTCACCGCGGCCCACCGCGCCGCCGAGGCGGCCGGCGTCACCGTCAGTGTCACGGTCCTCGACGCGGGAGGCCACCTGCTCGCCTTCCGGCGCGACGACCGCGCCGTGCTGATCTCCGGTGAGACCAGCACGCGCAAGGCCTACACCGCGCTCCAGCTGAACGCTCCCACCGCCGACCTGGTCGACGCCGTGCAGCCGGGAGGGCTCTTCCACACCCTGCCCACCGCCCTCGACCGGCCGCTGCTGTTCATCGCGGGCGGCGTGCCCGTGCACCGGGAGGGCCGGCTGATCGGCGCGATCGGGGTGGGCGGCGGCGCGCCCGAGCAGGACCACGGCTTCGCCTCGGCCGCCGTACGGGTGCTCGCCTGACCGGTGCCCGACACGGACGGTGGCGGTCGTCCGGGGGTCAGCCCGCCGCCACCGTCAGCGGCGCGAACCGGCGGGTCCAGTCCCCGGGCAGCTCGGTGATCCCATGGGTCATGACCGCATTGGGGGCGATCCGGGAGAGGCCGCGCTCCTCCACCCAGGCCAGCAGTTCCTCGTGCCGCACGTCGATGTCCGTGCGCAGGGGCCGGTCGGTGCCGGCGGCGAGGGAGCCGATCAGCGCCTTGGCCGTCTCGGTGTCGCGGGCGATCAGCGGGCCCACCACGTGGGTGTCCATGTTGGGCCAGGCCGCGGCGTACCCGGTGATCCGGCCGCCCTCCTCGGCGACACGCAGCTGGTCGGCGAAGGCGGGCAGCCGCGTGACGATGTGGGTGCGATCCGCGCCGAACACCTCCTCGTCGAGCCGGAGGATCACGGGCAGGTCCTCGGCGGTGGCGGCCCGGGTGGCGGCCTTCGGTTCCGGCCCGCCCGGGACGAAACGGCCGCGCACCATCTCCGCCCCGCCCGTCACCTTGAAGCCGAGCTCCTCGTAGAGCGGCCGGCCGTACGGCGTCGCGTGCAGGGTCAGCGGAACGGTGCCGAGGCCCGAGACGATGTGGCGCATCAGACGGCGTCCGACGCCCTGGCGGGCGTGCCGCTCGGCGACCAGCACCATGCCGATGCCGGCGAGCGCGGGGCGCTCCTGCGGTCCGTACTCGGTGACGGTGCAGGCGGCGACCAGACCGCCGCCGGGGTCGTCGATGCCGTACCCCTTTCCGGCCGTGAGGAGGAATCCCCACTTGTGCTCCTCGCGCGGCCACCCCCGGTCCTCGGACAGGTCGGCGCAGGCGGTGAGATCGCGGAGCGTCAGACGGCGGATCGGAGCAGAGGCGAGGAAAGGTGTCGGCACGCAGGTCAGGCTGTCCGACGGTGGCCGTCCGCGTCCACCTCTTTCCGGTGGAACCTGCGGCCTTTCGGCCATGCCGGTTCAGCCGAGGTCGGGAGCCTGCAGGGCCCGCACACCCTCGATGTTGCCGTCCAGGTAGTGCCGCAGCGACAGCGGTACGAGGTGCACGGAGGCGATCCCGACCCGGGAGAACGGCACCCTGACGATCTCGTACTCACCGGCGGGCTCCTCGACCTCGGGGCCGTGCCGCAGGGACGGGTCCATGGATTCCAGGTGGCAGACGAAGAAGTGCTGCACCTTCACGCCGGTCGCGCCGCCGTCCTCGCCGATGTGCTCGACGGTGTCCACGAAGCAGGGCACCACATCGCTGATCTTGGCGCCGAGTTCCTCGTACACCTCGCGGTGCAGGGCGTCCACGACGGTGCTGTCGTCCGGCTCGACCCCGCCGCCGGGAGTGACCCAGTAGGGATCGACGCCGGGCTTGGTCCGCTTGATCAGGATCAGGTGGTCGCCGTCCAGCAGGACGGCGCGAGCGGTGCGCTTGACCACGGGTCGGACGGTCATGGGAGAAATGTGGCCCGGCTGGTTCCACGTGAAACATCGTGACGCGCGCCCGGTTCGGGGCCCGTCGGCTCAGTTCCAGTCGGCGGCCGCGCGCAGCAACCACTCGTGGGCCCGGGCGATGTGCGGCATCGCCAATGTGCCGGTGCGCACCACCAGAAAGTACGTCCGCAACGGCGGCACGGGCGGATCGTGCAGGGCGACGACCTCTCCCCGCTCCAGTGCCTCGGCGCACAGATAGCGGGGCAGGACGGCGAGCCCGGCACCCGCTGCCGCACAGGTGAGGACCGCACGCAGGTCAGGGACGACGACAGTGGCAGGCGCGGACGGACGGGCGTCGAAGACGGAGGCCCAGTAGCGGGCGACGAAGGGCAGTGACTCGTGCACCTCGACCACGGGGACGTGCTGGAGAGCGGGCGCATCGGTGTCACGTAGCTTCTCGACGCCCGCACGCTCCGCCCAGTACGGCGCGGCGACCAGGACGTGCACCTCGTCGCAGAGCGGAGTCGCCGTGAGGAGCGGGCCGCGGGGACGGGCCGTGGCGATGGCCAGATCGTGATGCCCGGCGGCCAGCCCCTCCAGGGTCTCCTCGGCATGCGCGTACGAGGCGCGCAGGGCGAAGGCCCGGCCGTCCTCGCCGGTGAGTTCGGTGAGCGCGGGCAGGGCCCGTTCGGCGGTGAACTCGGGCGGTCCGGCCAGATGCAGGGTCCGCAGGGAGGAGTCGTCCGTCAGTCCGGTCTCGGCGATCTCCACCAGGGCGTCGAGGTGCGGTGCGGTCTTGTGGGCGAGTTCGTCGCCGATGGTCGTCGGGGTCACGCCACGGGCCTGGCGCAGGAACAGCGGGCGGCCGAGCTGACGCTCCAGCGTGCGGATCTGCGAGGTGACGGCGGGCTGGGAGAGGCCGAGCAGAGCCGCCGCGCGGGTGAAGGAACCGGCCCGGTGCACGGTGACGAAGGTGCGGAGCAAGGCCAGATCCACGGAAAGCCGTCCCCTCTTCTGTTCTTTCCCAGCCCTCCGGCCGTGCCCAACTATAAATATGTCGATAGGTCGCTGTCGCTACTGTGATTGGACACTGACACTGAGTCAACTAGCCTTGGTCGCGCGGTTCTTCGCGCGCGGAACCGGAGGGCGGTCCGAGCCACGAGGGGGGAGGCTCGGACCGCCCGTCGCGCATGGGCGTCAGTCCGCCGTTTCGTCCAGCGCGCGCAGCAGGTCCGCCACCAGGTCGTCCGGGTCCTCCGCGCCGACCGAGAGCCGGACGAAGCCCTCCGGCACCGCGTCGCCGCCCCAGCGTCCGCGCCGCTCCGCGGTGGACCGCACCCCGCCGAAGCTGGTCGCGCCCTCGACCAGCCGGAGCGCGTCGAGAAAACGATCGGCACGCGCGCGCGAGGGCAGCGTGAAGGAGACGACGCAGCCGTAGCGGTGCATCTGCTGCGCGGCGACCTTGTGGGACGGGTCGTCGGGCAGCCCGGGGTACCGCAGGCCGGTGATCTCGGGCCGCGTCCGGAGCGCTTCGGCCACCTTGAGCGCGGTGGCGTCCTGCCGGTCCACGCGCAGCTGGAGGGTGGCGATCGAGCGGTGCGCGAGCCAGGCCTCCATGGGCCCGGGAATCGCACCGACGATCTTGCGCCAGCGCCGTACGGCGGCCATCGCCCCGGCGTCGCGGCCCGCCACGTAGCCGAGGAGGACGTCGCCGTGGCCGGTCAGCTGCTTGGTGCCGCTGGCCACCGAGAAGTCGGCGCCCAGCTCGAGCGGACGCTGCCCGAGCGGCGTGGCGAGGGTGTTGTCGACGGCGACGAGCGCTCCGCGCGCGTGGGCCGCCTCGACGAGCCGCCGCACGTCGCACACGTCGAGCCCGGGATTCGACGGCGTCTCGATCCACAGCAGCTTCGCCCCGTCCAGGACCTCGAGCTGGGCGTCCTGGCCGGTCGGCGCGGTGCGCACCTCGATGCCGTACGCCTCCAGCTGCGCGCGGACCAGGGGAAGCGCCTGGTAGCCGTCGTCGGGCAGGACGACCGTGTCGCCGGCCCGCAGCTGGGAGAAGAGCACCGAGGAGATCGCGGCCATGCCCGAGGCGAAGACCAGTGTCTCCACGTCGGCCACGCCGGGCGCCTCCAGCTCGCCGATGGCGCTCTCGAGCCGTGTCCAGGTGGGGTTCTCGTCGCGGCCGTAGGTGTACGGGCCGGTCGGGTCGCCCGGCAGGTGGAAGTGGGCGGCGAACACCGGACCGGGCAGGGTGGGCTCGTGCTTGACGGGTTCGGGCAGCCCGGCCCGTACCGCGTGGGTGCCGTCACCGGGGCCGGAAGCGGATCTCTCCGTGCCCGTACCGGCCCTGTCGTTCGTAGCGGAATCGCTCATGCCGCCCGTCCTTCCACTTGCTCGCGTACCGCGGCGAGCAGTCCGGTGCTCGCCGCCTCCACCATCTCAAGGCATTCCTCGAAGCCGTCCCGGCCCCCGTAGTACGGGTCCGGCACGTCCAGGTCACCGCCCGCGGCGGCGGGGTCGTACGACCGCAGCAGGCGCACCTTGGCCGCGTCCCGTTCCATAGGGGCGAGCCGTCGCAGGGCCCTCAGGTGCCCGGCGTCGAGGGCGACGACCAGGTCGAGACGGGAGAACCAGGACTGCTGGAACTGCCGGGCCGTGTGGTCGAGGCCGTAACCGTGCTCCGTCAGGACGGCCACGGTGCGCGGGTCCGCACCCTCGCCCTCGTGCCAGCCGCCCGTGCCGGCGCTGTCGGCCTCGACGAGGTCGTCGAGCCCGGCGTCCGCCACGCGCGCGTGGAAGACGGCCTCGGCGATCGGGGAGCGGCAGATGTTGCCCGTGCACACGAAACAGACGCGGTAGGTCATCGGGCTCAGTCCCCGTCGGGCAGGAACGCGTTGAGGGCCCAGGAGACGATCGAGACGATCAGGCCGCCCAGGACCGCGGTCCAGAAACCGTCGACGTGGAAGCTCACGTCGAGCTTGTCGGCCACCCACGACGTGAGCAACAGCATCAGCGCGTTGACCACCAGCGTGAACAGGCCGAGGGTCAGGATGAACAGGGGAAAGGTCAGCACCTGCACGATCGGCTTCACGACCATGTTGACCAGGCCGAACACCAGGGCGACCACGATCAGGGTGAGGGCCTTCTCCCCGGTGCTGCCCCCGGTCAGGGTGATCTTGTCGAGCAGCCAGACGGCGACGGCGAGGGCGCCGGCGTTGGCGATCGTCTTGACTAGGAAATTCTTCATGTGTCTGATCGTGGCAGACGCGATCGGACCAGAACGGCGAGGCAGGGGCGGACGAGGCGATGAAGGCATTCCGGCTGGACGAACTGGAGGCGGAGCGCGCCGCCAACGACGGTGCCTACCTGCAGTTCCTGCGGGAGCGGAACATGTCGGTCGGCCTGTACGCCCTCGACGCGGGGACCACCGACCCGCAGAAGCCGCACGCGCAGGACGAGGTGTACTTCGTGGTGAGCGGGCGGGCCGCGATCACGGTGGGCATGGAGACCACCCAGGTCGCCCGGGGCAGCGTGGTCTACGTGCCGGCCGGGGTCGCCCACAAGTTCCATCACATCAGCGAGGACCTGCGGGTGCTGGTGGTGTTCTCTCCGCCGGAGAGCTGAGGCCCGGCCCCGTGGTTCCCTAGGGGATCGGTCAGGGGGAGACAAGGGATGCGGGGCCCCTGCCGTGGCGTTCGCGGCTCTAGCATCGAGGGCAGGACATCAGAGGATTCCCCAGGACTCCTGGGACTCCCCGAAAGGTGAGGGCAAGGGCGATGCGAGAGATCTTCACGGGACTGCCGTGGTGGGTGAAGTGGATCGCGGTGCCGGTCATCGCCCTGGTCGTGTTCGGCGGGCTGATCGCCAGCGTGGTCGGGTTCGTGATCGGACTGCTGTTCAAGCTGCTGATCTTCGTCGCGCTCGTCGGCGGACTGATCTACGTCGTACGCAAGTTCATGTCGAGTTCGTCGTCGCGCAGCGACTGGTGAGAGCCGTGGGACACCGGTGGCGGTAACAGGAACCACCGGTTCCCTCGGGCGAGGGAAGTTTCCCGGACGGGCCGTCGGTGAGCGGTGACCGGCGGTTAGAGTCCGGAACTCAAGGCGGGGGCGACCTCGCGAACGGCGTACACCCCCACCCGTGTTCTCCGCACGGGCTGCCACCTCGCGTTCCGGGAGTGACCCTTGGCCACGGCTGACACCGCATTCGCTCAGCTGCACGCCCTGCCCGTGCAGCCCTGCTCGACGCCTCGGACACCCCCCGCGTCGGCCTCCGCCGATCCGCCCTCCGCGACTCTGATCGGCTCGGTGCAGCGGGCGATGCGCCTGCTCGAGTGCGTCGCCGGGCACGAGTACGGGGCCCCCGCCAAACAACTGGCCCGCGAGACGGGGCTGGCGCTGCCCACGGCGTACCACCTGCTGCGCACCCTGGTGCACGAGGGGTATCTGCGCCGGGACAAAGGGCTGTTCTTCCTCGGCGAGGCCGCGGAGCGGCTGAGCAGCAGCGGGGCGGAGCAGAAACGTCGCAGCACGGTGGTGGACACCATGGCGCGCTGGCGCGACGCGATCGGCGTCCCCGTGTACTACGCCATGTACCGGGACGGCGAGATCGAGGTCATGTGCGTCTCCGACACCCCGGGCAATCCGGCGGTCGAGGAGTGGGCGGACTTCCGCGAGACGGGACACGCGCACGCCATCGGCCAGTGCCTGCTGTCCCAGCTGGACGAGGACGCGCGCCGTGACCACCTGGACCGCTACCCGGTGCGGCCGCTCACGGCGTACACGGTGCGTGACGGCCACAGCCTGCTGAAGCGACTGGAACGCATGCGCCGGATGACGCCGGTGACCGAGCGCCAGGAGTACGCGTTGGGGACGGTCTGCGCGGCGATCCCCATCACCGTCGGCACCACGGCCGCCACGATGGCCATCTCGCTGCCCCTCCAGCAGGCGGACCGGCTGCTGCCCGCGGCACAGCGTCTGCAGACCGAGGTGGGGCGGCGTCTGGGCTCGCTCGCGCTCTCTATCAGTATCTGAAAACTCACTCCTTGTGATCTGGTGTGTACGTTGAGCAAGATGCCACCAGTGTTAGAGGTTTGATTCCCGGACAGTCGACGGCGAATGACGGGGTAGGCGAATGGGCGAGTCCGTACAGGCAGAGGTCATGATGAGCTTTCTCGTGTCCGAGGAGCTCTCTTTCCGCATCCCGGTGGAACTGCGCTACGAGACCCGGGATCCCTATGCCGTACGCCTGACCTTCCATCTGCCCGGAGACGCGCCGGTGACCTGGGCCTTCGGCCGGGAGTTGCTGGTCGACGGGGTGGGCCGGCCGTGCGGCGACGGCGATGTGCGCATCGCGCCGGTCGACCCCGAGCCACTGGCCGAGGTGCTGATCCGCCTTCAGGTCGGCGGCGACCAGGCGCTGTTCCGTTCCTCGGCGGCGCCACTGGTGGCTTTCCTCGACCGCACCGACAAGCTGGTGCCGCTGGGCCAGGAGGGTGCGCTCGCCGACTTCGACAGCCACCTCGACGAAGCCCTGGACCGCATCCTGGCGGAGGAGCAGAGCGCGGGCTGAACCGTTACGGCAGTCCCGCGGCGGTGGCGTAACGCTTCACCGGGCGGGTCCGTCAGCGCTTACGGCGACGGCCCCGCCCGCGCGCCGGTGCTCCGGCGCCGGCCGCCGCCTCCGGGACCCGGGACGGCCGGTCCGCCGACACGACCAGGGCGGCGAGGGCCGTGGTGACCGGCACGGACGCCACCAGGCCGATCGAGCCGACCAGCGTCCGCACGATCTCCTCCGCGACCAGTTCGCTGTTGGCGACCGTCCCCACCCCGCTCTGCGCGATCGAGAACAGCAGCAGCAGAGGCAGCGCCGCGCCCGCGTAGGCCAGGACCAGCGTGTTCACGACCGAGGCGATGTGGTCGCGGCCGATGCGGATGCCCGCGCGGTACAGGCCGCGCCAGCCCATCGTCGGGTTGGCCTCGTGCAGCTCCCAGACCGCCGACGTCTGGGTGACCGTCACGTCGTCGAGGACACCGAGCGAACCGATGATGACCCCGGCCAGCAGCAGACCGCTCATGTCGATCGACGGGTACAGGCCGTGGATGAGGCCGGTGTTGTCGTCCGTGTTGCCGGTGAGCGCGGCCCAGCCGATGAAGAGCGAGCCGAGCACACCGATCAGCAACAGCGAGATCAGGGTGCCGAGCACCGCCACGGACGTGCGGGCCGACAGTCCGTGGCACAGGTACAACGCGATCAGCATGATGGCGCTGGACCCGATCACCGCCACGACCAGGGGGTTCGAACCCTGCAGGATTGCGGGCAGGATGAAGAAGTTCAGCAGCAGGAAGCTGATGGCCAGCGAGACCAGCGCCATCAGGCCGCGCAGCCGTCCGACGACCACGACGGCGAGGGCGAAGATGCCCGCGAGCAGGGCCAGGGGGAGCCGGCGGTTGATGTCGGTCACCGAGTACTGCAGGTCCTTGGGCGCGGAGGGCTCGTAGGCGACCACCACCTTCTGTCCCTCGTGCAACTGCCGTGACTGGTCCGGCTGCACGATCTCTTCGAACGTACGGCCCTTGTCGTCGCCGGTGTCCACCCGGATGGTCGCCCGCTTGCACTCGCCCTCCGCCTGCTGCACCGCGGAGGAACCCTCGGCGGTGGAGGTGTCGCCGGTCGGGGTGGAGCCCGAGGCGTTGACGGACTGGCAGCTCAGCTCGACCACCTTGGTCACGGTGGCCTGCTGCGTCTGCCGGTCGAAGCCGACCCCGGTGCGCTCGTGCGGCGGGGCGCCGCCGGGCCACAGCACCGCCAGCCCGACCACCACGGCCGCGGCGAAGGGAATCAGGATCGCGGCGATGACCTTCCGCAGGTGCCGGGAGACGGGGGCCGCCGGACCATGACCGTGGGCGTGCGAGTGCCCGTGCCCGCCACCGGCCCCGTGCCCGCCGCCAGCTCCGTGGCCACCGTCGGCCCCGGAGCCACCGCTCGCTCCGGGCCCATTCCCCGCCCCGGGCCCACTTCCCGCGCCGTATCCAGCCCTCGCGCCGTGTCCGGCTCCCGCGCCGGGGCCGTGGCCGTGATCGGCCTCGGGTCTGCCGGTGCCCGCGCCTTGAGCGTCGACGGGGGCGTGGCCGGTGGCCCGGCCGTCGCCCTCTTCGGCGTTCGGTCCGCGGCGGGGCCGACGCGGCGGAAAGGAGGGATGCTGCGGTGTGGTCACCGCCCGATCATCGCAAGAACGAGGGGGGCCCTCTGTTCACCGCGCCCGAATGGGCGTTAGCGTGGAGGCACCTTTGTACACGCGGGAGCTCGGAGCACCGGGCTGAGAGGGCGCTGACCTCCGTCCCAGCGATGTTTCACGGGAAACGTCACCGAAACCGAGTGATGTATCCCACGAAGCGTCACCGGACGGAATCCGCTGCGTCGACCGCCGAACCTGTTACCGGGTAATGCCGGCGTAGGGAGTAGGTCTCATGACCATCAAGGACGCACGCACGCCTGCCTCCGCGCAGAACTCCGCAACGGAGGCCGGGAAGTCCATCGGCTGGCACAAGGCGTACATCGAGGGCTCGCGCCCCGATCTGCGGGTGCCGGTCCGTCAGGTGCACCTCACCAACGGGGAGTCCGTCACCCTGTACGACACCTCGGGCCCGTACACCGATCCGCTCGTCGACACCGATGTCCGCAGGGGCCTCGCACCGCTGCGGGAGCACTGGATCATCGCCCGCGGCGACACCGAGGAGTACGCGGGCCGTCCCGTCCGTCCCGAGGACGACGGCATCAAGCACACCTCGCCGCGCGGCGGCCTGCGCAACCTCGACGCCGTCTTCCCCGGTCGCCCGCGGCAGCCCCGGCGGGGCCGGGACGGCACCGCGGTGACGCAGCTCGCGTACGCGCGACGGGGCGAGATCACCCCGGAGATGGAGTACGTGGCCGTCCGGGAGAACGTCTCGCCGGAAGTGGTCCGCGAGGAGATCGCGGCGGGACGTGCCGTGCTGCCCGCCAACGTCAACCACCCCGAGATCGAGCCGATGATCATCGGCAAGCGGTTCCTGGTCAAGGTGAACGCCAACATCGGCAACTCGGCGGTGACGTCCTCCATCGAGGAGGAGGTCGAGAAGATGACCTGGGCGACCCGGTGGGGCGCCGACACGGTCATGGACCTCTCCACCGGCCGCAACATCCACACCACGCGTGAGTGGATCCTGCGCAACTCCCCCGTTCCCATCGGGACCGTGCCGCTCTACCAGGCACTGGAGAAGGTCGACGGCCGGGCCGAGGAACTGACCTGGGAGATCTACAAGGACACCGTGATCGAACAGGCCGAGCAGGGCGTGGACTACATGACGGTCCACGCGGGTGTGCGCCTGCCGTACGTGCCGCTGACCGCGAACCGCAAGACCGGCATCGTCTCGCGGGGCGGCTCGATCATGGCGGCGTGGTGCCTGGCGCACCACAAGGAGTCCTTCCTCTACGAGAACTTCGAGGAACTCTGCGAGATCCTCGCCGCCTACGACGTCACCTACTCCCTCGGTGACGGCCTGCGTCCGGGGTCGATCGCGGACGCCAACGACGAGGCGCAGTTCGCCGAGTTGCGCACCCTCGGGGAACTCAACCGGATCGCCAAGCGTTGCAACGTACAGACCATGATCGAGGGCCCGGGACATGTCCCGATGCACAAGATCAAGGAGAACATCGACCTTCAGCAGGAGATCTGCGATGAAGCTCCGTTCTATACGCTCGGCCCGCTGACCACGGACGTCGCGCCGGCGTACGACCACATCACCTCCGGCATCGGTGCCGCGATGATCGCCTGGTGGGGCACGGCCATGCTCTGCTACGTCACGCCCAAGGAACACCTGGGCCTGCCCAACCGTGACGACGTCAAGACCGGCGTCATCACCTACAAGATCGCCGCCCATGCCGCTGACCTCGCCAAGGGTCACCCAGGTGCACAGGAGTGGGACGACGCGCTGTCCGACGCCCGGTTCGAATTCCGGTGGGAGGACCAGTTCAACCTGGCCCTCGACCCGGACACGGCACGGGAGTTCCACGACGAGACTCTGCCGGCCGAGCCCGCCAAGACGGCCCACTTCTGTTCCATGTGCGGGCCCAAGTTCTGCTCGATGAAGATCAGCAGGAGCATCAGCGAGCAGTTCGGCTCTGACAAGGCCGTGGCCGACCAGGACGAGGTCGTGGCGGGGATGCTCGCCAAGTCGAAGGAGTTCGCCGAGGCGGGCAACCGGCTCTACCTGCCGCTCGCGGACTGATCTCCAGGCGTCCCGCCGACCGCCCGCACAGAGATCGCCCCCGGCTCCGGGATGCCGGGCCGGGGGCGAGTCGTGTGGTGGACTGGCCCATGTCTCGATGTCGTCCGTGCCATGGTGTCCGGCCGTGGGCGCATCCTCGCGGTCCGAGGGGACAGGCCGCGCGGTCGGCCCTCTCCCCGTCGTGGGGCCCCGCTCGGCAGACTGGACGCATGACAGCCATCTCCCTGAGCAAGGGTGCCAACGTCGCCGTCCACTCCCCCGCGGTGCGCGTCGAACTCGTGTGGTCCGCCGCGCCGGGCGTCCCCGAGGTCGACGCCTCGGCGCTGCTGCTCAGCTCGGCCGGACGGGTGCGGGACGACGGCGACTTCGTCTTCTACAACCAGCCCCGCCATACCTCCGGGGCGGTGCGGCACCTGGGCAAGCGGGGCGGCCCCGGTGCGGACGCGGGCGTCACGAGCGACGCCGTCGAGGTGGATCTGCGGGCGGTGGAGCCGGCTGTCGAGCGCATCGTCCTGTGTGCCTCGGCGGACGGCGGGACGTTCGGCCGGGTCCCGGGGCTGTCGCTGCGGATGCTGGACGCCGCGACCGGCACCGAGCTGGCCCGGTTCGACATCGCCGCCGGGCCGGAGACCGCGCTCGTCGGCGGCGAGCTGTACCGGCGCCAGGGGGCGTGGAAGTTCCGTGCGGTCGGACAGGGATACGCCTCCGGACTCGCGGGGCTGGCCACCGACTTTGGCATCACCGTCGACGACGCTCCCCCGGCGGTGGCCAGCACCCCGGTCGCCGCACCGCCGACGGCTGCTCCGGCGCCGGTCCCACCGCCGACGGCCCCCGCGCCGCCCGTAGCCCCCGTACCGTCCGCGCCTCCCGTACCGCCCGTACCTCCCGCGCCGCCGACCCCGGCGCCGGCCGCCACCGGCCCCCGTCTCACCAAGGGCGAAGAACACCTGCCGGTGGACATGCGCAAGCGGCTGTCGCTGCGCAAGGAGCAGGTCGCGGTCAGCCTGAGCAAGCACGGGGCGACCGGGGTCACCGCACGCGTCGTCCTCGTACTGGACGCCTCCGGGTCCATGTCCTTCCTCTACTCCAAGGGCGTCGTCGCGGACGTCGTGGAGCGGATGGCCGCCGTCGCCGCGCAGTTGGACGACGACGGTGAGATGCAGGCGTGGACCTTCGCCTCCAACCCGGCGCGCCTGCCCGACCTGCGCCTGGGCGAGCTGCCCGAATGGTTGCGGCTGCACGTGCGGGTGGGGGAGATCAGCCTGTTCCGGCGGGGGCGGAAGAAGGGCCTGCACCCCGAGCAGGTCGACATGCGGGCGGTCGGCATCCAGAACGAGGAGCAGAAGGTGATCGCCGAGGTCCGGGCCTTCGTCCGGGACAACCCGGCACCGGTGCCGACCCTGGTGCTCTTCTTCTCCGACGGCGGTGTCTACCGCAACGCCGAGATCGAACGGGAGCTGCGGGAGGCCGTGGCGGAACCGGTCTTCTGGCAGTTCGTGGGGCTCGGGCGCGCCAACTACGGGGTGCTGGAGCGGTTCGACACCCTGCCGGGCCGTCGCGTCGACAACGTCGGGTTCTTCGCCGTCGACGACATCGGCACCGTACCGGACCCGGAGCTGTACGACCGTCTGCTGTCCGAGTTCCCGTCCTGGATCACTGCCGCCGGCCGGGCGGGCATCCTCTGAAGCGCTGCCCGCCCGTGCCGGTGGCTATTCGGGCCGGTGTTCCGGGCCACCGAAGTCCGGGCTGCTGTAGTCCGGGCTCGAGTAGCTCGGCCGCGGGCCCGCGTCGGGGCCGCCGTCGGGGCTCGTGAACCCGGGACGGCCGTAGCCCAGGTGCGGCATGCGGCTGCTGCTCGGGGCCGCCGGTCCCGTCCGGTGCAGCGCCGCCGTGTCCGGTTCACCGAGCGCGTCCCGCAGGAAGGGCAGGATGCCCCGTTCCAGCAGCGCCTCGTGCCAGGCTTCCCTGGCCCGGGCCACCTCCTGGTCCCGGGCGTCGTAGAAGCCGGACTCGGCCGAGGGGCGGTTGCGCAGCGCGGTGAGCAGCAGTCCCGCCGCGGCGACGAGGATCGCCACCGCGGTCACGGCGCCGAACACCCATCCCGTGGTGAGCATGGTCTGCGCGAAGGCCTGCCCCGGGTCGAGCATCTTCAGCAGGTAGCCGACCAGCAGGAATATCGCCGCGGCGGTACCGGCCAGGACCGGTGCCAGGACGGCGACGACGGCGACGGCTCCCGCCCCGGTCGCCTCGGCCATCTCGCCCATGGTGGCGGCGAGTCCCCCCGCGCCCGTGCCCTGCTCCTGGGAGCCGGATTCGCGCGTGCCGGAGGACGGGCCCGAGGGCGCCGGGTGGCGCAGTTCCTCGCGGACCTTCACGTAGTGCTGGTACTCGGTGGTGGCCGCCGCCGTGATGAGGGCGGTGGCGTTGAGTGCCATGGTGCGCAGTTGTTCGGAGTTGAGCCGCTGTCCGGCAGCGGCCGGCTCCGGGCCGTGTGGTGCGGAGCGCAGCGCCTCGTCGAGGATCCGCTCGTACTCCTGGCGGTCCTCGTTCGACAAGTGCTGCGGAACGCTGTTCATGTGCATCCCCCGATGCTCCGTAGGGCTTGGGGCTCGCATGCCAACGAGCCGTCGGGCAGAAACGGAGGGGAGCCTGCTACGGATAAGCCGATGGTAGAGCGGCGACGGTGGAGGGTGACAGGGGGTTTCCAGAAATTGGGTGCCGGCCCGTAGGGACAACACCGCCGGATCGGCCGTCCGACGAACGGTCAGGCATCCAGCGGAAGTTGCTGGACCAGCAGCTTTCCGGCCATGGTCACGCCGCCGTCCATCGCGATGGCCAGGCCGTCCGCGTAGACGTGCGGTCCCTCGACCACGGTACGGGCGTCGTCCTCGCCGTCCTCGGAGCCGACCTCGCCGAGCAGATAGGGGATGGGGCTGTGGCCGTGAACGATCCGGGTGCCGCCGTACGTATCCAGCAGTGAGCGCACGGCGTCGGCGCCGCCCTCGTCGCGGAAGGAGAAGCGCTTGGTGAACTTGCGGAACAGGTCCCACACCTCCTCCGCGTCGTTGCGCGTGAGCGTCTCGCGCACCGTGTCGTTGACCTCTTCGATGGAGCGGCCGTAGTCGAGGTAGGTGGTGGCGTCCGAGTGGACCAGGAGGTGGTCGTCGACCTCTTCCATGGCGTCGAGACGGGCCATCCACTGCAGGTGGTGGTCCTGCAGGCGGTCCATGTCGGTCTTCTGGCCGCCGTTCAGCAGCCAGGCGGCCTGGAAGGTGGCGGTGCCCGCGCCGGAGTTGACGGGCGTGTCGCCGAACCGCTTGGCGCCGAGCAGCAGCAGTTCGTGGTTGCCCATCAGCGCCTTGCAGTAGCCGCCGGCCGCGGCGGCCTCGGCGGACAGCCGCATCACCAGGTCGATGACGCCGATGCCGTCCGGGCCGCGGTCGGTGAAGTCGCCGAGGAACCACAGCCGGGAGGTGCCCGCGCACCACTGGCCGGCCTCGTCGACGAGGCCCTTCTCGCGCAGGGCGGCCAGCAGCTCGTCGAGGTAGCCGTGCACGTCGCCGACGACGAACAGGGGGCCCTGTCCGGTGGCCGGCTGCTGCACCGCGGCCGGTGCGGGGTCGACCGAGACCTGGACCGTGTCACCCCGACGGATGACCGGCAGATCGCGCTGGGTGGGTGTGTACCCCTCGGGCAGGGCCTCGTCGAGCCCCTCCTCGGAGGGCGGTGCGGACTCGCCCGTGTGCGCGCCGGGAGCAGCGTACGGAGCGGTCTCGTGGACGTACGCGGGCACCCGGAAGTCGCGCACCGTCGCCGTCCGCTCCACCTCGGGTCCCTGACCGGCCCCCTGAGTCATCGACCCCTCCACCATCGCGCCGCATCTGCACCGCTTCGGACTGCCTGGTCGCAGCGGCCCGCGGTGTGTGGGCCCATCATAGGAATGCGGATCGCGCTGTGTGATGACCCAGGGGTGGTGAATCCGGACAGGACCCCGGTTCACCGCGGCTTTCGCCCCGATTGGGCCTGGCTTCGCCCGTCCGCAACCGCGGCCCGTCCGTGTTCCGGAAGTGCCGGGTGTGGCCTTCGCCGCCCTGTTTCGCCGTCCCGTTTCGCCGCGCGACGCCGCGTGCGCCGCCGCCGCGCGTATGCCGCGCACTCGTTCGTCGGCCCCGACCGCCGGCCCCGACCGCCGGCCCCGACCGCCGGCCCCGTCCGTCGGCCCCGTCCGCCGGTCTCGTCAGTGGCCCGCGTCCGCCGTCCCCTCCCGCCGCGCGGTCGCCGCCAGGAGGACGTCGGCCATGGCGTGCGGGCGTGCCTCGCGACCCGGCCGCGCCCCCGCCCGCCCTGCTCGCGCTCCGGCGCACCCCCCGTCCCGTCCTACTCGCGCTCCGGTGACCGCGGCGGGCTGACCGTCGTACGCGGCGGACGCCGCTGCGACGACGTGCGCACGATCAGCTCGGTCGGTATCACCTGCTCGACCGGCTGGTCGGAGTGCAGCCCCTCGATGGCGTCGATGAGGACCTGGATCACGGCGGTGCCGATGCGGCGCGGTTTCAGCGACAGGGTGGTGATGGGCGGCTCGGTGCTGGCGTACACCGTGGACTCGCTGCAGCAGACCAGCAGCAGGTCCTCGGGGACGCGCAGCCCGTAGCGGCGGGCGGCGGCGAGCAGATCGGTGCCGTTCGGGTCGAACAGGCCGTAGACGGCGTCGGGCCGGTCCGGCCGGGCGAGCAGCCGGTCGGCGGCGACCGCGCCCGCGCACGGGTCGTGGGCCGGATAGGCCTCGTAGACCGGGTCCTGGCCGACGCGCTCGCACCAGCGCAGGTAGGCGGTGGTCGACAGGTGGGTGTACGTGTCGGTGGTGGTGCCGGTGAGCAGGCCGATCCGGCGGGCGCCGGCGTCGGCGAGGTGGTCGAGGATGCCGAGGACGGCCGCCTCGTGGTCGTTGTCCACCCAGGCGGTGACCGGCAGCGAGCCGGCCGGGCGGCCGTCGGAGACGACGGGTAAGCCCTGGCGGACCAGTTCGCTGACGACCGGGTCGTGGTCCGAGGGGTCGATGACGACCGTGCCGTCGAGCGCGACGTTGGACCACACGTCGTGCCGGGAGGTCGCCGGGAGGATGACGAGGGCGTAGCCGCGGGCGAGCGCGGCGGACGTGGCGGCGCGCGCCATCTCGGCGAAGTACGCGAACTCGGTGAAGGTGAAAGGTTCATCCCCGTACGTCGTCACGGTCAGGCCGATGAGTCCGGACTTGCCGGTGCGCAGCGTGCGGGCGGCGGCCGAGGGCCGGTAGCCCAGTCGGTCGGCGACCTCGCGCACATGGCGCCGGGTGGCATCCGGGAGTCGGCCCTTGCCGTTGAGGGCGTCGGAGACGGTAGTGATGGATACTCCGGCGGCGGCGGCCACGTCCCTGATGCCCGCCCGGCCCGGCCGGCTGCCTCGACGTGAGGTTTCCGCGCGGCTCACCTGGTGCTTCCCTGCTGCTGTCATGGCGAGCCGATAGTAGGGCTCATGGGGTGGGGTAGTGCGGACGCATATGCACGTGTTGACAGTCACGTTTCTGCAAGATCATAAATGGCGAACAGCCTTGGAAAGCAATCCAGTTGGGTCCACTCATCCCATTAGCTGACGTGTTGGCGAGTGAGGGCCTGCGGGGTGGCGGATGTTGCGAAGAGGTCTCAACTCACCTGCACGAGGGATGCGCGCCACGGCGTGAGCCACCGGCGCGTAGATATATGTGTGGCGCGCCCCCCGAATCGTGCGCCTTCGTGCCCTGATGCCCCTGTTGCCAGTGTGACGGACGAGGTCTGCTCCCACCGATACGCAGCGGCCTTACGCAGCGGCGGCGAATCCTCATAAGGTGAGAAGTATTCGATGCCGGTGGTGGTCACGAGGAGGACTGCGGTGAGCGAGAAGAGCCCCAAGCTGCGCGCCGAGCTGGAAGGGATTCCCACCTACAAGCCGGGCAAGCCCGCCGCGGCCGGCGGCCCGGTGGCCTACAAGCTGTCCTCCAACGAGAACCCCTATCCGCCGCTGCCGGGAGTGATGGAGACGGTGACGGCCGCCGCCGCCTCCTTCAACCGGTACCCGGACATGGCCTGCACGTCGCTGATGGCCGAGCTGTCGGACCGGTTCGGCGTGCCCCTGGCCCACCTGGCCACCGGCACCGGGTCGGTCGGTGTGGCCCAGCAGCTGATCCAGGCGACCTCGGGCCCCGGCGACGAGGTGATCTACGCCTGGCGCTCCTTCGAGGCGTACCCGATCATCACCCAGATCAGCGGCGCCACCTCCGTGCAGGTGCCGCTGACGCCGGGCGAGGTGCACGACCTGGACGCCATGGCGGACGCGATCACCGACCGGACCCGGCTGATCTTCGTCTGCAACCCCAACAACCCCACCGGCACGGTGGTGCGGCGGGCCGAGCTGGAGCGGTTCCTGGACCGGGTGCCGAGCGACGTGCTGGTGGTCCTCGACGAGGCGTACCGCGAGTTCATCCGCGACGCCGAGGTGCCCGACGGCGTCGAGTTCTACCGCGAGCGGCCCAACGTCTGCGTCCTGCGCACCTTCTCCAAGGCCTACGGCCTGGCAGGTCTGCGGGTCGGGTTCGCGATCGCCCACGAGCCGGTGGCGGCGGCGCTGCGCAAGACGGCGGTGCCCTTCGGGGTCAGCCAGATCGCGCAGGAGGCGGCGATCGCCTCGCTGCGCGCGGAGGACGAGCTGATCGGCCGGGTCGGCTCCCTGGTCTGCGAGCGCACCCGCGTCGTCGACGCACTGCGCGCCCAGGGCTGGACCGTGCCGGAGACCCAGGCCAACTTCGTCTGGCTGCGGCTGGGGGAGCGCACGCTCGCCTTCGCGGACGCCTGCGAGCGGGCCGGCGCCGTCATCCGCCCCTTCGCGGGCGAGGGCGTGCGCGTGACGATCGGGGAGAGCGAGGCGAACGACATCTTCCTGAAGGTGTCGGAGGAGTTCCGCAAGGAGCTGTAGCCCGCACGACGCAGGAGGACGAACCGCGGGACGGCAGGCGCCGTCCCGCGGTTCCGCATGCCCGTGGACGGTGCTGCCGGGCCGGCCGCCGGTTCGATGATTTGTTGAAGTTCCCGCCAAGGGGTTGACGTCACAGGGGACCCCCCTTCCGGTGTCGAAAAGCAGTAGGTCATAATTGCTTGTGAATGTGAACGCGTTCACAAGCGTGTCCCGATTACGCCCGCGTTGGGTGTGACAAACGCGCCCAAACCGCCGACTGACCACGGCGGTGCGGCGATGTGAGGAGAGTGACGACGTGGACCTGGCTCTGGCGCCGGAGACGCTGGCGCGATGGCAGTTCGGCATCACGACCGTCTACCACTTCCTGTTCGTCCCGTTGACGATCTCGCTGGCCGCCCTGACGGCCGGACTGCAGACCGCCTGGGTCCGCACGGAGAAGGAGAAGTACCTCAGGGCGACCAAGTTCTGGGGCAAGCTCTTCCTGATCAACATCGCGATGGGGGTCGTCACCGGCATCGTGCAGGAGTTCCAGTTCGGCATGAACTGGTCGGACTACTCCCGCTTCGTCGGCGATGTCTTCGGTGCCCCGCTCGCCTTCGAGGCGCTGATCGCGTTCTTCTTCGAGTCCACCTTCATCGGGCTGTGGATCTTCGGGTGGGACAAGCTGCCCAAGAAGATCCACCTGGCCTGCATCTGGATGGTCTCGATCGGCACCCTGCTGTCGGCGTACTTCATCCTCGCGGCCAACTCCTGGATGCAGCACCCCGTCGGCTACCGGATCAACGAGGAGAAGGGCCGCGCCGAACTCACCGACTTCTGGCAGGTCCTCACCCAGAACACCACCCTCAACCAGGTCTTCCACAGCTTCTCGGCGGCCTTCCTCACCGGTGGCGCCTTCATGGTCGGCATCGCCGCCTTCCACCTGATGCGCAAGAAGCACATCCCGGTGATGCGCACCTCGCTCCGCCTCGGCCTGGTGACCCTGGCGGTCGGCGGCCTGCTCACCGCGGTCAGCGGCGACACCCTCGGCAAGGTCATGTACGAGCAGCAGCCGATGAAGATGGCCGCCGCCGAGGCCCTGTGGGACGGCGAGGAACCGGCGCCGTTCTCCGTCTTCGCCTACGGGGACGTGGACAAGGGGCACAACAAGGTCGCCCTGGAGATCCCCGGCCTGCTCTCCTTCCTCGCGCACAGCGACTTCGAGTCCTATGTGCCCGGCATCAACGACACCAACAAGGCCCTCCAGGAGCAGTTCGGACCCGGCGACTACAAGCCCATCGTCCCCGTCGCCTACTGGGGCTTCCGCTGGATGATCGGCTTCGGCATGGTGTCCCTCGGCCTCGGCATGCTCGGCCTGTGGCTGACACGGAAGAGGTTCCTGCTGCCACCGGCCCTGCGCACCGGCGAGGACGAGGTCCCGCACCTGGTGCTGCTGAAGAAGCCGCTCGGGGCGAGGCTCTCCCGGATGTACTGGCTGCTGGCGCTGTGGACCATGGCGTTCCCGCTGATCGCCAACTCCTGGGGCTGGATCTTCACCGAGATGGGCCGGCAGCCCTGGGTCGTCTACGGCGTGATGCAGACCCGCGACGCGGTCTCCCCCGGCGTCTCCACCGCCGAGGTCATCACCTCGATGTCCGTCTTCACCCTGCTGTACGCCGTCCTGGCCGTCATCGAGGTGAAGCTCCTGGCGAAGTACGTGAAGGCGGGACCGCCCGAGCTGACCGAGGCCGACCTCAATCCGCCCACGAAGATCGGCGGCGATCTCCGTGACGCCGACAAGCCGATGGCCTTCTCGTACTAGGCCGAGGGAGCTGCACAGTCATGGAACTGCACGACGTCTGGTTCGTTCTGATCGCCGTCCTGTGGACCGGCTACTTCTTCCTGGAGGGCTTCGACTTCGGGGTCGGTGTGCTGACCAAGCTGCTCGCCCGGGACCGGGCCGAGAAGCGGGTGCTGATCAACACCATCGGCCCCGTGTGGGACGGCAACGAGGTGTGGCTGCTCACGGCGGGCGGCGCCACCTTCGCGGCCTTCCCCGAGTGGTACGCCACGCTCTTCTCCGGGTTCTACCTCCCGCTGCTGGTCATCCTGGTCTGCCTGATCGTCCGGGGGGTCGCCTTCGAGTACCGAGTGAAGCGGCCCGAGGAGAGGTGGCAGCGCAACTGGGAGACGGCGATCTTCTGGACCTCGCTGATCCCCGCCTTCCTGTGGGGCGTGGCCTTCGGCAACATCGTCCACGGTGTGGAGATCGACCGGGACCTGGAGTACGTCGGCTCGGTCTGGGACCTGCTCAACCCGTACGCCCTCCTCGGCGGCCTGGTGACGCTGACGCTGTTCACCTTCCACGGGACGGTGTTCACCGCGCTCAAGACCGTCGGCGAGATCCGCGAGCGGGCGCGGGCCCTGGCGCTGCGGGTCGGTCTGGTCACGGCCGTGCTGGCCCTGGCCTTCCTGGTCTGGACGCAGGCCGACAACGGGGACGCGAAGAGCCTCGTCGCCCTGGTGGTGGCCGTCGCCGCCCTGGTCGCCGCCCTGATGGCCAACCAGGCGGGACGTGAGGGCTGGTCGTTCGCGCTGTCCGGCGTCACCATCGTGGCCGCCGTGGCGATGCTCTTCCTGACGCTCTTCCCGAACGTCATGCCGTCCACGCTGAACGCGGACTGGAGCCTCACCGTCACCAACGCCTCGTCCAGCGCCTACACGCTGAAGATCATGACCTGGCTGGCCGTGATCGCCACTCCGGTCGTCCTGCTCTACCAGGGCTGGACGTACTGGGTGTTCCGCAAGCGCATCGGTACCCAGCACCTCGCCGACGCCGCGCACTGAGTCCAACGAGGGGCGGTTCCACCGCGTTTCACGTGAAACACGGTGAGACCGCACCCCTGGGGCAGGAAGGCCTGTTTCACGTGAAACCCATCGATCCACGTCTTCTGCGCTACGCCCGTGCCACCCGGTTCTTCCTGGCGGCGGTCGTCGCTCTGGGCGCCGTCGGGGCCGGACTGCTCGTCGCGCAGGCGATGCTCATCGCCGAGGTGGTGGTGGGCGCCTTCCAGCACGGAACGTCGGCGGCCGGACTCCGCACTCCGCTGCTGCTGTTGGTGGCCGTCGCCTGCGGCCGGGCGCTGGTCGGCTGGCTCACCGAACTGGCCGCGCACCGGGCGAGCGCGGCGGTGAAGTCGGAGCTGCGGGGCCGGCTCCTGGAGCGGGCCACGGCGCTCGGCCCCGGCTGGCTGGGCGGGCAGCGGACCGGTTCGCTGGTCGCCGTCGCCACCCGTGGAGTCGACGCCCTCGACGACTACTTCTCGCGCTACCTGCCGCAACTGGGTCTCGCGGTGGTCGTGCCGGTCGCGGTGCTGGCCCGCATCGTCACCGAGGACTGGGTGTCGGCGGCGATCATCGTCGGCACCCTGCCGCTCATCCCGATCTTCATGATGCTGATCGGCTGGGCCACCCAGTCCCGGATGGACCGGCAGTGGCGGCTGCTGTCCCGGCTGTCCGGACACTTCCTGGACGTGGTGGCGGGGCTGCCGACACTGAAGGTCTTCGGCCGGGCCAAGGCACAGGCCGAGTCGATCAGACGCATCACCGGCGAGTACCGACGGGCGACCCTGCGGACCCTGCGGATCGCCTTCCTGTCGTCCTTCGCGCTGGAACTGCTCGCCACGCTCTCCGTCGCGCTCGTCGCCGTCACCATCGGCATGCGCCTGGTCCACGGGGACATGGCCCTGTACGACGGTCTGGTCGTGCTGGTCCTCGCGCCCGAGGCCTATCTGCCGTTGCGGCAGGTGGGAGCGCAGTACCACGCGGCTGCCGAGGGCCTTGCCGCCGCCGAGGACATCTTCTCGGTACTGGAGCGTCCGGTACCGGCGGCCGGGACCGGGCCGGTTCCGGCGAACGGCGCCCTGGCCTTCGAAGACGTGACGGTCCGCTACCCCGGCCGCGCCGCGGCGGCCGTCACCGACGTGAACCTCACCGTCGAGCCCGGGGAGACGGTCGCGCTCGTCGGCCCCAGCGGAGCGGGCAAGTCGACGCTCCTGAACGTTCTCCTCGGCTTCGTCTCCCCGACCGGCGGACGGGTCCTGGTCGGGGGCGCCGACCTCGCCTCCCTCGACCTGGCGCAGTGGCACGCCCGCGTCGCCTGGGTGCCCCAGCACCCGCACCTGTACGCCGGCACCATCGCGGAGAATGTACGGCTGGCCCGGCCCGACGCCGACGACACCGCCGTCCGCCGGGCCCTGCGGGACGCGGGCGCCCTGGAGTTCGTGGACGCGCTGCCCGAGGGCACGGCGACCGTGCTGGGAGAGGACGGAACCGGTCTGTCCGCGGGGCAGCGGCAGCGGCTCGCGCTGGCCCGCGCGTTCCTCGCGGACCGGCCGGTGCTGCTGCTCGACGAGCCGACGGCGGCCCTGGACGGGGCCACCGAAGCCGAGGTCGTGGACGCCGTGCGCAGGCTGGCCAAGGGGCGGACGGTCCTGCTGGTGGTGCACCGGCCGGCGCTGCTGGAGGCGGCCGACCGGGTGGTGCGGCTGGACACCCCGGCAACCGTCGCCGCATCCGACGACGGCGTGCCGCCGGTCGCCGCGGAGACGAGCCCCCGCTCTTCCGCCTCGGGTTCCTTCGACGAGCCGGCCGGCGGGTCCGCTCAGCCCGCCGAGCCCGCTGGGTCCGCCGCGAGCGCGCGCGGGAGCGTGCTGTCCCGGGTCCGCGCCATGTCGGCGGCGCGGCGCGGGCGGCTGGCGCTCGCGCTGCTGCTCAGCAGTCTGGCGCTGGGCAGTGCCGTCGGCCTGATGGCGACCTCCGGGTACCTCATCTCGCGGGCCTCCGAGCAGCCGCCGGTGCTGTACCTGATGGTGGCCGTGACGGCGACGCGCGCCTTCGGCATCGGGCGGGCCGTGTTCCGCTACGCGGAGCGGCTGGTCTCGCACGACGCCGTGCTGCGGATGCTGGCCGACACGCGGGTCGCCGTGTACCGGCGGCTGGAGCGGCTCGCCCCCGCGGGGCTGCGCCGCAGCCGCCGGGGCGACCTGCTGTCCCGCTTGGTCTCCGACGTCGACGCCCTGCAGGACTACTGGCTGCGCTGGCTGCTGCCTGCCGGCAGCGCGGCGGTCGTCTCCCTCGCCGCGGTCGGCTTCACGGCCTGGCTGCTGCCCGAGGCGGGCGTGGTGCTCGCGGCCGGCCTGCTGGCGGCAGGGGTCGGTGTTCCGCTGGTCACCGCCGCCGTGGCTCGGCGCGCCGAACGCAGGCTCGCCCCCGCCCGGGGCGTACTGGCCACCCGGGTGACGGAGCTGCTCACCGGCACCGCCGAGCTGACCGTCGCCGGTGCCCTGCCCGGGCGGACCGCCGAGGCGCGGCGGGCCGACGGCACCCTCACCCGGATCGCCTCGCGAGCCGCCACCGCCACCGCGCTGGGCGACGGGCTCACCGCGCTCGTCTCGGGCCTGACCGTCGCGGGTGCCGCCCTCGTCGGGGCCCAGGCGGTCGCCGACGGCCGACTCTCCGGGGTGGCCGTGGCCGTCGTCGTCCTCACCCCGCTGGCCGCCTTCGAGGCCGTACTCGGACTGCCGCTCGCGGTGCAGTACCGGCAGCGCGTGCGCAGGAGCGCCGAGCGCGTGTACGAGGTGCTCGACGCCCCGGAGCCGGTGCGGGAGCCGGAGGCGCCCCGGCAGGCGCCCGCCTCGCCGTTCCCGGTGGTCCTCAAGGGGCTGTCCGCCCGTCACGCCGGGCAGGACAGGGACGCGCTGGCCGGGCTCGACCTGACGCTGGCGGAGGGGCGCCGCATCGCCGTGGTCGGACCGTCCGGGTCCGGCAAGACGACCCTGGCCCAGGTGCTGCTGCGCTTCCTCGACCCGGACGCGGGCTCCTACACGCTGGCCGGTGTCGACGCCTACGCCCTGGCCGGCGACGACGTACGGCGGCTCGTCGGTCTGTGTGCCCAGGACGCGCACCTCTTCGACAGCTCGGTCCGCGAGAACCTGCTCCTGGCCAGGAAGGACGCCACCGAGGGCGAGCTGCGCGACGCGCTGGCGCGGGCCCGGCTGCTGGAGTGGGCCGACAGCCTGCCCGAGGGCCTGGACACGCTGGTCGGTGAGCACGGGGCCCGGTTGTCCGGTGGTCAGCGCCAGCGGCTCGCGCTGGCCCGGGCGCTGCTCGCCGACTTCCCCGTCCTCGTGCTCGACGAGCCCGCCGAGCACCTCGACCTGCCGACCGCCGACGCGCTCACCGCCGATCTGCTGGCCGCCACCGAGGGCCGTACGAGCCTGCTGATCACCCACCGGCTGGCGGGACTGCGGGCCGTGGACGAGGTGATCGTCCTGGACCGGGGCCGGGTCGTGCAGCGCGGTACGTACGCGGAGCTGGCGGCCGTGCCGGGGCCCCTGAGGGAGATGGCCGGACGGGAGGCGGCGGCGGAACTGCTGGTGGGGGCGTCGTGACCGACGCTGCTCCGGCGCCACACCCCCCGGGTCCCCCGACGACCCGGGGGCGCCGCACGAGGCGGGGCAGAGGCTCGCGAAAGTTTTCGCTAATCCGACTTTCCTGAACAAAAGGGTCTGATTAGGCTCGGGTCATGTCACCAGCCCAGCCTCCCGGCTCCCCGCCGCCTCGTGAGGGGGCCTCGGCCGAGCTACTGGCACGGGTGCCGAAGCTGCTGGACGCGATGCGTTCCGTCGGCAGTGGACTGGGACTGCACGCCACGCTGAACCGGATCTGCGAGACGGCCGCCGAACTGGCACACGCCCGCTACGCGGCCATCGGCGTGGTCGACGAGGACGGCGAGGGCCTTGCCGACTTCGTGTACCACGGCCTCGACGAGGCGACCGTCCGGCGCGTCGGCCGTCTTCCGGACGGCCGCAAGGGCCTGCTCGGCGCGCTCGTCCGCGATCCCGAGCCGGTCCGGCTGACCGACCTGGCCGAGGACCCGCGCTCGTGCGGTATTCCCGCGCACCACCCGCCGATGCGCAGCTTCCTGGGCGTTCCCATCCGGGTGCGGGGTGAGATCTTCGGCAACCTCTACCTGACCGACAAGCTCGCGGGTGAGCCCTTCAACGACTACGACCTCGCCATGGTCCGGGTCCTGGCCACGGAGGCCGGTATCGCCATCGGCAACGCCCGCCTGCACGAGGCGGCCCAGCAGCGGGAGCGGTGGATCGACGGGTCGGTCGCCGTCACCACCGCCCTGCTGGCCGGCGGCGACACCGACGACGCCCTGCAGACCGTCGCCGAGCAGGCCCGCCGCCTCTCCGGGGCGGCCGCCGGGATCGTGCTGCTGCCGGCCGACGGCGGCGGCCTGGAGATCGTCGCCGTCGACGCGCCGAGCCCCACGAACGCCCTCGGTACGGTCATTCCGCCGGACAAGCCCGTCGTGACGGAACTGCTCGCCGGACGGCCCGTGTTCGTGGACGACGCCGCCACCGATCCCCGCCTGGACGACGGACCGGCGCGCTCCTACGGGCCGGTCATGCTGTTGCCGCTGTGCCGGGACGGGAAGGTCCTCGGGTGCCTCGTCATGCCGCGTGCCCGGGGGGACCGCCCGTTCACCCGGACCGAGCGCGCGCTCGGCGACCGCTTCGCCGCGCAGGCGGCGCTGGCGCTCACCATGGCCGAGGCCCAGCGCGACCGGGAGCGGCTCGCCGTGTACGAGGACCGGGACCGGATCGCCCGGGACCTGCACGACCTCGTCATCCAGCGGCTGTTCGCGACGGGGATGATGCTGGAGAGCGCCCAGCGCAAGGCGGCCGTGCCCGAGGTGCGCGACGGGGTGGGCGGGGCCGTCGACGAACTCGACGTCACCATCCAGGAGATCCGCTCGGCGATCTTCGCGTTGCAACAGCCGGCCGAGGCGCCCGCGGGGCTGCGCACCCGGGTACTGCGCGAGATCAGCATGGCCGCCGTCCCGTTGGGCTTCACGCCCGCGCACCGCTTCGTCGGCCCCGTCGACACCGCCGTCGGCGAGCCGACCGGCAAGAACCTCATCGCCGCGCTGCGCGAGACCCTGTCCAACGCCTTCCGGCACGCCCACGCCGGCCGCATCGAGGTGGTCGTGGACGCGACGGCGACCCTGCCGGACGGCCGGCCGGGCGTCCGCCTGACCGTCGCGGACGACGGTGTCGGCGTTCCCCGGGGCGGCCGGCGCAGCGGCCTGCACAACCTGGAGCGGCGCGCCGAGTCCGTGGGCGGCGCCAGTCGGCTCGGGCCGGGCATCGGGGCGGACGGCGGCGGCACGACGGTGCTGTGGGAAGCGCCTTACTGAGCACGTGCCGAGCGCGGTACCGAGCGCCGTACCGGGCACGGGCGACGCCGGGTTGCCCCGTGTGCAGCAGCCGCGCTGAGCCGTGTGCAGCAACGCGTCCCCCACTCGTACGACGTGAACGAGACCGTGGGTGCCACGCGGGTCCACGATCGCTGACATGCGCTCATCCCGCCGCCGCTCGCTGTCCGTTCCGGTGCTGCTGTGCGCGCTGGCCGTGCTCGCGGCCCGCCCCACCGACGGTATGGACGGGGACGGCGGACCGGGCGCCGCTCTCGGCCCGCAGGTGGCGCGACTGTACGAGGACGCGGCGAAGGCGACCCGCCAGTACGAGGACGGGCGGCGTGAGGCGGAGGAACAACGGTCGAAGGCGCTCGAGTACGAGCGGCGGCTCGACGGACAACGGCGGAAGATCGACGCCATGCGCGAGGACCTGGGCCGCATCGCCCGTGCCCAGTACCGCGACGGCGGCGGGCTCCCGCTCACCGCCCGGATGCTCCTCGCCGACGACCCGGAAGAGCTGATGCGCGGTCAGCATGCCGTTTCCCGCGCGAACCTGGCCGTCGACCGGGCCATCGGGAAGAACCTGCGGGCCGAGGCCCGGCTCGCCGCCGAGGAGGCCAAGGCGCAGGCCGCCTGGCAGGCGCTGGAGAAGCGCAACGCCGACCTGGCGAAGCTGAAGAAGAAGATCGAGAACAAGCTGGAGGTGGTGCGTTCGCAGCTGGAGGGGCAGGCGGACTCCTCCGTCGCGGCCGGTTCGTGCCCCGGCGCGGTCCGCCTCGACCAGCCGGACCTGCCGGCCGGACCGGCCTGGGTGGCCCCGGTCGAGGGCTACGACCTGTCGGCGTCCTTCGGCAGCGGCGGATCGCGGTGGGCGAACCGGCACACCGGCCAGGACTTCGCGGTGCCGGTCGGGACACCGGTGCGCTCGGTCGGTACGGGCCGGGTCCTGAAGGTGTCCTGCGGCGGGGCCTTCGGCATCCAGGTCGTCGTCCAGCACGCGGGCGGCTACTACACGCAGTACGCCCACCTCGCCGCCGTCGCGGTCGACCAGGGCGACCGGGTCGGCCCCGGGCAGTGGATCGGGCAGTCCGGCAGCACCGGCAACTCCACCGGACCACACCTGCACTTCGAGGTACGGGTCACCCCGGAGATGGGCTCGGCGGTGGACCCGGTGCCGTGGCTGGCTCAGCGCGGGGTGCCGCTGTGAGAGCACCGGGCGCGCCGCGGGGCCGGGCGTCGCGCGGGGGCGAGCGTCAGGGCAGCTCCGCCAGCATCCGCTCGATCACGACCGCCACGCCGTCGTCGTTGTTGGCGACCGTCCGACCGGAGGCGGCGGCGATCACGTCCGGATGCGCGTTGCCCATCGCGTACGAGCGTCCCGCCCAGGTGAGCATCTCGACATCGTTCGGCATGTCGCCGAAGGCCACGACCTCCTCGTGCGAGATGCCGCGCTCGGCGCAGCACAGGGCGAGGGTGCTGGCCTTGGAGACGTCGGGCCCGCTGATCTCCAGCAGGGCACTGGGGCTGGACCGGGTGACGTTGGCGCGGTCGCCGAGGGCGAGGCGGGCCAGGGTGAGGAAACCGTCCGGGTCCAGCTCCGGGTGGTAGGCGAGGATCTTGAGCACGGGTTCGGCGGCGGCGCGACCGCCCGGCGCCAGGATCTCCTCGGCGGGCAGGAGGTCGTCGGGGACCTCCATGTGCAGTTTCGGGTAGTCGGGTTCCTGGTGGAAGCCGTACGTCTGCTCGACCGCGAAGACCGTGCCGGGCGCCGCCTCCCGCAGCAGCCGTACGGCGTCCAGCGCGTTCTCCCGGGGCAGCTCGCGGACCTTCACGAACCGGTGCTTGCCGGGGCCGCCGTGCAGGTCGACCACGGCGGCGCCGTTGCCGCAGATGGCGAGGCCGTGACCGTGGACATGGGCGCTGACGACGTCCATCCAGCGGGCGGGGCGGCCGGTGACGAAGAAGACCTCAATCCCCGCCTGCTCCGCGGCGGCCAGCGCGGCGACCGTGCGCGGGGAGACCGACTTGTCGTCGCGCAGCAGGGTGCCGTCGAGGTCGGTGGCGATCAGCCGCGGGCGAGTGGCGGCGGCCGGGGGCTCGGACTGTCGGGTCGCTGAGGTCACCCGGTCATTGTCACGCATCTGCGTGCACGCCCGTGCGGGGGTCCGCACATCTGTGAGCTACGGCTCTCCTGCAGCTGCGAACTACGACTCTCACGCCCGGCACCCCGTCCCTGCCCGATTCCGCGTGCTCATCCCTTCAGCTGGGCCAGTGCCTCCATGGCGATCCGCTCGAAGACCTTCTCGTCCGCGGCGAAGTCCGAGCCGGGGATCGGCCAGTGGACGACGAGTTCGGTGAAGCCCAGGTCCCGGTGGCGTCCGGCGAAGTCCACGAACGCGTCCACGGACTCCAGGGGCCGACTGCGCTCCGGTGTGAAACCGGTGAGCAGGACCCTGTCCAGCTCTCCCACATCACGGCCGATGGCGGCGCAGGCGTCGGCCAGGCGGTCGCCCTGCTGCCGCAGCGCCCGGTCCGACTGCTCGGCGGTGCCGTTCTCGAACAGCTTCGGGTCACCGGTCGTCACCCACGCCTGGCCGTGGCGGGCGGCGAGCGCCAGACCCCGTGGACCGGTCGCCGCCACCGCGAAGGGCAGCCGGGGCCGCTGTACACAGCCCGGGATGTTGCGTGCCTCGTGTGCCGAGTAGAAGTCGCCCTCGTACGACACGGCGTCCTCGGTGAGCAGCCGGTCGAGCAGCGGCAGGAACTCGCCGAACCGGTCCGCCCGCTCTCGCGGGGTCCATGGCTCCTGGCCCAGGGCCGTGGCGTCGAAACCGGTGCCGCCCGCTCCTATGCCGAGGGTGATCCGCCCGCCGGAGATGTCGTCGAGGGAGATCAGCTCCTTGGCGAGCGTCACCGGGTGCCGGAAGTTCGGCGAGGTGACCAGGGTGC
Source organism: Streptomyces hyderabadensis (assembly GCF_020404845.1). Classification (GTDB taxonomy): domain Bacteria; phylum Actinomycetota; class Actinomycetes; order Streptomycetales; family Streptomycetaceae; genus Streptomyces; species Streptomyces hyderabadensis. The sequence goes on along the minus strand of NZ_JAIOJZ010000003.1, from coordinate 84,462 downwards.
CCAGCCGCAGCCGCTCGGTCACGGCCGCGGCAGCGGTGAGGGTCGGCACGGCACCGAACCACGGTCCGTCCCGGAAGCTGCGCCAGGAGAGGTGGTCGTAGGTGTACGCGGTGTGGAAGCCGAGCTGCTCGGCGCGCGTCCAGGTCGAACGGCCGCCCTCGTGCCAGCGGCGGTACGGGAGGATCACGGTGCTCAGACGCAGACTCATGTCCCCGAGCCTATGCGGCACTCGTCGGTTTCACGTGAAACAGCCGCGGCGTCACCGTACGCGACTGCTCAGCCACGGGGTGAGGAGGAGCATCGACACGTGCTCCGTGTGGGTCCGGTCGCCCGGCAACGGCACGATCAGGCGGTAACCGGGCGGGAAGCGGCGACCGTGGACGTAGGCGAGGCCGCCGAAGACGGAGCGCAGGAACGCGGGCACGTCATCGCGTTCCACGTCGGGGAACTCCACGTTCTCGACGGTGATCAGGGCATCGCCCTCGTGGAAGAGCCGGACGCTCACCCGGGGGACGCCGCCGAACTCGACGAACGCCTCGTGCGGCAGGGAGCCGTCGGCGTCGGTGGTCACCCCCACGCCCGCGGCCATGCGACGGGAGGTCTGGTCGGCGCCGATGTCGTCGGTGACCTCGATCTCCCGCGCGTACTCCGCGGCGACGGCGCGCAGAGCGGTGACGGCGGACTGGGTGGTCGGCAGGTGCTCCATGCCTCAGATCATGCGGGACCGGTGCGGAGCGGGAAAACGCAGATAGCGGGCCGGCACGTGCTGGGTCAGCCAGACCCCGTTCGCGCTGACCCGGAAGACGTGTCCGTCGCGGTGCATGGCGGCGGCGTCCACCGGGAGGACGACCGGCCGGCCACGGCGGGCTCCTACCCGGGTCGCGGTCTCGCGGTCCGCCGAGAGGTGCACGTCGTGCCGGTTCATCGGCCGCAGACCCTCGGCACGGATGGCCTCCAGATGCCGGGCCACGGTCCCGTGGTAGAGGTACGGCGGCGGGGTCGCCGAGGGCAGCTGGAGATCCACGTCGATGCTGTGGCCCTGGCTGGCCCGGATACGGGTGCCCTCGACGGCGAAGCGCCGCTTGTCGTTGGTGGCGACGACGTGGTCGAGCTCCTCACGCGTGAAGCGGAAGCCGTGTGCGGCCGCGGCGGCGATCAGCGTGTCGATCTCGACCCAGCCGCCCTCGTCGAGGGTGAGTCCGATCCTCTCCGGCTGGTGGCGCAAGTGCTTCGACAGGTACTTGGACACCTTCACCGAGCGTTCCCGTTGCATGGCACCAGCCTGCACAGTGAGACGCGTGTCACGCGATCGATTTTGCCGCCGAGGTTTGATCCACAGTCAAGTGCAGTTATCCACAGGCTGGTTGGCGTCCTCTGTGGAAACTACAGAGGCGGCTTCACCCGAGCGAGGCCCCGCAGGACCCGGGGTGCGAAGCGGGACAGGAGATGAGCGCCGCGCGCCTCCGGTGTCACCGGGACCACGGCCCTGTTGTGCACGATCGCCTCCAGGACGGCGTCCGCCACCTTCTCCGGCGGGTAGTTGCGTGCCCCGTACAGCCGGGCGGTGCGCCGCTGAAGGCGTTTCTCCTCCTCGGCGTCCGCACCCGCGAAGTGCGCGGTGGAGGTGATGTTGGTGTTGACCAGGCCGGGGCAGATCGCCGTGACGCCGATGTCCTGACCGGCCAGTTCGGCGCGCAGGCACTCGCTGAGCATCAGCACGGCCGCCTTGGAGGTGCCGTAGGCGGGCAGCGCCCGGGAGGGCTGGAAGGCGGCCGCCGACGCGGTGTTGACGATGTGGCCGCCCTGTCCGCGCTCGGCCATCTGCCGGCCGAACAGACGGCAGCCGTGGATCACGCCCCACAGGTTGACGTCGAGGACCTTCCTCCAGTCGTCCGGCGTGGTGTCGAAGAAGGAGCCCGACAGGCCGATCCCGGCGTTGTTCACGAGGACGTCCACCACGCCGTACTCGGCGGCGACCCGGGCCGCCAGCTTCTCCATGGCCTGCTCGTCGGAGACGTCGACGGTCTCGGCCCAGGCGTCGGGCGCCCCGATCAGCCGGGACAGCTCCGCCGTCCGGGCGGCGGCCTCGGCGTCCCGGTCGACGGCCACCACGCGCGCGCCGGCCTCGGCGAAGGCGAACGCCGTCGCCCGCCCGATGCCGTTGCCCGCACCGGTGACCAGGACCAGCTGCCCGCCGAAGCGGTCCGCGTACGCGCCGTTCGCCGCCGTCCCGGGGCGGCCGTCCTCGGTGGCGTTGACGAACTCCGTGATCCAGTCCGCCAGCCGGTCCGGCCGGGTGCGCGGCACCCAGTGCTTCGCGGGCAGCGTGCGCCGGGTGAGCCGCGGCGCCCACAGCTCCAGTCCGTCGTAGAGCCGCTCCGACAGGAACGCGTCACCGAGGGGCGTGATGAGCTGCACGGGCGCGTGCGCGTAGGCGTCCTCGCGCGGCCTGCGCAGCCGGGCCCGCACGTTGTCCCGGTACAGCCAGGCCCCGTGTGCCGCGTCCGACGGGAGGGACGCGGTCGGGTAGTCGCTGCCGGGCACCTTCTCGACCCGCTCCAGGATGCCGGGCCAGCGCTTGCCGAGGGGGCCGCGCCAGGCCAGCTCCGGGAGCACGGGGGTGTGCAGCAGGTAGACGTACCAGGACTTGGCGCCCTGGCCGAGGAGCTGGCCGACCCGGCGCGGAGTGGGTCGCCTGAGGCGCTTGTTGATCCAGTGCCCGAAGTGGTCGAGGGAGGGTCCCGACATCGAGGTGAAGGAGGCGATGCGCCCCTCGGTGCGCTTGACCGTGACGAACTCCCAGGACTGCACCGAGCCCCAGTCGTGGCCCACCAGGTGCACGGGGCGGTCCGGGCTGACCGCGTCGGCCACCGCCAGGAAGTCGTCCGTCAGCTTCTCCAGCGTGAACCCGCCCCGCAGCGGGCTCGGCGCGGTGGACCTGCCGTGGCCGCGGACGTCGTAGAGGACCACGTGGAAGGCGTCGGCCAGGCGGGCGGCGACCTCGGACCAGACCTCCTTGCTGTCCGGGTAGCCGTGCACCAGGACGACCGTGGGCCGTCCCGGATCGCCCAGCTCCGCCACGCACAGCTCGACCCCGCCCGTGCGCACCCGGCGCTCCCGCGCACCGTCCAGCACCGTCATGACCCCTCCGTCCAGTGCCGCTCGCCCGTACCGCGACGTGGCCGAATCTCCCAGTTGTTAGACCCAACGTCAATAGGCGGTCGGCAAGCGGCGGTCGCGGTTCCGAAAGACTCCGGAAGGCCCTGGAAGGTGCCGGACGGGCGACTTGCGCCGCCCACGAAGCCCGCGCCGTGGCTCTCAGGTACGGCATCCCCTACGGGCCCGTACTACTCGAGTCTGACGCGAAGACGGCTCTGCGGTCTGACGACCGCAGTGGCGGGCGTCACTACTGTCGTGGATGTGACTGTGATCGCGACCGAAAGCCTGAGCAAGCGGTTCCCCCGGGTGACCGCGCTCGACCGGCTCTCCGTGGACGTCGGACCCGGTGTGACCGGACTCGTCGGTGCCAACGGCGCCGGCAAGTCCACCCTGATCAAGATCCTGCTGGGTCTGTCTCCCGCCACCGAGGGCCGGGCCGAAGTGCTCGGACTCGATGTCGCCACCAAGGGCGCCGACATCCGCGAGCGGGTCGGCTACATGCCGGAGCACGACTGCCTGCCACCCGACGTCTCGGCCACCGAGTTCGTCGTCCACATGGCACGCATGTCCGGCCTGCCGCCCACCGCCGCCCGCGAGCGCACCGCCGACACCCTGCGCCACGTCGGCCTGTACGAGGAGCGCTACCGCCCCATCGGCGGCTACTCGACGGGCATGAAGCAGCGCGTGAAGCTCGCGCAGGCCCTGGTCCACGACCCCCAGCTGGTCTTCCTCGACGAGCCGACCAACGGCCTCGACCCGGTCGGCCGCGACGAGATGCTCGGCCTCATCCGCCGCATCCACACCGACTTCGGCATCTCCGTCCTGGTCACCTCGCACCTGCTGGGCGAGCTGGAACGCACCTGCGACCACGTCGTCGTCGTGGACGGCGGCAAGCTGCTGCGCTCCAGCTCCACCACGGACTTCACCCAGACCACCACGACCCTCGCGATCGAGGTCACCGACACCGACGAACACCCCGACGGCACCCGCGCGGTGCGCGACGCGCTCGACGCGCGCGGGGTCACCGTCGAGGACGGCAGCGGCCTGCCCGGCGCCGGCCACGTGCTGCTGCTCACCTCGGCGGGCGAGGAGACCTACGACCTGGTCCGCGACGTCATCGCCGACCTCGGCCTCGGCCTGGTCCGCATGGAGCAGCGCCGCCACCACATCTCGGAGGTCTTCACCGACAACGACGCAGCACGGAAGGAGGCGGTCGGCCATGGCAGCTGAACAGCCCACAGCCACGGTGCCGGGTGATCAGACCCGCATCCACAACATCGGCTACCGCAGCTACGACGGTCCCCGCCTCGGCCGCGCCTACGCCCGCCGCTCGCTGTACTCGCAGTCCCTGCGCGGCGCCTACGGCCTCGGCCGCTCGGCCAAGTCCAAGGTGCTGCCGATGCTGCTGTTCGTGGTGATGTGCCTCCCGGCGGCCATCATGGTCGCGGTCGCCGTCGCCACCAAGGCCAACGACCTGCCCGTGGACTACACGCGCTACGCGATCATCCTGCAGGCCGTCATCAGCCTCTACGTCGCGTCCCAGGCCCCCCAGTCCGTCTCACGCGACCTGCGCTTCAAGACCGTGCCGCTCTACTTCTCCCGGCCGATCGAGACCTCCGACTACGTCCGCGCCAAGTACGCGTCGCTGGCCTCCGCCCTGTTCATCCTCACCGCCGCACCGCTGCTGGTGCTCTACGTGGGTGCGCTGCTCGCCAAACTCGAATTCGCGGACCAGACCAAGGGGTTCGCCCAGGGACTGGTCTCCGTGGCACTGCTCTCCCTGCTCTTCGCCGGCCTCGGCCTGGTCGTGGCCTCGGTCACCCCGCGCCGCGGCTTCGGCATCGCGGCCGTCATCGCCGTCCTGACCATCACCTACGGCGCGGTCTCCACGCTCCAGGCCATCGCGGACGTCCAGAGCAGCTCCGGAGCCGTCGCCTGGATAGGCCTGTTCTCGCCGATCACCCTCATCGACGGAGTGCAGTCCGCCTTCCTGGGGGCCACCTCGGCCTTCCCCGGCGGGGTCGGCCCGAGCAACGGTGTGGGCGCCGTCTACGTCCTCGTCACCCTCGGCCTGATCGCCGGCTGCTACGGCCTGCTGATGCGCCGCTACCAGAAGGTGGGACTGTGACCACGCTGAACATCGACCACGTCTCCCGCTGGTTCGGCAACGTGGTCGCCGTCAACGACATCACCATGACGATCGGCCCCGGCGTCACCGGCCTGCTCGGCCCGAACGGTGCGGGAAAGTCCACCCTCATCAACATGATGGGCGGCTTCCTCGCCCCCTCCACCGGCAGCGTCACCCTTGACGGCCAGCCAGTCTGGCGCAACGAGGACATCTACAAGCACATCGGCATCGTCCCCGAGCGGGAGGCGATGTACGACTTCCTCACCGGCCGCGAGTTCGTCCTCGCCAACGCCGAGCTGCACGGTCTGGGTGCCAAGGCGGCCGACGAGGCCCTCGCCACCGTGGAGATGGCCTACGCCCAGGACCGCAAGATCGCCACGTACTCCAAGGGCATGCGCCAGCGCGTCAAGATGGCCTCCGCCCTGGTCCACCAGCCGTCGCTGCTCCTGCTCGACGAGCCGTTCAACGGCATGGACCCCCGCCAGCGCATGCAGCTGATGGACCTGCTGCGGCGCATGGGCGACGAGGGCCGCACCGTGCTGTTCTCCTCGCACATCCTCGAAGAGGTCGAACAGCTCGCCTGGCACATTGAGGTCATCGTCGCCGGGCGCCACGCGGCCAGCGGCGACTTCCGCAAGATCCGCCGCCTGATGACCGACCGGCCGCACCGCTACCTGGTGCGTTCCAGCGACGACCGGGCCCTCGCGGCGGCACTGATCGCCGACCCGTCGACGTCCGGCATCGAGGTCGACCTCGCCGAGGGCGCCCTGCGCATCCAGGCCGTCGACTTCGGCCGGTTCACGGCGCTGCTGCCGAAGGTCGCCCGCGACCACGGCATCCGGCTGCTCACGGTCTCGCCGTCGGACGAGTCCCTCGAGTCCGTCTTCTCGTATCTCGTCGCGGCGTAGGAGGCCGAAGAATGTACGACCCCACAGTCGCCCGGCTCACCTACCGGGCCCTGCTCGGCCGCCGCCGGGCCCTCATCCTGGGCGCGCTCCCCCTGCTGCTGCTCGTCATCGCCGTTGCGGTGCGCGCGCTCGCCGGGGCCGACGACCAGACCACCACGGACGTGCTGGGCGGCTTCGCCCTGGCCACCATGGTGCCGATCATCGGCGTCATCGCCGGCACCGGCGCCATCGGCCCCGAGATCGACGACGGCTCGGTGGTGTACCTGCTGTCCAAGCCGATCAAGCGGCCGACGATCATCTTCACCAAGCTGATCGTCGCCATAGCCGTGACGATGGTCTTCTCCGCCGTGCCCACGCTGCTCGCCGGCCTGATCCTCAACGGCAACGGCCAGCAGGTCGCCGTCGCCTACACGATCGCCGCGCTGGTCGCCTCCATCGCCTACGCCGCGCTGTTCCTGCTGCTGGGCACCGTGTCCCGGCACGCGGTGGTCTTCGGGCTCGTCTACGCCCTGGTCTGGGAGGCACTGTTCGGCTCCCTGGTGCCGGGCGCCCGCACGCTGAGCGTCCAGCAGTGGTCGCTGGCGGTGGCCCAGAAGGTCGCCGACGGGAACCTGGTGACCTCCGACGTCGGTCTGCCGACCGCGACGGTGCTGCTCGCCGCGGTGACCGTGCTCGCCACCTGGTACGCCGGCCAGAAGCTGCGGTCGCTGACGCTGGCCGGGGAGGAGTGACCCCGGCCCGTCGGTAACGCGGCGTGCGCCACTTTCAAGTCGTACGTCCCCTTTTAATCGGTGGCGCCCGGCTTCCCGTGACGGCACTGTGGGGGATGCACGAGGCCGGACGGCGACGGTGTGACGGGAGGCCGCTTCGAGCACGCGGGACGCCCCGCGTGGGCCGACCGACGGGGACGCCGACGCCGTCCGGACCGTGCGCCGGGGCCGAGTCGCAGCCCCTGGGACTGAGGCCGCAGCCTCCGGTCCGGCCTCAGGCCGTCAGCCGCTCCAGCACCACCGCGATGCCGTCCTCGTCGTTGGTGGACGTCACCTCGTCGGCCACCGCCTTCAGCTCCTCGTGGGCGTTGGCCATCGCCACGCCCCGGGCCGCCCAGCCGAACATCGGGATGTCGTTGGGCATGTCGCCGAAGGCGATCGTGTCCGCCGCCCTCAGACCGAGCCGGCGGGCCGCCAGCGACAGCCCCGTGGCCTTGGACAGTCCCAGGGGCAGCAGCTCGACGACGCCCGCTCCCGCCATGACGACGGTGACGAAGCCGCCGGCGGCGCTCCGGGCCGCCTCGGCCAGTTCGTCGTCGGACAGGGTCGGATGCTGGATGTAGATCTTGTTCAGCGGCGCCGACCACAGGTCCGAGGCGTCGGTGAACGGCACGGCGGGCAGGTCGCCGCCGACCGCGTAGCCCGGGCCGACCAGCACGTCGCCCTCCAGGCCGTCCCGGCTGGCCGCCAGGTACAGCGGGCCGGTCTCCGCCTCGATCTTGGCCAGCGCCACCCCGGCCAGCTGCCGGTCCAGGGTCACGGAGGTCAGCAGCCGGTGCTCCCCGGCGTGGTAGACCTGCGCGCCCTGACCGCAGACGGCCAGCCCGTCGTAGCCGAGGTCGTCCAGGATGTGCCGGGTCCACGGCACCGCCCGGCCGGTGACCACGATGTGGGCGGCGCCCGCCGCGGTGGCCGCGGCGAGCGCGTCCCGGGTGCGCTGCGAGATCGTGTCGTCGCCGCGCAGCAGCGTGCCGTCGAGGTCGGTGGCGATCAGCCGGTAGGGGAAGCCCCCGGCGGATCCGGTGCCGGGAACCGCGGCGGTGCCGGTGTCACTCACTTGGCCACCGGCTCCAGGACCTCCCGGCCGCCCAGGTACGGGCGCAGCACCTCGGGCACCCGGACCGAACCGTCGGCCTGCTGGTGGTTCTCCAGGATCGCCACGATCGTGCGCGGTACGGCGCACAGCGTGCCGTTGAGCGTGGCCAGCGGGCGCACCTTCTTGCCCTCGCGGACGCGGATCGACAGCCGCCGGGACTGGAACTCGGTGCAGTCCGAGGTCGAGGTCAGCTCGCGGTACTTGCCCTGGGTCGGGATCCACGCCTCGCAGTCGTACTTGCGCGCGGCCGAGGCGCCCAGGTCGGCCGAGGCCACGTCGATCACCCGGAACGGCAGCTCCAGCGACGTCAGCCACTGCTTCTCCCACTCCAGCAGGCGCTGGTGCTCGGCCTGCGAGTCCTCGGGCAGGACGTAGGAGAACATCTCGACCTTGTCGAACTGGTGCACGCGGAAGATGCCCCGGGTGTCCTTGCCGTGCGAGCCCGCCTCGCGGCGGAAGCAGGGCGAGAAGCCGGCGTAGCGCAGCGGCAGGCGGTCGGCGTCCAGGATCTCGTCCATGTGGTACGCGGCGAGCGGCACCTCGGAGGTGCCGACCAGGTACAGGTCGTCCTTGTCGAGGTGGTAGACGTCCTGGGCGGCCTGGCCGAGGAAGCCGGTGCCGGCCATCGACTGCGGGCGCACCAGCGCCGGGGTCAGCATCGGCGTGAAGCCGGCCGCGGTGGCCTGCGCGATCGCCGCATTGACCAGCGCCAGCTCCAGGAGGGCGCCCACGCCGGTCAGGAAGTAGAAGCGCGAGCCGGAGACCTTGGCGCCGCGCTCCACGTCGATGGCGCCGAGCAGCTGGCCGAGCTCCAGGTGGTCCTTGGGCTCGAAGCCCTCGGCGGCGAAGTCGCGGTGCGTGCCGTGCGTCTCCAGCGTGACGAAGTCCTCCTCGCCGCCGACGGGCACGTCGGGGTGGACGAGGTTGCCGAGCCGCTGGAGCAGCTCCTGGGTCTCGGCGTCGGCCGCGTCACGCTCGGTGTCAGCGGCCTTGACGTCGGTCTTCAGCTGCTCGGCCCGCTTGAGCAGCTCGGCCTTCTCGTCCCCGGTGGCCTTGCCGATCAGCTTGCCGAGGCCCTTCTGCTCGGCACGCAGCTCGTCGAAACGGACGCCGGACGACCTGCGCCGTTCGTCGGCGGACAGGAGGGAGTCGACGAGCGCGACGTCCTCTCCACGGGCGCGCTGCGACGCGCGCACACGGTCGGGGTCCTCACGGAGCAGGCGAAGGTCAATCACGCGGTCAAGGCTACCGGTGCGGGATGGGGGCTCTCGACCGACTATTGCCGTACGCGGGCCGCCCGTCCCGTTCGACCGGTCAATGAGACGTTGCGGCATCCCCGGAACGAGGCGCCGCACGGGCGCCGGGTTGACCGGATTTCCTTGTGGAGAACGGGACTTGAGGCACCGCCGTCCACAGGAATCCACAGCCCGGAAAAGTTATCCACAGGGTGTGCGAAAGATCTGTGGATGCACGGAAGTGATCATTCCCAATTCGTGGAGTCGGACTGTCCAAACCCTTCACGCCCGCACTTTCGAGTGGAAACGGGGCACTGGGTGTCACTCCGGAGTATGGGGTGCAAGAAACAGGTGGACGAAGGGTGACCTGGCCCTCTGTGGGCGAAGTGGGATGCCGTAGGGGGATATGTCGACTGAATGCCGGTTCGTTGTCGACTTGTCCCCAGGTCGAGAAGCGGACCTGTGGATAACTCCTGTGGACAACGAAAATCGGCAGATAGGACGGTCGGTCGTTTCCGATGGCCGGAACCGATGGCCGGAACCAGACGGTCGGAACCGACGGTCAGAACCGGCCGTCCTGGCAGCGCGCCACCCAGTCCGCCGCCGCCACGAACGCCTCGTCCGAGGTGCCCGGCCGCAGCGCGTCCACATCGGCCGGCCCGACCTCCGCGCGGGGGTACGAGCCGAGGTAGCGCACCTGGAGGCAGGCCCGCTTCAGGCCCATCAGCGCGTCGGCCACCCGGCGGTCGGAGATGTGCCCCTCGGCGTCGATGCAGAAGCAGTAGTTGCCGATGCCGGCACCGGTGGGGCGGGACTGCAGCAGCATCAGGTTGATGCCCCGGGTGGCGAACTCGCCCAGCAGGTCGCGCAGGCCGCCGGGGTGGTCGTCGCGCTGCCAGAGCACGACGGACGTCTTGTCCGCCCCGGTCGGTGCCGCGGGCCGGGCCGGCCGGCCCACCAGCACGAAACGCGTCTGGGCGTTCTCCGCGTCGTGGATGTCGGCCTCCAGCACCTCCAGGCCGTAGCGCTCCGCCGCGAACTCACCGGCGAAGGCCGCGTCGTACCGCCCCTCCTGCACCAGGCGGGCGCCGTCCGCGTTGGAGGCGGCCGATTCCCAGGCGACGTCCGGCAGGTGCGCCTTGATCCAGTTGCGCACCTGGGGCTGCGCGGCCGGGTGGGCGGTGACCGTCTTGATGTCCGACAGCTTGGTGCCGGGGCGGACCAGCAGCGCGAAGGTGATGGAGAGCAGCACCTCGCGGTAGATCATCAGCGGCTGGCCGGCGACCAGCTCGTCGAGGGTGGTGGTGATGCCGCCCTCGACGGAGTTCTCGATCGGCACGAACGCGGCCTCGGCCTCGCCGGTGCGCACCGCGTCGAGCGCGGACTGCACGGAGACGTACGGGACCAGTTCCCGGGTCGCCGTCTCCGGGAGGGTGCGCAGGGCTACTTCGGTGAAGGTGCCTTCAGGGCCGAGATACGCGTAACTGGCTGACATGTCCTCACCCTAATGGGCCGCGGCACGCCCGGCTCACGCCTCCGGCACAAGCCCCTCCGCGGGGTGACGTGCTGCCGGATTCACCCCTCCAGCAGCCGCTGGCCCACGTACTCTCCCTCGGACGCCCCGCCCGGCACCGCGAACAGGCCGCTCGCCTCGTGCCGGATGAACTGCGACAGCGCGTCGCCCCGGTCCAGCTTGCGCTGCACGGGCACGAAGCCCCGCAGCGGATCGGCCTGCCAGCAGATGAAGAGCAGCCCGGCGTCCGGGACGCCGTCGGCGTCGAAGCCGTCGTGGTACGAGAAGGGCCGGCGGACCATGGCGGCGCCGCCGTTCTGGTCGGGGCGGGTGATGCGCGCGTGGGCGTTGATGGGAACGACGAGTTTCCCGGAGGCGTCCGTCTTCTCCAGGTCCATCTCCGTCGTCTCGGTGGCGTCGCTCCCTCCGGACAGCGGTGCCCCGTCGGACTTGCGGCGCCCGATGACGTCCTCCTGGGCCTTGAGGGACAGTTTCTCCCAGTCGTCGAGGAGCATCCGGATGCGGCGTACGACAGCGTAGGAGCCGTTCGCCATCCAGACGGGCCCGGCCTTTCCGGACCCGGGCGCCTCCGGCACGAAGATCCGCTCGTCGAAGTCGGCGTCGGCGGGCTTCGGGTTGCGGGTGCCGTCGACCTGGCCCATCAGGTTCCGGGCGGTCATGGGGTGGGCGGTGGCGCCGGGCGAGCGGTTGAAGCCGTTCATCTGCCAGCGGATACGGGCCGCCGTCCCGGCGTCCTGCTGGATCGCGCGCAGGGCGTGGAAGGCCACCAGGGCGTCGTCGGCGCCGATCTGCACCCACAGGTCGCCGTTGCTGCGGTTCTTGTCGAGATGGTCGGAGGAGAAGTCGGGGAGCGGATCGAGGGCGGCCGGGCGCTGTTCGTCGAGACCGGTCCGGCCGAAGAAGCTGTGCCCGAAACCGAAGGTGACGGTCAGCGATGCGGGTCCGGCGTCCCGGGCCACATCCGTGTCACGGGTTCCGGCCGGCTCGCCCGCCATCAGCCGCCGGGCCGTCTCCGACCAGCGGCGCAGCAGCGCGGCGGCCTCCTTGCGGCCGGACCCGGCCGCGAGGTCGAAGGCGACGAGGTGGCCGCGGGCCTGCATCGGGGTGGTGATGCCGGGCTGATGTTTCCCGTGAAACATCGCCCGCTCGCTGCCGAGCGAGGTGAGGGGAGCGGCGGCGGAGGAGGGCGCGGCGGCGTAGCCGGCGGCGGCGCCCGCCACCCCGAGGACGAGCCCGGTGGCGCCGGCGGTGCCGAGCATCCGCCGTCGTGAGATGCCCTCGGGTGCGGTGGCGTTCCCAGGGATCTCGGGGCCCGAGGGGACCGAGGGGACCGCCTGGTTGGACTGGTCAGGCATGGTGCGGTTCAGCCGATCTGCGCGTTCTTGGAGATGGTGACCTGGTCGATGTCGGAGGTGCGCACGGTGACGGCAACCTCCCAGTCGCCGGCCATCGGGATCTGTACTCCGCTCGCCGACCAGTGGCCGGTGGTGATGTGGTCGGGGGCGACGGGCAGCGGCCCGATGTCCTTGGCCTTCTGGGTGAGGGCCACCTTCACCTCGGGGATGTCGAAGGCGGTCCCGTCCGGGCGCTCGACGTAGAGGTGCAGGTCGTTGGCGCCCACCCGGGCGGGGTCGAGTTCGACCCGTACGACGCCCTTGCCGTTCTGGCTCCCGGTGTCGAAGGGCATGTCCAGCGTCACCGCGCCCGTGGCGGGGGCGGAGTCGGCGGCGGCGGACGTGCCGGCGGCCTTGGCCTCCTCCTCGGTGCGGCCCGGCTCGGTCTGGGTCAGGACGGTGGTCACGACGAGCAGGACGACGGCGATGCCCGCCTCGGCGAGCACGGAGCGGCGCAGTCCGAAGCGGTTCGGGTCGGCGTCCCGTTGCCGCTTCTGCCGGGCGGCGTCCACGGCCGCGCGCTGCCGGGCGAGCTGGGCGGCCCGCTGGGAGCTGCCGGAACCACCCTTCGCCGCGCCGGGCACCTTCTCGGCGACCTTCGCCTTCGCCGAGCCCTTCTCCTCGGCGGAGTCCTTCTCGGCGACCTTCGCTTTCGCCGAGCCCTTCCCCTCCGCGGAGTCCTTCGCGGACCCGCTCTCCGCCGTCTTCCCGGAGGCCTTCCCGGACCCTCGCTCCGCCGCCTTGGCGGAAGCCTTCCCGGCCGTCGTCCCGGCCGCCTTCGCCGCGCCCCGCGCGGCCCCCGCCACGGCGGGCGTCGCCTCCGCGAGCTGCGCCGTCCACCGGCGCGAGAAGTAGGCGACGCCGACGAGTACCGCCACGAGCCCGATCTTCACGAGGAGCAGCTGTCCGTACCGGGTGTCGGTGAAGGCCGTCCAGGAGCCGAGCTGGCGCCAGGACTGGTACGTGCCGGTCGCCACCAGCGCGATCACGCTGCCGAAGGCGACGCGCGAGAACCGGCGTACGGCGAGGGCGGGGACCGGGGTGTCCGCCGGGCCCCGGTACAGGGCGACGAGCAGCGCGGTCAGTCCGCCGAGCCAGGTGGCGACGGCGATCAGGTGGACGACGTCGACCGGCATGGCGAGTCCGGCCTGGAGGCCGACGGAGGCGTGCTCGGACATCGCCCAGGTCGCCGCGAGGCCCGCCGCCACGACGCTGCCGCCGACCGCGAGCCCGAAGGCGAGGTCCCTCCTCTCCTCGTCCTCCCGTTTGTCGTACGCGCCGAAGAGCACGGCGATGAACAGCGCGGCCGCCGCCAGCAGCAGCAGCCGGGAGACCAGCGCGGCGCCGGACTTGGTCTGCAGCACCTCCCCGAGCAGGCCGAGGTCGAAGACGTCGGCGACCTTCCCGGAGCCGGTGTAGGAACCGCGCAGCAGGAGGAGCAGCAGGGTGGCGGCGGTCAGCGCGAGCCAGCCCGAGACGACGAACCGCTGTACGACGCGCACCCCGGAGCCGCGCGGCCAGCAGACGAGGACGAAGGCGGCGCCGCCCACCAGCACGGCGAAACCGGCGTACGACACATACCGTCCGACGCCGTACAGCCCGCCGACGAGCCCGCCACCGGCTCCCTGCCCGGCAACGGTGACCGAGGTCTCGGAGGGGGCGCCGACGGAGAAGGTGTAGGCGCCGGAGACCGGGTGGCTGTCGGCGGAGACGACCTGGTAGGTCACCGTGTACGTGCCGTCGGGCAGCCCGGCGTGCAGTTTCACGGCGTAGGTCGTGCCGCCCGTGCCGGACGGCTTGCCGGAGTCGACGCGCTTGCCCTTGGGGTCGAGGACGCGCAGCGAGTCGTCGTCCATCGAGACCGACTCGGAGAAGGTGAGCGACACCTGGGCCGGAGCCTTGTCGACCACCGCCCCCTCCCGGGGGTCGCTGCCGGTCAGCGCGGCGTGCGCGGCGGCCGGTCCGGCGCCGGCCAGCAGCGCGCAGGCCGCGGCCAGGAGCAGCAGCACCAGGGTCCGGACGCGCGGGGCGATGGTCTGCGTCAAGGTGGTCCCTCCCTCAGTGTCCGGGGTCTTCGGAGTGCCCGGAGTGTCCGGCGGTGGGCTGGTAGGTGGCCGCCTTCACGGGCAACTCGACCGTGACGGGGCCGGAGTGGGCGAAGTGCAGTTCGACGGTGACGGACTGGCCCTGCTTCGGCTGCTGCTTCAGCTTCTCGAACATCAGGTGGTTTCCGCCGCTCTTGAACACGAGTTGACCGTGCGCGGGGACCTCGAGGCGGTCGACCTCCTTCATGGTCCCGTCGACGGTCTCGTGCACGGTGACCTCGCCGGCCTCGCTGGTGACGGAGGTCAGCTCGTCCGCGGTGCCGCCCTCGTTGGTAATCGTGAGGAAACCGGCCGCCATCGAGTCGGAGACGGGCTGCGGTATGTAGGCGGAGCCGACGGAGAGTTCGGCGCCGGAGTCCGCGGAACCGGAGTCGGAGTCCGAGCCGCCGCAGCCCGCGAGGGCGAGGGCGCCGATCACCGCGACGGCGGCGAGGGCCGGACGGCGCCCTGCCGCCCCTCCCGCGGGCCGCCTCACGGGTTCTGCCCCTTGATGAGCTTGGGGAGGTCCTTGGTGTAGTCGTCGACCGTGGCGTCCTCGCCGTACAGGACGTAGCCCGCGTCGGACTTCGGGGAGAAGGCGACGACCTGGGTGCCGTGGGTCGAGACGATCTTGCCGTCCTTGTCCTTGGTCGGCGGGTCGATCGAGATGCCGAGGGTGCGGGCGCCGGCCTGGATGGTGTCGAAGTCGCCGGTCAGGCCGACGATCTGCGGGTCGATGCCCTTGAGCCACTTGCCGAGCGCGGCCGGGGTGTCCCGCTCCGGGTCGGTGCTGACGAACACGACGCGGAGCTTGTCCTGCTCCGCCTGGGAGAGCTGCTTCTTGGCCACGGCGATGTTGTTCATGGTCAGCGGGCAGACGTCGGGGCAGTGGGTGTAGCCGAAGTAGATCAGCGTGGGCTTGCCCGCGGTCTGCTCGCGGAGGTCGTACTTCTTGCCCTGGGTGTCGGTGAGGACCAGGTCGGGCTTCTCGAAGGGCTTGTCGAGGACGGTGGCGGCCTGCTGGCTGTTGTCCTCGGAGACCACGGTCACGGGCTTGTCGCTGTCGGCGCCGCTGCCGCAGGCGGACAGCGTCAGAGCGGCGGCGGCGAGCAGGGCGGCCATGGCGAACGTCTTCTTGCGCATAGAAAAATGTCCCAGATGTGAGGTGCTCCGGTGCGCGCCGGGGTCCGTCGGAGGTCCGACGGACGGTGCCCGGCGCGCACCGGACGAGAGGATGCGCCGACGAGGTGGGGCCGGCGCACCGGCGCGGCGTCGTTACGCCGTCGCGCCGGAGTCGCGTCGGCGGCCGGCCAGCACGCCGTAGCCGACGCCCGCCGCACCGACGACGATGCCGACGATGCCGAGGACCCGGGCGGTGGTGTCACTGCCGTCGCCGGAGCCGGAGTCCGACGAGGAGGCGTCGGCGGCGGTGTTCTGCGCGTCCGCCCCGGTGTTCTCGGCCTTCGCGTCCGAGGAGCCCGCCGCGCCGTGGGCGTCGTCCTCGGCGGCGGCCAGCTGGAGCACGGGCGCCGGGGTCTCGGGCTCCTCCTGGCCCTCCTGCGGCACCTCGATCCAGCGCACGACCTCCTTGTTGGAGTACGTCTGGATCGCCTTGAACACCAGCTGGTCGGCGTCCTCGGGCAGGGCGCCGATGGAGACCGGGAACTTCTGGAAGTAGCCGGGCTCGACGCCCTTGCCGTCGGCGGTCCAGGTCACCTTGGTGACGACCTCGGTGATCTGCTTGCCGTGCGACTCCAGCGGCTTGGTCGGCTTGGCCTTGGTGACCACGGCCTTCCAGCCGGGGACCGGCTGCGGCATGACGGACGCCAGCGGGTGGTCGGTGGGGAAGTTGACCTCCAGCTTGGTGGTGGAGGCGTTGTCGCGCTCGTTGGGGACCTTGAAGTCGACGACCGCGTAGCCGCCCTTGGCGGCCGTGCCCTCCGGCTGCACGCTGACGTGCGCGAAGGCGGGGGCGGACAGGGCGAGGACGGCGATGCCGGACACGGCGCCGGCGGCGGCGATACGGGAAGCCTTCATGGACGGAGTACTCCGCTTCGTGTGGACACCGGTGCCGAGCAGCCGGTGCCGAGTGACAGGAGGGATGCGCGCACGCGCGCGTGCCGCACGACGGCGGCCCCTCCCGGAGCGGGACGGCGGTCGCGTCGTGTCAGGCGGCGAGGGCGAACGCGTCACTCGGCGGTCCGCGCCGGACGACCGTGTGCTGAAGCGCGGTGGTACGGGGCCGGGGCGGCACCCACAGGGCGGGGCGCGGCGGACGCGGACCGGTACGGGGGGCCCCGGCCAGTCCGGCGTGCAGGGCGCGCACCAGGGAGAGCGCCGCGCGCAGGGCGCGGACGAGCGCCGCCTCGGCCATGGCCTGGGCCGAGTGCGCCGAGAGTTCGACGAGCCGGGTCAGGGCCAGGTCACCGCGCCGCAGCAGCCAGCCGGCGGCCAGGGCCGCGAGGACGTGGCCGAGCAGCATCGGCAGCGACGGCAGCAGCGCGGCGGAGCCACCGGCGGACAGCACGTCGGCCGGGTGGTGCGCCGCGCCGGTGTGCACGTCCGGGGCGATCCGCGCGTCGGTGAGGATCCGCTCGGCCTGGGCCGGGCTGATCGCCGCCGCGGTGGTCCCGCAGACCAGCCGTGCGGCCTGCTGGACCAGGGAGGCGTCGGACAGCGCGCCCGCCCCGCCGGACGCGGCGGCCGTGCCGGGGACGCCGGCCGCGACGGTGCCGTGCTGGCCGAGCCCGAACAGGGCGTGCAGCGCGGTCTGTCCGACGGCGAGCAGCACGACGATGCCGGGCAGCGAACGCCGGCGCCCGGCGAGCGGCACGGCGACCAGGACCGCCCCGAGGAATCCCGCGCCCAGCGACCACAGCGGAACGGTGGCACAGGAGGCGAGGGTGTGCCCCGCCGCGGCCAGCACGACACAGACCGCGGCGAACACCGCGGCCCGCAGGACCCGGAGATCGTGTCCGGAGCGCGCCGTTGGCGGGTGGGGGGCAGTCATGGCGGGCTCATCATCGCACCCACGGCATGGGCGCCGTACGGCAGGTCCACAAGATGCCGTACGACCGGAAGACGGGGAACGGGGCGGAAGGTCACCCTCTGGTACGAGTCGCCCCGCATACACCGGCCGACGGCGGCGACGCATCCGCCAGATGAGCGGTGTCACGGGCGCGACGCGCTTACGCCCGGGCATGAGGGGCAATACGTATCGGTATGTCGAGCCGCGGCCGGGAGGCTGGAGCATGAGCATCTGGTGGTCACTCCATTTGCGGCGCGAGGCTGCGAGCGTCCCCCTGGCCCGCCGCCTGCTGATCGGCACCATGGAGACCGCGGGCGTCGACCCCGACATCTCCTTCGACCTCTCCGTCGCGCTGAGCGAGGCCTGCGCCAACGCCGTCGAGCACGGCGGGGACGGCGGGTCGGGCGGCCCCGGGGAGGCGTACCGCGTCACGGCCTACCTGGACGGCGAACGGTGCCGCATCGAGGTCGCCGACACCGGCCCCGGTTTCCCCGCCCCCGCTCCGGGCGGGCCGCAGGGCCTCGCCCGGCCGGTGTCCCCGGAGGCGGAGAGCGGCCGCGGCCTGTGTCTCATCCGGGAGCTGGCCGACCATGTCCACATCGGCAGTGCGCCGGGGCGGGCCGGGGCCGTCGTGAGCTTCGACAAGGTCCTCAAGTGGCGCGAGAACGCCCCGCTGGTGGCGGTGTGACGAGTCGACTCGTCCTGGGCAGACCGACGGCCGGGCACCCCACGGGGCGCCCGGCCGTCGTACGCCGGGTGCGGGTCAGCCCTGCAGCGCGGCCATCCACTGCTCGACCTCGTCCGAGCGGCGCGGCAGGCCGGCGGACAGGTTCCGGTTGCCGTCGGCGGTGACGAGGATGTCGTCCTCGATGCGCACGCCGATGCCCCGGTACTCCTCGGGCACGGTCAGGTCGTCGGCCTGGAAGTACAGGCCGGGCTCGACGGTGAGCACCATGCCGGGCTCCAGCGTGCCGTCCACGTACGACTCGACGCGCGCGGCGGCGCAGTCGTGGACGTCCATGCCGAGCATGTGACCGGTGCCGTGCAGCGTCCAGCGGCGCTGCAGGCCCAGCTCCAGGACCCGCTCGACGGGGCCCTCGACCAGGCCCCACTCGACGAGCCGCTCGGCCAGCACGCGCTGGGCGGCGTCGTGGAAGTCGCGGTACTTGGCGCCCGGCTTCACCGCGGCGATGCCCGCCTCCTGGGCGTCGTACACGGCGTCGTAGATCTTCTTCTGCAGCTCGCTGTAGGTGCCGTTGACCGGCAGCGTGCGCGTCACGTCGGCGGTGTAGTACGTGTGCGTCTCCACGCCCGCGTCCAGCAGCAGCAGGTCGCCGGAGCGGACCGGGCCGTCGTTGCGGACCCAGTGCAGGGTGCAGGCGTGCGGGCCGGCGGCGCAGATGGAGCCGTAGCCGACGTCGTTGCCCTCGACGCGGGCGCGGAGGAAGAAGGTGCCCTCGATGTAGCGCTCGCTGGTCGCCTCGGCCTTGTCGAGGACCTTCACGACGTCCTCGAAGCCGCGCACGGTGGAGTCGACGGCCTTCTGCAGCTCACCGATCTCGAACTCGTCCTTGACCAGCCGGGCCTCGGAGAGGAAGACGCGCAGCTCCTCGTCGCGCTCGGCGGTGACCTTGTCGGTCAGGGCCGCATCGATGCCGGCGTCGTAGCCGCGCACGACGCGCACCGGGCCGGTGGCCTCGCGCAGGGCGCCGGCCAGCTCGCGGACGTCGGAGGCGGGGATGCCGTACAGCTTTCCGGCCTCGGTGAGGGAGTGGCGGCGGCCGACCCACAGCTCGCCCTGCCCGCTCAGCCAGAACTCGCCGTTCTCCCGGTCCGAGCGCGGCAGCAGGTAGATCGTCGCGGTGTGGCCCTCGCCCTCGGGCTCCAGGACCAGGACGCCGTCCTCGGTCTGGTTGCCGGTCAGGTACGCGTACTCGACCGAGGCGCGGAAGGGGTACTCCGTGTCGTTGGAGCGGGTCTTGAGGTTGCCCGCGGGGATCACCAGGCGCTCGCCGGGGAAGCGGGCGGACAGGGCGGCGCGGCGGGCGGCGGTCTCGGCGGCCTGGGCGATCGGCTCCAGGTCGTGCAGCTCCGTGTCGGCCCAGCCGGACTGCATGTTCTCGGCCAGCTCGTCCGACACGCCCGGGTACAGGCCGTTCTTGCGCTGCTTGACGGGCTCTTCGCCCGCCGCGTCAGCGGCGTCCTCAAGCACAGCTTCCGGGTTCTCCGGGGTGAGCTCCTCCGCCACGGTCATCCTCCTCGATACGGCACTGGACCACCCCCCATCGTACGGTCGTACGGAAGGGGGCCCAGGGCCGAAGGGCCTGTTACGTCCCTGCACTACCGTCCGTTATGCGGAGCGTGCGGGGCGTCAGTGACCGCTATTCGAACCGGACCGCCAGCAGGGCGACGTCCTCCTCGGAGTCCGCCTCCGCCTTTCCGCCCGGCAGCACGGTGCGCAGGACGTGCTCGACGACCGCATCCGGGTCCTGCCGCGCGGCCCGGGGGACACCGGCCGCCGCCGCGTGCAGCCGGGCGAAGGCGCGGTCGGCCGGGTCGCCGGTGCGGTGCAGCAGCCCGTCGGTGTACAGCAGAACCGTCTCTCCCGGCTCGGCCTGCAGCTCCACGCTGGGCGCCTCCCAGCAGGCGAGCATGCCCAGCGGCGCGGAGACGGAGGTCTCGACGAACTCCGTGCGCCGCTGCCCGATCAGCAGGGGCGGACTGTGCCCGGCGCCGGCCAGCGTGATCCGGCGCAGCGCGGGCTCGCAGTAACCGAACAGCGCGGTGGCCGAACGGGCCGGTTCGGTCAGCCGCAGCAGCAGCTCCAGGTCGGACAGGACGGCGACCGGGTCCTCGCCCTCCATCACGGCGTACGCGCGCAGCGAGGCGCGCAGCCGCCCCATCGCGGCGACCGCGCTGGGCCCCGACCCGGTGACGGATCCGACGGCGAGGCCGAGTGCGGCGTCCGGCAGCGGCAGGGCGTCGTACCAGTCGCCGCCGCCCCGCGGACCGGTGCGGTGCCGGACGGCGAGCTGCACGCCGGGCACCCGGGGCAGGCGGGAGGGCAGCAGTTCCTCGGCCATCGTGGCCATGGACGCGCGGGTGCGCTCGACCTCCAGGAGGCGCGTCAGGTGCTGGGCGGCGTACCGGACGTACAGGCCGGCGAGGTGGCGCTGCCGTTCACCCGGTTCGGCGGGTTCGTCGTAGAGCCAGACGGCGGCGCCCAGGCGTCCGGTGCCCTCGGCGGACAGGGGGAGCGCATAGCTGGCGGCGTAGCCGAGGCGGGCGGCGACCTCGCGGTGGCGGGGGTCGAGGGACTTCTCGGCGAACAAGTCGGGTTCCGCGATGCCGTCCTCGCCGACCGGCAGTCCGTCCAGGATCCGTCCGTAGGACAGGCAGGTGCGGGGCACGGTCTCGATGTGGCCGAGGTCGGCGCGGGCGAGACCGAGGCCGACGGTGGTGCCGGGGCCGAGTCCGTCGGCCGGTTCCAGCACGACGAGTCCGCGCCGGGCGCCGACCAGGGCGGCTCCGGCGCGCAGTACTTCCTGGAGGCCGTCGGCGAGGGTGTCCGTGCGGAGCAGGCGTTCGGTCAGTTCGTGCAGGGTCGTGAGGTCCGAGACCCAGCCGGCCAGCCGGTCCTGGAGCAGGGCCCCGGGGGCACAAGGAGTGCCCGAGGGGTCCGTGGCGGCCGCGGCGTCCGTGGTTGGGGGCTCGGCCGCCTGGGGGGTGCCGGCGGCGGCGGACGCGACAGTGTGTGCGGGGGACGGGACCGTTGAATCGATTCCGGCCACTTTCGCAGGGTGCGGGGCGTTCATGGCGTCCGGCCTTCCGACCGGCGCTTACTGCTCAAAAGCATCGCAAACCCCCATGTCATTCTGCGCCGCTAGCAGTGTCTCCACATGTACACGCACTCGTAAGGGGATGTCCAGCATTGTCCTGCTGGGATTCCTGGTGTCCGTGGGGTGTGAGCGGCCTTCTTCTCGGCCTCTTGCGGAAAAGCGAATTTGGCTTGAAACTGCCCCAGAGGACGGCTTGTTGCGGTCGACTGGGGGTGCTTCACGGAGCGTCACAGCGGTCGTGATGGGTACGTACTCGGAGAAGGCCGGGGGTGGTTGGGGGCCACCGGGAACCTGGCGACGGACCCGGGCGTCCTATCCACCGACGACCGTGCCCCATCCTCCCGTGGCGGAGGCGGAGAGAAATACGCGCGACGGCAAAACGCCAGACTTCGCCACCCCCGCGCCACGCCATGCTTTTGATAGACGCAGTGGCCGGAACCGTCACGGACGCAGTCAGTGCTCGACCCACAGGGGTTTCCCTTGCCCTTGGCGGAGACGTGCCCCGTGGGGGCGTCTCCCGGCAGGGGTGTGATGCGCCACCAGCAACGCACAGCGAAGTGATCGACACATGGTGTGAAGAGACCACGGTGTTGCCAGGCGTGCAACGGAAAGGAACGAGCGCTCATGCGCGAGATCCTCGGAAGGCGACGCAGGCTCCTGTCCCCGCACGACGACGGGCAGCCTGAGCTGATCGGCGCGGCCCTGACCTACGCGACACGATGGCAGTGGCCCGTACTCCCGGGCGCGACGGCGGATCCGCGGGCCCGGTCAGGCTGCTCCTGCCCCGACCCCGAGTGCACGGTGCCGGGCGCCCACCCCTTCGACCCCGGTCTCCTCGCGGCGACCACCGACGCGCGCATGGTGCGCTGGTGGTGGACCAACCGGCCGACCGCGCCGATCGTCATGGCCACCGGCGGCAGCGCCCCGTGCGCCGTCTCCCTGCCCGCCCTGCCGGCCGCCCACGCCCTCGCCGCGCTCGACCGCGCCGGGCTGCGGCTCGGCCCCGTCGTCGCCTCGCCCACCCGCTGGTCGCTGCTGGTCAGGCCGTACTCCATGGAGCAGCTGGGCGAGCTGCTCTACGCCAAGGACTTCGTCCCCGGCTCCCTGCGCTTCCACGGCGAGGGCGGATACCTCGCGCTGCCCCCGTCCGAGACCGGCGCCGGGGCCGTCCGCTGGGAGCGGGCTCCGCTGCCCGGCTCCGCCTCGCCCTGGGTGCCCGACGTGGAGGCCGTGGTGGACGCGGTGGTCGACGCCCTCACTCGTACGGGTGTGAGCGCGCCCGAGTTGTAGGGGGTGTCGGCGCGCGCGGGAGTCCGTGCCCGCCCTCGGTCGTTATCGTCCGGGCATGCCGCTTCATGCAGGGGAGCACCGCGCCGTCGGGCCGCGCCGCACCGGGTCACGCCGCAGCGGCCCGGACCGTCGGCGGATCCGTCTGTACGGGCTCGCGGGTGTCGTGGTGTGCGCGGTCGTACTGCCGTTCGCGGTGGCGTCCGCGGGGCCCCCGGGTGACGCGGACGGCGAGAGAGCCGAGGTTTCGACGGCGGTGCCGCTCCTCGCGCGGGGCGGTGACGACAAGGCGTCCGCCACCGCGTCGGCAGCCGCGGCCGGGGCTGCGGCGGAGCCGGGGGACCGGTTCGGGCTCGCGCCGGGGGTCCTGTCCCAGGGAGCCGACCGCGTCGCGGACGAGGGCGCAGCTGCCCGTTCACCGTTGCCGCCCGGCCCCGCACTGGCCGCGCGCTGCGGCCCCGAACTCACCTCGCCCGCGGGCGTCGAGGCACAGACCTGTGTACTGACCCGGGGGGCGGAGACCTGGGCGCGGACCTACTACCGCAACGCCACCGGCGGCCCGCTCGAGTCCGTGCTGAGCCTCATGGGACCCGGCGGACGCAGCGTGCGGACGAGCTGTGCGGTGGGTGTCGAGGACGCGCCGGGCACCTGCGAGACGCCGCCGCAGGACACCGGGGACGCGAGCCGGGGCGGCCTGGCGGGATACACCGCGGTCGCGGAGTTCGCCCGCCGGGCCGGGTACGGGCCGCTGCTGCTGCGGGCCGGGAGCGGCGAGAGCGGCCGGGACGGCGAGGGCAACGGCAGCGGGCTCGGTGACGCCAAAAGCCCCTCGGGTACGGGGAGTTGACCGGCGGCTGCGGTGCGTGCGCGAGCGGGCGCATGGAAAGACCCGGTTGCTGGCGACGGGGGATGCACCAGCAACCGGGCTACTGGAACGGTAACAAGAGATCGGCTGTTAGCAAATTCGGTCTCCTGCTTTCCGGTCACCGACTGGCCTGTCCCTACCGGGAGTTGTGACCGGAGTCACCCGTCCACGAGCCACCGCTCCGGCTGACCGGTCGGTCAGCCGGACGCGGCTCGCACGGCTGTGCGTCAGCTGAGTGTGACCTGCCGGTTGGTGAGGCCGCCGCGTGCCCGGCGCTCGTCGTGCGTGAGCGGAGCGTCCGTGGCCAGGGCCTCGGCGAGCCGCTCGGCGAACTCCGCGGCCGGCTTCTCGATGTCCTGCGCGGAAATCTCGCTCGGCAGGTCCCACACCGGCACGGTGAGCCCGTGGGCGCGGAAGGAGCCGACGAGGCGGGTGCCCTCGCCGAGGGACGACCGGCCCGCGGCGTGCAGCCGGGCGAGAGCGTCCAGAAGCCGCTCCTCCTCGTGCGGCATGACCCAGCGCAGGTGGTTCTTGTCCGGCGTCTCGCACCAGTAGGCGGCGTCGACGCCCTGCAGCCGGACGGTCGGGATGGCCGCGGCGTTGGCGCGCTCCAGGGAGGCGGTGACGTCCGGCGTGGCGTTCTCCGGGTCCGGGACCCAGAACTCGAAGCCCGAGTGCACCTCCGGCTCGAAGGCGCCCTCGGGCGAGAGCAGGTCCTGCAGCCGGGGCCCGTCGGCCGGCGCGCGGCGGCCCTGCACCGGGGTGCCCGGGTCGGCGGTCAGCGCCCGCGCGAGGGTGTCGGCGAGGTCGCGGCTGATGTCGCCCGACGCCGTGTCGTTCTGCAGGCCGAGGAGGACCGAGCCGTCGTCGCGACGCAGGGCCGGCCAGGCCATCGGCAGCACCGTGGCCAGTGTGACGGAGGGGACGCCCTCAGGCAGGCCGTCCCGCAGGGTCAGCCCGACCGTGGCCGCCGGCACCAGCTCCCGCAGCGCCACCCAGTCGCACTCGCCGGGCAGCCCCTCGAACGGGCGCTGCACCAGCGCGGTGGTGGCCTGCGCGGCGGTCCGGCCGTGGCAGGCCTTGTACCGGCGGCCGCTGCCGCAGGGGCAGGGCTCGCGGGCGCCGACGACCGGGACCTCGGCATCGTCGAGCTGGGGCCGCTTGGCCTTCGTCTGGGGTCGCTTCTTGGCCATCGTGGGTGTCTCCCGGTTACGGCTCTACTCGTACGGGCGCGAGCCTAGCCGCTCCCACACCGGCCGTCGGGACCCTGTGGACGACGGGCCGCCTGTGGACAACTCGCCACCCCGCACGGCCCCGTAACGGTGACGGCGGCACAGGGGCACCGCGGGGTTGCGGTCGTACGGGGGTCGGCCCTGGTCGCCGTATGCCGACCTCTGCTGATCCGTGCCGGCCGTACGGGGTCGGCTTCGGCGCCCGGACGCCGAACCAGCGTCAGCCCAGGTCCTCGAGGGCGTCCGCGAAGTCCAGGCCGGGGATCTCCGACACCGCCGGTGCCGAGATCCGGGCGGCGAAGTCGTCGCGCCGGTGCGCGGCGTCCGGATCGTGCACGTCGTCGTGGACGACGACCCAGACGGTGACCTCACCATGGGCGTCGTCCCGTACGCCCCAGTCGTCGGCGAGCGCCGTGATGATGTTCAGCCCGCGGCCGCCGTGTGCCGTGACCGAGGGGGTCGCCGGAGCCGGGCGGGTCGGGCCGCCGCCGTCCGTCACCTCCACGAGGAGCCGGCCGCTCGCGTCCACCTGCCACGCGGCGCGGACGTCGCCGTCCCCGGCCAGCGCGTCGCCCAAGGGGCGGCCGTGCTTGCACGCATTGCTCAGCAATTCGGAAAGGACCAGTACAGCGTCGTCGATGACCGATTCCGCCACTCCGCCCCTGCGCAACTGATCACGCATGCGGTGTCTCGCTTCCCCCACGCCCGCAGGGCCATGGGGCACGGCCATGCTCGACGACGTGGGCACCTCCTGTGCCACCACCAACGCCACCCCCGAGACCTCCTTCGCCCCACGCCACGGTGTGGATGCCCCATCGCCCTGAGCCGGAAACCGGCCGATCCCCGCACGGTGACGCATTCGACACGGTCGAACACGTACCGAACGCGCCGGTGCACTCCCCGTAATCGCATGGCTGGATTTGGTCGGTGTGGCCGAGACCGGAGAATGGGGCAGCCGGACCGCCGGGTCAAGAGGTACGGACGAATCAGCGGCCCAGGTGGTCCAGGACGGCGCGCGGCCGGTTGGTGATGATGGCGTCCACGCCCAGGTCGGAGCAGAGATCCACGTCGGCGGTCTCGTTCACCGTCCACACGTGCACCTGGTGACCGGCCCGCTTCAGGCGCTCGATGTACGCGGGGTGATTGCGCACGATCCGGATCGAGGGGCCCGCGATTCGGACACCCGCGGGCAGCCGCCCGTCGCGCAGCCGGGGTGAGACGAACTGCATCAGATAGACCGTCGGCAGCGTCGGCGACGCGGCCCGCACCCGGTGCAGCGACCGGGCCGAGAAGCTCATCACCCGTACCGGGGACTCCTCCGCCGAGGCCGGGGCGTCGAGTCCGAACCGCTTCAGGAGCAGCAGCAGCCGCTCCTCCACCTGTCCCGCCCAGCGCGTGGGGTGCTTGGTCTCGATCGCCAGCTCCACCCGCCGCCCCGCGTCGGCGACCAGTTGCAGCAGTCGCTCCAGGGTCAGGACGGAGGTCTCCTCCCGGTCCTCGGGCCGGTGCTCCCAGTCGGGCTGCTCGTCGCGCGTGCGCCAGAACTCCCGGGTGCGCCGGGCGCCGAAGTCCAGTGCGGCGAGATCGGCCAGCTCCAGCGCGGACACCGCACCGCGGCCGTTGGACGTACGGTTGACGCGCCAGTCGTGGACGCAGACGAGGTGGCCGTCCGCGGTGAGGCGGACGTCGCACTCCAGGGCGTCCGCCCCGTCCTCGATCGCCTTCCGGTACGCGGCCAGGGTGTGCTCGGGGGCCTCCTCGGAGGCGCCACGGTGGGCGACGACCTGAATCCGGTGCTGTCGTGCGTGGGTCACCGCGTCATGGTGCCACCGCGGACGGGTAGACGTGCCATCGGCGGAAACGGCAACGCGTCCGTTTAGTCTTGCATAACCCATATAAAGGACGGTCGGGGACCCACAGCAACCGCTTATGGTGCTCTGACGGCCCGTGGGAAAAGCTGATGGCATACAAAATCACCAGCACATCCGCATCGCGCCGGACCGTGGAGCAGCGCGTGAGCGTCGCTGAGCGCGACCAGGGTGAGCGACAAACAGCCGTGGAACGAGGAGAGAAGCTGTGAGCACCGAGAACGAGGGCACCGCGGTACCCCCGGCCCCGTCCGCACCTCCCGTGCCGGTGGATGCTCCCGCTGCCTCCGCCCAGCCCCCCGCGCCGCCCGCCGACGACCAGGCACCCGCCGCCCCCGAGGCCCCGGCGGCTCCCCCCGCCCAGCCCCCGGCCGCGCCGCAGGACCACCCGGCTCCCGAGGGCGCCGACACCCCGCGGGGCTCCACGGCCCCCGACGCCTCCTGGCCCCCGCCCCAGCCGCCGGGCACCCCAGCCGCCCAGACTCCGCCGGCGGGCCAGGACCCGACGGCCGCCCAGACCCCGACGTACGGCGGAAGCGGCCACAACGGCTTCGGCAATGACTTGGGCGGTGGTTTCGGCGGCGGCTCCGGCGGCGGTTTCGGTGAGGGCCCCGGTGGCGGGGCAGGCGGCGGAGCGGGCGGCTGGGGCGCCTCGTACTACCAGCAGCCCGCGCCGAAGCCGGGCCGCGGACGGGGCGGGCTGGTCGCCGGCGTCCTGATCGCCGCGCTGGTCGCGGGCGGTCTGGGCGGCGGTCTCGGCTACACCCTGGCCAAGAACAACGACGAGGGCGGTTCCACCACGGTCTCCGCCTCCGACACCGGCGGCTCCGTCAAGCGGGACGCGGGCACCGTCGCCGGAGTCGCCGCCAAGGCGCTGCCCAGCACGGTCACCATCCAGGCCGAGGGGAGCAACGGCGAGGGCGGCACCGGCACCGGCTTCGTCTTCGACAAGGAAGGCCACATCGTCACCAACAACCACGTGGTGGCGGAGGCGGTCGACGGCGGCAAGCTCAGCGCGACCTTCCCCGACGGCAAGAAGTACGACGCCGAGGTGGTCGGCCACGCCCAGGGCTACGACGTCGCGGTCATCAAGCTCGAGAACGCGCCCTCGGACCTGAACCCGCTCCCCCTCGGCGACTCCGACAAGGTCGCCGTGGGCGACTCGACGATCGCCATCGGCGCCCCCTTCGGCCTGTCCAACACCGTGACCACGGGCATCATCAGCGCCAAGAACCGCCCCGTGGCCTCCAGCGACGGCAGCGCCGACAGCAAGGCGTCCTACATGAGCGCCCTGCAGACCGACGCGTCGATCAACCCGGGCAACTCCGGCGGCCCGCTGCTGGACGCCCAGGGCAACGTCATCGGCATCAACTCCGCGATCCAGTCGACCAGCAACGGCGGCTTCGGCACCGGCCAGGCCGGCTCCATCGGCCTGGGCTTCGCGATCCCGGTCAACCAGGCGAAGTTCGTCGCCCAGCAGCTGATCAAGACCGGCAAGCCGGTGTACGCGAAGATCGGTGCCTCCGTCTCGCTGGAGGAGACGACGAACGGCGCCAAGCTCACCGAGCAGGGCGTCGGCGGCTCCGACCCGGTCGAGCAGGGCGGCCCCGCCGACGACGCGGGCCTCAAGCCCGGCGACGTCATCACCAAGCTCGACGACCGGGTGATCGACAGCGGCCCGACCCTGATCGGCGAGATCTGGACGCACAAGCCCGGCGACGAGGTCACCGTCACCTACGAGCGCGGCGGCAAGCAGCACACGACCGAGGTCACCCTGGGCTCGAAGCTCGGCGACGACTGATCCCCGCCCGCTCAGACAGCCCGCCCAGACCGCCTGCTCCGCGCCCTCCGCGCCCATCGCGATCGGCCCGACTTCGCCACCGGGGACAGCCCGGTGGCGAAGTGCGTTCAGCGGTTCAGACGACCAGGACCCGGCGCCCGCGCGTGTGTCCCGCCCGGCTGTCGACGTGCGCGGCCGCGGCCTCGGCGAGCGAGTACGACTTCTCGACCGGGATGTGGAGCTTCCCCCGCGAGATCAGGTCGACGGCCTCGGCGAGCGCGGCAGGCACGCTGCCGGCCACCCCGGAGAAGCGGACGCCGAACTCGGGCGCCCCGAGGTCGGCGATGCTGACGACCTTCTCCGGCGCCCCGGTCAGCTCGACCAACTCGCGGATCACACCGGAACCGGCCAGGTCGAGGGCCGCGTCGACCTCGCCGAGCCGCCGCACCCGCTCGACCCAGCCCTCGCCGTACGTCGTGGCGACGGCACCGAGGCCGCGCAGGTAGTCCTGGTTGGCGGCACCGGCCGTACCGATCACCTTGATGCCCCGGTCGCGGGCGATCTGCAGCACCGCCGACCCGACTCCCCCCGACGCCCCGCTGACCAGCAGCGTCTGCCCGGGCCGGACACCGACCTCGCGAATGACGCGCAGCGCGGTCTCCACCACGGAGGGGTACCCGGCCGCCTCTTCGAACGTCAGCCCCTCCGGCATCCGCGCCCAGGCCCCCAGTACGGCGAACTCGGCGTAGGTACTGGCACCCTCGCCGAACACCCGGTCCCCGACCTCGACCCCGGTCACTCCCTCGCCGATCTCGTCCACCACCCCGGCGGCGTCCAGCCCCACACCGGAGGGCAACTCGACCGGGTGGGCGCCCAGCACCTGTCCTTCCCTGACCCGCCAGTCGACGGGATTCACCCCCGCCGCCCGTACGGCGATGCGTATGCGACCGGGCCCCGCGTGGGGCTCCTCGGCGTCGATCAGCTGCAGCACGTCCGGACCGCCGAACTCGGCGAAGCTCACTTTCCTCATGCCGCGAACGTAGCACTAACGGATAGCGTTTCATAACGGTTATTGTTTCGTACCTGCTAGCCTGCGGGTCATGACCGTGCAGCAGTCGGGCCGCCGTGAGCGCAAGAAGGCCGCGACCCGCCAGAAGATCGCCGACACCGCGCTGCGGCTCTTCCTGGAGCGCGGATACGACGCGGTGGGCATCCGTGACGTGGCCGCCGAGGCCGACGTGGCCGTCACCACGCTCTTCTCCCACTTCGCCTGCAAGGAGGCGCTGGTCTTCGAGCAGGACGAGGACTTCGAGCACCGCCTCACGCGGGCGGTCACCGACCGCGCCCCGCACGAGCCGCTGATCCCCGCGCTGCGCCGCGAGGTCCTGGCCCTGGTCCGGCACTGCACCGCGGACGGCGCCGCCCCGATCTGGCGCATGATCGACGCGTCTCCCGCCCTGCGGAAGTACGACGAGTCGGTCCGCCTGCGCCATGCGGAGGCGCTGGCCGCGGCCATCGCCGCCGACCCGGCCCTGACCCGGAGCGAGACCGCCGCCCGCACCCTCGCGCGGTTCGTGATCGACGCCTACTCCCTGTCCCGCGAGGCCTCCGACCCCGAGGCCGCCCTCGACGAGATCTTCCCGATGATCGAGGCCGCCTGGCATGCTGCCCGCCCCGCACGCCACACGTGAGCCCCGCAGGGGCGGAATAAATGCGTTGACGCCGCCGGAAGGCGCCCTGTTAACCTCAACTGATCGTTCTGATTCGTTATGGGCCCCTGTGCCCTAGAAGAGGGTGTTTTGATGACCCGGCCCGCGCCGAGTGCGCCTCGCCACACCGCGTGACCGTCCGCCGCCTCTCGCCGCCCGCTTCCACCGGCGGCTGCCGGATGCGTCCTCCGGTGCTCTGACCTGCCCGTGCGCCGCTGAGCCGCAGCGCCAACGGGCTGCTTTCTGACGAGGCCACTCGGCCTGCTCTTGCTGTCTCGATCACTTCCCAGCAAGGAGCACCCGGGTGTCCAGCCACACCACCACCAACAACACTCTCAACCTCGGCACCTTCGCCTGCGCCTGGTGCGGGCTGACCGTGTCCGCGTACGCCGCCGACGGCGCGCCGCGCAACCACTGCCCCTCCTGCCTGCATTCCCGGCACGTTCTCGACCACGTCGAGGGCGGCCCGAGCGACTGCGAGGGCCGGATGTCCCCGATCGCCATCGCCGTGCTCCGCACCGGTGACTGGATGGTGATTCACCGCTGCGTGCGCTGCGACGAACTCACCTCGAACCCGGTCCGCACCGACGACAACCAGCTCATCCTGATGCGCATGGCGGTCCGCCCGCTGGCCCAACCCCCTTTCCCGCTCGAAGCGTTCGGAACCCTCTGACCGCCCGACAGGAAAGGAGCGGCACCATGCCACGCAACAACCACAGCAGCCGCGGGCAGCAACAGCGGCGGCGGCGTCCGCAGCGGCACAAGGACGTCCTGCACACCCAGGGCGGCCACCGCGCCAACGACTTCCGGTGCACGTCCTGCCGCCTCGACGTCTCCCCGGACGCCCCGGGCACCGCGCACCGCAACCACTGCCCGAACTGCCTGGCCAGCCTGCACGTCGACCGGAAGACACCGGGGGACCGCGACGCGGACTGCCGTGGGCGGATGGAGGCGCTGGGCATGTCCGTCCGCACCGACGGCGAGTGGATGATCATCCACCAGTGCACCTCCTGCGGTGAGCTGAGCGCCAACCGCATAGCCGGCGACGACAACCCCCTCGCCCTGGTCCGCCTGGCGCTCAGACCCCTGGCCGACCCCAAGCACGCCGGCCGCGCCCTGATCACCCTGTGACGGAAAGGGAACCCCAGCAGTGAAGATCCCGGAATAGCAGAGCGAGCCGGCGCAGCCCCGGGCCACTGTCCCGGGGCTGCGCCCCAGGTGGCGACCACAGACCCCGCGCGACGCCCCGGCCCGGTACGCTGTACCCGCTCCGTCCCTGGTGGACGGCGCGTGGGTGGGTTGCCCGAGCGGCCTAAGGGAACGGTCTTGAAAACCGTCGTGGCGCAAGTCACCGTGGGTTCAAATCCCACACCCACCGCGGTGTTTGACGGCCCCTGACCAGGCATGACGGTCGGGGGCCGTCGCCGTGTGCGCTACCCGCCGATCACCGCCGTTCCCCACGATTTCCCCCTGCTGCCTGGTCGTCAAGGCCATCTCGCGTCTGGATCACCGGACTCTGACCCCGTGCTGTAATCCTCCGAACGACAATGAGCTGGGCGGATGGGATACGGGGGACGGGGCGTGGCTGCTCGGATCCGGCGTGCTGCCGGGGTGGGTCTGCTGGCGGCGATCCTGCCGCTGTCTGGTTGCGATGACACGGACGGCATAGACGCTGAAGATCGGGCAGCTGCGATAAAGGCTGCCCGGTCGTATGAGCAAGCCCAGGTGGATCGAGATTGGGAGGCCGCCTGCGAAGCCGGGACCAAGCGCCTGTTGCACAGCCTGGGGGCAGACACCGTGGCCGAGTGCATCGAGATCTACGATGTGCCCCCGCTTCGCACATACTCGGACGTCCGGGTGAGTATTGGTGAGGTGATCGAGATTCCGTCGTTCGGCCGCCACCCTGCCGGAATCGGACTGCGGGCGACCGTAGAGCGAGGTCAGCCAGACCCCCACAGCTCTCACACCGCGCTGCGGCTGGTTCCCGGGGACGAGGGCACGTGGCTCGTCGATCAGGCAGCCCACCTCATCGCCGTCGAGGACAGCGACACCGAGGGCACGGATGCTGAGCGCCGCATGATCGCCGAGCGGACCGACATGGAAGCCGTGCGGGCCGCGCTCGAGCGCAAGTGACACAGCCAGGCGGCAACGGGCACGGCAAGTGCGGGTCCAGTGGTCGGGGTTCCGGTTGTGACAGGGCTGTGACCGGAGGTGTGGCTTCCGCCACGGTCGGGGTGGGATGGGGCTGGTGGGGTGGGGCGATGCGTATTCCCCCGTTCCGCACGTCGTTGGTGGTCTCCGGTGTG
The DNA here is from genome assembly GCF_020404845.1 of Streptomyces hyderabadensis. Taxonomy (GTDB): domain Bacteria; phylum Actinomycetota; class Actinomycetes; order Streptomycetales; family Streptomycetaceae; genus Streptomyces; species Streptomyces hyderabadensis. The sequence goes on along the minus strand of NZ_JAIOJZ010000003.1, from coordinate 52,240 downwards.
CTTGTGGCCGGTCTTCTGCTGGGTGGCTGCGGTACTGGGACCGCCGCCTCGGAGGCGGGAGGCGGCGGGGAGACCCAGGGGCCGTGTGCGGCTTCCGGCGGCGCGGTCGGCGCCGGGGCCGAGCGGGACGGGGTCCGGGTGGTCGGGGTGGTGGAGCGGGCCGGGGCCAAGGAGAGCGCGTCGCCAAGTGGGCGGGTGAGTGAGCGGCCCGGGGTGTCGGTCACGGCGGACAGTCTGCCGGGGGTCGGGGCGGCGGGCGGGCCGTGTGCCGTCCAGTACGACGTGACCAACCCGGAGTCCGAGCCCTTCACGTACACCATCACCTTCTCCCTGGTGGACGAGCAGGGCCGGGCGATGTCGAACGTCGAGGAGACCGTGGCGTCGGTGGGGGCCGGGAAGACCGTCCGGCGGACCCTTGAGCAGGCCGGGCATCCGGCGGGCGGGACACTCGACGCCGGGCGGGTGCGGATTCTCGACGTGGAGCGGGTGCCCTCCGACGAGGCGCCGGCGCCCGCCGGTTCGTGTCCGGCGTCCGGACTGCGGCTGACCGCGGACCAGGGCGACGCGGCGATGGGCCTGCGGGTCGTGGGGCTCCACCTGGAGAACTGCGGGGACCGGGCGTACTCCCTGGAGGGTTACCCGGTACTGCAGTTGCTGGACGCGGAGCACCAGCCGGTGGACGGGATCGAGGTGCTGCGCGGTACCGACGGCATCCCGATGGCGGGCGGCGACGACGGTCCGCCGCGGCCGGTGACGCTGCGGCCCGGGGAGCGGGCCGTGTCGGGTCTGGCGTGGCGCAACACCACCGAGTTCGGCGAGGCGGTGACCGTGCCCTACGTCAGGGTCAGGGCCGGGGCCGGTGCCGACCCCGTGATGGTCGCGCCGCACCTCGATCTCGGCACCACCGGAGAGTTGGGCGTACGGGCTTGGCGGAAGGACGAGACCGACCCGGGTGCGGGCGAGGGCGGGAATGGGAGGCCGGGGGCTCAGGGGCCGTACGGCGGATCCTCCACCTCGTAGTCCCGTGCCAGGGTCGTCCAGTCGACGTCGCGCAGGGCCGCCGGGTCCGTGTCGTACGGGTCCGGGACACGGGTCGTCGGCTGGAACCAGATGACGGTCAGGCCGGAGCGGTGGGCGAGCGGGTCCCTGGCCGGGGCGAGCGGTGTGGAGGAGAAGCGGCCGACGCAGGCCACGCGCGGGAGCGTTTCGACGGGACCGAAGGCGCCCGCGTACTGGTCCGGGTACTCGCGCGGCGGCGGGATCAGGTGTACCGGCACGGTGGGGGACATCCGGGCGGCGGTGTGCAGGAGCTCCCGGATGCGCAGGTCGTTGACTGGGCGGCAGGGGTAGCTCTCCGGGCCGCCGTAGGTCGGGGTGAGGCGCAGTTCGGTCAGGTCGACGTTGCGGCCGTCGGCCAGGACGAGCCGGGTCAGCGACAGGGTCGGCACTCTGGGGCGGTCGTGCATCGGCGTCTTTCGGTTTCGTGCCGGGTGGGGCGGGCGCCCAGGTGGCCGGGGCAGGCGGCGGGGGTGAGCGGCGTCCAGCGAGCGGCGTTCAGTGAGCGGCGTTCAGTGGGGGCGGGGCAGGCGGCAGGGGGGTCGGGCGGTCATGCGGGGCGTCGGGCGGTCATGCGGGCCGCCGACGCGATCGTCGCGCGGGCCTCGCGTTCGGTCAGGCCGACGGCCCGTGCGGCGTCCAGCAAGGAGGTCAGCAGGGTCGCGCCGATGCCGTTCTCGTATGCGCGGCAGGCCGCCCAGAAGAGGCGGGTGTTGCGCTGGCCCCGGTGTGCGGCGAGGACGAACTGGACCAGGCCCCGGCCGTCGCCGCCCGTCGTCCCGCCCCCGGCACGCCGCACGGCAGGCGTTGCCGGTAGCAGCAGGCGCAGCAGGGCGGGCGGGCAGGGCGCGGGGGTCAGGTGGGCCGTGCCGGGCGCGGTCGTGTAGGTGCCGTGCCGGGTGCGGGAACCGGGGCCGACCAGGTAACCGCCGGCGCCCCGGACGTCGATGCCGGGGGCGAGTCGGCCGGCCGAGTTGGGGACGACGAGGTCGGGCGGGCCGGTCAGCCAGAGGTGGCGGCCGCCGCTGGGGGTCAGGACGACGACCGTGGGCGGGATCGTGAACAGGTGGCGCAGCGCCAGTTCGCGCAGGGCGGTCGAGGAGTCCGTCTCCGACGCGTCCGGCTTCGTGTCCAGGTCGACGCCGATCAGGTGGTGCGGCGGCAGGCCGCAGGCGATGCCGTAGCCGGTGGCCCAGGGCGCGGCGGCGAACAGCGCGCGGACCCGGGCCGGGTCGGTGGAGGCGTCGTGCACGCCGTGGCCGAAGCGGCCGCACTCGCCGTGGCAGGTGAACGGCGCCGGGGCGGCGCGGTGGGGGGAGCGCAGCGCCGGGAGCTTCGTCCGGGCCAGCGGGATGACGGCCAGCCCGCGTTCCGCGGCTGACAGGGCGTGTGCGAGGGCCAGCGTCGTGGCCTGCCGGTCGGTGGTGGCCATGGGTCTATGTTCGTACGTATGTTCGAGAAAGGGAAGGGCGGGGGGTGCGACACGCCGGGGCGGCAGGGGCGGGGAGAAAAAGTGGCGGAACGCTTCACCCCTTGCGTGGCTTGAGGCGGAGTCGTCCCTGCTGTCCCGTGGTGGGACGGAAGAGAAGCAAAGGGGTTTATCGACTTGTCCTCACGCTTGAGGGCGAATCAGGGCTTCCGGGGTGGTTCGCCGGGGATCCGGTGGGCAATTCTGATCACGCGACGTCGTGCACAGCGTCGAGGCGGTCGGCCAACTGCCTTGGCACAAGCCCTAGTTCACGTACTTCTCGCGTTGTCGGCTGGAAGCCGGTGCGCACTTGTTCTGGAGGAACACATGGCAAGCATCCGTACCGCCCGTGTCGTCGCCGCCGTCGCCGCCCTTCCGCTCGCCGCCGCGCTCTTCGGCGGGGTGGCGACGGCGGACAACGGCGCCTTCGCGGACGACGGATCGAACGCGACCGCGGCCAGCGCCTCCGCCGGCATCATCGGCAGCGGCGTCGGCGACGACAACAACGGCAACTCGTCCACCACGCAGCAGCAGGCGGTGGGCTCGGGGGCCTCGAACCAGAGCAACACCGCGCAGGTCGACGGCTCCGCCTTCACGTCGATCAACCAGGGCAACGAGAACGTGGCCGTCACCTTCTCCCCGCTGTGGTGGTGAGCTGAGGGGCCGGCGCGGGTGCGCTGCCGCGCCGGCCCCTCGGTTCCTTGTGCGGGTGTGCTTCATGGGGTCGCAGTGCGTCCGGGCGACGGTACTCCGGTACCGTCGCCCGGACGTTTTCGTGTGGTGGTTCCGGCCCGGTCTCGCGGGAACCCCCAGGGGTCAACCCGCAGTACCCCTCCTCCCCCACTCCACCTACAGGAGGTGGGGCCACCACCACCCCTACAACCTGAGGCGGACTCTGCTTCGGGACCTGCGGCCGATCCGCCGGGCACCCCCTCGCTCATAGCGTTGAGCCATGACCACACCCGTCTGCACCAGCGCTTCGAACGCCGCCACCGCCCTGGCGCCGGCCACGGCGAGGGCCGCCGCGCCGGCCACGGCCACCGCAAGGCCGCAGACCTTCCCGTACCCGTCGTTCTCGTCGTACGTGAAGGCCCGCCAGCCGGTGCTGCTGCGTACCGCCCGGTCGCTCACCGCGAACCCCAGCGACGCGGAGGACCTGCTGCAGACCGCGCTCACCAAGACGTACGTGGCCTGGGAGCGCATCGAGGACCATCGCGCCCTGGACGGCTATGTGCGCCGGGCGCTGCTGAACACCCGGACCTCGCAGTGGCGCAAGCGCAAGGTCGACGAGTTCGCCTGCGACGAGCTGCCCGAGCCCGAGCCGGTGCCCGGCGGCGACGACCCGGCGGAGCGGCAGGCCCTGCACGACGCGATGTGGCGGGCGATCATGAAGCTGCCCGCGCGGCAGCGCGCGATGGTCGTCCTCAGGTACTACGAGGACCTCAGCGAGGCCCGGACGGCCGAAGTGCTCGGAGTTTCCGTGGGCACCGTGAAGTCGGCGGTCTCCCGGGCCCTCGGCAAGCTCCGCGAGGACCCTGAGCTGGGCTTCGTCCGGTAATGGCCCGGTATGTGAACCTCCAGTGGAGTCGCGTGGGCGGACCCGCGCACTGATCGATCACCCGGGAGTAGTGACATACCGCGCGGTATGTGCGCAGAATCAGCGCAACCCTTACCGCCGCGTAGGCAATGTCGCCCCGGGAGGACACCGTGCTGAGCACGATGCAGGACGTACCGCTGCTGATATCGAGGATCCTGACCCACGGGTCGACCATCCACGGCAGCTCGCAGGTGACCACCTGGACCGGTGAGGACGAGCCGCACCGCCGCTCCTTCGCCGAGATCGGCGCCCGCGCCGCCCAGCTGGCGCACGCACTGCGCGAGGACCTCGCCGTCGGCGACGACGAACGCGTGGCGACCCTCATGTGGAACAACGCCGAGCATGTCGAGGCCTACTTCGCGATCCCCTCCATGGGCGCGGTGCTCCACACCCTCAACCTGCGCCTCCCGGCCGAGCAGCTGGCCTGGATCGTCAACCACGCCGCCGACCGGGTCGTGATCGCCAACGGATCGCTGCTGCCGCTGCTCGCCCCGCTGCTGCCGCACCTCAAGACGGTGGAGCACGTCGTCGTCGCCGGGCCGGGCGACCGCTCCCTGCTGGACGGGGCCGCCGTCCAGGTGCACGAGTACGAGGAGCTGATCGCGGGGAAGCCGACGGCCTACGACTGGCCCGAGCTGGACGAGCGGGCCGCCGCCGCCATGTGCTACACCTCCGGCACCACCGGCGACCCCAAGGGCGTGGTCTACAGCCACCGCTCCATCTACCTGCACTCGATGCAGGTCAACATGGCCCAGTCGATGGGCCTGACCGACCAGGACACCTCGCTGGTGGTGGTCCCGCAGTTCCACGTCAACGCCTGGGGGCTGCCGCACGCCACCTTCATGACCGGCGTGAACATGCTGATGCCGGACCGCTTCCTGCAGCCCGCGCCGCTCGCCGCGATGATCGAGGGCGAGCGGCCGACGCACGCCGCCGCCGTCCCCACCATCTGGCAGGGCCTGCTCGGCGAGCTGACGGCCAGGCCCCGCGACGTCTCCTCCCTCACCCAGGTCACCATCGGCGGCTCGGCCTGCCCCCCGTCGCTGATGGAGGCGTTCGACGCGCTCGGCATGCGGGTCTGCCACGCCTGGGGCATGACGGAGACCTCGCCGCTGGGCACGGTCGCCCGGCCGCCGGCCCACGTGGTCGGGACGCCGGAGGAGTTCGCCTACCGTCTTACCCAGGGCCGCTTCCCGGCCGGTGTCGAGGCCCGCCTCACCGGTCCCGGCGGCGAGCGCCTGCCCTGGGACGGCGAGTCCGCCGGTGAGCTGGAGGTGCGCGGCAACTGGATCGCCGGGGCCTACTACAACGGGCCCGGGGCCGAGCCGCTGCGCCCCGACGACAAGTTCAGCGAGGACGGCTGGCTGAAGACGGGCGACGTCGGCACGATCTCCCCGGACGGCTTCCTCACCCTCACCGACCGGGCCAAGGACGTCATCAAGTCCGGCGGCGAGTGGATCTCCTCGGTCGAGCTGGAGAACGCGCTGATGTCCCACCCGGACGTCGCCGAGGCGGCCGTGGTCGCCGTGCCCGACGACAAGTGGGGCGAGCGCCCGCTGGCCACCGTCGTCCTCAAGGAGGGCGCCGACGTCGACTTCGCCGCGCTGCGCACCTTCCTCGCCGAGGACGGCAAGATCGCCAAGTGGCAGCTCCCGGAACGCTGGACGGTCATCGAGACGGTGCCGAAGACCAGCGTCGGCAAGTTCGACAAGAAGGTGCTGCGCCGGCAGTACGCCGACGGCGGACTCGACGTCACCCGGCTCTGACCGGCACGTGGACGAGGGTGCCGGGCGGACCCCGCGGCCTGCGCCCGGCACCCCTCCGTCCTCACCGCGCCGTGCGTGCGGCACGCGCCGGGCGTACGGCCGTGGCCGTCCACCCCAGCACCAGCCAGGCACCCGCCACCGCGCACACGCCGCCCCAGCCCCAGTGGCCGTACGCGGGCCCCGCGAGGGCCGAGGCCAGCGCGCCGCCCGCGAAACCGGCGACGACGTACGCCGTGTTGGCGGTGGCCGGTGCCGAGGTGGTGGTCAGGGCCAGGGTCTGGTTGGCGACGTGCGAGGCGACCAGCGCGGCGTGCACCAGGACGGCGGCCGCGCACAGGGCCGCCATCGCCTGGCCGCCCAGCCAGAACAGCGGCACCGAGAGGGCGGCCAGCGCATACGCGGAGCGCACCACCTTGGCGGCGCCGAACCGGTCGACCAGGCCCCCGGCGAGCGGCGCGACGACACTCGCCGCCAGCCCGAACAGGCCGAACAGCCCGGCCGCGGCGGTGGTCATGCCGTACCCCTCGTCCCCCGCGAGCAGCAGCGCGAGCGAGGTCCACAGGGCACTCCAGGCGCCGTACATCCCCGCCTGCCGCACGCACGCCCGCCACAGGTCGGGCGAGCGGCGCACCACACCCGGTATCGCCACGAGCCCCGCGAACAGCGGCCCCCGCCGCTGCCGCCGCTCCACGGGCAGGATGTGCGCCGTCGCCAGCCCCAGTACGGCGGTCAGCACGGCGGCGCCGACGAACACCGCGCGCCAGCCGAAGGCCTGCCCGGCGAGACCGCCCAGCACCCGGGCCGCGACGACGCCGGTGAACAGGCCCGCGATGACGGCCGCGACGTGCCGGGCCCGGCGGTCGGCCGGGGCGCGCTCGGCGACCAGCGGGACGAGCAGCTGCGGTACGACGGTCGCCGCCGAGGCGACCAGGACGGCGCCGGCGAGCGCACCGGTCCCCGCCGACGCGGCGGCGGCGAGCAGCGCCGCCGTGGCGACCAGCGAGAGGACCGCGACCAGCCGGCGCCGGTTCACGCTGTCCCCGAGCGGGGCGAAGAAGAGCAGGCCGGCCGCGTACCCCAGTTGTGCGACCGAGGCGAGCCAGGCCACTGCCGACGGGGTGGATCCCATGTCGTGGGCGATGAGGGGGAGCAGCGGCGCCGCGAGGTAGATGTTGGCGGCCGTCACGGCGGTGCACAGGGCGATCAGGGGGAGGAAGAGGCGGGCGGCCACCCCGGACGGACCGGCCCCGGACCGACCGGGTCCGAACGGACTGGTCCCGGACGGGCCGGTTTCGGACGGGCCGGTTTCGGGCGACGTGCCCGCGGGATGCGCCGGACGCGCAGGAGCGGGTTCGAGCCCGGACTGCGGGGTGGCGGAGGGGGACGGCGATGACGGCATGAGCGGAGCGACTCCTTCGAGCGCGCAAGTAGCAACTAACTGGTTGGTTGGAAGTAACTCCGGGAGTCTGGTCCGCATTCCCGAGGGCTGTCAACCAAATAGTTGGTTACCTTCCCCGCCCCGCTACCCTTGCCCCATGGCAGCAAGGGACCCCGAGGCCACCAAGGCCCGGATCTTCGAGGCGGCGGTGGCGGAGTTCGCCCGCCACGGCATCGCCGGCGCGCGCATCGACCGCATCGCGGCCGAGGCCAAGGCCAACAAGCAGCTGATCTACGCCTACTACGGCAGCAAGGGCGAGCTGTTCGCGTCCGTCCTCGAGAAGAAGATGCTCGACCTCGCGATCTCCGTCCCCGTCGACCCGGACGACGTCGAGGGCTGGATCGACCGGCTGCTGGACTACCACGCCGCCCACCCCGAGCTGCTGCGCCTTCTCTTCTGGGAGGGCATGGAGTACGGCACCGCCGAGCTGCCCCACGAGGCCGAACGCCAGGCGCACTACGCCCGCAAGGTCGCCGCCGTGCGGGACGGCCAGGAGCGCGGCGTGATCACCGACGCCATCCCGGCGCCCGACCTCCTGTTCCTGCTGGTCGCGATGGCGAACTGGGCGGTCGTCGTACCGCAGATGAAACGCATCCTGGTCGGCGGCGAGGACGGCGACGCCGACCGGCTGCGCGAGTCGATCAAACAGGCGGCCCGGCGGATCGTCGACCGCTGACGCGAAGGCCGCCGTCGGCCGGCGAGGCGGACGGGGACCGTCAGTTGGTCCCGATCCGCGAGAGCAGCTCGACGATCCGGGACTGCACCTCACCGCTGGTGGAACGCTCCGCCAGGAAGAGCACCGTCTCGCCCGAGGCCAGCCGCGGCAGGTCGTCCTGGTCGACGGCGGCGGTGTAGACGACCAGCGGGGTGCGGTTGAGCTGCCCGTTGGCGCGCAGCCAGTCGACGATCCCGGCGGCCCCCTCCTGGCCCCGCTGCACCCGCATCAGGTCCATCACGACCAGGTTGGGCCGGAACTGCCCGGCCAGCGTGACCGCGTCGGCGTCGCCGGCCGCCCGCGCCACCTGCATCCCGCGCCGCTCCAGCGTCGAGGTCAGCGCCAGCGCGATCTCCGCGTGCTCCTCGATCAGCAGCACGCGCGGCGGGTGCTGCTCGCTGTCCCGGGGCGCGAGCGCCTTCAGCAGGACGGCCGGGTCGGCGCCGTAGGCGGCGTCGCGCGATGCCTGGCCGAGTCCGGCCGTGACCAGCACCGGCACCTCGGCCGCCACCGCGGCCTGCCGCAGCGACTGCAGCGCCGTACGTGTGATCGGCCCGGTCAGCGGGTCAACGAACAGCGCGGCGGGGAACGCCGCGATCTGCGCGTCGACCTCCTCGCGCGAGTGCACGATCACCGGCCGGTAGCCGCGGTCGCTGAGCGCCTGCTGCGTGGACACGTCCGGGGCGGGCCACACCAGGAGCCGGCGCGGGTTGTCCAGCGGCTCCGGCGGCAGCTCGTCGTCCATCGGCTGCGGACGCGGCGGGTCGGCCACCTCGACGGCCCCGCCGGGCCCGTCCAGCGGCTCGGGCCCCTCGGCGGCGTTCCGGTCCGGCGCCCCTATGGCGTACGACCGTCCGGCGCCCTCGGTGACCGGCGCGAGCCGTCCCTGACCGCCGGCCAGGGACGCCTGCTCCGGGGACTGCGGCGGGACCTGCTGCTTCGGCTGCCCGGCGGGGCGCTGACCGGCGGGCGGCTGCGCGGTGTGCGCCTGCGTCCCCGGCGGCTGCTCGGCGGGCGGGTGCGGGCGGGCGGTGGCGGGGTCGGGCGGCGTGCCCAGCTTGCGACGCCGGCCGCCGCCGCCCGGGTGATGCGGGGCGGGGGTGGCCGACGGCTGCTGCACCTGGACCGCCTGCCGGTTGAACGGCAGTCCCTGGCCCAGGGTCCGCACGCTGATCGCCCGTCCCTGCGTCGAGTTCGGGTCGACGGGCGCGGACGCCTCGGCGGGCAGCGGCTGCGCCGCGCGCGGGGCGGGCGCGTTCTCGGGCGGCAGCGGGGTGCCCCGGCTCGGCGTGGTCGCGGGGACGCCCTGGGGGGTGGGAGGGGTCGGTGCGGCGGGAGTGCCAGAGGGAGCCGGAGCGGCGGGGGCCGGTGTGGCGGGTGTCGGTGCGGCACCCGCGTCCGGCGGCACCGGGAGGCCGGGGGTCACGGCGGTGCCCGGCGCCACCGGCGAGCCGGGGGCCACGGGAGCACCCGGCGGCATGGGAGCAGCACTCGGCGGCACTGACGAACCCGGCGGAACCGCCGAACCCGGCGAAACCGGTGAACCCGGCGGCACTGGCGAACCCGGCGGAACCGCCGAACCCGGCGGCACTGGCGAACTCGGCGGTACGGGCGAGCCCGGCGGCACCGGCGACCCCATCGGCACCGGCGCGCCTGCGCCCTGCGTGTCCGCCGCGGCGGGCCACGGCTGCGGCGCCGGGGCGGGGCGCCCAGGGGCGTCGGACGTGACGGTGTCGGGCCGGGCGGCGTCGGCGCCGGACTCGGCGGGACGGGGTACCTGCGCCTCGGTGCGGGCGGCGGCGGCCGGTGCGGGCACGGGGGCTCCCTGCACCGGCGGCGCCCCTTGCACCGGGATGGTGTGCGCGGGCGCGCTCTGCGTCGGCACCGGCGCCGCTTCGTCGGCCGGGCGGGCGCCCCCGGCCGCCCGGCGGCGGCGTCCCGTGGGCGCCTCGGCCGGGTGGGGCTGCGGAGGCGTGTGGTCGGCAGCTTGGTCCTGCGGTACGGCGTCGTGGCGGCCGTCGCCCGGCCGGGCGTCACCGGGAGCGGCGGGCCCGGGCACCTGGACCCGATCGGGCCGCCCTTGCGCCTGCGCCTCCCCTTGCGACTGGACCTGGGCCTGGGCCTGGACCTGTCCCTGCGCCGTGGCCTCCGCCGCCCCCTCGGACGGACGGTCGACGTCGGCGGGCGGCAGGGCGAACACCTGGCGCGGAGCCGCCTCCTGCGCCGCGGCGCGCTCGTTGGCCGAGGCCAGGGCGCGGCGTCGGCGCCCCGTCGGCCGGTCCGCGTCAGCCGGGTCGGACCCGCCCGCCTGCACGGGCAGCGCCGGGGGCAGCGCGTGCTGCTCACCGCCGTCCGGCCCGCCCCGGCGTCCGGCGGGCGCCGGGACGCCCTGCGGCGGTACGGTCCCGCCCAGCCCGGTGTTGGACGCCGCGGCCCCGCCCCCGTGCTCACCGGCCATGACGACGGCACCCTCGGACACCCCGGCGGCCTCGGCGCCCGCACCCTCCGCGGGCCGTCCGCGCCGACGCCCGGTACCACCGGCCCCGGCACCGCCGCCGGGTCCCGTCTGCGCGGGTCCGGGCTGCGCGGGCACGGGAAGCGGAGCCGACGGATCGCCCTGCCCCGGCTCGTGCCCAGGGGTCTCGATTCCTGTCCCTGCCCCGGTCCCTGCCTCGATCTCGGCCTGGGCGGCCGCACGCCGCCTGCGCCGCCCGGTCGGTGCGGCGCTCTCCGCCTCGGGTCCGGCACCGCCCTCGCCCGGCGCACCCGCGACCTCGCTCTCCAGGAACGCGTCGACGGAGGCCCGGCGCGCCCGCCGCCGCCCGCCCCCGGGAGCCGGCTCGCGCACGGCCACGGCGTTCGCCGCGCCGGCGACACCGGCCGCGTCGGACCCGGCGTCCGGTACGGCGGGGGCGGCCTGGGCGAGTTCGGCGCCCTGGGCGGCGACGGCGCCCGCCCCGCCCCCGATCGGCACCTCCAGCACGTACGCGCTGCCGCTCATGCCCGGCACTTCGTGGGTCTGCAGCACGCCGCCGTGGGCCCGTACGATCCCGCGCACGATCGGCTCGTGCACCGGGTCTCCCCCGGCGTACGGCCCGCGCACCTCGATGCGGACGACCTCGCCGCGCTGCGCCGCCGCGACCACGACGGTGTTGTCCAGGTAGCCGCCCGTCGCCGACACGGGCGAATTGCCGGTGGCGTCGACGCCCGCGACGTCCGCGACCAGGTGCGCGAGCGCGGTGGCCAGCAGCCTGGGATCGACCTCGGCCTCGATCGGCGGCGCGTGCACGGCGAACTGGACCCGCCCCGGCCCGATCAACTCCACGGCCCCGTCGACACCCGCGGCGACGACGGCGTCGAGCATCACCTTCGTACGGGCGACCTGTTCGTTGCCGACGTCGAGGCGCTGGTAGCCGAGGACGTTGTCGATGAGGGTGGTGATGCGCGAGTAACCGGCCGACAGGTGGTGCAGCACCTGGTTGGCCTCGGGCCACAACTGCCCGGCGTCGTCGGAGGCCAGCGCGGCCAGCTCCCGGCGCAGTTCGTCCAGGGGGCCGCGCAGGGAGTCGCCGAGGAGGGTGAGCAGCTGCTCGTGCCGTCCGGCGAGCGCCTCGTACCGGTCCTTCTCCCGCTCACCGAGGGCGGCGTAGCGGTCGGCGTCCGCGGCGATCTCCTCCGCGTGCTTCTCCTCCAGCTCCTCCAGCTCGGCGACGTGCCGCTGCCGCAGCTCGGTCAGCTCGGCGGCGTGCTCCTCGGCGAGCCGTTCCAGCTCCTCGGCGTGCCGCCGCTCCGCCTCCTCGTGCTCCTTGACGAGGGCGTCGTAGGGGCGCCGGTCGGTGAAGGTCATCACGGCGCCGACGAGCTGGTCGCCGTCGCGCACCGGCGCGGTGGTCAGGTCGACCGGCAGCTGGTCCCCGCTCTTGGCGAACAGCACCTGCCCGCGCACCCGGTGCTTGCGCCCGGAACGCAGGGTGTCGGCGAGCGGGGACTCGTCGTACGGGAAGGGTGAGCCGTCGGCGCGGGAGTGCAGGACGAGGGTGTGCAGCTCGCGGCCGCCGAGTTCACCGGCGCGGTAGCCCAGGATCTGGGCGGCGGCCGGGTTGACGAGGACGATCCGCCCGTCGGTGTCGGTGCCGACGACGCCCTCGGAGGCGGCCCGCAGGATCATCTCGGTCTGCCGCTGCGAACGGGCCAGCTCGGCCTCGGTGTCGACGGTGCCGGAGAGGTCGCGGACGACCAGCATCAGCAGCTCGTCGCCGGTGTAGCCGTAGGTGTCGTAGGCCTGCTGGCCGGTCTCCAGGTTGGCGCTGGTGACCTCGACGGGGAACTCGGAGCCGTCGGTGCGCCGCGCGACCATCCGGGTCGGCTTGGTGCGCGCCCGCGGATCGATGTGGTCGGGCCGCCGCATGGACCCCGGGATCAGCCGCGAGTCGAACTGCGGCAGCAGATCGAGCAGCCCCCGCCCGACCAGCGCGGTGCCCGGCGTCTCGAACGCCTCCAGCGCGATGGTGTTCGCGTTGACCACGGTGCCGTTGGCGTTGACCAGGACCAACGCGTCCGGCAGCGCGTCCAGTATGGCTGCGAGGCGAGCAGCGCCTCGGGATGGCCTGCTGCTCACGAGACGCTTCCCTCCTGTTACCGCACTTGCCGACCGCCTGGGCCATCTTGCCAATCGGCCCGCAGCGTGTCACGCGAGGGAGTCTAAGGGTTGGGGCCCGCCGGGCGGCGTGGGATGGGACGGAGGTCGCACGAGGAAGTGACGTAGAACGTGTGACCGGTGACCGTCGGGCCGAGCCCGTCCGGCATCCCTCCCCTAGGGCCGGGCCCGGCCCCCGAGGTCGGGCAGCAGCGGCACCATGCGGTCCCAGCGGGAGATCTCGCAGCCGTCGCGGCGGTCGTACGTCGCGTCGACGGGGCGTCCGGCCCAGGTGCCGGTGACGCGCGCGGTGGCGGGGCCGCCGTACTGCATGGTGCACATGCTGCCCTCGGGCACCGGCGCGAAGGCCTCCTGTCCCCACCGGGTGTCGCCGTCGACGACGGCGCAGGCGCCCTCCGCGTCGGGATGGTCACCTGCGGCGGGGTGGCAGTACAGCTCGTAGGTGCCGTCCATGCCCTGCCCGGCGTCGCGGACGGTGACCGTGAGGTGGTCGCCGTCCGGGGCGCCGGGCCCGGCGGCCGCGGCCGTGGGCGCGGCGCAGACGGAGGCGAGGGCGGCGGCGGACAGGGCGGCGGCGCCGAGGAGGCGGGCGGCGGGGGTGCGGGTGACCTGGTGCATGACCTGACCAACGCGCCGGCCGCCCGGACGTTGCGCGACCGGCCGTGGACTACGCCGTAAGGGCTTTGCCCTGCGGCCCGCGCGCCTAGTACCGTAGGGGTCGATTGGTGACAGCGCGCTCAACTGTGTCATCATCGGCACGCGCCACTCGCGCTCGCACGCGAGGTGGTGATGTTGTCTGGAGGCGTCGCCTAGTCCGGTCTATGGCGCCGCACTGCTAATGCGGTTTGGGGCTTACACCCCATCGAGGGTTCAAATCCCTCCGCCTCCGCACGATCACGGAAGCCCCGGCCCGCACGGCCGGGGCTTCTGCGTTTGCCGGCCGCCCCAGGAAGGCATCTGCCCAGGTCACAAGGGGTGCGGCCAATGGATTTCACATGACGGCGGCAGTCATGTAATGTTCTTCCTGTCGCCGCGAACGGGCCGGAAGGAACGGGAGCGGCGGTAAAACTGAAAAGACAAGCACTCGTAGCTTAACGGATAGAGCATCTGACTACGGATCAGAAGGTTGCAGGTTCGAATCCTGCCGAGTGCACACAGGTCAAAGGCCCCGGAGCGATCCGGGGCCTTCGTCGTTTCACGGCCGTACAGCAGCGAAGTACAGCAACCGCGTCAACCGGTGCCGCCCATCGCGTCCGACAGCTTGCCGATCGCGTCCCGCACCTCCTCCTCGCTCGCTTCGGCGTAGACCTCCATCGGCATGGCGATCTGCGAGTGCCGAAGGATGCGCTGCGCCACCTTTGGGTGCACCTTCAGGGCCACCAGGAGTGAGCTGCACGTGTGCCGGGTGTTCCGGAGCGGGATCACCCGCAGGCCGGCGCGACGAGCCCGCAGGGCGAACATCCGGGTCATGTTGCCCGGCTCGATCGGGGTGCCGTACTTCGTCGTGAAGACCAGATCATGACTGTTCTGCCAGAGTTCCCCGGCGGCCTTCCGGTCCCCGATCTGCTGAGCACGCCGCATCCGCAGCGCCTTGAGGCAGAGTGCCGGCAAGGGAAGGAAGTCGTCGGAGTCCTCAGTCTTGGTCTCGCGGTGAAGGATCTGACGCCCGGCGCGCTGGATCTGGTGATCCACGTGCAGCTCGCCCCGCTCGAAGTCGACGGACTTCCACGTCAGGCCCAAGACCTCACTGCGACGCAGGCCGAGACTGAGGACCAGGACCCAGGCTGCGAAGAGGTGATCCTCCCGCGCGGCGGCATCGGTGAGGAACTGGCCCGCCTCAGCGACCGACCACGGCTTGATACGGCGACGCCGGGGCTTAGGCACCTTCACCAGGGAGGCCAGGGGGCGCCATCGCCGACCGCGGGCCCGTAGAGGGCGTGCGTGGGGTGCTCCCATCCCGCGTCCACCGTCGACCCAGGCAGAGCCGAGCAGACGCGGCCCATGGCGTCCAGGTCGTTCGTACAGTGGCGCGCTCCACCTGGACGCCATGAACCACGCCCGCTCCACGGTGTGTGGGTCGACGGCGGACGGGATGGGGGCTGAGGTGAGTGGTGGGTGAAGATGGGGACGACGGTTAGGCACCTACAGGAACAGGCGGATCGTCTCGACAACGAGCGGATACAGCGGGAGCACAATGAAAACCCAGCCCACCAGCCGTGTGACACCGCCGTAGCGACGCTCCGCTGCCTGGGACGGTGGCCCGATGCCAGACTGGTAGAAGCTGCTCCGAAACCCTCGGTAGTCCCGGACGATGGCTGTACCCAGCGCGACGAAAGGGATGGCCACGGCCAGCACTATGAACCAGTCCACGCTGGCAGGTTAGTTGAGGCAACAGCCGCCTTCGGCCTGATGTCGGCGGTCCGAGGGCGAGTGAGTACAGCAGTGAAGTACCGCAACCACAGCCCGATCCACACAGAGCTACGGATCAGAAGGTTGCAGGTTCGAATCCTGCCGAGTGCACACAGGTCAAAGGCCCCGCCTGGAAAACCGGCGGGGCCTTTGACATCAACGGCTGACATCAGTGCGCCTGGAGAGACACCCTCAGTCGTCCGATGCTTCCCCCTCCGACCCCTCGTCGTGGTCATCGAGATTCAGCGCGTCGTCCATACGCTCAGCAGCCGCTCGCAGCGTCGTGTCCATCACATGCGCGTATGTATCGAGCGTCATCGTGATGGTGCAGTGTCCGAGCGTCTCCATGATCGTGCGAGCGTCGACCCCTCGTGAGAGCAGATGCGAGGCGCAGGTGTGCCGTAGATCGTGCACCCTTGCGTGGTGAAGATCAGCCCGTCCGGCTGGCCCTGCACCGGCTGCCACTTCTTGCCCGCGACTTGCGTTCGCGCTCTTGCTGCTCGCGGTGGTGGGTCAGGGCGGTCTTGAGCAGGATTCGCGCTTCGGCGCCGTCCAAGGGGCGCACCTCCTTGGGCGTGACGGTCGGGGTCTCAACGATGCGCGCGACGTTCCTAGCGATCAGCTCTTCGCGCATCGCTTGCTGTAGGGCGGACCGGAGCACGGCGTGTACGTACTGGACGGCCGGGGGCGGTGCCAGCAGCTCGCACTCAGCGACAGACAAACAACCACCGTCATTACGCGTATCGGCAAGGAGCTCGCCAACGTCATCCCGGCGCCCAGGGATGCCTCCATGCCCGTGCGTGACGCCACCCAGTCCAGCGCTGGGAAGCAGAAGCCGGCAAACGGCGAGCTGGTCGACACCTCCACGGGCGCGGTCTGCACGGCTGGAGACGAGGTTCAGGAGGCCGCCCAGGAGTGCCAGGAGGGCCCAGCCATCACCATGCCCGACCTTGAAAAACCTCGCGCAGCAGGGAGTACGACATGGCCCGACGGTGGTCCTCGCCCGCTCCAAGCACCGCACCCGTGGTGGGTCACAGAACTGACCGACGGTGGGCGCCCCTCATCGCCGTGATCGTCCTGGACGGCGCCAAGTTCTGGCTCGGCACCGCCGTCGTGGTCGCCGTGCTCGTCCCGCTGATGCTCTCCGGCCATGACCCGACCATGTGGCACGTTCTCATGCCCGTCGCCGTCGGCTTCTGCCTGCTGTGTGCCTACTTCTGCCAGATCGGCCACCTCTGTCCTCGCGACGACATCTCCTGGGCCGACGCCCAGGAGGCAGCCGCCCAGGCCTACGCCGAGTCCGAGCAGTTGCGCGCCAAGAAAGCAGCCCTCCAGCAGGCCAAGGCCGCGCAGAACGCTCAGGCCCGGCAGGCCGCCATCTGGGCCCAGATCGCCCAGATCAACCAGGCTCAGCACCCCGGTCAGGACATCTACTGGCCTTACGGCCAGTCGCCGCCGCTGTAGAACTCGCCGGGAACGACGACTTACCGGACCGAGGAAGGTCGCTTGATCCGCAGCTTTGTGTTTCTGATGCCCGACGTCCAGTCACCCGGCCCACTTGGGCGAGTGGCCGAGGACCGTCCACGCCATGGCCCCAACGGATGGAACCAGCCAGCCCCCCCGGTACCCGGGAGCGCTGACGACGTCGAGAACGAGTTTTTTGAAAGTCGGGTCAGCGCGAGCGCAACGTCCGTCGTACTGCACTGATGAGGTTCTGAGCGTCAACGCCATATACGGCGGACTCCCGGAGTGTGTTCCAGACCCGCAGGTAGGTCGCCACGCTCTCGGCGTCGTCCAGCCACAGCTCTGCATGCCAGTCCTCGGCGATCACGAGCCTGTCATCCAGGATCCAGAAACCGTTGGCTGTCGGGATCTTGAGCGAGGCGCCGAGCGGAATGATCCCCAGCTCCACGGTGTCCATGCCGACAACGCCCGCGAGTCGATCGAGTTGGCTGGCGAGGACAGACGGAGGACAGATCAGGGCGTGTAGTGCCGCCTCCCACACCAGGGCGTGGAACTTCCGGCCTGCCTCGTACAACCACTCCTGGCGCCGCATGCGGGCGCGGACTGCCTCGTCTGTGTCGCGGACCGAGCCCTGGAGGTCTGCGTACCGCAGGAAGATGTGCCGTGCGTAGTCGGCTGTCTGCAGCATGCCAGGGACGACAGACTCCTCCCAGGCGTAGATGGCCTGGGACCGCCCGACCTCAAGGTTCCAACTGTCCTGCACGGGCCGGTGCCCGGCGGCCAGTTGCCGGCGCCAGGAGCGGATGTGGGACTCGAAGCCCTTGAGCCGGGCGTCCAGTTCATCGAAGATGTCCGGCTGGCCGACGCCTGCGGCCCAGGCCCGCAGGTCTTCGCTGGTGGCGGTCTGCTGGCCGTTCTCCAGCTTGTAGATCTTGGAGTGTGGCCAGCCGAGTCGCTGTGCCAGTTGCGTGCCGGTGAGCCGTCCTCCCGGGGCCGACAGCCGGAGTTCCCTCAAGCGCAGTCCGAGAGCCTCCCTGGCCTGCTGGAAGTCTGTGCTCACTGGTTCCGCTCGCTAGTGGTCGGCGCCGAGTTGCGCCGTGAACTCGTCGTACGGGACGGACCCGTGCACCGCGGCGTCGCGGACCTGGCAGTACCGCAAGACCTCGGCAGGCTCCGTGATGACCTCGACGTCGCGCAAGGCGTCCTCGTCATCGAAACGCAGCACGGCCACCAGACGACTGTCGAAGATCCAGAAGTCTTCAGCGGGCAGCCGGAGCTGCTCTGCGTCTTCGCGCCACAGGTTGCGCACGTCCTCGCCCGTGGCTGCGTTGCACCTCGCATAGTCGAGCAGGAACAACTGTCCCTCGGTCGGCGGGTTGTCGACGACGCGTACCCGCCCCACGTACTTGCCGCTGGCCGTCTGCTGGCGGATGTTCGTGCACCACTCGCTGTCGAGGTCGCACGGGGCCGTGCCGGTCGAAAGAAATTCCGCGTATCCGGCGTCCTCCCGGTCTGATGCGTAACCCCGCCGCGTCTCCAGATGCCAAGCCGAGTGATCGAAGGTCTCGAAAAGCCGCCCGAACTCCTCCAGGGCGATCAGCTTGGGCACGCGGGTGACGTCCTTGGGCCCGTGATTGGCGAGGAGTTCACGCGGCACGACCACCGCAGCATCTCCGGGGCCGAAGTGCTGGAGCTGGGCGATGTCCTCGGGGTCAGTGAGCGGTGTTCCTTGGACGATGATCTCATTAGAGTCGAGATCCTCATGAACGGCGGGGCAGCCACCGTTCTTGCTGTCGGTGCCGTTGAAGCGCAGTCGTCGTGCCACGGTCGCCTCCCATGGTCTGGGGCCCTGTCGCCATCAGCATCACCGGCGCTGAAGCGCCCGCACCACAGCGTGCACCCCCTCGCGTGAGACCACACGAGAACATTCAGCCAGACTCGGAGAACATTCGAGAACATCGTATCGCGGCCAGTAACTCCCCGTCCTTACCGTCCTGTCCATGGTCACAGCACGCGACGATGTTGATCCCTTCGCAGCCATGGAGTCCCTACGTGCGGCTCTCGATCAGGAACGCATCGTGCTGCCGTCGCTCGGAGTCGATGCCGGCTCGCCTGCTCTTGGGCTCGTGGAACTGGGGCGTGTACGCGCCGACGTGGCCATGCGACTGGCAGAGGTGCTCCGACGCGGCGGCGACGAGTGAGCGGCGCGGGTAGGACCGGCGAAGACGGCGGTCTCCCGCCCCGGATGACCTTGCGGGTCTACACGGTGGACCGCGAAGGTCGCGTCACGAGCGACTCCGGCATCCACGGGTTCGAGGGCGCTGAAGTGGAGACGGCCACAAGCCTTGGGCAGGAGTTCCCTCCCTGTGCGTGCCCTCACCACCGGGCCATGAGGACAGTGCGATGAGCGCCCCCACCACTGACACCGCCTCATGGTCCCCGGAGTGCGCCCTCGCTCTCCGCCCGGGTTACGAGTACCTGCACGCACAGTGCCGTCAGACGGGGGACGTTCCTCTGCCCTACGCCACCGGACTCCTGCTCGTGCACCGCTGCACCTGCCTGTGCCACGCCTACAACAGCCAGGGCACTACCCGAGTCGCCCGCTCCAGCCAGATGACCCAGTAGCTCTCGCTGGGACGGGATCCGCAAGGCGCCTGCACCGCGCGTCCAGACCTGGACAGGCTGGCAGACGGGGCGGGCTTGAACCGGTACGGCACGACCTGTCTCCGAAGGAGTAGTCCATGACCGTCACGCTCGACCGACCTACGAGCACCCGCACACGGGACCCGAAGGAACTCCTCAACGCCGTCCAGCCCCACATCAAGCACCTGACGATCAACGTCCTGGACAGCGGCATGACCCTTTGGGACCGCGAGGTCGCCCTGCTGCTGCGCGACCACACGATGGTCCGTGACATGGCCGAGCGCATCCTCGGCAACGCCGTGATGTACGCCATTGGCTGCATGGAGCACCCCGAGGTCCACCTGGGCGTCGGCAAGCTCGTCGACATCGGCGTTCACCAGCTCATCCTCGACACACCGGTGTGGTGGGCCCTGTGCGGTGTGTACAACGAAGGCCGCTACAAGCACCACGCCCCGTTCATCGAGCGCCGCGGCGACGGGCTGTGCCTGCGTACGGCGGACTTCCTGAAGTCCATCGGCTTCGACGTCGACGAGGAGCTGTGGGCGATCGACGGTACGGACTGCTCGCCGTGCGACAACAAGGTCCCCGACAGCCACTGAACGGTCCTACGCTGGCCCCTGTCCTCGGTCCCCCGAAGGACAGGGGCCAGCCCTTGCGAAGAGGAATTGCCTTGCCCGCACAACACGACATCGCCGCCGAGACGGAGCTGTGGGACACCTTCGCTGCTTCAGCCTTCAAGGACGACGCGGAACCGAGCTTCTGTTGGACCCAGTACGCCGGTCACGGACCCGGCCCAGAACTACTCGGTGACCCGCGCTCCGTCCTGGAGATCGGCTGCGGCACCGGCCGCGCCCTCGCCTTCCTCGCGCAGCGCGGCATCGTGGCTCGGGGCGTTGACCTGTCTCCCGTCATGGTGAAGAAGACCACCACGAAGTGGGCCAGCTTCGGCGCAGAGTTCGTGTGCGCTGAGGTCCTGCAGTACCTGAGCGAGCACGAGGAGGCGTACGACGCGATCTACTCGATCTTCGGAGCCGCCTGGTTCACCGACCCGAGCCGCCTCTTCCCCCTTGTCCGTCAGCGGCTCAACCCCGGTGGAGTCTTCGTCTTCTCGCAACCTCCTGCCATCCCCGGCGCCTACGGGCCGCAGGGCATGTACAAGGGAGGTTTCGCTGGCAAGGCGATGTTCACCTACCGCTACAGCTACCGTCCGGCGGTGTGGGAGCGCCTGCTCACCCGGGCCGGCTTCGCGTCGGCCAACGCGCAGATCCTCGGCGCACCGAAGCCTGGGCATATCGGCACGCTCCTGGTCCACGCCATGATCCCATGACCGTGTTCCCCAGCCGTGGACGGACCTGGGGACTCTCAGGTGACGGCCCGCTGCCGCGGGGCGCGACGGCCCGGTACGAGGTCGTGCAGGGGCGGGCCGCCGCGCAGGCACCACAGGGCGATGACCGGGTCGCAGATCGCGCAGCCCAGGGACGAGTCGTGGGCGAAGGGGAGGATCGGGTTGCCCTTGAGGTGGTGGACGACGTCCCAGGCGGTGTGCAGCAGCCAGCCGATGCCGATGAAGGTCCAGGACGTGAGGCCCCGGTAGGCGACGTACAGCATGAGCGCGCCGAACGGCAGCTCCCAGGCGTCCAGGCCGCCGCCCGAGAAGTAGACGCCGCCGGCCCCGGCGATGCCGAGGGCGTTCAGGGGCCGGCGGTGCGGGTCCGGGACGAGGGACAGGAGCAGGACGACGAGGAGGCCGATGCCGATCGGCATGACGTAGGGGAGGAGACCGGCGAGGTTCATGCGGGCACGCTATGCAGGGCACGGGGGGTGTCCCAGTGGCGTGAGTGACAGGTTCCGACGGATTGTCGCCGACGGAGGCGACGGTGGCGACGGTCTCGACGGCTGCGCGGGGCCGGGAGTTGGGCGACACGGCGGTTGCGGCGGGCGGCCGGACGTGAGCGCGGCGGGCAACTGTGTCTAGGGTGTGCGCATGTTGAGAGGATCAGTCTTCATATCCGACCGGCCGAGTCGCGACGGAGGCCGACGGTGAACAAGCCGCTGAGGGCCGTGGCGATCTTCTGCGGGCTGCTGGTGCTCGGCCTGTTGATCCGAGCGAACTGGCTGCAGTACGTCCGGGCCCCGGAGCTGGCCTCCGACACCGAGAACCGGCGAGTGCAGATCGAGCAGTTCGCCACGCCGCGCGGTGACATCGTCGTCGGCGGACGGGCCGTCACCGGCTCCAAGGAGACCGACAGCACCGACCTCAAGTACAAGCGCACCTACGTCGACGGGCCGATGTACGCGCCGGTGACCGGGTACGCCTCGCAGGCCCAGGGCATGACGCTGCTGGAGAAGACCTACGACTCCATCCTCACCGGCAAGGACGACCGGCTGGCCTTCCAGCGGTTCGCCGACGTGGTCAGCGGTGAGGGGCGGCGGCCCGGCTCGGTGGTCACCACCATCGACCCGAAGGCGCAGAAGGCCGCCTGGGACGGGCTGACCGACCTGAAGGGCGCCCGGGGGGCCGTGGTCGCGCTCGACCCGCAGACCGGGAAGGTGCTGGCGATGGTCTCGGCGCCCTCCTACGACCCGTCGGTGTTCGCGGGCAACACCTTCAAGGAGTCGGACCAGTTCGTCGCGCTGGACAAGAAGAAGAACAAGCCGCTGGCCAACCGCGCGCTGCGGGAGACCTACCCGCCGGGCTCCACCTTCAAGATCCTCACCGCGGCCGCCGCGCTGGAGCACGGCATCGTCACCGACGTCGACGCCCGCACGGACGCCGTCTCCCCGTACCCGCTGCCGCAGTCCACCAACAAGATCGGCAGCGAGGCCGGTGACGCGGTCTGCAACAAGGCCTCGATGAAGACCGCCATGCAGTACTCCTGCAACAACGTCTTCCTCGACGCCGCCTCCCAGCTGGGGCAGGAGAAGATGCGCGAGACGGCCGAGAAGTTCGGCTTCAACGAGGACGTCTACTCCGACGACTTCGGCGACCTGCTCGCCACCAAGAGCCTCTACCCCGAGGACCTCGACAAGCCGGGCACCGCCCTCACCGGCATGGGCCAGGGCAGCCTCACCAGCACCCCGATGCAGATGGCCATGGTCACCGCCGGGATCGCCAACGACGGAAAGGTGATGCAGCCCTACGTCGTCGACGAGGTCAAGGGCCCCGACCTGGACACCCTGGAGAAGACCGAGCCCGCGGTGATGAGCGAGGCGGTCTCCGCCGAGACCGCGCAGAAGGTCCAGGAGATGATGGAGTTCACCGCCAAGGAGGGCAGCGCCCGCCGTGCCCAGATCGACGGCATCACGGTCGGCGGCAAGACCGGTACCGCGCAGCGCGGTGTCGACGTCAACGACGAGGTGCCGTACGGCTGGTTCGTGTCCTACGGCAAGAAGGACGACGGCTCCTCGGTCGCGGTGGCCGTCTTCATCGACCCGACCGACATGGACATCTCCCGCGAGGACATCTCCGGTGGCGGGCTCGGCGCGCCCATCGCCAAGAGCGTCATGCAGGCGGTTCTGAAGTCCTGACGCCGTCGGGGGCGGCGGCGCGTCACGCCTTGGCCGCGTCGTACGCCCCCCGGGCCCGCTCGACGGCCGCCATCCGGCGCTCCGTCCAGCGTGCGAGGTCCCGGACCTGTTCGGCGGCCTCGCGGCCGAGTCCGGTGAGGGAGTAGTCCACGCGGGGCGGGATCACGGGCTTGGCGTCCCGGTACACCAGGCCGTCGCGCTCCAGGGTCCGCAGGGTCTGGGTCAGCATCTTCTCGCTGACCGAGCCGATCTCCCGGCGCAGTTCGCCGAAGCGGTAGGGGCGGTCGAGCAGCGCGATCAGGGCGAGGGTGCCCCAGCGGCTGGTGACGTGCTCCAGTAGCAGGCGCTCGGGGCACATCGGTTCACTTTCTGCCATGGCCATACGGTACGTCCGGGCGGGCGCTCACCAGGAGTGAGTGCCCGCCCGTTGTCAGTGGTGCCCTCTACTGTCGATGGGGATGGCACAGGCATGGAAGTGCGCGGGGCTGCGGTGGGCGGCGGACGGTCTCGTGCTGACGTGGGTCGGGGGCCGGCGCAGTGTGCTGGCCCGGGGGAAGCGGGTGGCCTTCGGGGTCGCCGAGGGGGGTGTGCGGACGTGTGTGGGAGCGCGGGGACACGCGTGCCCGGTGCGGGCCGGGGTGCCGGGGCGGAGTACGGGGGCGCGGTGCGAGGAGTGCGCCCGCCTGGACCGGGCCCACTCGGTGGCCGCCGACACCATGGCGGACGATCCGCGGCCGTACCGCGTCTATCTGGCGTGGTTCGGGCCGGGCCTAGTCAAGGTGGGGATCACCGCACACGCACGGGGTTCCGCCCGGCTCCTGGAGCAGGGTGCCGTGTGCTTCAGCTGGCTGGGCAGCGGGCCGCTGATGGCCGCGCGCCGGACCGAGGAGCTGCTGCGCGCCGCGCTGGGCGTACCCGACCGCATCCCGTACGCCCACAAGCGCGCGGTCCGGGCCGCCCTGCCCGAGTCGGAGGCGGAGCGGGCGGCCGAGATCGCCGGGTTGCACGCGCGGGCGGTGGCGCTGCGCGGCTGGCCGGAGGCGCTGACGCCGGAGCCGTTCCGGGGCGTCGACCACGCGGGCGTCTTCGGGATCTCGGGGGCGCAGCGCGGGCCGGCCGCCGTGGCGGAGGTGACCGAGCTGGTGGCGGGCGGGGCGATCGGGGGTGAGCTGGTGGCCGCCGCCGGGCCCGATCTGCATCTGGCGACGGAGCGCGGGGTCGTCGTGCTCGACACCCGGCTGATGACGGGCTGGGAGCTGCTGGCCGCCGCCGAGGGCGAGCGGTGCGCCGTGCCCGTGCGGGACCTCGGACGGGCGGCCGGTGTCCAGGACGGCCTGTTCTGACCACCCCGCTTCCCGGTTCGGGCCGAAACCGGCACTCGGCCCGAACCGGGACCGGCACTCGGTACGGGCCACGGTGGGGGCACTTGTCCCGGGCCGCGAGGGGGTACTCGGCCCGGCCCGGGCCGCGACCGAGCACTCGACCGGGTCGCGACGGGGCACTCGGCCCGGCCCGCGGTTCGGCCTTCGGTCCGGTGCCGTCGCCCCCTTGTTCGCGGCAGCGCGGAGCGCCATCGTGGCGGCATGAGTGATCACGAAGCCGAGCAGGTCCGCAGGTTCTGGGAGGGGCTCGGGCTGCCCGGGCTGATCGACGTGCACACGCACTTCATGCCGGAGCGGGTGCTGCGCAAGGTCTGGGCCTACTTCGACGCCCTCGGGCCGCTGACCGGCGGGATCGAGTGGCCGATCACCTACCGGCAGGAGGAGGACGAACGCGCGGAGCTGCTGCGCGCGTTCGGGGTGCGGGCCTTCACCGCCATGCTCTACCCGCACAAGGCGGGCATGGCCCAGTGGCTGAACGACTGGGCGGTGGACTTCGCCCGCCGGACGCCCGACTGCCTGCACACCTCCACCCTCTTCCCCGAGCCGGGCGTCGAGACGTACGTCCGCCGGGCCGTCGAGGCCGGGGCGCGGGTCTTCAAGGCGCATGTGCAGGTGGGGGCGTACGACCCGGCCGACGAGCTGCTCGACCCGGCGTGGGGGGTGCTCGCCGAGGCGGGGGTCCCGGTCGTCGTCCACTGCGGTTCGGGCCCCGCGCCCGGCAAGCACACCGGGCCGGAGCCGATGGCGCGGGTGCTGGCGCGCCACCCCCGGCTGCGGCTGGTGGTCGCGCACCTCGGCATGCCCGAGTACGAGGACTTCCTGGACCTCGCCGAGCGGTACGGGGAGGTGCGGCTGGACACCACCATGGCGTTCACCGACTTCAGTGAGCGTCTCGCGCCCTTCCCGCGCCGGGCGCTGTCCCGGCTCGCGGACCTGGGCGACCGGATCCTGCTCGGCACCGACTTCCCCAACATCCCGTATCCCTACCTGCACCAGCTGCACGCCCTGGAACGGCTGGAGTTGGGGGACGCGTGGCTGCGCGGGGTGTGCCACGACAACGCGGCCCGGCTGTTCGGCCTCCCGGGGAGCCGGGAGGGGTAGGCGAAGGGAGCCGGGGGAGCCAGGAGGGCCCGGCGAGCCGAGGTGGGCCGGGCCCGAGGCAGGCCGGGCCCGGTGTTCCGGGACGGGCCGACGGGCGTGGGCCGGTGGGTACCGGGCCGACGGGTGTGGCCCGGTGCCCACCGGCCCGACACGTGGGCGGCCGGTGCCCACCGGGCTCAGAGCGGGGCGACGAAGACGTGCGCGGCGGTCCGCGAGGGCAGCCGGGCGATCCGGTTGCCACCGGCCGTCTTGCCGCTGCCTGGCGTCCCGCTGCTGTCGGCTGTCTTGCCGCCACCGGCTGTCTTGCCGCCGCCAGCTGTCTCGCCGCTGCCGGGCGTCCCGCCGTCGCCGGCCGTCACGCCGCCGATCGTCACGCCGCCGGGCCACGGCCTGACGTGCACCACCGCGCCCGGCCGCACCCCGGCCCGCCGCAGGGTGGACAACCAGGTCGAGGTCGGCCTGGACCGGCTCCCCGATGCGCCGGACGACCGCGCTCACTCCGTCCGGCCCGGGGCGCAGGTCACCGAGGCTGACCGGGCTCCCCGCGGGGGACGGGCGCGGGACGGCCGCGGTCGTCCCGCCCAGCTCCTCCAGGCCCGGGATCGGGTTGCCGTAGGGCGACTCGGTCGGGTGCCGCAGCAGGCGCAGCAGGCGGCGTTCGACGGCCTCGCTCATCACGTGCTCCCAGCGACAGGCCTCGGCGTGGACCTGCTCCCACTCCAGGCCGATCACGTCGACGAGCAGGCACTCCGCGAGCCGGTGCTTGCGCATCACGCGCGTCGCCAGCCGCCTGCCCTCCTCGGTCAGCTCCAGGCGCCGGTCGGCGGCGATCCGCAGCAGTCCGTCGCGTTCCATGCGGGCGACGGTCTGGCTCACGGTGGGACCGCTCTGGTCCAGGTGCTCCGCGATGCGGGCGCGCAGCGGGACCACGCCCTCCTCCTCCAGCTCCAGGACGGTGCGGAGGTACATCTCCGTGGTGTCGATGAGCCTGGACACGCGGTGGATCAGGCCGGGGTCTCGGCGGTGGCGGTCAGGACCGCGCGGCCGAGGATGTGCCCGGCCATGGTGAAGCCGAGGACGGCCGGGGTGGCGTCGGCCGGGACGCCGATGGACTCGACGTCGAGGGCGTGCACCACCACGAAGTACCGGTGCGGGCCGTGCCCGGCCGGCGGGGCGGCGCCGATGTAGCGGGACGCGCGGGCGTCGTTGGGGAGCTGGAAGGCGCCCTCGGGCAGGCCGGAGCCGGTGTCGTCGCCGGCGCCCTCGGGCAGCTCGGTGACGGTGGCGGGGATGTCGGCGACCGCCCAGTGCCAGAACCCGGACCCGGTGGGGGCGTCGGGGTCGTAGACGGTGACGGCGTAGCTCCGGGTGCCCTCCGGCGCGCCGCTCCACGACAGCTGCGGGGAGAGGTCCTTGCCGCCGGGGACGCCGGAGGCGTGCTGCGCGTCCGGCCAGGGGGAGCCGTCGGTGACGGTGGTGCTGGTGAGGGTGAAGGAGGCCGCCTCGGGGAGGCGGGCGAACGGGTCGTTGGCGCTCATCGCGTCGTTCCTTTCGGAGGAAACCGGCCGCTGCGGGCCGTGCCGGGCCCGGGTGCGGCCGTATGTGCGGCCGGACATGCGGCCGTATGTGCAGCCGGACATGCGGCCGTATGTGCAGCCGGTCATGTGGCCGTATGTGCGGTCGTATGCGCGGCCTGGTCATGGGTGGAGCCGGTGGAGCCGGGCGAGGCCCCGTCGGCCGTTGCAATCGACCATAACACTAATAATCGATTATCCAAGGGATCGTCTATGCTTCCCTCATGACTCAGACCGACCCCACCCCCGCCCCGCCGACGGGCAAGCGGATGCTCTCCGAGCAGGTCTACGTGCGCCTGCGGGACGCGATCATGCGCGGCGACCACGCCCCCGGCGCCGCCCTCAAGCCGCAGGACCTCGCCAAGGAGCAGGGGGTGAGCCTGGCCGTGGTGCGCGAGGCCCTCGTGCGGGTGGTCGGCGACGGGCTCGCCGACCGGCTGCCCAACCGGGGCTTTGCCGTCCCGGCCTTCTCCGACCGCCGCTGGCAGGAGGTCGCGGAGGCCCGCCGCACCATCGAACCGGTGCTGCTGCGGATGTCCGTCGAGCGCGGCGACGTCGACTGGGAGGCCCGGGTGCGCGCCGCCCACCACCGGCTGTCCCGCACGCCCCCGTACACGGCGGAGGAGGGCGAGTACTACAGCGAGGCGTGGTCCGAGGCGCACCGGCTCTTCCACCGCGCCCTGATGGAGGGCTGCGGCAACCCCGTGCTGCTGGAGACCTTCGACCGGCTGTGGACGGCGAGCGAACTGGCCCGCCGCTGGTCGGCGCACCGCAATCCCGGCCGGGACGGCATCGAGGAGCACCGGCAGCTCGAGGAGGCGGCGCTGGCGCGCGACGCCGACACCGCGGCCGAGGTGCTGGTCCGCCACCTGACCCTCACGGCGGAGGGCCTGACCGCGGAGGACCTGACCGGGGAGGACTGACGGCGGCACCCCGCCGAAACCCCGGTCCCCGCCGAAACCCTGGGCCCCGGCGACACCCCAGGCCCCTGGCGGCACTCCGGTCCCCGCCGAAACCCCGGTCCCCGCCGAAACCCTGGGCCCCGGCGACATCCCAGGCCCCTGGCGGCACTCCGGTCCCCGCCGACCCCCCAGGCCCCGCCGACACCCCGCGCCCCCGGCGGCACTCCGGCGCCCCCCGGCGCCGAGCCCGCGCGTTTCTCAGAGAAATCACAGCTTGGAGAAAGAGCCTTCTCAGAGCGCCCCGACATCGTGTCCGCTATGACCACGACCTCGCCCCAGGGGCGCACCGAACTGCTGAGGCCGGACGGGAGCCCCGTCCGGGTGCTTGTAGTGGACGACGAGCAGTCCATCACCGAACTGCTGTCCATGGCCCTGCGCTACGAGGGCTGGCAGATCCGCAGCGCGGGGGACGGCCACGGCGCCGTCCAGACCGCGCGCGAGTTCCGGCCCGACGCCGTCGTACTGGACATGATGCTGCCCGACATGGACGGCCTGAGCGTGCTGGGGCGGCTGCGTCGCGACCTGCCGGACGTGCCGGTGCTGTTCCTGACCGCCAAGGACGCCGTGGAGGACCGGATCGCCGGGCTGACCGCGGGCGGCGACGACTACGTCACCAAGCCGTTCAGCCTGGAGGAGGTCGTCGCCCGGCTGCGCGGGCTGATCCGCCGCTCGGGCGCCGCCGACCGGCGCTCCGACTCCGTACTCGTCGTCGGCGACCTCACCCTCGACGAGGACAGCCACGAGGTCACCCGCGGCGGCGACGGCATCCACCTCACCGCCACCGAGTTCGAGCTGCTGCGCTTCCTCATGCGCAACCCGCGGCGGGTGCTGAGCAAGGCGCAGATCCTGGACCGCGTGTGGTCCTACGACTTCGGCGGCCAGGCCAACGTGGTCGAGCTGTACATCTCCTACCTGCGCCGGAAGATCGACGCGGGCCGCGAGCCGATGATCCA
The DNA here is from genome assembly GCF_020404845.1 of Streptomyces hyderabadensis. Taxonomy (GTDB): domain Bacteria; phylum Actinomycetota; class Actinomycetes; order Streptomycetales; family Streptomycetaceae; genus Streptomyces; species Streptomyces hyderabadensis. The sequence goes on along the minus strand of NZ_JAIOJZ010000003.1, from coordinate 23,527 downwards.
CACCCGGCGCGGCGCCGGTTACCTGATCAAGCCCGCGGCGTCATGACCCGGCGGCGACGACCGCGGCCGCGGACCCTGCGGACGCGGCTCGTCGTCGCGTCGGTGGCGCTGATCGCGGTGGTGTGCGCGGTGATCGGCACGGTGACGACGGTGGCGCTGCGCTCGCACCTGTACGAGCAGCTGGACGGACAGGTGCGCGAGGTCGCGGCCCGGGTGTCCGGCTTCGGCCCACCGGGCGACCCCGGCCCCGGCGGCGGGGTGAAGCAGCGGATGGACCTCGACGACTTCGTCACCCACGGGGGCCCGCAGCCGCGCGACACCATCGTCGCCGAGACGCAGGACGGTGCCGTCGTCGACGCCAAGTACGGTGAGAGGGACGACGAGAGCACGGACCCCAGCCGGACCACCGCGGTCTCCCTCGACGAGGACCAGCGCACCGCGCTCGCCTCCGTCCCCCGGGACGGCGACGCGCACACCGTCGAGATCCCCGGCCTCGGCGACTACCGCGTCGAGTACCACGACGGCTACTACGCGGCCCTGCCCACCTCGGACGTCGACGCCACCATCAGCACCCTGGTCCTCGTGGAGGCCAGCGTCACCGCCGCCGGACTCGTCGCCGCCTCGCTCGCCGGGGCCGTCATCGTCGGCGTCGCCACCCGCCCCCTGCGCCGGGTCGCCGCCACCGCGACCCGGGTCTCCGAACTCCCGCTGCACGCGGGCGAGGTGAACCTCGACGAACGGGTCCCGGAGTCCGAGTGCGACCCGCACACCGAGGTCGGCCGGGTCGGCTCCGCGCTCAACCGGATGCTGGACCACGTGCACGGAGCCCTGCACGCCCGCCAGCGGAGCGAGACGCGGGTACGGCAGTTCGTCGCCGACGCCAGCCACGAACTGCGCACCCCGCTCGCCTCCATCCGCGGCTACGCCGAACTCACCCGCAGGGGGCGCGAGCAGGTCGGCCCCGACACCCGGCACGCGCTGCGCCGCATCGAGTCCGAGGCCGGCCGCATGACCCTGCTGGTCGAGGATCTGCTGCTGCTCGCCCGCCTGGACGCCGGGCGGCCGCTGGAGTTCGGGCCGACCGACCTCGTACCGCTCGTCGTGGACACCGTCAGCGACGCCCGCGCGGCCGGTCTCGACCACACCTGGCGGCTCGACCTGCCCGACGAGCCCGCCCTGGTCCGGGCGGACCCGGCCCGGCTCCAGCAGGTGCTGGTCAACCTGCTGGGCAACGCCCGCAGCCACACGCCGCCGGGCACGACCGTCACCGCGCGCGTGCGCGGCGACGGGGCGTGGTGGTGCGTGGACGTAGTGGACAACGGGCCCGGTATCCCGCCCGAGTTGCTGCCGCACGTCTTCGAGCGCTTCGCGCGAGGGGACTCCGCGCGGTCCCGCGCGACCGGCTCGACGGGTCTCGGACTCGCCATCGTGCAGGCCGTGACGACCGCGCACGGCGGCGGCGTGACGGTCGACAGCGCGCCGGGGCGGACCGCCTTCACCGTGTACCTGCCCGCCGCCGAAGAGGGCCGACCGGAGGCCCCGGCGCACTCACAGGCACAGCACAGTTCCACCACACGGGTGCGACAGGGGAGTTGAGAAGAGTCGGTCCCATGCGAACCGACTCTTCTCCCGGCTCCCTGCCGGCGCGGGAGCACCTCCCGGCCGCAGGAGCCGGTACGCCTGTCCTGGACGTAGTGGTCCCCGTCTACAACGAGGAGAAGGACCTCGGGCCGTGCGTCCTGAGACTGCACGAGCACCTCACCCGGACGTTCCCGTACGCCTTCCGCATCACGGTCGCGGACAACGCCTCCACGGACGGCACCCCGCAGGTCGCGGCCCGCCTGGCGGCGGACTTCCCGGCGGTCAGGTCCGTCCGGCTGGAGCAGAAGGGGCGCGGCCGGGCGCTCAGGACCGTCTGGTCGGCCTCGGACGCCCCGGTCCTCGCCTACATGGACGTGGACCTCTCCACCGACCTGAACGCGCTGCTGCCGCTGGTGGCGCCGCTGATCTCCGGCCACTCGGACCTCGCCATCGGCTCCCGGCTCGCCCGCAGCTCACGGGTGGTGCGCGGCGCCAAGCGGGAGTTCATCTCCCGTACCTACAACCTCATCCTGCGCGGCTCCCTCCAGGCCCGCTTCTCGGACGCGCAGTGCGGCTTCAAGGCGATCCGCCGGGACGTGGCCCAGGTGCTGCTGCCGCTGGTGGAGGACACCGGCTGGTTCTTCGACACCGAGATGCTGGTGCTCGCCGAGCGCGCCGGGTGCCGGATCCACGAGGTGCCGGTCGACTGGGTCGACGACCCGGACTCCACCGTGCACATCGTGCGCACGGCGACCGAGGACCTCAAGGGCGTGTGGCGGGTCGGCAAGGCCCTGGCCACCGGTTCGCTGCCGCTGGACCGGCTGGCGCGTCCCTTCGGCGACGACCCGCGCGACCGCGACCTGACCGGCGTACCGCAGGGGCTGGCCCGGCAACTCGTGGGCTTCTGCGTGGTCGGCGCCCTGTCCACCCTCTTCTACCTGCTCCTCTACAGCGGCTTCCGGCACTTCGCGGGCTCCCAGCTCGCCAACGCGCTCGCGCTGCTGGTCTCGGCGGTCGCCAACACCGCCGCCAACCGGCGGCTGACCTTCGGGGTGCGGGGCCGGGGCGGCGCCGTGCGGCACCAGGCACAGGGGCTGGTCGTGTTCGGCATCGGCCTCGCGCTGACCAGCGGTTCGCTGGCCGCCCTGAGCGCGGCGACGACCGACCCCGACCACTCCACCGAGCTGGCGGTGCTGATCGCCGCCAACCTCGCGGCCACCGTGCTGCGCTTCCTGCTCTTCCGCGCCTGGGTGTTCCCGGACGCGCCGCCCGCGGCCCCCGCCCCGGAACCTCACCCCTCGGAACCCCACCCCTCGGAACCCCGCCTTCCGGACCCGCAGCGTGACTGGAGCGACGCCCGATGACGACGCACTACGACCCGATCGCGGCCGCCGACGGCCCACCCGCCCCCGTCCCCGAGGGCGCGGTGCCGCCGCCCGCCGCCCACCGGCAGCCCCGGCGGGCGCGGCGGCCCCGGCTCGGCCGGGTGTGGCGCGGCCGCCCCGAGGACCCGCGCTGGGTGCGCCCCGCCTTCCTCGGCCTCCTGCTGGCCACCGCCCTCCTCTACCTCTGCAACCTGAGCGCCTCCGGCTGGGCCAACTCCTTCTACTCGGCGGCCGTACAGGCCGGCAGCCAGTCCTGGAAGGCGTTCTTCTTCGGCTCGCTCGACGCGGGCAACGCCATCACCGTGGACAAGCCCCCGGCCGCGCTGTGGCCGATGGCGCTGGCGGTGCGGATCTTCGGCCTCTCCTCCTGGTCGATCCTCGTCCCCGAGGTGCTGATGGGGGTGGGCACGGTCGCCGTCGTGTACGCGGCCGTGCGCCGCCGGTTCAGCCCCGCGGCCGGGCTGATCGCGGGCGCCGTCCTCGCGCTCACGCCGGTCGCCGCGCTGATGTTCCGCTTCAACAACCCGGACGCGCTCCTCGCCCTGCTGATGTCCGTCGCCTGCTACCTCGTCGTACGGGCGCTGGAGGACGGCCGGACCAAGTGGCTGGTGTGGGCGGGCGTCGCCGTCGGCTTCGCGTTCCTGGCGAAGACCCTCCAGGCCTTCCTGATCCTGCCCCCGCTCGCCCTGGTCTACGGCGTCTGCGCACCGGTGCGGCTCAGGAAGCGCCTCGGCCAGCTCGCGCTGGCGACCGCCGCGATCGTCGTCTCCGGCGGCTGGTGGGTCGCGGTGGTCGAGCTGTGGCCGGCCTCGTCCCGCCCGTACATCGGCGGCTCGCAGAACAACAGCTTCCTGGAGCTGACGTTCGGCTACAACGGCCTCGGCCGCCTCAACGGCGAGGAGACCGGCAGCGTCGGCGGCGGGGGCGGTCCCGGCGGCGGGAGCGGCGGGCAGTGGGGCGAGACCGGCTGGGACCGGATGTTCAACTCCGAGATCGGCGGCCAGATCTCCTGGCTGCTCCCGGCCGCCCTGATCCTCCTCGTCGCGGGCCTGCTCGCCACGCGCCGGGCCGCCCGCACGGACACCGCGCGCGCGTCCCTGCTGGTCTGGGGCGGCTCGCTGCTGATGACGACGGCCGTCTTCAGCTACATGGCGGGCATCTTCCACCAGTACTACACGGTGGCCCTGGCGCCGTACCTGGCGGCCGTGATCGGCATGGGCGCAGCGACGCTCTGGGAACGCCGCGCGCGGCCGTGGGCTTCGCTCGCCCTCGCCGCCGCCGTCACGGCGAGCGCGGCCTGGGGGTACGTCCTGCTGAACCGCACGCCCGACTACCTCCCCTGGCTGAGGCTGCCGGTCCTGGTCGGCGGCCTGCTCGCCGCGCTCGGGCTGGTCTTCGCCGGCCGGCTGGGGCGGCGCACCGCCCTCGCCGCGGCGGGACTCGGCCTCGTGGCCTCGCTGGCCGCGCCCACCGCGTACACGCTGAGCACCGTGCGGGAGGGGCACAGCGGCTCCATCGTCACGGCCGGCCCGGCCGGCGCGAGCATGGGCGGCGGCCCCGGCGGCCCCGGCGGCGGCCGGGGCGGTGGCCCCGGGGGCGGCGGCTTCCCGGGCGGCGGCACCGCACCCGGCCAGGGCCAGGGCGCTCCAGGGGGCGGCGGCTTCCCCGGCGGTGGCACGGCCCCGGGCGGCGGGGGCACCAACCAGAACGGGCAGACGCCGAACGGCCAGAACGGCCAGAACGGCCAGAACGGGCAGACGGGCCAGGCGCCGAACGGCCGGAACGGCGGCGCGACCGGCGGCCCGTCCGGCGAGGGCGGCCGCATGGGCGCGGGCGGCGGCGGCATGGGCGGCCTGCTCAACGGCGCCGAAGTCGGCGTCGAGGCGAAGAAGCTGCTGGAGACCGACGCCGACGCGTACACCTGGGCCGCTGCCGCGATCGGCTCCCAGAACGCCGCGAGCTACCAGCTCAGCACCGGTGACCCGGTGATGGCGATCGGCGGGTTCAACGGCACGGATCCGTCGCCGACCCTGGCCCAGTTCAAGCAGTACGTGGCGGACGGCCGGATCCACTACTTCATCGGCGGCGGCACGGGGGGCGGCATGGGCGGCGACTCCGGCACCGCGTCCCAGATCACCGAGTGGGTCGAGGCCAACTTCAAGGAGGTGACGGCCGGCTCGGCCACCTTCTACGACCTGACGTCGCCGACGACCTGACCGCCGCCTCCGTCCACAGGTCGCGCAACCGTTGTACAGCGTATAGGAGAGTCCTATACGCTGTACAACATGACGACGTCACCCCAGGAATCCGCCAAGGAACGGGACACCGCACCCCCGTTCCAGGGCCATCCGCAGCGCTGGCTGATCCTCGGTGTCATCAGCCTCGCCCAGCTCACCGTGGTCCTGGACAACACCGTGCTGAACGTGGCGATCCCCTCGCTCACCGACGAGCTGGGCGCGGCCACGTCGGACATCCAGTGGATGATCAACGCCTACTCGCTCGTCCAGTCCGGCCTGCTGCTCACCGCCGGCAGCGCGGCCGACCGGTACGGCCGCAAGAAGATGCTGGCCACCGGCCTCGCCCTGTTCGGCATCGGGTCGCTGGCGGCCGGACTCGCGGACACCACCGGCCAGTTGATCGCGGCGCGGGCCGGCATGGGCATCGGCGGCGTCCTGCTGCTGACCACCACGCTCGCCGTGGTCATGCAGATCTTCGCGCCCGCCGAGCACGCCAAGGCGATCGGCATCTGGAGCGCGGTCAGCGCGCTCGGCTTCGCCTGCGGGCCGCTGATCGGCGGCTTCATGCTCGACCACTTCTGGTGGGGGGCGATCTTCCTGATCAACCTGCCGGTGGTGGCCCTCGGCCTGGTCGCGGTCGTGACCCTGGTCCCGGAGTCGAAGAACCGGCAGGGCGACCGGCCCGACCTGCTCGGCGCCGTCCTGTCCACGATCGGCATGGCCGCGCTGGTCTACGCGATCATCTCCGGCCCGGAGCACGGCTGGACGTCGGCGCGGGTCCTGGCCACCGCCGCCGTCGCCGCGGGGGTGCTCGCGCTCTTCGCCTACTGGGAGAGCCGCGTCCCGTACCCGATGCTCGACCTCAGCTTCTTCCGCGACCAGCGGTTCACCGGCGCCGTGGCCGGACTGGTGCTGATCACCTTCGGGATGGGCGGGGCGCTGTTCCTGCTCACCCAGCACCTGCAGTTCGTCCTCGGGTACGGCCCGCTGGAGGCCGGGCTGCGGACCGCACCGCTGGCCCTGACGGTGGTGCTGCTGAACTTCTCCGGGGTGGCGGCGAAGTGGCTGGCCAGGCTCGGCACGCCGGTGGGGGTGCTGCTGAGCATGGTGCTGATGTCGGCGGGCCTGGTGGCCATCGCCACGCTGACCGGGCAGGGCTACGCCGGCACGCTGCTGGGGCTGGTGCTGATCGGCGTGGGGTGCGCGCTCGGCAATCCGGCCATGGCCCATGCGCTGATGAGCGCGATCCCGCCGGCCAAGGCGGGGGTCGGCGCGGGCGTCAACGGCACGCTGGCGGAGTTCGGCAACGGGCTGGGCGTGGCCGTCCTCGGGGCGGTGCTGAACTCCCGGTTCGCGGCGCTGGCGCCGGTCGCGGCGACGTCGTTGCCGGCGGCGCTGGCCTCGGCGGACGGCGAGGCGGAGCGGGGGCGGGTGCTCGACGCCTTCTCCTCCGGAGTGGAGAGCAGTCAGCTGGTGGGGGCGGTGGCGGTGTTGCTGGGCGGGGTGGTGGCGGCGGTGTTGCTGCGGAGGGCGGAGCGGGCAGACTCGGGGGTTGTGAGCGCCTGAGGGCCCGGGTGGGCTGCTTGCGACGCGGATGCGGGTCTGTTCGCGGTTGCTCGCGCCCGCGCGGCGGAGCCGCACAATGATGCGGTCCCGCGCCCCTCATGGGGCGCTTCGCCGACCGGCGTTTCATGAGGCGAGGGAGAGGTGCGCATGGCGAAGGCAGGGCGGGAGGGGCCGCGGGACAGCGTGTGGCTGTCGGGGGAGGGGCGGCGCACCGCGCGCCGCGGGCGGCAGCCGTCCGGGCTCGACCGGGACAGGATCACCGCGGTCACCGTCCGGCTGCTGGACGCCGAGGGCCTGACGGGGTTCTCCATGCGCCGCCTGGCCACCGAGCTGAACGTCACGGCGATGTCCGTCTACTGGTACGTCGACACCAAGGACCAGCTGCTCGAACTCGCCCTGGACGCCGTCTTCGGCGAGCTGCGCCACCCGGACCCGGACGCCGGCCTGGACTGGCGCGAGGAGCTGCGGGCGCTGGCCCGGGAGAACCGGGCGCTGCTGGTGCGCCATCCCTGGACGGCCCGGCTGGTCGGCACCTACCTCAACATCGGGCCGCACTCGCTGGCGTTCTCCCGGTCGGTGCAGAACGTCGTGCGCCGCAGCGGGCTGCCCGCGCACCGCCTGACCGGCGCGATCTCCGCCGTCTTCCAGTTCGTCTACGGCTACGGCACCATCGAGGGCCGCTTCCTCGCCCGGGTGGCGGACACCGGGCTGAGCCCGGACGAGTACTTCGAGGACTCGATGAGCGCGGTGACCGAGATGCCGGACAGCGTGGGCGTCATCGAGGACGCCCAGGACATCATGGCGGCCCGGGGCGGCGACACCGTCGCCGAGATGCTGGACCGCGACTTCGAGTTCGCCCTCGACCTGCTCATCGCGGGCATCGACGCCATGGTCGAACGCCCCTGACCCCCACCACCCGCCCCAGCCCAACGGCCCACACCCAGCCCGACGGCCCACATTCGCACCCCAGGTGACGGCCCGCATCCGCCACCGCGTCCGACGGCCGGTATCCGCATCCCCGGCCGACGGCGCTCTGCCGTACACCCGGCTGACGGCGCTGTGTCGTGCACCCGGCCGACGGCGCTCTGCCGTACACCCGGCTGACGGCGCTCTGCCGTGCACCCCGGCCGTCGGTGCTCGGCAGAGCACGTCCCGCCAGATCCGCATCCCGGCCGCACGCCGCCGACGGCCCGCACCCGCACCCCCGTCCGGCCGACGGCCCGCACCCGCTCCCCCGTCCGGCCGACGGCCCGCACCCGCACCCCCGGGCGGCCGACGGCCCGCACCCGCATCCCCGCCCGGCCGGCGGCCTCAGCCGTACGTCCGGGCGGCGGCCGGCGGCCGCAGGCACCACCGACGCCCCCTCGGCCGCAGCCGCGGGCGCCGGCGTTCAGCCGCAGGGCGCGGGCGGCGGAGTCCGGTGTCCGCCGGGGGTCCACGCCCTGGGGCTCGTCCCGCCGGACAGGCGCTACTCGTCCGCCGCCAGTCGGGCCGGGAAGCCGCCCGTCGCCACCGGACCCCACTTCTCCGGCGTCACCCGGATGATGGACTTGCCCTGCTTGACCATGGCCTGCCGGTACTCGTCCCAGTCGGGGTGCTCGCCGGAGATGTTGCGGAAGTACTCCACGAGCGGTTCCACGGAGTCGGGCGCGTCGACGACCTCCGCGGTGCCGTCGATCTGGACCCACGGGCCGTTCCACTCGTCGCTGAGCACGATGAGGCTGACCCGCGGGTCGCGGCGGGCGTTGCGGGTCTTGGCCCGCTCCGGGTAGGTCGAGACGACGATCCGGCCGGAGTCGTCGACCCCGCAGGTCAGCGGCGACCCCTGGGGGCTGCCGTCGGCCCGCCGGGTGAGCAGGACCGCCCGGTGCCGGGGGCGTACGAAGTCCAGCAACTCGGCCAGGGAGACACGGGTGTTCGTCGCGATGTTCGGTGCCATGCCGCCAGCCTAGGACGCCGCCCCGCGCTACGGTCGCAGCGCGTCCGCGAGGTCGTCGTGGACCGGCACGTCGCGCCGCAGGCCGGAGAGTTCCAGGACGCGGCTCGGTACGCCCCTCGGGGCGGCCACCACGCGCAGCAGGGTGCGGTCGGGCAGCCGACGGCGCACGGCGGCGATCAGGCGGACGCCCTGGGAGTCCATGAAACGGGTCGCGGACAGGTCCAGGACGAGGAGCCGCAGTCCGTCCGCGCGCTGTTCCACGGCGGTCGTGATCAGGGGCAGCAGCCCCGAGGCGTTGCAGAAGTCGATCTCGCTGGGCAGCGCGAGCACGGCGCAGCCGGGTGGATCACACGGCTCACACGGCTCGCAGGGCTGGGGGAGGAAGGTCACAGCACTCACCTGACAGACGTCCGTCGGGCTTCCGGCCGGGCCTCTTCCTGACCCGGTCCCCATTGCACCACGCGACGGGACGGGGCGAAACCCTCACCGGTCGCCCGGCCGCCCGGAGCGTCGGCCGAGCGTCACCGGCACGCAACCGAGCAGCTAAAGTGCTGTTCGTCCTGTGCTCGCAGTCGGGAATGTGCTGCGGAGCTCTCCTGCGCACGGCCGTGAGGCCGCGCTTGCCGAAGAGGTTCGTGGTGGCTGCGTCCGAATTTACTGATTTGCCGCGTTTTCCGGTGGGCTTCGAGCTGGCCGAGGCCCTGACCGCGGCGGCGTGCGAACTGCACGGGACGGACACCCCCGACGACACCATGACCACCGCCGTCACCCTGGCGGTGCGCCTGCTGCCCGAGGCCGAGCACGCCGGCATCGCGGAGATCCAGCGCGGCGGCCGCCTGCGCTCCCTGGCCTGGACCGACGAGACCGTGCGCTTCGCCGTCGAGCCCCGGCAGGGCGGCCACACCCCGCACCCGGACTGGGAGCGCCTGTGGACCACCCCCGTGGTGCGCACGGACGACAGCGAGGCCGACGGCGACGGCAACGTCCTGTCCGGGCTCGGCCTGCGTTCGGCGCTGTCCCTGCGGCTGCGCGCCGACCGGCGCCGGCTGACCGTGCTGACCGCGTACGCCCGCAAGCCGCAGGCCTTCGACGAGGACGCCACCCGCGTCGGGCGGCTGTTCACCGCGCACGTCTCCCTCGCCCTGGACTCGGCGACCGTGCGCGAGCAGCTCACCGAGGCGATGCGCACCCGAGACCTGATCGGCCAGGCCACCGGCATCCTGATGGAGCGCCTGGACATCGACGCGGCCGGTGCCTTCGAGTCCCTGGTGAAGGCCTCCCAGCGGGAGAACGTGAAGCTGCGCGACCTGGCCCGGCGCATCGTGGACGCCAATTCCGGCACGGGCGGCAGAGGCGTGACCGAGCGGTGACGGGCAATCCGTACGGTCATGACCCAGCAGACGACCGGCCCGGCGACGGGCCCGAACAAGGACCCGCTTGATCACGCCATGGCGCGCAGCCGGGGCCTCGACACCCTGCTGCGCGATCTGACCGACCGGGCGGTCGTCCAGGTGCCCGGTGCCGTGGCCTGCTCGGTCACGGTGCGCCGCGCCGACCGGCTGATGACCCTGGCGGGCAGCACCGGCCTGCCCGCCGGCCTGGACCTGCGCCAGTACGAGAACGGCTCCGGCCCCTGCGTGGACGCCGCCGAGTCGGGCAGCGCGCAGTACTCCCCGGACCTGGCGGCCGAGACCCGCTGGCCCGCGTACACGGAGTACGCGCTGGCCACCGGGGTCCGCTGTGTGCTGGCGCTGCCGCTGCCCGTCGAGGGCGAGACGGGTGCCGCGCTCAACCTCTACGGCCTGGAGCCGGACTCCCTGGCCCGGGGACTGGACGCGGCCCGTGCCTTCGCGGAACGGGCCGCGGACGCGGTGAACGAGGCCCTGCGCATCGAACGGCAGCAGGCCTCGGCGGCCGACGTGCGCACCGCCCTGCTCTCCCGCAGCGTCATAGACCAGGCGGTCGGCATGCTCATGGCCCGGGAGCGCATCGACGCCCACCGGGCCCTGGAGCGGCTGCGCCGGGCCTCACAGGAGCGGAACGTCAAGCTCCGAGACCTGTGCGCCCAGGTGGTGGCCCGGGCGTCCGGCGGTGCCTCAGACCGCCGGCAGTGACTCGCCCTGGACCGCCTGGATGTCCAGCTCGACCCGGAGCGTGGTGCCGATGGCGGCGATGCCGGCCTGGACGACCTGGTTGTAGTTCATGGCGAAGTCCTCGCGGTGCAGCTCCGCCGTGGCGCGGAAGGCCGCCCGGGTGCCGCCCCAGGGGTCGGCGCCGGTGCCGAGGTAGGCCAGGTCCAGGTCGACCTCCCGGACGACCCCGTGCAGGCCCAGCTCGCCGTGCACGGTCCAGCGGTCGGGGCCGGCCTCGCTCACGCCGGTGGAGCGGTAGGTGATCTCCGGGAACCGTTCGACGTCCAGGAAGTCGGCCGAGCGCAGGTGGGTGTCGCGCATGCCGTTGCCGGTGTCGATCGAGGCCGCCTGGATCACCGCCTCCACCCGGGACTTGGTGACGTCGTCCGGCGCGATCTCGACGGTGGCGGCGAAGTCGGTGAAGCGGCCGCGCACGCTGGAGATGCCCAGGTGCTGGGCGACGGCGGCGACGGTGGAGTGCGCCGGGTCGACCGTCCACGGCCCCGGCGGCGGCAGCTCGGTGCCGCCCTGGCGGGCCAGCGTCACGGTGCCGACCTCGGCCCGGCCGCTGGCGGTGACGATGGCGCTGGCGGCGGCCGGCGCGTAGCCGACCGCGGTGACGATGACGGTGTACGCCCCCGGCGTCAGCGCGGTGGTGTCCCGCACGGCCCCCTCGGTGTCCGCCTCGGCACGCAGCACCTGCGTGCCGGTCATGTCGGTCACCGTGACGACCGCGTGCGACACGGCCCATCCGTCCCGCGTTCGGATCCTCGCGGTCAGTCCCATCCCGTTTTCTCCCTGCAAAGGCTCAGAAAGTGGTCGTAAAGAAACCGGCCCGTGGTGGCGGGCGCACCTCCGCTCAGAGCGCGCACGCCACCACGGGCCGGGGTTTCGCTACTCGCCGGGGTGGGCGAGTTCGATGTCGTGGCCGTCGGTACCGGGGCCGGCGACCGTCAGGGCGGTGGCCACCGGCGGGTAGCCGGTCGCGATGACGGTGTACTCACCGGCGTCCAGGTCGGTGAAGGCGTACGCCCCGTCCGCACCGGTGGTGGCCGTGCCGATCACGTTGCCCGCCGCGTCCACCAGGGTGACCCGGGCGTCGGCCAGCGGACCGTGCGGTGCCCGCACGACGCCCTGGACCTGGGCCCCGGCCTGGAGGTCGACCTCGACGCGGGTGACGCCGGTGCCGCCGACCTCCAGCGGCAGGGCGCGGGGCCGGTAGCCGGCCGCGTTGACCGCGACGGTCACCGTGCCCGGCACCAGCTCGGTGAAGGCGAACTCGCCCTGCTCACCGGTGGTGGCGCTGGCCAGCAGGTCGCCGCGCACATCGGTGACGATCACCATGGCGTCCTTGACCGGCGTCCCGCTCTCCATGGCCCGGACCAGGCCGGTGAGCCCGCTGGTGCCGCTGAGCAGGATGTCGTAGGCGACCGGCTCGTCGTTGACGACGATCGTCGACGCCTGCGGCTGGAAGCCGTCGGCGGAGGCGATCAGCACGTACGACCCGGCGCTCGGCGCGTCGACGGCGTAGGAGCCGTCGGCCTGGGCGACGGACCGGCCGAGCTGACGGCCGGCCAGCGAGATCAGCGTGACCGCGGCCTGCGGGACCGGGGCGGACTCGGCACCGCGGACGAAGCCGCGCACCGCGATGCCGCCGGAGACGGGCGCCTGCGGTTCACCGGAGCCGGTCGTCGTGGCGACGGCGGCGAGCCGCTGCGTGGCGGCCGGTCCGGCGGCCGGGGCGGCCGAGGTGTCCGAGACGGCCGAGGTGGCCGGGTTGCCGGACGGCGTGGCCGACACGGCCGCCATCGCACCGGCCGGGACCGGCTCGTCGGCGACGCGGACGGCCTCCGCCGGGGTGCCCGCCACCGGCGGGGCGGACTCGGCCGAGGACTCCGCGGCCTGGGCGAGGGCGCCCTTGGTCCGCAGCGGGACCTCCTTGATGAACAGCGTCACCAGGAAGGCGAGCAGGGCGATCGGCGCGACGATCAGGAAGATGTCCGCGATGCCGTGCCCGTAGGCGCTCTCCAGCCACTCACGGATGCCGGGGGGCAGCAGGTCCATGTCGGGGATCGAGCCGCCGCCGGAGGCCTTGGCCGCGGCCGCCTGCTCCTGCGGGCTGAGCGAGCCGATGGTGTCCGAGGCGTAGTGGCTGATCCGGGTCGACATCACGGAGCCGAGCACCGAGACGCCCACCGCACCGCCGAGGGACCGGAAGAAGGTGACCGTGGAGGACGCGGCACCCAGGTCGCTCGGAGCCACCTGGTTCTGCGTGCAGAGCACCAGGTTCTGCATCATCATGCCGACGCCGAGGCCCATCAGCGCCATGAAGATGGCGATGTGCCAGTACGGGGTGTCGTAGCGCATGGTGCCGAGCAGGCCCAGGCCCGCGGTCAGCAGCACACCGCCGGCCAGCAGCCAGCCCTTCCACTTGCCGGTCTTGGTGATGATCTGACCGGAGACCGTGGAGGAGACGAACAGACCGCCGATCATCGGGATCGTCATGACACCCGACATGGTCGGGGACTTGTCCCGGGCCAGCTGGAAGTACTGGCTGAAGTAGACGGTGCCCGCGAACATCGCGATACCGACGAACAGCGAGGCCAGCGAGGCCAGGGTGATGGTGCGGTTCTTGAACAGGCGCAGCGGGATGATCGGCTCGCTGGCCTTCGACTCGACGAAGAGGAAGATCAGCGTCAGCACGATCGCGCCGCCGACCATGGCACCGGTCTGCCACGACATCCAGGAGTACTTGTCGTCGGCGAAGGTGACCCAGACGAGCAGCAGGCAGACGGCCGCGGTGACGAAGAAGGCGCCGGCCCAGTCGACCTTGACCTTCCGCTTGAGCACCGGCAGGTGCAGCGTCTTCTGCAGCACGATCAGCGCGAGGATCGCGAAGGGCACGCCGACGTAGAGGCACCAGCGCCAGCCGAGCCAGCTGGTGTCGGTGATGACGCCGCCGAGCAGCGGACCGCCGACGGTGGCGACCGCGAAGGTGGCGCCGAGGTAGCCGGAGTAGCGACCGCGCTCACGCGGGGCGATCATCGCGGCCATGATGATCTGCGCCAGGGCGGACAGACCGCCGGCGCCCAGGCCCTGGATGGCCCGCGCGGTGATCAGCATCGCGGGGTTCTGCGCCAGACCGGCCACGACGGAGCCGACGACGTAGACGATCAGGGCTATCTGGACCAGGGCCTTCTTGCTGAACAGGTCCGCGAGCTTGCCCCACAGCGGGGTGGAGGCGGTCATCGTCAGCAGCGAGGCCGTGACGACCCAGGTGTAGGCGCTCTGGCCGCCGCCGAGGTCACCGATGATCTCGGGCAGGGCGTTGGTGACGATGGTCGAGGACAGGATCGCGCAGAACATGCCGAGCAGCAGCCCGGACAATGCCTCCATGATCTGCCGGTGCGTCATCGGAGCGTCTCCGGAGGAGCCTCCCCCGTGCTTGGCATGAGCCCGCACACCGGCTGGTGTGGTCGTTGCCATGGACTTCCTTTACTTACGTGGTGATCGCGGGTGTACGGGTGGACTGTTCGTCCCCGGACAGTGCGGGAGGCCGGGCCGCGGGTGCCCGGCAGTCGTCGAAGCTGGCCCGGAGCCGGGCCATGAGCCGGGAGAGCTGGCCGACCTCGTCGTCGGTCCAGTCGCTCAGCCGGTGGGAGAGCAGCTGGGTGGTCCGCTCGGCGATCTCGTCGAGCTGGTCCTGCCCCGAGGGCGTCAGGCGCAGGATGCGCGAGCGCTTGTCCGCGGGGTCGGGAAGGCGTTCGATCCAGCCCCGCTCGGCGCCGTGCGCGACGTGGCGGCTGGTGACCGACATGTCCACGGCGAGCAGCTCCGCGAGCTTGCTCATGCGCATGTCCCCGTGGCGGCCGAGCAGTGTCAGTACGGCGACGGACCCGCCGGGGCAGTCGGACGGCAGCAGCCGGCCCATCTCCCGCTTCACGGCGCCGAAGGCGCTGAACTGGCGGATCAGCTCCTCGTACTGCGCCTTCTCGGCCATGCGCACCTCCCTATTCGTTGCTTAGGGCAACCATAGGATCAGTTAGTTGCTACAGGCAAACAAAAACGGCCGGTCCGGCATAAAAAGTTGGCAAAGGCAAGTATTGCGAAAGTAAATGCGCAGGTGATAAGGGGTGGGCCGGGTCAAGAGGACTCGGCAGCCCCGCACTTGGGCCGCACTCGCGGATTCGCTAGTGTCTCGGCCCATGGCTAACACCCAGGGCCCCCAGGGCAATAACGACCCCGCAGGCAGCACCCAGATGTTCCGCGCGTTCGTCGACGACGCCCCGCAGAGCCGGCAGGCGGCCCCCGCCGCCTCCTCCGGGCCCCGCGTCGGCCTGATCGTCGGCATCGTGGCCGCCGTGATCGTCGTCGCGGCGGTGGCCTGGCTGGCGCTCGGCTAGGAACGGCACCGGCCCCTGCGGCCGGACCGGCGCATACGTGGACGACCGCCGCGGCACCCCCGAGGTGCCGCGGCGGTCGCCGCGCTGCCTGCCGGCCCCCGCGGGCCGGGGAGTCAGTCGGAGATGAGGCCCTCGCGCAGCTGCGACAGGGTCCGGGTGAGCAGCCGGGAGACGTGCATCTGCGAGATGCCGACCTCCTCGCCGATCTGCGACTGGGTCATGTTGGCGAAGAAGCGCAGCATGATGATCCGCCGCTCCCGCGGCGGCAGCTTGGCCAGCAGCGGCTTGAGGGACTCGCGGTACTCCACGCCCTCCAGCGCGGTGTCCTCGTAGCCCAGGCGGTCCGCCAGCGAGCCCTCGCCGCCATCGTCCTCCGGGGCGGGGGAGTCCAGCGAGGAGGCGGTGTACGCGTTGCCGACGGCCAGACCGTCGACGACGTCCTCCTCGGACACGCCGAGGACTGCGGCCAGCTCGCCGACCGTCGGGGAGCGGTCCAGCTTCTGGGACAGCTCGTCGCTGGCCTTCGTCAGGGCCAGGCGCAGCTCCTGGAGGCGCCGCGGGACGCGCACCGACCACGAGGTGTCCCGGAAGAACCGCTTGATCTCGCCGACCACGGTCGGCATGGCGAACGTCGGGAACTCGACCCCCCGCTCGCAGTCGAAGCGGTCGATCGCCTTGATCAGGCCGATGGTGCCGACCTGGACGATGTCCTCCATCGGCTCGTTGCGGGACCGGAAGCGCGCGGCCGCGTAGCGCACCAGCGGGAGGTTCAGCTCGATCAGGGTGTCCCGGACGTAGGCACGCTCGGGGCTGTCCTCGTCGAGGGCGGCGAGCCGCAGGAACAGGGAGCGGGACAGGGTGCGGGTGTCGATGGCCTCCGCGGCCGGGACGGTCTGGGCCGGCACGGCGTCGAGGCCCGGCACGGCGTCGCCGGCCCGGGCGTCGTCGACGGAGCCGGCCGGGCCGACGGAGTCGATGGGGCCGACGGGCTCGACGGGGCCGAACGCCTCGATCGAGTCGGGCGCGGTCTCGCTCTCCGCGAGCGCGAGCACCTTCGAGCTGCCCTGTTCTGCGGACATGCCACCCCCTTTGGGTCGCGGGACGGTCGCGGCACACGCTCCCACGCCGGGAACGCAGCCTTCACCTGAATACCGGAGCCGAAGCTCCGGCAAACGCGTCTCCGGCAGAATGTCACATGTCGGCAACGCGCTGTAGTGACATGTCGACATCCGAGACGCGAATACCCCCTGGAAACAGGGGGTCTGATGGGCTTTCAGCCCGATTCCGTCCGCAACGGCCCTGGTGAGCGATTCGCTCTCGCCGGTGACCCCTCGCTCGCGCTTTCGACTCCGCCCGGAGTCTCCGCCGAGCTTACGCGTCGATCCGGTTCGCGGACCTCAACCGCTGGAAACTACGCGCCAGTAGCCGCGAGACGTGCATCTGGGAGACGCCGAGTTCCGCGCTGATCTGGGACTGCGTGAGGTTGCTGTAGTAGCGCAGCAGCAGGATCCGCTGCTCCCGCTCGGGCAGCTGGACGAGCAGATGGCGCACCAGGTCCCGGTGCTCGACCCCGTCGAGGGCCGGGTCCTCGTAGCCGAGCCGGTCGAGCAGTCCGGGCAGCCCGTCGCCCTCCTGGGCGGCCTCCAGCGAGGTGGCGTGGTACGACCGTCCCGCCTCGATGCAGGACAGCACCTCCTCCTCGGTGATGCGCAGCCGCTCGGCGATCTCCGCGGTGGTCGGGGAGCGCCCGAAGGCGGTGGTCAGGTCCTCGGTGGCGCTGTTGACCTGCACCCACAGCTCGTGCAGCCGGCGCGGTACGTGCACGGTGCGCACGTTGTCGCGGAAGTACCGCTTGATCTCCCCGACCACCGTGGGCATCGCGAAGGTCGGGAACTGCACGCCCCGCTCCGGGTCGAAGCGGTCGATGGCGTTGATGAGCCCGATGGTGCCGACCTGGACGACGTCCTCCATCGGCTCGTTGCGGGAACGGAACCGGGCGGCGGCGTAGCGCACCAGCGGGAGGTTGGCCTCGATGAGCGCCGCGCGCACCCGGTCGTGCTCCGGCGTGCCCGGGGTGAGGCCCTTCAGCTCGCCGAACAGCACCTGGGTCAGGGCCCGGGTGTCGGCGCCCCGGCTGCGCTGCGGCGCGGGGGCCTCCGGGGCCTGGGCGGGCGGCGCGGGCGGTGCTTGAGGCGCAGTACTGGCCGGCACGGTCAACTCCACCTCGTGATCTGTCAACTCTTCCGTCAACTCATCCGTCAAAAGCGGTCATAGCATCACAAGACATGTCCACTGTGTGCAAGCACCGCATAACGTCGTGTTGAGTGAACGCAGAACGGCCCCGCACCGAGCCGGTGCGGGGCCGTTGGGCGGGTCCGCGGCGCACCGCGGACCCGTGGTCGTACTAGAACTCGTAGTCGGCGATCACCCAGGTGGCGAACTCCCGCCACAGCGCGACGCCCGCCTGGTGCGCCGGGTGTTCGAGGTAGCGCTTGAGCGCGTCGGCGTCGTCCACCGCCGAGTTGATGGCGAAGTCGTAGGCGATGGGCCGGTCGCTGATGTTCCAGGCGCACTCCCAGAAGCGGAGGTCGTCGATCTGGCCGCCGAGCGCGCGGAAGGCCTCGACGCCCGCCACCACGCGCGGGTCGTCGCGGCCGACGCCGTCGTTCAGCTTGAACAGCACGAGGTGGCGGATCATCATTCTCCTCCGTTGGCGGCCCAGGTCATGAAGTCGCCCACGGCGCCCGCCGCGTCGGATATGCCCTGGAAACCTATCTGCACGTAGTCGGCCGCCTTGGCCGGATCAGTGATGATCACATAGAGCACGAAGACCACGAGCGCATAGACGGCGATCTTCTTCGAGTTCACCGCCACCGCGGCCTCCCCTGTCCCTTTCGACTCCGCCTTCGACCGCTCATGATCGCACGAAGGGCCCCGTCTTTCGACGGGGCCCTTGCAAAGCGGTAGCGGAGGGATTTGAACCCTCGGTGACTTGCGCCACACTCGCTTTCGAGGCGAGCTCCTTCGGCCGCTCGGACACGCTACCGAGACAGACCTTACAGCACGGAGCGGCATGCTCAGAAATCGGTATCGCGGCCGACGAACAGCCGTCCGAGCCCCCGGTCAGCGAGCGCGGAAGAAGTCCGTGAGCAGCCGGGCGCAGTCGGCCGCGAGCACGCCTTCGATCACCTCGGGACGGTGGTTGAGACGCCGGTCGCGCACCACGTCCCACAGCGATCCGGCCGCGCCCGCCTTGTCGTCGCGGGCGCCGTAGACCACGCGGTCCACGCGGGACTGCACGAGCGCGCCCGCGCACATCGTGCAGGGCTCCAGGGTGACGACGAGCGTGCACCCGGACAGGCGCCACTCGCCGAGCGCCCGGGCGGCCCGCCGGATCGCGAGGACCTCGGCGTGGGCCGTCGGGTCCCCGGTGGCCTCGCGTTCGTTGTGCCCGGCGGAGAGCACGGTGCGGCCGTCCGGCGCCAGCACGACGGCGCCGACGGGCACGTCCCCCGCCGCCCGCCCGGCCTCGGCCAGGGCGAGCCGCATCGCGGCCCGCCACCGGTCGCGCACCGGATCGGGCGGTGCCTCCTCTGGTTCCTCCCCGGCCGGCGCGGTCAGCGGACGGTCTCCAGGACGTCCAGGGCGCCCAGGGCCTCGGCGATCTCGCCGACCGCGTCCCCGGACATCGCGCGCAGTTCCTTCTCGCTCACGCCGAGGTCGTCGAGCACCTCGGCGTCGCCGACCGGACCGTGCGGAACGCTCTCGCCCGCGCCGGCGGCCGCGTCGGCGCCGTCGCCGCCGTCCTCGTCGTCGTCGGACTCGCCGTCCTCCGTGCCGTCGAGGTCGAGGGCGTCGAGATCGTCACCGTCGTCCCCCGGCTCCCGGCCGAGGAGTTCGTCGGTGAGCAGGATCTCGCCGTAGCTGCTGCGCGCGGCCGCGGCGGCGTCCGAGACGTAGATACGGGGGTCCTCCTCACCGTCCACCCGGACGACTCCGAACCACGCGTCCTCCTGCTCGATCAGCACGAGCACCGTGTCCTCGTCGGGAGAGGCCTCCCGGGCCAGGTCGGCAAGATCCGACAGGGTTTCCACATCGTCGAGCTCTGTGTCGCTCGCTTCCCACCCGTCTTCGGTGCGCGCGAGCAGTGCGGCGAAGTACACCGTGACTCTCCCACTGGTCCTAGGCGTGCCGGTTGGGGATCCCCCCGGCGGAGGCTACGGGCGGGGGAGCGGTGCTCCGAGCCCCACCCACTCGGAATCGTGGCAGAAACAAGGCACTCAGGGGACGTCTTCGGCGCCCTGTGTCCGGCTGTTTTGACCGGCGTTCCGGAAGGTACGTACCCGGGCAGCCGTCCAGCAGCGTTCTCGTCGCCGCCACGTGCGGATCGTACGCGGATTCTCGCGGTCCCCGGGTACGTCCGTCACCACCAACGTCGGCGCGGCGCGCGATCTTCCCCGGCCGGGTCAGGAAGTTTTTCGGGGAACGGGGAGGGGACTACCACCGGAAGGTGCGCATGCGCATCGCGTGCCGCAGCCGGGCGGTCTTGGCGCGGCGCGGCTGCACCCGGTCCCGCAACTGCCGGGCCTCCGCCAGCTCGCGCAGGAACTGCGCCCGGCGCTTGCGCCGCTCGGCCTCACGCTCCGGCTCGGCCCCGCGATCCGCGCCCCCGCCCATACCGGGGGACGGCATGTCGTGGAAGTCCCGGTCAGCCACAGTCTCACCACCCAGCGTCCGTCTCTCCCACCTTCCCCCGACCGGGCGGTTTGACGCCCGCGAACGAGTGGAGCCCGCGCACGGGGCCTTGCCCCGGCCGCGGGGACGCCGCCCCCACGGGCCCCGGTTACTGTGGTGACCATGCGTCTCCACGTCGTCGACCACCCCCTGGTCGCCCACAAGCTCACCACGCTGCGCGACCAGCGCACCGACTCCGCGACCTTCCGCCGTCTCGCCGACGAGCTGGTCACCCTGCTCGCCTACGAGGCCACGCGCGACGTGCGCACCGAACAGGTCGACATCGACACCCCGGTCTCCCGGACCACCGGCGTCAAGCTCTCCCACCCGCGCCCGCTGGTGGTGCCGATCCTGCGGGCCGGTCTCGGCATGCTCGACGGCATGGTCCGGCTGCTGCCGACCGCGGAGGTCGGTTTCCTCGGCATGATCCGCAACGAGGAGACGCTCCAGGCCTCCACCTACGCCACCCGCATGCCGGAGGACCTCTCCGGACGCCAGGTGTACGTGCTGGACCCGATGCTGGCCACCGGCGGGACCCTGGTCGCGTCCATCCGGGAGCTGATCAAGCGCGGCGCCGACGACGTGACGGCCGTGGTGCTGCTCGCCGCTCCCGAGGGTGTCGAGCTGATGGAGCGCGAGCTGGCCGGGACCCCGGTGACGGTCGTGACGGCCTCCGTCGACGAGCGCCTCAACGAGCAGGGTTACATCGTCCCGGGCCTCGGTGACGCGGGCGACCGCATGTACGGCGCGGCCGAGTAGTACCCCGTACCGCTGCTCAGCAGCTCTTCTTCTCCGCGGCGGGCGTCGACCGCGGCGCGGTCAGCTCGGCCAGCGCCGCGTCGGCGTCCGCGGGCTTCGCCAGCCCCTTGAAGCCGTTGCCGATGATGAGGTCGACGGCGGCGCCCTCGCGGGCCGCGTCGGTGCGGCTCTGGGCACCGGGCAGCTGGGTGCCGAGCACGGTGAGCGCGCTCTTCACCGAGGAGGCCGGACCGCCGAGCAGGACGCCGGTGCCGGTGACCTTCTTGTCGTACTCCTTGGGCGCGTTGGTCACCTCGCCCACGCGGAAGCCGCGCTTCTTCAGCTCGTCGGCGGTCTTCTGCGCCAGACCGCTGCGGGTCGTCGCGTTGAGCACGTTGACGGTGACCTGACCGGGCTTCGGCAGCACCGCGGCAGCCGGCGAGGCGCTAGCCCTCGCGCTGGTCACACAGTCCGCGGCTCCGGCCGCCGACGCCTTGTCGCCGCCGGTGAAGACGTCGATGAGCTGCAGCGTGCCCCAGCCCAGCACGCCGAGAACGGCGACGCAGGCGACGCCGGCGAACGCGAGCCGGCCACGTCGCCGGGCCGGGCGCATCCGCGGGTACTTGTCCCCCGTGATCTTGTACTGGCCACCCATGCCGGGAGGAGTCAGCATGCTCATGGGCGCAGCGTAGTGCGCCGGAGCGGTGATGCCTATTAGATGATCAGTCGACGTTCCGCGGTTCGGCGCAAGGCAACCCGAAAGGGTCAAGCGGAAGCCCGTCAGTCGAGTTCGAGCACCCGGGCGTGCAGCACCTGGCGCTGCTGCAACGCGGCCCGCACCGCCCGGTGCAGACCGTCCTCCAGATACAGGTCCCCCTGCCACTTCACGACGTGCGCGAAGAGGTCGCCGTAGAAGGTGGAGTCCTCGGCCAGGAGCGTCTCCAGGTCGAGCTGGCCCTTGGTCGTCACGAGCTGATCGAGGCGGACCGGGCGCGGCGCGACGTCCGCCCACTGCCGGGTGCTTTCCCGGCCGTGGTCGGGGTACGGCCGGCCGTTTCCGATGCGCTTGAAGATCACACGGAAAGCCTACCGGCCCGGACGTTGCGGGCGCAGCCATGGCGCCGGAGTGCGGCGCCGGAAAAGACGCCGTAAACCGGATCAATCGGCAACGGCGCCGCGAGATCGGGCGGCGGAAACGGTGGGTGACCGCCCCGCCGCCCGAAGGGGCTCGCGTCAGCCGCGCCTCCGTTCCCGCGCGGGCAGCCGCCGTTCTTCGGCTTGCGGCGCGGTACCGGGCTTGGGCGTACGGCGGGCGGCCTCGGCGCGCAGGAGGGCGCGCAGGACGGCGTAGGGGTCGTTGGGCATGGCGATTCCTCGTTCCTGGTGTGCAGCGTGTTCGTGTCCGGCGATCGGGCACGATCAGCAGCGCAGCACCACGGAACGCGGGCCACGGGGAAGGCCGGCGGCCCGTTCGGGACGAGCATCGGACCGGAGCGACACGAGGTCCGCCACGAAGGACGGCGGAACCGGCCGCGCCACGGTGGCCCGGCGGCCGCTGCGGGCCGCGACCCTCAGCGCGGAGTCGAGGTGGTCGTACTCCCCCACCGCACCGGCCGCCACCGTCACCGGCGCCGCCTGGACCGTCATGTGCGAGCAGGGCACGATCAGGGCCAGCAGCAGCACGAGGACCCGCAGGCGGGCGGCACGGGCGGCGGGACTCATCTCACTCCTGTCCCCGCCCGGCGTACGCCGTCCACCGCACCGGACCCGAGAACCGCCCGCTCGGCGTAGGCGGTTCCGGGCGGACGCCGCTCACAGGGTGCGCGGGACCTGGCGCGCCCGTCCGCGCAGCCGCACCGACGTGACGATCTCGACGACCCCGACGACGACCAGCCACCAGCCGCCGACCAGCATCAGGACGGTGGCCGACTCGACCGGCGAGTCGATCAGGACGATGCCGGCGACGACGGTGACGGCCCCGAGGAAGATCTGCCAGCCGCGGGCGGGCATCGCGGGGTCGTGCGCGGCGGCCACGATCTGCGTGACGCCGCGGAACAGCCAGCCGATGCCGATCCAGAGCGCGAGCAGCAGCACCGACTGCAGGGGACCGCGGAAGCAGAACAGACCCAGCAGGATCGACACCGCGCCGCTGATGAAGGCCAGCACGCGCAGCGAGGTGCGCCGGTGGGTGCCGAAGGCGGCGGCCAGTTGGAGGACGCCGCTGATGACGAGGTAGAGGCCGAAGAGCACGCCGGCGGCGAGCAGCGAGGCACCCGGCCAGACGAGCACCAGCACGCCCAGGATCAGTGAGGCGACACCGGTGAACAGCACGGTCTGCCAGGCGGCGCGGGACAGCAGGTGCAGCGGCCCCTCGAAGGCCGGCTCGGGCTCCGGCTCCGGCCGCGCGGAGGCCGGCCCGTGCGTCGTCCCGTGCCGGGCGTGCACCCCGCGGTCGTCGTACGGCGTCCCGCCGGGGGATCCGCCAGGTGGTTCGGTCATGCCCCATGCTGTGAGCAGGCGGAACGCGGACGCCAGTCGGGTTGGGCCACGGGGCTGACGCGGGCCGGTGTTCTCCCGGCACCCGGCGTTCGGGTGGCCGCGGGGTGGGTCACGCGGCCCGGCGCCGCACGCGGTGCCCCGGCGCGGGTGTCGGCGCGGGGTGGGGAGCGCGGCCCGGCGCTACCGGGGTGCCGCTGCGCCCACCCGTGCCGCCCCAGCGGCACGACTGCCCGCAGCTACGCGGCATGCGACTGCCCGCAGCGGCGGCGGCCGGCGACGGCCCGCAGCGCCGGAGGCGAGGCGGCGGGAAAGT
>NZ_JAIOJZ010000029.1 GCF_020404845.1 Streptomyces hyderabadensis | reverse complement strand
ACGCGGCCGGCCGTTCCTCGTCCCGCAGCGCGTCGACGGCGGCCAGCAACTCGCGCCGGTCCTCGCTCCGGGGCACCTCGGCGGCGGCCCGCTCGTACAGCCGGGCGCCCTCCTCCAGGACCAGTTCCGTGTCCATGCCCGCCGGGATCTTGATGCGCGCGTGGTGCCGCCAGGTGGTGACCGGATCGCTCCACGCCTCCACGGTGTACGACCACAGTCCCGTCCCGGTCGGCGTGACGGTGGCGCCCCAGCGGTCGGTGCCCGGGGCCAGCTCCCGCATCGGCGTCCAGGGACCCGGCCGGCCCTCGGGGTCGCGCAGGACGACGTTGGCGGCGACCGCGTCGTGCCCCTCGCGGAAGACGGTGGCGGAGACCTCGAACGACTCGCCGGTGACGGCCTTGGCCGGTCTGCGCCCCCGCTGGACGACCGGACGGACGTCCAGGACGGGGATGCGCCCGACGACGGTGGCGCTCTCCGCGGGGGATACCGGGGAGGCGGCGGCAGCCGGGGTTGCGGGGGATGCTGACGAGTGGTGCCTGGCGGGCATGACCGCTCCTGTCCGCGTCAACTGGTGGGCGGATGACTCTGGGGAGGTGGGTCCTGCGAGGGGTGTGCGGGGCGTACGCAGGAGCCTTCCCACACTCTTCCGGTGGGCAATCCGGCACTTTGTTAACTACTCGCGCGTATGTCGACAACGCGACACACGCGTCGATCTGACCGTCGCTTTCCCGGATGCCGCTCCCGCAATCAGCGTTCGTCGCGACATGTGCAGCTTTCCGTGCGGGCCGAAGCGCCACAAGAAGGCCGTGGGGGAAAGATCCGGCCATATCGACACGCCGTGCGCGTCAGGTCTGTCCGGCGGATCAGGGCGAAGGCCCCAACAAGGGACAATCGCGCGGTAACGTCGTCCGGGTGAAGGCGATCCGTCGACTGACCGTCCGTCCCGTACTCCCCGACCCCCTCCGGCCGCTCAGTGACCTGGCCCGCAACCTGCGCTGGTCCTGGCACCCGGAGACCCGCGACCTCTTCCAGTCCGTCGACCCCGAGTGCTGGACCGCGTCCGGCCGCGACCCGGTACGGCTGCTCGGCACCGTGCCGCCCGCGCGCCTCGCGGAGCTGGCCGAGGACCGGCGCTTCCTGCGCCGGCTGACCGCGGTGGCCGACGACCTCGACCACTACATGAGCGGCGACCGCTGGTACCAGGCCCAGCCGGGCCGACTCCCGGCCGCCGTGGCCTACTTCTCGCCCGAGTTCGGCATCACCGCCGCGCTGCCCCAGTACTCCGGCGGCCTCGGCATCCTGGCCGGCGACCACCTCAAGGCGGCCAGCGACCTGGGGGTGCCGCTGGTCGGCGTGGGCCTGCTCTACCGCCACGGCTACTTCCGCCAGTCCCTGTCCCGGGACGGCTGGCAGCAGGAGCACTACCCCGTCCTCGACCCGCACGAGCTGCCGCTGGCCCCCCTCAAGGAGCGTGACGGCACCCCCGCGCACGTCGCCCTGGCGCTGCCCGGCGGCCGGGAGCTGCGGGCCCGGATCTGGCTGGCCCAGGTCGGCCGGGTGCCGCTGCTGCTGCTCGACTCCGACGTCGAGGAGAACGACCCCGGCGAACGCGGCGTCACCGACCGGCTCTACGGCGGCGGCAGCGAGCACCGGCTCCTCCAGGAGATGCTGCTCGGCATAGGAGGTGTCCGGGCGGTGCGCACGTACTGCCGGCTCACCGGCCACCCCACGCCGGAGGTGTTCCACACCAACGAGGGCCACGCCGGCTTCCTCGGCCTGGAGCGCATCGCCGAACTGTGCGACGAAGGGCTGGAGTTCGGTGCCGCCCTTGAGGCGGTGCGGGCCGGCACCGTCTTCACCACCCACACCCCCGTCCCGGCCGGCATCGACCGCTTCGACCGCGAGCTGGTCGCCCGCCACTTCGGCCCCGACTCCGAACTGCCGCGCATCGACGTCGAACGCGTCCTCAGGCTCGGCATGGAGACCTACCCCGGGGGAGAACCGAACCTCTTCAACATGGCCGTGATGGGCCTGCGCCTGGCCCAGCGCGCCAACGGCGTCTCGCTGCTGCACGGCGGGGTCAGCCGGGGGATGTTCGCCGGACTGTGGCCCGGCTTCGACGCCGAGGAGGTGCCGATCACCTCCGTCACCAACGGCGTGCACGCCCCGACCTGGGTGGCCCCCGAGGTGTTCCGGCTCGGCGCCCGGCATATCGGCGTGCAGCGGGCCGAGGACGCGCTGGCCGTCGGCGGCTCGGACCGCTGGGACTCGGTCGCCGACATCCCCGACGAGGACATCTGGCAGCTGCGGCGCACCCTGCGCGCCCAGCTCGTCGAGGAGGTGCGCGAGCGGCTGCGCGCCTCCTGGCGCCAGCGGGGCGCCGGGACGGCCGAGCTGGGCTGGATCGACGACGCCCTCGACCCCGACGTGCTCACCATCGGCTTCGCCCGGCGCGTCCCCTCGTACAAGCGGCTCACACTGATGCTGCGCGACCGGGAGCGGCTGACGGAGCTGCTGCTCCATCCCGAGCGGCCGATCCAGATCGTCGTCGCGGGCAAGGCGCACCCGGCCGACGACGGCGGCAAGCGGCTGGTGCAGGAGCTGGTGCGGTTCGCCGACGACCCGCGGGTGCGGCACCGCATCGTGTTCCTGCCCGACTACGGCATGGCGATGGCGCAGAAGCTCTACCCCGGCTGCGACATCTGGCTGAACAACCCGCTGCGTCCGCTGGAGGCCTGCGGCACCTCCGGCATGAAGGCGGCGCTCAACGGCTGCCTCAACCTGTCGGTGCTCGACGGCTGGTGGGACGAGTGGTACCAGCCGGACTTCGGCTGGGCCATCCCCACCGCCGACGGCGTGGGCACCGACCCGGACCGGCGCGACGCCATAGAGGCCAACGCCCTCTACGACCTGCTGGAGCAGCGGATCACCCCGCGCTTCTACGAGCGGGGCGCGAGCGGGCTGCCCGACCGGTGGCTGGAGATGGTGCGCAGGACCCTCAGCCTGCTCGGCCCGAAGGTGCTGGCCGGCCGCATGGTCCGCGAGTACGTCGAGCGGCTGTACGCCCCGGCCGCCGAGGCGCACCGCGCGATGGACCCGGACTCCGCGCGCGGGCTGGCCGAGTGGAAGGCGCGGGTACGGGCGGCCTGGCCCGGAGTGAGCGTCGACCACGTGGAGACGTCCGCCGCCACCGCGGCCGCCGAACTCGGCGCCACGCTCGGCCTGCGGGTGCGGGTGAAGCTCGGCGAACTCGCGCCGGAGGACGTGGAGGTGCAGGCGGTCTCCGGCCGGGTGGACTCCGAGGACCGGATCACCGACGCGGCGAAGGTGCCGCTGAAACCGGTGGGCGGCCCCGACCTGGAGGGCCGCTGGGTGTACGAGGGCCCGCTCGCCCTGGACCGCACCGGTCCCTTCGGCTACACCGTCCGGGTCCTGCCCGCGCACCGGCTGCTGGCCTCCGGCGTGGAGACCGGCCTGGTCGCGGTGCCCTCGGGCGACCTGGTGGAGGCGGCGGGCCTGCTGATGCGGTGAGCCCCGCGGCGGCGGGGCGGCGGACGGCGACGAGGAGGGCTCAGTCCTCCTCGTCGCCGCCGCTCAGCCGCCGCAGGACGGTGCCGCAGCGGCGGGCGTAGGCGTGCTGGAAGGCACGGGCCGCCGGCCCGCCGGCCTTGGCGTACCACTTGGCGGGGCGGCTGAAGGCGTGCACGGTCAGCCATACCGTGCCGTCGCCCGTGCGGTCCACCACGAAGGCCTCCTCGCCGGACTCCGGGTGGCCGGGCAGCGTGCCGTAGGCCCAGCCGGCCCGGCGCGGTTCCTCCAGGGTCCACACCACCCGGCAGGGCGCCTTGATCATGCCGGCGAGGGTGACGGTGACGTCCACGCCGGGCGCGGCACGCTCCGCGCTCGCGTCGATGCCGACCCCCAGCTCCCGGTGCATCTCCCAGGTGAGCACGGCCTCGGCCGCCCGCCGGAACACCGGTTCGCCCTCCCCGAGGCGGGTGCGTACGTGCATGGGGCGGAAGCCGGGCGGGCAGTGGTCCTGCTCGCGGGTGGCGCCGACGTCGTCGTACGTGAAGGACATGGGTCCCAAGAGTAGGGCGGCACCCGGGAACCGCCGGTTCCGGGTGCCGCCCGCCGTGTTGCCGCCGGTGTCGCTCACCGTCGGCTCGCGGGTCCGGTCAGTTCACGTTGATCGCGGTCCAGGCCGCGCCCACCGTCTTGTACTCCGTGCTGTCGGCGCCGTACAGGTCGGACGCCGCGCTCAGGGTCGCCGCGCGGGCGTCGGCGTAGTCGGTGGTCGAGGTCATGTACTCGGTCAGCGCCTTGTACCAGATCTGCAGGGCCTTGGCGCGGCCGATGCCGGTGACCGTGGAGCCGTCGTGGGTGGGGGAGTCGTAGTTCACCCCGTCCACCGTCCGGGCCCCGCTGCCCTCGGCCAGCAGGAAGAAGAAGTGGTTGGCGGGACCGGACGAGTAGTGCACGTCGACGCCGCCGAGACCGGAGTCCCAGTAGTCCTTGGAGGCGCCGTCCTTGCTCGGCTCGTCCATGTAGCGCAGCGGGGTGCCGTCGCCGTTGATGTCGATCTGCTCGCCGATGAGGTAGTCGCCCTTGTCGGTGGAGCTGTCCGCGAAGTACTCCACGCCGGTGCCGAAGATGTCGCTGGTCGCCTCGTTGAGGCCGCCGGACTCGCCGCTGTACTCGAGTCCCGCGGTGTTGGAGGTGACACCGTGGCTCATCTCGTGCCCGGCCACGTCCAGCGAGGTCAGCGGGTTGGTGTTGCCCGAGCCGTCGCCGTAGGTCATGCAGAAGCAGCTGTCCGACCAGAAGGCGTTGACGTAGTTGCTGCCGTAGTGGACGCGGGAGTAGGCCGCCTTGCCGTCGTTCTTGATGCCGTTGCGGCCGAAGGTCTCCTTGTAGAAGTCCCAGGTGACCTGGGCGCCGTAGGCGGCGTCGACGGCGGCGGTCTGGTCCTGCGGGTCGCTGGAGGCGGTGCCGGTGCCCCAGCTGTCGTCGGCGTCGGTGAACAGGGTGCCGGTGCCGGAGGTCTTGCGGGCCAGGTTGTAGGTCTTGTGGCCGCCGCGCCCGGTGTCGTACAGCTGGTACGACGAGCCCGACTTGGTGGTGCCCAGCTCCACCGTGCCCGAGTAGAGGCTCTTGCCGGAGCCGGTCTCGATGCCCTGGTACTCGTACAGCTTGGCGCCGGTGGCGGCGTCGGTGATGACGTGCAGCTCGTTGGGGGTGCCGTCGTCCTGGAGGCCGCCGACCACGGTCTCGTAGGCGAGGACGGGCCTGCCCTCGGCGGCCCAGATCACCTTGCGGGGCGCGGAGTCGGCAGCGGTCTTCGACGACCCGGCGTCCTTCGCGGCGGACAGCGCCTGCTGCTCGGCCTTGGCCGCCCGCACCTTCGGGGTGACGGTGGCGACCTTGATGGCGGCCTTCGTCGCCTTGGTGACGCCTCTGGTGGCGCCGGACTTCGAGGTGTGCACGACGAGGTCGCCGCCGAGGACGGGCAGGCCGTCGTAGGTGCGCTCGTAGCGGGTGTGCACGGTGCCGTCGCGGTCCTTGATCACGTCCTTGACGACCAGCTTCTCCTTGGCGCCCAGGCCCATCTCCCGGGCGGCGTCGGCCGCGCCGGCCTGCTGCTCCCGTATGAGCGCGCTGCGGGCGGAGTCCGACAGCAGGACGGGGGCGCCCGCGAGCGCCGACGGCGCGGTGCTGTCGGCGGCGGCGTTGCCCGCGGTCAGGCCGGTGGTGAGCATCGCTCCGGCGGCGACGGCGGTGGCGAGGGCCAGGGCGGTGCGCTTGTGGCGCGCGAAGAGGGAAGACACACAAGCTCCTTCGGTGGGGGGTACCGGACGGCGTGTGGTGTCCGGCCGGTTACTGCGAAGTGGTGCTGTGGGTGACGGAAGACTGACATCGAAGGCGCGTACATGTCATGAGGGCGTGTTGATGTTGGCTGAAAATCGACGACTGGGTACTTGTTGCGGGCATGTGAAGGCGGTGTGACCTCGGTCAAGCGGCAACAAGGCAGGGGTAAGTGCTTGGCAAAAACCGGCAGTCGGGGACGGACATGGAGAGGGCGCCGCCCCGGAGGATTCGAACCTCCGGAACGGCGCCCTGACTTGGGGGTGGCGCCCCCGCGGGCCGGTGGGCCTACGGGAAGGTGAGCCGCCAGCCGTCGATGTAGCCGGTGTCCGCCGGACCCTGGTCCTGGACGCGCAGCTTCCAGGTGCCGTTGGCCGATTCGGAGGAGGCGTTGACCGTGTAGGTCTCGTGCACGTCCGCCGCCGGGTCGTAGCCGCTGTTCTTCAGGCGGTACGTCGACCCGTCGGGCGCGACCAGGTCGATCTGGAGGTCACCGCGCCAGGTGTGCACGATGTCCACGCCCACCTTGAGGTTGCTCGGCGCGTTGCCGGTCCGTCCGGAGACCGTGAGGGACGAGGTCACCGCGGACCCGTAGTCGGGGATGTTCACGTTCGTGCCGCTCTCGAACGTGGTGCCCTCCCCGGGTTCGCCGCCGTCACCGGGCCGCGAGCCGACGTTGATGCCCGCCCACGCGTTCGCCACCGCGGTGTACTCGGCGCTGTCGGTGCCGTACAGCTCACCGGCCGCCGCGAGGGTGCCGGTGCGGGCGCCCGCGTAGTTGGTGGTCGAGGTGAACTTGGTGGTCAGCGCGCGGAACCAGATCTTCTCCGCCTTGGCGCGGCCGATGCCGGTCACCGGGAGGCCGTCCGAGGTGGGCGAGTCGTAGGTGACACCGTTGATGGTCTTGGTGCCGCTGCCCTCGCTCAGCAGGTAGAAGAAGTGGTTGGCCGGGCCGGACGAGTAGTGGACGTCCACTCCGCCGATCCCCGAGTACCAGTAGTCCTTGGAGGCGCCGTCCTTGCTCGGCTCGTCCATGTAGCGCAGCGGGGTGCCGTCGCCGTTGATGTCGATCTCCTCGCCGATGAGGTAGTCACCGACGTCGGAGGAGTTGTTGGCGTAGAACTCGACCGCGGTCGCGAAGATGTCGGAGGTGGCCTCGTTCAGCCCGCCGGACTCGCCGCTGTAGTTGAGGCCCGCGGTGACGGAGGTGACGCCGTGGCTCATCTCGTGCGCGGCCACGTCGATGGACGTCAGCGGGTTGGCGTTGCCCGAGCCGTCGCCGTACGTCATGCAGAAGCAGCTGTCCTGCCAGAACGCGTTGACGTAGTTGTTGCCGTAGTGGACCCGGGAGTAGGCGCCCACGCCGTCGCCGCGGATGCCGGAACGGCCGTGCACGTTCTTGTAGTAGTCCCAGGTCAGCGCGGCGCCGTAGTGGGCGTCGGCGGCGGCGGTCTCCGCGTTGGAGGCGCTGCCGTTGCCCCACACGTCGTCGGACCCGGAGAAGAGCGTCCCGGTGCCGGAGGTGCCGCGGTTGAGGTTGTACGTCTTGTGGTTGCCGCGCGCCGTGTCGGTCAGCGTGTACGAGGACCCGGACTGCGCGGTGCCCAGCGTCACCGTGCCGCTGTACATCGTGTTGCCGGTGCCGTTCTCGACGGCCTGGTACTCGTACAGCTTGGCGCCGGTGGCGGCGTCGGTGACGACGTGCAGCTCGTTGGGGGTGCCGTCCTCCTGGAGGCCGCCCACGACCGTCTCGTACGCCAGGACCGGCGTGCCGTTCGCCGCCCAGATCACCTTGCGCGGGGCGCGGTCGGCGTCCGGCTGCTCCGCGCCGGCGGCCTTCGCGGCCGACACCGCCTGCGACTCGGCCTTCGCGGCGGAGATCTTCGGCGTGACGGTGGCGGGCCTGATCGCCTTCGCGGTGGCCTTCACGACCTGCTCGGTCTTCCCCGCCTCACTGGCCACCACGAGGTCGCCGCCGAGGACGGGCAGGCCGTCGTAGGTGCGCTCGTAGCGGGTGTGCAGGGTGCCGTCCCGGTCCTTGAGCACGTCCCGGACGACCAGCTTCTCCTTGGCGCCCAGACCGAGCTCGTCGGCGGTCTTCGCCTTGGCGGCGTCGGCGTCGCGGATCAGCTCGGCGCGCTGGGACGGGCTGAGTTTCACCAGCTCGTTGCCCGTCGCGGGCGACGGGTCGGGGGCGGCGGTGGCGGTGCCGGACTGGACCGCGGTGGCGATCAGCGCCGCCACCCCGGCCAGCGCGACGGCCGCGGCGCGCCGGTGCGCGGCGCGGCGGGAGCCGCGGGAAGCGGTGTGGGAGGTGGTGTGGGAGGTGTGTCTGTGGGGAGTACTGCTGCTCAACACTGACTCCTTCTGCGCGGCCGCGGGTCACGCGGCCAGGGGAGACCGGTCGGCGGGTGGCCGGCCGGGCGGAACTGTGCGGTACGCAGAAACCACGTGCTACGAGCCGGCCGCTGCACAGCACTCGTGGGGAAGCCGTGGGGGCGCTGTGGAGGGCCGACGGAAGAGTGGCAGGAGAAAGCGCTACTTGTCAGGGGCGCGTCAGTAAGTTGGCTGGAATTGGTTCGTTGACCGGGCGTTCACGTTCGATAAACGGAATCTTCGCCGTCCCGTCCCGGCCGTCCTCCGGCGGCCGTCCGGCTGCTGTCCGGTCAATCAGTAGCGGCGACCGGATCCCCGTGCCAGGAGCCCCACAGGGCCGCGTACGCCCCGCCCGCCGCCACCAGCGCGTCGTGCGTGCCCAGCTCGGTCAGCAGGCCGTCCTCCATCACCGCCACCCGGTCGGCGTCGTGCGCGGTGTGCAGGCGGTGCGCGATGGCGATGACCGTACGGCCCTTCAGCACGGCCGCCAGCGCCTGCTCCGTGTGCCGGGCCGTCGTCGGGTCCAGCAGGGCCGTGGCCTCGTCCAGGATCAGGGTGTGCGGGTCGGCCAGCACCACCCGGGCCAGGGCCAGTTGCTGGGCCTGCGAGCCGTCCGTGGAGTGTCCCTTCGCGCCCAGCTCGGTGCCGAGCCCGTCGGGCAGCTCGCGCACCCACCCCTCGGCGCCCACCGCGGCGAGCGCCGCCCACAACTCCTCGTCCGCGGCCGCCGGTTCGGCGATCAGCAGATTGTCCCGGACCGTCCCCAGGAACACGTGGTGCTCCTGGGTGACCAGCACCACCTGACGGCGTAGCCGCTCCGGACCCAGGGCGACCACGGGCACCCCGCCCACCGTCACCGAACCCGCGGTCGGCGCGTCGACGCCCGCCAGCAGCCGGCTCAGCGTGGTCTTGCCGGCCCCGGAAGGACCGACGACCGCCAGCCGCTCGCCCGGCCGCACCGTCAGGTCCACCCCGCGCAGCACCTCCCCGCCCCGTTCGTAGGCGTACCGCACCCCGGACACGTCGATCCGGTCGTCCGCGGGCACCGCCGACTCGTCCGCCGTCGCCCGCGGGGCCCGCGCCAGCCCCTCCACCCGGGCGAAGGAGGCGCTGCCGGCCTGGAGCTGCTCGACCCGCATCAGCACCTCGTCCAGCGGTCCGGCCAACTGCTGGAGGTACACGGCGCAGGACACCACCGCGCCGAGACTCGCCGCCCCGTGGGTGTGCAGGACCCCGCCGAGCAGCAGCACGCCCGCCACCGGAAGGACGTAGGAGATGTCCACCGCCGGGAAGAACACACTGCGCAGGAACAGCGTCCGGAACCGGGTGCGCCGCGAGACCTCCAGCGCCTCGCGGTTCGACGTCACCCGCCGCTCCGCCAGCCCGAACGCCTCGACCGTACGGGCCCCGGCCACCGTGGCGGCCAGGCTGTCGGCGACGTCCGAGTTGGCCGCGCCCTCGGCGAGGTAGGCCGCCCGCGCCCGGCGCAGGTACCAGCGCAGCGTCAGCCAGGCCGGCGTCAGCCCGAGCACCCCGACCAGGCCGAGCAGCGGGTCGAGCACGAACACCGCGGCCGTGAGGAACAGCGCCTGCACCGCGTTGACCAGCAGCTCGGGACCGGCGTCACGCAGCGTCGTGCCGACGGTGGTCACGTCGGCGGTGCCGCGCGTCGTCAGGTCCCCGGTCCCGGCCCGCTCCACCACGGACGCGGGCAACGCGAGCGCCCGCTCCACGTACCGCTCGCGCACTCGGGCGAGCGTCCGCTCCCCGAACCGGTGCCCCACGTACCGCGCCCAGCGGGCCAGCAGCAACTGCGCCAGCGAGCACAGCAGGATGGCCAGGGCCATCCGGTCCACGGCGGCCACCCCGCCCCCGCCGCGCACCTCGTCGACGATCCGGCCCAGCAGCCACGGACCGGCGAGGCCGGCCAGCGCGGCCAGCGCGTTGAGACCCAGGACGAGTGCGAAGGACCTCCGGTCGGCGCGCACCAGGCCGGCCGCCGCCCGGCGGACGTCGGCGCGCTCGGCGACGGGCAGCTGTGTCATCGGGCCGGTTCCCCCTCCTCTTCCCGTTCTTCGACGCCCTCGTCGTCCCGCGCGACCAGGGCGCGGTACCCCGGTTCGGTGTCCAGGAGTTCGCGGTGCGTGCCGGTGGCCGCGACCTTGCCGTCGACCAGGTGGTGCACGACGTCCGCGCGGGCGAGGAGCAGCGGTGAGGTGGCGGCGAGCACGGTGGTGCGGCCCAGGCGGGCGTGCTTGAGGCGGTCGGCCACGGTGGCCTCCGTGTGGGCGTCCAGGGCGGAGGTGGGTTCCGCGGCGAGGAGGACTTCGGGGTCGGTCAGCAGGGCGCGGGCCAGGCGGATGCGTTGGCGTTGGCCGCCGGACAGGTCGCGGGCTTGCGCCGCGACCTGGGTGTTCAGTCCCTCGGGGAGGGCGCGGACGATGTCTTCGGCTGCGGCCGCGTGGAGGGCTGCGGTGAGATTCGCTGTCGCGTCTGCCCCGGGCCGTTGTGTCGCGTCTGCGGATTCGTTGTGGCTTGTCGCGCAGTTCCCCGCGCCCCTGAGGGGCGTTACCTCGTCGCCGATCACAGCGCTCAGGGTGCCTGCGAAGAGGTCGGCCTCCGGGTCCGCGATCAGGATGCGGGAGCGGATCTGGGGGAGGGGGATGTCTGACAGGGGGATGTCTCCCCAGGTCGCGTCGGACGGGGTGTAGCGGGCCAGGCGGTCCAGGATGTCGGTGGCGTCGGACGGGCGGGTCGTGACCAGGGCGGTCAGGCGGCCGGGGAGGATGCGGACGCCTGAGGCGGGGTCGTGGAGCACCGAGGGTTCCGCGGGGGCGTCCCGGGTGCCCTCGTCCGGGGCCGGTTCCAGGCGCAGGAAGGCGACGACGCGGCGGGCTGCCACCACGCCGCGGCTGAGCTGGTGGCCCATCTCGATGAGGAACGCCACCGGCCAGCCCAGCGCGACGACATAGCCGTACACCGACACCAGCTCGCCCACGCTGATGTGCCCCTGCGCCGCCAGCCGGGCGCCCAGCCAGGTCACCAGGGCCAGGAACAGCATCGGCAGGCCCACCCCGAGGGCCTGGATCCAGCTGGTCACCGCGCCGACCCGGTAGCCCTGCGCGCGCAGCCGGTCCGAGTCCCGGCGGAAGGCGTCCGCGACCAGGCCCTTGCCGCCCAGCCCGTTCAGCACCCGCAGCCCGCCCGCCAGGTCGCCGATCCGCGCGGTCAGCACGGACTGCCGTTCGCGGTACTCGGCCTCCCTGCCCTGCAGCCGTCCCATGAGCGGCCCGAGGAGCACCCCGAGCACCGGCACCCCGAGCAGCACCACCAGGGCGAGCCGGGTCGACACCGACAGCATCAGCCCGCCCACCGCCGCGTAGGCGACGATCGCGCCGACGCCCGGCCCCACGGCCGTCAGGGAGGTGCTGATGGTCTGTACGTCGCCCACCCCGATGGTGACGACCTCGCCGGTGCCGACCTGCCCGCGCAGCGCCGCGCCGAGCCGGGTCGCGTGCCCGACGACCACCTTGACGGTGCGGAAGTTGGCGTCCAACCGCACCTTCGTCATGGTGCGGTGCCGCATCATGCCCAGCCAGGCGTTGACCCCGCCGACGGCCACCATGGCGCCCGTCCAGCCCGCCAGCGCGCCCATGTCACCGGGCTCCAGGCCGTGGTCGACGGCCCGGGCCATCAGGTACGGCGTCGCCGCCAGCAGCACCATCCAGACACTGGCCAGCACCGCCCCCGCCAGGCACCGCGGCCACTGCCGACGGACCAGCCACGCCAGGTACCGCCAGCCGCCCCGGCGGTCCGGAGTACCCGGGTCCGCGTACGCGTCGATCCTCATGCCAGGCTGTCCCGCCACGCCCGGTGCAGATCCGCGAACCGGCCGGTACCGGCGATCAGTTCGTCCGGGGCGCCGTCCTCGACGATCCGGCCGTGCTCCATCACCAGCACCCGGTCGGCGATCTCCACGGTGGACAGCCGGTGCGCGATGACCACCGCCGTACGGCCCTTCAGCACCGTCGCCATCGCCCGCTGCACCGCCCGCTCACCGGGGATGTCCAGCGAACTGGTCGCCTCGTCCAGGATCAGCACCGCCGGGTCCGCGAGCAGCGCCCGCGCGAACGCCACCAGCTGGCGCTGACCGGCGGAGATACGGCCGCCCCGCTTGCGGACGTCGGTGTCGTAGCCGTCCGGCAGCGCGGCGATGAAGTCGTGGGCGCCGATCGCCTTCGCGGCCCGCTCGATCTCCTCCCGCGTCGCCTCCGGGCGGCCGATGGCGATGTTGTCGGCGACCGTGCCGGAGAACAGGAACGCCTCCTGGGTCACCATCACCACCCCGCGCCGCAGTTCGGGCACGGCCAGGTCGCGCAGGTCGGTGCCGTCCAGCAGGACCCGCCCGGCGGAGGGGTCGTAGAACCGGGCGAGCAGCTTGGCCAGCGTCGACTTGCCCGCGCCGGTCGAGCCCACCACGGCGACCGTCTGCCCGGCCGGGAGCGTCAGTTCGAAGCGCGGCAGCACCTCGCCGCCGGTGCGGTAGCCGAAGCTCACCGAGTCGAAGACGACCTCGCGGCCGGGGTGCTCGGACTCCAGCGGCGGCAGCTCCTTCGGCGCGGTCGGCTCCGGCACCGACGGCGTCTGGGCCAGCAGCCCGGCGATCTTCTCCAGCGAGGCGGCCGCCGACTGGTACGAGTTGAGGAACATGCCCAGCCGGTCGATCGGGTCGTACAGCCGGCGCAGGTACAGCACCGCCGCCGCCAGCACCCCGAGCGCCAGCGTGCCGTCGGCGACCCGGTAGGCGCCCCACAGCACGATGCCCGCGACGGCCGTGTTGGCGACCAGCCGGGAACCGACCACGTATCGGGCCATCTCCAGCAGCGCGTCGCCGTTGGTCCGCTCGTGCCGCTCGTTCAGCACCGCGAAGTCGGCGTCGTTGGCGGCCTCCCGGCGGAAGGCGCGCACCGGCCGGATGCCGTTCATCGTCTCCACGAACTTCACGATCACCGCGGCGATCGCCGTGGACCGTTTGCGGTACACCCGCCCCGCGCGCCGCTGGTAGAGCCGCACCAGCGCGTACAGCGGCACGAACGACGCCACCGCCACGGCGCCGAGGCCCCAGTCCAGCCAGAGCAGCAGCGCGGCGATGTAGACGAAGGAGAGGATGACCGTCACCAGCTCCTGAAGCCCCTCGTCGAGCAGTTCGCGCAGCGACTCGACGTCGGTGGTGGAGCGGGAGATGAGGCGGCCCGAGGTGTAGCGCTCGTGGAAGTCGACGCTCAGCGCCTGCGCGTGCCGGAAGATGCGGCCGCGCAGGTCGAGCAGCACGTCCTGGCTGACCCGGGCCGCGGCGGCGATGAAGGCGTACTGGAGTCCGCCCGCCGCCAGCGAGCACAGCAGGTAGCCGGCGCCCACCGCGATCAGCGGGCCGTGGTCGTCGTCCCGCAGGGCCGGCACGGCGTGGTCGATGGCGTACGCCACCAGCAGCGGGCCCGCCTGCACAGCCGCCTGCTGGAGCAGCAGGAGGAGGACGGTCAGGGTGACGCGGGCCTTCATGGGCGCCAGCAGGGAGCGCAGCAGGGCGCCGGTCGCGCCCGGGGGGCTGGGCAGCACGTCCTGGTCGAAGGAGTCGTCGGCGGCGGTGCGGGCGGCCGTCTCGGCCGCGTCGTCGGGCCCGGGCTCCTCCGGCTGGTCCCGTTCCGGCGCGGTGGCCGTGGGCGCGGTCATCGGCCGTCCCCTTCCTGGGATCCCCCGGGCTTCCCGGGCCCGTCGAGCCCGGACATCAGATGGGCGTACTCGGCGCTGGTGCGCAGCAGTTCGTGATGGGTGCCGACGGCGGCGATACGGCCCCCGGAGAGCAGGGCGACGCGGTCGGCGAGCAGGACGGTGGAGGGGCGGTGGGCCACGATCAGCGCGGTGGTGTCCGCGAGGACCTGGCGCAGGGCGGCCTCCACGGCGGCCTCCGTGTGCACGTCCAGCGCGGACAGCGGGTCGTCCAGGACCAGGAACCTCGGCCTGCCGACCACCGCCCGCGCGAGCGCCAGGCGCTGACGCTGGCCGCCGGACAGGCTCAGGCCCTGCTCGCCGACCTGGGTGCCGGTGCCCTCGGGAAGCGCGTGCGCGAAGTCGGCCTGGGCGACGGCGAGGGCCCGGTCCAGCTCCTCGTCGCCGGCGCCCGCACCGGCGCCCATCAGCACGTTCTCGCCGACGGTGGCCGAGAAGAGGGTCGGCTCCTCGAAGGCCACGGCGACCTTCGAGCGCAGCTCCTCGCGGGACAGGGCGGTGATGTCCTCGCCGTCCAGCGTGATCCGCCCCGCGGTCACCTCGTGCAGCCGGGGGACCAGCGTGGTCAGCGTCGTCTTGCCGCTGCCGGTCGCACCGACCAGGGCCATCGACTCGCCGGGACGGATGTGCAGGTCGACGTCCGTCAGCAGGGGCGGGGAGTCGGGGGCGGCGTCGGGATACCGGAACCGCACGTGCTCGAACCTGAGCCCCCCAGCCGCGGGCAGTCGTGCCTCGCCCAGTGCCTGAACGGCCTGGGAGGCACCCCGCAACGCCGGGCCGCGCTCCCCACCCCCCGGCACCGACGCAGGGCCACCAGCACCCCCCGGAGACTCAACCTCCGCGTCCATCACCTCGAAGTACCGGTCCGTGGCCGTCGCCGCCTCCTGGCTCATCGCCAGCAGGAAGCCGATGGACTCCACCGGCCACCGCAGCGCCAGCGCCGTGGACAGGAACGCCACCAGCGTCCCCGCCGACAGTGCCCCGTCCGCCACCTGCACCGCCCCGACCACCAGCGCCGCCCCGATCGCCACCTCCGGCAGCGTCACGATGACCGCCCAGATGGCCGCAAGCAGCCGCGCCTTGCGCAGCTCCGTGCCGCGCAGCGTGTGCGACAGCTCGTGGAAGGCGCGGGCCTGGCTGCGGTGCCGCCCGAAGCCCTTGATGATCCGGATGCCGAGCACGCTCTCCTCGACCACGGTCGTCAGGTCCCCGACCTGGTCCTGCGCGCGCCGCGCCACCGCCGAGTACTTCTTCTCGAAGATCCCGCAAGTGATCATCACCGGGATGGCGGGCCCCAGGATGACCAGCCCGAGCGTCCAGTCCTGGACCAGCATGATGCCCACGCCGACCAGGATCGTGACGCCGTTGACCAGCAGGAACGTCAGCGGGAAGGCGAGGAACATGCGGAGCAGCATCAGATCGGTCGTCCCGCGCGAGAGCAGCTGCCCCGAGGCCCAGCGATCGTGGAAGGCCACCGGCAGGCGCTGCAGGTGCCGGTACAGGTCCGCGCGCATCCCCGCCTCGACCCCCGCCAGCGGCCGGGCCACCAGCCACCGCCGGAACCCGAACAGCAGCGCCTCCGCCAGCCCGAGGAGCAGCAGGTACAGCGCCCCGAGCCACACGCCCGCCGGATCGCGGTCGGCGACCGGCCCGTCCACCATCCACTTCAGGACGAGCGGGATCACCAGCCCCACGCAGGAGGCGAGGATCGCTATCACCGCGGCCGTACCCAACCGCGCGCGCACCGGCCGCACATAGGGCCACAGCCGCAGCAGGGCACGTACGGTGGAACGCGTCCCGGTGGTGTCCGGGGCGGCGTCCGGGGCGAGATCCGTGGCGGGGGCAGGTTTCTTGGGCATCAGCAGCGAGCCTACGGTTCACCACTGACACTGCCCACCGAGTTTTCGGGCCTCGCCCGGGGCACCTGAGCCGATCCCCGGCCCGGGGCTCAGGTGGCCGGGTAGGGCAGCAGCTCGCGGTCGGTGCGCTCCCAGGCCGCCTTCAGCTCGGCCAGCAGCTCCGGCCGGTCGGCCGCCAGGTCCGCCTGTTCACGGGCGTCGGCGGAGAGGTCGTACAGATGGTCGCGGCCCTGTGCGTCCTGGTAGTACTTCCAGTCGCCGCGCCGCAGCGCCCGGTTGCCGCGCACCCGCCAGAACAGGTCGCGTTCCGGCAGCTCCCGGCCGCGCAGCAGGTAGCCGGCGAGGCTGTGCCCGTCGAGGGGGTACGCCGGGTCGGGGCGGGCGCCGCCCAGCTCCAGCAGGGTGGCCGTCCAGTCCGGGGAGTACACCGGCTCGTGGCTGACCTGCCGTCCGTCGACGCGGGCCGGCCAGCGCAGCACGGTCGGCACCCGGATGCCGCCCTCCAGCAGTTCCGACTTGCCCCCGCTGAGCGGCCACTGGTACGAGAAGCGCTCACCGCCGTTGTCGCTGGCGAAGACGACGACGGTGTTCTCCTCCTGACCGGACCGGCGCAGCGCGGCGAGCACCTTGCCCACCGAGGCGTCCAGGTTCTCCACCATCTCCCGGTACTTCTCCACCGAGCCGCCGTCGTTGTGCAGCAGCGCGCCCAGCACGTTCCCGGACCGCACCTCGTCGGCGATCGCGGCGCCGGTGTCCTCGTCGTTCTCGGTCAGCCAGGGCCAGTGCGGAGTGGTGAAGTTGAGGTTCAGCAGCCAGGGCCGGTCGTGGTCGCGGCCGACGTACTCGACGGCCCGCTCGGTGAGGACGGTGGTGTAGTAGCGCAGGTCCTTGTAGGTGGCGTCGCCCTCGTACAGGTCGTATTCGCCGAGCTGGCCCAGCTTGGAGAAGTACTCCAGTGCGCCGCCGAAGTTGCCGAAGAACTCGTCCCAGCCGGACTTGGTCGGGCTGTGGTCGGGGAGCCAGCCGCAGTGCCACTTGCCGATCAGCGCCGTGGCGTATCCGGCCCGCTTCAGCAGGGACGCGAGGGTCGGGTGGCCGGGGTCCAGCCCCTGGGCGCGGTTGCCGATCGGCTCCGCCAGCCCGCCCTCCGTACGGCCCGGGTAGCGCCCGGTGTAGAGGCTGAACCGGGTGGGGGAGCAGGTCGCCGATCCCGAGTAGGCCTGGGTGAACCGCACCCCCTGCGCGGCGAGCCGGTCGAGGTGCGGGGTCTTGATGTGCGGGGCGCCGTAGCAGGACAGGTCGGCCCAGCCGAGGTCGTCGCCGAGGATGAACAGGAAGTTGGGGCGCTTGCCCGGCCGGGACCCGGTGCGCGCCGCGAACGGGCGTTCGTCGGAGGCGGGGGCGGGGGCGGCGGGCGTGGCGGCCTCGGCCGCGGACGTACCGGCGACGGCGCTCAGCGCACTGCCGCCGACCAGGCCGCCGAAGAGGCGACGGGATATCTCGGGCATGCGTGATCCCCTGGAGGACGAGGGTGGGAGTGCGCGCCCGAAGGGGCGCCGACCAGGGACGTTTCCAGGCCCGCCGAGGCACGGTCAAGAAGATCGCCGACGAGTTCACGGAGCCGAAACGCCGCCTTGAGAAACCGCCCGGACGGGGTCAGCCGGCCACCCGCAGCAACAGCACCGTCCGGGCCTCGACCGTGATCGGCGTCCCCGCCGGATACCCGGTGCCCGGTGCCTCGTCCTGCTCCTCCCGGCCGGTGTCGACGACGACCTCGTACCGCTGCGCCCACGGGGCGCCCGGCAGGACGAAGCCGGCCGGTTCCCCGCCCGCGTGCAGGACGGCCAGGAAGCTGTCGTCGGTGATCGGGTCGCCGTGCTCGTCGCGGCCCGGGATGTCCCGCCCGGACAGGAACATGCCGAGGGTGGCGGCGGGGGCGTACCAGTCCCGCTCCGTCATCTCCGTGCCGCCCGCGGTGAACCAGGCCAGGTCGCGCAGGCCGTCCGCGGAGTGCGCGCGGCCGGAGAAGAAGGCGCGGCGGCGCAGCACCGGGTGGTGGTGGCGCAGGGCGAGGAGCCGGGAGGCCAGCGCGAGCAGGGGGGCCCACTCCGGA
Source organism: Streptomyces hyderabadensis (assembly GCF_020404845.1). Classification (GTDB taxonomy): domain Bacteria; phylum Actinomycetota; class Actinomycetes; order Streptomycetales; family Streptomycetaceae; genus Streptomyces; species Streptomyces hyderabadensis. Next base: position 76,671 of record NZ_JAIOJZ010000029.1, on the reverse strand, counting down.
TCGTCCCGTAGGCTCCAGTCCACCCAGCTCGTCTCGTTGTCCTGGCAGTAGGCGTTGTTGCTGCCGCGCTGGGTGCGGCCCATCTCGTCGCCCGCGACCAGCATCGGCACCCCGGTCGACAGCAGCAGCGTGGTCAGCAGGTTGCGCAGCTGGCGGCGGCGCAGCGCCCGCACGGCCGGGTCGTCCGTCTCGCCCTCCGCGCCGCAGTTCCAGGACCGGTTGTCGTCCGTGCCGTCCCGGTTGCCCTCGCCGTTGGCCTCGTTGTGCTTGCGCTCGTACGACACCAGGTCGCGCAGGGTGAAGCCGTCGTGCGCGGTGACGAAGTTGACCGAGGCGTACGGGCGCCGTCCGCCCCACGCGTACAGGTCGCTGGAGCCCGACAGGCGGTAGCCCATCTCCCTGACGTCCGGCAGCGCGTGCCGCCAGAAGTCCCGCACCGCGCCCCGGTAGCGGTCGTTCCACTCCGTCCACAGCGGCGGGAAGGCACCCACCTGGTAGCCGCCCGAGCCGACGTCCCACGGCTCGGCGATCAGCTTCACCCGGCGCAGCACCGGGTCCTGCCCGATCACCGCGAGGAATGGGGAGAGCATGTCGACGTCGTGCATCGAGCGGGCCAGCGCCGCCGCGAGGTCGAAGCGGAAGCCGTCCACGCCCATCTCGGTGACCCAGTAGCGCAGCGAGTCGGTGATCAGGCGCAGCACGTGCGGCTGCACGACGTGGAGCGTGTTGCCGCAGCCGGTGTAGTCGGCGTAGCGGCGGGCGTCGGGCTGGAGGCGGTAGTAGCCGCGGTTGTCGATGCCCTTGAGGGAGAGCGTCGGGCCCAGCTCGCCCGCCTCCGCCGTGTGGTTGTAGACCACGTCGAGGATCACCTCGATGCCGGCCGCGTGCAGCGCGCGCACCATCCGCTTGAACTCGCCGACCTGCTCGCCGGTGGTGCCGGAGGCGGCGTAGGCGGCGTGCGGGGCGAAGTAGCCGACCGAGTTGTAGCCCCAGTAGTTCCTCAGGCCGCGCTCCAGCAGATGGCTCTCGTGCGCGAACTGGTGCACCGGCAGCAGCTCCACCGCCGTCACGCCCAGCCGGGTCAGGTGCTCGATCGCCGCCGGGTGCGCCAGGCCCGCGTAGGTGCCGCGCAGCTCGGGCGGGATGTCCGGGTGCAGCTTGGTGAAGCCGCGCACGTGCAGCTCGTAGATGACCGAGTCCGCCCACGGCGTCTTGGGCCGGTGGTCGTCCGACCAGTCGTCGTCGTCATGGACCACGACACCCTTGGGGACGTACGGAGCCGAGTCCCGGTCGTCGCGCACGGTGTCCGCCACCCGCTGCTCCGGCCAGTCCCGCACATGGCCGTAGACCTCGGGCGGCAGGCCGAAGTCGCCGTCCACCGCGCGGGCGTACGGGTCCAGGAGCAGCTTCGCCGGGTTCCAGCGGGCGCCGGTCCACGGGTCCCAGCGGCCGTGCACCCGGTAGCCGTAGCGCTGGCCCGGCCGGACGCCCGGCACGAAGCCGTGCCAGATCTCGTGGGTCAGCTCGGTCAGCCGCACCCGGCTCTCCCGGGCACCGGGGCCCGCACCGTCGAACAGGCACAGGTCCACCGCCTCCGCCCCGCCCGCCCACAGCGCGAAGTTGGTGCCGGCCACCTGGCCGGGGCCGGTCCGGAACCGGGCGCCCAGCGGCACCGGGGTGCCCGGCCGGGCCGCAACGGGGGGCGGCGGCTCGGTGTGCCGCGCGCCGTTGACCACGACGGCGGGGCGCCCGTCCGCGACGGTCCGCCCGTCCGCGAGGCCCCGTCCGTCCGCGGCGGGCCGCTCCCCGGGCACCGCCTCCTGCTCGGCTGCGCTGGACACCTGTCAGCCTCCCACGGCTCGTGGGGCGACGTCCGGCAGGAGGGCGTGCGGCGTCCCGGCCGCTGCTCCCCGTCGCGTCGTCCTCCCCACAGTTCTGCCCACCGGGTGGCTCGCACTCACGTTTCCCCAGGGCCGACCGGTCGTTACGGGTGGATGTGAGGCACGAACACGGGCGCGCAGGGCGCGCGGGCGCCGCTCTGGCCGCCCTACTGACATGGGCAGGACTGCTGGCCGGGGCCGCCGGATGCACCTCGGACGGCGGCGGCATCGGTTCCGGCATCGGCTCGGGCATCGGCGAGATGTTCGGCAAGCAACCCGCCGCCGAGGACGTCATCCGGATCACCCCGGACGACGGGAGCAAGGCCGTGGGGCCGGACGGGAAGCTGTCGGTGCGGGTGCCCGACGGGCGCCTGGAGTCGGTGAAGGTGGTCAGGTCCCAGGACGCGCAGGAGACCCCGGTGCCCGGCCGGATCTCCGCGGACGGCCTGAGCTGGCGGCCCGACGACGACCGGCTGGCGCTCGCCGCCAAGTACACGGTCGACGCCGTCGCCCTGGACGGCGCCGGACACCGCTCGGCCCGGCACACCACGTTCACCACCGAGGTCCCCGAGGAGCGCTTCATCGCCTACGTCGCCCCCGAGAACCGCTCGGTCGTCGGCACCGGCATGATCGTTTCGCTGGAGTTCAACCGGGAGATCAGCGACCGCGCGGCCGTCGAACGCGCCGTCACGGTCACCGCGCAGCCCCCGGTCGAGATCCGCCCGCACTGGTTCGGCAAGGACCGCCTCGACTTCCGCCCCGAGGAGTACTGGAAGCCCGGCACCGAGGTCACCGTCGACCTGGATCTGCGGGACGTCGAGGGCGCCGAGGGGGTCTACGGACTCCAGCACAAGAAGGTCTCCTTCACCGTCGGCCGCAGCCAGGTCTCCCGCGTCGACGCGGCCGAGCGGACCATGGAGGTGCGCCGCGACGGCACCCTGCTGGCCACCGTGCCGATCACCGCGGGGGCGCCCACGACGCCCACCTACAACGGCCGGATGGTGATCACCGAGCTGCTGGAGGTCACCCGCATGAACAGCCGCACGGTCGGCTTCGGCGGCGAGTACGACATCCCCGACGTCCCGCACGCCATCCGCCTGACCAGCTCGGGCACCTTCCTGCACGGCAACTACTGGGCGCCCGCCGACACCTTCGGCCGGGCCAACGTCAGCCACGGCTGCGTCGGGCTCCGCGACGACAAGGGCGGCGGCTCCGACACCCCGGCGGGCTGGTTCTTCGACCGCAGCCTCGTCGGCGACGTCGTCGAGGTGGTGCACAGCAAGGACAAGACCGTGGCCCCCGACAACGGGCTGGGTGGCTGGAACATGAAGTGGAAGGAATGGAAGGCGGGCAGCGCGGTGAAGTGACGCCGGCCCCCTTCCGGCCCCCGGCCGCCAACTCGGTACGGAACGGTGACAATTCACCTGTCCCGCAACCCCCTGGCCTGCGGTTACGATGCGCCGGTGCGCGCGGGCGCACCGGGGTGCGGGCCGGACCAGGCCCGGCGAGGGGAGACAAGGGTGAACGTGCGTCCGATAGCGGGGGCGGTACTCGGGCTGCTGATGCTGACCGTCACCGCGTGCGGTGGCAGCGGCTCGGGTTCGGGGACCGGGGACGGCAAGGGGGAGAAGGCCAAGGACTCCACCGCGGCCCAGAGCGAGCAGTCCCAGGCCGTCGTCACCATCGCGCCCGCGAACGGGGCCAAGGCCGTCGACACCAGCGGCGCCCTGAAGGTCGGCGCCGCCAAGGGCAAGCTCACCGAGGTCGTCGTCAAGGACGGCAAGGGCGTGAAGGTCGACGGCAAGATATCCGGGGACGGCGCCACCTGGACGCCGTCCACCCACCTCGCCGCCGCCACCACGTACAGCGTGCACGCGGTCGCCAAGGACTCCGAGGGCCGCACCGCCGCCGAGGACTCCCGCTTCACCACCCTGACGCCGAAGAACACCTTCATCGGCACCTTCACGCCGGAGGACGGCTCGAAGGTCGGCGTCGGCATGCCGTTCTCGATCCGCTTCACCCGGGGCATCACCAACCCGGAGGACGTCGAGAAGGCCATCACCGTCAAGACCGAGCCGGCCGTCGAGGTCGAGGGCCACTGGTTCGGCAACGACCGGCTCGACTTCCGGCCCGAGAAGTACTGGAAGGCCGGCACCAAGGTCACCGTCGACCTGAACCTCGACGGCGTCGAGGGCCGCGAGGACGTCTACGGCAAGCAGGCCAAGACCGTCTCCTTCACCGTCGGCCGCAGCCAGGTCTCCGTCGTGGACGCCAAGAAGCACACGATGAAGGTCGTGCGGGACGGCAAGACGATCAAGACCATCCCGGTCACCACCGGAGCGCCCGGCTACGAGACCTGGAACGGCCAGATGGTCATCACCGAGCGGCTCGCGGTGACCCGGATGAACGGCGAGACCGTCGGCTACGGCGGCGAGTACGACATCAAGGACGTCCCGCACGCCATGCGCCTGTCCACCTCCGGCACCTTCATCCACGGCAACTACTGGGGCGGCGACGCCTTCGGCAACCGCAACTCCAGCCACGGCTGCATCGGCCTGCGCGACGTGCGCGGCGGCTGGGACGAGGGGGCGCCGGCCCGCTGGTTCTTCGAGAACTCGATCATCGGCGACGTGGTCGTGGTCAAGAACTCCGAGGACGCCACCATCGCCCCCGACAACGGCCTCAACGGCTGGAACATGTCCTGGGAGAAGTGGAAGGCATAGGCGCGCCGCGACCCGTACGGACCGCGAGGCGACAACGCACCCGGGGCCCCACGGCACGTGAACGCCCGCTAACCTGCGGAGCATGACCGTACATCTCGAAGTCGCCGAAGGCGTCGGAACCCTGCGCCTGGACCGCCCGCCGATGAACGCGCTGGACATCGCCACCCAGGACCGGCTGAAGGAACTGGCCGAAGAGGTCACCCGGCGCGAGGACGTGCGCGCCGTGGTGATCCACGGCGGCGAGAAGGTGTTCGCGGCGGGCGCGGACATCAAGGAGATGCAGGTGATGGACCACGCGGCGATGGTCGCCCGGTCCCGCGCCCTGCAGGACTCCTTCACGGCGGTGGCCCGCATCCCCAAGCCGGTGGTCGCGGCGGTGACCGGCTACGCGCTGGGCGGCGGCTGCGAACTCGCCCTGTGCGCCGACTTCCGCATCGCGGGGGAGAACGCCAAGCTGGGCCAGCCCGAGATCCTGCTCGGCCTGATCCCCGGCGCGGGCGGCACCCAGCGGCTGTCCCGGCTGGTCGGCCCCTCCAAGGCCAAGGACCTGATCTTCACCGGCCGCCAGGTGAAGGCCGACGAGGCGCTGGCGATCGGCCTGGTGGACCGGGTGGTCCCCGCCGCCGAGGTCTACGAGCAGGCGCACGCCTGGGCCGCGCGGCTTGCGAAGGGCCCCGCCATCGCGCTGCGCGCGGCGAAGGAGGCGATCGACACGGGTCTTGAGACGGACATCGACACCGGCCTCGCCGTGGAGCGCAACTGGTTCGCGGGACTGTTCGCCACGGAGGACCGTGAGCGCGGGATGCGCAGCTTCGTGGAAGAGGGCCCCGGCAAGGCGAAGTTCCGCTGACCGCCTGCCGCCCGCGGCCCGTGTACCGCCCGAAGTTGCCTAGTACCTCTTGCAATTGACGCGGTGTCTGATCCGGGTCCCTCGATGGGGCGGTTTATGGCAGCCTTAACGCACCATTAAGCGCGCCTTGTCGAGGGAGTCCGTCGCTTGTCTCCGGCCGAGCCGTTCACGCAGGTCAGTCGGGCTGTTTCCGGTCCCGAACTGCCTGCGGCATATGCCGATCGACCGTCGCCCGGCCCGGCGCCCGCGGGGGCGTATTCCCCGGGAACGGCCCCGGAGGCCCCCGAGGACGGCCATGATGGGGGCATGGCGGGGCTGGATGGTACGGAACTGCCGCGGGGAGCCGGACGTGCGACCGCGGCGCGCTGGTCGCCGGCGGTCGAGGACGAACGCGCGCTCAAGGCGCTGGAACTGTTCGGCAACCCGACGGAGCGTGAGGTTCCGTTACCCTCCCGTCCCGAGTCCGCCGCCACCGCCCGCCGGCTCGCCCAGGTCGTCGCCCTGCGCCAGTGGCAGCTCGGTCCCAAGGTCACGGAGGACGCCGTCCTGCTCGTCTCCGAGCTGGTCGGCAACGCCGTGCGCCACACCGGCGCCCGGGTCTTCGGCCTCCGCATGCGCCGCCGCCCCGGCTGGATCCGCGTCGAGGTCCGCGACCCTTCCCGGGGGCTGCCCTGTCTGATGCCGGTGCAGGAGACGGACATCAGCGGGCGCGGCCTCTTCCTCGTCGACAAGCTCTCCGACCGGTGGGGCGTGGACCTGCTGCCGCGCGGGAAGACCACCTGGTTCGAGATGCGGGTCGTGGACCGCTGAGCATCCATCTGCCGCTGAAATCAACCCGGTTCGCCGGACACGCCACCTACGGGTGAGAATCCGGAGCGGTCCCCTCCGGAGCCGGGATCGTATCCGCATGATCACCACTCGCCTGCGCCGACGGACCGCCGCCGCCGTCCTGTCGCTCTCCGCGGTCCTCGCCACCACCGCCGCCACCGCACCCGGAGCCGCCCCGGCCCCCGCCAAGGCCGCCCCCGCCAAGGCCGCCCCGGCCTGCCCCCAGTTCGAGGACAAGACCAAGGCCGCCGCCGACCGGGGCGTCGACATCGACCGCATCACCCCCGAGCCGGTCTGGCGCACCACCTGCGGCACCCTCTACCGCAGCGACAGCCGCGGCCCCCAGGTCATCTTCGAAGAGGGCTTCCACGCCAAGGACGTCGAGAACGGGCAGTACGACGTCGAGAAGTACGTCCTGGTCAACCAGCCCTCGCCGTTCGTCTCCACGAGCTACGACCACGACCTCTACAAGACCTGGTACAAGTCCGGCTACAACTACTACATCGACGCCCCCGGCGGCATCGACGTCAACAAGACCATCGGCGACACCCACAGGTGGGCCGACCAGGTCGAGGTCGCCTTCCCCGGCGGCATCCAGCGGAAGTACGTCATCGGCGTCTGTCCGGTCGACCGGCAGACCAAGACCGAGATCATGAGCGAGTGCGAGAGCAACCCGCACTACCAGCCCTGGCACTGACCGGCCCGGCGCGGAGAACGGCGGTGGCTCAGGGGCGCAGGAACAGCGCCTCCGAGCCCACCGGCAGATAACCCGCCGCCTGGAACGCCCGCAGACTGCGGGCGTTGCCCGCCGACACCTGCGCCCACACCGGCTCACCCCCGGCCAGCTGCCGCGCCGCCGTCACCAGCCGCCGCCCCAGCCCCCGGTGCCGGGCCGCCTCCGCCACCTCCACGGCCACCTCCAGCCGCCCGCCGACCCCGCGGCCCAGCACCAGCACCCCGCCGTCCGCCGCCCACACCCGCACCCCGTCGCGCCGCCGCCGGGCCGCGACCACGCGGGGATGCCCCGGATCGGCGACCTCCGTCAGCGCGAGAGCCGGCCGCCCCGGGAGCGGGGCACCGGTCAGCAGCACGTCGATCGTGTCCGTCCTGCGCCCCGTGCGCTCCGCGAAGGCCGCCAGGAACCGGGCGTTCATCGTCGCGGCCAGGGGATCGCAGCCCAGCGCCGCCAGCGTCTTGCGCACCCACCCCTCGTCCTCGTCGGTGAAGACCACCGAGTGCGCCGTGAAGGCGATGACCCCCGCGTCCCGCCCGCCGTGCTGCGCCACGACGCTCGTCCCGCCGTCCGCCGCGGGAAACACCCCCCGCGCCGCCGCGTCCAGAATGTCCCGCAGGCTCTCCGCCACACCGCGCTCCTTGAGTCTCCACCCACTGGAAGGTCCAGACTCCCAGACATGACCGACGACGGCACCGGCCTCATGACCATCGGCGCCCTGGCGCGCACCACCGGGCTCACGGTGCGCACCATCCGCTACTGGTCCGACGAGGGCGCCCTGCCCCCGCACGCCCGCTCCGCGGGCGGCTACCGGCTCTACGACGCCGCCTCCGTCGCCCGCCTGGAACTGATCCGCACCCTGCGCGAACTGGGCCTCGGCCTGGACGCCGTACGCCGTGTCCTGGCCGGCGAGACCACCGTCGCGCAGGTCGCGGCGGCGCACGTGAGCGCGCTGGACGCGCAGATCCGGTCGCTGCGGGTGACCCGGGCGGTGCTGTCCACCGTGGCGCGACGCGGCTCGACCGCAGAGGAGACGACCCTGATGAACAAGCTGGCGCGACTGTCCGCCGCCGAGCGACGGCGGATCATGGAGGAGTTCGTGGACGAGATGTTCCACGGGCTGGACACCGCCGACCCCGAGATCCGCGACCGGATGCGCGCCCACGCCGTCGACCTGCCCGACGACCCGACGCCCGAGCAGGTCGACGCGTGGGTGGAACTGGCCGAGCTGGTCCAGGACCCCGACTTCCGGGCGCAGATGCGCCAGGCGGCCGAGTTCAACGCCGCCGACCGCGGCAGCGACGCGTCCGACGGGGCGTCCATGTGGTTCGCCAGGCGCCTCGTGCAACTGGCGGGGCGTGCGCTGGAGCAGGGCATCGCCCCCCGGTCGCCCGAGGCCGAGCCCGTGCTGCGGGACCTCCTGGGCGACACCGACCGGGCCGCCGTACTCGTGCGCCTGCGGGCCGCCTTCGGCGACCGGGTCGCGCGCTACCGCGAACTGCTGGCCACGGTGCGGGGCACGGGACCGCTGCCCGCCCACCGGGAGGAGTTCGGGTGGGTGGTCGCCGCGCTGGAGGCGCGGGCGGGCGGTTAGTCTGACCTGCGTCAGAAGGACCCAGAGACGAAACGAGGGGCGGACCGGTGGCGGACATCGAGGAAGCACGCAAGCAGTTCGAGCGGATCGACACGGACGGTGACGGCCTCATCACCGCGGCCGAGTTCAAGACCGCGCTCGCCCAGGGCGGCGACTGGAACGTCACCGAGTCGGTGGCCGAGGTGATCATCGCCGACCGCGACCTCGACGGCGACAAGCAGCTGTCGTTCGACGAGTTCTGGGCCCACCTGAACAAGTAGCCGAACCGCGGCGAAAAGGGCGCCCGCCGGTCACCCGGACGGGCGCCCGCGCACGGAATAGCCCACCCCCGCCGGAGGTTGGAGCGGGTCACGGGCGCGAGCCGGACCGGGCTACGCGCGACACGACCTCCGAAAGGCCAGGCGATCGGCATCATGAAGATCGGCATCATCGGCGCGGGCAACATCGGCGGCAACCTCACCCGCCGGCTCACCGCCCTCGGGCACGACGTCTCCGTCGCCAACTCGCGCGGGCCGCACACGCTCACCGCACTGGCCGAGGAGACCGGCGCCACTCCGGTACCGGTGCAGGAGGCGGCGCGCGGCGCGGAGATCGTGGTCGTCACGATCCCGCTGAAGCGGGTCCCGGACCTGCCGTCCGGCGTCCTGGACGGGGCGGCCGAGGGCGTCGCGGTCATCGACACCGGCAACTACTACCCGCAGCAGCGGGACGGCAGGATCGCGGGCATCGAGGACGAGGGCCTCACCGAGAGCCGCTGGACCGAACGGCACCTCGGCCACCCGGTGATCAAAGCCTTCAACGGCACCTACGCCCAGGACATCCTCGACCGCCACCGCCCCGCCGGCGCGCCCGACCGGATCGCGCTCCCGGTGGCCGGCGACGACGAGGCGGCCAAGGCCAAGGTCCGCGCCCTGATCGACGAGCTGGGCTTCGACACCGTCGACGCGGGTGGCATCGACGACTCCTGGCGCCAGCAGCCCGACACCCCGGTCTACGGCCTGCGCGAGGGCGTCGACGGCGTCACCAAGGCGCTGGCCGAGGCGTCCCCGGAGCGGCCCGCGGCCTTCCGGGGCTGACCGGGGCCTCAGGCGCTCTGCGCCCACTCCTTCAGCGCGGCCCGGTCGGCGAAGTCGGCCACGTTGGTGTCGACCGGATCGTCCGTGTACTGGTGGAAGCGCCACTTCGCCTGGATGCGCGGCTTGCCCGCCGAGACGTAGTCGGCGATCCACAGGCCGTCACCGGCGTACGAGGTGGTGTCGACGTTGAGCCAGAAATTGCGGTTGCAGTAGAGGACGATCCGGTTGTCCGGCCGCAGGGCCTTGAGCTTCCTGATGAAGCTGTCCTTCTCCGCGTTGCTCGGGTGGGTGCCCTCGCCGTTGGTCTCCCAGTCGACGGCGAGGATGTCGCCCTTGCGGTCCGGGGCCTTGGAGACGAAGTACTCGGCCTGCGCGGTGAGGTTGCCCGGCCACAGGAAGTGGTAGAAGCCGACGACGAGTCCGGCGTCGCGGGCCCGCTTCGTCTGCGCGGCGAGCTTGGGGTTGACGTACGAACGGCCCTCCGTCGCCTTCACGAAGACGAAGGAGAGACCGGCCGTGTCGTAGCTGGAGGACTGGTACGCGCTGACGTCGATGCCGCGCAGCATGGGGCCTCCCTGAGGGGCTGTGGGGGGACGGGAGTTGGTTATTCCCCACGATGGCACGGGCGATCCCCGCCGGAAGCGGAAACGTCGACTTCGGTTCGTCCGGGCGCCATTGACGCGCGTAGCGCGGTGCCGCACGCTGGGCTCCGCGGTTCACGGACGACTCGACGGTCGGGAGGCCGGGATGTTCAGACGCGTGTCACGTCTTCTTCTCTCATTTGTCATGCTCATGGCTGGCGCGGTGGCCGGGGTGGGCGCCACCGCCGGCACCGCTCAGGCCGACTCCTGCTACACCTGGAACCGCACCCTGAGCCAGGGCTCGTCCGGCAGCGACGTGACGCAGCTCCAGATCCGCGTCGCCGGCTGGGTCACCTCCGGCGAACGGCTCTCCTACGACGGCCAGTACGGCGCCCGGACCGCCGCCGCCGTCAAGAAGTTCCAGGCCGCCTACGGTCTCGGCGCGGACGGCATCGCCGGCCCCGCGACCTTCAGCAAGATCTACGCGCTCCAGGACGCGGACTGCACGCCCGTCCACTTCACCTACGCGGAGCTGAACAAGTGCAACTCCGACTGGTCGGGCGGCGCCGTCTCCGCCGCCACCGCCAAGTCGAACGCGCTGAAGACCATGTGGAAGCTGGAGGCGATGCGGCACGCCCTCGGCGACGTGCCGATCACGATCTCCAGCGGCTTCCGCTCCCGCGCCTGCAACAACGCCGTCGGCGGCTCGTCCACCAGCCGCCACCTCTACGGCGACGCCGCCGACCTCACCGGCTCGCCCAGCTTCTGCCGGCTCGCCCAGCAGGCCAGGACGCACGGCTTCTCCGAGATCCTCGGCCCGGGCTATCCCGGCCACAACGACCACACCCACGTGGCCTTCGACCCGTCCCCGTACTGGTCGGCCCCCAACTGCGGCATCTGAACCGCCGGATCCAGCCCGGTGCGGTCCCCTGGACGGGTCAGGACGCGGACGAGGCCGCCGGGGTGGTCCGGGGGGCCTCGCCGGCGGGCGCGGACACCTGCTCGTCCAGGGAGACGTCCTTGGTCTCCTTGGAGAGCAGGAGGGCGCCCAGCGTCAGTACGGCCATCGCGGAGAGGTACACGCCGACCAGCCACGGCGAGCCGTCACCGGCCTCCCACAGCGCCACCGCGATGAACGGGGCGACGGCCGCGCCGAGGATCGAGCTGACGTTGTACGAGATGCCGGAGCCGGTGTACCGCACGCTCGTCGGGAACAGCTCCGGCAGCAACGCGCCCATCGGGCCGAAGGTCATGCCCATCAGCGTGAAGCCGAGCACCAGCCACAGCACCACGCCGAGCGTGCCCATGTCGATCAGCGGCACCCAGACCAGGCCGAACACCACGATGGCGGCGGTGATCCAGACCAGGGTGGCGCGGCGTCCGTACCGGTCGGCGAGCGGGCCGGAGACCAGGGTGAACACGGCGAAGAACAGCACGCCGAAGATCATCATCAGGACGAACGTGGTGTAGCTGTACCCCAGTCCCGGCACGTCGGCGTCCTTCGCGGCGCGTCCGTAGCTCAGCGAGAACGTGGTCATGAGGTAGAAGAGCACGTAGGTCGCCAGCATGATGAACGTGCCCAGGACCAGCTGCTTCCAGTGCCCCTGGACCACGGTGGCCAGCGGGAGCTTCCGCACCTTGCCGGCCTCGCGGGTCCGGGTGAACACCGTCGACTCGACGAGCCGCGAGCGTACCCACAGGCCGATCGCGACCATCACGGCGGAGAACAGGAACGGGATGCGCCATCCCCAGCTCGCGAAGGCCTCGGACGGCTGCGTGGGGTCGGCGCCGCTCTCGGAGGGCAGCAGCGCCCCGATGATCAGGAACAGGCCGTTGCCGATGATGAAGCCGAGCGGTGCGCCGAGTTGCGGGAAGGTGCCCCACAGGGCCCGCTTGCCGCGGGGCGCGTTCTCGGTCGCGACCAGCGCGGCCCCGCTCCACTCGCCGCCGAGCGCGAAGCCCTGCGCGAGCCGCATCAGCACGAGCAGCGCGGTGGCGATCCAGCCGGCCTGCGCGTAGGTCGGCAGGGCGCCGATGAGGAAGGTGGCGATGCCCATGGTGAGCAGCGAGACGACCAGCGTCTTCTTGCGGCCGAGCCGGTCGCCGAGGTGCCCGAAGAAGACGGCGCCGACCGGTCGCGCGACCATCGCGGCGCCGAAGACCGCGAAGGACGACAGCAGCGCCGTGGTGGGGTCGCTGCTCGGGAAGAAGAGCTTCGGGAAGACGAGGACGGCGGCGGTCGCGTAGATGTAGAAGTCGTAGAACTCGATCGTCGTCCCCATGAGGCTGGCGACGAGGACCCGCGACCGGGGATTGACCGGCGTCTGCGGTGCGGGGGCGGAAGCTGGTGCGGGCATGCCTAGATCTTTCACGTGCGAAACATGTGCCCCGCAACGATCTCAGCCGTCTTGGTTTTCGGAAAGCGCGTGTCACGATGTGAGATGCCCGCGGGGGTGTTCCCGGTCGTGGACGAGGGCAGGGGCCTGCCCTAGCACTCGATGATGTTCACCGCCAGCCCGCCCCGGGCCGTCTCCTTGTACTTGACGGACATGTCGGCGCCGGTTTCCTTCATCGTCTTGATGACCTTGTCCAGCGAGACCTTGTGCGAGCCGTCGCCGCGCATCGCCATCCGGGCCGCCGTGACCGCCTTGACCGCGGCCATGCCGTTGCGCTCGATGCAGGGGATCTGGACCAGGCCGCCGACCGGGTCGCAGGTGAGGCCGAGGTTGTGCTCCATGCCGATCTCGGCGGCGTTCTCCACCTGCTCCGGGGTGCCGCCCAGCACCTCGGCGAGGGCGCCGGCCGCCATCGAGCAGGCGGAGCCGACCTCGCCCTGGCAGCCGACCTCGGCGCCGGAGATGGAGGCGTTCTCCTTGAAGAGCATGCCGATGGCGCCCGCGGCGAGCAGGAAGCGGACCACGCCGTCCTCGTCGGCGCCGGGGACGAAGTTCACGTAGTAGTGCAGGACCGCCGGGATGATGCCGGCCGCGCCGTTGGTGGGGGCGGTGACGACCCGGCCGCCGGCCGCGTTCTCCTCGTTCACGGCCATCGCGTAGAGGGTGATCCACTCCATCGCCAGGGCCTGCGGGTCGCCCTCGGAGCGCAGCTTGCGCGCGGTGTTCGCGGCGCGGCGGCGGACCTTCAGGCCGCCCGGCAGGATGCCCTCGCGGGTCATGCCGCGCTCCACGCAGGACCGCATCACGCGCCAGATCTCCAGCAGGCCCTCGCGGATCTCGTCCTCGTCGCGCCAGGCCCGCTCGTTCTCCAGCATCAGGGCGGAGATGGACAGGCCCGTCTCGCGGGCCAGCCGCAGCAGCTCGTCGCCGGTGCGGAAGGGGTACTTCAGGACGGTGTCGTCCAGGACTATGCGGTCCGCGCCCACCGCGTCCTCGTCGACGACGAAGCCGCCGCCGACCGAGTAGTAGGTCTTGGTCAGCACCTCGGCGCCGTCGGCGTCGTACGCCCACAGCGACATGCCGTTGGCGTGGTAGGGGAGGGCCTTGCGGCGGTGCAGGACCAGGTCGTCGTCGTAGGCGAAGGCGATCTCGTGCTCGCCGAGGAGGCGGATGCGGCCCGAGGTCCTGATCTGCTCGACGCGCTCGTCGGCCGTCTCCACGTCCACCGTGCGCGGGGAGTCGCCCTCCAGGCCGAGCAGCACCGCCTTGGGGGTGCCGTGGCCGTGGCCGGTGGCGCCGAGCGAGCCGTACAGCTCGGCGCGGACCGAGGCGACGGAGCCCAGCAGCTCCTCGTTGCGCAGGCGGCGGGCGAACATGCGGGCCGCGCGCATCGGGCCGACCGTGTGGGAGCTCGACGGGCCGATGCCGATCGAGAACAGGTCGAAGACCGAGATGGCCACGGGGGACTCCTCAGAACGGGGGTGGTGCAGAGGGGGGGTGCGTCGGGTGGGGCGCCGGACGCCGCTTGTGGCGGGCACGGCGCCCCACCCGGAGGTGCGGTGTCTACTTGTTCAGACCCGGGTACAGCGGGTGCTTGTCTGCCAGGGCCTTCACCCGGGCCTTGAGCGCCTCCGCGTCGTAGGACGGCTTCAGCGCCTCGGCGATCACGTCCGCGACCTCGGCGAAGTCCTCGGCCGTGAAGCCGCGGGTCGCCAGGGCCGGCGTGCCGATGCGCAGACCGGAGGTCACCATCGGCGGACGCGGGTCGTTCGGGACGGCGTTGCGGTTGACCGTGATGCCGACCTCGTGCAGGCGGTCCTCGGCCTGCTGCCCGTCCAGCTCGGAGTCGCGCAGGTCGACCAGGACCAGGTGGACGTCCGTGCCGCCGGTCAGGACCGACACGCCCGCCGCCCTGGCGTCGTCCTTCACCAGGCGCTCGGCGAGGATGCGGGCGCCCTCCAGCGTACGACGCTGGCGCTCCTTGAAGTCCTCGCTCGCGGCGACCTTGAAGGCGACGGCCTTGGCGGCCACCACGTGCTCCAGCGGGCCACCCTGCTGACCGGGGAAGACGGCGGAGTTGATCTTCTTGGCCAGCTCGGCCGTGGAGAGGATCACACCGCCGCGGGGGCCGCCCAGCGTCTTGTGGGTGGTCGTGGTGACGACGTGGGCGTGCGGGACCGGGTTCGGGTGCAGGCCCGCCGCGACCAGACCGGCGAAGTGCGCCATGTCGACCATCAGGTACGCACCGACCTCGTCGGCGACCTTGCGGAACGCGGCGAAGTCCAGCTGCCGCGGGTAGGCCGACCAGCCGGCCACGATCAGCTTCGGCTTGCTCTCCTTGGCGAGGCGCTCCACCTCGGCCATGTCGACCTGGCCGTCGTCGCCGACGTGGTAGGGGACGACGTTGTAGAGCTTGCCGGAGAAGTTGATCTTCATGCCGTGGGTCAGGTGCCCGCCGTGGGCGAGGTTCAGACCCATGATCGTGTCGCCCGGCTTGAGCAGCGCGAACATCGCGGCCGCGTTGGCCTGGGCGCCCGAGTGCGGCTGCACGTTGGCGTGCTCGGCGCCGAAGAGCGCCTTGACCCGGTCGATGGCGATCTGCTCGACCACGTCGACGTGCTCGCAGCCGCCGTAGTAGCGGCGGCCGGGGTAGCCCTCGGCGTACTTGTTGGTGAGGACCGAGCCCTGGGCCTCCATGACCGCGACCGGGGCGAAGTTCTCCGAGGCGATCATCTCGAGGGTGGACTGCTGGCGGTCCAGCTCGGCGTCGACGGCGGCGGCGACGTCCGGGTCCAGCTCGTGCAGGGGTGTGTTCAGAAGCGACATGGGGTCGGGACTCCTCAGCCGGCGGTGAAGGCGGTGTACTCGTCGGCGGAGAGCAGGTCGGCCGGCTCGTCCGTGATCCGCACCTTGAACAGCCAGCCGCCCTCGAAGGGGGCGCTGTTCACCAGCGACGGGTCGTTGACGACTTCCTCGTTGACCTCGGTGACCTCGCCGGAGACGGGGGAGTACAGGTCGGAGACGGACTTGGTCGACTCCAGTTCGCCGCAGGTCTCGCCCGCGGTGACCGAGTCGCCGACCTCGGGGAGCTGGACGAAGACCACGTCACCGAGCGCGTTGGCCGCGTGCTCCGTGATGCCGACCGTCGAGGCGCCGTCCTCGGCGCCCGACAGCCACTCGTGCTCCTTGCTGTAGCGCAGCTGCTGGGGGTTGCTCATGGCCTGAATTCTCCTGTACGCGAGGAAGTGGCTGGTGAAGGGGGTGGTGGGACGGTACGGCACACGGGGCCGGTGCCGCCCGGGACACAGGGGGCGAGTGCCGCCCAGTGTCTACTTCTGGCGCTTGTAGAACGGCAGCGCCACGACCTCGTACGGCTCGTGGCTGCCCCGGATGTCCACACCGACGCCCTCCGTGCCCTCGGCCGCGTGCGCGGGGTCGACGTACGCCATGGCGATCGGCTTGCCCAGGGTCGGGGAGGGGGCACCGGAGGTGACCTCACCGATCACCTCGCCGCCCGCGACGACCGGGTACCCGGCACGCGGCACCCGGCGGCCCTCGGCGACCAGGCCGACCAGGACGCGGGGCGGCTGGGAAGCGGCGCGCTCGGCGGCCTCGGTCAGGGCGGCGCGCCCGACGAAGTCGCCCTCCTTCTCGAACTTCACCACCCGGCCCAGACCGGCGTCGAAGGGCGTCAGCGCGGTCGACAGCTCGTTGCCGTACAGCGGCATGCCCGCCTCCAGGCGCAGCGTGTCCCGGCAGGACAGACCGCACGGGACCAGTCCCGCGCCCTCGCCGGCCTTGGTCAGCGCCTCCCACAGTCCGACGGCGTGCTCGGGCTTCACGAACAGCTCGAAGCCGTCCTCGCCGGTGTAACCGGTGCGCGCGATCAGCGCCGGGACGCCCGCCACCGTGCCGGGCAGACCGGCGTAGTACTTCAGGCCGTCCAGGTCGGCGTCGGTGAGCGACGCGAGGATGCCCGGGGACTCGGGGCCCTGCACCGCCAGCAGCGCGTAGGCGTCGCGGTCGTCGCGCACCTCGGCGTCGAAGCCGGCCGCCCGCTCGGTCAGCGCGTCCAGCACGACCTGGGCGTTGGAGGCGTTGGCGACGACCATGTAGTGAGAAGACCCGGCCTCGGCTTCGCCCAGCCGGTAGACGATCAGGTCGTCCAGGATGCCGCCGTCCTCGCGGCAGATCATGGTGTAGCGGGCCCGGCCCGGCTTCACGCTGCCGATGTTGCCGACCAGCGCGAAGTTCAGCAGCTCGGCCGCCTGCGGCCCGGTGACGGTGATCTCACCCATGTGCGAGAGGTCGAAGAGACCGGCACGGGTGCGCACCGCGACGTGCTCCTCGCGCTCGGAGCCGTAGCGCAGCGGCATGTCCCAGCCGGCGAAGTCGGTCATCGTCGCGCCCAGCGCGCGATGCGTGGCATCGAGCGCGGTACGGCGCAGTTCGGTACTGCTCATCGGTCGGTCGTCTCCCAGGACAGGACGTGGCGAGGTCGGTCCTCCCCATCTGTCATCGGAACCTGAGAGGTTCGCCACGGCCACCGGAGTACGGCGATCAGGGCTTGCACCTTGGGTGGGACCGCCCTCGGGGGCGGTCCGCTTTTCAGATGTGCCTCGCCCGCGCGGTAACGGGGCCTGAGAGATTCAAGGGAGGGACTTGCTCCTTCGGCGCCCCGGCGCGGCCGGGGACTCTCCCGCGCGGATTCAAACGGCCGGTATGCAGTTGGCGCCGCCATCATTGCACGCCCCGGCGATCCGTGGCAGACCGTGATCTGTAACCGGCTTGTGGCAGTAAGCGAACGAAAACGCGAGACCCGCGCATTACCTTCTCTTTACACTCGACGGGGAGGTACTCGTGTACCGCCCCAGGGGAGGACGATCACGGTGAACAGGACCACGGCGTACGCCACCACCTCGGGACTCGCGCTGCCCAAGCAGTCGGCCGCTCCGGCGCCCGAGGCATGCGCCCCACTGCCCGCACCCGTCGTCCGGGACCTCAGGGACCGCGACGGCCGCAGCCCGCACGCCCTCCTCTTCGGCCCCCGGGACCTGGTGGTGATCACCGGCCTGCCCGGCAGCGGCAAGTCCACGCTGATGCGGCGCACCGTGCGCGGCGGCCGCATCGACTCCCAGGACACCCGCGACCGCTGGGACCGCCGCATGCCGCGCTTCCTGCCGTACGCGCTCTACCGCCCCCTGGTCCGCCTCGCCCACTACGCGGGGCTGCGCCGCGCGCTGCGCTCCGGCGAGGGCGTCGTCGTGCACGACTGCGGCACCCAGGCCTGGGTGCGCGGCTGGCTGGCCCGCGAGGCCCGCCGCCGGGAGGGCACCCTGCACCTGCTGCTCCTCGACGTCGCTCCCGACCAGGCCCTGGCCGGCCAGCGCGAGCGCGGCCGCGGCGTCTCGCGGTACGCGTTCCTGCGGCACCGCACGGCCAACTCCCGCCTGCTGCGCGCGGTGACCGAAGGCACCCTGCCCGGCGGCTGCGCCTCCGCGGTCGTCCTCGACCGGGCGGCGGCCGACACCCTCCGCAGGATCGCCTTCACGGGGTGACGCACGGCAGGGCCCGGGGCCGACCGGGTTAGCCTTTCAGCCACGAACGGCGGTACCAGGCAGGCGGTAGGTAGGCAGATGGACTTCCCGGCACAGGCGCACCCCCACTCGCACGGCGGATGGCCAGGCAACGAGCTGGAGGAGGTGCTGTCCGCCTCCCTCGGCATCCCGTCGGCCGGCGGCCGGATCGTGGAGGTCCTCGGCCGCAGCTTCCTGTGGATACCCCTGCCGAACGGCGGCGGCCCGCACAGCGGCCCCCTCGACCTGCCCTCGCTGGAGATCGACGGCCAGGCCTACGTGCCGGTGTTCAGCTCCGAGGAGCAGCTGCGCCAGGTCGCCGGGGCGCACATGGCGTACACCATCGCCCCCGCCGTGGAGTTCGCCCGCGGCCTGCCCCCGCAGGTCGGCATCGCGGTGAACCCGGAGGGCGTGGCCGGCATCCCGCTGCCGCCGCCCGCCGTGGCCGAGCTGTGCCGCGCCGGACGCACCCCGCTGGACGGACCGGCCTCCGGCGGCCGGGTCCGCCTCTTCGAGCCGGACTGGCAGGACGACCCGGTGGACTTCCTGGCCGCGGCCTCCGCGGAGTTCGCTGCCATCGGCGTCGTGCGCACCGCGCGCCGCTGCCTGGCCGCCGTCGAGACCGCCGACCCGGTCCTGTTCGTCGGCGTCGAACTCACCCACTGGGAGGGCGACGCCCGCGCCCTCCCCCTGGACGCCCTCGGCCGCGCCCTCGCCAGGTCCCCCCTGAAGTGGCAGGTCAACCTGATCCTCCTGGAAGCAGCCCAGGACCCGGTCTGCGACTGGATGCGGGAGAAGGTCAGGCCCTTCTACAACGGTGACTTGTAAACACCGGTATGGGAAACGCCGTCAGGGGCGCGGGGAACTGCGCGACAAGCCACGACGGCGCCGCAGCCGAACAAGGACCGCACACCCCGAGCTCCGAACCTCCCCCGCACCCGGCGGAGCCTTAAGCTGGACCCGACACCGGGGGAACTTCTCGAAGGGGCGATACACGTGAGCGCCAGCGGCACCACGACCGGACAGGTCGAGCACATGCTGCGCCAGGTGACGCCCGGGCGCTACGACGCCTACGAGGCCCTGCTGCGCGCCCTGGCCACCCCCACCTCCGGCCAGGTCTGGATGCTGCTGTGGCACGGCCAGGCCGGCTCCCCGGACGCCCAGTACGGGAACATGGAGGTCGACGGCTACGGCTACGCCCCCTGCGTGACCTCCGCCCAGGAGCTGTCGGCCAGCGGCTGGAACCGGTCGTACGAGGTGGTCGACGGCCTGGAGGTCGCCCGCGCCCTCTACCCCGACCACTACGGCCTGTGGCTCAATCCGCACGCCCCCGGCGGCGGCGTCGGCATCCCCTGGCTCGACCTGCGCCGCATCGCCTCCGGCCTGGACCGCCAGCCCGCCGGGCCGCTCCGGCTGTCCGAACCGGCCATCGAGATCCCCCAGTTCTACGCCCTGCTCGCGCAGAACGCGCACCGCACCCCGGCGGTCCGCGCGCTGCGCCGCGCCTGGGTGCAGCCGGCGCTGGGGGCGCCGTACCTGGCCATCGGCCTGGACGTGTACGACACCTCCCCGCCGGCCGTCGACGCGGTGCGCGCGATGATGCAGCAGTCCGTCGGCGCGGTGCCGGACGGGCTGCCGGTGTCGACGGTGGCGATGACCGACGCCCACGACCCGGTCGCCCTGTGGCTGCGCGCCAACGCGCGCCCGTTCTACGACCGCGAGGCCCACGCGGCCGCCCCCGCCCAGGCACCGGCGGGCGGGGACGGATACCCTCCCGCCGGTAGCCGCTACTGACGGCCGCTCCCGCCGGACCGGAACCTGGTCCGGTCCCGGCCCGCGGACCGAACCGGAACCCGGGCCGGTCCGCGAACCGGGCGGACAGAGGCGATCTTCGCGCGTAGATGACGACGCAAACCACCGCGTTGTCCCCGATGTCCAACTCGCCCGTGTCCGGCCCCCGTTACCCACTGTCCGGATAACGGAACACCTCAAACAGCATCACGGTTGCGCATCCATTCCCCGTCAACTCTGGCTACAGATCGCCAAAGCGTTGAAGACTCCCGCAACAAGGGGTGGATGCTCGCCTCTTTGTACGACGGACTGATCACGCCGCTACAGCGGCAAGTGCGGGCCGGCTACCGCCGGTTGAGAGGGGTCCCTGCCAGATGACGGCACCATTGCACGAGCCGACCGCGGAAGCGGCCCCGAGTGCGGCAGAGGAAGCGGCGGTCGCCGGCGCCGAGGCCAAGTCGGTACAAGGCCGCTCCCTGGGCCGGATCGCCTGGGAGCGCCTGAAGAAGGACCGGCTGGCCCTCGCGGGCGGCATCGTGGTGCTGGTCCTCATCCTGGTCGCCGTCTTCGCGCCCCTGATCACCTCCCTGTACGGGCAGGATCCCAACGCGTACAACGAGGACATGATCGACCCGCTGTTCGGCACCCCTACGGGTTCCCTGGGCGGCGTCAGCGGCGACCACTGGCTCGGCGTGGAGCCGGTCAACGGCCGTGACATCTTCGCCCGCATCGTCCACGGCGCCCGGATCTCCCTGCTCGTCGGCTTCCTCTCCGCCATGGTCGCCGTGGTCATCGGCACCGTCCTGGGTGTCCTCGCCGGCTTCTTCGGCGGCTGGGTCGACTCCCTCATCAGCCGGATCATGGACGGTCTGCTGGCCTTCCCGCAGCTGCTGTTCATCATCGCCCTGGTCTCCGTGATGCCGGACTCCATGCTGGGGCTGAGCGGCACGGGCGTGCGCCTGCTCATGATGATCGTGGTCATCGGCTTCTTCGGCTGG
The DNA here is from genome assembly GCF_020404845.1 of Streptomyces hyderabadensis. Taxonomy (GTDB): domain Bacteria; phylum Actinomycetota; class Actinomycetes; order Streptomycetales; family Streptomycetaceae; genus Streptomyces; species Streptomyces hyderabadensis. The sequence goes on along the minus strand of NZ_JAIOJZ010000029.1, from coordinate 55,645 downwards.
CCCTACATCGGCCGCGTGGTCCGCGGCCAGACCCTCTCCATGCGTGAACGGGAGTACGTCGAGGCGGCCAGGTCACTGGGGGCCGGACGGTTCTACATCCTGTTCAAGGAACTGCTGCCCAACCTGGTGGCGCCGATCATCGTCTACACCACGATGATGATCCCCACCAACATCCTCACCGAGGCGGCGCTCAGCTTCCTGGGCGTGGGCGTCAAGCCGCCCACCTCGTCCTGGGGGCAGATGCTCTCGAGCGCGATCGACTACTACAAGTCGGACCCCATGTACATGGTGGTCCCCGGTGTGGCGATCTTCATCACCGTTCTTGCCTTCAACCTCTTCGGTGACGGCGTGCGCGACGCGCTGGACCCGAAGGGCTCCCGCTGACCCTGCCGTACCGCAAAGCGACCCGTGGCACCTGCACGGGGTCTCTCATCTAATCCGGAGGATCCGAGATCGTGACTACCCAACGCACCTCAGGGCGGCGCAAGCAGGCTTTGGCCGCTGCCGCAGTGGTCGCCGCGCTGCTGACCACGGCGGCGTGCGGCGGAGGCGGCGACGACAGCGGCAGCGGCGGTTCGAAGAACGGCGCGGCCGGCTACGACGCAGCCAACAACAAGGTCGCCCAGGCCTCCGAGGCCAAGAAGGGCGGCACGCTGAAGTTCGCCAGCACGCAGGACGCCGACTCGTGGGACACCACGCGCGGCTACTACGGCTTCATGTGGAACTTCTCCCGCTACTACAGCCGCCAGCTCGTCACCAACAAGACGGAGCCGGGCAAGACCGGTGCCGAGGTCACCCCCGACCTCGCCACCGACGTCGCCAAGGTCTCGGACGACGGCAAGACCTACACGTACACCCTGCGTGACGGCGTCACCTGGGAGGACGGCAAGCCGATCACCTCCAAGGACGTCAAGTACGGCATCGAGCGCGTCTGGGCGCAGGACGTGCTGTCCGGCGGTCCGACGTACCTCAAGGAGGTGCTCGACCCCTCGGACGAGTACAAGGGTCCGTACAAGGACACGTCCAAGGACAAGCTCGGCCTGAAGGCGATCGAGACGCCGGACGACAAGACGATCATCTTCCACCTGCCGAAGGCCAACTCGGACTTCGAGGAGATGCTCGCGCTGACCTCGGCGTCCCCGGTCCGCCAGGACAAGGACACCAAGTCCAAGTACGGCCTGCACCCGTTCTCCTCGGGCCCGTACAAGTTCGAGTCCTACAACCCCGGCAAGGACCTGACCCTGGTCCGCAACACCGAGTGGAAGCAGAGCTCGGACCCGGTCCGCAAGGCGTACCCGGACAAGATCACGATCAAGTTCTTCACCAACGCCAACGACATGGACGCCCGCCTGATCGCCGGCGACTACGACATCGACCTGGCGCAGACCGGTCTGTCCCCGCAGGGCCGCACCACGGCGCTCAAGGAGCATGAGGGCAACCTGGACAACCCGGTCTCGGGTTACATCCGGTACGCCGCGTTCCCGCAGAACGTGAAGCCGTTCGACAACATCCACTGCCGCAAGGCCGTGCTCTACGGGGCCGACCACGTCTCCCTGCAGACTGCGCGCGGTGGCCCGAAGGCCGGCGGTGACATCGGCACCAACATGCTGCCGCCCGCCGTTCCGGGCGCCGAGGGCCAGAAGTACGACCCGTACGAGATGGCCGGTGCCAACAAGAAGGGCAACGTCGAGAAGGCCAAGGAAGAGCTGAAGGCCTGCAACCAGCCGAACGGCTTCAAGACCACCATCGCGGTCCGCAACAACAAGCCGGTCGAGGTGGCCACCGCCGAGTCCCTCCAGGCCTCGCTGAAGAAGGTCGGGATCGACGTCGAGATCGACCAGTACGACGGCTCGCAGTACGCCAGCGTCATCGGTAGCCCCACCAACGTGAAGAAGAAGGGCTACGGCATCATCATCATGGGCTGGGGCCCGGACTTCCCGTCCGTGCAGGGCTACGGTCTGCCGCTGTGGCACAGCGACTACATCCTCGACAGCGCGAACAACAACTTCGCGATGATCGACGACCCGAAGATCGACGGTCTCTTCGCCGACTACCTGACCGAGCTGGACGACGCCGGCAAGACGAAGATCGCCACTGAGATCAACCACAAGGTGATGGAGGGCGCGTACTACCTGCCCTTCGTCTTCGAGAAGTTCATCAACTGGCGTTCCAGCAACATCGCGAACGTGTACACCACCGACGCCTACAGCGGTATGTACGACTTCGTGAACATCGGTCTGAAGAACCCCAAGAAGTAACCGGTACACCCGCCGTACGGCACGAAAGGCAGGTGAAGGCCGGCGCGGCGTGACCGCGGGCCGCCGGACAACCTCCGGCGGCCCGCGGGGCGCAGCGGGCCGCAACCCGTGCTCGCTTACCTCATCAGGCGGCTGTTCGCCGCCGCAGTGATGCTCGTGGTCATCATCCTGGTGGTCTTCTGCATCTTCTTCCTCGTCCCCAAGTGGGCCGGGGTCGACATCGCCCTGAACTTCGTCGGCAAGCAGGCGGACCCCGCCGCCGTCGAGGGGGTGCGGCAGAAGCTGGGTCTGGGCGACCCGGTCTTCGTCCAGGCCTGGGAGTTCTTCAAGGGCATCTTCGCGGGCCGTACCTACGCGGCCGGCGGCGACGTGACCCACTGCGCCGCGCCCTGCTTCGGCTACTCCTTCAAGACCGAGCAGTCGGTCTGGCCGGTGCTGACCGAGCGTTTCCCGGTGACCCTGGCCCTCGCGCTCGGCGCCGCCGTGCTGTGGCTGATCTTCGGCGTGGCCGCCGGTGTGCTCTCCGCGCTCAAGCGCGGCACGCTGTGGGACCGCGGCGCGATGGTCGTCGCCCTGGCGGGTGTCTCCCTCCCCATCTACTTCACCGGTCTGCTCAGCCTGGCGATCTTCTCCTACGGACTGGGCTGGATCGACGGCGAGTTCGTACCGCTCGAGGAGAGCTTCAGCGGCTGGCTCGGCGGCATGATCCTGCCCTGGATCACGCTGGCCTTCCTCTACGCCGCGATGTACGCCCGGATCACCCGCGCCACCATGCTGGAGATCCTCGGCGAGGACTACATCCGCACCGCGCGGGCCAAGGGCCTCAAGGAACAGGTCGTCATCAGCAAGCACGCGATGCGCTCGACCCTGACCCCGCTGCTCACCATGCTCGGCATGGACCTCGGCGCCCTGATGGGCGGCGCGATCCTGACCGAGACCACGTTCAGCCTCCCCGGCCTCGGCCAGAAGGTGCTGGACGCGATCCAGAACCACGACCTGCCCTTTATCCTGGGCGTCGTACTGATCACTTCTCTCGCGGTGCTGATCGCCAACCTCGTGGTGGACGTCCTGTACGCCGTGATCGACCCCCGAGTGAGGCTCGCATGACCGAACTGAGCAAGAGCGGGGCCGCGGTGGGCGAGCCCACCGGCACCTCGCCCGCGCCGACCGCCTTCCTGGAAGTACGCGACCTCAAGGTCCACTTCCCCACCGACGACGGCCTGGTCAAGTCCGTCGACGGGCTCTCCTTCCAGCTGGAGAAGGGCAAGACCCTCGGCATCGTGGGCGAGTCCGGCTCCGGCAAGTCGGTGACCTCGCTCGGCATCATGGGTCTGCACACCGCCGGCCAGTACGGCAAGCGCAAGGCGCAGATATCGGGCGAGATCTGGCTGGACGGCACCGAGCTGCTGTCCGCCGACCCCGACCACGTACGCAAGCTGCGCGGCCGCGAGATGGCGATGATCTTCCAGGATCCGCTGTCCGCGCTGCACCCGTACTACACGATCGGCCAGCAGATCGTGGAGGCGTACCGCATCCACCACAAGGTGGACAAGAAGACCGCCAAGCGCCGCGCGGTGGAGATGCTCGACCGGGTCGGCATCCCGCAGCCCGACAAGCGGGTGGACAGCTACCCGCACGAGTTCTCCGGCGGTATGCGCCAGCGTGCGATGATCGCGATGTCGCTGGTGAACAACCCCGAGCTGCTCATCGCGGACGAGCCGACCACCGCCCTGGACGTCACCGTCCAGGCGCAGATCCTGGACCTCATCCGGGACCTGCAGAAGGAGTTCGGCTCCGCGGTCATCATCATCACCCACGACCTGGGCGTCGTCGCCGAGCTGGCCGACGACCTGCTGGTGATGTACGGCGGCCGGTGCGTGGAGCGCGGTCCGGCGGAGAAGGTGTTCTACGAGCCCCGGCACCCCTACACCTGGGGCCTGCTGGGCTCGATGCCGCGGCTCGACCGCGACCAGCAGGAGCGCCTGATCCCGGTCAAGGGCTCGCCGCCCTCCCTCATCAACCTCCCGTCCGGCTGCGCCTTCAACCCGCGCTGCCCGTACGCCGACGTGCCCAAGGACGACGTCACCCGCACGGTCCGCCCCGAGCTGACCGAGGTCGGCAGCAAGCACTGGGCCGCCTGCCACATGTCGCAGGAGCAGCGGGAGCGTATCTGGACCGAAGAGATTGCGCCGAAGCTGTGAGCGACCAGGCAGAGGACAAAGCGGTGACCATCCCCGCACAGACCAGCGGCACCACCCTCACCAAGGACGCCGCCCCCGGTGACACCCTGCTGAAGGTCACCGGGCTGCAGAAGCACTTCCCGATCAAGAAGGGCCTGCTGCAGCGCCAGGTCGGCGCGGTCCGCGCCGTCGACGGCATCGACTTCGAGGTCAAGGCCGGCGAGACGCTGGGCGTCGTGGGCGAGTCCGGCTGCGGCAAGTCGACCATGGGCCGGCTGATCACCCGGCTGCTGGAGCCGACCGCGGGCAAGGTCGAGTTCCAGGGCAAGGACATCACCCACCTCGGGGTCGGCGGCATGCGTCCGCTGCGCCGCGACGTGCAGATGATCTTCCAGGATCCGTACTCCTCGCTGAACCCGCGCCACACCATCGGCACGATCGTCAGCGCCCCCTTCAAGCTCCAGGGCGTGCAGCCCGAGGGCGGGGTCAAGAAGGAGGTCCAGCGGCTGCTGTCGGTGGTCGGTCTCAACCCCGAGCACTACAACCGCTACCCGCACGAGTTCTCCGGCGGTCAGCGCCAGCGCATCGGCATCGCCCGGGCGCTCGCGCTCAACCCGAAGCTGGTCGTGGCCGACGAGCCGGTCTCCGCGCTCGACGTGTCGATCCAGGCCCAGGTCGTCAACCTGCTCGACGACCTCCAGAGCGAGCTGGGCCTGACGTACGTGATCATCGCGCACGACCTGTCCGTCGTCCGGCACGTCTCGGACCGCATCGCGGTGATGTATCTCGGCAAGATCATGGAGCTGGCCGACCGCGACCTGCTCTACAAGACGCCGATGCACCCGTACACCAAGGCGCTGATGTCGGCCGTCCCGATCCCGGATCCGGCCCGCAAGTCGGCCAAGAGCGAGCGCATCCTGCTCAAGGGCGACGTGCCCTCGCCGATCGCCCCGCCGAGCGGCTGCCGCTTCCACACCCGGTGCTGGAAGGCGACGCAGATCTGCACCACCACCGAGCCGCCGCTCAAGGAGCTGCGGCCGGGCCAGCAGGTGGCCTGCCACCACCCGGAGAACTTCGAGGACCAGGCCCCGCAGGACGTCGTCCTGCTCTCCGCCGCGAAGGAGGCGGCGGAGCTGGTGTCGGAGGAGGCGCTGGCCGAGTCGGCGGCCACCTCGGCGGCGGTGGCCGCGGAGGTCGAGGGCGCGGAGGCCGAGCCGACCGAGAGCGAGACCACCGAGGCCGAGGCCGCTGAGGGCGCCGAGCCGGACGGCGACCAGCCCTCCGCCGAGAGCGGCGACGAGCCCGCTGCCGGCGAGGAGCCCCCCGCCAAGGGGAAGTGACCTCACTCACCCGCCCTGCCACTGAGCCCCTGCCTTCGTTTGCAAGGCAGGGGCTCACTGTCGAGTAAGAATGGAAGGGTGTACGAGCAACTCTTCAGCCCCACCGTCCAGCACACGCTCGACCTGGTCGGCATCTTCGTCTTCGCCATCTCCGGCGCGCTGCTGGCCGTACGCAAGAACTTCGACGTCTTCGGCATCGCCGTCCTCGCCGAGGTCACCGCACTCGGCGGCGGGCTGTTCCGGGACCTGGTGATCGGCGCGGTGCCGCCCGCCGCCTTCACCGACCTCGGGTACTTCCTCACCCCGTTGCTCGCGACCCTGCTGGTCTTCTTCCTCCACCCGCACGTGGAGCGCCTGCAGACCGGCGTGAACATCTTCGACGCGGCCGGGCTCGGCCTGTTCTGCGTCGCCGGCACCACCAAGGCGTACGACTACGGCCTCGGCCTGACCGCCTCCGCCTGCCTGGGCCTGACCACCGCGGTCGGCGGCGGCGTCCTGCGCGACGTGCTGGCCAACGAGGTGCCCTCGCTGCTGCGCTGGGACCGCGACCTGTACGCCGTCCCGGCGATCGTCGGCTCGGCGATGGTCGCCCTGTGCATCCGCTACGAGGCGCTCACCCCGTTCACCAGCGGGCTCGCGGTCGTCACGGCCTTCGTGCTGCGGCTGCTCGCCCTGCGCTACCACTGGCGGGCCCCGCGCGCCTGGAATCGCAGGTCGACGGTGGTGGAGGGGGACTGAGCAGGCCCTAGGGGCGGGGCATGTCCCTGACGAAGACGACGCCGTCCACCGAGTCCAGGTGGCCGGGGTCGAGCGGGGCGTAGCCGTACCAGGGGGAGACCCGGGGCGCGGGCCGCGGGTCGCCGAGGGCCTCGGCCAGCCGCCCGGCGCCGACGACGCAGGGGTCCTGGGCAAGCGCGTACAGGAGCCCCTCGACGGTGTCCGGCGGCGGGGTGTCCACGCCCTGGTGCCGGATCGTGCCGAGCGCCGTGGCCACGAAGGCGTACTCCCCGCCGAGCCGGGCGTCGACGAGCGCACCGGCGCTCCACCATTCCACCGGGCCCTGCCACATCCGCATCGAACTCCGCTCGCGCTGGAGGTGGGCGTTGTGGGCGTGGACCAGCGTGGGCCCGCGCTCGGCGAGCGCGAGGAGGTTGCCGGCCATCATCCGGTCCCGCACGCCCAGCATCCTGGTCATGCGGGCCGGGGAGGCGTCGGCCATCCAGTAGTGGTAGGTCAGCAGTCCGGTGGCGGTACGTCCGTGCAGGCGCGCCCGGTCCCAGTCGTCACGCGGGCCGGTCGCGAGCAGGTGCGGTGCCTGCTCCGCCAGCAGCGACACCAGGTCGGCGGCGAGCGTCCGCAGCTCCCCGGCCCCTGCCGAGCGCCCGACCGAGCGGGCCGGGTCCGTCATCGCCGCGGGCTCGGTCCACCGGTCGTCGGCCCCGAGCAGGCGGTCCAGCGTCTCGGCGGTGCAGGGGAGCAGGGCCGGGTCCACCTCGGCCGACAGGTATCCGTGGAGCGCGGTGAGGGACTGGCGGGGGCTCGCGGCGCCGGTGATCTCCAGCGGGCCGTCGAAGCCGGCGAAGCGGATCCGCTCGTCAGCGGGCCGGTCCTCGTTGTGGGCGCGCATCCAGCGCACCAGCTCCCGGTTGGGTGCGCTCGGCCCCCAGGGGTGGCTGAACCCGTGCGCCATGACCTCGTCGAGGGTGCCGCGGCCCCGGGTGACGTAGTCGTCCACGACCAGCCCTTTCAGGCAGTCGCTCTCGATCGCGATCGTCCGGTAGCCGTGCTGCTCGACGAGTTGCCGGAAGACGTCGTTGCGCACGTCGAGCAGGGCGTCCTCGCCGTGGGTGGGCTCGCCCAGGGCGAGCAGCCGGGGCGGTGCCGGGAGCAGCCGCAACAGGGCGGCGGCGTCGAGGGGACGGGCGATGTCCTGGATGCGTTCGGCCATGCATTCAACGCTATCGTTGAACCTTCGGTTGAAACCTGGCCGCGGAGGTGTGGGAACTTTGGCCGCCAACCTTCAAAACGGGGGTCGGCTCAGGCCGGTCGACCTGGCCCGTCCGCACGGTCTGTCGGCACAGGCGGTCAGGAACTACGAGGCGGCCGGCATCCTCCCGGCCGCCGAGCGCACGGCCCACGGCTACCGCGTCTACACTCCGCTGCACGCCCACGCCCTGGCCGCGTTCCTCGCCCTGCTGGCGGGCCACGGCCACCGGACGGCGGCGGCGGTGCTGCGGGAGGTGAACGACGGCGCGGTGGACGAAGCGCTCCGGTTGATCGACGAGAGCCACGCCCGGCTGCTCGACGACCGGCGGACGCTGGAGACCGTGCAGGGTGCGCTGCGCGACCTGGTGCCCGAGGCGGCCGGGGCGGTGCCCGGGGCCGCCGGCGGGTTCATCGGGGCGCTCGCGGCGGAGCTGGGCATCCGGCCCGCGACCCTGCGCAAGTGGGAGCGGGCCGGCCTGCTGCGCCCGCGGCGCGACCCGGTGACCGGATACCGCCGTTACGACGAGGCCGACGTCCGGGACGCCCGCCTCGCCCGCCAGCTCAGGCGGGGCGGCTACCCGCTGGAGCGGATCGCGGCGGTCGTCGCCCAGGTCAGGTCGGCCGGGGGAGTGGAGCCGCTGGAGCCCGCCCTGCACGAGTGGCGCGACCGGGTGACCGCCCGTGGCAGGGCGATGGTGGCCGGCGCGGCGGAACTGGACGCGTATCTGCGCGCACGGGAACGGACGCGGAAAGCTACCGCTTAGTAGTTTCCTGTTGTACCGTGCAGTCATGCCAGAAGCAGCCTCCGCAGCGGCCGTACGGGCCACCATCGGCGCCAGCGAGTTCGACCGGGACACCGCCGTCACCCGACGCGCCCCCGGCGTCTACGACCTCGACCTGTCGGCCGGCTGGACGATCATCAACGCCGTCAACGGCGGGTATCTGCTGGCCGTCCTGGGCCGGGCCCTCGGCGACGCGCTCCCGCACCCCGACCCCTTCACCATCTCGGCGCACTACCTCACCGCCTCCCGGCCGGGCCCGGCGGTGGTGCGCACCGAGACCGTCCGCACCGGCCGCACCCTCTCCACCGGCCAAGCCTCCCTCTTCCAGTACGACGACGAGGGCAACGAGGTCGAGCGCATCCGCGTCCTCGCGTCCTACGGCGACCTCGACGCGCTGCCGGACGACGTCCGGACCTCGGCGAAGCCGCCCGTGATCCCGCCGATGGACCAGTGCTTCGGCCCGGAGGACGGCCCGGCCCCCGTCGAGGGCAGCTCGGCCATCACCGACCGGCTGATGCTCAAGCTCGACCCCGCCACCCTGGGCTGGGCGCTTGGGCAGCCCTCGGGCCGGGGCGAGATGCGGGCCTGGTTCGGCCTCGCCGACGGCCGGGACGCCGACCCGCTCTCGCTGCTCCTCGCGGTGGACGCGCTGCCCCCGACCGCCTTCGAGCTGGGGCTCAAGGGCTGGGTGCCGACGGTCGAGCTGACCGCGCACGTGCGGTGCCGGCCGGCGCCGGGCCCGCTGCGGGTCGCCATCACCACGCGCAACCTCGCCGGCGGCTTCCTGGAGGAGGATGCCGAGGTCTGGGACAGCGCCGACCGCCTGGTCGCCCAGTCCCGCCAGCTGGCCCGGGTCCGGCTCGGCTGACCCGGGGGCCGCTCAGTCCAGCCAGTGTCTGCGGCCGACGCTGATCAGCCGCAGTTGCCGCCGTGCCGTCTCGACGGCCCGGCGGCGTTCGTCTTCCGGGGCGTCCAGCGTCTCCAGGAAGAGGGAGGCCGTGATCAGCATCTGGTCGACGTAGAGCCCCGCCAGCATCCGCAGGTCGGTCTCGCTCCAGCCCGCCGCCGACGCGTCCGTGGCCAGCTCGGCCTGCACCTCCTCGGCGAACCGCGCCAGTTGCTCCCGTATGGCCCGGCGTACCGGCTGCACCCCGCCGTGCCGCTCGCGGGCGACGAAGCGGACGTGGGCCGGGTGTGCGGCCACATGCCCGGCGATCAACTCCACCGCGCGGGCGATGCGTTCGTCGTCGTCCTCGGCCGGTGCCATCGTGGTCCGGATCATCGGGTGCAGGCTGCCCAGCGCTTCCTCGACCAGCGCCACACCGAGGTCCGCCGTGGAGTGGAAGTGCCGGTAGAAGGCGGTCGGAGCGACGCCCACGGCACGGGTGACCTCGCGCAGTCCCAGGCTGCTCAGGCTCTGCTCCTCCAGCAGGCCGAGCGCCGCGTCCAGGAGCGCCTGCCGGGTCTTCTGCTTCTGCGCCTGTCGAACGCCGGGGGTGTGACTCATGCCATGCAGTTAACAACTGTTCTCTGGAATTGAAAAGCCGTGCGGCGCGCTAGACTGAGAAGTCAGTGAACAACTGTAACCACAACCGTTCACCGAAGTCTGGGGGATCCGCTCCATGCTGTTTCTCGTCGTCGCACTCCTGCTCCTCGGGCTGGTCATGGGCACCGTCGCCCACGCACCGCTCACCTTCTCCGTCGCCGCCGGCCTGGTCATCGCGGTCTGGCTCGGCATCTTCGCCCTCCGCGAGCGGCACGGCCGCCGACGGAGCACCTCCGCCCACTGACGCACCTCCACCGACGCCCGGTCCACCGACGCACAGCAGGGAGAACACCATGCAGCTCACCGCACCGGCCCACCGCACCACCGAAAGCCCCCGCACCACCCGTCGCACCGGCATCCACGACACCGACGGCATGGCCGTCGCGTCCTTCGTGCTCGGCCTGCTCGGCCTGCTCGTCCTCAACGTCTTCCTCGGCCCCATCGCCATCGCCCTGGCGAGCGTCGCCCTCTGGCGCGGCACCGCCCGCCGCGGCCGGGCCCTTCTCGGTCTCGGCCTGGGCGTCGCCGACCTGCTGGTCCTGGTGGCGTTCATGTCCGCCGACAACACGATGTCGTGGAGCCTGTGAGCCACCTCGCCGCCGGGTCCGGACCACCGCGCGACGAGGCCAACCTTGGTCTGAGACCGGGCGGAAGCGCCCCGTAGAATCGGCCGCACCATGGCTTACCTCGACCACGCCGCGACCACCCCGATGCTGCCCGAGGCAGTCGAGGCACTCACCGCGCACCTCGGCGTCACCGGCAACGCCTCTTCCCTCCACGCGTCCGGCCGCCGGGCACGGCGCACCGTCGAGGAGGCCCGCGAAACCCTCGCCGAGGCGCTCGGCGCCCGTCCCAGCGAGGTGGTCCTGACCTCCGGCGGCACCGAGGCCGACAACCTCGCCGTCAAGGGCCTGTACTGGGCCCGCCGCGACGCCGACCCGGCCCGCACCCGGGTCCTGGCCAGCCCCGTCGAGCACCACGCCGTCCTCGACGCCGTCCACTGGCTCGGCGAGCACGAGGGCGCCACCGTCGAGTACCTGCCGGTCGACGCCCACGGCCGGGTCCACCCGGAGGCGTTGCGCGAGGCCATCGCCCGCGACCCCGCCGACGTGGCGCTCGCCACCGTGATGTGGGCCAACAACGAGATCGGCACGATCATGCCGATCCGTGAACTGGCCGACGTGGCCGCCGAGTTCGACGTGCCGCTGCACGCCGACGCGGTCCAGGCCTTCGGTCAGCTGCCGGTCGACTTCGCCGCCTCCGGGCTCGCCGCCATGACCGTTTCCGGCCACAAGATCGGCGGCCCCTACGGCATCGGCGCGCTGCTGCTCGGCCGGGAACACACCCCGGTGCCCGTCCTGCACGGCGGCGGGCAGGAACGCCACGTCCGCTCCGGCACCCTCGACGTCCCCGCCGTCGCCTCCTTCGCCGTCGCCGGACGCCTCGCCGCCGAGCAGCGCGAGTGGTTCGCCCGCGAGATCGGTGCCCTGCGCGACAACCTGGTCGAGGCGGTCCGTACCGCCGTGCCGGACGCCATCCTCGGCGGCGACCCGGCGCCCGGGGGCCGCCTGCCGGCCAACGCCCACTTCACCTTCCCGGGCTGCGAGGGCGACTCGCTCCTCCTGCTGCTCGACGCCCAGGGCATCGAGTGCTCCACCGGCTCCGCCTGCACCGCGGGGGTCGCCCAGCCCAGCCACGTCCTGCTGGCCACCGGAACCGACCCCGACCTGGCCCGCGGCACCCTGCGCTTCTCGCTCGGCCACACCTCGACCGAGGCCGACGTGGAGGCGCTGGCCAAGGCGATCGGCCCCGCGGTGGAGCGGGCCAGGGCGGCCGGGCTGTCGTAGGCGCCGCCGCGAGTGCCGACGTCGGGGCTCAGGCCTTGGTCGGCGGTTTCGACGGGCCGCTCGTGGCCGCCCGCCGCACCAGCTTCAGGTACCGGTCCCAGTCCCAGTGCGGCCCCGGGTCGGTGTGGTCGGTGCCCGGCACCTCCACGTGGCCGAGGATGTGCTCGCGGTCCACGGGTATGTCGTACCGCGCGCAGATCCCCGCCGTCAGCCGCGCGGAGGAGGCGTACATCGCGTCCGTGAAGTCCTGCGGGCGGTCCACGAAGCCCTCGTGCTCGATGCCGACACTGCGTTCGTTGTAGTCGCGGTTGCCCGCGTGGTACGCCACGTCCAGCTCGCGGATCATCTGGGTGACGCGCCCGTCCTGCCCGACGATGTAGTGCGCGGCCGCCTGGTGGCCCGGGTCCTGGAAGGCCCGCACCGCGCTGTCGAAACTGCCCTGCGTGACATGGACGATCACCATGTCGATGCCGAAGTCGTCCGGCCGGTCCGCCCGCCGCCAGTTCGCGTCCGACGCAGCCACCCAGCGGGCGCCCGCGTAGTCGACCACGCCCTCCTCACGCGGCCGCTCGACGCCCGGCAGCCGCCACCACAGCCGGGCCAGCTCGTCGCGGGCCAGCACACCGGTGCCCACGGCCGCCGCCGCACCGCCGACGATCAGCGCGCGGCGGCCGATGCGCCGGTCGCCGTCCGCCGAGCCGCCGCTCGTGGACCCGCCACCCGCGGACCCGCCCGGTGTGGACCCGCTCGTGGATCCCTGCTTCGCCCCCATGCGATCTTCAACGCATACTCGCGCGCTCCGGTTCCCGCCTCCCCGTACTCTGGAGGGGTTATGACTGAGACCCCGCAGCGCACCCGTCCCCTCCGCGTCCTCGCCGCCATGTCGGGCGGAGTCGACTCCGCCGTCGCCGCCGCCCGCGCGGCCGAGGCGGGGCACGACGTGACCGGCGTCCACCTGGCGCTCTCCGCCAACCCGCAGTCCTTCCGCACGGGCGCCCGGGGCTGCTGCACCATCGAGGACTCGCGGGACGCCCGCCGCGCCGCCGACGTCATCGGCATCCCGTTCTACGTGTGGGACCTCGCCGACCGCTTCCGCGAGGACGTGGTCGAGGACTTCGTCGCCGAGTACGAGGCCGGCCGCACCCCCAACCCGTGCCTGCGCTGCAACGAGAAGATCAAGTTCGCGGCCCTCCTCGACAAGGCCCTCGCGCTCGGCTTCGACGCCGTCTGCACCGGTCACTACGCCCAGGTGATCCTGCGCGAGGACGGCACCCGCGAGCTGCACCGCGCCTCCGACATGGCCAAGGACCAGAGCTACGTCCTCGGCGTCCTCGACGACCGCCAGCTCGCCCACGCGATGTTCCCGCTCGGCGACACGGTCACCACCAAGGACGAGATCCGCGCGGAGGCCGAGCGCCGGGGCCTGGCGGTGGCCAAGAAGCCCGACTCGCACGACATCTGCTTCATCGCCGACGGCGACACCCAGGGCTTCCTCGCCAAGCGCCTCGGCAAGGCCGAGGGCGACATCGTCGACGAGGCGGGCAACCGGCTGGGCACCCACGAGGGCGCCTACGGCTACACCATCGGCCAGCGCAAGGGCCTCAGGATCGGCACCCCGGCCCCCGACGGCAAGCCCCGCTACGTCCTGGACATCTCCCCGGTCGACAACACGGTGACGGTCGGTCCGGCCGAGGCGCTCGACGTCGACGCCCTGCGCGCGATCAAGCCCCGCTGGTGCGGCGCCGCCCCCACCGGCCCCGGCACCTACACCGCCCAGCTCCGCGCCCACGGCGGCGAGACCGAGGTCCGCGCCGAACTGGTCGACGGCACCCTGGAGGTGACCTTCACCGAGCCGGTCCGCGGCGTCGCCCCCGGGCAAGCGATCGTGCTGTACGACGGCACCCGCGTGGTGGGCTCGGCGACGATCGCGTCCACCACGCGCGCGACGGCCGGCGCGGCCTGACCCGTCGGCCCGGACACCCGGGGGCGACCTCGACGGCGCCGGCTCACCCCGCCAGGAACTCCGCCAGCACCGGCGCCAGCACGCCCGGCTCCACCATGTGGGTCTGCCGGTCCACGGTGCCGTAGGTGCCCTCCGGGGCGGCGTCCGCGATCGCGCGGGCGGCCTCGTGCCACCACGCGTCGCTCGCGCCGCCCGCGAGGACCAGCAGGGGAGCGGAGATCGACGCGATCGCGGACGCGGGCACCCGGCTGTCGCCCAGCACGGCGGCGTCGTACGCAAGACTCGGCGCCAGCGACTCCATCCCCGCCCACATGGGAGACTGCCGGGCACCCCGGATCATCTCCTCGCCCAGCCCCGTGTGCCGCAGGAACAGCTCCACCGCGTCGCCCCGCCGCCCCTGCCCCAGCACCTCGGTCAGGCGCTCGGTGTACTCGGCCGCGGCCCGCGCGGCGGCGTCGTCCATCGCGTACGGCACCTCGTACACGGCGACCCGGCGCACCGGCAGGCCGCTCGCCGCCGCCCGCAGCACCAGCGCGCCGCCCGACGACATGCCGTACAGCGAGACCTCGCCGCCCACCGTCTCGATCAGCGCCGCCAGGTCCTCGATCTCGCGTTCCACCGCGTAGGGCGCCGTGTCGCCGCTCTCGCCGCGCCCCCGGCGGTCGTACACCGTGACGTCGAAACGGTCCGACAGCTCGGCGGCCAGCGGCGCCATCGTGGCACCGGTCGACATGGCGCCGCTGACGAGCACGACACCCGGTCCCCGCCCCGAGCGGGTGTAGGCGATGCGGGTGCCGTCGCGCGAAACAGTCGTCTTCTCCATGCCTGTGCAGACTGCCCTACGGCAGGTGATTCATCGCTCAGGACACCTCGACTTCGTAGAAACAGAGGTGGTCCTTGATCTCGGCGACCTCCGGCTTCGGGTCCGGGTAGGCCCAGACCAGGTCCGCCGCGTCCGGCAGCGACCAGTAGGACGCGTCGCCCTTGAACGGGCAGTGGGTGGTCGTGCCGGACGGCTTCAGCAGGTCGAGGCGTACGTCGTCGGCCGGGAGGTAGTACCGGTCGGGGCAGCCCGTCTCGTGCAGCACCAACGCGTCGTCGCTCTCCGCGAGCACCTGCCCGCCGTGCACCACGCGCACGTGCCGGTCGCTCGGCTCGACGGTGATGACGTGTCCCTTGAGTCCCTTGAGTCCCTTGGTCACGGTCGTCCTCCTGGTGGCAGTGGTCTGCGTCACGTCACTACAGCGTCCCCGGAGTCCGGGTTCTTCCCCTCCGGACCGGGCCGTACGGTGGAGGCCATGAACATCTGCGTCTTCCTCTCCGCCGCCGACCTCGACGAGCGCTACACGCGCCCCGCCGAGGAGTTCGCCGAACTGCTCGGCAAGGGCGGGCACACCCTGGTCTGGGGCGGCTCCGACGTCGGCCTGATGAAGGTGGTCGCCGACGGCGTGCAGGAGGCCGGCGGACGGCTGCTCGGCGTCTCGGTGGACTTCCTGGCGGCCAAGGCGCGCGAGGGCGCCGACGAGATGGTGATCGCCAAGGACCTGGCCGAGCGCAAGCGGCTGCTGCTGGAGAAGGCCGACGCCGTGGTCATCATGGTGGGCGGCACCGGCACCCTCGACGAGGCCACCGAGATCCTGGAGCTGAAGAAGCACGGGCACACCGACAAGCCGGTCGTCCTGCTCAACACCGCGGGCTTCTACGACGGCCTCAGGGAGCAGTTCCGCCGCATGGAGGACGAGGGCTTCCTGCCCCGCCCCCTCACCGAGCTGGTGTTCTTCGCCGAGGAGCCGGTCGGCGCGCTCGCCTACCTGGAGGAGAGCCAGGGCATCGAGTAGGACGCCGGTGGTGCGAGCATGGCGGGCATGGCTACACATGTGATCACCGGAGCGGGCTCCGGCATCGGCGCCGCCGTCGCCCGCCGCCTGCACGAGCGCGGCGACGAAGTCGTGCTGCACGCGCGCGACGCGGGCCGCGCCAAGGAACTGGCCGCCGCGCTCCCCGGAGCCAAGACCCTGGTCGGTGACCTCGCCGACCCGGCCAAGCTGTCCTGGGCCCTGTCGCACCAGGCTCTGCCAGACCGGGTGGACTCGCTGCTGCACATCGCCGGGGTCGTCGACCTCGGTGCGGTCGGCGACCTCACCCCGAAGACCTGGCTCCACCAGCTCAACGTCAACCTGGTCGCCCCCGCCGAGCTGACCCGCCTGCTGCTGCCCCAGCTCCGCGTCGCCCAGGGCCAGGTGATCTTCGTCAACTCCGGCTCGGGCCTGAACGCCCACGCCGGCTGGGCCGCGTACGGTGCCTCCAAGCACGGCCTGAAGGCCCTGGCCGACGCCCTGCGCCAGGAGGAGCACGCGAACGGCGTCCGCGTCACCTCGGTCTACCCCGGCCGCACCGCCAGCCCCATGCAGGCCAAGGTCCACCAGCAGGAGGGCAAGGAGTACGACCCCGAGAAGTGGATCGACCCCGAGTCCGTCGCCACCACCATCCTGATGGCCCTCGACCTCCCGAGGGACGCGGAGGTCAACGACCTGACGGTGCGCCCGGGACGGTAAGGGCCGCTTCGGGACGCCGGAGTGGAAATCCAGCCCGTCCGGCGCTTGAGGACGAGGCCCGTCCAGGGCCGAAACCGGGGGCCCGGGGGCGGCAGCCCCCGGGGACGGGACAGGGAAGGGGCGGCGGGGGCGAAATCCAGCCCCGCACCCCTGCGTACGCTTGCCCCGTGAACGACGACTTCGCCCCCGCCACCGGCATCGGCAGCCTCCCGGGCCACGACGCCCGAGAGGCGGCCAAGACCGCCACCGGCAGCTTCGAGGACTTCCCCTTCCTCCCCGAGCTGCCCGCCCGCGGCCCCGGCGCCGACATGATCGGCCGCACCGCCGGGATGCTCGTCGAGCTGTACGCGCGCGTGGAGCCCAGCGGCTGGCGGCTCGGCGACCGCCCGGGCCGGGACACCAAGCGGGCCCGGGCCTGGCTGGGCGAGGACCTCGACGCCCTGGAGGAGTTCACCCAGGGCTACGAGGGCCCGCTCAAGGTCCAGGCCGTCGGCCCGTGGACGCTCGCCGCCGCACTGGAACTGCGGGGCGGCGAGGCGGTCCTCTCCGACCCCGGCGCCTGCCGCGACCTCGCCGCCTCGCTCGCCGAGGGCCTGCGCCTGCACCTGGCGGAGATCCGCCGCCGCGTCCCCGGCGCCCGCCCCGTGCTCCAGCTCGACGAGCCGTCCCTCACCGCGGTCCTGCGCGGACAGATCCGCACCGCCAGCGGCTACCGCACCCACCGCGCCGTCGACCGCCAGGTGGTGGAGGCGACCCTCCGCGAGGTCGCCGGGGCGCACGACGCGGGCCCCGTCGTGGTCCACTCCTGCGCGCCGGACGTGCCCTTCGCCCTGCTGCGCCGGGCGGGCGTCGCGGGCGTCTCCTTCGACTTCTCGCTCCTCACCGAGCGTGACGACGACGCGATCGGCGAGGCCGTCGAGGGCGGCACCCGGCTCTTCGCCGGTGTCGTGCCGGGCACGGACACGGCATTGTCAGACCCTGCCGGTAGCGTCATGGGTGTCAGAACGCTGTGGCGCAGGCTGGGGCTGCGTCCGGAGCTGCTCGCGGAGGCGGTCACCGTCACCCCCGCGTGCGGCCTCGCGGGTGCCTCCCCGGACTACGCCCGGCGCGCGCTCGCCCACTGCGTCCGGGCGGCAAGATCTCTCGCGGACAACCCAGAGTAACGGGAGGACGATACGGTGGCCGGCGACAAGCAGGGCGACAAGCAGGCGGAGACGACGAGCGTGCCCGCCGAGGCGCGGGAGCGGCACGCGCAGCTCGCCGAGCAGATCGAGGAGCACCGCTTCCGGTACTACGTGAACGACGCGCCCGTGGTCAGCGACGCGGAGTTCGACCGGCTGCTGCGCACCCTGGAGGAGCTGGAGGAGCGGCACCCGGAGCTGCGCACCCCGGAGTCCCCGACCCAGAAGGTCGCCGGTGCCTACGCGACCGAGTTCACGGCCGTGCAGCACCCCACGCGGATGCTCTCCCTGGACAACACCTTCAACGACGACGAGCTGGCCGCCTGGTTCGAGCGCATCGCCCGCGAGCTGGGCGAGCAGGAGTACCACTTCCTGTGCGAGCTGAAGGTCGACGGACTCGCCGTCAACCTCACCTACGAGCGCGGCCGCCTCGTGCGCGCCGCCACCCGCGGCGACGGCCGCACCGGTGAGGACATCACGCCCAACGTCCGCACCATCGCCGAGATCCCCGAGCGGCTGGCGGGCGACAAGGTCCCCGACCTCGTGGAGATCCGCGGCGAGGTCTACTTCCCGATGGAGAAGTTCCAGGAACTGAACGCCCGGCTGAACGAGGCGGGGGACAAGCCCTTCGCCAACGCGCGCAACGCCGCGGCCGGTTCGCTGCGCCAGAAGGACCCGCGCGTCACCGCCTCCCGGCCACTGCACATGGTGGTCCACGGCATCGGCATCCTGGAGGGGTACTCGGGCATGACCCGCCTCTCCCAGGCGTACGACCTGCTCAAGACCTGGGGCCTGCCCACCTCCCCGCACAACCGGGTGGTCGACGGCCTGGACGGGGTACGGGACTTCATCGCCTACTACGGCGAGAACCGGCACTCCGTCGCCCACGAGATCGACGGTGTCGTCGTCAAGCTCGACGAGATCCGCCTCCAGGGCCGGCTCGGCTCCACCGCCCGCGCGCCCCGCTGGGCCATCGCCTACAAGTACGCGCCGGAGGAGGTCAACACCAAGCTGGTCGACATCAAGGTGGGCGTCGGCCGCACCGGCCGCGTCACGCCGTACGCGCAGGTCGAGCCGGTGACCGTGGCCGGCAGCGAGGTGGAGTTCG
The DNA here is from genome assembly GCF_020404845.1 of Streptomyces hyderabadensis. Classification (GTDB taxonomy): domain Bacteria; phylum Actinomycetota; class Actinomycetes; order Streptomycetales; family Streptomycetaceae; genus Streptomyces; species Streptomyces hyderabadensis. The sequence goes on along the minus strand of NZ_JAIOJZ010000029.1, from coordinate 36,899 downwards.
CCACCCTGCACAACCAGGAGGTCGTCAAGGCCAAGGGCGTGCTCATCGGCGACACCGTGGTGCTGCGCAAGGCTGGTGACGTGATCCCGGAGATCCTGGGGCCGGTGGCCGACCTCAGGGACGGCAGCGAGCGGGAGTTCGTGATGCCGGCGAAGTGCCCCGAGTGCGGGACGCCGCTGAAGGCCATGAAGGAGGGCGACATCGACCTCCGCTGTCCCAACGCCCGCGCCTGCCCGGCCCAGTTGCGCGAGCGGGTCGCCTACCTCGCGGGCCGGGAGTGCCTGGACATCGAGCACTTCGGCGGCGTCGTGGCGGCCGCGCTCACCGGCCCGCTGGAGCCGTCCGAGCCGCCCCTGGTGGACGAGGGCGACCTCTTCGACCTCACCGTCGAGAAGCTGCTGCCCATCAAGGCGTACGTCCTCGACCCCGACAGCGGGCTGCCCAAGCGCGACCCCAAGACCGGCGAGGAGAAGATCGCCACGGTCTTCGCCAACAAGGAGGGCGAGCCGAAGAAGAACACCCTCGCGCTGCTCAGGCACATCGAGGAGGCCAAGACCCGCCCGCTGGCCCGCTTCATCAACGGCCTCTCCATCCGCTACGTCGGACCGGTCGCCGCCCAGGCCCTCGCCCGCGAGTTCCGCTCCATCGACCGCATCGAGCAGGCCTCCGAGGAGGAGCTGGCGAGCACGGACGGGGTCGGCGGCACCATCGCCACCGCGGTCAAGGAGTGGTTCGCGGTGGACTGGCACCGCGAGATCGTCCGCAAGTGGAAGGCGGCCGGGGTGCCGTTGGAGGACCGGTCGACGGGGGAGGACGAGGGGCCGCGCCCGCTCGAAGGGCTCACCGTCGTCGTCACCGGCACCCTGGAGAAGTTCACCCGGGACGGAGCCAAGGACGCCCTCCAGAGCAGGGGCGCCAAAGTGACCGGATCGGTGTCCAAGAAGACGTCGTTCGTCGTGGTCGGTGACAACCCGGGTTCGAAGTACGACAAGGCGATGCAACTGAAAGTGCCGGTTCTGAACGAGGACGGTTTCGCCGTGCTGCTCGAACAAGGACCCGAAGCGGCGGCGGATGTCGCGCTTTCGGCCGAGGAATAGCGGTTGAAGGCCACCCGATCGGCGCATATCAGATGCATACGGGTGGCCGGGTGGCATTCGGGCAACCGTCGACGACCAGTGCCCCTGGAAGCCTTCCGCGGCCTACTGTTGAGGTGTGCGCCCGCCGTGCCCAGCTGCGGCCGGGGCACCCCCCTGCCCCGAGCGACAGGGGAAGGGGTCTCCCACGCGGAGCCGTTGAAGGTGGTCGAGGCGGGGGCCGCGTGGCGTGGGCACCGCCGGCTGTGAGAGGGACGGGAATGGAACCGACCGAGAGCGCCGCCGCGGGCTCACGGCTGAGCCTGCGTCGCATGGTGGGCGCGTGGCACGTGAGCCGGCGGCTCGGGCAACGCGATGGTGGCGTCCCGCATCCCGTGGCGGGCACCCGCGTGCCGCAGGCCACCGGCCACACCACCGGACACCTCCACGGTCCGGCCGACGCGGACGCCGAACGGCACCTGTCCTGGCCCGCGTTGCCCGCGGCGGTCGTGGCGACCGCGGCCTTCGTCCTGGGCGCCGGTTTCTACCGGGCGTTCAGCGACGGCCACGCGCTCTTCCCGTCCGGCACCGTCGGCTGGTCCCTGGCGGTGCTGGCCGGCATCGTCGTCGGCCACCTGGTGATGCTCGGCCGCTCCCGCTGGTGGGGCGGCACCGGCTCGGGCGCCGCCCTCACCCTCGCCGTCCTGCTGCTGTACGGCTGGGTCCCGGCCGGCATGGTCAGCCTCACCGTCGTCGTCCTGGTCGGCATAGCCCGCCGGGGCCGCTGGCGGCAGGGCGTCCTGCACGGCGCGGTGGACATCCTCGGCATCGCCGCGGGTGCCCTGGTCCTCGGCGTCTGCGGCTCCGTTCCCTCCGTGGAGCGCCCCTGGGACCCCGCCACCTGGGGGGTGTACGCGGCCCCCAAGGTGGCGCTGGTGGCCGTCGCCTACCTCGCCGTCACCCGCGCCCTGCTGTGGTACCTGCAGACCCCGCGCCCCGGTCTGCCCACCGTCGCCCGCACCGCCCTGGTCAGACAGGGCCTGGTCGCGGTCGCCCTGCTCGGCATCGCCCCGCTGGTCTGCGTCGTCGCCGTGGCCAAGCCGCTGCTGCTGCCGCTGTTCGCCATCCCGCTCATCGCCCTCGACTCCACGCTGTGGATCGCCCGTGCCCGCGCCGAGGAGCAGTTGCGCGACCCGCTCACCGGCCTGCCCAACCGGCAGTGGCTGCTGGAGCGCACCTGGACCGCGCTGGACGACGCCGAGCGCATCGGCGCCCGCGCCGCCCTGATGCTGATCGACCTCGACCGTTTCCGGTCGGTCAACGACACGCTCGGACACCTCGCCGGCGACCGGCTGCTGCTGCAGACCGCCGACCGGCTGCGGCAGGCCCTGCCGCGCGGGGCGGAGGCCGCGCGGCTGGGCGGCGACGAGTTCGCCGTCTTACTGCCGGTCGCCGACTCCACCACGTCGGCGACCCGGATCGCCCGGAGCCTGGTGGGCGCGCTCAGTTCCCCGATGGACCTGGACGGTCTCACCCTGGTCCTGGAGGCCAGTGCCGGTGTCGCCGTCTTCCCCGACCACGCGCTGGACGCCGAGGGACTGCTGCGCCGCGCCGACGTGGCGATGTACCAGGCGAAGCGGGACCGCACCGGCGTGGAGGTCTACGAGTCCAAGCGGGACTCCAACACCCCCGACCGGCTCGGCCTCCTCGGCGACCTGCGCCGGGCCCTGGACGCCCACGAGGTCCAGCTGCACTACCAGCCCAAGGTCCGCTTCGACGGCCAGGTGGCGGGCCTGGAGGCGCTGGTGCGCTGGGTGCACCCGGAGCGGGGCAGGGTGCCGCCGGACGAGTTCATAGCGATCGCCGAGTCCTCCGGGCTGATGCCCCACCTCACCGAGTACGTACTGGAGACGGCGCTCGGGCAGGTCGCCCGGTGGCGCGCGCAGGGGCTGTTCGTGCCGGTCGCGGTCAACGTCTCCCCGCGTGACGTGCACACCCCCGGCTTCGCGGGCTCGGTGGCCGCCCGGCTCGCCCGGCACGGAGTCCCCGCGGGAGCGCTCCAACTCGAGATCACCGAGCACGTCCTCCTGGAGGACCCGCAGCGGGCGGCCGACACCCTCAACGCGCTGACCGGGCACGGCGTGAAGATGTCCCTGGACGACTTCGGCACCGGTTACTCCTCCCTCGTCCACCTGCGCAGGCTCCCCGTCAGCGAGCTGAAGATCGACCGCTCCTTCGTGGCCCGGCTGGCCATCGACAACGAGGACGCCGAGATCGTGCGCTGCACCGTCGACCTCGCCCACTCGCTCGGACTGCTCGTCGTCGCCGAGGGCGTGGAGGACGACGAGACCTGGGAACGCCTGCGGGACCTCGGCTGCGACGCCGTACAGGGCTGGCTGGTCGCGGCCGCGATGCCCCCGGAGGAGACCACCGCCTGGCTGCTCGCCCGCGGCTCCCGGGGCTGGGTGCGCGCGGCCGCCGCACTGCCCGCGGCGGCGACCGACGACTGACCCGGCCCCCGGGCACCGCGGCACCGCCCACCGGGCCGAACGGCGGGGGTCGGCGCCGCGCTGCCTCCGCGCCAGTCAGTCCGTCGTGGCCCGCGGGGCGAAGCGCTCGATCAGCAGGGCGAGCCGGCGGTCGTGCGCCTCCCGGGGCAGGCGGCCGCTGCGCATCAGGGTCACCAGGCCGTGCAGTCCCGCCCAGAACGTCTCCGTGAGCAGGCCCAGGTCGTCGCCCTCGTGGGCGACCGGCTCGACCGCCTTCAGCAGCTCGCCGAACGCCTCCTGAAGGGGCGCCGGCGCCTCGGGCGTGGCGAACGGCAGGTCCACCAGGTGCGTGAACATCGCGTCGTAGAGCGCGGGCCGCCGCCGTCCGAAGTCCGTGTACGCCCGGCCCACCGCCGCCAGCCTGGCGTGCGCGCCCTCGGCCGCCGCGGTCGACGCCCGCAGGTCCGCCGTCAGCTCCTCGCAGCCCCGGACCGCGACCGCCGCCATGATCGCGCCCTTGCCCTTGAAGTGGCTGTACAGGACCGGCTGGCTGTACTCGATCTCGGCGGCCAGCCGGCGGGTGGTGACCGCGTCCCAGCCCTCCGCCTCGGCCAGGTCCCGCGCGGCCGTCACGATCAGCCGCTCGCGTTCCGCTCGTTCGCGCTCCCGGCGCGTCTGGATCGTCATGACTCGAACTCTAGCAGCGCTAGTCATCCTGTCGTCGCTCTGCTAGCGTCACTCTTGTCCCTAGCGCTGCTAGCAACCAAGGAGTGGTCATGACCGTCGCCGCCTACACCCTGGCCATCGTGCTCAACCTGTTCTGCCTGTTCCTGGGGTACCGCTTCCTGTTCCAGCCCGGCCCGGCCGCCGCCGGCTACGGCGCTCCGGCCGACCCCGGCGGCGACGCCGCGGCCTACCTGACGATCAAGGGAGTCAGGGACGGCACGTTCGGGGTGGTGGGCCTGGTGCTGCTGGCCTTCGCCGGCGCCCGCCCCGAGGCGTGGTTCATGCTCTGCGTCGCCCTGATCCCGCTCGCCGACACGCTCATAGTGCTGCGCCACGGGGGTGCGAAAGCGGTGGCCTTCGGGATCCACTTCGCCACCGCGGTCGTTGTCCTGATCAGTGCCGGACTGCTCTTCGCGGTCTGAGTACGCCCATTCGTCTTCAGGGGGTTTCGAGAATGTCGCTGTTCATCCCGAAGTTCGACGAGTCCGTGGTCGTCCGCGAGGCCGAGGCCGAGGTCGTCGGCCGCGCGCCCGCCACCGTGCGCCTGCTGGCCGACAGCAGTTCCACCGGCGGCGCCCTGTCCACCCAGCGCGTCACCCTCACTGCCGGCGCCGACGGCGCCGCGCCCCACTGGCACGACAACTCCGCCGAGATGTTCTTCCTCCTCGACGGCGCCGCCGAGGTCCTCTCCGGCGACGAGGTGCTCACCGCGGGCCCCGGCGACCTGGTCGTCGTCCCGCCCGGCAAGCCCCACGCCTTCGCCGCCGTGCCCGGGGCCGACGCCGACCTGCTCATCGTGCTCACGCCGGGCGTCGAGCGCTTCGAGTACTTCCGCCACCTCCAGCGCATCGCCCTCGGCGAGGCCACCCGGGAGAGCCTGCTGGAGGTCCAGGAGCTCTACGACAACCACTTCCTGCGCAGCACCGCCTGGGACGCGCGGCGCGGCGGAGCCACCCCGGCGGAAACCGTTTAACGGCCACGGGGCCCGGCCCCATAGGATTGGGCCAAACCGATTGGGCCGAATCGACGGGGACAAGCCACTTGTCCCGGCCGAGCTGCCCCGACCACACACTCACCCAGAGGAACGCTGCATGCCTGGCATCACGCGCGAGGAGGTCGCCCACCTCGCCCGGCTGGCGCGTCTGGAGCTGAAGCCCGAAGAGCTCGAGCACTTCGCGGGACAGCTGGACGACATCATCGGCGCGGTCGCCCGCGTCAGCGAGGTCGCCGACCAAGACGTACCGCCGACCTCGCACCCGCTCCCGCTGACGAACGTCATGCGGCCGGACGAGGTCCGTCCGTCGCTCACGCCCGAGCAGGCGCTGTCCGGCGCCCCGGCCCAGGAGCAGCAGCGTTTCAAGGTGCCGCAGATCCTGGGGGAGGAGTAAGCCATGAGCGACATCATCAAGCTCACCGCGGCCGAGATCGCCGCGAAGATCGCCTCCGGCGAGCTGACCGCCGTCCAGGTCACCGAGGCCCACCTGGCCCGCATCGAGGCCGTCGACGAGAAGGTGCACGCGTTCCTGCACGTGGACCGGGAGGGCGCGCTGGCCCAGGCCCGCGCCGTCGACGCCAAGCGCGAGCGCGGCGAGAAGCTCGGCCCGCTGGCCGGCGTCCCGCTCGCGCTCAAGGACATCTTCACCACCGAGGGCATCCCCACCACCGTCGGCTCCAAGATCCTCGAAGGCTGGATCCCGCCGTACGACGCGACCGTCACCAAGCGCCTCAAGGCCGCCGACGTCGTCATCCTCGGCAAGACCAACATGGACGAGTTCGCGATGGGCTCCTCCACCGAGAACAGCGCCTACGGCCCGACCGGCAACCCCTGGGACCTCACCAAGATCCCCGGCGGCTCCGGCGGCGGCTCCTCCGCCGCGCTCGCCGCCTTCCAGGCCCCGCTCGCCATCGGCACCGACACCGGCGGCTCCATCCGCCAGCCCGCGGCCGTCACCGGCACGGTCGGCGTCAAGCCGACCTACGGCGGCGTCTCCCGCTACGGCATGGTCGCCTTCTCCTCCTCCCTCGACCAGGGCGGCCCCTGCGCCCGCACGGTCCTGGACGCGGCCCTGCTGCACGAGGTGATCGCCGGGCACGACCCGATGGACTCCACCTCCATCGACGCCCCGGTCCCCGCCGTCGTCGAGGCCGCCCGCAACGGCAGCGTCGAGGGCATGCGCGTCGGCGTCGTCAAGCAGTTCCGCGGTGAGGGCTACCAGGCCGGTGTCGTGCAGCGCTTCGACGAGTCCGTCGAGCTGCTGAAGTCGCTGGGCGCCGAGATCGTCGAGCTGGACTGCCCGTCCTTCGACCTCGCGCTCTCCGCGTACTACCTGATCGCGCCCTCCGAGTGCTCCTCCAACCTCGCCCGCTTCGACGGCCTGCGCTACGGCGCGCGCGTCGGCGACGACGGCACGCACTCCGCCGAGGAGGTCACCTCCCTGACCCGCGAGGCCGGCTTCGGCCCCGAGGTCAAGCGCCGCATCATGCTCGGCACGTACGCCCTGTCGAGCGGGTACTACGACGCGTACTACGGCAGCGCCCAGAAGGTCCGCACCCTCATCAAGCAGGAGTTCGAGCGGGCCTTCGAGCAGGTCGACGTGATCGTCTCCCCGACGACCCCGACCACCGCCTTCGCGATCGGCGAGCGCGCCGACGACCCGATGGCGATGTACCTGGCCGACCTGTGTACCATCCCCACCAACCTGGCGGGCAACGCGGCCATGTCGCTGCCCTGCGGCCTCGCTCCCGAGGACAACCTGCCGGTGGGTCTGCAGATCATCGCCCCCGCCATGAAGGACGACCGGCTCTACAAGGTCGGCGCCGCCGTCGAGGCCGCCTTCGTGGAAAAGTGGGGCCACCCGCTGATCGAGGAGGCACCGTCGCTGTGAGCGCACTGTCCAAGGCCAAGGGCTTCAAGAAGTCCAAGTCCGGTCTGTACGTCTCGATGGCCACCTCGGCGTTCGGCGCCGTGGGTGTCTACAAGCAGATCAAGAAGGCGCGTGGCGAGAACGACACGCTGCGGCTGCTCGACGCCGTCGTGACCGGCGCCGCGGTCGTCACCAACCTCGCCATCCTCTACCGCGAGCTGAAGCGCCTCGGCGACGACGACGTCCTGCTGGGCTGAGAGGGAAGTTTCACCGTGACCACCACGACCGACCTGGTGTCGTACGAGGACGCACTCGCGTCGTACGACCCCGTCATGGGCCTCGAGGTCCATGTCGAACTCGGCACCAAGACCAAGATGTTCTGCGGCTGTTCGACCGCGCTCGGTGCCGACCCGAACACCCAGACCTGCCCCGTCTGCCTCGGCATGCCCGGCGCGCTCCCGGTCGTCAACGCGACCGGCGTCGAGTCGGCGATCAGGATCGGTCTCGCGCTGAACTGCGAGATCGCCGAATGGTGCCGCTTCGCCCGGAAGAACTACTTCTATCCGGACATGCCGAAGAACTTCCAGACCTCCCAGTACGACGAGCCGATCGCCTTCGACGGCTACCTCGACGTGCAGCTGGAGGACGGGGAGACCTTCCGCGTCCAGATCGAGCGCGCCCACATGGAGGAGGACACCGGCAAGTCGCTGCACGTCGGTGGCGCGACGGGCCGCATCCACGGCGCCTCGCACTCCCTGCTCGACTACAACCGGGCCGGCATCCCGCTCATCGAGATCGTCACCAAGCCGATCGAGGGCGCGGGCGAGCGGGCCCCCGAGGTCGCCCGGGCCTACGTCCGCGAGCTGCGCGAACTCATCCGTGCCCTCGGCGTGTCCGAGGCCCGCATGGAGATGGGCCAGATGCGCTGCGACGTGAACCTGTCGCTGCGCCCGAACGGCACCGAGAAGTTCGGTACCCGCAGCGAGACCAAGAACGTCAACTCGCTGCGCTCCGTCGAGCGCGCCGCCCGCTTCGAGATCCAGCGGCACGCCGCGGTGCTGAGCGGCGGCGGCACGATCGTCCAGGAGACCCGCCACTTCCACGAGGACACGGGGTCCACCACCTCGGGCCGCGTGAAGGAAGAGGCCGAGGACTACCGGTACTTCCCGGAGCCCGACCTGGTGCCCGTCGCCCCGTCCCGCGAGTGGGTCGAGGAGATCCGGTCCGGCCTGCCCGAGCTGCCGCTGGTGCGCCGCAACCGGCTCCGCGAGGAGTGGGGCATCTCCGGCAACGACATGCAGTCCATCCTCAACGCCGGAGCGCTGGACCCGATCGTCGCCACGATCGACGCCGGTGCCGACGCGGCCGCCGCCCGCAAGTGGTGGATGGGCGAGCTGGCCCGCAGCGCCAACGAGTCGGGCAAGGCGCTCGACGAGCTGGCGATCACGCCGGTCCAGGTGGCCCGCGTCGCCGAGCTGGTGACCAAGGGCGAGCTGAACGACAAGCTGGCCCGCCAGGTCATCCTGGGCGTCCTGGCCGGCGAGGGCACGCCGGACGAGGTCGTCGACAAGCGCGGCCTGAAGGTCGTCTCCGACGAGGGCGCCCTCACCACCGCCGTCGACGAGGCCATCGCCGGCAACCCCGGCATCGCGGACAAGATCCGCGGCGGCAAGGTGGCCGCGGCCGGCGCCCTGGTCGGCGCGGTCATGAAGGCGACCCGGGGCCAGGCGGACGCGGCCCGCGTCAAGGAGCTGATCCTGGAGAAGCTGGGCGTGTCCGAGGGCTGATCACCCCGCGCCACGTCGAAGGGGCGGTGTTCCGGAACCGAGGGTCCCGGAACACCGCCCCTTCCCGTCGTCAGCGCGTCACCGCGTCGGTGCGTGACTGGGTCATCTCGTCAGCGTCGGGTCCGCGAGCAGCAGGTCCCCCATGTCGCAGCTGTCGTCCGGGTCGCTGTACGCGATGCGCAGCCGCAGCCCGTTCTCGACCTTCAGCTTCAGCTCGCGCGGCTTGCCGAGGTCGACCTGGCCGGTGAACAGGGACTCGCCGTCCACGTACACCTCGACGCGGGAGGACGTGTTGGCCGAGACGTCGGACACACCGGCGGTCATGGTGAGGTTCTTCCACTCGCGTCCCAGGTTGTACTCGGCCATTCCGTTGCATTTCTCGTCGCCCCCGCCGTCGGGGACGAGCGCCGTCTCGTAGTGCTTGTTGTTCATCGTGCCGTCGCCGACGGCGAGGGTGGCGAACTGGCCCTCGGCGACCGTCTCGAAGGTCGTCAGCGACACCGAGGACGCCTGGTCCACCACACCGTCGTTCCCGGTGCCGTCGGCCGAGGCGTCCGCCGAGGGTCCGTCCGACGCCCCCTCGTCCCCGGCCGGACTCTGCGCCCCGGCGTCCGGCGGGGCCGTCACCGTCGTGGTCGCCGTGACCGTGGCGGTGGCATCGGGCGAGGCGCCGTCGGACCCGTCGTCGCCCCGTGCCGCCAGCACGCCGATGACGGCCAGCGAGGCGGCCAGGGCCACGGCCAGCACGGGGACCAGCACGCGTCTCGTCCCGCCGCCGACCTGCCGCCCGGGGACCGTGCCGGGAGTGCCGGGCGTTCCGGGTGCGCCCGGTGCCGTGCCAGGCAGCGGCATGAGGGGCGGGCCGAACCCGGTGCCGGGTCCGGCGGGCGAGGACGGTGCCGCGGCGGACTCCGGCTCGACGGTGGACTCCGCCCCCGCGGTGGACCCGGACTCCGGCGGGTGCGTCACCGTGGTCGGCGGTGCCTGGGTGGCCGTGGGGTCCGGGGCGGCGGAGCCGGTCACCGTGGTCGGGGGCAGCTGCGTCGGGGGCGGCGGGACCGGCGGCGCGGCCGTCACCGTGGTCGGGGGCCGCTGGGTGCCGGAGGACCCGGCGGGCGGGGCGTCGCGCACCGGGTTCGTGGTCGACACCACCGCGTCCCGTACGTCGCTCAGCCAGGCGCGCAGGCTCTCCGGACGCTGGGCCGGGTCCGTCGCGCAGACGGTCAGCACCCGCTCGGCCCGGTCGGCGGCGAGGGCCCGCACGGACGGCAGCCCGGCCAGCGCGTCCCGGAGCTGCTCCGGGGTACTGGGCGGCGTCTGCCCGCTCAGCAGGAAGTACGTGATCGCTCCGAACGCGTACCGGTCCGTGTTCGGGGTCCGCTTGCCGTCGAACACCTCGGGTGCCGCGTACCCGGGAGTGAACCAGACCTCGGCGGTCTGGTGGTCGGCGGTGAGCTTGCTGAGGCCGAAGTCGACCAGCGTGGCCTGCCCGTGCACGTCGACCATGATGTTGCCGGGCGACAGGTCGCCGTGGACCACGGTCCGGCCGGACGGCGTGGCCCGGCCGGAGTGCAGCCAGTCCAGGGTGTCGGCGAGCTGTTCGAGCACCCGGCCGGCCTCGCGCCGCTCGGCGTGCGTGGTGAGGGTGCGTTCGGCGCGCCAGTCCCGCAGGTCGAGGCCGTCGACGTGGTTCATGACCAGGACCAGGGCCCGGCCCGCGGCGGCGCCGGCGGCCCCCTGGGAGTGGATCGGCGGCCCCTCGAAGTGCTCGCGCACCCCCACGACACCCGGTCGGCCCACGAAACGCAGCAGCTCCGCCTGGTCGTTCCACTTGGCGCTCAGCCGCTCGAACTGATCCGGCGTGAGCGTGTTCCTGGCGTCGAGCACTTTGACGACCACCGTCTCCGGCTCGCCGTCCAGCTCGATGGTCGCCCGGTACAGCACGGCCTCACCGCCCCGGCCGATGGCGTTGAGGAGCCGGTAGCGGTCGGGCGCCGCGTCGGGCCCGATGTAGTGCATGCCACTGTTCAATTCAACTGCCCCCCGGCGTAAACGAGTTGATGGCTCAGTGCGAGCAGCGTGCGGCGTCGCGGATGAGCGCGCGTCAGCTTGCCCGGCATGTGTTGCCCAAGTCAACGACAGCACCACGCCCCCCAGCGGTTCCCCGCGGTTGCCCGGAAGAGCGGTTGCTCCGGAAGAGGGGTTGCTCCGGAAGAGGGGCGCCCTGATTGTGAACAAGCCCACTAAGTCCGCAAATGATCACTTCTGCCTGCAAGAGTGGCAGGGCATTGCTCATGCGTTCTTTGCGGGCCGTTCGTCTCACGGACGACTGTTTCCGGTTTTCCGGTAGTTTCCGGTGTTCCCGGTCAAAGATCCACAATCAGACACCCTGGGAGCACGTTCGTGGCAGCCCTCGCACGCTGGTGTGTTCAACGTCGCCTCGTAGCCGTCCTGCTCTGGCTGCTCGCCTTCGGCGGCGTGGCCGCGGCCGCCACGGTCACCGGCTCCGCGTACTCCAACGACTACGGCATCCCCGGCACCGGCTCCGACCGCGCCTCCCGGCTGCTCGAATCCCGCTTCCCCGACCTCGGCGGCGACAGCGACACGATCGTCTGGCACACCACGAACGGCACCGTCCGCGCCGCCGACGTCGAACAGACCATGACCCGCACCCTGGACCGCGTCGCGGACCTGCCCGGAGTGGCCGCGGTCACCAACCCGTACCACGACCCCGACTCGCCCCTGATCAGCGAGAACGCCGACACCGCGTACGCCACCGTCACCTTCGAGGCCGCCTCCCAGGACATCGACGCGGGCCAGGCGCGGGCCGTGGTGGACACCGCCGAGGCGGCCGAGTCCGACGGACTCCGGGTCGAGCTGGGCGGCAGCGCCATAGCGCTCACCGAGTCCGGCGGCAGTCACCTCGCCGAGGCCGTCGGCGTGGCCGTGGCCGCGGTCGTCCTGTTCCTCGCCTTCGGCTCCGTCGCCGCGGCGCTGCTGCCCATCGCCACCGCGCTGGTCTCCGTCGGCACCGCCTACGCCGGCATCACGCTCCTCGGCCACGCCATGACCGTCGCCGACTTCGCGCCCATGCTGGGCACCCTCATCGGACTCGGCGTGGGCATCGACTACGCCCTGTTCATCGTCACCAGACACCGGCGCGGCCTGAAACGGGGCCTGTCGGTGGCGGAGGCCGCCGCCGACGCCGTGGCGACCACCGGACGAGCCGTCGTGTTCGCGGGCGCCACCGTCTGCATCGCCCTGCTGGGCATGCTGATCCTCCGGCTGAGCTTCCTCAACGGCGTCGCCGTCGCCGCCTCGCTGACCGTGATCCTCACCGTCGCGGCCTCCGTGACGCTGCTGCCTGCCCTGCTGTCGTACATCGGCCCGCGTGCGCTGAGCGGGCGGGAGCGGCGCCGGCTCGCCGAGCACGGTCCCGAGCCCGAGGTGACGACCGGGTTCGCCGCCCGCTGGTCGGCCTTCGTCGAGCGGCGGCCCAAGCTGCTCGGGGCCCTCGCCCTCGTCGTGATCACCGTCCTCGCGCTGCCCACCCTCGGTCTGCGCCTGGGCACCTCCGACCAGGGCAACGACCCCAAGGGCAGCACCACCCGCCAGGCCTACGACCTCCTCGCCGACGGCTTCGGCCCCGGCGTCAACGGCCCGCTCACCCTGGTCACCGAGGTGCGCGGCGCCGAGGACCGCCTCGCCCTGGACAACCTGGACGCCACCCTGCGCACCACCGAGGGGGTCTCCTCGGTGACGCCGGTGATGTACAACTCCGGCGGCGACGCCGCGTACCTCACCGTCGTACCCGAGTCGGCGCCGCAGTCCGAGCAGACCAGCGACCTGGTCGAGCGGCTGCGTGCCGAGGTGCTGCCGCGCGCCGAGGCCGGCACCGCGCTCGACGTGCACGTGGGCGGCGTCACGGCCGGCTACGACGACTTCGCCGACGTCATCGTCGGCAAGCTGCCGCTCTTCGTCGGCGTCGTCATCGGGCTCGGCTGCCTGCTGCTCCTGCTGGCCTTCCGCTCCGTCGGCATCCCCCTCAAGGCCGCCGCGATGAACGTGGCCGCGGTGGCCGCCGCCTTCGGCGTGGTCGTGGCGATCTTCCAGTGGGGCTGGGGAAGCGAACTGCTGGGCCTCGGCAGCGCCGGACCGATCGAACCCTTCCTGCCCGTGATCATGGTCTCGGTGCTCTTCGGGCTCTCCATGGACTACCAGGTCTTCCTCGTCAGCCGCATGTACGAGGAATGGCTGGAGACCGGCGACAACCGCCGCGCCGTCCGGGTCGGACTCGCCGAGACCGGCCGTGTGATCAACTCCGCCGCGGTCATCATGATCTCGGTCTTCCTCGCCTTCGTCCTCAGCGGCGAGAGGGTGATCGCCATGTTCGGCATCGCGCTCGCCGCCGCCGTCGCCCTGGACGCCTTCGTGCTGCGCACCCTCCTGGTGCCCGCCCTGATGCATCTGCTCGGCCGCGCCAACTGGTGGCTGCCGCGCCGCCTGGACGCCCTCCTGCCGCGCATCAGCATCGAGCCGCCCGAATGCCGGGCCGCCCACGAGAGGCTGGCCGCGGCGACGGACGCCGAGGTGGCGGACGTCCTCGCGGAGGAGGAACCGAGCACATCACCTTCGGGGTGAACCCCCGGGTGCCGGCGCCGCGCGGCGACTCGGCATGATGCGTGAGGGCGTGCTGCGCGTGAGGCACGCGCGCGTGCCGCTCAAAGGGATCATTAAGGGACCTCTCAGACAGCGTCCGTACGGTGCGAGGCATGGGAACGAAGACAGTGGACGAGACCGGCGTGAAGACCGACGAGCACAAGACGGACGAGGCGACCGGGGCGGCCGGGTCCACCGGGGCCGCGGAAGCCACTGAGGCCTCCGAGGCGGTCGAGAAGACCGGAACCGGCACACCCGCCGGCACCGCCACGCCGGAGGACACCGACGGCACGGAAAAGACCGACGGCACGGAAGAGACCGACGGCACGGGCGAGGCCGACGGCACCGAGGAGACCGAGGGCACCGGGGCCGGGCCCACCGGCGTCGGCCAGGGCGCGGGCGCCGTCGTCTCCGCCGGTCTCGGCATCGTCTCCCTGACCGGCAGCTGGGTCGGCACCGTGGCCTCCGCGCGCGAGTCGCTGATGGGCCAGCTGGAGACCTCCTCCTCGTCGAACGTCGGCACCCTGATCGAGAAGGGCTACGGCAACGCCTGGCAGGCCACCGCGATGTGGGGCGGCATCTTCGCCCTGGTCGCGCTGATCGTCGGCGTCGTCGTACTGGCCCGCCCCGCGTTCGGCGCGCCCGGCCGCCCGCAGGCCCCGTGGATCAAGTCGGTCGCCTGGGCGGGCGTCGCCCTCGGTGTCATCGGCCTGCTGCTGGCCGTCCTGAAGTACACGGACGTCCTGCTGGGGCTGCCCGCCGCCGGCTGACCAGGCACTTTCGAGGGGTCTTAGGACGATCGCCCGCCCGTGGCGCGCGGCCTAAGGCCCCTTACGCACGCCTGAGGCCCGGCCGGGGCCCGAAGATGCGGAACTTGCCCGATGTGGCCCGCCCCCCTGGGAGACGAAGGTTGAGGCATCGCGAACGAGCGAAGCCGACACCGGCTCTCACCGAGGGGACACACCGTGTACGAGTACGAGATCCAGCAGTTCCGCTCCGCCGAACTGATCCGCCGCGCCGACGAGGCCCGGCTGGCCCGCGAGGCGATCCGGGCCCGGCGCGCCGCCCGCCGGCAGGCCCGGCACGACGGCGCCGAGGCGGAGAGCCATACGCCGCGACAGCGCCGGCCCCGGTTCGCCCGGGCCGCATGAACGGGGGAGCCGGGGAGGGAGGCCGCACGGCCTCCCTCCCCGCCGTCGTTCCGGCCGCCGGGGCCACCGTCCCGCGGGCGAAAAGCGGTGCCCCGTTGTCGTACCCGCGTGCGATGCTCGGGTCCGTGGAGACCAGGTCCGTCAGTCCCGTGTTCGTCGGCCGCACCGGCGAACTGGACACGTTGAACGACGCGCTCGACCGCGCCGCGGGCGGCGACGCCTCGCGCGCGCCCGCCGCCGGGGGAGAGCCGCAGGCACTGCTGCTCGGCGGCGAGGCCGGTGTCGGCAAGACCCGCCTCGTCGAGGAGTTCGCCGCCGCGGCGGACCGGCGGGGCGCCGTGGTCGCGCTGGGCGGCTGCGTGGAGATCGGCGCCGACGGGCTGCCCTTCGCCCCCTTCTCCACCGCCCTGCGCGCCCTGCGCCGCCAGCTGCCCGGGGAACTGGCCGCCGCGGCCGCCGGACAGGAGGAGGAGCTGGCCCGGCTGCTGCCCGAACTGGGCGAGGGCGCCCCGGTCACCGGCGGCGGCCGGCACGACGAGGAGAGCATGGCCCGGCTCTTCGAACTCACCGCCCGCCTGCTGGAGCGCGTCGCCGCCCGGCGCACCGTCGTCCTCGTCCTGGAGGACCTGCACTGGGCCGACGCCTCCACCCGGCATCTGATCGCCTACCTGCTGCGCACCCTGCGCACCGGCCGCCTCGTCGTCCTGGCCACCTACCGCTCCGACGACATCCACCGCCGTCATCCGCTGCGCCCGCTGCTCGCGGAGCTGGACCGGCTGCGCACCGTGCGCCGCCTCGAACTGGGCCGCTTCACCCGCGACGAGGTGGGCCGCCAGATCGCCGGGATCCTCGCCCACGAGCCCGACCCGCGCCAGGTCGACGAGATCTTCGAGCGCTCCGACGGCAACGCCTTCTTCGTCGAGGAACTCGCCGTCGCCGCCCACGAGGGCAGCTGCGCCGGCCTCACCGACTCCCTGCGCGACCTGCTCCTGGTCCGGGTCGAAGCCCTGCCCGAGAGCGCCCAGCGGGTCGCCCGGATCGTCGCCGAGGGCGGCTCCACCGTCGAGTACCGGCTGCTGGCCGCCGTCGCGCAGCTCACCGAGGACGACCTCATCGAGGCGCTGCGCTCCGCGGTGAACGCCAACATCCTGCTCCCCGCGCCCGACGGCGACGGCTACCGCTTCCGCCACTCCCTGGTCCGCGAGGCGGTCGGCGACGACCTGCTCCCCGGCGAACGCTCCCGCCTCAACCGGCGCTACGCCGAGGCGCTGGACGCCGACCCCACGCTGGTGCCCGCCGCCGAGCGCGTGATGCGCCTGGCCAGCTACTGGTACCACGCCCACGACCCCGCCAGGGCGCTGCCCGCCGTCCTGGACGCCTCGGTCGAGGCCCGCCGCCGGCACGCCTACTCCGAGCAGCTGCGGCTGCTGGAGCGCGCGATGGAGCTGTGGGACTCCGTCCCCGACGACGTACGCGCCACCCTGCGCCCCGTCGACTGGGCCGAGGTCTACCCTCCGTGCGGCTGCGACCCCGGCACCACGCCCCTGCGCTACCTGGACCTGATGGCGGAGGCGGCCGTCGCCGGGCGGCTGTGCGGCGAGCGCGAGCGCGCCATGAAGATCACCAAGCGGGCGCTGCGCCTGCTGGACGAGCAGGACGCGGGCACCGGCGCGGGCGCCGGCGGCCGGGACCCGCAGCGCGCCGCCTGGTTCTGGACCCAGCGCTCGCTGCTGGTCCAGGCCCAGGGCCGCGGCGACGGCTGGCGGGAGCTGGGCATCGCCCAGGAGCTGGTCCGCGGCCTGCCGCCGTCCCAGGTGCACGCCGAGGTGCTGGCCATGTCGGCCAACTGGTCGATGCTCCACTGCCCGGGCCCCGACGCCATGACGGCAGCCGAACGGGCCGTCGAGTACGCCCGTATGGTGGGCGCCGACGAGATCGAGCTGAACGCCCGCCTCACCCTGGGCGGCCTGATGGTGGACGCGGGCCAGATCGACGCCGGACTCGCCGAGATGTTCCAGGTCAGGGACCTGGTGGTGGCCCAGGGCCGGTTCGCGGTGGTGGCCCGCAGCCATGTCAACCTGCCCTCGTCCCTGGAGAGCGTCGGACGCTCGCGGGACGCGCTCGGCATCCTGCACGAGGGCATCGAACTCACCCGGCGGATGGGCCTGCTGGAGTCCGAGGCCTGGGTCTGGGGCAATCTCGCCGAGTCGCTCATCTCCCTGGGCCGATGGGACGAGGCCCTGGAGGCGGCCGAGCGGGCCGGAGCACCGGGCCGCGGCCCCGCACCACGCGGTGGCGCCGCCCGCAAACGCGCCGCCGTCGCCCTGGCCCGCGGCGAGCTGGCCGAGGCCGCCCTGCTGCTCGCCGAGGCCCGCGCCGCCTACGGCGCCCACGACCCCATGCCGCAGCACCGCCTGCCACTGGCGGCCCTCACCGTCGGCCTCGCCGCTGCCGAGGGCCGCATCCAGGACGCCCGCGCCGAAGTCCTCGGCGTCCTGGACACGGGCTTCCCACCCGGTACCCAGCGCTACGGCTGGCCCCTGCTGCTGTCCGCCGCCGCGGCGGAGGCCGACGCGCGCGCCCGGCCGGCCGCCGAAGAGGGCCGCGCCGACTTCCTCGACCGTCTCGCCGAGGCCGCCAAGCACCTGGCGACGGGCGCCCCGGTCTGGGTCGCCCACGAGCGGTGGGTCCGCGCCGAACTCCACCGCGCCCGGGGCCGCGACACCCCGCTGCTGTGGTCGGAGGCGGTCACCGCCTTCGAATGCCTGGAGCGGCCCTACGACCTCGCCCGGGTCCGGCACCGGCTGGCCGGCGCCCTCCTGGCGACCGGCGGCGAGGACGAGCGCGCCCGGGCCACGGAGCTGCTCCGCCTGGCCGGCACCGTCGCCGACCACCTCGGTGCGCGCCCGCTGTCCGCCGCCGTGGCCGTGCTCGGCCGGCGCGCCCGCCTCACCCTCGGCCGCACCCCCGAACCGGCCCCCGCCTCCGTGCCGCCGCCCGCCGACCCCGCCGAGGCCCTCGGCCTCACCGGCCGGGAGCGCGACGTCCTGCGGCTGGTCTCCGACGGGCGCACCAACCGGCAGATAGCCGAGGAGCTCTTCATCTCGCCCAAGACGGCCAGCGTCCACGTCTCCAACATCCTGGCCAAGCTCGGCGTCTCCGGCCGCGGCGAGGCGGCGGCGGTGGCCCACCGGCTGGCGCTGTTCCCCGCCGAACGGCTCACGTCCGGTTCGCCGGAATGAGGCTTACGCTGTAAGGACGCCGACCGACGGAGGCACGATGTTCAACGCATTCGAGGAACTGTTCTCCCCGGGCCGCAAGCACACCCACGACGAGCAGAACCGCCTCGAACTGACCCGCGAGGACATCGGCGACGGCGACCCCGCCCGCGGGCCGATAGACCTCACCTCGGGCAAGGTCGTCGTCCTCCAGCCGCGTTCCGACGAGGAGGCGCAGGGCCCGGAGGCTCCGTCGCCGGAAGACGAGTAGCCGGCCGGCCGCCTAGGCCACCCGCAGCTCCAGGATCCGGTCGTCGTCGCCCTTCGGGTCGCCGCGGCCGTCCGTGTTGCTGGTGATCAGCCACAGCTTGTCGCCGCCGGCCGGGGCCACCGTGCGCAGCCGGCCGTACCCGCCCTCCAGGAAGGCCTGCGGATCGGCCGCGGCCTGTGTGCCCTTCAGCGGGATCCGCCACAGCCGCTCACCGCGCAGCCCCGCCATCCACACCGAGCCCTCCGCGTAGGCGATGCCGCTGGGCGAGGCCTCGTCGGTGCTCCACTGGGCGACCGGGTCGTGGAAGCCGGAGCCGCCGCCCTTGCCCTCCGCCTCGGGCCAGCCGTAGTTGTCACCCGGCTTGATGGCGTTCAGCTCGTCCCAGGTGTCCTGGCCGAACTCCGAGGCGAACAGCCGCTGCTTGTCGTCCCAGGCCAGTCCCTGCACGTTCCGGTGGCCCAACGAGTACACGGGGGAGTCGGGGAAGGGATTGCCGGGCGCCGGTTCGCCGTCCGGGGTCATCCGCAGGATCTTGCCGCCGAGCGACTTCTTGTCCTGCGACAGGCCCGTGTCGCCGCTCTCGCCCGTGCCCGCGTACAGCATCTTGTCGGGGCCGAAGGCGATCCGGCCGCCGTTGTGGATCACGCCCTTGGGGATGCCCCGGAAGACGGTGTCGGGAGCGCCCAGCTGCTCGCCGGACGGCTTCTTCTCGTCGTAGATCATGCGCACGACGCGGTTGTCCGAGGCCGAGGTGAAGTACGCGTAGACCAGGTGGTCGGCGGCGTAGTCGGGGGAGAGCGCGATGCCCAGGAGGCCGCCCTCGCCGGACGGGGAGACTCCCGGCACTTCGCCCAGCTCGGTCTTCTCGCCCGTCTCCTCGTCGATCCGCGTGATCGTGCCCTCGTCGCGGGAGGAGACCAGCAGGTCGCCGCCCGGCAGCGGGGCCAGGCCCCAGGGGCTGTCCAGCCCCGTGGCGACCGTGCGGAGCACCTTCACGGAGCCCTTCGCGGGCGGCGCCTGCTCGGTGGGCGACCCGGCGGGCGGGGACTGCGCCGCCGTACTTGTCGGGGAGGCGCCGCGGTCCGTCCCGGACGGGTCCGCGCCGTCGGAGGAGCCGGAGGAGCAGCCGGCCGTCAGCAGGAGAGCGGCGGTCAGCACGGCCGGCACGGCTCGACGTTGCACGATCTTGGTCCCTTCGACGCGGCGGGTTCTCCCTGTCATACACCGCAGGGGCTCCCCAAGTTCCCGATCGCCGAATCCCGAATCCGGCGGCGGCCGACCGGCCGCCGCACGCCTCACTCCCACGAACCCCGCGCCGGCGGCAGCACCCGCAGCTCGGCCAGGTCCCCCTCGGTCAGCCGCAGCCCCGCCGCCCCGGCGTTCTGCGTCACCCAGCGCTCCTGCTTGGTGCCCGGCACCGGCACCACGTGCCGCCCCTGCGCCAGCACCCAGGCCAGTGCCACCTGCGCCGCGGTGACCTGGTCGCCGTGCCGGGCCGCGATCCGGCGCAGCGTGGCCACGATCGGCTGGTTGGCGGCCATCATCTCGGCGGTGAAGCGTGGGTGCCGGGCCCGCAGGTCCTCCGGTTCGAAGCCCTGGCCGGGGGTCAGCGTGCCGGTCAGGAAGCCGTTGCCCAGCGGCATCGCCGCCAGGAAGCCGACGCCGCGCGAGACGCACCACGGCAGCAGGGTCCGCAGCGCCTCCGGCGACCACACGGACAGCTCGGCCTCGACCGCGCTCACCGGGAAGACCTGCTGCACCCGCTCCAGTTGGCGCACCGTCGCGTCGTGCAGCCGCGCCCCGGGCCGCCGGGCCGACCGTGCCCCGACCGCGCACAGGCCGAGCGCCCGCACCTTCCCGGCCCGCACCAGCTCCGCCATCGCGCCCCAGGTCTCCTCGACGGGTACCTCGGGGTCGGCGCGGTGCAGCTGGTAGAGGTCGATCACGTCCGTCTGGAGCCGGCGCAGGGACGCGTCGCAGGCCCGTCTCACATAGCCGGGGCGGCCGTTGGCCACGATGTGCTGCTCGCCCACCAGCAGACCGACCTTGGTCGACACGAAGGCCTCGGACCGCCGCTCCTTCAACACCCGGCCCAGCAGCAGCTCGTTGGTGAACGGGCCGTACATGTCCGCCGTGTCCAGCAGGGAGACACCGAGATCGAGGGCCCGGTGCACGGCCCTGAGCGACTCGTCGCCCCGCTGCCGCGAGGCGCTGTACGCCCAGCTCATCGGCATGCACCCCAGTCCGACGGCCCCCACCGCGAGTGCCGTCGCGCCGATCGTCCTGCGCTCCACCGGTCGTGACCCTCCCTTGTCGGACCACCCAACCTAACCTCTGCCTCTCCGCCCCCTGACATAGCCTCCTGACCATGACTGCTGACGTGTGGCTGCCCATCCCGCCGGACCAGATCGAGGGCCTCCCCGAGGGCCCCGCCTACCGCCACTGGGACGGCGAGGAGACCTTCCCCGCCGACCCGGCCGACTGCGCTTTCTACGTCGTCCCCTACATGAAGCCCAGCGCGGTCGGGGTACGTCCGCTGCCCGAGATGCGCTCCGTCGAGGTGGTCCAGACCCTCTCCGCGGGCATCGACCACGTCGAGCCCGGTCTCCAGCACCTGCCCGCGGGCGTGCGGCTGTGCAACGCGCGCGGGGTGCACGAGGCCAGCACCGCGGAGCTGACCCTGGCCCTGGTCCTGGCCTCGCTGCGCGGCATCCCGGACTTCGTGCGGGCGCAGGACCGCGGCGAGTGGCTCGGCGGGTTCCGGCCCGCGCTCGCGGACCGGACGGTCCTCATCGTCGGGTACGGGTCGATCGGCGCCGCGATCGAGGACCGGCTCGTGCCGTTCGAGGTCGCGCCGGTGGTGCGCGTCGCACGCTCCGCCCGCACCACGGCGCGCGGCCCCGTGCACCCGCTCACCGAACTCCCCGCCCTGCTCCCCGAGGCGGACGTCGTCATCCTGTCCACACCGCTCACCGAGGCCACCCGGGGGCTGGTGGACGCCGAGTTCCTGGGCCGGATGAAGGACGGTGCCCTGCTCGTCAACGTGGCGCGCGGACCGGTCGTGGACACGAAGGCGTTGCTCGCCGAACTGGAGAGCGGGCGCCTCACCGCGGCCCTGGACGTGACCGACCCCGAACCGCTGCCGCCGGGCCACCCTCTGTGGCATGCTCCCGGCATAGTCGTCAGCCCGCACGCGGGCGGTCCGACCTCCGCCTTCCTGCCCCGCGCCGAGCGGCTGCTGGTGGACCAGTTGACCCGGTTCGTGAACCGGGAGCCACTGCGCAACGTGATCCTGACGACGGGCGCGTAATCCGTTTTGGGCACCCTCCGCGACCCCTCGGATGCGGTGGGTGCGCGCATATCCGCTGGTCGTCACGGAGCGTAGAGAACCTATGTCCCTGAGTGACGATCCTGGTGTATCGTCCGACAGGGGATGCGCCGCGCACCGTACGGCGCCGGGGATGGACATCTCAGACTGTGAGGGGGGCGACGGGCGATGCACGGCCTATGGAGCAACGATCCGACGCGGCGGAGCCGCCGCCGACGACCCTGGCGCACGGCGACGATCACGACCGCGCGCCGACGGGACCGGCACGGTCACCGCAGCGGCCGGCCCGCCCGGCGCTGCCCCCACCCGCGCCGGCCGGGCGACCGCAGAAGGCAGGACCGGCCGGCCCACCGCTGTGCGCGGGACGCGGGAGCGGTGCGGACCGGGAGGCCCCGGTGAGTCCGCCCCCCGTCCCCACGCTGGACGGATCGCTGCGCGGCCAGGCCCCGACCGGGCCACTGCTGCCCCGGCCGTCGGCCGTCGCCGGCGGGCCGCCCCTGGTTCGCCAACTGGTGCTCGCCCTGGTCTGCGCGGCCTACGCCGTCGGTGCCGCGCTCGGCTGGGGTTCCGAGTACGTCGCCAAGATCATGGGTGACTTCGGCCTGAGTGCCGCCGCGGCCGCCGCCGCGGTCTCCTGCTTCCTCTACGCCCGTGGACGCCGGGTCCGCTTTCGACCGGCCTGGCTGCTCTTCGCCCTCTCCTCGGCGATGGCGTCCCTCGGCAATCTGGTCTGGGGGTGGTACGAGGTCGTGCTGCGGGTGCCGGTGCCCAGTCCCAGCTACGCGGACCTGTTCTTCCTGTGCTTCGCCCCGCCCGCCATCGTGGGACTGCTGGTGCTGGCCAAGCGGCCGGTGACCAAGGCCGGCTGGATCTGCCTGGGCCTGGACGCCTGGCTGATCGGCGGTTCGCTGCTGACCCTGGCCTGGAGCCTGGCGCTGGCCCAGGCGGCCAAGGCGGAGGGCGGGTCGAGCGTCGCGCACTCCGCGCTCTCGGTGGCCTACCCGCTGCTCGACATCGCTCTGGTCAGCATGGTGCTGGCGCTGCACTTCAGGCGGTCGCCCGTGTGCAGATCCGCCGTCAACACCGCCATCGGCGCGCTCGGCCTGACGGTGGTGTGCGACGCCCTGTTCACCTCGCCGCTGCTGCACAACACCTACCGCTCCGGCCAGTTGCTCGACGCGGGCTGGTTCGCCGGCTCCCTGCTCCTCGCCTACGCACCCTGGGCCGCGTCCCGGCGCGGGCGCCCGGCGTCGGAGGAGGAGGGGACCGGCGGCCACACCCGGGTGGTGCGCGAGCACGTGCCCGGACAGCGCGGCGCCGGTCACCGGCCCACGCCCCCCGCCGTACCGTCGGCCCCGCCCACCGCACTGCCCGGTCCCGGGCCCGGCGGCGAACGGGGCCGCTATCCCGCCGCCCGCCCCATCGCCGGATCCCTGGCCGCGCTCACGCCGTACCTCGCGGCCGCCGTCTGCACCCTGGGCATCCTCTACAACGTGCTCAACGGCCGCAGCGTCGACCGCGTGGTGCTGCTGACCGGCGGCACCGTCGTGCTCGCGCTCGTCGTCCGGCAGGGCATCATGCTGCTCGACAACATCGTCCTCACCCAGGAACTGGCCCAGAAGGAGAACCACTTCCGCTCCCTGGTCCAGGGCTCCAGCGACGTGATCATGATCGCCGCGCCCAGCGGCGTCCTCCGCTACGTCTCCCCGGCCGCCGCCGGGGTCTACGGACGGCCCGCGGAGGAACTGGTCGGTACCGAACTGGCCGGGCTGATCCACCCCGAGGACCTGGGCTGCGTGGTGCACGAGGTGCGCCGGTTCCTGGCCGCCAGCCCGGTCGAGGAACCCACCACACGCATCGAGTGCCGCTTCAGATCCGGAGAGGGCCGCTGGCTCAACGTCGAGTCGACCGTCAACCGGCATCAGGGCGGTCTCATCTTCAACAGCCGCGACGTCACCGAGCGGGTGCGCCTCCAGGCGCAGCTCCAGCACAACGCCGAACACGACCCGCTCACCGACCTGCCCAACCGCGCCCTGTTCACCCGGCGCGTGCAGCAGGCGCTCTCCGGCCGCCGCGCGCTGGACCGGGGTGCCGCCCTGCGCGGCACGGCGGTGCTCTTCATCGACCTCGACGGCTTCAAGGGCGTCAACGACACCATCGGCCACCAGGCCGGGGACGAGCTGCTCGTCCAGGCGGCCCGCAGGCTCCACGAGGCCGTCCGCAAGGGCGACACCGCTGCCCGGCTGGGCGGCGACGAGTTCGCGGCGCTGATCGTCGGGGACGGCGCCCGGGACCGGGCCGCCCGCGAGGGACACATCCGGGAGCTGGCCGACCGGCTCAGACTGACCCTCTCCCAGCCCTACCTCATCGACGGCAACGACGTCCGGGTCAACGCCTCCATCGGCGTCGCCTTCGCCGAACCGGGCCTGGGCGCGGGCGAGTTGCTGCGCAATGCCGACCTGGCCATGTACCGGGCCAAGGCGGGCGGCAAGGGCCGCGTCGAGCTGTACCGACCGCAGATGCAGCAGGACGTCGTACGCAAGGCCGAGCTGGCCACCCGGCTGCGCGCCGCGCTGCACGACGGGGAGTTCGCGCTGCTGCACCAGCCCGTGGTCTCCCTCACCGACGGCCGGATCACCTCGGTCTGCGCCCAGGCGCGCTGGCGCTCCTCGCAGGGCGTGCTGTTCACCCCCGCCGAGTTCCTGCGGGTGACCGAGGAAGGCGACAGAACCGCCGAACTCGACCGCTGGATGCTGCGCGAGGCGGTCGAGCAGGCCGCCGAACGCGCGGCGACCGGACTGTCCGTGCCCGTGGCCATACGCATCGGCGCCCGCCGCCTGCTGGACCGCTCCATGCCGCTGGGCTCCGTGGAGGCCCTGCTGACCCGGCACGGACTGCCGCCGGGCTCGCTGGTGATCGAGCTGTCCGACATCGATCCGCGCGTCGGCCTCGACGAGCTGGACCGCCGGCTGAACGCGCTGCGCAGGGTCGGCGTCCGGATCGCCCTGGACGGCTTCGGCAGCGGCTACGCGGCGATCACCGCGCTGCGCCGGCTGCCCGTGGACGTCCTCAAGCTCGACCGGGGGCTGGTCGACGGCGTCGTGGAGTCCGCGCGACTGCACAAGATCACCAGCGGTCTGCTGCGCATCGCCACCGACCTCGGGCTGAAGTCCGTCGCCGACGGCGTCGACCTGCCGGAGCAGATCGTCGCGCTGCGCGCGATGGGCTGTACGCACGGACAGGGCATGGCGTTCTCCGGTGCCCTGGACGAGTACCGGCTGCGCAGGGCGCTGGGCACCGGCCACTACCCGGTGCCGCACGGACCGACCGAACCGGCCTTCGCGGGCGGCGGCGCCGGGGTGTACACCAAGGGTGTCGGCGGCCCCGGACAGGTGGCCGGCCAGGTCGCCTCCGGCCTGCCCGCGGTGCTCGGCGGCGGCACCGCCCTGCGCTCACATAATGAGACTCCCGTCCCACCCACTTGACAGTGAGTGCGCGCCGGAGGGAAGGTCAGTGCCATGCGCACCCGAATTCTCGTACTTGGAAAGCGCGTCGGCTGAAGCTGGTGACGTCCGGACCGACCCGGACTCCCCGCGACCCACACCCGACGCGCTCCCCTCGCTTGCCCTACGGCACGAGGGGTTTTTTGTTGCACAGGCACCTGCCGAGCAGCAGACCCGCATCGTACAAACCTCGCAAAAACCCTCAGCATCGAGAAGAGAACGCCGATGACCGAGCAGGCCACCGGGGCTCACCCGCAGCCCCGGCCCCGATCCGGAGGACAGTCCGCCCCCGAGCACGTCACGGGTGCGCAGTCCCTCATTCGCTCTCTCGAGGAGGTCGGCGCCGACACCGTATTCGGCATCCCCGGCGGCACCATCCTTCCCGCCTACGACCCGCTGATGGACTCCACCAAGGTGCGCCACGTCCTGGTCCGTCACGAGCAGGGCGCGGGCCACGCCGCCACCGGCTACGCCCAGGCCACCGGCAAGGTGGGCGTCTGCATGGCGACCTCGGGGCCCGGTGCCACCAACCTGGTCACCCCGATCGCCGACGCCAACCTGGACTCCGTGCCCCTGGTCGCGATCACCGGGCAGGTGGTCTCCTCCTCGATCGGCACGGACGCCTTCCAGGAGGCGGACATCGTCGGCATCACCATGCCGATCACCAAGCACAGCTTCCTGGTCACCAAGGCCGAGGACATCCCCAAGGTGATCGCGCAGGCGTTCCACATCGCCTCCACCGGCCGTCCCGGCCCCGTCCTGGTCGACATCCCCAAGGACATCCTCCAGCGGAAGACCACCTTCTCCTGGCCGCCGGTCATGGACCTGCCCGGCTACCGCCCCGTCACCAAGCCGCACGCCAAGCAGATCCGCGAGGCGGCCAAGCTGATCACGGCCGCGCAGCGCCCCGTGCTCTACGTCGGCGGCGGCGTCCTCAAGGCCCGGGCCACCGCCGAGCTGAAGGTCCTCGCCGAACTCACCCAAGCGCCCGTCACCACCACCCTGATGGCGCTCGGCGCGTTCCCCGACAGCCACCCGCTGCACGTGGGAATGCCGGGCATGCACGGTGCGGTCACCGCCGTCACCGCGCTGCAGAAGGCCGACCTGATCGTCGCCCTCGGCGCCCGCTTCGACGACCGCGTCACCGGCAAGCTGGACAGCTTCGCCCCGCACGCCAAGATCGTGCACGCCGACATCGACCCGGCCGAGATCGGCAAGAACCGCGCCGCCGACGTCCCGATCGTCGGTGACGCCCGCGAGGTCATCGCCGATCTCGTGCAGGCCGTCCAGAAGGAGCACGACGAGGGCAACCGGGGCGACTACACCGCCTGGTGGAAGGACCTGACCCGCTGGCGCGAGACCTACCCCCTCGGCTACGACCAGCCCGACGACGGCTCGCTCTCCCCGCAGCAGGTCATCGAGCGCATCGGACAGCTGGCCCCCGAGGGCACGATCTTCGCGGCCGGCGTCGGCCAGCACCAGATGTGGGCCGCGCACTTCGTCGAGTACGACAAGCCCGCCACCTGGCTGAACTCCGGCGGCGCCGGAACCATGGGCTACGCCGTCCCGGCCGCCATGGGGGCCCAGGCAGGCATGCCCGACCGCACCGTCTGGGCGATCGACGGCGACGGCTGCTTCCAGATGACCAACCAGGAACTGACCACCTGCGCCCTGAACAACATCCCGATCAAGGTCGCGGTCATCAACAACGGCGCCCTCGGGATGGTCCGCCAGTGGCAGACCCTCTTCTACAACCAGCGATACTCCAACACGGTCCTGCACTCTGGTCCCGACGACGTCAACCCGGACGCCCGCGGCACCCGGGTCCCCGACTTCGTGAAGCTGTCCGAGGCCATGGGCTGCTACGCCATCCGCTGCGAGGACCCCGCCGACCTCGACAAGGTGATCGAGGAGGCCAACTCCGTCAACGACCGCCCCGTCGTCGTCGACTTCATCGTCCACGAGGACGCGATGGTCTGGCCGATGGTCGCCGCCGGCACCTCCAACGACGAGATCATGGCCGCCCGGGACGTCCGCCCCGACTTCGGCGACAACGAAGACGACTGAGAGCCGTCGGGACTTTCAAGCAGAGGAAGCAGACCATGTCCAAGCACACGCTCTCCGTCCTGGTGGAGAACACCCCCGGCGTCCTCGCCCGGATCACCGCCCTCTTCTCCCGCCGCGGCTTCAACATCGACTCGCTCGCCGTCGGCGTCACCGAGCACCCCGACATCTCCCGCATCACCATCGTGGTGAGCGTCGAGGACTTCCCGCTGGAGCAGGTGACCAAGCAGCTCAACAAGCTCGTCAACGTGCTCAAGATCGTCGAGCTGGAGCCCACCCAGGCCGTCCAGCGCGAACTCGTTCTGGTGAAGGTGCGCTCCGACAACGAGACGCGCTCCCAGATCGTCGAGATCGTCCAGCTGTTCCGCGCCAAGACCGTCGACGTCTCCCCGGAGGCCGTCACCATCGAGGCCACCGGCAGCGGCGACAAGCTGTCCGCCATGCTCAGGATGCTGGAACCGTACGGCATCAAGGAACTCGTCCAGTCCGGCACGATCGCCATCGGCCGCGGCGCCCGTTCGATCACGGACCGCTCGCTGCGCGCACTCGACCGGTCCGCATAACGACGGAATCGGGCGGCCGCGGACACCGCGGCCGCCCGCATTCCGAGACCCCGAAACTTCCCTTCCCCCCACCGGCATACGGTGGGACGCAACACCGCACACAAGGAGATAACCCAGTGGCCGAGCTGTTCTACGACGCCGACGCCGACCTGTCCATCATCCAGGGCCGCAAGGTCGCGGTCATCGGGTACGGCAGCCAGGGCCACGCCCACGCCCTGTCGCTGCGCGACTCCGGTGTCGACGTGCGCGTCGGTCTGCACGAGGGCTCCAAGTCCAAGGCCAAGGCCGAGGAGCAGGGCCTGCGCGTGGTGAGCCCCTCCGAGGCCGCCGCCGAGGCCGACGTCATCATGATCCTGGTCCCGGACCCGATCCAGGCCGAGGTCTACGAGAAGGACATCAAGGACAACCTGAAGGACGGCGACGCCCTGTTCTTCGGTCACGGCCTGAACATCCGCTACGGCTTCATCAAGCCCCCGGCCGGCGTGGACGTCTGCATGGTCGCCCCCAAGGGCCCGGGCCACCTGGTGCGCCGTCAGTACGAGGAGGGCCGCGGCGTTCCCTGCATCGCCGCCGTCGAGCAGGACGCCTCCGGCAACGCCTTCGCGCTCGCCCTGTCCTACGCCAAGGGCATCGGCGGCACCCGCGCCGGCGTCATCAAGACCACCTTCACCGAGGAGACCGAGACCGACCTCTTCGGCGAGCAGGCCGTCCTGTGCGGTGGCACCGCGGCGCTGGTCAAGGCGGGCTTCGAGACCCTGACCGAGGCCGGCTACCAGCCGGAGATCGCCTACTTCGAGTGCCTGCACGAGCTGAAGCTCATCGTGGACCTCATGTACGAGGGCGGCCTGGAGAAGATGCGCTGGTCGATCTCCGAGACCGCCGAGTGGGGCGACTACGTCACCGGCCCGCGGATCATCACCGACGCCACCAAGGCCGAGATGAAGAAGGTCCTCGCCGAGATCCAGGACGGCACCTTCGCCAAGAACTGGATGGACGAGTACCACGGCGGTCTGAAGAAGTACAACGAGTACAAGAAGCAGGACTCCGAGCACCTGCTGGAGACCACCGGCAAGGAGCTGCGCAAGCTCATGAGCTGGGTCGACGAGGAGGCGTAAGCCTTCCGTGCCGTGAGGGTGCCCGCCTGCCGGGCACCCTCACGGCCACTTCCGGGTGATCCTTCCGCACAGGCGCAGGACGACCACCGCCACGCCACTACACTGCTGAACACATACGCGTCAGGCCCACAGCGTCGTGCGTCTTCCACGCGGCTAGCAACCCTCCACCGCATGCGGCCGTCGGGACGGCCGTCCGCATTGGACTTGTGAGGACTCACGTGAGCTCGAAACCCGTCGTACTCATCGCTGAAGAGCTGTCGCCCGCGACCGTGGACGCGCTCGGCCCCGACTTCGAGATCCGCCAGTGCAACGGCGCGGACCGGGCCGAACTGCTCCCCGCCATCGCCGACGTGGACGCGATCCTGGTCCGCTCCGCCACCAAGGTCGACGCCGAGGCCGTGGCCGCCGCCAAGAAGCTCAAGGTCGTCGCCCGCGCCGGTGTCGGCCTGGACAACGTGGACGTCTCCGCCGCCACCAAGGCCGGCGTGATGGTGGTCAACGCCCCGACCTCCAACATCGTCACCGCCGCCGAGCTGGCCTGCGGCCTCCTCATCGCCACCGCCCGCAACATCCCGCAGGCCAACGCCGCGCTGAAGAACGGCGAGTGGAAGCGCAGCAAGTACACCGGTGTCGAGCTGGCCGAGAAGACCCTCGGCGTCGTCGGCCTCGGCCGCATCGGCGCCCTCGTCGCCCAGCGCATGTCCGCCTTCGGCATGAAGGTCGTCGCCTACGACCCCTACGTGCAGCCCGCGCGGGCCGCGCAGATGGGCGTCAAGGTGCTGTCGCTGGACGAGCTGCTGGAGGTCTCCGACTTCATCACCGTCCACCTGCCCAAGACCCCCGAGACCCTCGGCCTGATCGGCGACGAGGCGCTGCGCAAGGTCAAGCCGAGCGTCCGCATCGTCAACGCCGCCCGCGGCGGCATCGTCGACGAGGAGGCGCTGTACTCGGCGCTCAAGGAGGGCCGCGTCGCCGGCGCCGGCCTGGACGTGTACGCCAAGGAGCCCTGCACCGACTCGCCGCTGTTCGAGTTCGACCAGGTGGTCTGCACCCCGCACCTCGGCGCCTCCACCGACGAGGCCCAGGAGAAGGCCGGCATCGCCGTCGCCAAGTCGGTGCGCCTGGCCCTCGCCGGTGAGCTGGTCCCCGACGCGGTCAACGTCCAGGGCGGTGTCATCGCCGAGGACGTCAAGCCGGGCCTGCCGCTCGCCGAGCGCCTCGGCCGCATCTTCACCGCGCTGGCCGGCGAGGTCGCCGTCCGCCTCGACGTCGAGGTCTACGGCGAGATCACCCAGCACGACGTGAAGGTGCTGGAGCTGTCCGCCCTCAAGGGCGTCTTCGAGGACGTGGTCGACGAGACCGTCTCCTACGTCAACGCCCCGCTGTTCGCCCAGGAGCGCGGGGTCGAGGTCCGGCTGACCACCAGCTCCGAGTCGCCCGAGCACCGCAACGTGGTCACCGTGCGCGGCACCCTCGCGGACGGCGAGGAGGTGTCGGTCTCCGGCACGCTGGCCGGCCCGAAACACCTCCAGAAGATC
This sequence comes from Streptomyces hyderabadensis, assembly GCF_020404845.1. Classification (GTDB taxonomy): domain Bacteria; phylum Actinomycetota; class Actinomycetes; order Streptomycetales; family Streptomycetaceae; genus Streptomyces; species Streptomyces hyderabadensis. The sequence goes on along the minus strand of NZ_JAIOJZ010000029.1, from coordinate 6,550 downwards.
GTCGCCGTCGGCGAGTACGACGTCGACCTGGCCCTCGCCGACCACATGGTCGTCCTGCGCTATGAGGACCGCCCCGGCGTGGTCGGCACCGTCGGCCGGGTCATCGGCGAGGCCGGCATCAACATCGCCGGCATGCAGGTCGCCCGGGCGACGGTGGGCGGCGAGGCGCTCGCCGTGCTGACCGTCGACGACACGGTGCCCTCCGGGGTCCTGGCGGAGGTTTCGGCGGAGATCGGGGCGACGTCGGCCCGGTCCGTCAACCTGGTGTGAGGTCCGGGGGCGCTGCCCCCGGACCCCCGTCGCGGCCCTGAACGGGCCTCGTCCTCACACGCCGGACGGGCTGAGGCAATCAGTCCGTCCGGCGTTTTCCGTGCCCGCTTCCTCGTGCATCCGCACCCTGCGCAGGGTCGTCGCCGCCAGGACCGCCGCACCGGCGAGCACCACCGCGCCCGCGATCGCCGCGCTCTGCATGCCCTGGGTGAACGCCTCCCGGGCCGCCGTGGCCAGGGCGTCCCCCGCGCGCCCCGGCAGCCGGTCGGCGACGGCCAGCGCACCGCCCAGCGTCTCGTGGGCCGCGGCCGGCGCCGAGTCGGGGACCCCGTGGCGGTAGACGGCGGTGCCGATGGAGCCGAGGACCGCCATGCCGAGCGCACCGCCGAACTCCGTGCCGGTCTCCATCAGCGAGGACGCCGAGCCCGCCCGCTCCACCGGTACGGTCCCCAGGGCCAGGTCCATCAACTGGGACATCACCATGACGATCCCGGACGAGAGGACGCCGCAGGCGGCGAGCACCAGCCACAGCGAGTCCGTGCCGACGAGGACCAGCAGCGCGTAGCCGCCCGCGGCGATCGCGAAGCCGGCCGTGACGACGTGGGCGCGGTGCACGCCCCGCTGCACCAGTGAGGTCGCCGCCGGGGCGGCGAAGCCGATCGGCACCGAGGGCAGCAGCGCCCACAGCGCGGCCTCCAGCGCGCTCTTGTCGAGCACCGACTGCAGGTACTGCGTGGTGAAGAACGCCGAGCCCAGCATGCCGAAGGCCGAGACGAGGTTGAGCGCGACGGCCGGGGCGAAGCCGCGCCCGCCGAACAGCGCGGGGGAGATCATCGGTGACGCCACCGTCCGCTGCCGGTGCACGAACAGGGCCGCGAAGAGCAGGCCGACGGTGACCGAGACGACGTAGCGGACGTTCCAGCCCTCGGACGGGATCTCCTTGAGGCCGTAGACGACGGGCAGCACCGCGGCCATCGACAGCGGGACGCTCGGCCAGTCGAAGCGGCCGGGGGCCGGGTCCCTGGACTCGGGCAGCAGGAGCGGGCCGAGGACCAGCAGCAGCGCCATCGCGGGCAGGTTCACCAGGAAGACGGAGCCCCACCAGAAGTACTCCACCAGGACGCCGCTCAGCACCGAGCCCAGGGCGACACCGGCCGTCATCACACCGGACCACAGGGCGATGGCCTTCGCGCGCTGGGCCGGGTCGGTGAACATCGTGCGCACCAGGGCCAGCGTCGACGGCATCAGGGTCGCGCCGCCGATGCCGAGGACGGCGCGGGCCGCGATCAGCATCTCGGCGCTGTTCGCGTACGCCGCCACCAGGGAGGCCGCCCCGAAGGCCGCGGCGCCGGCGAGCAGCAGTCGGCGGCGGCCGATGCGGTCGCCGACGGAGCCCATCGTCATCAGCAGTCCGGCCAGGACGAACGCGTAGATGTCGAAGATCCACAGCTGCTGGGTGCCGCTCGGTTCCAGGTCGGCGCTGATCGCCGGGATCGCGAAGTAGAGGACGGAGACGTCCATCGAGACCAGCAGCAGCGGCAGCATCAGTACGCCCAGCGCGGTCCACTCGCGACGGCCGGCCCGGGACGGGTTCGTTGTCATGCCGGTGACTGTACGCACGTCTTATACGGTTGTCTAGAACGCCTGTATAAGACGGCTGTCTGGACGGATGGATAGGGTGGCGGCATGGGACACCGTGAGGATCTGCTCGAGGGCGCCAAGCGCTGCCTGCTGGCCAAGGGGTTCGTGCGCACCACGGCGCGCGACATCGTCAAGGAGTCGGGAACCAACCTGGCGTCCATCGGCTACCACTACGGTTCGAAGGACGCTCTGCTGGCGCAGGCCTACGTGTCGCTGGTCGAGGGGGTGGGTGACGCCTTCGAGGGCGACGGGAGCCTGCAGGAGACCGCCCCGGGCTCCGTGGAGCGCTTCGAGCGGGTGTGGTCGAACATCATCGGCACCATGAAGGAGCCGGGCTCGGTGTGGCGGCTCAGCATGGAGGTCCTCGCCCTCGGCGACCGGCTCCCCGAGGTCCGCGACCACCTCGCGGCGGCGCAGCGCGAGGCCGGACGCGGGCTGGTCCCGCTGCTGATGGGGGGCCGGGAGGAGGAGGTGACCGACGAGCGGGCGGACACCCTCGGCGTGTTCTACGTGACGCTGATGACGGGCCTCATCGCCCAGTGGACGTTCGACCCGAAGTCCGCGCCCGACGGTGCGCAGCTCGCCGCCGGCCTGCGCCAGGTGATCGAGGGTGCCGCTACAGGCGACGCGCCTTGAGCGCCATGTGCAGCAGCAGCCGGTCCTCCCCGTCGTCCAGGTCCAGGGCCGTGAGCTGTTCGACACGGGACAGCCGGTAGTACAGCGTCTGGCGGTGGATGCCCAGCTCGGCGGCGGTACGTCCGGCCTGGCCCGCGCAGTCCAGGTACGCCTCCGCCGTGCGGGCGAGTTCGCGGTGGGCGGGGGAGAGCAGCGCCGCGACGGCGGGATCGTGGGCGGAGCGCGGGGGCAGCGCGGTCAGCAGGCGGAACGGCCCGATGTCCGTCCACTGGGCGACCGGCCCGAACCGCGCCTCCGCGCGCGCCGCCCGGGCCGCCGCCGACGCCTCCGCCCAGGCCGTCCCCAGCTCTCCGAGACCCGTGCGCGGCGCCGAGACGCCGGCCGCCCCGTCGGCACCCCGGGCCGGGACCCGCTCCAGCAGCCGCCCCGCCGCCGAGGTCGCGGGGGCGGACAGGTCCACCGAGCGCAGCCGGACCAGCAGCGCCAGCGACACGCCGGCGGCCCCCCACGGCACCGTGCACAGCGCCGTCGCGCCCGGCACCGTACGGACCGAGGGCGCGTCGTCCGGGTCGGCCGAGGGCCAGGGCGCCACGCAGACCACCGCGTACGGGGTGTCCGCCCGCGCCCCCAGCGCGCTGCGCAGCTCCGCCACGGCCATGTCCCGCTGCCAGTCCCGCTCCGCGGTCAGCACCGCCCGCAGCTCCCGGCTCAGGTCCGCGCCGTGCTGCGCCTCGTCGGCGAGCAGCGCGCCGATCCGCGCCGTGACCTCCATGGCCGCCGCCAGCTGCCGCTCGGTCGGACCCGGGTCGGTGTCCAGGAGCCAGACGTAGCCGAGGACCACACCCCGATGGCGTACCGGCAGACAGGTCCGTCCCCGGTACACCCCCGCCTCGGGCGTCGGGGGGATGCGGACCGGGCCGGTCGCCCGGGTGATGCCGAAGCTCTCGAACCACGCCCGGACCGCCGCGGTGGAGCGCCGGGTGAGGATCGAGCGGGTGCGCACCGGGTCGAGGGCGGAGGGGTCGAGGTCGCCCTCGCTGTCGTAGGCGCCGAAGGCGATCAGCTCGAAGTCGCGGTTCTCCAGGGTCGCGGGCGCGCCCAGCAGCTCGGACAGCTCGTCGACCAGCTCCTGGTAGTCACCACGGGTACCACCGGCGCCTGCGGAACCTCTGGAATCGGACGTCACCCGGGCATTCTGCCGCATATACGAGCGCCCTTCATACATCTGTCTGAGATCCGCGGCACGGATGCGTGACAGCTGTCGATGGCCGACGATCGGGTGGATCCTTAGATTTCACGGTGGTTCTCCGTGCCGTTCCCCGTTCGTCGGGCAGCGGCCCCTGTGTTGGTTGGTAAGTGGAGGTGCCCCGTGCTGGGTCCCGTGATTCTCGCCGCGTCGCGCAGCGACCGGATGCGTCGTCTCGTCTCGGCCGCGCCCGTGACCAAGCCGGTCGTCGACCGGTTCATCCCCGGCGAGACGGTCGACCAGATCGTGCCGATCATCCGGGAGCTGACCGATCAGGGCCTGGAGCTGACGATGGACGTCGTCGGCGAGGACATCACCACCCCCGCGCAGGCCGAGGCCGCCCGCGACGCCTACCTGGAGCTGATCGACCGGCTCAAGCCGCTGGAGCTGGGCACCCGCGCCGAGATGTCGGTGAAGCTGTCCATGTTCGGCCAGGCGCTGGACGGCGGCCACGAGCTGGCCCTGAAGAACGTCCGTCCGGTCGTCGAGGCCGCCGCCGAGATCGGCACCACGGTCACCCTCGACGCCGAGGACCACACCACCCTCGACTCGATGTTCGCCATCCACGAGGAGCTGCGGAAGGACTTCCCGCAGACCGGCTGCGTCATCCAGGCCTACCTCTTCCGCACCGAGGCCGACGCGCGCCGGCTCGCCGACAGCGGCTCTCGCGTACGGTTGGTGAAGGGCGCCTACAAGGAGCCCGCAGAGGTCGCGTACCAGCAGCGCCACGAGATCGACAAGGCGTACGTGCGGATCCTGCGCACGCTGATGGAGGGCGAGGGCTACCCGATGATCGGGTCGCACGACCCGCGCCTGATCTCCATCGGCCAGGAGCTGGCCCGCACGGCCGGCCGCAAGCTCGACGAGTACGAGTTCCAGATGCTGTACGGCATCCGGGGCGACGAGCACCTGCGGCTGGCCGCAGAGGGCCACCGCATGCGCGTGTACACCGCCTACGGCACCGACTGGTACGGCTACTTCATGCGCCGTCTGGCGGAGAAGCCGGCCAACCTCCGGTTCTTCGCCCGCTCGATGGTGAGCAAGGGCTGAGCCCGCACCCGCTCGCACAACCCGCTCAAGTCAAGGAGTTACGGAACCCATGGACGCTGTGACCCAGGTCCCCACCCCCGTCAACGAGCCGGTGCACGGCTACGCCCCCGGTTCGCCCGAGCGCGCCCGTCTGGAGGCCAAGCTCAAGGAGCTGGCCGACAACCCGGTCGACCTGCCCTGCACCATCGGCGGCGTGAAGCGGATGGGTGGCGGTGAGCGCTTCGACGTCGTGCAGCCGCACAACCACAAGGCCCGCCTGGGCACCTACGCCAACGCCACCCAGCAGGACGCCCAGGACGCGATCGACGCCGCCCTGGCCGCCGCCCCCGCGTGGCGCGCGATGTCCTTCGACGACCGCGCGGCGATCATCCTGCGCGCCGCCGAGCTGCTGTCCGGTCCGTGGCGCGAGACCATCGCCGCCTCCACCATGCTCGGCCAGTCCAAGACCGCCCAGCAGGCCGAGATCGACAGCCCCTGCGAGCTGATCGACTTCTGGCGCTTCAACGTCCACTACGCCCGCCAGATCCTGGCCGAGCAGCCCCCGGCCAACTCCCCGGGCGTGTGGAACCGCATGGACCACCGCCCGCTGGAGGGCTTCGTCTACGCGATCACGCCGTTCAACTTCAGCGCCATCGCCGCCAACCTGCCCACCGCCCCGGCCCTGATGGGCAACGTGGTGGTCTGGAAGCCGTCCCCGACGCAGACCCACGCCGCCGTGCTGCTGATGCAGCTCCTGGAGGAGGCCGGGCTGCCCAAGGGCGTCATCAACCTGGTCACCGGCGACGGCATCGCGGTCTCCGAGGTCGCCCTGGAGCACCGGGACCTCGCGGGCATCCACTTCACCGGCTCGACCAAGACCTTCCAGCACCTGTGGAAGACGGTCGGCAACAACATCGAGAAGTACCGCACCTACCCGCGCCTGGTCGGCGAGACCGGCGGCAAGGACTTCCTGGTCGCCCACCCGTCGGCCGACCGCGCCGTGCTCAAGACCGCGCTGACCCGCGGTGCCTTCGAGTACCAGGGCCAGAAGTGCAGCGCCACCTCCCGCGCGTACATCCCGGCGTCCATCTGGAACGACGGGTTCAAGGAGGAGTTCGCCGCCGAGGTCGACTACCTCACCATGGGTGACGTCACCGACCTGTCGAACTTCCTCGGCGCCGTCATCGACGAGCGGTCCTTCGCCAAGAACAAGGCCGCCATCGACCGCGCCAAGGAGGACGAGACCTGCACCATCGTCGCGGGCGGCTCCTACGACGACTCGGTCGGCTACTTCGTCCGCCCGACCGTCGTCGAGTGCACCGACCCGGAGAACGAGGTCTTCCGCACCGAGTACTTCGGCCCGTTCCTCGCCGTGTACGTCTACGACGACGGCAAGGCCGACGCGTACGACGAGATGCTGACCCAGATGGAGTCGGTGTCGGACTACGCGCTCACCGGCTCGGTCATCTCCAACGACCGCGCGGCGGCGGCGTACACGATGGAGAAGCTGCGCTACGCGGCCGGCAACTTCTACATCAACGACAAGTCGACCGGCGCCGTCGTCGGCCAGCAGCCCTTCGGCGGAGGCCGTGCCTCCGGCACCAACGACAAGGCCGGCGCCCCGCAGAACCTGATGCGCTGGACGCTGACCCGCGCCATCAAGGAGACGCTGGTCCCGCCGACCGACTACACCTACCCGCACATGGGCTGACGCCCGCGTGCCCCACG
>NZ_JAIOJZ010000028.1 GCF_020404845.1 Streptomyces hyderabadensis | reverse complement strand
GGGTGCCGGTGGTGCTCGGGGACGTCACGCAGGAGGGCGTCCTGGAGGCCGCCAAGATCCACCGCGCGCACTCGCTGCTCGCGCTGACCAGCGTCGACACCACCAACCTGGAGGCGGTGCTGTACGCCCGCTCCGTACGGTCCCGGCTGCGGGTGGTGCTGCGCCTGTACGACGACGACTTCGCGACCGCCGTGTACCGCACGCTGCGTGCCGCGCACCCCTTCGCGCTCACCCGGAGCCGCAGCGTGACGCACCTGGCGGCGCCGTCCTTCGCCGGGGCGATGATGGGCCGCCAGATCCTGGGGGCGATCCCCGTGGAGCGGCGGGTGCTGCTGTTCGCGGCGGTGGAGGTGGCGGGGCATCCGCAGCTGGAGGGGAAGACGGTCGGGGAGGCGTTCCGGGCCGGGGCGTGGCGGGTGCTGGCCCTCGAGGTGTCCGACGGTGGACGGGCGGGCGGGGCCGGCACGGAGGGGGCGCGGGAGTCCCGGCTGGTGTGGGAGCTGCCCGACACATATGTCCTGCGGGGCTCGGACCGGGTGGTGCTGGCGGCCACCCGGCGGGGGCTGGCGGAGTTGCTGGGGCGGCGGGTGCGGCAACAGTCCCCTGGGTAGCAGGTGACCGTTGCCGTCCCCGGGGTGGGTGGGAAGCACTCGCCCGCGTCGGCGGGGTGCCGCCTGCGCCCACCCGTGCCGCCTGGGGGTACCTCCCAGGCCGTTCAGGCACTGGGGGAGGCACGATTGCCCGCAGTCACGCGCCCTGCGGCAAGTGCCTTCTCGCGAAGTCCAGTTCCAGGGCGACCTGCTTGATGCGTTCGTCGACGACCAGGGAGCCGTGGCCCGCGTCGTAGCGGTAGACCTCGTGGACGGCGCCGCGGGCCTCCAGGCGCTTGACGTAGTTCTCGACCTGGCGGATCGGGCAGCGCGGGTCGTTGACGCCCGCCGAGATGTACACCGGGGCCTTGACCTCGTCGACGTAGGTCAGCGGGGAGGACGCCTCGAAGCGCTCGGGGACCTCCTCGGGGGTGCCGCCCAGCAGGGTGCGGTCGAGGGCCTTCAGTCCCTCCATCTCGTCGTGGTACGCGGTGACGTAGTCGGCGACCGGCACGGCCGCGATGCCCAGCGTCCACGCCTCGGGCTGGGTGCCGATGCCGAGCAGGGTGAGGTAGCCGCCCCAGGAGCCGCCGGTGAGGATCAGGCGCTCGGGGTCGGCGAGGCCGGAGCCGACCGCCCATTCCCGCACCGCCGCGATGTCCTCCAGCTCGATGAGACCCACGCGGTGCTTGAGGGCGTCGGTCCAGGCGCGGCCGTACCCGGTGGAGCCCCGGTAGTTGACCCGGACCACCGCGTACCCGTGGTCGACCCAGGCGGCCGGGCCCGCGGCGAAGGAGTCGCTGTCGTGCCAGGTCGGGCCGCCGTGGATGTCGAAGACCGTCGGGAGCGGACCGGACGCCCCGGCCGGCTTCTGCACCAGGGCGTGGATGCGGCCTCCCGGCCCCTCCACCCACACGTCCTGCACCGGCACCGAGCGGGGCGACTTCAGGCCGGGCGGGTCGAGGACGACGCGGCCGGTGGTGGAGCGGACGGCGGACGGCTCGGCCGCCGAGGACCACAGGTACTCGACACTGCCGTCCGGTCGTGCCGTGGCCCCGGAGACGGTGCCGGGCGGGGTGTCGATCTCCGTCAGGCCGCGCTCGGCGAAGTCGTAGCGGAACAGCTCGCTGCGGGCCTCGAAGCCGTGCACGATCAGCAGGCCGGACCCGTCCGGGTACCACTCCGCGCTCACGTCGCCGGGCAGCTCCAGCGCGAGGTCGGTCTGCTCCCCCGTCGCCACGTCCCACACCAGGGGCTCCCAGCGGCCCCGGCGCTGGTGGCCGATGAGCAGGCGGGTGTCGCCGTCGACCGGCGCGAAGCCCAGGACCTCCAGGCCCAGCTCCTCCTCGCCGCCCCGGGTGTCGTCCAGCTCGGCGACGGTGCTGCCGTCGGGGCGCAGGACGCGCAGCGCCGAGTGCATGGCGTCGCCGTGCTCGGTGTGCTCGATCGCGATCAGGGAGCCGTCGTGGGAGAGGTCGCCGACGCCCGCGGACTCGCGGTGCCGGTAGATCTCCACCGGGGCGCCGCCGTCGCCGCGCGCGAGGTGGATCGTCGTGCCGTCCTCGTCCGTGGAGCGGCCGATCACCGCCGTGCGGCCGTCCCGGCCGAGGGCGAGGCCGGCCGGGTAGGAGGGGTCGAGGCCGGGCACGGCCTCCTCGTCCGCGCCGCCCGCGAAGGGCTGCCGGCGCCAGACGCCGAACTCGTCGCCGTCCTTGTCGTCGAACCACCAGATCCACTCGCCGTCGGGCGCGAGCACTCCGTCCGTGGTGCCGTTGGGCCGGTCGGTGACCTGGCGCTGCTCGCCGCTGGAGCGGTCCCAGGCGTACAGCTCGTACGTCCCCGTCGCGTTCGACACGAACAGGGAGCGGTCCGGGGCGTCCTCGGCCCAGTCGGGCAGGGACACCCTCGGCGCCCGGAACCGCTTCTCCCAGTCGGGCATCTGCTCGCCCCGCGTGTGCCGCCCGTCCACGGCGCGCTCGTCCCTGTCCACGTCCACGGCCGCATCCATGTCCGGCGGAACGGACCCGTTGCTCTCAGTCATGGCCCCATACTGCCCCGACCGGGCGACCACGCGCAGAAGAGATCCCCAGCCTGTGGACAACCTCCCCGCGCCCGCTCCCGCGCCGCCATGTTTTCCACAGCCCCGCTGCAGGGCTGTCGGGCGCGCACCGTACCGTGGAGGGCGTGTACCGGTTTCTGCTGACGCCCCGATGGTGGGGGATCAACGTCTTCGTCGTCCTGGCCATCCCCTTCTGCATCTTCATGGGTTCCTGGCAGCTCGGCCGGTTCGAGGACCGGGTGCAGGACCACGAGGCCGCCTCCACGCAGCAGGAATCGGCCCGCAGGGACGCGGCGCGCCCGCTGAGCGAGCTGCTGCCCGTGGACAAGGCGACGGTCGGCAAGCAGACCACCGTGACCGGCCGGTACGACGATCAGCTGCTGGTCCCGGAGCGGAAGCTGGACGACCGCGAGGGCTTCTACGTCCTCACCCTCCTGCGCACCGACGGCGGCAAGGCCCTGCCGGTCGTGCGCGGCTGGCTGCCCGGCGAGCCGGACCCGGCGAAGGCCCCGGCCCCGCCCGCCGGCGAGGTCACCGTCACCGGCGCGCTGCAGGCCGCCGAGTCCCCCGGCAGTGACGGCGTCAGCGGCCGCTCCGGCTGGCCCGCCGGGCAGACCGGCGCGATCAGCGCGGCGACGCTGCTGAACCTGGTGCCGTACGACGTCTACGACGCGTGGGTCACGCTGAACGAGGGCGACTCCGGGATGCGGGCCGTGCCCGTCAGCGCGCCGCAGGGCACGGGTCTTGACCTGAAGGCCTTCCAGAACCTCGGTTACACCGCCGAGTGGTTCGCCTTCGTCGGCTTCGTGATCTTCATGTGGTTCCGGCTGCTGCGCCGCGAGGTCGAACTCGCCCGCGACGCCGAGCTGGGCCTGGTCGCGCCGGACGCGGAGGGCCAGGGGGCCAAGGAGGACGACGCGGACGAGGGCGCCAGGGCGGGGCTCGTCTCCTGACCGCGGGGCCGCCCGGCGCCCGGGGCTACGCCCCCGCGCCTCCCGAGTCCGCCAGCAGGCCCGTCCAGTACACGGTCCCCACGCACGCGTTGGACACCGTGGCCGTCGCCGAGCCGGAACCGCCCTGCGGGGTGTAGGTCACCGACACGCTTCCCTCGGCCGGGCCGTCCTCGGTGATCAGCTGGGTCGTGGGCCCGGCCTCGCCACCACCGCCCGCGGAGGTGCCGCCCGCGGCGGTCGTGTCCCCGGTGGGCGAGGGGTCGGGCGAGGGCCCGCCGGTACTGCCCCCCGTGGTGCCGCCGGTGGTGGGGCAGGTCTCGGAGGGCACCCAGGCGAACTGCACCTCGTACGCGGCGCCCGGCTGCAGGGTCAGCGAGGCGGCCTCCAGCGACGGGTCGGGCAGTCCGGCCGCGGCGTCCCCGGCGGCGTGCCGCGCGGTGCCGATCCGGCCGGCGTCCGCCGCGCCCGACGAGGCGGTGACCACGGTGCCGGGGCCCGTGACGGTACAGCCGCCCGAGGAGACGTTGGTGACCCGGAAGGAGCCGTAGACCACGCCCGTGGAGTCGGGGGCGGCGCTGCTCGCGACGGCCGGGCCGAGCGACCCGGGCGCGCACGCGGGGATGTCGGCGGGGCTGCTGGCGCTCGGGGCACCCGAGGGGGCGGAGCCCGTCGCGGCGCCGGACTCCTTGCCGCCGGGTGTCTCCTTGGGGCCGGTCTTGTCCTTGCCCTCGGTGGTGTCCCCGGATCCGGCGATGCCGCTCTGGCCGCCGGCCGGGTCCTTGCCCTGCGACGCGCCGCCCTGGGCCTGTGAGGCGTTGCCCGCGACGGACGGGTCGGCACTCGCGCCGGTGGACTTGGAGACGTGCACGAGGGCCGGGACGGCCGTGCCGAGGAAGAGGGCGGCGGCCGCGACGCCGACGACCGCCTGGCGTTTGCGGGCACGCCGGGCGGGCACCGCGCGCCGCAGGTGTTCCAGGGTGCCGTCGCTCGGCTCCATCTCGCCGACCGCCCGGTGCATCATCGCGCGCAGGACTGCCTCGTCGGTGGCGGGCCCGTCGGCCCCCGGATCGTCGGGGCCCTGTGCGGCGGGGCCGTGGTTCACAGTTCCGTTCCCAGCGTGCGTGTGCTTCTGCTGCTCTCGCCCGGCCGGTCCGCCGGACGCGTCGTGCCCCGAACGGGCGTCAAGCCGCGCGGCGTACCCCTCCGGGACACCCGCCCGCGGACCATACCGCTCCCCGGCGTCCGCCAGCGGACCGCGCTCGTCCCGAGCACCGTCGCCCTCCCGGGCCTCCGCCCCCGCGTCACGCCCCTCCCGGGCATCCGGGCGCGGACCGCGCTCCTCGCGGGCGTCCATGGGCGGGCCGTTCCCTTCCCGGGCATCCGGCCGCGAATCGTCCCCCTCCCGGGGGGCCGCCAGCGGACCGCGCTCGCCCCGGGCATCCGCCCGCGCACCGTCCCGTTCCCGGGCATCCGGGCGCGGACCGCGCTCCTCCCGGGCATCCGCCCGCGAATCGTTGCCCTCCCGGGCATCCGACTGCGCGTCGCGCCCCTCCCGGGCATCCGCCCGCGAATCGTCCCCCTCCCGGGGAGCCGCCAGCGGACCGCGCTCGCCCCGGGCATCCGCCCGCGCACCGTCCCGCTCCCGGGCATCCGGGCGCGGACCGCGCTCCTCCCGGGCATCCGCCCGCGAATCGTTCCGCTCCCGGGGCTCCGCCCGCGAACCGCGCTCGTTCCGGGCGTCCGGCCGCGAATCGTTGCCCTCCCGGGCATCCGACTGCGCGTCGCGCCCCTCTCGGACGGCCGGGCGCGGATCGCGCTGCTCGTGGGCGTCCGGGCGGGCGTCGTTGCCGTCGCTCATGCCGGAGCCTCCATGGCCACCCTGAGCGCCGCGATCCCGCGCGACCCGTACGCCTTGACCGAGCCCAGGGATATGCCGAGCGTCTCGGCGACCTGCGCCTCCGTCATGTCGGCGAAGTAGCGCAGGACCAGCACCTCGCGCTGCCGGCGCTGGAGCCCTTTCATCGCCTTGATCAGGGAGTCGCGCTCCAGCTGGTCGTAGGCGCCCTCCTCCGCGCTCGCCATGTCCGGCATGGGCTTGGAGAGGAGCTTGAGGCCGAGGATGCGGCGGCGCAGCGCCGAGCGCGAGAGGTTGACGACCGTCTGACGCAGGTAGGCCAGGGTCTTCTCCGGGTCACGGACGCGTTTGCGCGCCGAGTGCACCCGGATGAAGGCCTCCTGGACCACGTCCTCGCAGGAGGCCGTGTCGTCGAGGAGCAGGGCGGCGAGGCCGAGCAGCGAGCGGTAGTGCGCCCGGTAGGTCTCGGTGAGGTGGTCGACGGTGGTGCCCGCCGCCGCGTCCTCGGCGCCGTCGCGCTGGTTCGATATGCGGGCCGGCCGCGCTGCGGGCATCGGCGCGATCACCGGCATGCCACCGGCCGGACCGGCCACACGGGGACGGACGGACCGGACCGGAGGGCGCAGTGCCGCGCCCCGCGTGCCTGCGGTGAATTCGAGAACCTCTGCCACGCCAGTTGGACACGTCCGACCCCGAGAGGGTTGTACGTGCCGGGCGTCACGTTCCCGGGTCCGCCGGACAGCCGTCTGGGCGGCCACCCGGCTGACGGTGCGTCATAGGCCCTCATCGTCCGCTCTTCCCCTGTGTCCATGTGAACGGGCGTCCCCACGCCCGCCCTCGGCGTCCCCACGCCGACCCGCGCCCCGCGCCCCGAAGGGGTGACCGCAAAGACGCTCCCCGCCGCTCGCGCGGTTGCGGAGGGCGGGGAGGAAATCCTCTGACGGCACGGCTGCCCGGTACAAGTAGTCCGGACCAACTTCCGGATCACATCTCGACCATGGATCCTACAAAGGAAACCCACAGCGTCCGGGGGGTTTTGCCTCGCTGATCCCGGTTCAGCCGAACTCGGCCGCCACCAGCTCCGCGATCTGCGCGGTGTTCAGGGCGGCGCCCTTGCGCAGATTGTCCCCACAGACGAAGAGTTCCAGCGCGGTCGGATCGTCCAGCGCCCGGCGCACCCGGCCGACCCAGGTCGGGTCGGTGCCGACCGCGTCCGCGGGCGTCGGGAACTCCCCTGCGGCCGGGTTGTCGAAGAGGACGACGCCCGGCGCGGTGGCCAGGATCTCCCGGGCCCCCTCGACCGTGACCTCGCTCTCGAAGCGGGCGTGGACGGTCAGCGAGTGGGTGGTGACCACGGGGACCCGTACGCAGGTCACGGCGACCGGCAGCCGCGGCAGTCCGAGGATCTTGCGGGACTCGTCCCGCACCTTCATCTCCTCCGAGGACCAGCCGTCCTCCCGCAGCGACCCGGCCCACGGTACGACGTTCAGCGCGACCGGCTCCGGGAACGGCCCGGTGTCGTCGCCGACGGCCCGCCGCACGTCACCGGGGTGGGTCCCCAGCTCCGTCCCGGCCACCAGCGACAGCTGCCGGCGCAGCGTGTCCACGCCGTCCCGGCCGGCCCCGCTGACCGCCTGGTACGAGGAGACGACCAGCTCGCGCAGCCCGAACTCGGCGTGCAGCGCGCCCAGCGCCACGATCATGGACAGCGTGGTGCAGTTCGGGTTGGCGACGATCCCGCGCGGCCGCATCCGCACCGCGTGCGGATTGACCTCGGGCACGACGAGCGGCACGTCCGGGTCCATCCGGAACGCGCCGGAGTTGTCGACCACCACCACACCCTTGGCGGCGGCGATCGGCGCCCACTGCGCGGAGACCTCGTCGGGCACGTCGAACATGGCGACGTCGACCCCGTCGAAGGCTTCTTCGCTGAGCGCGACGACCTCGACCTCCTCCCCGCGCACGGCCAGCTTGCGGCCGGCCGAGCGCGGGGAGGCGATCAGGCGGATGTCGCCCCAGACGTCCGCGTGCTGGGACAGGATCTGGAGCATGACCGAGCCGACGGCGCCGGTCGCGCCCACGACGGCGAGCGTGGGCCTGCCGGTGCGGCCGCCGTCCGGGCCGGTGTCGTGCACGGCGGACATCAGCGTCCGGTGCCTCCGTAGACCACGGCCTCGTCGCGGTCGGAGTCGAGCCCGAAGGCGGTGTGCACGGCGCGCACGGCCTCGTTCACGTCGTCCTTGCGGGTGACGACCGAGATGCGGATCTCGGAGGTCGAGATCAGCTCGATGTTCACCCCGGCGTCGGAGAGCGCGGTGAAGAAGTCGGCGGTGACGCCCGGGTTGCTCTTCATCCCAGCGCCGACCAGGGAGATCTTGCCGATCTGGTCGTCGTAGCGCAGGGAGTCGAAGCCGATGCCCGGGCGGTTCTTCTCCAGCGCGTCGATGGCCTTGCGGCCCTCGCTCTTCGGCAGCGTGAAGGAGATGTCCGTCAGGCCGGTGGAAGCGGCGGACACGTTCTGCACGACCATGTCGATGTTGACCTGGGCGTCGGCGATGGCGCGGAAGATCGCGGCCGCCTCGCCCGGCTTGTCGGGCACGCCGACAACCGTGACCTTGGCCTCGGAGGTGTCGTGCGCGACTCCGGAGATGAGCGCCTGCTCCACGTGCTTTTCCCCTTGCTTGATCGGCTCGCTGCTGACCCACGTGCCCTGCAGTCCGCTGAAGCTGGACCGCACGTGGATCGGGATGTTGTACCGGCGGGCGTACTCCACGCAACGGTGGAGCAGCACCTTGGAGCCGGAGGCAGCGAGCTCCAGCATGTCCTCGAAGGAGATCCAGTCGATCTTCTTCGCCTTCGGCACCACGCGCGGGTCGGCGGTGAACACGCCGTCGACGTCCGTGTAGATCTCGCAGACGTCCGCGTCGAGCGCGGCGGCGAGGGCGACGGCCGTGGTGTCGGACCCGCCGCGGCCCAGCGTGGTGATGTCCTTGCTGTCCTGGCTGACGCCCTGGAAGCCGGCCACGATGGCGACGTTGCCCTCGTCGACCGAGGTGCGGATGCGGCCGGGCGTGACGTCGATGATCCGGGCCTTGTTGTGGACGGAGTCGGTGATGACCCCGGCCTGGCTGCCGGTGAACGACTGGGCCTCGTGCCCCAGGTTTTTGATCGCCATGGCCAGCAGCGCCATGGAGATACGCTCTCCGGCGGTCAGCAGCATGTCGAGTTCACGCCCGGCAGGGATCGGGGAAACCTGCTCGGCGAGATCGATCAGCTCGTCCGTCGTGTCGCCCATCGCGGAAACGACGGCGACCACCTGGTTGCCGTTCTTCTTCGCTTCCACGATCCGCTTGGCGACGCGCTTGATGCCCTCGGCATCGGCTACGGAGGAGCCTCCGTACTTCTGCACGACAAGGCCCACGTGCGCTCCTCGCTCAATCCGTCTCTTTCCGCACGTACGTATATGTACTGCGGTCGGCTCATTTTACCGAGCGTCCGGATTTCCCCCCTGCGATATCGCATGGTGAGACTTCCGGACCACCCACTGTTCGGGGTGGCTCATGCCCATCGGGGCGCGGGTCACTCGGGAAAGTGCGGTGAGTCACACGTTCACAAGTGGCTTCCCGCCACGTGAAAGGCCGGGCTGGTGGGACGGGCAGCCCTTTGGACCGCTGGCGAGGCCGACGCCCGTGGTGCTCCGCGCACCGGACGTCCGCGAGTGGACGTGGGACGACCGGTGCCGTCAGGTGACCGGGCGCAGGCCCAGCGGGCCCGCGATCTCCTGGACCATGACGCGGCCGGCCTCCGACTCCAGGGCGTCGTCGCCGAGGTCCTGGTCGGTGTCGAGGCCGTCCAGCTCCGCCAGGGGCTGGTTCAGGCGGACGTGGGCGACGACGGACTGGAGGGCGCGCAGGGTCGCGGAGGCGGTGGAGCCCCAGTTGGAGAAGTAGGAGAACTGCCACCACCACAGGGCCTCCGTGGTGCGGCCGGCCTTGTAGTGGACCATGCCGTGGCGGAGGTCGGTGATGACGTCGGTGAGGTCGTCGGAGATACGGGCCGGGACCGGGGCCTTGCGCGGCTCGTAGGGGTCGAAGACCTCGGAGTAGACGTCGACCGGGTCGAGGATGCGGGCCAGGTTCTCCCGGATCTCGTCCACGTCGAGTTCCGGGCCCGGGTCGGGCTCGTAGCGCTCGTCCGGGACGATGTCCTCGTGGGCGCCCAGGCGGCCGCCGGCCAGCATCAGCTGGGAGACCTCCAGGAGCAGGAAGGGAACGGCCGAGTCCGGCTCGTCGCCCTTCGCCACCTCGGTGACGGCCACCAGGAAGCTCTCGATCTGGTCGGCGATCTGGACCGCGAAGTCGTCCGGGTTCTGGTCGGTCGCGTGCAGCGTGGCGTCAGACATCTAGGAGTCGTCTCCCCTCGAAGGCGCGGCCGAGGGTCACCTCGTCCGCGTATTCCAGGTCGCCGCCCACCGGGAGGCCGCTGGCCAGGCGGGTGACCTTGAGGCCCATGGGCTTGATCATGCGGGCGAGGTACGTGGCCGTGGCCTCGCCCTCCAGATTCGGGTCCGTGGCCAGGATCAGCTCCGCGACCGTGCCGTCCGCCAGGCGGGCCAGCAGCTCACGGATGCGCAGGTCGTCGGGGCCGACCCCGTCGATCGGGCTGATCGCGCCGCCGAGCACGTGGTAGCGCCCGCGGAACTCGCGGGTGCGCTCGATGGCGACGACGTCCTTCGGTTCCTCCACCACGCAGATGACGGAAGGATCGCGCCGGGTGTCGCGGCAGATGTTGCACTGCTCCTCCTGCGCGACGTTCCCGCAGGTCGCGCAGAAGCGGACCTTCGCCTTCACTTCCATCAGGGCCTGCGCGAGGCGCCGTACGTCGGTCGGCTCGGCCTGCAGGACGTGGAAGGCGATCCGCTGCGCGCTCTTGGGACCGACGCCGGGCAGTCGCCCGAGTTCGTCGATGAGGTCCTGGACCACGCCTTCGTACAACGGACTGCCGTCCTTCCTGAGGTTCGTGCACTACGTACGGTAGATGGCTTCGGGCGGTCTGAGGAAGGCGAACCGGGAAAGGGCCGGATCGATCCTCCTGGGTCAGAACGGCAGGCCGGGGATGCCGGTGCCGCCACCGCCCAGCCCCTGGGCGAGCGGGCCGAGCTTCTGCTGCTGGAGGTTCTGCGCGTTCTCGTTGGCCGCCTGGACGGCGGCGACGACGAGGTCGGCGAGGGTCTCGGTGTCCTCCGGGTCCACCGCCTTCGGGTCGATGACGAGGCCGCGCAGCTCGCCGGAGCCGGTGACCGTGGCCTTCACCAGGCCGCCGCCCGCCTGGCCGTCGACCTCGGTCCGCGCCAGTTCCTCCTGGGCCTTCGCCAGGTCCTGCTGCATCTTCTGGGCCTGCTGGAGCAGCTGCTGCATGTTGGGCTGGCCACCACCGGGGATCACGTTCAGCTCCCATCACGTCCGGTCACGACGGTTTTGCCGTTCGGCACGAGCCTACGTGGTCCGGGCAGCCCTCGCCCCAGCACTCTTTCGAGTGATGCCCGGGGAGCCCTATACCTGATCAACGCCCTCTTCCGGGCGGAAAAGCGGCGGAACCAGGCTCTTCGCCACCCATTGGGCGGTAGGAAGGGTTCCGGCGCAGGGTTCCGGCGCATGAGTCCTCGTGGACGGCGAGCGGTGCGGCGAGCAGTGGCGAGCAGTAGGGAGTGCCGGGTGGGTCAGCCGGAGATGCAGCCCGAGAGGCCGCCGCAGCACGGGCGGGACGGCGGGGGGACGACCGGGGCGCGGCCGGGCGATCTGACCGGGCGGGCGTTTCCCCTCGGGGACTGGACCCTGCCCGCCGAGCGGCTGGACGAGCTGTACCGGTGGGTGGAGCGGGGCGCGCTGGACACGGCGGACTGGTATCTCGCGGACCGGGTGCGGAAGCGGCGCGGTGCCGTGCTGCTGCGGGGCGGGGCCGCGGGGGGTGCGGTCGCCGGGGCGGCGCTGCCGCTGCTCGACCTGTCCGGGGCGGTGGGCGGGGTGGCGCCCTGGGGGTATCTGGCGCTGCTGTGCGCGGTGGCGTGCGTGGCGGGCGACCGGTACTTCGGGGTCACGGCCGGGTGGATGCGGGACGTGGCCACGGCGCAGGCGGTGCAGCGGCGGCTCCAGGCGCTGCAGTTCGACTGGGCGTCGGAGAGCGTGCGGGAGGTGCTGGGACCGGCGGACGGCACGGCCGGCGAGGCGGCGGAGCGGTGCCTGCAGGTGCTGCGGCGGTTCTCGGAGGACGTGACGGAGCTGGTACGGGCGGAGACGGCGGACTGGATGCTGTGCTTCCGCCCGGGTCCCGCGCCGCTGGGTCCGCACGCCTCGGCGGCGGCGGACGGGCCCCGTCCGGACGGTGCGGGCACGGGTGTCACCGGCCGGTTCCCGGTCCCGCCGCAGAACGGCACCCGCCCGAACATGCCCCGCCAGCGCCCGCCGGAGCCCCGCTGACCCCCGGCGCCGGGGGCACGTCCCTGCTTCACCGGCGGGTGTAGACCAGGGACTCGCCGGTGTCGTCGTTGGTGCGTTCCAGGCTGCCGTCCGGGAGCAGGGTGATCGTGGTGGCCGCGCCCGGCGAGCAACTGCTGGCGGGACCGGTCGTGACCTGGGACGGGCCGAGCCTCAGCGGCCCGTCGGCGCCCGGCTCGGCGGTGAGGGCGGCGTCGAACACGCAGTGGTACGTGCCGGTGTCCGTCGGCCCGTCCGCCACGAGGGTCATGACCGTGTCGCCGACCTCGCCCTGCACGATGGTCAGCTTGCGCGGGTGCGTGCCGGAGGCGTTGTCGATGGCGGTCGCCCAGTCACCCACGTACCCGGTCGGGACGGTGCCGTCGGCGGCGGCCGGAGCGGTCGAACCGGTCGCGGGGCCCGGCGAGCCCGTCCCGGGGTCCTGCGGCGCGCCGGTGGAGCGCGTGGGCGCGGGGTCGCCGTCGGCCCGGTCGTCGTCGCCGCCGCGCATCAGGGCGTAGACCGTGCCGCCCGCGCCCAGCGCGACGACCAGGGCGACGACGATCAGCAGCGCGGTGGAGCGGCCGGTCCTGGCCGGCTCGTGCGGAGGCCCGTACGGGGTGCCGTACGGGGGCGGGGGCCCCTGGGGCGGGGTGGGGCCGAGGCCGCCGCCGTACGGGGGCTGGTACCCGGGCTGCGCGGCGTGCCATGCCGGGGCCGGGGTGTGCCCGGGGGCGACGGGCGGGGGCGTGGGCGGGTGCCGGCCCGCGACCAGGGTGGGGAGGTGGTCCAGCGGAGCACCGTCCCCACTGCCCGGCTCACGCGGAGGCGGCGGCCCACCACCCGCCGGGCCGTCGAGCCCGGAGCCGTCGACCGCCGGGGCGTCGACCGCGGGGCCGCCGGGCGCTGGCGCTTGACCAGCAGGCGTCGAGCCGTCGGGCGCCGGGCCGTGGTGCGCCTGGCCGTGGTGCGCCGGGTCGCCGCTCGGGGCGACCCCCACACCACCGGGGCCCGCGCCCCCCGGGCCCGCACCACCGGGGCACACGGCCCCAGGGCCGTCGCCCGGACCCGCACCCGGTTCCGCGGCACCGGACACCGCACCGCCAGGCCCGGCACCGCCAGGCCCTGGACCACCGGGACGAGGGGCAGGCGCACCGCCAGAGACCACACCACCGGGCCCTGCACCGCGCGAGCCCGCACCACCTGGACCCTCACCACCCGGACCCGCACCACCCGGACCCGCACCACCCGGACCCGCACCACCTGGACCCGCACCACCAGAGACCACACCGTCCGAGCCCGCCCCGCCCGGCACACCAGGCACCGCACCGCCGAACCCCACACCACCAGGCCCCGCACCACGCGAGCCCTCACCACCCGGACCCGCACCACCGGACACCACACCGCCCCGGCCCACCCCACCCGGTACACCACCCGGTCCCGCGTCGCCCAGCCCCGGTGGGCGCACCGGGGCCGCGTCGCCGGAGTCCGGGGTTTCCGCGTCCAGGAGGCGGACCGCGTGGCGGCCGAGTTGGGCTACCAGGGCGCTGGGCAGCCACGGGTCGCGGGAGCGGCCGTCGGTGACCGTGTCCTGCGCGCCCGTGCGTTCCAGGATCTCGGCGAGGCCCGGCCGCGCGGCGGGGTCCTTGCGCAGGCAGTCGTGGACGAGGTCCGCGATGCCCTCGGGCACGCCCTCCAGGTCGGGCGCTTCCTGCGCGATGCGGTACATCAGGGCGTGCGCGCCGCTGTTCGCGGCGCCGAAGGGCAGCTTGCCGGTGGCGGCGTAGGCGAGGACCGAGCCGAGGCAGAAGACGTCGCACGCGGGCGTGACACGGTCGCCGCGCACCTGCTCGGGCGCCATGAAGCCGGGCGAGCCGACCAGCGCGCCGGTGCGGGTGAGGCCGCCGTCGGTCACCGACTCCAGGGCGCGGGCGATGCCGAAGTCGATGACGCGGGGGCCGTCGATGGTGACCAGGACGTTGGACGGCTTGAGGTCGCGGTGCACGATCCCGGCGGCGTGGATGTCCTGGAGCGCGTGCGCCAGACCGGCGCCCAGCGTGCGCACCGAGCGTTCCGGCAGCGCGCCGTGGTCGTGCCCGACGACCTGCTGGAGACTGGGCCCCGCGACGTACCCGGTGGCCACCCACGGCACGGCGGCCTCGGTGTCCGCGTCCAGGACGGGCGCCGTCCAGTGGCCGCCGACCCGGCGCGCGGACTCGACCTCCAGCCGGAACCGCTCGCGGAACTCCTCCCGCGCGGCCAGTTCCTCGCGCACCAGTTTCACGGCGACGGTGCGCCCGCGGTCCGAGCGGGCCAGGTAGACGTGGCCCATGCCGCCCGTGCCCAGCCGGCCCAGCAGCCGGTAGGCCCCGATGTTCCCCCAGTGCTGAACGCCTGGGGGGACCCCCACCGGGTCCCCGTCCCCCAGTCTCCGCATGCCGTGCCGCCTTCCCCCCTGTACCTGCACAACACGGCGAGGATAGTGCGGGGCGGCCCCGCGGTGAGTCGCCGCTTGTCCACGGTTCCGTAACGGCGGCGACCCCGGTGCCCGCGACGCGTCGACGACCTGTCCGTCGACAACCTGTCGTGGAAAGCCCCCGACCGCAGACAGGACGCCGATTCCGTTTCCGCATCGCGGACATCTACCCTCGGCCGCATGACCCCTCAGCCCTCCCCCCAGGCCGGCGCCGCCGTGAAGGCCGCGGACCGCGCGCACGTCTTCCACTCCTGGTCAGCGCAAGAGCTGATCGACCCGCTCGCCGTCGCCGGCGCCGAGGGGTCGTACTTCTGGGACTACGAAGGCAAGCGCTACCTCGACTTCTCCAGCGGGCTCGTCTACACCAACATCGGCTACCAGCACCCCAAGGTCGTCGCCGCGATCCAGGAGCAGGCGGCGCGGATGACGACGTTCGCGCCCGCGTTCGCCGTCGAGGCGCGCTCGGAGGCGGCCCGGCTGATCGCCGAGCGCACCCCCGGCGACCTGGACAAGATCTTCTTCACCAACGGCGGCGCCGACGCCGTCGAGCACGCCCTGCGCATGGCCCGGCTGCACACCGGCCGTCCCAAGGTGCTCTCCGCCTACCGCTCGTACCACGGCGGCACCCAGCAGGCGGTCAACGTCACCGGTGACCCCCGCCGCTGGGCCTCCGACAGCGGCACGGCCGGGGTCGTGCACTTCTGGGCGCCGTTCCTGTACCGCTCGCGCTTCTACGCCGAGACCGAGGAGCAGGAGTGCGCGCGGGCGCTGGAGCACCTGGAGACGACGATCGCCTTCGAGGGTCCGGGGACCGTCGCCGCGATCGTCCTGGAGACGATCCCGGGCACCGCGGGGATCATGATGCCGCCGGCCGGTTACCTGGCCGGGGTCCGCGAGATCTGCGACAAGTACGGCATCGTGTTCGTGCTGGACGAGGTCATGGCCGGGTTCGGCCGGACCGGTACCTGGTTCGCCGCCGGTCTGTACGACGTGGTGCCCGACCTGATGACCTTCGCCAAGGGCGTGAACTCGGGCTATGTGCCGCTGGGCGGCGTCGCGATCTCCGCCGAGATCGCCGCGACCTTCGCCGAGCGGCCCTACCCCGGCGGACTGACCTACTCCGGGCACCCGCTGGCCTGCGCCGCCGCCGTCGCCACCATCAACGTGATGGCGGAGGAGGGTGTCGTCGAGCACGCGGCACGGCTCGGCGCCGAGGTCGTCGAGCCGGCGCTGCGGGAGCTGGCCGAGCGCCACCCGAGCGTGGGCGAGGTGCGCGGGACCGGCATGTTCTGGGCGCTGGAGCTGGTGAGGGACCGGGAGACCCGGGAGCCCCTGGTGCCCTACAACGCGACCGGGCAGGCGGCCGCGCCCATGTCGGCGTTCGCCGCCTCCGCCAAGGCACACGGCCTGTGGCCGTTCGTGAACATGAACCGCACCCACGTGGTCCCGCCGTGCAACATCACCGAGGCGGAGCTGAAGGAGGGCCTGGCGGTCCTGGACACGGCACTGTCCGTGGCGGA
This sequence comes from Streptomyces hyderabadensis, assembly GCF_020404845.1. Lineage (GTDB taxonomy): Bacteria > Actinomycetota > Actinomycetes > Streptomycetales > Streptomycetaceae > Streptomyces > Streptomyces hyderabadensis. The sequence continues at coordinate 88,490 of NZ_JAIOJZ010000028.1, read as the reverse complement.
CGAGTACACGCGGTAGGCGAGTGCGCGCGCCGGTCCCGGGCGGGGCCGGGTGCGGGGCCCGAGCGCGTAGGGTTGCGTGCTCGTACGCGGTAGACATGTGTACGAGCACGCCCCCGGATGTACGAGCACGCCCCCGGACGACGCCCCTGGGCGACGCCCCGAACGCGACGAGGAGACGCCCGCCCATGCCCGGCCCCAGCGGTACCGGTGCCGTCACGCGCAGCACCCTGCGGCAGCAGATCGCCGACGCGCTGCGCGACGAGGTGCTGGCCGGGCGGCTCCAGCCGGGGCAGGAGTTCACGGTCAAGGAGATCGCCGAGCAGTACGGCGTCTCCGCGACTCCGGTGCGCGAGGCCCTGGTCGACCTGTCCGCGCAGGGGCTCCTCGACGCCGACCACCACCGCGGCTTCCGCGTCCACGAGTACTCGGTCGAGGACTTCCGCGGCATGACCGAGGCCCGCAGCCTGGTGACCGACGGGATGTTCCTCGCCCTCGCCGCCGACCTGCCGGGCGGTCCCGACCCGGCCGACCCGCGCATCGCCGCCGCCCTCGCCGGGGTCCGCCGGCGCGGCGAGGAGGCCCAGCGCGCCGCCGCGGCCGGGGACCTGACCGTCCTGATCGGCTACGACCTGCGCTACTGGCGCGAGCTGGCCGCCCTGTTCGGCAACGCCTACCTCGGCGACTTCCTGCACCGGCTGCGGGTGCAGAGCTGGGTGTGCACGGTGCAGCACCTGCGCCGGCTCAGCGAACTGCGCGGCGCGCTGTGGTGCGGGCACACCGAACTGGTCGACGCCCTGGCCCGGCGCGACATCCCGGGCGCGCGGGCGCTCGTCGACGCGTACAACACCCACTCGCTCGCCCTGGTCGAGCGGCTCGCCGCCGGATGACCAACGCCTGACGTGTCGTGGCCCGGCCCCAGATGGGTATGGGACCTGCACGCGGGCGCACACCGCCCACCACCGACTACGCTGCCCTGACCACCGTGCTGTGTGAGGAGCCCTCTTTTGGCCTGTGACCTGTGGCTGGTACCGCTCGTCGACGTCTTGTGCCACACGCCGGACAATCCGTTCGCCGAGGAACTCGCGCAATACGACAAGGTGCTGGCCGAGGCCGGGCTGCCGCCGGTGCCGGTGTACCAGTACATGCCGGGGCTCTCCGGCGAGGTCGCGCCGGTGGCGGGCTTCGACTACGACGCGCTGCACTTCCTGCGCCGGGCGTACCTCCTCCAGGTGTGCGGTCTCGCGGTGGCCCCGGTGGACGAACTCGGCGGAGACTACGAGCAGTTGCTGGAGATGTTCGAGTCGACGGCCCAGCAGTCCCACCTGGTGTGGCACTACGACCACGCGGGCGCCTACGTCCCGGTGGACTTCCCGCACCCGCTCGCCAACGACGAACTCCTGGCGGGCGGCGGCCCGTTGGGCTCCTCGCACACCCTGCTGCGGGAGCTGGAGGCCGTCGCCCCGGCGCTCGGCATCGACCCGGCCAACCCCCCGGCACCCCCGGCGCCGCCGCTCGCGCCGACGGAGCTGGAGGAACCGGCCGGGCCCGCGCCGTACGACGCGAGCCCCTTCGCCCGGGAGCGCCACGTGTGGCTGGGCCTGCACGCGGCGGCCACCCGGAGCCTGGCCCAGGGGTCGATGATCGTCTTCAGCTAGCCAGCTGGGACAGGCCCTTGCGCAGATCGTCCGCGTTCATGATCGGGGAGACCTCGACCTCGGCGCCCAGCTCGGTGAAGAACGGCTCGCCGGTGGGCGGCAGTTCCGAACTGTCCTGCATGTCGAAGACCAGCAGGGCCGTCCGCCTGCCGCCGAGCGGACCGAAGTAGGCGGCCTCCGGCTCGAGCTGGTCGAGGGTCCGGCTGATCACCTCGGGCAGCTTCCCGCTGCGGATCGCCTCGTTCGCCCGGTCCGTGTCCAGCGTCGCCTTGAGCAGCACGCGCATCGCACTCACCTTCTTCTGCCGACGCGACGTGTACGGCTTCAGCTTATGCCCGTGATGTCCAGTTCGTTCAGGCGAACCGGGTCGGCGATCACGTCGATGCCGGTGATCCGGCCGTCGGCGGCGAAGTCGAAGCGGAGGACGACGCGCAGCCTGCCGTGCTCGGCCATCGCCAGCCCCGCCCGGCCGTCGACCAGGAGGACGGCGGCGCTCCTGGCCCGGCCCGTCGAGGCCATCGCGCCCCTGGCCACCCGCTGCACCCCGCTGACGGCGAAGGGCTCGGGCGTCGGGACGACCGCCGCGTCGGCGCGCAGCACGACGTCCGGGTGGAGCAGGGCCACCAGCGCGTCGAAGTCGCCGCCGCGGGTGGCCGCCAGGTAGGCGTCGACCGCGCGGCGCCGAAGCGGCGGGTCGGCCTCGGGCGCGGGGACGCCCCGGACCCGGCGGCGGGCGCGGCTGGCCAGCTGGCGGGTGGCGGCGGGGGTCTTGCCGAGCATCGCGGCGATGTCGTCGAAGGGCACGTCGAACATGTCGTGCAGGACGAACGCGAGCCGCTCGGCGGGGCCGAGGGTGTCCAGGACGATGAGCAGCGCGATCCCGACCTCGTCGGCGAGCTGGGCCTCCTCGGCCGGGTCCGCGGCGGTGCCGGTGGCGGCCGGCTGCCTGCGGGCCGCGTCGTCCAGCGGCTCCTCGCGCCGGGTGTCCCGGGCGCGGAGCATGTTGAGGCAGACCCGGGCCACGACCGTGGTGAGCCAGCCCGAGGCGTTGGTCACCTCGGAGGTGTCCGCCCGGTCGGCCCGCAGCCAGGCGTCCTGGAGGGCGTCGTCGGCCTCGCCGAGGGAGCCGAGGATGCGGTACGCGACGGCCCGCAGCCTGGGCCGGTCCCGCTCGAAATGCCTGGCCATGTCGTCGGATCGTGCGGGCACCGTACGGCTTCCTTCCGCCTCCGCACGCCCTCGGGGGCGCGTCGCCCCAGTGAACCATCCCGGCGTCCGCGCTCCCGCTACGGCCCCTCACCGCACCAGGATGATCACCGGCGGCCACAGCACCCCGTCGGCCAGCAGCAGCGCGGGCCCCAGATGCACGGGGCACACCCGCAGCGGCGCCCGCAGGTGCCGGGCGACCTCGAAGCGGACCGGGTCGCCGCAGTCGGCGAGTCCGTTCTCGCCGCCGTACGGGCCCTGGCAGGCAGCGGCGCGGTCACGGTCGGTCATGCCCCGATCCGACACCACCGGGCCCGCCCGCGCCCGGCGGAGGGGGCCGAACGAAGGGCTACAGGACGGTGTCGGCGTCGTCCAGGCCGATGCACTTGCGCTGCTGCGGGATCCACTTCACGGCGGGGTCCAGGGTGGCGAGGATGCCGCCCACCTCCTCGCGCGGACCGGAGTAGGTGAACTCCACGGCCGGGGAGCGGCCGTACGTCCGCAGGACGCTCACGCCGTCGCGCTTGAGCCGTGCCTCGTCCAGGACCCAGTCGACGCCGTCCGCGGTGACGCAGAGGTTGACGTTGGGCTGCAGTTCCTCGGCGCCGCAGCGGAACACGGCCTTCTGGCCGCCCCAGGACGCGACCGCGTCCCCCAGCGCCCAGTCGCGGGAGGCGCCGGGTATGTCGTCCGGGAGCCGGGAGATCACCTTGTCGCACTTGGGGTCGTCGGCGTGCGGGGCGGCGGAGACGCGGTGGCCGTCGACGTAGAAGGCACCGCCGGTCACGACGACGACCGCCGCGGTCAGCCAGATCCACGTCCGGGTGGTGGGCTTCCGCATGTTCCGCTCGCTCCGTGCTGTCCGTGCCGTTCGTCCGCCGGGGAGGCGGCTCCGGCCAGCGTATCCGCCGTCCCGACGGCGACGGCCGGGGCCCCGTGCGGGGTCCCGGCCGTCGGTGTGGGTCCGTGGGCCTAGAGGAACGAGTTGATCTCGATCGTCTCGTCCCGGCCCGGGCCGACGCCGATCGCGGAGATCGGGGCGCCGGACATCTCCTCCAGCGCCTTGACGTACGCCTGGGCGTTCTTCGGCAGGTCGGAGAAGGACTTCGCCTTGGTGATGTCCTCGCTCCAGCCGGGCAGCGTCTCGTACACCGGCTTCGCGTGGTGGAAGTCGGACTGCGAGTACGGCAGCTCCTCGACGCGCTTTCCGTCGATCTCGTAGGCCACGCAGACCGGGATCTGCTCCCAGCCGGTGAGGACGTCGAGCTTGGTGAGGAAGAAGTCGGTGAGGCCGTTGACGCGGGTGGCGTAGCGGGCGATCACCGCGTCGAACCAGCCGCAGCGCCGGTCGCGGCCGGTGGTGACACCGCGCTCGCCGCCGATGCGGCGCAGGGCCTCGCCGTCCTCGTCGAACAGCTCGGTCGGGAAGGGGCCGGCGCCGACCCGGGTCGTGTACGCCTTGAGGATGCCGATGACCCGGCTGATCTTCGTCGGGCCCACGCCGGCGCCGGTGCAGGCGCCGCCCGCGGTCGGGTTCGACGAGGTGACGAAGGGGTACGTGCCGTGGTCGATGTCGAGCAGCGTGCCCTGGCCGCCCTCGAAGAGGACCACCTTGTCGTCGTCGAGGGCCTGGTTGAGGACCAGGACGGTGTCGGCGACGTACGGCGCGAGCTTGTCGGCGTAGCCCAGCAGCTCCTCGACGACCTGGCCGGTGGCGATGGCGCGGCGGTTGTAGAGCTTGGTGAGCATCTGGTTCTTGACGTCCAGCGCCGCTTCGACCTTCTGGGTGAGGATCGACTCGTCGTAGAGGTCCTGGACCCGGATGCCCACGCGGTTGATCTTGTCGGCGTAGGTCGGGCCGATGCCGCGGCCGGTGGTGCCGATCTTGCGCTTGCCGAGGAAGCGTTCCGTCACCTTGTCGACGGTGACGTTGTACGGCGTGATGATGTGGGCGTTGCCGCTGATCAGGAGCTTGGACGTGTCGACGCCGCGCTCGTTCAGCCCGCTCAGCTCGGAGAACAGGACCGACGGGTCGACGACGACGCCGTTGCCGATGACCGGCGTGCAGCCGGGGGAGAGAATCCCGGAAGGGAGCAGGTGGAGGGCGTACTTCTGGTCGCCCACGACTACCGTGTGGCCGGCGTTGTTGCCGCCCTGGTAGCGCACCACATAGTCGACGGAGCCACCGAGCAGGTCCGTCGCCTTTCCCTTGCCTTCGTCACCCCACTGAGCACCGAGCAGCACAAGTGCGGGCACGCGCGTACACCCCTTCCGGGCGGGGCATGTCCATGGTCGAGGGCGTATGCGACGGGTTTCCGCCACGTACACCGCGACCGTCGTTGGCCGCCAACCGTCGGACCGGGTGCCCCGGAATAGACGAAGCCCCTGGCGCAACAGCGCAAGGGGCTCTTGCACAAAGATGCTACCCGAGGAAGCGAGGCATGGCCGAGGTGGCGACTTCCGCGAGCTCTTCCGCGAACCCTTCCGCGAGGTCCGATCAGCTTCTGGTGGTCGTCGATCCGGCCGCCCGGCGGCTGGACGGGGAGTCGGTCAGGATCGCGAAGGACGTGCTCAGCGCGGGCGCGGCGCATACGAAGGTGTGTCTGCCGGACGGCCCGGAGGAGTTCGCGCGGGCGCTCGGGCGGCGCGGCTCGCGGCGCCCGGTGGTGGTCGGCGACGACGGCGCGCTGCTGCGGGCCGTGGCCCTGCTGCACCGGCGGCGGGAGCTGGCGGGCTGTGCGCTGTCCGTGGTGCCGGTGGGGTCGGCGCTCGGCCTGGCCCGGTCGCTGGGGCTGCCGACGGGGGCGGTGGCGGCGGCACGGGCCGTGCTCGACGGCGCGGAACGGCGCCTGGACCTGCTCGTCGACGACAGCGACGGGGTGGTGCTGGGGGCGGTGGGGATTCCGCCTTCTCCGGTGCCGGTGCGGGCGGACGCGGGCTCCGGCCCGGAGGGGGCGGCGGCGGTCCGTCCCTGGCTGCGGACCTGTCAGTCGCTCGTACGGACGCTGGCGGCCTCGCGTCCGGCCCGGACCGCCGTCGCGCCGGGCGCGGCCGGTCCGGCCCGGCTGCGGGTGGAGGTCGACGGGGAGACGCTGGTGGACCTGGACCAGCCCGTGGAGGCGGTGACGGTGATGCCGGGCGCCGGCGGGGTGGCCGTGGTGGAGGTGCGGCCGCTGTCGGTGGGCACGCAGGCGTCGCCGCTGACGGCGAGCGGACGGAGGGTGACCGTGTCGGGGGCGCACTTCCGCTACCGGGCCGACGCGGTGGTGTGCGGGCCGGTGGGCACGCGGACGTGGGTGGCCCGGGAGGGGGCGTGGGGGCTGACGCTGCCGGCGGGGTAGGGCCGCCGGTCAGGGCGCCTTGAAACCGGCGGTGTCCAGCAGGCAGTCGAACGGGGCGGGGATGGGGAGCTTCTCACCGAACGGCTTGGTGAAGCGGACCTCGTAGATCCCCTCGGGGGTGGGGGAGCCGTGGACGATGGCCTGCTCCTCCTGCATGTCGAGGACCAGGTAAACGGGAATGCCGGCCCTGGCATACACCCTGACCTTGTCGGTCAGGTCGTTGGTTCGGGTGGCAGGAGAGGTCAGCTCGGCGACGAAGGACAGGGCCGCACCGTCCAGATGGTGGCTCTCGGTCTCGAAGGCCCGCTCGTGCGCCACGTGGATATCCGGTCCGTAGGCGCACCCGTCTCCCGGAAAGACATAGAGGAACGGCCCTCGTTCGATCACATGCGATTCGGGAAGGTGCGCCTCCAGTTGCTCGCACACCCGGCGCATCACCGGGAGGTAGTACCCCTTCGACCACGGCGACACGACGATGCTCCCCCTCATGATCTCGGCCCGGTAGCCGTCGGGGACGGCCAGTGCGTCGAGGGCCACCAGCAATTCCTCGAAGCTCTGGTACTCAGTGCCGCTCGTCGTCGGTCGCTCCGCCATGACAGTCATGATGCGCCCTCCCCTTGATGCGGACCAGTGACAACTCACTGTAGTCATCCGGCCACGCTGAAGCGTGCCGCTTTTACGATCACCGTCACCCCCGTCCGAACCGCTCCTCCCGGTGCACGCGCCAGCGCTCCATCATGGCCGCGATCTCTCCGTCGACGAACTCGAAGAAGGCGAGCGTCTCGGCCATGCGGCGGCCCGCCGGGGTGTCGGCGCCGAGGCTGGTGACGCCCTCGCTCAGCGCGTGCTCCCAGCGCTTGAGGACGGCCTCACGGTTGGTGAGCGCCTCGTACCACTGGTTGCTGTGCACCCGGTAGCGCTCCCGGCGCGAGCCGGGTTCGCGCTCGCGCGCGACCATGTGCTGCTGGGAGAGGTAGCGCACGGCGCCGGAGACGGCGGCCGGGCTGACCCGCAGGGTCTCGCCCAGTTCCGCGGAGGTCAGCGAACCCGAGTCGGAGGCCAGCAGCGCGGCGAAGACCCGGGCCGGCATGCGCTGCATCCCGGCCTCGACGAGCTGGGCCGCGAAGCCCTCCACGAACTTCGACACCGCCTCGGGGTCGCGCCCCGCTTCCGCTGGTTCCGTCGTCATCCGTCGATCATCTCTCACCCGGTGCCGCCCATCATCCTGACGGTTTCTTAACTTCACAAGTTTCTGAAAGTAGCGTACTTTCCGAAGCATGACGAAGGCAATCAGCGTCTCCGGACTCCACAAGTCGTTCGGACGCACGCATGCTCTGGACGGGCTCGACCTGGAGGTCGAGACCGGCGAGGTCCACGGCTTCCTCGGACCCAACGGAGCCGGCAAGTCCACCACCATCCGGGTCCTGCTCGGCCTGCTGCGCGCCGACTCCGGCGCCGCGCAGGTGCTCGGCCGCGACCCGTGGGCGGACGCGGTGGCGGTACACCGGCGGATCGCGTACGTCCCCGGTGACGTGACGCTGTGGCGCAACCTCTCCGGCGGCGAGGTCATCGATCTCTACGGCAGGCTGCGCGGCGGACTCGACACCCGGCGGCGCGCGGACCTGGTCGAGCGGTTCGAACTCGACCCGACCAAGAAGGGCCGCACGTACTCCAAGGGCAACCGGCAGAAGGTGGCCCTGGTGGCCGCCTTCGCCTCCGACGTCGACCTGCTGATCCTCGACGAACCCACCTCGGGGCTCGACCCGCTGATGGAGGAGGTCTTCCAGCGGTGCGTCGAGGAGGAGCGCGAACGCGGCCGGACGGTGCTGCTCTCCTCCCACATCCTCAGCGAGGTCGAGGAGCTGTGCGACCGGGTCAGCATCATCCGCAAGGGGCGGACCGTCGAGAGCGGCTCCCTCGCCGACCTGCGCCACCTGACCCGGACCAGCGTCACCGCCGAACTCGCGGGCGCCCCGAACGGGCTCACCCGCCTGCCCGGCGTCCACGACCTCGACGTCCAGGGCCACCGGGTCCGGCTCCAGGTCGACACCGACAAGCTGGACGCCGTCCTCAGGTCGCTGAGCGAGACCGGCGTGCGGTCGCTGACCTCGACGCCGCCGACGCTGGAGGAGCTGTTCCTGCGGCACTACCAGGCCGAGGACGCCAAGGGCGCGGAGTCCGGGGCGGAGGTGACGGCGCGATGACCGCCACCGCCGGAACCGCCGCCCCCGCCTTCGCGGCCCGGCCCGGGGGCTCGCGCCAACTGGCCGGCACCGGCACGCTGCTGCGCTTCGCCCTGCGCCGCGACCGGGTGCTGATCCCCGTCTGGGTCGCGGTGAACGCGCTGATGGTGCTCTCCATGCCGGGCACCATCAAGGGCCTGTACGGCACCGCCGCCGAACGTGCCGACCTGATGCGGCAGATGGAGACCAACGCCTCGCTGCGCGCCCTGGTCGGCCCCGTCTTCGACGACGGTCTGGGCGCGCTCACCGCCTGGCGCGTCGGCCTGTACGCCGGTGCGCTCGCCGCCGTGATGAGCCTGCTGATCGTCGTACGGCACACCCGGGACGAGGAGGAGAGCGGGCGGCAGGAGGTCGTCGCCTCCGGCATGGTCGGCCGCCGGGCCTCACTGACGGCGGCGCTGCTGGCGGCGGCGGTCGCCAACGCCGTACTGGCCCTGCTGATCGCCGTGGGGCTGGGCGGGCAGGGGGCGGCCGGGGCGGCGGCCCTCGGACTCGGGGTCGCCGGCGTCGGGATGCTCTTCGCGACCATGGCGGCCATCGTCGCCCAGCTCACCGAGAGCGCCCGGCTGGCCCGGGGGCTGACGGCGGCGGTCCTGGGCGGGGCCTTCGTGCTGCGCGCGGCAGGCGACTCGGCGACGGACGACGGCTCGTCCGTCCTCACCTGGGTGTCGCCGCTCGGCTGGCTGGAGAACCTGCGGGCCTTCGCCGGTGAACGGTGGTGGGTACTGCTGCTGATCGCGGCTGCGACGGTGGCGCAGGGGGCCGTGGCCTACGGCCTCGCCGGGCGCCGGGACCTCGGCATGAGCTTCCTGCCGACCCGGCCGGGACCGGCCGCCGGGCGCCTCGGTACGGCCGGTGCGCTGGCCTGGCGCCTGCAGCGCGGCAGCGTCCTCGGCTGGAGCATCGGCTTCTTCCTCGCCGGGGTCGTCTACGGCGGGATGACCGAGGGCGCGGCCGATCTGGTCGGGGACAACGAGCAGGCCCGCGAGATCATCGAGCGGATGGGCGGGCAGGCCGGGCTCACCGACGCGTTCGTGTCGGCGATGGTCGGGATGCTCGGCCTGGTCGCCGCGCTGTACGTCGTGGCGTCGGTGCTGCGGCTCAGCGGCGAGGAGACGTCCGGGCGCGCGGAACCGGTGCTCGCGGGTGCCGTGGGCCGGCTGCGCTGGGCCGCGGGCCACCTGGTGATCGCCTTCGGCGGTGCGGCGCTCATCATGCTGCTCGCCGGGCTCGGTTTCGCGGCCGGGTACGGGCAGGACGTCGGCGCGATCCTGGGCGCGTGCCTGGTGCAGCTGCCGGCGGTGTGGGTGATCGGCGGGGCTGCGGTGCTGCTGCACGGGCTGCTGCCCCGGGCGGCGGTGGCCGGGTGGGCGGTCGCGGGCGCGGTGCTGCTGCTCGGCTGGGTCGGACCGGCGCTGGACGTGCCGCAGACCGTCCTCGACGTCTCCCCCTACGGGCACCTGCCGAAGCTGCCGGGCGGGGAGATGACCTGGTCGCCGGTGCTGGTACTGGTCCTGATCGCGGCGGCACTGGTGGGGACGGGGCTCGCCGGACTGCGGCGGCGGGACGTGACGTCCGCGTAGGAAACCGGCCCGGGGGCCGGCGGCGTCCTCAGCTGCATGAAACGAGACACGGTGACGTACGGCGGATGCCTGGTGTCGATGGCGGGTGCCGCGGGGGCCGTGTGGCTGTGGGGCGCCTCCGGCCGCACGCAGCGGCATCTCGGCAACGGGTTCGAGAACAACGGGCAGGACTTCGGTGCCGTCTTCACCGAGCTGCCCTTCGTCTTCCTCGCCGGGGCCGTCGGGCCCGCCCTGGTCTGGGGGCTCGGCGCCTGGCTGCTGGGGCGGCGCCGGCGCGCGGTGCCCTCGCCGTCCTCGCCCTCCTCGTCGTCCTCGCCCTCCTCGTCGTCCTCAGACCTCCACGCGTAGCTCCGTCAGGCCGCGCATCACGAAGTTCGGCCTGCGTTCCGGTTCCGCCGCCAGGCGCAGGCCCGGGGCCCGCTCCAGCAGGGACGTCATGGACGCCGCCAGCTCGATGCGGGCCAGGGGGGCGCCGATGCAGTAGTGGATGCCGGCGCTGAAGGAGATGTGGGGGTTGTCCCGGCGGCTGACGTCGAGGCGTTCGGGGTCGGCGAAGACCGCCGGGTCGTGGTTGGCCGAGCCGAACAGCATCGCCACCTCCGCGCCGCGCGGGAGGGTCGTCCCGTCGATCTCGATCTCGTCGAGGACCCAGCGCTCGAAGAGCTGGAGCGGGGTGTCGTAGCGCATCAGCTCCTCCACCGCGGACGGGACCAGCGCGTGGTCGGCGCGCAGGGCCGCCAGCTGGCCGGGGTTGCGGAAGAGCGCCAGCCAGCCGTTGGCCGTGGCGTTCACCGTGGCCTCGTGACCGGCGTTCAGCAGCAGCACGCAGGTCGAGATCATCTCCTGCTCGGTGAGGCGGTCGTCGTCCTCGTCGTGCGCGGCGATCAGGCCCGAGATCAGGTCGTCGCCGGGGTCCTTGCGACGGGCCGCGATGAGCGTGCGCAGGTACTCCGAGAAGTCGAGCGAGGCCCGGACCGCCTGCGCCGCCGTCTCCTCGGACGGGTTCAGCTCGTACATCCCGCAGATGGCCGCCGACCAGGGGCGCAGCGGGGCGCGGTCGGACTCCGGGATGCCCAGCATCTCGGCGATCACGGCGACCGGCAGCGGCTCGGCCACGTCCGTCAGCAGATCGCCGCCGCCCGCCGCGACCAGCCGGGACACCAGGTCGTCCGCCAGCCCGTGCACGTACGGCTTCAGCCGCTCCACGGTCCGCGGCGTGAACGCCTTCGACACCAGGCGCCGGATACGGGTGTGGTCCGGCGGCTCCAGGTCGAGCATGCCGTGGTCGTTGAGCGTGTGGAAGGGCTCGTGCTCCGGCGGGGGCGGGGTGCGGCCGAAGTCCTCGTGGCTGAAACGGTGCTGGTAGGTCCGGCCGAGGCGGCGATCGCGCAGCAGCGCCGACACGTCCGCGTGGTGCGGGACCAGCCACTGGTCGCTCGGCTCGTAGTAGAGCACCCGCCCCCGGGCCCGCAGCTCGGCGAAGGCGGGGTACGGGTCGTCGACGAAGGCGGGGTCCCACGGGTCGAACGCGGGGCCGGACTCGCGAGCTTCTTCGGATGCAGCCGTCATAAACGGACGATAGGAAACGAAGAGCCGTCCGTGGAAGGGGAGGAGCCGTTCTGAGGGGCCCTTCCTGATGCGCCGTGCGGCGGCCTCCCCTCGGGTCTAGCCCGGGGTCACCAGGCGGGCCTCGTAGGCGAAGACCGCCGCCTGGGTGCGGTCGCGCAGGCCCAGCTTCACCAGGACCCGGCTGACGTGGGTCTTGATCGTCGACTCGGCGACCACCAGGCGCTCGGCGATCTCCGAGTTGGACAGGCCCTGCGCGATCAGGACCAGGACCTCCGTCTCGCGCTCGGTCAGGTCGCCGTAGGCCGCCTGCGCCGAGGGCATCAGCCGCGGGGCGTCGGAGAGCTTGGAGAACTCGGTGATCAGGCGCTTGGTGACCGAGGGGGCGAGAAGGGCCTCGCCCGCCGCCACCACCCGGACGCCGTCCGCGAGCTGGCGGGCCGAGGCGTCCTTGAGGAGGAAGCCGGAGGCGCCCGCGCGCAGCGCCTGGTACACGTACTCGTCGAGGTCGAAGGTGGTGAGGACCAGCACCTTCGACGTGCTGTCCGCCGCCACGATCTCCCGCGTCGCCTCGATGCCGTTCAGCTCGGGCATGCGGATGTCCATCAGGACGACGTCCGGGGCCAGCTCGCGGACCTTCGCCACCGCCTCCCGGCCGTTGACCGCCTCACCGGCGACCTCGATGTCCGGCATCGCGTTCAACAGGACGGAGAAGCCCTCGCGCACCATCATCTGGTCGTCGGCGATCAGTACGCGGATCGTCATGCTTCATCCTCGGTCTGCACCGTGACCGGCAGGAACACCGCCACCTCGTACCCTCCGTCGTCCGTCGGTCCCGCCGTCATCCCGCCGTTCAGCATCGAGACGCGCTCGCGCATGCCGGTGATGCCGTGCCCGGCGCCGGGCGAGGGCTTGACCAGGGTGTTCGGCGGGACGGCGGTGTTGACGACGCGCAGGCCCAGACCGCCCAGGACGTAGGAGACCTCGACGCGGGCCGTCGCGCCGGGCGCGTGACGCAGGCTGTTGCTCAACGCCTCCTGCACGATCCGGTACGCCGACAGCTCCACCCCGGGCGGCAGCTCGCGCACCGCGCCGGTCACCACCTTGTCCACGGGCAGGCCCGCCTCGCGGACGTTGGCGAGCAGGGCGTCCAGGTCGGCGAGCGTCGGCTGCGGGGCGTCCGGCGCCTCGTAGTCCTCGGCGCGGACGACGCCCAGGACGCGGCGCAGCTCGGTGAGGGCCGCCACCGCGTTCTCCCGGATGGTGGCGAAGGCCCGCTCCAGCTCCTCCGGCGGATTCTCCACCCGGTAGGGCGCGGCCTCCGCCTGGATGGCGACCACCGACATGTGGTGCGCGACCACGTCGTGCAGCTCGCGCGCGATGGTGGTGCGCTCCTCCAGCAGGGTCCGCCGGGACCGCTCGTGCGCGGTGACCGTCTGCTCGGCGCTCACCTGCCGGCGGGCGTCGCGCCGGATGTGCCAGACCGATACCAGCAGCAGGCCGAAGGCGTTGAGGACCAGTAGCGGGGTGGCATTGCTCCCGAAGTGGCCGGCGCCCCAGAAGGAGTCGTTCACGAATCCGTACGCCGCGGTCAGGGCCCACATCCACGCGGCCGTCCGCGGCCGGGTGCGTATCGCCACGATCAGCAGGACCACGGTGTGGCACAGGAACGCGCCGGGCAGCCACGGCCAGTTCGCATAGCTGCTGCCCAGCAGGGCGACCACGGGGGTGGCCGCCATGGACATCCAGAAGGCACCGACGGGCCGGACCAGGGTGGTCAGCACCGGAACCGCGCACACCAACCCGCTCAGCAGGGTGAGCGGGCCGTCGGGCACGCCTTCGACCGTCCCGGCGTAGAGGCACAGGAGAGCGAGGGCTGCCACCACCGCGTGCGGGAGGCGGGCGGCGTGGGGCTTCAGCCGGGCCGGCAGGTGGCGGGCCACCGGGCCGTCCGTGCCCATGCGAGGCAGCGGCCGGTAGGCGAAGGCGTCGTGGAACAGGTCCTCGCGCAGCCCGCTCAGGGCGTTCATCGTCAGCCGGTACTCGGGGCTGCGCGATCCGCTTCCGCCTCCGGGAGGCGTGGTCCGCATCTGGGTCGTCTCGGTCACGTTGGCAACCGTAGGCGCAGCGCAGGTCCGACGTCGTCACCTGTGAGAGGGGTCCTGGGGCATCCCTCTCAAGTACTACGGAGGCGACGACGGGGCTCAGTATCCCGCGGGGCGGACCAGCCCCGACTCGTACGCGAACACCGCCGCCTGCGTGCGGTCCCTGAGGCCCAGCTTCACCAGGATCCTGCCCACATGGGTCTTCACGGTCTGCTCGGCGACCACCAGACGCTGGGCGATCTCCGCGTTCGACAGGCCCTGGGCGATGAGGGCGAGCACCTCCGTCTCCCGCTCGGTCAGCTCGCCGACGCGGGCCTTGAGCGGGGCGCGCGGGCGGTCGTCCAGCCGGGAGAACTCCGCGATCAGCCGTCGCGTGATCCCCGGCGCGAGCAGGGCGTCACCGGCGGCCACCACCCGGACCGCCTCGGCGAGCTGGTCGGCGGAGGCGTCCTTCAGCAGGAAGCCGGAGGCCCCGGCCCGCAGCGCCTCGTACACGTACTCGTCGAGGTCGAAGGTGGTCAGCACCAGCACCTTGATCTCCGGGGTCGCCCCGGTGATGCGCCGAGTGGCCTCGATACCGCCCAGCTCGGGCATCCGGATGTCCATCAGGACGACCTCCGGGGCCAGCTCGGCCACCTTGGCCACCGCGTCCAGGCCGTCCACCGCCTGCCCGATCACCTCGATGTCGGGCTGGGTGTTGAGCAGCACGGTGAAACCCTGCCGGACCATCTGCTGGTCGTCGGCGATCAGCACGCGGATCACCCGGCCGTTGCCGCTGGTCGTCATGGGGCGTCGTCCTCGCTGGAAGGGTCGGGGAAGGGGAAGGGAAAGGGGTCGGAGGAAGGATCGGGCAGGGGGTCGGCGGGCAGGTCGGGGTCGTCGACCGGCAGGAACGCCGCCACCTGGTAGCCACCGTCCGGCAGCGGCTGCGCCGTCAGCGCGCCGTCGAGCATCGCCACCCGCTCCCGCATGCCGAGCAGTCCGTGCCCGGCCCCCTGCGACGGTGCCGGTGCGCGCGACGGCCGGGTGTTGGAGACCACCACGCGCAGCCCGATGGGGAGGTGGATGAGGTGGACCTCGGCGCTCGCGCCCGGGGCGTGCCGCAGCACGTTGCTGAGTGCCTCCTGCACGATCCGGTACGCCGACAGCTCGACGCCGGGCGGCAGCGGTCTGCGCCGTCCGCTCGTGGTGGTGGTGACGGTCAGCCCGGCGGCCCGGGTGTTCTCCACCAGCGCGTCGAGCCGGTCGAGGGTGGGCTGCGGGGCGTGCGGGGCCGCCCCGTCGCCTCCCTCGGGCGCCTCCAACGCGTCCGGGTGCTCGGAGCGCAGCACGCCCAGCACCCGGCGCAGCTCGGTGAGCGCCTCCAGCGCGTTCTGCCGGATGCCGGCCAGATTCTCCTTCAGCTCGTCCGGCGGGTCCTTGACCAGCAGGGGCGCGACCTGGGCCTGGATGGAGATCACCGACATGTGGTGGGCGACCACGTCGTGCAGCTCGCGCGCGATGCGGCCGCGCTCCTCCAGCAGGGTGCGCCGGGCCCGCTCCTCGGCGGTGAGCGTGGTCTGCTGGGCGAGTTCCGTGCGTGCCTCGCGGCGGCCTCGCAGGGCGATGCCGAGGACGACGACGACCGCGAACAGGATGACGGCGAGCTGTCCGGTCGGCTGGTAGTTCAGCGCGCCCACCACGCCCTGCACGACATACGTGAGGAGAGCGGTCAGGGCCAGCGCCTCCAACGACACCCGCGTACGCACCCGCAGCGCGAGCAGCAGCAGGACGAACATGTGCCCGATGAGTGCGGCGGCCGGCCAGGGCCAGGTGAACTTGTCACCCCCCGCGACCATCTCGGCCCGCACGGCGAGTGCCCCCACCAGCATGGCGGCCAGCGACAGCCACCACGCCGCGACCGGCCGCCACAGGGCGAGCACCATCGCGCCGGCCTCGGCGACCGCGATGACGAAGGCGAAGCCCGGCTCGATGCCGCCGTTCTCGCCGAGCTGACCGGCATCGCCCAGCAGCACCCCGAGCGCCGCCAGGCACACGACCCCGTGCGGGAACCAGCGCAGCCACACCGACGGCGGCAGCGGGTCGGCACGCCAGGTCCACAGGTCGTCGTGGAGCACGCGCAGCAGGCGCTCGGCCCGGGCCCACCACCGGGCCCCTTGCCGTTTCCCCCATCGCTTCACGGGCTCCACCCTAGACATGGCGGGCACCCGCCGCGGTCGCCCGGCGCTGCGGTCGGTGCGCGCGCACGACCCGGGAGCCTCGCCGCCCTCGGCCACGCTGCTCGCAGGAGCGGAACGTGGCCCAGCAAACGGCCAGGACCAGCGCGAACACCGGCAGCCAGGCGAGCCGGGCCGCGACCCAGTCCAGGCCGTCGGGTGCCGTGTGCAGGCCCGGCAGACGGCCCGCGAGGAGACCGGTGGCCGTGGTCGCCATCAGTGCCGTCTGGTGCCAGAGGAAGATCGTCATCGCGGAGAGATTGACCAGCGCCACCGCCGCCCAGGCCACGGGACGCCGCAGCGCACGGCGCAGCCGCTCGCGCAGCAGCAGGGCGAGCCCGCACTGGGCCAGGCCGAAGGTGACGGCGGCCAGGGTCGGCGGGTTGAGGTTCGACACCGCAGCGCCGGGGACACCGACCATCGACGCCGGGTAGCCCGCCCAGGCGACGAGCGCCGCCGTCGCCGCCGTGCCGACGGTCAGCAGGATCCAGCCCGAACGACGGCGGTCCAGCTCGCCGCGGGTCCAGGCGGCGCCCAGGGTGTAGGGGACCAGCCAGCCGGCCGCGAGGTTGACCCAGCCGAGCCAGGACGGTGCGCCCAACCCGAAGCGCAGCAGGTCTATGTGGAGGACGACGACCAGCGGCCACAGCGGATGCAGCCGGGTCAGCAGCGGCGTCGCCGCGGTCAGCGCGGCGAAGACCAGCAGGAACCACATCGGGGACAGCGCCAGCTTCACCAGCGTGTGGACGGTCGCGAGGTCCGCGCCGGTGAGCAGGAGCAGCGCCGCCGTCACCGTCCACAGGGCCAGGACGGCCGCGACCGGTCGGAACAGCCGGGACAGCCGGGCGCTCAGCCAGCGGCCGTAGGACTCGCCGCGGTCCCGGGCCGAGACGTAGCCACGCGTGGCTACGTGGCCGCCGACCAGGAAGAACACGGCGAGCGTCTGGAAGGCCCAGGAGACCGGGGCGAGCCAGGGCATGTCCCGCAGCGGACTGGCCGCGTGCAGGCCGGCGCCGTCGGCGACCAGGGCCGTCACCAGCCAGTGCCCGAGCACCACCCCGAGGATGGCGAAACCGCGCAGGGCGTCGACGGCCCGGTCCCGGTCCTCGGGCGTGGCGGCGTCGATGCGGGCGGCGGCCGCGCGCAGGGCGCCGCGCGGGGGCGCCGGGGTCGGGTCAGTCATGGGTCACCTCCGTGGTCTCGCCCAGGGCGATCCGGGCCAGGTTGGTCAGGGAGCGGGAGCCGGGGTCGAAGTAGTCGCTGTGGCCGCCGCCGCCGGCGTCGAAGACCCGGGCGCCGAAGTCCGGGGAGACCGGGTCCGTACCGAAGCCGACGGTGGTGCCGAACAGGCCGGCGCTGACGTGCGGCACGTGCTCCACCCAGTCGTCGGCGCCGCGCCCCGCCCAGATCCGGGCGTCGGTGTGCAGACCGGCGGCGGTGTCGGCTCCGGTACCGGGGCTGCCGACCAGGACGATGTCGGCGACGTCCAGGCCGTGGGCGGCGCGGGCGCAGACCACCGAGCCGTAGGAGTGGCAGAGGAGGGCGACCCGCGTGCCCGGGCCGGTGATCCGGCGCAGGTCGCCGACCAGGCCGCGCAGCCTGGGCGCGGCCCGGTCGGCGCGGCCGGTCGTGGCGACGGTGGTGCTGACGGTGCCCGGCGTCTCGTAGCCCAGCCACGCGACGACGGCCGTGCGGGTCCCCGCGGGAGCCTCGGCGGCGAGCTGCCGGTGCAGGGCGAGGGCGGCGGTGCGGAAGCGGCCGTAGGTGTCGAGTCCGGTGTCGGAGCCCGGGACCAGGACGGCGACGCGGTCGGCGTGCGCCAGGTCGCCGAAGACCTCGGTGGCCAGTCCGGCGCCCCGGCCGTCGAAGGCGAGGAGGTGGCGGGACCGGTCGGCCATCGCACGGTCCGCCGCCGCCCGGTGGTCGTCGCCGTGTCCGGCGGCCATCCGGGACGCCCGCGCCGCGTTGGCCCGGTTGGCGGCGTACGCCTCGTCCAGGGTGGCGGCCGTCGGGGGCGCGAGCGCGGCGGGGGCCGGGGCGGGGATCCGGGGCTGCGCGGCCCCGGAGAGCGGGAGCACCACGGCACCGGCGATGAGGGCGGCACACCCGGCGCGACGCCATCGGCCCACACGCCGCCGCCAACGTACCGCCGTCCCGGGCCCCATGACCACTCCCCTCCCGCACGCCCGCCCATCGGGCGCGTCTGAAGGGGAAGTTATGAATCGGGCCGGGTAACCCGCGTCCCGCCAGGGAACTCACCTGGCGGGTAGCTCTCAGGTACTACGGGTACGACGACACCCGCTATTACGGGGATGGCGACACCCCCTCTATGGGGACGACGACACCCGCCGTCCGCTCACCAGGCCAGCTGAGCGATCTCCTCCGCCACCACCGCGCACGCGTCCGCCGCCGGGTCGATCAGCGGGTAGTGGCCGACGTCCTCCAGCAGCGTCACCCCCACCACCTCCCCGGCCCTCGCCGCCGCGTCGGCGTACGCCTCGGCGACCGCCTGCGGGACGTCCACGTCGGCCCGGCCCTGCACGAGGGTCGTCGCGATCCCGGTGGGCAGCAGCAGGGCGGGGTCGGCGTACGGGCGGCGCTCGGCGAACAGCTCGCCGCCGCCCAGCAGTTGACGCGCCGCCCCACCGCACACGTCGAGCTTGTCGGCGACCCCGAAGTCGGCGATCGGCGCCAGCGCGACCACGCCCCGCAGGGGCGCCGGGCGATCCGTCCGCCACGGGGCGTCCGCGGGCAGCAGGTGCCGGGCGGCCGCCCACAGGGCCAGGTGGCCGCCGGCGGAGTGGCCGGTGAGCACCGTGCGCCGCGCGTCCGCCCGCGGCAGATGCCGTCCGACCAGTTCCGGCAGCGCGTCCAGCGCGGCGGCCACGTCGTCGAACGTGTCGGGCCAACGCCCGGCGACGGGCTCCCCGGAACCGTCACCGGCAGGGCCCTCGGCCCCGCGCCGGTACTCCACGCTGGCCACGGCGAAGCCCCGCCGGGCCAGGAAACCGGCGAACGGGCTGATGTGCCGCCGGTCGTACGGGGCGCGCCACGAGCCCCCGTGCAGAACCACCACGACGGGAGCCGCCTCACCGGCGCCCGCCCCGCCGCGCGGCACGTAGAAGTCGACCACCTGGTCGGGGTGGTCGCCGTAACCGGCGGTGGAGTCGGGCGCGACCGCCGGGTGGGACAGGGCCGATTTCTCCTCCGCCGCGTTCCTCGCGGCAGCGGTGCCCGGTTCTGCGGCGGCGTCCGGCATGCTCAACCTCTCAGCGACAAAACGGTGTTGGCGGACCGGGGGAATGAAATCGGCCGTTGGCGGGACGTTATCAGGCAGGTGACGTGCGCGGACACGGGGATGTGACGCTGGGTGAGGACCGGACGAGGGGGTGTACGGTCCCCACCCGGCGCCCCGAGCCGCGGCCCTGCGACCCGGCCGCCCCGCCCGCGGCTCAGCCGGCCAGCGTCCGGGCCAGCACCCGCGCCGCCCACTCGACGTCCGCGAAGCCGACGTACAGCGGGGTGAAGCCGAAGCGCAGTACGTCGGGGGCGCGGTAGTCGCCGACCACCCCGCGCTCGATCAGCTGCTTCATCACCTCACCGGCGTCCTCGCAGCGCAGCGCGACCTGGCTGCCCCGCTCGGCATGCGCCTCCGGGGTCACCGACTCCACGCGGCCGTCCGGGACGTACGCCCCGACGCAGCGCAGGAAGAAGTCCGTCAGCGCCAGCGACTTGGCCCGCACCGCCGCCACCGAGACGCCCTCCTCGTCCCACACGTCCAGGGCCGCCTCCAGGGCCAGCAGGGAGAGGATGTCCGGCGTACCGACCCGCCCGCGCGGCGCGCCGGAGGCCGGGGCGTAGTCGGACCGCATGCCGAACGGCTCGGCGTGCGAGTTCCAGCCCGGCAGCGGGGAGTCGAAGCGGGGCTGGAGGTCGCGGCGCACGTACAGATACGCGGGCGAGCCGGGGCCACCGTTGAGGTACTTGTAGGTGCAGCCGACCGCCAGGTCGACGCCGTGCTCGTCGAGCCCGACCGGCAGCGCGCCCGCGCTGTGGCACAGGTCCCACACCGCGTACGCCCCCGCCGCGTGCACCGCGGCGGTGAGCGCGGGCAGGTCGTGCAGCCGGCCCGTGCGGTAGTCGACGTGATTGAGCAGCACGGCGGCGGTGCGCCCGCCCCGGTCCGCCAGCGCCGACGGCACCTCGGCCGGGGCCACCGGGCGCAGGGTGCACCCCGTCATCCGGGCCGCCGACTCGGCGATGTACCCGTCGGTGGGGAAGGTGGTGGCGTCGACCAGGATCTCGTCCCGGACCGGTCGGTTCCGGCGTTCGGACCCGCCGCCGGTGCGCCCGTCCTGCTCGGCCATCCGCACCGCGGCGACCAGCGCCTTGAAGACGTTGACGCTGGTCGAGTCGCCGACCACGACCTGCCCGGCGGCCGCCCCGACCAGCGGGGCGATCCGGTCGCCGATCCGCTCGGGCGCGGTCCACCAGCCGCTCTCCTCCCAGGACCGGATGCGCAGCTCGCCCCACTGGCGCCGTACGACGTCCTCGACGCGTCCGGGGACGTGCGCCGGCAGGGCGCCGAGGGAGTTGCCGTCGAGGTACGTCACGTCGTCCAGGACGAACTTCCCGCGCACCGCGGCCAGCGGGTCGGCGGCGTCCAGTTCCTCGGCGATCCGCTGGAGTTCAGACATACGACCGCGCCGTCCACAGCTCGGGGAACACGTTGTTCCGGGCTCGCTTCTCCAGCCAGGCCACCCCGGCGGAGCCGCCCGTTCCGGTCTTGGCGCCCATCGCGCGGCGGGTGGCGACCAGGTGGTCGTTGCGCCAGCGCCAGACCAGCTCGGCGACATCGGTGAGGGCCTCGCCGAGGCGGGCCAGCTCGCCGTTCTGGTCGCCGGAGTAGACGGCCGTCCAGGCGGCCTCCACCTCGGGGGCGGCCTCGTACTTCTGGGTGAGGTCGCGGTCGAGCACGGCGTCGGGGATGTCGTACCCGCGCCGGGCCAGCAGCCGGACCGCCTCGTCGTACAGGCTCGGCTCCTGCAGTGCCTTCTCCAGCTCCGCGTGGGCGCGCGGGACGCCGCGGTGCGGGACGAGCATGGACGCGGACTTGTCGCCGAGCAGGAACTCCAGGCGGCGGTACATCGCCGACTGGAAACCGGAGCCCTCGCCGAGGGCGGACCGGTAGGAGTTGAACTGGGCCGGGGTGAGCTGGGCCAGGGGGGTCCAGGAGGCGTTCAGGGCCTCCAGCTCCCGCACGGAGCGCTTGAGCGCGTCGGTCGCCACCGGGATCCGGTCCTCGCGCAGGGCGCGGGCGGCGGTCTCCCATTCGTGGACGATGACGGTGAACCACAGCTCCATGACCTGGGTCGTGACCAGGAAGACCATCTCTCCGGGATCGTCGGAGAGGGTGTGCTGGAGGTGGGTGAGCACGTCCGCCTTGACGTAGTCCTCGTACGGCGTGCTGCCCTCGAAGTCGAGATTCGGGGCGTCGTGGGACATCGCTGTCTCCTGATGTGCACGGGTAGCGGTCCGCCCTGCCGTTACCGGCACGGGGCCCCGGTCCCCAACGGCATCCTCCGCAATCGTCGCAGGAAACCGCAAGGCCCGCCCGCGCACGGCGGACGGGCCCGCGGGAGCCGGGGGCGGGTGGCCGGGGGCGGTCAGCCCAGCACTTCGGCCGCGGCCGGCGAGGAGTCCTTCAGGAACTCGCTGCAGCGCTCGTACTCCTCCTTCTCGCCGATCGCCTGGGCGGCGCGGGCGAGGGCGTGCAGGGCGCGCAGGAAGCCGCGGTTCGGCTCGTGCTCCCAGGGCACCGGGCCGTGCCCCTTCCAGCCGCTGCGGCGCAGGGCGTCGAGGCCGCGGTGGTAGCCCGTACGGGCGTACGCGTACGACTCCACGACGCTGCCCCGCTCGAACGCCTCGTCGGCCAGGCGGGCCCAGGCGAGCGAGGACGTCGGGTACTTCGCGGCGACGTCGGCGGGGGTGGTGCCGGTCGCGAGCAGCTCGCGCGGGCCCGGGTCGTCGGGGAGGTGGGTCGGGGGCGGTCCCCCGAGGAGGTTCTCGTGAATGGCCATGGGACAAGTCTGCGGTATTGCCGGCGGCGGCTGGGCGGGGGCGGCGGTGAGGTGGGGTGGGGTGCGTTGTCGGGTGCGGGTGCGCTGTGGTTGAGCGCGCAGTTCCCCGCGCCCCTTGAGGGCGTCACCGGGGCGTCCGTCAGGGCGGCGCCCTGCGTTCCCGGTCCGTGCGCGGTTCCCCGCGCCCCTTCAGGGCGTCACCGGGGCGTCCGTCAGGGCGGCGCCCTGCGTTCCCGGTCCGTGCGCGGTTCCCCGCGCCCCTTCAGGGCGTCACCGGGGTGGCGGCTGCTTCGCTCACGGGGTGGGTGGGGTCAGGTGGTCTCCCTCCAGCGGGGGTGTCAGTACCGAGCCGTGGGTGCGGCAGTCGGGGCGGGGGCAGTCCGGGGCGGGGCGGCGGACGGTGGTGAAGGCGATGACGGAGCCCGCCACCAGGACGCCCGCGCAGATCAGCATCGCCGGTCCGAACGCGTCGTCGAACGCCGCAGCCGACCGGTACGCCTCCTCGCCCATGCCGGTGAGCAGCGGCAGCGCGGCGACCGCGACGAGCCCCGCCGCACGGGCCGCCGCGTTGTTGATGCCGCTGGCCAGACCGGCGCGCGCGGTGTCCACGGCGGCCAGCACGCTCGCCGTCAGCGGGGCGACCAGGGTGACCATGCCGAGGCCGAGGACCAGCAGGGCGGGAAGTACGTCGGCGAGGTAGGAGGCGTCCGGGCCGACCCGCAGCATCAGGACCATCCCGGCGGCGCAGAGCAGGGGACCGGCCGTGAGCTGGAGGCGCGGGCCGAGGCGCTCGGCGAGTTCTCCGGAGCGGGCGGAGAGCAGCAGCATCAGGACGGTGGTCGGCAGCAGCGCCGTACCGGCGGCCAGCGCGGACCAGCCGACGACGACCTGGAGCTGGAGCGCGGCGAGGAAGAAGAAGCCGCCGAAGGCCGCGTACACGCACAGCGTGACGATGTTGACCGCCGTGAACTGGCGGGAGGAGAAGACGTCCAGCGGCATCATCGGGTCCTTGCCGCGCCGCTCGACGGCGACGAAGGCCACGGCGGCCACCGCCCCGGCCACCGCGCTGAGCGCCACCGCCCAGGACGCCGTACGGGCCTCGATCAGGGCGTAGGTGAGCAGCGCGAGGGCCGCCGCGCACAGGGTCGCGCCGAGCACGTCGAAGCGGGTGTGGGCACGCTGGTCGGAGGATTCCGGCACGTGCCGCAGCGCGACCGGCGCGCACAGCAGCGCCAGCGGGACGTTGAGCAGGAACACCCAGCGCCAGCCCGCGCCGTCCACCAGCCAGCCGCCGAGGAACGGCCCCACCGCCGCGCCGACGCCCCCGAAGCCGGACCACAGGCCCACCGCCCGGCCCCGGTCGTCGGCGTGGAAGGAAGCCTGGATGAGGGCGAGGGAGCCGGGGGTGAGCAGCGCGCCGCCGACGCCCTGGAGGGCACGGGCCGCGATCAGCACCCCGGCGTTCGGCGCGAGGCCGCACAGCAGGGACGCGGCGGCGAACCACAGCACGCCGAGGACGAAGATCCGGCGGCGGCCGAACCGGTCGCCGAGGGCGCCGCCGAGGAGGATCAGACCGGCCAGCGTCACCATGTAGGCGTTGACGGTCCACTGGAGCGCGGCGAGGTCCGCGCCGAGGTCGCGCCCGATGTGGGGCAGCGCGACGTTGACGACGGTGGAGTCCAGCAGCGCCATGCTGGAGCCGAGGACGGTGGTGAACAGGATCCACTTGCCTTGCGGTGAGGCCAGCCGGACGTCGGGCATGGCCCCAGGTATACAGCGAGCCCGGCGCGCGGGGGCGCCGGGCTCGTGCAAAAGGCCGTGCGGACGGCCGGGTGTTACTTGATCTTCTGGCCCGCCGAGCGCAGGTGACCGCAGGCCTCGACGACGCGCGCCGCCATGCCGCCCTCGGCCAGCTTGCCCCAGGTGCGCGGGTCGTACGTCTTCTTGTTGCCGACCTCGCCGTCGACCTTGAGGACGCCGTCGTAGTTGCGGAACATGTGGTCGGCGACCGGACGCGTGAAGGCGTACTGGGTGTCCGTGTCGATGTTCATCTTGACCACGCCGTTCTCCAGGGCGGTCGCGATCTCCTCGGCGGTGGAGCCGGAGCCGCCGTGGAAGACGAAGTTGAACGGCTTGCTGCCGGCCGGCTGACCGTACTTGGCGGCGACGCCCTCGTTCAGCTCCTTCAGCAGCTCGGGGCGGAGGACGACGTTGCCCGGCTTGTAGACGCCGTGCACGTTGCCGAAGGACGCGGCGAGCAGGTAGCGGCCCTTCTCACCGAGGCCGAGCGCCTCGACGGTGCGCAGCGCGTCGTCGACCGTGGTGTAGAGGGAGTCGTTGATCTCGTGCGAGACGCCGTCCTCCTCGCCGCCGGTCGGGGTGATCTCGACCTCAAGGATGATCTTGGCGGCGCGGGCGCGCTCCAGCAGCTCGGTGGCGATGGCGAGGTTGTCGGCCAGGGTCTCGGCCGAGCCGTCCCACATGTGCGACTGGAAGAGCGGGTTGCGGCCGGCCTTCACGCGCTCCTCGGAGACCGCGAGCAGCGGGCGGACGTACCCGTCGAGCTTGTCCTTGGGGCAGTGGTCCGTGTGCAGGGCGACGGTGACGTCGTACTTCTCGGCGACGATGTGCGCGAACTCGGCGAGGGCGACGGCGCCGGTCACCATGTCCTTGTTGTGCTGGCCGCCCAGGAACTCGGCGCCGCCGGTGGAGATCTGGACGATGCCGTCGCTCTCCGCCTCCGCGAAACCGCGCAGGGCCGCGTGCAGCGTCTGGGAAGAGGTCACGTTGATGGCGGGGTAGGCGAACTTTCCTGCCTTCGCCCGGTCCAGCATCTCGTTGTAGACCTCGGGAGTTGCGATGGGCATCTGTCCGCTCCTTGTATGTGCGGGTGGGCGTGTTGGCGCTTATGGCCCTGACCTAGGACTGGGGGGCGACGTCATCGTCGGCCCCATCCTTCCAGACGGAAGGGGAATCCCCGAGTGGACCCCGGTCCCGTCTCGGCCCCTGGTACCCCTGGTGTCAGTCCAGGCCCAGCTCGTCCTTGTCGTACGCGTACAGGTACGGCACCTCCGCGCCGTCCTGGATCTTCTCGGCGGCGCCGGTCGCCCGGTCCACGATGGTGGCGACGGCGACCACCTCGGCCCCGGCCTCGCGCACCGCCTCGACGGCGGTGAGCGGGGAGCCGCCGGTGGTGGAGGTGTCCTCGACGACCAGGACGCGGCGGCCCTTGATGTCCGGGCCCTCGACGCGGCGCTGCAGCCCGTGCGCCTTGGCGGCCTTGCGGACGACGAACGCGTCCAGCTTCCGGCCCCGCGCGGCGGCGGCGTGCAGCATGCTGGCGGCGACCGGGTCGGCGCCCATGGTCAGCCCGCCCACCGCGTCGAACTCCAGGTCGGCGGTCAGGTCGAGCAGCACCTGCCCGACCAGCGGCGCGGCCTCGCCGTCCAGGGTGATGCGGCGCAGGTCGACGTAGTAGTCCGCCTCCAGGCCCGAGGAGAGGGTCACCTTGCCGTGCACCACGGCCTTGTCCTTGATCTGCTGCAGCAGCTCGCCGCGTACGTCCGTCATGCCCCCAGCTTAGAGCCGGGTCCAGCGCCAGGTGGTCGTGGCCTCCAGCGGCTCCAGCGGCGTGACCAGGCGCGGGAGGGTGTTCAGGCCGTTGGGCGGGCCGGTCTGCGGCTCCACACAGACGGCGGCCTCCTGTTCGTCGTACACCACGACCCACTGCTCCCGGCTGGTCACCTTCAGCTCCAGCCGCCCCGGCCAGGTCAGCGTGACGTCGACGCCGTCGGGCATGCCGAAGCAGTCGTCCCAGGGGCCCGGCTTCGGCTCGACCCGGTTGCCGGTCGGGAGGTGGTCGGCGCCGCGCTCCTCCTGCCAGGCGGGGTCGAAGGCGATCTCCACGCCGGTGCCGTTCTCGCCGTCGAGGGTCCGGTTGAACCAGGGATGCCAGCCGATCTGCGCCGGGAAGGACGACTCGTACGTCTCCACGGACATCGACAGGGTGAGCCCGTCCTCGGCGAGCGCGACCACCTGGGTGACGCGGCCGGGGTACGGCCAGGGGTCGACGAGGTCGTAGGTGAGGACGGCCTCGTCCGCGGTGACGCGGGCGGTGCGCCAGGCGGCGTCGCGGGCGGTGCCGTGGATGGCGTGCGGCGGGGAGTTCAGCGGCATCTGGTGTTCCACGGCGCCGTCGCGGAAGCGGCCGTCGCGGATGCGTCCGCACCAGGGGACCATCGGGAAGCAGCCGTAGCGTTCGCCCTGGCGGAGCAGTTCCGTGCCGCCGACGCGGAGCCCGCCGATCCGGCCGCCGTTGCCCGGCAGCACGGTCGCCTCCGCGTCGCCCGCGGTCAGCGTGATGGGTTCGTTACTCACGCCACGACCCTACTGGGGCGATCAAGGGCGCCCCACTCAGCGGCGTCGGCGCAGCGCGCGGCCCACCACGATCGCCGACGCCACGACCAGCGCCGCCGCGGGGGCGGCCCAGCGCAGGGGGGCGCCGACCGCGCTCGCCTGCGGGGCGGGCACGGGGGCGTACCGGCCGCGCGGCGGGGCGTGGTCCACCTCCTCGGCGCTGCGGCCGATCATCGTGCGGCGCGCGTGCGCGGCCTCGGCGGCGGGCGGGACGGCGGGCCCGTCGTCCGTGCCCCCGTCCGTGTCCTGGTCCGTGTCTTCGTGCGCGTCCTCGTCCGTGTCCTCGTCCTCGTCGGTGTTCATGAGGGAGGGCGGGGGGACCTCGGTGTCGAAGACGGAGGCGGGGCGCGGCTCGGGGTCCGGTCGCGGCTCCGGTTCCGGCTGCGGGTCGGGGGGCGCCGCGGGGGACGCCTGCGCCGCCGTGCCCAGGTTCTCCGCGAAGCGGGTCAGCAGCCGGGTCGTGGCCGAGGTCACCGATTCCGGCGGCAGCTCCGTGACCCGGCCGTCGGCGGTGGCCGTCCCGGTGAACACGAGGGTGGCACCGCCCTCGGCGTCGGCCGCGCGCAGCGTCAGCGCGAGGGTGACCGCGCCGGTGCCGCGCGACTCGGTGGCGTCGCCCTCGACGGCGTAGGTGCCGTCCTCGCGCGCGGACAGGCGCACGGCGCCGCGGTAGGTGATGGAGTGACTGCCGATGCGCACCTTCAGCCGGCCCGCGACGGGCTCGGCACCGGCGTCCTGCTGGAGCCCCGGAACCGCCCGGGCGACCCGGACGGGGTCGGCCAGCACGTCCCTGAGCCGCTCGGCCGGAACCGGAACGAACACCTCATGCTCCATGTCAGCGCAGCTTACCCAGCGGGCGCCCGGTACACCCCCCGTCGGCACGAAGTCACCCGCCGCCCGCGCTGCCCGGCGTCACCAGTCCCGTCTCGTACGCCACCACCACCGCCTGGGCCCTGCTGGTCAGGCCCAGTTTGGCCATGGTGCGGTTGAGGTGGGTCTTCACGGTGGCCTCGCTGATGAACAGCCGGTCGGCGGCCTCGGCGTTGCTCAGACCGCGGGCCACCAGGCGCAGGACCTCCGCCTCGCGGCCGGTCAGCGCCGTCAGGGCGGGCGGCGCCGGGACGTGCGGGGGTTCGGCGCGCCCCGTGTCCGTCAGCCGCGTGAACGCCTCCACCAGGCGCCGGGTGACCGCGGGGGCGAACAGCGCGTCGCCGCCGTGCACCGCGGTCACCGCGGCCAGCAGCCGTTCCGGGCCCGCGTCCTTGAGCAGGAAGCCGGAGGCGCCGGCCCGCAGGGCGCCGTACACGTACTCGTCGAGGTCGAAGGTGGTCAGGACGAGGATCCGGGGCGCGGGGTCCACGGCCTGGGCAAGGATCCGCTCGGTGGCCTGGATGCCGGTGAGGCCGGGCATCCGGATGTCCATCAGGACCACGTCCGGCCGGATCCGCGCGGCCAGCTCCACCGCCTCGGCGCCGTCGGCCGCCTCGCCGGCGACCTCCATGCCGGGGGCGGCGCGCAGCAGTGCGGCGAGGCCGCTGCGGACGAGGTACTGGTCGTCGACGACGAGCAGGCGTATCGGCCCGTCCGTCGGGCGGTCCCGGTCTGCGTCGGTCATTCCCGGACGGTGTCTCCCCGGCGTGCGGCTGGTACCGGCGTCGGCAGGGTCAGGCGCACGCCGAATCCACCCTCGCTGCGCGGGCCGACGGCGATCGTCCCGCCGTAGAGCTTGGCCCTCTCCCGCATTCCGATCAAGCCGTGGCCGCCGCGTTCGGCGGGTATGTCCTGATCCGGTCCCCCGGCGGGCCCGTCGTCGGTCACCGACACCGTCACCTCGCCCGCGCGGTAGGCGAGTTCCACGGCGGCGTCCGCGCCGGGGGCGTGCTTGAGCACGTTGGTGAGGGCTTCCTGCACCACCCGGTAGACGCACAGCTGGACGCCGGGCGGCAGCGGGCGCGGGGTGCCGGTGACGCGCAGGTCCACGGCCACGCCGCCGGTGCGCACCCGGGTGACCATCTCGTCGAGCTGGCCGAGGCCGGGCGCCGGAGCGCCGTCCGCGCCCTGCACGCCGTCGGCGCGCAACAGGCCGAGCATGCGGCGCAGTTCGGCCAGCGCCTCGCCGCTGGCGCCCTCGATGGTGTCCAGGGCCTCGCGCGCGGTGCGGGCGTCGGAGTGGAAGACGAAGCGGGCGAGACCCGCCTGGACGTTGATGACGGCGATGTGGTGGGCGACCACGTCGTGCAGTTCGCGGGCGATCCGCACCCGTTCCCCGGCGACCTCGCGCCGGGCCCGGTCGGCCTGTTCGGCGCGCAGCCGCAGCGTCAGCTCGCCGGTCCGGCGGGCCACGTGGCCGAACCGCCACAGCACCAGCGGGAAGCCCACGGCCTGCCCCGCCACCGAGGCCATCGACCCGCCGTCCGTGCGCAGCCCGGCGTAGATCCAGACCGCGGCGAGCAGGGCGGCGCAGGCGGCGGCGGTGCGGTGGGGGCGCAGGGAGGCGACGGTGTAGACGGCGAGCATGGGGCCGAAGGAGCCGACGACGGGCCAGTGGCCGAGGGTGATGTACGCGGCCCAGCAGGCGTGGACGGCGAGGCAGACGGCGACGGGGGCGCGGGTGCGCAGTACGAGCGGGAGGGTCAGCAGGGCGACGAGCGTCCAGGCGAGCGGGTCGAGCGCGGGCCACCCCTGGGTGACGGCCTCGGTGCCGAGCAGGACGGCCACGGTCGTCAGCGCCGCGGCGATCAGGCCGTCGGCCGCCAAGGAGTGCAGGCGCATCCGGGCAGCGTAGGTCCGGCCGCCGGGCGTCGGCGTCATCCTTTCGCCGTACCGCGGAAGTTGCAGGAACCGGGCGGCTACCACGCCGGGTTGGCTCCGTTCTCCACCCACCGCGGGATTCGGGGCCGCGCGGTGCGGCCGTAGGTTCTCGGTGCGAGCGATCCACAGGGGGATCAGGGGGATGTGGCGGTCCGTCCCGCACTCGGGGGAGGGCCGGGCCGCCGCACGGGGACGCGCGGGTCGTATCCGCGGCACCCCCGCGGCTCAGTACCGCGGATGCGGAAGCGTGGACGGCGGCAGCCCGGGGATCCGGGTGCGGGCCGCGTCGCGGGCGTCCCGGGCCAGCGATCCCGGCGTGAGGGTGCGCGGGCGGGGCGCCGCCGGGTCCAGGCGCAGCGCGGGGGCGGTGCGCGCGGCCAGCAGGAAGCCCCAGCCGCGGGGACCGCGGAGGCCGGCGGCCGCGCGTCCGGTGCCGGGCGCGGTGCCGGAGTCCCGGGCGACGACGCGGTAGGCGGCCGCCGGCAGGCCGGCCGCGCGGAGGGTGGCGTCCACCGTCCAGAAGGCGCGGGGGCGGTCGGCGACCGGGCCGGCGTGGACCGCCAGCCGCCCGTCGGGCGCGAGCACCCGCCGCAGCAGGCCGTAGAACTCCTGCGAGTACAGCTTGGTGCTGGCCGTGAGGCCCGGGTCGGGCAGGTCCGCGATCACCACGTCGTACGCCGCGGAGGGCGTCGAGCGCAGCCGGCGGAAGGCGTCGCCGGTGAGGACGCGGACGCGGGCGTCGCCGTAGGCGTGCTCGTTGAGGGCGGACAGGCCGGGGTCGTGCCGGGCCAGCCGGGCGAGGCCGGGGTCGGCTTCGAGCACGTCGACGCGGTGTACGCCGGGGTGGCGCAGCACCTCCCGGGCGGCGAGGCCGTCGCCGCCGCCGAGGATCAGCACGCGCGCGTGCGGGCCGTCCATCGCGGGGTGCACCAGCGCCTCGTGGTAGCGCCGCTCGTCGCTGCCGCGCACCCGCAGCCGCCCGTCGAGGAACAGGTCGAGGGGCCGGCCGTCGGCCTCGCCGGTGAGGACGACCTCCTGCACGTCGGTCTGCACCGCCACCCGGACGTCCTGGCCGTATACGGCGTGCCGGGCCGCGCGTTCGAAGTCGTCGGCGAGGACGGTCGCCGTGGCGAGCAGGGCGAGGACCACGGCGTTCGCGGTCAGCAGCAGCCAGCGGGCCCGGCGGGTCAGGTCGCGCCGGAACAGCCCGAGGACCAGGGCGGCCCCCACGACCGCGTTGACCGTGCCGGTGAGCAAGGCGCCGGTGAGCTGGCCCAGGAAGGGCAGCAGGACGAACGGGAAGGCGAGGCCGCCGACGAGCGCGCCGACGTAGTCCGCGGCGAACAGGTCGGCGACGGCACCGCCCGGGTCCTGCCGGCGCACCCGCTGGATCAGCTCCATCAGCAGCGGCACCTCGGCGCCGATCAGCACGCCGATGGCGAGGGAGAAGGCGACCAGCAGGATGCGCGGGCCGTCCGCCCACAGGCCGCCCCAGCCGCCGGTCCAGGCGAAGACGGCGTACAGGACCATCGCGCTGGAGCCGCCGACCAGGGCGAGGGCGGCCTCCAGCGCGCCGAAGCCGGCCGCCGCGAGGCCGCGCAGCCGTTTGGCGGCGAGCGAGCCCAGGCCCATGGCGAAGACCATGACGGACAGGACGACGGACGCCTGGGTGACCGAGTCGCCGATCAGGTACGAGGCGAGCGCGACGAGTTCGAGTTCGTACACGAGCCCGCAGGCCGCGCAGACGAAGACGCCCGCCAGCACCAGGAACCGCCCGACGGCGGGCCGTACGGGCAGCCGGGCGGGCGCGTCGGGGCCGCAGGGGCCGCCCCAGGACGGCGGAGAGCCGGGCGGGGCGGGCGCGTGCGGTTCGATCACGCAGTGACGTTACGTCACTCCAGCACTGCGCTTCGTCACCCACACGTGTGAAACTCAAGGCTGCTTGAGCACCACAGGTTTATCCGGCCCTCACCCGCTCGCGCCACGGGCGCGCGCCCCCCGCTTCACACCGCGGACGGGCTGAGCCGGGCCGTCGGCACCCGCACGCCCACCCGGGTGCGGGTCGCCACCAGCTGGCCGTCCTGCGGGTAGGCGTGCCAGGTCCGCCAGTGCACCTGCCCCTCGTGCCGCTGGGCCAGCAGCGCGGTGAAGGCGTGCGGGCTGCCGGGGAAGACGCCCGCCAGGCCGTGCGGGTGGTCGGAGACCAGGGCCAGCAGCTCCTGGGCGCGGCCGGCGAAGGAGCCCGGGGTCAGCACCTCCACCCGGGCGGCGAACTCGTACTCCCAGTCGCCCACCCGCTTGGCGACGCCCAGCGGAAGGGGGGTGCTGCTGCCGGGGATGCACGCCACCGTCTCCGAGCAGCTGCCCCGCTCCTCCTCGAGCAGGACTTGGTGGGAGGCGCCGAGCAGTCTCAACTGCAGCCTCGCGTCCGTCAGTTCGACGTCCAGACAGGCGAGCGCGGGCAGCGGCTCGCGCCCCAGGGCCCAGGCCAGGTCGGCGGCGCGGGTGTCGGTGTAGGCGGTTTTCAGGGTCGTGAGCATGGATCGGCTCCGCAAGCACACAAGGAGAGGAAGGTGTGGGGTCTGCGCATCCGCGGCGCTGCCGGGGATGCGGCCCGCTCAGCCCAGTCGGCCGGTCAGGAGGGGGGTCAACAGGTCGTCCGAGGAGCTGCGTTGATGAGGGAGAGCGAATCATGAACGATGGCGCCGCCACAGCGTTTTTACCCAACTTCGTGACGTTTCCATCCCTCAGGGGGCTCCACAGCTCAACTGTTCAACCAGAGCGCACACCCCGCCCGTACGGCGTGCGCCGGGGTGTGGGAGCGCCCACCGGGAGTGTGGCCCGGCGGGCGCTCTGGGTGGGGCAAGGGGGCCCGGTCCCAGGGACGGGCCCCCTCGGCGGGGATGCGGTTCCCCCTGGGCGGAGCTCAGCTGCCCCGTGTCAGCTGCCTCCGCCGCATCCGCCGCCGCCCCCTCCCCCGCAGGACGACCCGCCTCCGCAGGACGAGCCGCCACCGCAGGAGTGGCCCGAGTGGTGACCGTCCGAGGACGAACCGCCCCCGTCGCCGGCCCACCAGCTGTTGGTGCCGCCGCCGCTGTCGCCGCCCCCGCCGCCCCGGCGCGAGCGACCGCCCCCCGCCCGGACGGCACCGGAACTGCGTCGGCCCAGCACGAAGACCCTGATCACCAGGGCCGCGACCACGAACAGGATGATGCCTGTGACCATGGCTCCACCCTCCTTCCGTCCCCGGACCCGGGCCCGGTGGACTCCCCCGAAGCAATCCCCCGTCGGATGCCCCGCTGCGTATCGATTGCCTGTGGATCACGCCGTGAAGCTCGTTGCGTGAACGGGGGATGCCCCTCGCCGCCGCGCCCCAAAGCAGAGTTGAGGAAGTTCTGAGGGTCTTCGACCGGGAACGGCCCCTGACCTGCACTCTCATGGAGATGGAGGATGAGAGGGGCGGGGATCTACGGCCTGCGACATAGTCCCGAGGTGGCTCCCGGGGACCTTTGTGCCCGCCCCTCTTGACCGCGGACCTCAAAGGTTCTCTGACCGGTCTCCATCCACCGGGCAATCTAACAAGTGGCTCTGACAACGCTCTGAGTTGAGGAAGACCAGAGCCTCGGCGCAGGATGGCCGGCATGACCTCGATGAGCTCCAGCGCCCGTCCCCTCCTGAACCGCCGGCTCGCGGAGTTCGGGACGACGATCTTCGCCGAGATGTCCGCCCTGGCGGTGCGGACCGGGGCGATCAACCTCGGTCAGGGCTTCCCCGACACCGACGGTCCCGAGGAGATCCGCGAGGCCGCCGTGCGGGCGCTGCGCGACGGGCGCGGCAACCAGTACCCGCCCGGCCCCGGCGTCCCCGAGCTGCGCGCCGCCGTCGCCGGCCACCAGCTGAGCCGCTACGGCCTGTCCTACGACCCCGACACCGAGGTCCTGGTCACCGCCGGTGCCACGGAGGCCATCGCGGCGGCCCTGCTGGCCCTGCTGGAGCCCGGCGACGAGGTCGTCGCGCTGGAGCCGTACTACGACTCGTACGCGGCCTGCGTCGCGATGGCGGGCGGCACCCGCGTGCCCGTGACGCTGCGCCCGCACGAGGGCGCGTTCCGCCTGGACCTGGACGAGCTGCGCGACGCCGTCACCGACCGCACCCGGCTCCTGCTGCTGAACACCCCGCACAACCCGACGGGCACGGTCCTCACCCGCCAGGAGCTGGCGGCGATCGCCGAGCTGGCGGTGGAGCGGGACCTGCTGGTGGTGACCGACGAGGTCTACGAGCACCTGGTCTTCGACACCGCCGAGCACATCCCCCTGGCGTCCTTCCCGGGGATGCGGGAGCGCACGGTGACCATCGGGTCGGCCGGCAAGACGTTCTCGTTCACCGGCTGGAAGGTCGGCTGGGTCACCGCCGCGCCCGCCCTGCTCACGGCGGTCCGCTCGGCCAAGCAGTACCTGACGTACGTGGCCTCGGGGCCCTTCCAGTACGCGGTGGCCGAGGCGCTCGCGCTGCCGGAGTCGTACTTCGCCGCCTACCGGGCCGACATGGAGGCCAAGCGGGACCTGCTGGCGGCGGGGCTGGCCGAGGCGGGCTTCGGGGTGTACCGGCCCGCCGGGACGTACTTCGTCACCACCGACATCCGCCCGCTCGGCGTCAGCGACGGCTTCGCCTTCTGCCGCTCACTGCCGGAGCGCGCGGGCGTCGTGGCCGTCCCCAACGCGGTCTTCTACGACCACCGGGAGGAGGGCGCGCCCTTCGTGCGGTTCGCGTTCTGCAAGCAGGCCTCGGTGCTGGAGGAGGCGGTGCGGCGGCTGAAGGCGGCGGCGGGGTGAGCGGGCCCGCACCGTGCCCCGGTACGCGCGGACCCGGGTACGACGAGAGCCCGGGCCCCGCACTGCCGGGGTCCGGGCTCTGCTGTGATCAGCCGCGGGGGCGGACTACTCGCCGTCCTCGTCGGTCGGCTTCTCCGCCTCGTTGACGTCCTGCTCCAGGCCGAGCTGCTCCACGAGCCACCGGTCGAACTCGATGGCGGCCCGCACCCAGCTGACCGTCGAGGAGACGAAGTGCTCCAGGCTGACGCCCATGCCGATCAGCATCTGCGCCTCGCCGATCAGGCGGACGGTGCCGTCGTCGTGGGTGTGGGAGTACACCTTGGGCCACAGGGTGCGCCGGTTCCAGTCGTCGACCGACTCCAGGAGCTGGGGCTTCTCGTCGATCTGGTGGGGCCGGTCGTAGAACGTCCGCACCGAGAAGACCTGCTGGTCGCCCTCGCCGCGGAACATGAAGTACGTACGGAACTGCTCCCACGGCGCCGCGAGGTCGCCCTCGTCGTCGACGACGTACTTCAGCTCCATCTGGTCGAGGAGCTGCTTCACAAGATCCTGATCCGGGACGACGGGGCCCGCCGGTCCTTGGGGCTGCGGCTCGGGCTGCTTGCCCCCGAAGTTCGGAATCGAGGACGGGTCGATGCTCACCGTGAATTTCCCTTCGTACGGATCCGGCCATCCTCCCCCATGCGGGGAGGGGCGTGGCAAGCCCGTCGGGGGCCTGTCAGCCCTCGGCTGACTCGATCCGGCCAGTCGGGTACCCCGCTCGGCGCCCCGGCAACCCGAAGGGCGGATCGCCGGGGCGGGCCGTGCGGTCGGTCACAGCGTCTTGCCGCTCGCCGGTCCCACGATCAGGTCGTCGCCGAAGCGGTCCACGCGGACCGTGTCGCCGTCCTTGATCTCACCGGAGAGGATCTCCCGGGCGAGCCGGTCGCCGATCGCGGTCTGCACGAGGCGGCGCAGCGGCCGGGCGCCGTAGGCCGGATCGTTGCCCTCCTCCGCGAGCCAGCCGAGGGCCTCGTCGGTGACCTCCAGGGTGAGGCGGCGCTCGGCGAGCCGCCGGGCCAGGCCGTCGATCTGGAGCCGGGCGATCCGGCTCAGCTCGTCCTTGCTGAGGGCCGAGAAGACCACCAGGTCGTCGAGCCGGTTGAGGAACTCCGGCTTGAAGGAGGCCCGGACCACCTCCAGCACCTGCTCCTTCTTCTCCGCCTCGCCGGTGGTCGGGTCGACCAGGTACTGGCTGCCCAGGTTGGAGGTGAGCACCAGGATGGTGTTGCGGAAGTCGACGGTGCGGCCCTGCCCGTCGGTGAGGCGCCCGTCGTCCAGCACCTGGAGCAGGATGTCGAAGACCTCGGGGTGCGCCTTCTCCACCTCGTCGAGCAGCACGACGGTGTACGGCCGCCGCCGCACGGCCTCGGTGAGCTGGCCGCCCTCCTCGTAGCCGACGTATCCGGGCGGGGCGCCGACCAGCCGGGCGACGCTGTGCTTCTCGCTGTACTCGGACATGTCGATGCGGACCATGGCCCGCTCGTCGTCGAAGAGGAAGTCGGCGAGCGCCTTGGCCAGCTCGGTCTTGCCGACACCGGTGGGGCCGAGGAAGAGGAAGGACCCGGTCGGGCGGTCCGGGTCGGCGATCCCGGCCCGGGAGCGGCGTACGGCGTCGGAGACGGCCCGCACGGCCTCGGTCTGGCCGATGAGCCGCTTGCCCAGCTCGTCCTCCATGCGCAGCAGCTTCTGCGTCTCGCCCTCCAGCAGCCGCCCGGCGGGGATGCCGGTCCAGGAGGCGACGACGTCGGCGATGTCGTCGGCGCCGACCTCCTCCTTGACCATGGTGTCCCGGGCGACC
This sequence comes from Streptomyces hyderabadensis, assembly GCF_020404845.1. Lineage (GTDB taxonomy): Bacteria > Actinomycetota > Actinomycetes > Streptomycetales > Streptomycetaceae > Streptomyces > Streptomyces hyderabadensis. The sequence goes on along the minus strand of NZ_JAIOJZ010000028.1, from coordinate 52,596 downwards.
TCCTCCTCCGCCTCGGAGGCGGCCTCCAGGTCGCGCTCCAGGGTGGGGATCTCGCCGTACAGCAGCTTGCTGGCGGTGTCGAAGTCGCCGTCGCGCTGGGCGCGCTCGGCCTGCCCGCGCAGTTCGTCGAGCTTCTCCTTCAGCTCGCCGACCCGGTTGAGGGACTTCTTCTCCTTCTCCCAGCGGGCGGTGAGGCCGCGCAGCTCCTCCTCCTTGTCGGCGAGGTCGCGCCGCAGCCGCTCCAGACGCTCCAGGGAGGCGGCGTCGGTCTCCTTGCCGATCGCCAGCTCCTCCATCTTCAGCCGGTCGACGGCGCGCTGGAGTTCGTCGATCTCGACCGGCGAGGAGTCGATCTCCATGCGCAGCCGGGATGCGGCCTCGTCGACCAGGTCGATGGCCTTGTCGGGCAGGAAGCGGGAGGTGATGTACCGGTCGGATAGGCTCGCGGCGGCCACCAGCGCGCTGTCCGCGATCTGCACCTTGTGGTGGGCCTCGTACCGCCCCTTGAGCCCGCGCAGGATGGCGATGGAGTCCTCGACGGTCGGCTCGGCGACCAGCACCTGCTGGAAGCGGCGCTCCAGGGCGGGGTCCTTCTCGATCCGCTCCCGGTACTCGTCGAGGGTGGTGGCACCCACCATGCGCAGCTCGCCGCGGGCCAGCATCGGCTTGAGCATGTTCCCGGCGTCCATGGCGGAGTCGCCGCCCGCGCCGGCGCCGACGACGGTGTGCAGCTCGTCGATGAAGGTGACGACCTGCCCGTCGGAGTCCTTGATCTCGGCGAGGACGGTCTTGAGCCGCTCCTCGAACTCGCCGCGGTACTTGGCCCCGGCGACCATGGCGCCGAGGTCCAGCGCGACCAGCCGCTTGTCCTTCAGCGACTCGGGCACGTCGCCCTTGACGATCCGCTGGGCGAGCCCTTCGACGACGGCGGTCTTGCCGACGCCGGGCTCGCCGATGAGCACGGGGTTGTTCTTGGTCCGCCGGCTGAGCACCTGGACCACCCGGCGGATCTCCTGGTCGCGCCCGATGACGGGGTCGAGCTTTCCGTCCCGGGCGGCGGCGGTGAGGTCGGTGCCGAACTTCTCCAGCGCCTTGTACTGCCCCTCGGGGTCGGGCGTGGTCACCCGGCGCCCTCCCCTCGCCTTGCGGAAGGCCTCCTGCAGCTTCTTCGCACTGGCTCCCTGCCCCTCCAGTACCTCACCGGCCGCGCCGCCCTTCGCGGCGATGCCGAGGAGCAGGTGCTCGGTGGAGAGGTACTCGTCCCCGAGTTCCTTGGCGCGTGCCTGGGCGTCGGCGACCACGGCGAGCATCTCACGGCTGGGTTGCGGGGGCGCGACGGTGGACCCGGTCACGCTGGGCAGCCCGGCGACGATGCGCTCGGCGCCGGAGCGCACGGCGGCGAGGTCGGCCTCGACGGCGACGAGCAGGTCGGTGATGTTCTCGTTGTCCTGCCCCTGGAGCAGCGCAAGGAGCAGGTGGGCGGGGGTGAGGTCGGCGTTTCCCTCGGTCACGGCCCGGTTGCTGGCCGCGTTGATCGCGTCCCGGCTCCGGTTGGTCAGCTCGGCGTCCACGTTCTGGCTCTCCTCCTCGCGTAGTGCTGACTCATCCAGCGTACACAAAGTTGAGCCTGCCCCACTCAAGTCGGGAGCCGCAATTCTCCCCGGGAGACGCCGAGGCTCAGGGGGGCGGGTGACGCGGCAGTGAACGGGCCGCACCGCACGAGTGCCTTTTCGGCCAGTCGCGGAACCGGCTGGTGTCGCGAGATGTCCGCACATGCGACAGCGGCGTCACCGTGTTCAGGTCACGGTGACGCCGCTGCCGGGGGGAAGCACCTGAGCGATTTGTTACGACGGGGGAATCGCGTCAGGCACTGCGGGGGGTGGCCGAGATGGTCCTCACTTCGGGGGCCTCCGGCTGCTCGAGCCGGTGGTCCCGCTGGTCCAGGTTCACAAAGATCATTCCGTACCGGATGGCACACCGGACGGGCTGCGGCGCCCCCCGAGGCCGCCGCAGACACCGGTACGCACGCACGTCGCCGTCCTCGTCCAGCGTGACGACGACCGGCTCGCCGAAGACGGTCACCATCAGGGAGTCACCGGCGTGCGGGATCGCGGTGACCAGGTCGATGAAGTGCCAGCCGGAGCGGTAGGCGGTGGCCATTTCTCGCCGGAAGGAGCGGTCATCGGGTGGAGTCGTCATGTCAAGACCACACACTGTCGTCTGTGAGAGCTTCCCCGTCCGCGCCAGCAGGCGTAGCGGTCACCGTCGTAAGCGACCAGACGCTGTCCGCTCGGGCATCGCCCTTCGCCACGGAGAGGCCACTCAGAGTTCCGAAGGCCACAACGGCGGAGAAGGCGGCGACAAGCACCGAGCGAAGCATTCTCTTAGACATAGCCAGCTTCGTCCTCACTTGAAGGTCCCCTCTTCCCCCGTCGGATAAGACGATGGCTCATATAGGCACGTCATGGCCACACAATCGGTGCATCATGTTCCTGCACGTTCAGGACCCTGGGGGGTGGAGATTTGACAACAAATCAGACCAAAGCGACACATCCCCATGCAGTTACTGAACTGTGTGAGGCGGGGGCGCGCCTCTACGCGAACGCCCTGCGCACCGGACGTGTCGCCCGCAGCGAGGCGGATCCGGTCCCCTGTCTGATGGAGTTCGCACTCCTGCACCCCGACCCAGACGATGCCAACTGGCTCCTGCCCGTGTCTCCGGCGGTCGCCCTCGCGCGGCGGCTGAATCCGATTGAGCACGAGATATCGGAGCGTCGACGCACCTCGATCGAGCTTGCTGCGGCCTTCGAACCCTTCATGGCCCTCAGCGCGCAGGGTGCGGCACCAACCCACTCGATCACCGTCCTGGAGGGGCTCGACCGCATCAACGCGGCCCTTGACCTGGCCACGGACCAGTGCGTGGTGGAGATGCTCACGGTCCAGCCGAGTGCCCGGCACCCCGAGCGCAGGCTCATCGAGGGACTGGAGCGCGACAGGACGCTGGTCGACCGTGGGGTACGCATCCGCACCCTCTATCAGCACACGGCACGGTACAGCCCCGAACGCATGGCCTACGTGGACCAGTTCCCGAACGGGAAAGCCGAGTACCGCACCATCGACGAGCTCGTCGAGCGACTCATCATCTGCGACGAGACCGTGGCTTTCATCCCCATCCGGGACGACCGGCAGGTCGCGCTGGAAATCCGCCACCCCGGGCTGGTCCGTTATCTGATCAAGGTGTTCGAGTTCATCTGGGGGCGAGCAGTGCCGCTCACCGCCGGCGCCCCCTACGAGACGGCGCCCGACGGCATCACCGACATCCAGCACTCCATAGCCAAGCTTCTGGTCGAAGGCCACGTCGACGAGGCGATCGCCCGGCGCCTGGGCATGAACGTGCGCACGTGCCGCGCGCACATCGCCAAACTGGCCTCCGCACTAGGGAGCGGCAGTCGCGCTCAGCTGGGTTACCTCATCGCCCAGTCGGGGCTCCTGGAGCAGGACGACCAGGGCGTCACCAACGGGCACGGCCTGTGACGGGGGAGGCACGCGAGCCCACGGCGGCACCGCACGAGACGCATCCGGAGCACGGTCCCGAAGATCTCTGCACCGCCGGAACACTGCTGTACACCCAGGCACTGCGTGAGGGCCGCGTACCGGACTCAGAGGCTGCCGCGGCGCCCTGCCTGACGGCATATGGACTGCTGCAGCCTCGCGTCGGCGAACCCGACTGGCTGGAGCCGGTCGCTCCGGCCGTCGCCCTGCACCGGATGCTGGACGTATCCGCACAGCGCATCGCCGAGGAAAGGCGGCGGGAAGCCCGGCTGTCCGCGACGTTCGAACCGTTGATGCAGGTGGACGGCCGACGTACGGCCGGTGGCGACGCCGCGGCCGTACGCGTCCTCAGCGGCGTCCCGCAGATCAACGAAGCCATCAGCGAAGCAATGGCGGATGCCACCAACGAACTGCTGTGCATCCAACCCAACGCCCACTACGGCGATCAGCGCGGACGCCAGTCCCAGCACCTGTCCTTGCAACGTGATCAGGAAATGCTCGACCGCGGTGGGCGGATTCGCACCCTCTACCAGCATACGCAGCGTCACCTGCCGTTGGTCCGCGCCCGCTACGAGCAACTGCGCGGAGACGCCGAGGCGCGCTCCCTGGACGAGGTGACCGATCGCCTCATCGTCGTCGACCGCCGGATCGCCTTCATCCCCGCCAACGCCGACCGCTCACTCGCGCTCGAAGTCCGCCACCCCGCTCTCATCGACTATTTCGTGACCACCTTCGAGCGTCTCTGGCGGCTCGCTACTCCGATGCATCCACAGGCGGCCCAACACCGATCCCTGAACGGCGTCACATCGCGTCAACGCACCATCGCCTCCCTCCTCGTCGAAGGCCACACCGACGCCGACATCGCCGACCGCCTCGGCATGAACGTCCGCACCGCACGCGTCCACATCGCCAAACTCGCCGCCACCCTCGGCAGCGAGAGCCGCGCACAACTCGGCTATTTGATCGCCGAGTCGGGAATCCTCGGACAACGGGAAGTCGAGCAATGACGGCGTCGCACCCGGAGCACGGGCCGGAGGAGATGTGCCCGGCAGGCATGCGGGTGTACCAGCGCGCGCTGCAGGAGGGCCATGTGACGCAACCGGTGCCCGGCATGCCGCCCTGCCTGGTCGACTTCGGATTCCTCCACCCGGCGCCCGACGACCCGGACCGGCTCGAACCGGCCTCTCCGATGGCAGCGCTGCACAGCCTGCTGCGAGCCTCGGGCCGACGCATCGCCGACGAACGCCGGCGCGAAGAGCAACTGGTGAAGGCCTTCGCGCCGCTGATACGCGAGGAGTCCTCCGAGGCAGCGGACGTCACCGCGCTCCTGCTGGTGACAGGGAAGGAGCAGATCAGCCGGGCCATCGCCGACGCTCTGGCCGACGCCACGGAGCAGGCGCTGACCATCCAGCCGTACCAGGGCCCCAATGCTCCGCCGCGGCAGGACAACCTGCGATCGCTCCAGCGCGACCAGGCTTTCCTCGACCGAGGGGGGCGTATCCGCACCCTCTACCAACACACCTACCGGCACGCTCCACACGTGCTCGCCCGCTACGAGCAGCTGACCGGCGACGTCGAGGCCCGCACGCTCGACGAGGTCACCGAACGGCTCATCGTCGTCGACCGCACCGTCGCCTTCATCCCCGCCAGCGCCGACCGCTCACTCGCCCTCGAAGTGCGGCACCCCGCCCTTATCGCCTACTTCGTCAACACCTTCGACCGCCTCTGGCACCTCGCCACCCCCATGCACCCCCAAGCCGTCCAACAACCCACCCTCAACGGCATCACCCCCCGCCAACGCGCCATCGCCGCCCTCCTCATCGAAGGCCACACCGACGCAGACATCGCCGACCGCCTCGGCATGAACGTCCGCACCGCACGCGTCCACATCGCCAAACTCGCCGCCACCCTCGGCAGCGAGAGCCGGGCTCAGCTCGGGTATCTCATCGGGCGGTCGGGGATTCTCGACCGGGAAGGATGACCGGGGTGCGCGGGGAGCCGTCCAGGCCGGCCTGGGCTATGCGGACGCCCAGCTGGGTGCGGCTGGCCGCGCCCAGGGTCTCCGAGAGGCGGGCGATGTGCGCGCGGGCCGTGCGGACGCTGATGCCGAGGCGTTCCGCGATCACCGCGTCCTGGTGGCCCTCCGCGAGCAGCGCCGCGATGGACTGCTCGCGGTGGGAGATGCCCTCGATGCCCGTGTCGGGGAGGGGCGCCGTCAGCGGGATGGCGAGGCGCCAGAGGCGTTCGAAGACCGTGATCAGGTAGGCGATCAGGGCCGGGTGGCGCAGTTCGAGGGCCATCGTGCGGTCGGTGTTGGCGGGGATGAAGGCGACCGTGCGGTCGAAGAGGATGAGGCGGTCGATGACCTCGTCCAGGGTGCGGGCCTCCACCGCGTCACCCATGAGTTCGAGGTAGTTGAGCAGGCCCTGCCCGTGCCGGGCCACGTGCGTGTACAGGTCCCGCATCCGCACCCCGCGCCCGCGCAGCGCCAGCGCCCGGTGCAGGCCCTCGGACAGCTCGTGCTCGCGCCGGATGCCGCCGGGCTGGACGGTGAGCACCTCGGTCGTGCAGGCGGCCGTCGCCTCGTCCATCGCGGCCTGGATGCGGGACAGGCCGTCGAGGACGCGGATCGCGGTCGACTCCGGGCCGGCCGGGGTCTGGAGCAGCCTGCCCAGGCCCGCGTACCACTCGAAGGCTTCCACGGCCGAGCCCACCCGCCGCTGACTGGCGCTGACCTCGTCGTGGACCCCGCGCAGCAGCCGGGTCATGACCTCCTGCGGAGAGGTCGGCACCAGCCAGTCCATGTCGTCGGGGTCGGGGTGCAGCAGGGCCAGTTCCAGGAGGCAGGGGACGGGCTCGGCGTCCTGGCGGGGCACCCGCCCGCGCCGCACGGCCCGGGAGTACAGGCGGTCTCCGGCCGCGCAGAGCCGGTCGGCCCCGTGCGGGTGCTCCTGAGCCCCGTGCCCGGCCATCGCCCATCCCACCCCCGGTTCCGGCTCTTCCGCAGCGCAACTATGCGCGGCCCGGACCGGCTCCGCAACACGGCTCCACCCCGCGCGGGGACCGGAATGTGCCGGTTGCGGACGGAATGCCCCGCCGGTGGGACCCGGAAGACACGCGGGCTACTTCAGGCCCATCTCCGCGCACGCGTCCGCGTACTTGGCGGTGCAGATGTCGCTGACCTTGTAGAAGCCCTCCGCGATGACCGTCTCCTCGATGTTGGCCTTGGTGAGGGCGACGACGGGGACGAGCTGCGCCGGGATGCCCTTGTGCGTGGGGCTGTCGACCTTGTCGCGGGCCAGCGCGTCGAACTGGATGTCCCGGCCCTGGACCCGCGCCACGGCCATCTCCGCGGCGTTCTCGGCCTCCTGCGGGTAGGACTTGTACACGCTCATGTACTGCTCGCCGGTGACGATCCGCTGCACCGCCGCCAGCTCCGCGTCCTGGCCGGTGATCGGCGGCAGGTCGGTGACGCCCGCGTCCTCCAGGGCCTTGATGATGCCGCCCGCCATGCCGTCGTTGGCCGAGTAGACGCCCGCGATCTGGCTCTTGCCGATCTTCTCGATCGCCTCGGTCATGTTCGACTCGGCGTTCTCCGGCTTCCAGTCCTTGGTGTCGAAGGACTGGGCGATCGTCACCTTGCCGTTCAGCTCGGACAGCGCGCCCGCCTTGAACTGCTTGGCGTTCGGGTCGGTGGACGAGCCGTTCATCATGACGATCTTCTCGGAGCTCTCCGGGTCGCCGCCCAGCGCCTCGATGAGGGAGCGGCCCTGGACCTCGCCGACCAGTTCGTTGTCGAAGGAGATGTACGCCTCGATCGGGCCCTCGGCCAGCCGGTCGTAGGCGATGACGGGGATGCCGGCGTCCTTGGCCTTCCGCACGCCGTCCGCGATGGCGTGCGAGTCCACCGCGTCCAGCACGATCACGTCGACCTTGTCGTCGACCATCTGCTGCAGCTGCTCGGCCTGCTTGGCGGCGCTGGCCTCGGCGTTGGCGTACTTGACGTTGCCCTCGTCGCGCGTGAGGTCGCCGACCTTCGCCTTGAAGAAGGGGTAGTCGAACTGCTCGTAGCGCGTGTTCTCCTTCTCCGGCAGGAGCAGACCGACCGTGATGTCGTTGCCCTTGGTCGGGCTCGCGTCGTCGCTGCTGTCCGAGGCGCCCAGCACACCGCAGGAGGCCAGCGAGAAGGTCATCAGGGACGCGGCCACGGATATGGCGGTACGACGGGCACGGCTGCTCACTGCGCTAGACCTTCCGACACACGGGTGTTGTTGGTATCCAGGTGACCCAGGTGACCCCGGTGAAGGAAGCCAACGCTGTCTTCACCAAATCGTCAAGAAGTACTAGACCAATGAGACTGCACCGTTGTGAACCAGCCCCGGAGGACGGGCGGTCCTCCGGGGCTGTCACGGCCGTTTTCCCTTGTGCCGACTGCCGGTCCGGCTCAGTCCGAGGACTGGCCGTGGCGCTTGGGACGCCAGACCACCAGGGCGCTGGTCTGCTGTACCTCTTGGTAAGGAACGAGGTCACGGCGGTACGACGCGTGCACCGCGGCCTCGCGCTGGCGCATCGCCGTGGCGGCGCCGTCGAGCGCGGCGGCCAGCTCGGCCGCGCGGGCCTGCAGCTCGGCGACCTGGTTCTCCAGTTCGATGATGCGCTTGATTCCGGCCAGGTTGATGCCCTCGTCCTGCGACAACTGCTGCACCTGCCGGAGCAGTTCGATGTCGCGGGCCGAGTAGCGCCGGCCCCGGCCGGCCGTGCGGTCCGGGGAGACCAGGCCGAGGCGGTCGTACTGGCGCAGGGTCTGCGGGTGCAGGCCGGAGAGCTGGGCCGCCACCGAGATGACGTAGACCGGGGTGTCCTCGGTCAGTTCGTACGGGTTGCGTCGACGACCGTCCATTCCCGTCAAGCTCCCTTCGCGGCCTGGAACAACTCCGCCCGCGGATCCTCGTCCGCGGTCGCCTCGCGATACGCCTCCAGCGCGTCACGAGCCTTCCCCGTCAGATCCTTCGGAACACTCACCTCCACGGTGACCAGGAGGTCGCCGCGGGTGCCGTCCTTGCGGACCGCGCCCTTGCCCCGGGCCCGCATGGTGCGCCCGTTGGGCGTGCCCGCCGGCAGCTTCAGCGTGACGGGCGGACCGCCCAGGGTCGGGACCCTGACCTCGCCGCCGAGGGCCGCCTCGGCGTAGGTGACCGGGACGGTGACGGTGAGGTTGTCGCCCCGGCGTCCGAAGACGGGGTGTTCCTTGACGTGCACGACCACGTACAGGTCGCCCGCCGGACCGCCCCGCTCGCCCGGCGTGCCCTTGCCGCGCAGCCGGATGCGCTGCCCGTCGGAGACCCCGGCGGGGATCCGGACCTGCATCGTCCGCGAGGACTTGGCGCGTCCGGAGCCCTTGCAGACCTCGCAGGGGTCCTCGGCGATCAGGCCGCGGCCCTTGCAGTCCGGGCACGGGTCGGTGAGCGAGAAGCCGCCGCCCGAACCCCGGGCGACCTGGCCGGTGCCGACGCAGGTCGGGCACACGCGCGGCGTGCCGTTCTTGTCGCCGGTGCCCGAACAGGCCTTGCAGGGTGCCTGCGAGGACATCCTGAGCGGCACGGTCGCGCCCTCGATGGCCTCGGTGAAGCTCAGGGTCACCTCGGACTCGATGTCCTGCCCGCGCCGCGGCTGCGTGCGCGTGCCGGTGCCGGGTCCGCCTCCGGTGCGGTTGAACAGACCGCCGAAGACGTCCCCGAGGCCGCCGCCGAAGCCGCCCTGGCCTCCCCCGCCCTGGGCGCCGCCGCCGAAGAGGTCGCCCAGGTCGAAGTTGAAGGTGCCACCGCCGCCCGCGCCCGGCCCCGGACGGAAGCCTCCGTTGCCGAAGAGGGCGCGGGCCTCGTCGTACTCCTTGCGTTTCTTGGGGTCACCGAGGATGTCGTTGGCCTCGGAGATCTCCTTGAAGCGCTCCTCCGCCTTGACGTTTCCCTTGTTGGCGTCCGGGTGGTTCTCGCGGGCGAGCTTCCGGTACGCCTTCTTGATCTCGGCCTCGGTGGCGTCCTTGGGGACGCCGAGAACCTTGTAGTAGTCCTTCTCGATGAAGTCCTTCGTGCTCATCCCCGACGTCCCTCCTCTCGCGCCTGTGCCGTCACTTCAAGCTCAGCCCTCGTCCGGGCCACCGCTCTCCTTGGTCCCGGCGTTGTCCTCCGCGTCGGAGGCGTCCTGCCCCTCGGAGCCGGCCTCGGCCGGCTTGACCGTCTGGGCGCCCGGCTGCGGCTCGGCGACCGCCACCCGCGCGGGGCGGATGGTGCGTTCGCCGATCCGGTACCCGGGCTGCAGGATCGCCACGCACGTCGTCTCGGTGACGTCCGGTGCGTAGGAGTGCATCAGGGCCTCGTGGATCGTCGGGTCGAAGGGCTCGCCCTCCTTGCCGAACTGCTGGAGGCCCATCTTGGCGATGACCGACTCCAGCGACTCCGCGACGGACTTGAAGCCGCCGACGACCTCGCCGTGCTCCCGGGCGCGGCCGATGTCGTCGAGCACGGGAAGCAGCTCGGACAGGAGGTTCGCGACGGCGACCTCCTTGACCGCGACGCGGTCCCGCTCCACCCGGCGGCGGTAGTTCTGGTACTCGGCCTGGAGGCGCTGGAGGTCCGCCGTGCGCTCGCCCAGCGCACTGCGCACCTGGTCCAGCTGGGCCACCAGACCCGCGTTCTCGCTCGCGTCCCCGGCCGGGGCCGCCCCCTCTTCGGAGGCGGCCTGCGGCTCGGCGTCGTCAGGGGTGGCGCCGGAGGGGACGTCGGGCTTCTCGTCGAAACCCGGGGTCTCCTCCGTCACGCGGCACCGTCCTTGCGCTCGTCGTCCACGATCTCGGCGTCGACGACGTCGTCGTCGGCCTTGTCACCGGCCTGGGCGCCCGCGCCGGGGGCCTCGCCGCCGGCGGCCTGCGCGGCCTGGGCGTCGGCGTACATGGCCTGGCCCAGCTTCTGCGAGACGGCGGCGACCTTCTCGGTGGCGGTGCGGATCTCGGCGGTGTCCTCGCCCTTGAGCTTCTCCTTCAGCTCGGCGACGGCGGTCTCGACCTCGGTCTTCACCTCGCCCGGGACCTTGTCCTCGTTGTCCTTGAGGAACTTCTCCGTCTGGTAGACGAGCTGCTCGCCCTGGTTGCGGGACTCGGCGGCCTCGCGGCGGGCGTGGTCCTCCTCCGCGTACTTCTCGGCCTCCTGGCGCATCCGGTCGACCTCGTCCTTCGGCAGCGAGGAGCCGCCGGTGACGGTCATCTTCTGCTCCTTGCCCGTGCCCAGGTCCTTCGCGGTCACGTGCATGATGCCGTTGGCGTCGATGTCGAAGGCGACCTCGATCTGCGGGACGCCGCGCGGCGCCGGGGGCAGACCGGTCAGCTCGAACATCCCGAGCTTCTTGTTGTACGCCGCGATCTCGCGCTCGCCCTGGTAGACCTGGATCTGCACGGAGGGCTGGTTGTCCTCGGCGGTGGTGAAGATCTCCGAGCGCTTGGTCGGGATCGTCGTGTTCCGCTCGATCAGCTTGGTCATGATGCCGCCCTTGGTCTCGATACCGAGGGACAGCGGGGTTACGTCGAGCAGCAGGACGTCCTTGACCTCGCCCTTGAGGACACCGGCCTGCAGGGCGGCGCCGATGGCGACGACCTCGTCCGGGTTGACGCCCTTGTTGGCGTCCTTGCCGCCGGTCAGCTCCTTGACCAGCTCGGCGACGGCGGGCATACGGGTGGAACCGCCGACGAGGACGACGTGGTCGATCTCGGACAGCTGGATGCCGGCGTCCTTGATGACGTTGTGGAACGGCGTCTTGCAGCGCTCCAGCAGGTCGGAGGTGAGCTGCTGGAACTGGGCGCGGGTGAGCTTCTCGTCCAGGTGCAGCGGGCCCTCGGCGGACGCCGTGATGTAGGGCAGGTTGATGTTGGTCTCGGTGGACGAGGACAGCTCGATCTTGGCCTTCTCGGCCGCCTCGCGCAGACGCTGCAGCGCCATCTTGTCCTTGGCCAGGTCCACGCCGTGGCCGGACTGGAACTGCTTGACCAGGTAGTCGACGACGCGCTGGTCCCAGTCGTCACCACCGAGGTTGTTGTCACCGTTGGTGGCCTTCACCTCGACGACGCCGTCGCCGATCTCCAGCAGCGAGACGTCGAACGTACCGCCACCGAGGTCGAAGACCAGGATGACCTGCTCGTCCTTGTCCAGGCCGTAGGCCAGCGCGGCGGCGGTCGGCTCGTTGACGATGCGCAGGACGTTGAGGCCCGCGATCTCACCGGCCTCCTTGGTGGCCTGGCGCTCGGCGTCGTTGAAGTACGCCGGGACGGTGATGACCGCGTCGGTCACCTTCTCGCCCAGGTAGGACTCGGCGTCCCGCTTCAGCTTCTGCAGCACGAAGGCGCTGATCTGCTGCGGGTTGAAGTCCTTGCCGTCCAGGTTGACCTTCCAGTCGGTGCCCATGTGGCGCTTGACCGAGCGGATGGTCCTGTCGACGTTCGTGACCGCCTGGCGCTTGGCCACCTCGCCGACCAGCACCTCACCGTTCTTGGCGAAGGCGACGACGGACGGCGTGGTCCTGGCGCCCTCGGCGTTGGTGATGACGGTGGGCTCGCCGCCCTCCAGAACGCTGACGACGGAGTTAGTCGTGCCCAGGTCGATGCCGACCGCACGTGCCATGGTGAATAACCTCCAGCTGACTTGAGTGGAACAGGCTCAAGTGTGCACGACGCCCGGCACTGGGTCAACAGAGGTGAGTCGGCCAGGCTCAACTCTTATCCGCTCCTTACGCGCAATGGGGGGCGGAGTGGCACGCCGCGGCCAGGGTTGCCTCAGCGACGCAGATCACCGCACGTCCGACTACAGTGCGGCGGAGGATGGGGGTAGTCTCAAACGGACTGATTAAGTTACCGCTTAGTAATACGAGCGATACCGAGCAACACCCACCAGTACTACCGAGCACCACCCCGTACCACCGCCCCCTCGTAACCTCGCAGGCCCGAGGAGCCCCCAAATGCAACTCGCCGCGATCATCGTGTCGCTGGTCCTGATCGTGGTCGGCGTCGCACTGTTCGGCCGCGCCGTCCTGCAGATCTTCAACTACATGCGGCTGGGCCAGCCGGTGCCGGCCGGAACGCGGACCAACGACCCCGTGGACCGCACCGTCACCGTGGTCAGGGAGTTCCTCGGCCACACCCGGATGAACCGCTGGGGCATCGTCGGGGTGGCGCACTGGTTCGTCGCGGTGGGCTTCTTCTCCCTGCTGCTGACCATCGTCAACGCCGTCGGCCAGCTCTTCCAGGCCGACTGGATCCTGCCGGTCATCGGCGACTGGGCGCCGTACAACGTCTTCGTCGAGTTCATCGGCACGATGACGGTGCTCGGCATCCTCGTCCTGATCGTGATCCGGCAGCTCAGCCACCCGCGCAAGCCTGGCCGCAAGTCCCGCTTCGGGGGCTCCAACTTCGGCCAGGCGTACTTCGTCGAGGCCGTCATCCTCATCGTCGGCGTCTGCATCTTCATGCTGCACGCGCTGGAGGGCGCCCTCCACCACGTGGACGGCTACGAGGCGTCGTTCTTCATCTCGTACCCGGTCGTCTCCGCGCTCCAGGACGTGGACCTCGGCACGCTGCAGAACCTCGTCTACTTCTTCGCCGGCCTGAAGATCGCCACCTCCTTCATCTGGATGATCACGGTCGCCCTGAAGACCGACATGGGCGTGGCCTGGCACCGCTTCCTGGCCTTCCCGAACATCTGGTTCAAGCGCGACGCGAAGGGCGGCACCGCGCTGGGCCCGCTGCTCCCGATGACCTCGGGCGGCAAGCCGATCGACTTCACCGACCCCGGCGACGACGACGTCTTCGGCGTCTCCCAGGTCGAGCAGTTCTCCTGGAAGGGCCTGCTGGACTTCTCCACCTGCACCGAGTGCGGCCGCTGCCAGTCGCAGTGCCCCGCCTGGAACACCGGCAAGCCGCTCTCCCCCAAGCTCCTGATCATGTCCCTGCGCGACCACGCGCACGCCAAGGCCCCCTACCTGCTGGCCGGCGGCGGCAAGACGATGGAGGGCGAGGAGAAGGCGAGCGAGGAGCAGCTCGCCGGTGTCCCGGCCGCCGCTCTGGCGGAGGCCGAGCGCCCGCTGATCGGCACCCTCGAGGAGAACGGCGTCATCGACCCGGACGTCCTGTGGTCCTGCACCACCTGCGGCGCCTGCGTCGAGCAGTGCCCGGTCGACATCGAGCACGTCGACCACATCGTCGACATGCGCCGCTACCAGGTCATGATCGAGTCGGCGTTCCCGTCCGAGGCGGGCACGATGCTCAAGAACCTGGAGAAGAAGGGCAACCCCTGGGGCCTGGCGAAGAAGCAGCGCCTGGAGTGGCTCAAGGAGCTGGACTTCGAGGTCCCGGTCGTCGGCAAGGACATCGAGGACCTCACCGAGGTCGAGTACCTCTACTGGGTCGGCTGCGCCGGCGCCCTGGAGGACCGCGCCAAGAAGACCACCAAGGCCTTCGCCGAGCTGCTGCACATCGCGGGCGTCAAGTTCGCGATCATGGGCGGCGACGAGAAGTGCACCGGTGACTCCGCCCGCCGCCTGGGCAACGAGCCCCTGTTCCAGGAGCTCGGCATGGAGAACGTCATGACCCTCAACGCCGCCTTCGGCGAGGAGATGGACGACGACGGCAAGGTGACGCCCGAGTCGGCGAAGCCCAAGTCGGCCAAGAAGATCGTCGCCACCTGCCCGCACTGCCTCAACACCCTCGGCAACGAGTACCCGCAGCTCGGCGGCGACTACGAGGTCATCCACCACACCCAGCTGCTCCAGCACCTGGTCGACGAGGGCAAGCTGCTCCCGGTCACCCCGGTCGAGGGCATCATCACCTACCACGACCCCTGCTACCTGGGCCGCCACAACAAGATCTACACGCCGCCGCGCGAGATCATCGCCGCCGTCCCGGGCGTCCGCAACGAGGAGATGCACCGGCACAAGGAGCGCGGCTTCTGCTGCGGCGCCGGCGGCGCGCGGATGTGGATGGAGGAGCGGATCGGCAAGCGCATCAACAACGAGCGCGTGGACGAGGCCCTGTCCGTCAACCCCGACATCGTCTCGACGGCCTGCCCGTTCTGCCTGGTCATGCTGACCGACTCGGTCAACGGCAAGAAGAACGACGGCAAGGCCAAGGAGTCCATCCAGGTCGTCGACGTCGCCCAGCTCCTGCTGGACTCCGTCAAGACCCCGGCCGACCCGACCGGCGAGCCGGAGCCGGAGAGCGAGCCGACGCCGGAGCCGGTGAAGTAACCGCCGCTCACCCGCTCGACCGACACCCCCGGGTTCCGTACGAACCCGGGGGTGTCGCCGTATGTCGAACGCGTGCATGATTACCCGGTCGTTGACGGTGATGGTGATACGGGTCGATACGGACGAGGTGAACGGTGCGGCGCCTGCGAAGAAGGACCCTGACCGGCACGGCCGCCGCCGGCTGTCTGCTGCTGCTCGCCGCCTGCGGCCACGGCCCGGCGCCCGCCGCCGAGGACGCCTCCCCGACCCCCGTGCGGGCCGCCCAGGCCCCCGCCCCGCTGCCCGTCCCGCACGGCGAGGGCAGCGAGGTCCCCGACGACTTCAACGGCGACGGCCACCGCGACCTGATCCTGGACGACCTGGTCAAGGCGGAGAGCCACGCCGACGACGCCGGCATCGGGATCGTCTACGGCTCGTCCCGCGGACTGGTCTCGGGAACCCGGCAGTTGCTCACGCCGAAGGAGCACGCGGCCCCGGTGGACGGCCAGTTGCCGGCCGTCTTCGAGGCGGAGGCGAGCTGCGACCTCGACGGCGACCGCTTCACCGACCTGGTGGTCACCACCGACCCGCCCTACGACGGCCAGGGCCGCCCCCCGGTCCCCCTCCAGCTCCTCTTCGGCTCCCCGTCGGGACCGACCGGCCGCGCGGTCCCGCTGACCGTGCCCGACCGGGCCCGCTACGGCAACGACTGGCCCGAGCGTCCGGTCTGCGGCGACTTCGACGGCGACGGCGCCCAGGACCTGGTGGTCCACGCCTCCGCGGGCCGCCTCAGCTATCTGCGCGGGCCCTTCACCCGCAAGGGCGCCCCGCGCGAGGCCGGCGCGCCCGTCCCGTCCCCCGGCGAGGCACCGACCGGCCCCGCCGCCGACGTGAACCGCGACGGGTACGACGACCTGGTCGTCCGCGTCTCCGCGGGCCCCGGCAGGGCGGCCCTCGTCCTGGGCGGCCCCGACGGCCCGACCCGCACCGGGGTCACCCTCCCGGCCGGCGTCGACATCGCGCTGGGCGCCTTCGGCAAGGGCAAGGCGCTGGACGCGGCCGTGGGCACCATGGACGACACCGCGATGCGCTACGACCTGCCCACCGCGGCCCGCGGCAGCCTCGACACCCCCGGTTCGATGCTCGACGCCGCCGACTTCGACGGCGACGGCCTGAGCGACCTGGTCTCCAGCGGCTCCGGCGTACGCGTCCACCCGGGCCGCGAGGCCGGCCTCACGGCCCGGGCCCCGGTCACGGTGCGGCCCGCGGCGCCGGGCACGACGCGGGTGCTGACGACCGGCGACTTCGACGGCGACGGTCTCGCGGACCTGGTGCTGCGCACCTACCGGGGCGACACGGAGGACTCCGTCGAGGTCCACCGGGGCGCGGCGAAGGACGTCGTGACGGCACGGGCCGCTCTCACCTTCTCGACGTCGCAGTTCCTGACCCGGTAGGGAACCGGGGGGCACCCGCCGCCGGTCCGCCGGCCGGGCCTCGGGGTCTCCTCGGGGAGACCCCGTAAGGGATGTCACAGCTCGGCCGCAAAGGACCCCCCGAATGGCCGGGCCCCGCACGTCACTCTCCGGGACCAGGTACGTTCGAAGGCGTGGCTGGATTCAGGATCGGACGCGGCCGGGACAACGGCGCTCCAAACGCGC
Source organism: Streptomyces hyderabadensis (assembly GCF_020404845.1). GTDB lineage: Bacteria > Actinomycetota > Actinomycetes > Streptomycetales > Streptomycetaceae > Streptomyces > Streptomyces hyderabadensis. Next base: position 36,124 of record NZ_JAIOJZ010000028.1, on the reverse strand, counting down.
GACCGCAACGCCCCCCGTACGGACAGCAGGCGCCCCAGGGACCGTCGTACGGCGGTCCCGCGGCGCCTCAGCCCCCGTACCCGCAGCAGCCGTACGGCGGCGGTGCCCCCGCGCCCGGCGGCTCCCCGTGGCCGCAGGCACCCGGCGGCGGATACGGCGGTGGCCACGGTGAGCCGGAGTACTTCGGCGACGGCGGCTACGGACAGGGCGGCCCCGGCGGACACCCCCAGCAGGCCCCGTACGACCCGTACGCGGCCAACAACCCGGGCCACACCCAGGCGTTCACGGTCGACGACCCCTACAACCAGGGCGACACCTACCGCGCCGGCTCCGCCCCGGCCCCCGGCCCGGTCGGGCCCCGCCTGCACTGGAAGGACCTCCTGAAGGGCGTGATCCTCGCGCCCAACCAGACCTTCCTCCAGATGCGGGACTACGCGATGTGGGTCCCGGCGCTCATCGTGACGTTCCTCTACGGCCTGCTGGCGGTCTTCGGCTTCGACGGCGCCCGCGAGGAGGCGATCAACGCCACCCTCTCGAACGCCATCCCGATCGTCCTGACCACGGCGGTCGCGCTGGTGCTGAGCGCCTTCATCCTGGGTGTGGTCACCCACACCCTCGCCCGCCAGCTCGGCGGCGACGGCGCCTGGCAGCCGACGGTCGGCCTCTCCATGCTGATCATGTCCCTCACGGACGCCCCGCGCCTGGTCGTCGCGATGTTCGCCGGCGGCGACGCGCCCTTCGTGCAGATCCTCGGCTGGGCCACCTGGGTCGCGGCCGGCGCCCTGCTGACCCTCATGGTCAGCCGCTCCCACGACCTGCCCTGGCCCAAGGCGCTCGGCGCCAGCGCCATCCAGCTGATCGCCCTGCTGTCGATCGTGAAGCTCGGCACGTTCTAGCCGCGGGCACACAGACATACGGAAAGGGCCCCGGCGTGCACGTCACGCCGGGGCCCTTCGCGTTGGCGCCGATCGGCCGGTCAGGCGTCCAGCACCTGCCCCTGCCGCCGCACGACGGGCGGCTGAACGGACCACGGGAAGTTGATCCACTCATCGGTCCGCTTCCACACGTACTCGCACCGCACGAGGGAGTGGGACTTCTCATAGATCACCGCGCTGCGCACCTCGGCGACCGTGTCCAGGCAGAAGTCCCGCACCAGCTTGAGCGTCTTGCCGGTGTCGGCGACGTCGTCGGTGATCAGGACCTTCTTGTCGGAGAAGTCGATGACGTTCGGGACCGGCGCGAGCATGACGGGCATGTCGAGCGTGGTCCCGACCCCGGTGTAGAACTCCACGTTCACCAGGTGGATGTTCTTGCAGTCGAGCGCGTACGCCAGCCCGCCGGCGACGAAGACGCCCCCGCGGGCGATGGAGAGCACTATGTCCGGCTCGTACCCGTCGTCGGCGACGGCCTGCGCGAGTTCGCGCACGGCGACGCCGAACTGCTCGTAGGTCAGATTCTCCCGAACATCACTCATGCGCGTGTCCTGCTCATCCTGCTCGTCACTGGGTTCAGACCTGGGTCCGGTGGAAATTGAGGAAGGACCGGGAGGCGGTCGGCCCCCGCTGCCCCTGGTAACGGGACCCGTAGCGCTCGCTCCCGTACGGGTGCTCGGCCGGCGAGGTGAGCCGGAACATGCACAGCTGCCCGATCTTCATCCCCGGCCACAGCTTGATCGGGAGGGTCGCGAGATTGCTCAGCTCCAGCGTCACGTGCCCCGAGAAGCCCGGGTCGATGAACCCGGCGGTGGAGTGCGTGACCAGCCCGAGCCGCCCGAGCGAACTCTTCCCCTCCAGGCGGGACGCCAGGTCGTCGGGGAGGGTGATGACCTCGTACGTACTGGCCAGCACGAACTCGCCGGGGTGCAGGATGAACGGCTCGTCGCCCTCCGGCTCCACCAGCCGGGTCAGGTCCACCTGCTCGACCGAGGGGTCGATGTGCGGGTACCGGTGATTCTCGAACACCCGGAAGTAGCGGTCGAGACGCACGTCGATGCTCGACGGCTGCACCATGGAGTCGTCGAAGGGATCGATCCGCACCCGCCCGTGGTCGATCTCGGCCCGGATGTCCTTGTCTGAGAGAAGCACGCACCGAGGATACGCAAGGCGCGCGGAGCAGCGACAACCGCCGCCGCGCCGCGCGCCCGATCTCGCTCTGCGTCTGTGCTACCGCTTCTCCGCACCCACCGGCACGGCGCTCCGCAGCCGCGCACACCGCGGACATCGGACGAGCCGACCGGGGCCGAGTCGCTCGGCCTGCTGCATCGGGAACGAGGTGGCGGTGAACACGTGCCCATCGGCACAGCGGACGACGGTGCGCTCCATCAAGTCCTTCAAGTCCCTTCCCCAAGAGCCGCGTCTGGCTGAACTACCCTGACGACAAAAGCCACAGTACGGGATGAAAGAGACGACTCTCCAGGCGGCACTCCGCCCTCGCGCACACCCTCTCCAGGGCCCTCACGGTACGCCCCAACCCCGCGCCCCCGCAGCCGCATCCGCACCCCGGAACGACCACCGGCCCCACGGCGCGAACACCGGGGGCCGGGCATGGGGTAGAGTGAGCGAGCGTCCAGGCACCGACCTCGGTCGGCGTCTTACGCGGGTGTAGTTTAATGGTAGAACATCAGCTTCCCAAGCTGAGAGCGCGAGTTCGATTCTCGTCACCCGCTCCATGGAGAAGGCCCAAGTCAGCGACTTGGGCCTTACTTGTTGCCTAGTCCGAACAAGGGGCGGCGCGCCCTCAGCGTGCCCTCAGCGTGCTCTCGGCGTGCTCTCGGCGTGCCGTCAGTGGCGAACTCGGGTGCGCTCTGGCCTCGCTTCCGGAGGAGCAACCCGGAATGGGGGCATGGGGTACGGACGCTTGAAGATCCGCCACGCCCTGCGTTGAAGCCCCATGCGGTGCTTCGGCCCCGCTGGCGGCGGGCGCAGCGCTAGCGGCTCGTCACGTGGCCCCGGCCGGGTGGTCGACCTGCCGGCTGAAGCTCGCGCGATAGGCCGTGGGCGTGAGTCCGACCCGGCCGACCATGTGCTTGCGCAGGGAGTCCGCGCTGCCCAGACCGCTCTTCCCGGCCACCTGGTCCATGGGCAGCTCGGTGGTCTCCAACAGCTCTCTGGCCCGGTCGATGCGCCGGTGCAGCAGCCATTGGAGAGGGCTCAGGCCGGTCTCCGCGTGGAAGCGCCGGGTCAGGGTGCGCACGCTCGTCCTGGCGTGACCGGCCAGGTCGGCCAGGGTGAGCGGGCGATCGAGGCGTTCGAGCGCCCAGGCGCGGGTGGCGGCGAGTGAGGTGCCGCGCTCCGGCGGCAGCGGGGTCTCGATGAACTGGGACTGGCCGCCCGGCCGTACGGGAGGGACGACCGCGAGCCGCGCGGCCGTGTTGGCGGCCGCCGCGCCGTGGTCGACCCTGACCAGATGCAGGCACAGGTCGATGGCGGCCGCGGCCCCCGCCGAGGTGAAGATGCCGCCGTCCTCGACGAAGAGGAGGTCGGGCTGGACGTCGACGGCCGGGAAGCGAGCGGCGAGGTCGTCGGCCAGTCCCCAGTGGGTGGTGGCGCGGCGCCCGTCGAGCAGGCCGGCCTGGGCCAGTACGAACGCCCCCGTACACAGCGAGGCGATGCGGGCGCCGGTGGCGGCGGCTTTCCGCAGGGCGTCGAGGACCTCCGGAGGAGCCTGCTCGCCGCCGCTGCCGACGGCGATCACCGTGTCGGCGCCCGCCATCGCGTCCAGGCCGTCCGGCACCACGATGTCGGGGCCGCCGACGGTCGGCGTCGGGCCGGGGCGCGCCGTACACACCCGCACGTCGTAGTGCTCCACGTTGTGGAAGACCATGAGCGGGATCGAGACGTCGAAGCTCAGTACCGGCGGCACGACGACCGCGGCGACGCGATGCATGGCCAGAACCTCCGGATGGTTGGCATTGTGGCCACTATTCCACGAGGCCGGGCAGCGGCACCGTGGTCCGCATGAAATCTCATGTGATCGTGGGACGTGGGGCCGCGGCGTCGAAGACCGCTCTGCTTCTCGCCGAAGACGGCGAGCGGGTGCGGATGATCAGCCGGACCGGCGGCGGGCCCGACCACCCGCTCGTCGACAAGGTCGCCGCGGACGCGACCGACACCGATCGGCTCACCGAACTGACAGAGGGGGCGGACACCCTGTTCACCACGGCCGCTCCGCCGTACCACCGCTGGCCCGAGCAGTTCCCCATCCTGTCGGCATCGCTCCTCGGCGCGGCGCGGCGTACCGGGGCCGCGTACGTCATGCTCGGCAACCTCTACGCCTACGGTCCGGTGAGCGGGCCGATCAGGCCGGACTTCCCCCTGGCGGCGACCGGGCCCAAGGGTCGGGCCAGGGCGCGGGTCTGGGAGGAAGCCGCGGCCTCGGGGGTGAAGGTCACCGAGGTGCGGGCCGCCCAGTTCTACGGCGCCGGCGCCTTCTCGGTGTTCAGCCTCATGGTGCAGCGGCAAGTCCTGGAAGGCAGGCTGGCCCTGGTGCCGCAGGAACTCGATGTGCCGCACAGCTACTCGGCGATCGGCGACACCGCACGCACACTGGTCGCCGCGAGCCGCAACGAGCAGGCGTACGGCCGTGCCTGGCACGCCCCCACCACGACCCTGTCGGTGCGGGAACTGGCCGGGCGACTCGCCGATCTCGCGGATGCCCCGGAACCACGGATGGAAGAGCTGACCGAACGCGACCTGACCCTGCTGGCGTTCACCGATCCGTTCTGGGCGGAGATGCACGAAGTACTCACCAAGCCCGGCCGGCCGTTCGTCATCGACTACTCCGAGACCGAAAAGATCCTCGGCGTGAGCGCCACCCCGGTGGACGACGTGCTCGGGGAAGTGCTGAACCGCTAGGCAGGCACCAGGTCTCCCAGTGCCTCGCGAAGAGCCGTGCCCACGACAGGCCATCATGAGGCCGCTCGCCTGCATTGCGCCGCTCATACAGGCGTCGTACTCCCGCCGGCGTCAGGCTGAGCGGCACGAACTCGTCTACGCAGTAGATCACTTCGGGCTCGCCGCCCTTGGGTATGACCTCGCGGTCGGGAGTCGCGCAGAGGTGCTCGATCCCGGCCTTCTTGGCTGCGTAGTCCGGATCGCGGGAGGTCTTCCAGGCCTTCAGGCGTTGCAGGAGACGCCCTCCGCGCGGAGCAGGATGCGCAGGCCCTCGTGGCTGATGTCGTCGACCATCCCCTCGGCAACCAGGAAGTCCGCCGGCTTGCTCGGGCCCCGGGTGGAGAACGTCAGTTTGTGCTCGGTCGGCTGGCTTCGACTTCGCGATCTTCTCGGTCTCGCGCCGCTCGGGCAGCGTGAAGGTCTTCGGCCGGCCGCCCTTGTACTTTCGGGTGCAGCGAGTCGAAGCCGTCCATGTTGTGTCGGCCACTCCGACCAGTTGCAGCGAACGTGCCGATCGGGATCCGGGCCCCCGATCGGCACGTCGCGGACTGCAGTCGGCGGGATCAGCCGAGGTGCCGGGCGAAGAACCTCAACGTGCTCTCCAGCTCGAATGCCGGGATCTCCCCGTGCTTGCCGGGGTTGGCGTGCAACGTTTTCTCGGCCGATGCCAAGGCGTCGAACAGCGCCAAGCTCTGAACCCTCGGCACCCGCTCATCGTCCCACTGCACCAAGAACTCCACTGGAACCGTGATCCGCGCGGCGGCCTCGGCCGACGCCAGCGCCCCGCCCAAGCCAAGTACCGCCGCGCGAACGCGCGGTTCGGCAGCGACGAAGGGAACACCGAGTCCGCATCCCAGCGAAACCCCCCAGTAGCCCACCGGGCCGGCGCCAACGTGCTCAAGTTGCTGAACCGCGTCCAGGACCGCCCGCCATTCCGGCACAGTCTGGCGGGCCACGAGCGCCTGGAAGTCGGCGATCAGCGGGGCCAATTCTTCACCGGCTTCCACGCGAGCCTGGTTCTCCGTCGCGATCCGGTCGTACTCCTCAACCTTCGGCCGGTCGCCATGGGCGGGAACGTCGACGGCCACGACCGCGAACCCGCATTCGGTCACGAAGCGGCGTGCACGCGCCACGAGGTCAGGGGCCTTCTTGTGCTGACCGCCACCGTGTCCCATCAAGACGAGCGGACGAGTGGTGGCGGCACATTCCGGCGTCCACAACACGCCAGGAATCTCGCCGAGGGTGAAGAGCTGTTCGCGGACGCCGTCGGACGACGCCTCAGATATGAAGCGCATAGCGATTCATGCCTTTCGGGATGCCTCTGCGGGCACTCCCTAGGCCATGCGAGGGAGGGAGGCCCGACCTGTCACAGCGTTGATCGGTCTCACCTCCTCAGTTCGCAGCAGTGCACGGCGGCAGGAACGTATCACGAGGGACTCCACCCTGACCCGGGCAGGGACGCCGGCAGGGCAAACGTTCCTCTGATGCGGCACTAGCTCCTGTGCGGCTTCGTGATCTGCCCGATTGAGGGCCGGCCAGCCACCGCGGCCTCACGAACGGGTGACTGCGGCCAGGCCCTGGACATGACCTCCGACGCCCGGAACGCGGGAATGCCGACTCCCTGCATCGCCCCCGCAGACCAGCTGTTTCGCATCTCGCCGCCAGAGGCCGGCCTCTACGCGGTAGGAGTGAACTGGGCCCTGGGTGACGTCGGCGCGGCACCCGAAGTCGGGCGAGGACTGCGAGGGGACCTTTTCGCCACCGCCGAGCGCAACAGCCGGATACACACCGTCCTGGCCCGTGCCTGGTCGCAGCGGGGCAAGAGCGGTCGGTCAGCGCCTCACTGGCCGACCCCGTGGGTCCTTACGCTGCAGGTCAGGGACCTGGGCGCCCATCGAGCGCCGTCGCTTCCCAAGCTGAGAGCGCGAGTTCGATTCTCGTCACCCGCTCCATGAAGAAGGCCCAGGTCACGACCTGGGCCTCAGTCATTTCCGGACCCCTCCATGCCAGGCCGCACAGCAGGCGTCGTGCGACCTCCCTCGTTCCGGGCCCGGTGTCATAGGCATGGGCAGGCTGATCCGGGCAGAACGACTTCGGAGAGGACCCAAACGCTGTGCTGAACGACGGCACCGTGCCGTTCTTCGCCGCCCAGGCCCGCCGTTACGTCGGACGCTACCGGGGTCGGCAGGCGGTCCTGACCCACCTGAGCGAGATGTCTGGAATCCCTGCTGCGCTCCGAGATGGCGCCGCCGGGGGAGGATGTGGAGACGGAGATGGCAGCGGCTCAGACCTTCTCGGTGCTCAGGCGCGGATGCCCGGCAGTGAGCAGCCTGATGTCTTCGAAGTCCGAAGTCAGAATCGTCACCCGGCCGGGATGCTGCAAGGCGGTCGCGCACAGCATGGCGTCGATGGCGTACTTGTGGCCGTGCAGCCCCGCTGCCCGTAGCAAGGCGGCAGCGGAGTGCGCGACGGCCTGGGTCACCGGCTCGACGGCCAGGCGGGACAGGGTCCACTTCAGCGCGGCGTCGTTGATCTTCGGGTGGATCACCTCGACCAGCACGGCAGCTGACGTGACCACGGGCAGGTCCGCGTCGCGAGCCGCCGTCAGCCACTCGTGGATTTCCCGATCACGCTGTACGGCCTTCGCCAGGCCCTCGCTGTCCAGGACCAGGGCACCGCTCACGCAGTCGCCCCAGAGTCTGAAGCGTCGCCAGTCAGCCGGGCACGCTTGGCCGCCACGGCCTTGGGGTCGGCCGGGCCGTGCACCTTGTCGAAGTCCGCGATCAGCTCGTCCAGATTGTCCCGCTCGATCTGCCGCTGGGCCGCCTTCTCCAGGTACGCCGAGACGCCCCGCTTGCCGACCCGCTCGCGGATGGCTTGCAGAGTTCCGGCGGTCAGGGTGACGGAGATACCACTGGTGGGGCCGTCGCCGGGTGGGAAGTCAACGTCGTCATCAGCCACACCCCGAGTATGCCATTGAAAATGGCATAACGGGCGGCAAGTGCGCCACGAGGCTCAGACCGGATGACGGAGCAACCCAGCCATTGAGCACGCCAAGCGCTGCCGCCGACCGCTCCGACGTAACGTGCGATGACATCGAGAGTGGGCGACCTCGCCGTGCTCGACCTGGGATACCCCAGCGATGCTCACACCCATACGGGCAGCCACGTCCCTCTGGACCAGCGCGTACTGCTTGCGTGCCTCAGCGAGTTGATGACCAGGGCTTCCGCCTGCAGTCGACGTGAACCGGCTTCCACCTCAGCGGCATCCGCACCGGCCGAGTACAGCTCCTGCTCCAGGTCTCCAAGCCCTGCGGGGTCTTCCTCGGCATGCTTACTGCTGGGTCCTCCGTGTCACCGGTGCAGTCGCGGTAGAGCTCAACCGGTTGACTCAGCCGTGTCGACAGAGCCCGCGGTCGGCCCATTCTTTTTCCCTTCCATTACTTTTCCATCACTTCCATCTCCGACCCCAACGAATTCCTGGCTGATTTCTTTTTCAGTGGTCGATCGCTTTCCGGACAGCAACGCATAGAGCGCCCCCGACGCGGCTACGGCCGTGGCGATCCAGAACGCGAGGGTGAAGCCCGAATCGTCGGGGAGCGATGTTCCGGAGATCACGCGGGAAGCCAGAACCGCGGCGGCGAGCTGGCTGCCGACGGCTCCGCCCACGGTCCGGCGGCCACCGCCAACAGCATCACGGTGCCCACCAGTTGCACCGCGCAGCCCGCGAGCAGCACCCGGCCGCGCCCCAGCCGGACGACCAGCCGGATGGGACCGGGCGGCGGCAGCCGGGCTCATCGCCTCCTGCTCCATCACCGAGCTGGAGTTCTTCTACGGCGCACGCTCCGCCGCCGACAGGGCCCACGGCATCGAGAACATGCGTCTGCTCTTCGGCTGGGTTCCGGTCGATGACAGGGCCTACGACCGCGCCTGGCAGGTCCAGGAGATCCTCACCCAACGCGGGCAGTACCGCAGCGCCGGGCCTGTTGACCTCGTCGTGGCCGCCACAGCCGAATTGCAGGGACTCACTCTTCTGCACCGCGACCGGGATTTCGAATGCGTGACAGCTGTCACCGGTCAGGCGCTCCAGTGGTACGGCCCCGAAGCCGGCAAGTGAGCGCGACGGGCACGTCGAAGCCCTTGGATACGCACGCAACCCCAGGCCAGCGACCTGGGGTTGCGTGTGGAGGGGGTGACGCTCCCCGGCTCAGCCGAAGTTCACGTCGCTGCACCACATGTAGGCCTGGTCGAGGTGCGAGGCCTGCCAGATCACGAACACGATGTGGTGTCCGGTGTAACCGGAAGTCTGGACGGGGAACGTGATGTCCTGCGCCGGGGCGAACCGGCCGGTCTGCGTGATGAAGTCGAGGTTGCCCCAGCCCAGTGCCTGGGTCTTGGGGTCGAAGCCCTGCTTGCTCACGTAGACCTTGAAGTAGTCGGCACCGTGGGACGCCTGGTCGTACAGGTGGACCGAGAAGTTGTTGCCGACGGTGGTGGTCTTCCACTGCCCGGGCTTGTCCAGGCTGGCGTTCCTGGAGAGGTTGTTGCTGCAGAGCGTCCCGTCGGGGGTCCGCGCCTGGAACTGGCCGCCGAGGCCGTCGCGGAGCGCGCTCATCCAGTTCCACATGGTGTCGGCGTTGGCCTGGAAGGCCTGCCAGCACATGGGGTCTTCGGTCTGCATGGCCGGGTTCGTGTGGTTGCTGCCCCACGTCTTCCAGCACTGGTACGCCCGGGTGGCGGGGCCGACGACAGTGCCGTGAGCCTGGGCGGGGGCCGACCAGGTCAGTGCGCCGACAACCACGGCGAACAGCATGACGAGCGCCTGGAGAGGGCGACGGAGGGACGACCGCGAACGCCCGGTTAACGGACTCTGTGTGCGCATGTGGGGGGAACTCCTTCCAGTTGCACGACTGTTATGGGAGCGCTCCCAACGGTAGGCCTCCTGGGGGAAATGTCAACGAAGCGCACAAAGTCGATCACAGCGGTAGGCAACGAGCGGGGAATCTGCCGTGGGCCGGACGCACTACACCTCACCCGGGGCGCCGACGTCGCGGGCTCCTCACCCGGCCGGGCCGGTGTCGACGGCATCGGGACCGAAGGCGGCGACGAGCGCCTGCGCGATCAGATCGGGCAGCTCGGTCCGCCCCTCGTCCTCGGCCCAGCGCACCAGTGCCGTGTGCATGGCGGCCAGACAGGCGCCGGCCGCCGCTCGGGCGCGGAACTCCGCATCGGGATCGGTGACGTCGCCCCCCAGGGCGTCGACGATCGCTTGCTGGAGGGCGTAGTGGCCGTCCAGGTGCCTGGCCCACAGGGCAGGCGTCGAGATCATGAGCTGGAGACGGGCGAGCAGCAACGCGTCGCCCGCCGCCGGGTCGTCCGGGCGACCGCCGCCGGTCAACGCCGCTGCCGCGTCGACGAGCGCGGTGCCGATACGGCGGACCAGGGGCTGCGCGGCGGACGTGGCGGCGATCCGCTCGGCGACGAGCGGGCCCTTCTGGTCGACGAGCACCAGGTCTTCCCGCTGCGGCATCGGCACGTCCGAGGGCCGGACGTCACTCACCCCCGGCGGTGTCCAGCCCCCGCGGCCCGGTTGTGGTGGTCCCGCCCACGCGGGCCTCGAAGCACTCGCGTTCGGCGTCGGCCGTCGCGGGGCGGAAGCAGGCCCGGACGGTGCTGCCGGGGCCCACTTCCGTCATCTCGGTGTACATGAAGGCCGCCGCGTCGTCCTTGTTCCCGATCCGCACCTCGTGGGTCGGGCCGCCCGCCGTGACGTCCAGCCGGTCGCCGATCTCGGTCCCCCAGGTCCGGGCCCAGCTCGCACCGCACTTCTTGCTGTGGCGCAGCTCGACGTGGGCGCCGGTGGCGGTGCGGTGCGAGGCGAGGGTGTCGGGGCCGATGCCGCAGATCAGGCGCATCGGGTCCCGGCCCTCGCAGGCGGCTCCGTGGCACAAGGGAGCCCGACCGGCGCGTCGGCGGCCCGCATCTACTACGAGAGCCACGACTCGCTCGACCCCGCACTCCGGGTCGACGTCCCGTCGGCGCTCACCATGTACCCCCGCGACGTCGAGAAGTGCCCGCGCCCCTGGGCCCGGCAGCGGTACCGGAACATCGTCCGCTGGACGGTGGCCGAACGCGGGGGACACTTCCCGTCGCTGGAGGTTCCCGGGTACTTCGTCGCCGACCTGCGGGAGGGGCTCGGGGCGGTGCTGGCCGCGCGCCGCCCGCTGGGCGACCGCCGGCCGGGACCGGCGCCCTCCGCCTGAGGCGCGGCCCACCGCACCCAGGCATCCGGCAGGTCCCGTACGGCCGGTGGCGGCGTGCGGACACGGTGCGGGCACGATGCGGGCACGACCGTCGGCCGCGAGATGAGTATCCGTCCACCGCGCAGGCGGCCCCTGCGGGTCGCGGTCGTTGCGCACCCCGGTCCCGGGAGGTCGCGGCGCGGCCGGTCCCGGTGCGCCGGCTCACCGGCACGGCCGTACGGCGTCCACGGGGCGGCGACGGGGACGCCGCGGCCGGCACGTCGCCGAACTCGACGACGCGGGCCGGGCGGTGCGGCTCGCGGCGGCCCCCGCCGACCTGGTCCGCATCCTCCGCGCGCTGGGTGGCGCGCGGGCCCCGGCCGCCCGGTTGTCCGCGAACTCCCCCGGGATTGTCCGTGATCCGTAACGGACGGATCCCCGAGGAGCTTTCTCCCGTCCTGTCATGTGGTCCCCGGGGTGCTCGGGGAGCGGCGGCGAGGAACTACGCGAAGGCGGGGCGGCGGACATGGCGCGGCACGGTGGTGGACGGGGCTGGTACGGCAAGGTGGTCGGGGCGGCGCTCGGTGTGACGGTGCTCGCCGTCGGCGCCTCGGTGTGGACCGCGCAGGCCGACCCCGTCGGCGGCGGCGCGACGCCCCAGGCCTCCGCGTCGGCCACCCCGGGCGGCAAGCCGGTCGACATCAGCATCGCGCACGCCTCGGACGCCGGGCCGCGCGGCGTGAACATCACCATCGACGACGGTCCCGACCCGGCGTGGACGCCGCAGGTGCTGGACCTGCTGGACCAGTACGGGGTGAAGGCCGTCTTCTGCATGACGGGCGTTCAGGCCGAGGCCCACCCGGACCTCGTGAAGGATGTCGTCGCCGCCGGGCACCGGCTGTGCGACCACTCGGTGTCGCACGACACGGCCATGGACAAGAAGTCCGAGGCGTACCAGTCCAAGGAGATCCTGGACGCCGAGCGCATGATCACCGAGGCGTCCGGGGGCGTCCGGCCGGTGTACTACCGGGCCCCCGGCGGGGCGTTCACCCCCTACAGCCGCAAGCTCGCCGCCTCCCACGGCATGCGCCCGCTGGGCTGGAACGTGGACACCAAGGACTTCGAGCGGCCGGGCACCGACGCCATCGTCGCCACCGTCCAGCGGGAGCTGCCCAACGGGCCGACCATCCTCTTCCACGACGCCGGGGGCGACCGCACCCAGACCGTCGAGGCGCTGCGGCAGGTCCTGCCCTGGCTGAAGGAGCAGGGCCGCACCTTCGGGTTCCCGGTGCGCTGAGCGTGGCCGCCCCCGCCCGGTCCGCCGCCGTTCAGACCGTCGGCGCCGGCTCCGGGGTGCGGGCCGTGACCGGACGGCGTCGGGTCGGGATGCCGAGGGTCGGGTTGGCGACGCCCCAGGCCGCGGACTTGCAGACGAGTTCCTTGTAGAGGGCGGCGAGCCGTCCGGTCAGCGCCCCGCGCACGGCCCGGTCGTCGGCGGTGACGTACTGGATCAGGCCCTGGCCGCGGCCCAGCGAGATGCACTGGTTGAAGTAGCGCGGCGTCACGGTCGGCAGCTTCCGGCCGGTCAGCCGGGCCGCGACGGCGTCGGCGGCCTGCCAGGCGGTGGGGACGCCCGAGGCGCACGACATCCTGAGCGGCTTGTCGCCGGGGCCCGCGGCCAGCGCCGCGTCGCCGACCGCGTACACGTCGGGGTGGGACACCGAGCGCATGGTCGCGTCGACCACGATCCGGCCCGTGTCGGTGACCTCCAGGGTGGTGGCCCGCGCCAGCGGGTGGACGGCGAACCCGGCGGTCCACACCGTGACGTCGGCCGGTACGGACGTGCCGTCGGCGGTGACGACGTGGTCCGCGGCCACGGCCGTGACGGCGGCGTCCTCGTACACCGTGATGCCGAGGGCGGCGAAAACCTTCCGCAGGTGGCGGCGGCCCCTGGGGGAGAGCCAGTCGCCGAGGCCGCCGCTCGCGGTGAGCGACACCGCGAGGTCGGGGCGGGCCTCGGCGATCTCGGCCGCGGTCTCCAGGCCGGTGAGCCCGCCGCCGACCACGACCACGGAGCGGCCGGCCGCCAGTCCCGCCAGGCGTGCGCGCAGCCGCAGCGCGCCCGGGCGCCCGGCCAGCTCGTGGGCGTGCTCCCGGACACCGGGGACGTCCTGGGGGTTCCAGGCGCTGCCGAGGGCGTAGACGAGGGTGTCGTACTCCAGTTCACCGGTGCCGTCCGGGTCGGTGACGGAGACGGTCTTCCGGTCGGCGTCCACGGCGGTGACCTTGGCGATCCGCACGTCGACGCCGGTGCCGGCGAACATCTCGTCGAGCGGCCGGGCCCGGAGGTCCTGGCCGACGGCGAGCTGGTGCATCCGGACCCGTTCGACGAACTGGGCCTCGGCGTTGACGAGGGTGATGGCCGCGTCCTCGCTCCGCAGCCGCCGGGCGAGACGGCCGGCGGCGACGGCTCCGGCGTATCCGGCGCCCAGGACGACGATGCGGTGCCGCGGGGTGTGCTGCATGACGTGCTCCCTTGTCTCCGGCCGCTGAGGGCTCTCTCCAGCGGGACTCGCCCCTTGAACCGGGCAGCCCGCGGATTCCTGACAGGAGCAGGAAGTGACTTGCGTCACATGACGGTCAGAAGACCTGAAGCAAAGGTTCCCCGTGGTCGGTGGCCGCCCACCGGCGGGTGGCGCGTTCGAGCTTGTCGGGGTTGACCTGGTTGCGGAAGCCCGCGAGCCCCTCGGGCGTGACCTCCAGGCACATGATCCCGATGACCCGGCCGTGCACGACGGCCACCACGGCGGGGTCGCCGTTGGCGGTGACGGCGTAGATATCGGCGGGACCGCCGGTCAGCTCGCGCTTGGCCTTGCCGGGCTTGAACAGGCCCCGCATGAACGTGGCCACCGCGCGGGCGCCCTCGAACGCCTTGGCGCGGGCCGGGACCTTTCCGCCGCCGTCGCCGATCGACACGGCGTCCTGGGTGAGCAGCCGGACCAGCGGTTCGGTGCGGCCGCTGGTGGCCGCCGCGAGGAACTCGTCGACGATCCGCCGGGCGGCGGCCCCGTCTACCTCCGTGCGCGCCCTGCCCTGCGCGACGTGCTTCCTGGCCCGGTGCAGGGTCTGCTGGCTGGCGTCCTCGGTGATGTCGAGGATCGCGGCGATCTCCCGGTGCGGGTAGCCGAACGCCTCACGCAGGACGTACACCGCCCGCTCGGCCGGGGCGAGCCGCTCCAGCAGGGCGAGGACCGCGAGGGAGACCGACTCGCGCTGCTCGGCCGTCTCGGCGGGGCCGAGCATCGGGTCGCCGGCCAGCAGCGGCTCGGGCAGCCACTGGCCGACGTAGGTCTCGCGCCGGGCGCGGGCCGAGGTGAGCTGGTTGAGGCACAGGTTGGTGAGGACCTTGGTCAGCCAGGCCTCGGGGACTTCGACGCGCGCGACGTCGGCCGCCTGCCAGCGCAGGAACGTCTCCTGCACGGCGTCCTCCGCCTCGCTCGCGGAGCCGAGGAGGCGGTAGGCGATGGCCTCCAGACGGTGCCTGGAGGCCTCGAACCGTTCCACGTCGCTCACGGTGAGGGCCATGGCCCGGATTGTAACCGCGCCTCAGCGCCCGGCCGCGGGGGCCACCAGCTCCTTGAGCGCGATGTTCAGTTCCAGGACGTTCACCCGCGGTTCGCCGATGAAGCCGAGGGTGCGGGAGGTGGTGTGCTCGTCGACGAGCTTCTGGACCCGGTCCACGGGCAGGCCGTTCTTCGCGGCGACCCGGTGCACCTGGAGGTCGGCGTACTGCGGGGAGATGTCCGGGTCCAGGCCGGAGCCGGAGGAGGTGACCGCGTCCGCGGGCACGTCGGACGGCCGCACGGGGTGACCGGGTACGGAGTTGTCCTTGACGACGGCGGCCTTGGCGTCCTTCACCCACTGGAGGAGTTCCGGGTTGTCGGCGGAGCGGTTGGTGGCCCCGGACAGGATCAGCTTGTACTGGGTGTTGACGCTGTTGGTGCCGAGGCCGTTGGCGGGGCGGCCCTGGAACCACTTCAGGTCCGGCTCGGGGGTCTCCTGGCCCTTCTTCAGCGGCAGGTTGTACTGCTGGCCGATCAGGGAGGAACCGACGACCTTCCCGTCCGCCTTGATCTCGGAGCCGTTCGCCTTGCCGGGGAACAGCCCCTGGGCGACGCCGGTGACGGCGAGCGGGTAGACGATGCCGGTGACCACGGTCAGGACGAGGAGGGCGCGCAGTCCCGCGGCCAGCAGGCGGGCGGCGTTGGTGACGGAGGTGTTCATGGCGGTCAACCGATTCCGGGGATGAGCGAGACGAGCAGGTCGATGATCTTGATGCCGGCGAACGGGGCGATCAGACCGCCCAGTCCGTACACGGCGAGGTTGCGGCGCAGCATCCGGTCGGCGCTCATGGGCCGGTAGCGCACGCCTTTCAGCGCGAGCGGGACCAGCGCGACGATGATCAGCGCGTTGAAGACCACCGCGGACAGGATCGCGGAGGACGGGGAGGACAGGCCCATGATGTTGAGCTTGTCCAGGCCCGGGTAGACGGCCGCGAAGAGCGCCGGGATGATCGCGAAGTACTTGGCGACGTCGTTGGCGATGGAGAACGTCGTCAGCGCCCCGCGGGTGATCAGCAGCTGCTTGCCGATCTCGACGATCTCGATGAGCTTGGTCGGGTTGGAGTCGAGGTCGACCATGTTGCCGGCCTCCTTGGCGGCCGACGTGCCGGTGTTCATGGCCACGCCGACGTCCGCCTGGGCCAGCGCGGGGGCGTCGTTGGTGCCGTCGCCGGTCATCGCGACCAGCTTGCCGCCGGCCTGCTCCCGCTTGATCAGCGCCATCTTGTCCTCGGGCGTGGCCTCGGCGAGGAAGTCGTCGACGCCCGCCTCGTCCGCGATCGCCTTCGCGGTCAGCGGGTTGTCGCCGGTGATCATGACCGTCTTGATGCCCATGCGGCGCAGCTCCGCGAAGCGTTCGCGCATGCCGTCCTTGACGACGTCCTTGAGGTGGATCACCCCGAGGACGCGCGCGCCGCGGTCGTCCTCGACCGCCACCAGCAGCGGGGTGCCGCCCGCCGCGGAGATGCGGTCGGTGGTGGTGTCCGCGTCGTCGGCGACCTGGCCGCCCCGCTCGCGGACCCAGGCGGCGACCGAACCGGCCGCGCCCTTGCGCACCTTGCGGCCGTCCACGTCCACGCCCGACATCCGGGTCTGGGCGGTGAACTCGATCCACTCGGCGCCGACGAGTTCGCCCTGGTGGCGCTCGCGCAGCCCGTACTTCTCCTTGGCGAGGACGACGATCGAGCGGCCCTCGGGTGTCTCGTCGGCGAGCGAGGAGAGCTGGGCGGCGTCGGCGACCTCGGCCTCCGTCACCCCGCGCACGGGCACGAACTCGGCGGCCTGCCGGTTGCCGAGGGTGATGGTGCCGGTCTTGTCGAGGAGCAGCGTGGAGACGTCACCGGCGGCCTCGACGGCGCGGCCCGACATCGCCAGTACGTTGCGCTGCACCAGGCGGTCCATGCCCGCGATGCCGATCGCGGAGAGCAGGGCGCCGATCGTGGTCGGGATCAGGCAGACCAGCAGGGCCACCAGCACGACCATGGTCAGCTCGGTGCCGGCGTAGTCGGCGAACGGCGGGAGGGTGGCGCAGGCCAGCAGGAAGACGACGGTCAGCGAGGCCAGCAGGATGTTGAGCGCTATCTCGTTCGGCGTCTTCTGCCGGGCCGCGCCCTCGACCAGGTTGATCATCCGGTCGATGAAGGTCTCGCCCGGCTTGGTGGTGATCCGTACGACGACCCGGTCGGAGAGCACCTTCGTGCCGCCGGTGACCGCGGACCGGTCGCCGCCGGACTCGCGGATGACGGGCGCCGACTCCCCGGTGATCGCCGACTCGTCGACCGAGGCGACGCCCTCGACGACGTCGCCGTCGCCGGGGACGATGTCGCCGGCCTCGCAGACCACCAGGTCGCCGACGCGCAGCCCGGTGCCGGGCACCCGCTCCTCGCGTCCGTCGACGAGACGGCGGGCGACGGTGTCGGTCTTGGCCTTGCGCAGGGTGTCGGCCTGGGCCTTGCCGCGGCCCTCGGCGACCGCCTCCGCCAGGTTGGCGAAGAGCACGGTCAGCCAGAGCCAGGCGCTGATCGTCCAGCCGAACCAGTCGCCGGGGTCCGCGAAGGAGAAGGCCGTGGTCAGGACGGATCCGACGAGGACGACGAACATGACGGGCGACTTCACCATCACCCGCGGGTCGAGCTTGCGGAACGCGTCGGGCAGTGACTTGACCAGCTGCTTCGGGTCGAAGAGGCCCGCGCCGACGCGGCCCTGCTCGGGCTGGTGCCCGGTGGGTGCGTCGTGGTGCGGCGCCCGGTCCGGGGTGGTGACGGTGGACATGGCGTCCTCTTGTTTCCGCGTGTGAGTGGTCATGCCAGCCCCTCGGCGAGCGGGCCCAGGGCGAGGGCCGGGAAGTAGGTCAGCCCGGTGATGATCAGGACGGCGCCCACCAGCAGCCCGCTGAACAGGGGCTTCTCGGTGCGCAGGGTGCCCTTGGTGGCCGGCACCGGCTGCTGGCCGGCCAGCGAGCCCGCGAGGGCCAGGACGAACACCATCGGCAGGAAGCGGCCGAGCAGCATGGCGAGGCCGAGGGTGGTGTTGAACCACTGGGTGTCGGCGTTCAGACCGGCGAAGGCGGAGCCGTTGTTGTTCGAGGCGGAGGTGTAGGCGTAGAGGATCTCGGAGAAGCCGTGCGCCCCGCTGTTGGTCATCGAGTCGCCCGGCGTGGGCAGCGCCATCGCGGCGGCCGTGAACACCAGGACCAGGGCCGGGGTGATCAGGATGTAGCAGGCCGCGAACTTGATCTCGCGGGTGCCGATCTTCTTGCCCAGGTACTCGGGGGTGCGGCCCACCATGAGCCCCGCGATGAAGACCGCGATCACCGCCATGACCAGCATGCCGTAGAGCCCGGATCCGACGCCTCCGGGCGCGATCTCGCCCAGCATCATGCCGAGCATGGTGATGCCGCCGCCCAGGCCGGTGTAGGAGGAGTGGAAGGAGTCCACGGCGCCGGTGGAGGTCAGGGTGGTCGACACCGCGAAGATCGACGAGCCGCCGATGCCGAAGCGGACCTCCTTGCCCTCCATCGCGCCGCCGGCCGCCTGCAGCGCCGGGCCGTGGTGGGCGAACTCGGTCCACATCATCAGGGCCGTGAAGCCGACCCAGATGGTGGCCATCGTGGCGAGGATCGCGTACCCCTGCCGCACCGAGCCGGTCATGACGCCGAAGGTGCGGGTCAGGGCGACCGGGATCAGCAGGATCAGGAAGATCTCGAACAGGTTGGTGAACGGGGTGGGGTTCTCGAAGGGGTGGGCGCTGTTGGCGTTGAAGTAGCCGCCGCCGTTGGTGCCCAGCTCCTTGATGACCTCCTGGGAGGCGACCGCACCCCCGTTCCACTCCTGCGTGCCGCCGGTGAACTGGCCGACCTCGTGGATGCCGGAGAAGTTCTGGATGACACCGCAGGCCACCAGGATCAGGGCGCCGACGACGGCGATGGGCACCAGGACGCGGACCACACCGCGGACCAGGTCGGCCCAGAAGTTGCCCAGTTCACCGGTGCGGGACCGGGCGAAACCGCGGACGAGGGCGACGGCCACGGCGATGCCGACGGCGGCCGACACGAAGTTCTGCACCGCCAGGCCGGCGGTCTGCACGACGTGGCCCATGGCCTGCTCGCCGTAGTACGACTGCCAGTTGGTGTTGGCCACGAAGGACGCGGCGGTGTTGAACGCCTGGTCCGGGTCGATGGAGGCGAAGCCGAGCGAGCCCGGCAGCACGCCCTGCAGCCGCTGGAGCAGGTACAGGAAGAGGACGCCGGCGACGGAGAAGGCGAGGACGCCGCGCAGGTACGCCGGCCAGCGCATCTCCGTGTCCGGGTTCGCTCCGATGCCCTTGTAGATCCACCTCTCGACCCGCAGGTGCTTGGACGAGGAGTAGACCTTGGCCAGGTAGTTGCCGAGGGGGACGTAGGCGAGCGCCAGCGCGGCCATGAGCGCGAGCAGCTGGAGCACGCCGGCGAGGACGGGGCTCATGCGGTGCTCAGAACCTCTCCGGGTGGATCAGGGCGAGGACGAGGTAACCGAGCAGGGCGACGGCCACGATCAGGCCGACGATGTTCTCCGCGGTCACAGCTTCGTCACCCCCTTGGCGACAAGGGCCACGAACGCGAACACCGCGATCGTGGTGACGACGAAGGCCACGTCGGCCATCGCTGGCTCCTAGTGAGGTTCGGAAAAGAAGCTGACAGGAAGATGAGAGCCCCGTTCCGACCGGTTTCGGCCACCGTTGACGGCTTCCATACGGCGGCGTGAGCGCCTTTGACACGTCTCTGACGAGGGGACGCCCGGGGGGACACCCGAGGGGACGCGCCCCGTCCGCCGCGGCGGGACGCCGCTCGCCCCGCGCGAAGACGACGAGGCGCAGCACCACGAAGCGGGCGATACCGGCGAGCGCGGAGGCGGACAGGTAGACGGCCTGTTCCAGCACCGCACCGGGCGCCGCCACCACCTGGTGCAGGACGAGCATCGCCGCGCACGTCACCGCGTACGCGGCCCCCGCCGATCCGGCCGACTGGGCGTGCTGGCGCCAGGTCGTACGCCCGCCCGCGCCGAAGGTGAAGCGGGCGTGCAGCTCGGTGCCGAGGAGGGTGGAGGCCGCGGTGACCAGGGCGTTGGCCAGGGCCCAGGGCATCCAGGCGGCGAGGCCGGCCACGGCGAAGGCGGCGGCGAGGCCCACGCCGCCCCCGCAGAGCACGAAGCGGGCGAAGGCCACGAGGGCACCGGGCGTGGTCCGTCGGCCGCCGCTCCGCACTGTGTCCATGGTCGGACCGCCCCCTCCGTGGTGTCGTAGTGCCGTTGATGGCACCACTATGGCACATTCATGGCGCCATCGGGAGCCATTTACTGACGCCATGTGCGCCATCGACCGGCGGGGCAACGCCGAGGGCGGCGCGCCCCGACGAGGTGTCGGGGCGCGCCGCCCTGGTGGAACGGGTCGCGGGGACCGCCCGCGGAGCTGGCCGCGGTGGCCGCCTACTTCGAGTCGCGGTTGAAGACCGACTTCGACCAGAAGTAGCCGAGCGCGCAGAGGGCCACGCACCAGCCGAGGGCGAGCCAGCCGTTGTGGCCGATCTCGGTGCCGAGGAGCAGGCCGCGCAGGGTCTCGATGGCGGGGGTGAACGGCTGGTACTCGGCGATCGGCTGGAACCAGCCCGGCATGGCGTCGATGGGCACGAAGGTGCTGGAGATGAGCGGGAGGAAGATCAGCGGCAGCGCGTTGTTGCTGGCGGCCTCGGCGTTCGGGCTGATCAGGCCCATGCCGACGGCGATCCAGGTGAGCGCGGTGGCGAACAGGGCGACCAGCGCGAAGGCCGCGAGCCACTCCAGGACGGTGGCGTCGGTGGAGCGGAAGCCGATGGCCGCGGCGACGGCACCGACGAGGACCACGCTGATCACCGACTGCAGCACACTGCCGATGACGTGCCCGGTGATCACCGAGCCGCGGTGGATGGGCATGGTGCGGAAGCGCGCGACGATGCCCTCGCTCATGTCGTTGGCGACCGAGACCGCGGTGCCGACCGTGGTGCTGCCGATGGTCATCAGCACCAGGCCCGGCACGATGAACGCGACGTAGGCGGACCGGTCGGCGCCGCCGTCGCCGATGCCGGCGCTCATCGCGTCTCCGAAGATGTAGACGAAGAGCAGCAGCAGCATGATCGGCGTGAGCAGCAGGTTGAGGGTGAGGGAGGGGTAGCGGCGGGCGTGCAGGAGGTTGCGGCGCAGCATGGTGGAGGAGTTGCGCACGGCGAGGGTGAGGGTGCTCATCGGACCGTCTCCTTGGTCGCGTCGGACGGGGCGGACTGGGCGGACTGGGCGGACTGGGCGGGGACGCCGGCGCCGCCGGTCAGGGCGAAGAAGACGTCGTCGAGGTCGGGGGTGTGCACGGTCAGCTCGTCCGCCTCGACGCCCGCGGCGTCCAGGCGGTCGAGGACGGAGCGCAGGTCGCGCTGGCTGCCGTCGCTGGGGATCTGGAGGGTGAGGGAGTCGTCGTCCGCGGTGCTGCCGGGCAGCGCGCCGGCGGCGTCGCGATAGGCGCCCGGGTCGGTGAAGCGGAGCCGGACGTGTCCGCCGGGGACGAGCCGCTTCAGTTCCTCGGCGGTGCCCTCGGCGGCGATCCTGCCGTCGTTGAGCACGGCGATGCGGTCGGCGAGTTCGTCGGCCTCCTCCAGGTACTGGGTGGTGAGGAAGACGGTGACGCCGCCGGTGACGAGTTCGCGGATGATCTGCCACATGTTGTGGCGGGAGCGGGGGTCGAGGCCAGTGGTGGGCTCGTCGAGGAAGATCACCCGGGGGCTGCCGACCAGGGTCATGGCGATGTCCAGGCGGCGCTTCATGCCGCCGGAGTAGGTGGAGGCGGGCTTCTTCGCGGCCTCGGTGAGGCCGAAGCGCTCCAGCAGTTCGGCGGCGATCTGCTTCCCCTCGCGCCGGGGGATCAGATGCAGGTCGGCCATGAGGAGCATGTTCTCCTCGCCGGTGATCAGACCGTCCACGGCCGAGAACTGTCCGGTGACGCCGATCGCGCCGCGGACCGCCTGCGGGGCGGTGGCGAGGTCGTGGCCGGCCACCTGGGCCTGCCCGCCGTCGGCGGAGATGAGGGTGGAGAGGATCTGCACGGTGGTGGTCTTGCCGGCGCCGTTCGGCCCGAGCAGCGCGAAGACGGACCCGGCCGGGATCCGCAGGTCGATGCCGTCGAGGACGGTCTTGTCCCCGTACGACTTGCGCAGACCCGCGGCGGAGACGGCGGCGGGCGCCTGCGGACCGGCTCCCGGGGTGGTCGTGGGCATGACAGACGAAGGCATGGAGCCCTCCCGTTCGAGGGGTGACGGATGTGCGGGGGTGAGGTGACGGAGCGTGCGGGGCGACGGTGGCGCCGGGGGGCGGATACGCCGGGGGGCGGCCGGTGCGCGGGCGCTCAGGCCTTGGCGCGGCGGACGTCGATGTTGCCGTACCGGGTGCGGGCGTGGACCTTGACGGTCTCCTCCGTCTGGGCGGGGCTGCCGGACGCGGTGAGCGTGTTGCGCACCTGCCCGCCGCTGGACTGGACGTCCAGCCAGGCGGCCGTGCCCGCGCGGACGCCGACCTCGATGGCGCCGTAGGAGGTCTCCAGCCGGATCTCGCCGCGGGCCACCTCGTCCACCCGCAGGGTGCCGTGGGCGGTGGTGGCGGTGAGCGAGGCCTCGGCGCGGGCGACGTTGATGTCACCGTTGGCGTTCTTCACCCTGAGGTCGCCGAGGGCGGCGCCCACGGTGGTGGAGCCGTGCGAGTTCTTCAGGACGGCGGGACCCTCGATGACGCCGACCCGCACGCTGCCGGAGCTGGTGGTGATCTCGGCCGAGCCCTCGACCCGGTCCACGGTGACCGAGCCGTGGGACGCGTCGAGCCGCAGCGGCCCGGTCGTGTCCAGGCGCACGTCGCCGCCCGGGGTCTTCACCCGGACCTCGCCCAGCCGGCCCTCGCCGAGGACCTGGGTCCAGGAGCCGACCGTGTCGACGCGGGACCCGGCGGGCAGTTCCACCGTCACGTCGACCGTGCCGGTGGGGCCGATGAAGCGGCGCTCCTTCGTGCTGATCGTCAGGACGCCGCTCGCGTAGGAGACCTCGGTCTGCTCGGCGGCCCGTACGTCCTTGTCCCGCTTGGGGTCGCCCGGGCGCACCTCGACGACCGTGTCGGGCCGGTCGCTCGCGGTGAACCGGACGGAACCGGCGCCCACGTGGGCGGTCACCGCGATCGGGCGGGGAGTGTCGAAAGAAGGCATGGCTGTACCGTCCTCATGAGTCCGTGGGGCGTCCCCGCTGGTGGGACGTGGTCTGAGCGTGGCGCTGTGCGGTGTGGTCCAGTGCGGTTCGGTGTGCTGCGGTACTCGGTTCCTTGCGGGCCGGGCTAGCGCACCCAGCCGGTGAAGCTCTGTCCGACGTTGCGGGCCCGCTCCGGCGCGGGCGCGCTGCCACCGCCGTCGACGGCGGCCGAGACGGCCCGCACCAGCCAGGCGTTGACCGACAGTCCCTCGCGGCCCGCGGCCTCCTCGGCGCGCGTCTTGAGGTGGGCCGGCAGGCGCAGGTTGACGCGCGCGGTGCCGCCCTCGTCGCCGTCGGCGGGCGGCGCCGGCGCCTTGAGGGTCTCGACGGGCGCGGCCTGCTCCACGGCACCGCCGCCGTCGGTGGGCGGCGGTGTCACCACGAAGTCGGGGTCGAGGCCGCGCAGCCGTACGTCGACCGAGCCGGGGGCCAGCTCGCGGGTGATCTCGTCCATCGCGGCGGAGAGCACGTTGAGCATGGTCAGCCGGGTCGCCGACTCCAGCGGGGCGATCAGCCGCTCGGCCAGCTCGCGGGCTTCGTCGCCACCGGCTTCGGCGGCCACCGCGAGTTCGCGGCGGAGTGCGTCGACATACGGGGTGAGGTCCATGACGCCATCATGGCACCACGATGGCGCCACGCGCAAGTACCAACGACACCAGAACGGCGAGGACGCGAACGACAGCCCACCGACCTGCGGAAACGTCCCCGAAATGCAATGTGCCTCCGTGGCGCCACTCATGGCATCACGGAGGCACAGGTGCCGACCGGCTACTCGGGGAGCCCGTGAGCCGCCACGCGCTTCACCGTCCCGTCGGCCAGACGGTAGGACAGTCCGACGACGGCGCACCGGCCGGCGGCCACCTCGTTCGCCAGTTGCGCCGAGCGGCCCACCAGCCCGTCGACGCTCCGGCGGATGTGCTCGTCCACGAACTCGTCGACCTCGGTGCGCCCCAGGGCGCGCGCCGCGAGCACGCTCGGCATCACCCGCTCCACCACGTCCCCGAGGTAACCGGCCGGTGCCGTGCCGCCGCGTTCGGCCTCGGCGGCCGCGGTGACCGCGCCGCAGGAGTCGTGCCCGAGCACCACCACGAGCGGTGCGCCCAGCACGTTGACGCCGTACTCGACGCTGCCCAGCACCTCGGCGCCCGCCACGTGGCCGGCCGTCCGCACCACGAACAGGTCGCCCAGCCCACGGTCGAAGATGATCTCGGCCGCGAGCCGTGAGTCCGAGCATCCGAAGAGCACGGCGAACGGATGCTGACGCGGGGCCAGCTCCGCCCGGCGGTCGGCGTCCTGGTTGGGGTGCAGGCGGTCCCCGCTCACGAAGCGGGCGTTGCCCTGCAGCAGCGCCGCGTAGGCCTCTGCGGGGGAGGAAGGGCTCAGATCAGGCATGGCTGCACGATACCGACCCGCTTCCGGGTGCCGCGTGCCGCGTGCCGCGTGCCTCAGGCTGCCTCGAGTTGCGGTTCCGGACGCGGTGACGGCGCCGCGGGCGCCGGTTCCCACCCCTTCACGGTCCGGACGTAACCGTGGATCACCGAGGCCATGGCCAGCAGCAGGAGCGGGCCGAAGACCCACGGGTGCCGGGCCATCTCCAGCGACAGGTAGCGCGTCGACGCCAGGATCGCGGCGAACACCACCGCCCCGTGGGCGACCAGCAGGCTTCCCGACCGGTCCCAGCCGCGGTCCAGGGCGCGCAGCCCCGCCTCGACCGTGACCGCGAACACCACTCCGGCGACCAGGTCGATGGCGTAGTGGTAGCCGAACCCGAGCGTCGCGGTGAGCGTGGCGACCAGCCAGAACGTTCCTGCCCAGCGCAGGACGCGCGGGCCCGTCCGGGAGTGGATGAAGATCACGGTGGCCCATGCGGTGTGCAGGCTGGGCATGCAGTTGCGGGGGGTGATCCCGTCGTACGTGAACGCGTGCGGCGCGGCGACCGGCGGTGGCGTGTGCGGCCACAGGTCGGCGAGCGCCCACTCCTCGCCGCCGGTGCCGAAGGCGCCGGTGCCGTAGGCGAAGACCGGCCCGACCACCGGGAAGATCATGTAGATGCCCGGTCCGAGCAGGCCGATCAGCAGGAAGGTGCGGACCAGGTGGTGGCGCGGGAACCGGCGCTCGGCCGCCACCTTGCGCAGCTGGTACAGCGCGACCACGACCGCGGCCACCGCGAGCTGGACGTAGACCCAGTCCAGTACGTGCTCACCGACCGCTCCGGTTGCCTCGACGGCCCGGCCCACCAGCCACGACGGGTTGCCGAGCGCGTGGTCGGCGGTCGCCACGTACGGGTCGAGCACGTCCGGACGCGTCTTCGACGTGATCAGCAGCCAGGCGTCGCCCGTCTTGCGCCCGGCCACCAGCAGCAGGCCGAGCCCGACGCCCTTCAGCAGGAGGATCCGTTCGGGGCCGGTGCGGCGCGTCACGGCGACGACCCCGCAGCCCAGGACCACCCACAGCGCGCCGTTGCCGAAGGAGTGGCTGCCCGACGCGGTGGCGTCCGCGGCCCACCGCACCAGCGCGACGGCGAGGTCGATGCCGACCGCGACGGCCGCCGCGAGGAACCGCTGCCGCCAGGTCAGGACCACCATCGTCAGCGCCAGGCCGGCGTAGAGCAGGGGCCCCGACGCGGGGGCGAACACCAGCTCCTTGGCCTGGTTGGTCATCGGCCCCGGCAGGCCGTAGCGGCGCGCGGCGATCTCCAGCGCGATGAGGAACGCGAGGGTCGCCACACCCGCCACGGCCCAGAGTCTCGCCCGCGTCCGCCCCCAGGGTATTCGCGGAGTTTCCCTTGATGACATGAACAGGAAGACGAACGGATCACTGCCTGGGTTCCGGCTGCCAGGTGAAGCCGTCCGGGTCGTCGAACGGGCGGGTGCCGCCGGAGACGACGAGGCGGTGCGAACCGGTTCCCTCGGCGGGCACGCCCGCGACCTTGGCGAGGGCCCGGCGCTTGTAGAGGGAGAGCTTGACGGTGCCGGGGCCGGTGGCGAACTCGACGTACTTCCCGCCGAAGCTCTTGCCCACGGTGAGGCCCTGCTCGACGTAGAACCGCTTGGTGGCCCTGACGTCCTCGACGCCCAGGAGGAGCACGATCTCGTCGACGTCGCGGGTGACCGGAGCGGTGTCCTTCTTCGCCGAGGTCGCGAGCTGCCAGACCGTGCCGTCCGGTGCCTGGACCACCCCGCCGTATCCCCACAGCGACTTCGCGGCGGGCTTGAGGACGGTGGCGCCGGCCTCGACGGCGGCGGTGAACAGGGCGTCGACGTTGCCGGGCTGGGACACCACGAGCGACAGGGTGAAGCCGCGGAACCCGCTCGTCGGGGCGTCGCAGGCGCGGACCCGCACCCGCGAACCGTCGAGCCCGAAGGCGTCGGAGTAGAAGCGGGCGGCGGCCTCGGTGTCGGCCACCTCCAGGGTGACCGAGTCGATGGAGTTCATGGCGTCGACGGTAGGAGCGGGCGGGGCCGCGGTGCTTCTCGAAAACTGACGGGCTGCCCGCGGCCGCCCCCGTCCCCGGCCCCGCCCTGCCGAAACGTTCCCGCGCCAGGCAGACTCTGCGGCACAGGCACGACCACGGAGGATGACCCACACATGATCACGCTCACCAAGGAAGGCGGCCCCGCGGACCTGGACGGGGTGACCCACCTGTCCATCGGCGTCTCCTGGGACCCCACCGCCGGCAGCAGCGGCGGAGTGCTCGGCAAGCTGCGGCGCAAGACCGGCACCGACCTCGACCTGATCGCCGTCGCGATGCAGGGCGGGGACCCGGTACGGCTCGCCGGGCTCGACTCGCTCGACCCGATGGGCAACGGCTCGCTGCTGCACAGCGGCGACAACCAGACCGGCCACGGGGACGGCGACGACGAGACGGTGACCGTGGAGTTCGCGCGGCTCCCGGGCGTCATCACGTCGATCGTGTTCGTCGCCGCCGCGTACAAGAAGGGCAGCTCCTTCCAGAAGGCGCGCAACATCAGCTTCAAGGTCTACGACGCGACCGGGGGCAGCTCGGAGCAGGTCGCCGACATCTGGCCCAGCCTGCTGAGCCAGGACAACGGCTGCGCCGTGGCCAAGGCCGTGCGGGTCGGGGACTCCTGGAAGCTGGAGGTCGTCAACGAGACGGGCAAGATCAAGCAGGGCGACGAGCACGCCCTGATGCGCTTCGCCGTCAGCAAGTAGGACGCCCCGAGGTACGACCACCCGAGGTACGACCCGCCGCCGGGCGTGCCGGGCGGCCGCGGGAGCGGGCGGGGACGGGGGACGAGGGAGCGGGCGTGAGCGCGGACGCGGGAGCGGGCGTGCCGGGCGGACGCGGGAGCAGGCGTGAGCGCGGACGCGGGAGCGGGCCTGCCGGACGGACCCGCCGGCGGGCGTGAGCGCGGACGCGGGAGCAGGCGTGCCGGACGGACCCGCCGGCGGGCGTGAGCGCGGACGCGGGAGCGGGCGTGCCGGGCGGTATGGCGCCGGTGCTGCCGGTCTCAGGCGTCGCCGGGCCACGCGTCCGGCCGCGGGGACAGCACCGCCTCCACCACCTCGGCGGACGAGGCCATGACGTCGGACGCGAACCGGCGCCGTCCGACGCCGAGGCGGCGCAACCCCGCGCCGTGGTCGGCGACGACGACCAGGGTGGCGGCGAGGAGCAGCAGCCGCCACAGGGCCAGCACGGGGCGGCGCGTCACGGCGGGGAGTTCGGCCAGCGAGTCGTGCAGCCGCTCGCAGTGGAAGGGGACGTGGCGCCGCTCGTCGGCCAGGATCCGGCCGGCCACCTCCGTGGTCAGCGCGTCGTCGGTGCCGTCCCGCAGGGCGCGGTAGTACCGCAGCGCCACGACCTCGGCGACCATCAGCACCAGCAGTTCGGTGCGCAGGCCCAGCAGGCGCCGCAGCCGTACGAAGGCGGTGTCGCTCCAGTGGCCGCGCAGCGTCGGCCTGCCGCCGGCGGCCAGCAGCCGGGCGAGGAGCCGGGCGTGGTTCTGCTCCTCGGCGACGAAGAGGCGCACGGCGCGCGCGTATTGGGGGTCGCCCGCCTTCTCGGCCTTGGCGACGAGGTTCGCCCCGTCACCGTCCTCGCCGACCTGGAAGCGCTGGACGCCGGCCCACACCGCCCGGTGCAGCACGGCACCGCGCGTCCAGTCCGGGTCGCCCTGCGCCCGCCTGCGCTCGCTCTCGTCCTCGAACCGCCGCGTCCACTCGGCGAACCCGTCCGCAGCCACTGCGCCGCCCCTCTCCGGGGCACGGCCGCCGTGCCCCGTCGGGTGACGACGCAGCGGAACACCGAACCGTTCCTGCCGACCGACCCTCCGGCCGTTCGCCCGTCCGTCCGGTCGCTCGCTCAGCCGCTGAGTCCGAGTTCGCCCGCGCGTACGCCCGCCTGGAACCGCGACCCGGCGTCGAGGGCGTCGAGCAGTGCGGCGACCCGGCGCCGGTAGGTGCGCAGGGACATGCCCAGTTCGCGAGCGGCTGCCTCGTCGGTGGCACCCGATCCCAGTGCGCGCAGCACCGTCCGGCTCCCGGCGTCGAGCTGCGGCTGGTCGCCCCGGAGGAAGGACGCGAGGTCGGTGGCCGCCTCCCAGGCGGCTTCGAACAGGGCGTGCACGCCGCCGACGAGGGTGGGCGCGGAGGTCACGGTGTACGCGCGGCCCCCGGGCGCGTCCGCTCCGGCGAGGATCGCCCAGCGCCGATCGATGATGATCGTCTCGTGCGGGAGGGCACTGGCGGCGATCCGCACCCGGGCGCCCCGGGCGGCCAGCTCGTTCAGGTGCGCCCGGGCGCCCTCGTCGGCGAGCGCGGCCGGGCTGAGCAGCTTGCGCACCTGCGAGGCGCCGCTGTCCCGCACCCGCGTGCGGGCGACCCGCCGGGCGGCCGGGCGGGGCCAGGTGTCGAGGTCGCGGGCGGCGCAGACGAACTCCTCCCGGACCGAGGAGAAGAGATGCCCGGCCCGCGCCAGCAGCTCCAGGTCACCGTGCACCGTCATGCTCTCTGCCATACGGCCATTGTGACGCGCCCGCCCCCACCGGCACCCGGGCCGACCGCTCGGGGCCGGCCCGGGGCGCTCGGAGACCCGAGGGCCCGCCGGGCCGGCCGGAGCCGCCGTGCGCGCCAGGGGCACTGGCCCCGCCGGGGACTCCGGGACGCCGGGAACCACCAAGGGCCGCCGGGCCGCAAGGCCGCAAGACCGCTGGGGAACGCCAGGCCCGCCACACCCGGCGGGCCGCAACACTCACCAAACCGCCGGACCCGCCCCCGCCCGCCGAGGTCGGCGGCGGCCGCCGGGGCTGGCGGCGCCGCGGTGGCTACGGGGACCGTGGTCCTGGGGATCGCGGGTGGTCTCGGGGGGTCCCGGAGGTCCCAGACGGTCCCGGGGTCCCAGGTGGCCCCGGGGGTCGCCGGGCTCCCGAGCATCACGGGTGCTCCCGAGGATCCCGAGGCGGTCCCGAGCATCACGGACCGTCCCGAGCATCATCACGGGCGGTCCCGAGGATCCCGAGTGGTCCCGAGGATCCCGAGTGGTCCCGAGGATCGCGGGTAGTCCCGGGGGATCGCGGGGTGGTCTCGTAATCCCGGGCGGTCCCGAGGATCCCGGGCGGTCCCGAGACTCGCAGGGCCGCCCCGGGGATCGCGGGGTGGTCTCGGGGATCGCGGGGTGGTCTCGGGGATCGCGGGGCGGCCCCGGGGGCCGCCGGGGCCGGGGGCGCTGTGGGTCGGGTGGGTGGCAGCAAGTTGCCATGGGGTCGTGGGGTGGGGGTGGGGGCGCGCAGGGTGGGGGGCATGAGCAATGAATTCCGCCTTGGTGGCGACCTGACGATCGGGCGGCTCGGCTTCGGAGCCATGCGTCTGCCCACCAACAGCTTCCACGGCCCGGCCCGCGACCCGGAGACCGGGCGCGCCGTGCTGCGCCGGGCCGTGGAACTCGGCGTCAACCACATCGACACCGCCGCCTTCTACACCAGCGGCGACGGCACCGTACGCGCCAACGACCTGATCCGCGAAGCCCTGCACCCCTACCCGGACGACCTGGTGATCGCCACCAAGGTCGGGCCGCTGCGCAGGCCGGACGGCAGTCTGGAGGCGACCACCGACCCGGGCGCGCTGCGGGCGCTGGTCGAGGAGAACCTCGAGGGCCTGGGCCTCGACCGCCTCGACCTGGTCTACCTCCGTATCGGCGGCCTCGCGCCGACGCCGCACGGCGAGTCCGTCGCCGCCCGCTTCGAGGCGCTGGCCGCACTGCGCGAGGAGGGTCTGATCCGGCACCTGGGCCTCAGCAACGTGGACGCCGGGCACCTCGCCGAGGCCCGGGCGATCGCCCCCGTGGCGGCCGTCCAGAACCACTTCCACACCGACAAGCGCGACGACACGGAGGTGCTGGCCCACTGCGAGGAGGCCGGCATCGCCTATGTGCCGTTCTTCCCGCTGGGCGGCGGCCTGACCGACCTCCGCGGGGACCGGATCGCCAAGGTCGCGGGCCGGCACGGCGCCACGGTCCCGCAGATCGCCCTGGCCTGGCTGCTCGCCTCCTCGCCCGTCACCCTGGCCATCCCCGGCACCGGCACCCCGTCCCACCTGGAGGAGAACACGGCCGCCGGGTCGATCGCCCTCACCGCCGAGGACCTCGCCGACCTCGGCTGACCCGCCCGCCCGGGCCCCCGCGCGGACGTGTCCTTTGTCTCGGTACGGGGTGTCCGGGGGTGTCCGCGGCGTCCCGGGGTGCCGATATCCGCCCCGTGGGCGGCGGAAATCGGGCCCCCGCCCGGGAATATTCCCCGGGCGGCCGACCGGGCCAAGATTATCGCCGGCACCCGGCCGATCACGGCGTGCTACTGTCGACGGAAGTTGCAGTTGTGGTTGCCTGAAGGTTTTTCCGACGGGGTGATCATCGCGGCGACCGGAGTGCACACAGGGTGAACTCCGAGCACCGTACCGAAGGAGAAAACATGGCTTCCGGCACCGTGAAGTGGTTCAACGCCGAAAAGGGCTTCGGCTTCATCGAGCAGGACGGCGGCGGCCCCGACGTCTTCGCCCACTACTCGAACATCAACGCGCAGGGCTTCCGCGAGCTGCTCGAGGGTCAGAAGGTGACCTTCGACATCGCGCAGGGCAACAAGGGCCCGACGGCCGAGAACATCACCCCGGCCTGACGCGCACGCACACTCCGCAGCTGGGGCCCGCACCTTGGGGTGCGGGCCCCAGCTTGCCGCGTTTCCGGGCGCACCGCGCCCGCCGCGGGGTACGGATTTCTCCGCACTCCCTCCCCGCATTCGCTCCACCCGCGTTCACGCGTTCCCGCATTCACCAATTCTCCCGGTCCGCTCGGCCCACCACGCCGAAATCGACCGGGCCGGCTCGTTCTTGCGATTCCCTGCGCCGCTCGTCCGCTGCGGGTCTCCCTTGATACGTGCCGTATCGAGGAAGGTTCCCCATGAACCGCGCACGCACCAACGACCGCCGACGCTCCGGCGACACCCCCCGGCGCTCCCGTTCGGCCGGCCGCCCGCAGAACTCCGGCCGCCGCCCGGCCGCCGCGCCCCAGGGCGGCGAGTTCGCCCTGCCGAAGACGGTCACCCCGGCGCTGCCCGCCGTCGAGACCTTCGCCGAACTCGACCTGCCGGCCCGCATGCTGGCCGCCCTCGGCGACCAGGGCGTGACCATGCCGTTCCCGATCCAGGCGGCGACCCTGCCGAACTCCCTGGCCGGGCGGGACGTACTGGGCCGCGGCCGCACCGGTTCGGGCAAGACGCTCGCCTTCGGCCTCGCCCTGCTGGCCCGTACGGCCGGCCGGCGCGCCGAGCCGCGGCGTCCGCTCGCCCTGGTTCTCGTCCCCACCCGTGAGCTGGCCCAGCAGGTCACCGACGCGCTCGCCCCGTACGCCCGCGCCGTGGGCCTCAGGTCGGCCACCGTGGTCGGCGGCATGTCCATCGGCCGGCAGGCCGGTGCGCTGCGCTCCGGCGCGGAGGTCGTCGTCGCGACGCCCGGACGGCTCAAGGACCTCATCGACCGCGGCGACTGCGCCCTCGGCGACGTCACGATCACGGTCCTTGACGAGGCCGACCAGATGACCGACATGGGCTTCATGCCGCAGGTCACCGCCCTGCTCGACCAGGTCGCGCCGGACGGGCAGCGGATGCTGTTCTCGGCCACCCTCGACCGCAACGTCGACAAGCTGGTCCGCCGCTACCTGACCGACCCGGTGGTCCACTCCGTCGACCCGTCGGCCGGTGCCGTCACCACGATGGAGCACCACGTGCTGCACGTGCAGGACGAGGACAAGCAGCGCACCACCATCGAGATCGCGGCGCGCGACGGCCGGGTCATCATGTTCCTGGACACCAAGCACCGGGTGGACCGGCTGGTGAAGCACCTGCTGAAGAGCGGGGTGCGCGCCGCGGGCCTGCACGGCGGCAAGTCCCAGCCGCAGCGCACCCGGACCCTCGCCCAGTTCAAGGACGGGCAGGTGACCGCGCTGGTGGCGACCAACGTCGCGGCCCGCGGCATCCACGTCGACAACCTCGACCTGGTCGTCAACGTGGACCCGCCCGGCGACCACAAGGACTACCTGCACCGGGGCGGCCGTACGGCCCGGGCCGGCGAGTCCGGCAGCGTCGTCACCCTGGTGACGCCGGACCAGCGGCGCGAGATGACCCGGCTGATGGCCGCGGCCGGCATCACCCCCCGGGTCACGCCGGTCCGCTCGGGCGAGGCGGAGCTGACCCGCATCACCGGGGCGCAGGCACCCTCCGGCGTCCCCGTCGTGATCGCCGCACCGGTCGTGGAGCGCCCCAAGCGCGCGGCCTCCGGTACGGGATCCGCGTCCCGCGGCCGCCGCGGCCGTTCCTCGCAGGGGCGCGGCGGCGGACAGGGCACCGGCGCCCAGGCCCGTACCGGCGCCGCGCAGCCCCGCACCGGTCAGGGCCGGGCCGCCCAGGGGCGGCCCGCCGGCGAGTCCCCGCGCCGCAGGCCGCGCCGCCAGTCCGCCGGCGGCTCGACCGGTTCGGCCGGTGCGACCGGCTCGGCGGCCTAGGACGGTCCGGGCAGGTTCGAACACCACCGCACACCCATCCCGCTCGTGGAGGCATCATGCGCTGTGTCATCGCCCGGTACCCGTTCGACCTCACCAAGGGCGGGGTGCTGGACTCGATGAAGGGCGTCACGCCCGAACCCGTCACCGGTGAGTCGGTCACGATCGGCCGTCGCCGCTATCCCGTCAAGCAGGTGGGGGAGGTCGTCACCCGGCAGGACCGCCGCGACTTCACCGGTGGTGAGGTGACCCGGGCCATGACCCGCCTCGGCTTCACCTGCCACCCCGCCCCCGGCGCCGAACCCGCGCCGTCGGCGCCCGCCGCGACACCGGTCGAGACGGCGTCCGCGCTGCTCGGCGGCACCGTCATCACCCCCCAGGACGGCTGAGGCACGATCAGCACAGCCCCGTGGCCCGGCCCCCGGCGTCCCAGCGGACCTCCAGCACACGCCGGACGGCCGCGCGGTCGAGGGGGCCGAACACGTGCGGGAAGAGGGTGCCCTCGGCGACACCCGGCGGCGGCGCGGGTGCGGCTGCCTCCCACTCGCAAACCTCGCGGTGAGCCGGTGGGAGGCGGCCGAACATCGCCACCAAGTGATAGATCATCACCCCGTTTTGACATCCTCGCCTGTGTGAACGCAGGCGATTCCGGTCCGCACCGCTACGCGGTGCCACCGCGGGTTCCTGCTTCATCGACCTCTGCCGCCCCGTGAGGGGTGGTCTTACATGGTCTCCACAGGCTTGACGTCCCGCCTGTCCGGCGGTAGGTCCGACAACTCCGTTGTCGGACAAGCCGATCCTGCCATGAATCCGCGCCTCTCCGGATCGCCAGGCGAGGAAGCCCTACACCTCCACCCTGAAGAGGGGAGCACTGGGCAAGCGTTCGAAAGCAGCCGAGCCGCTGTGCGCCGCATGGTCGGGCGCCGCGGGCGTGGGCACCACCACGGCGCCCGGCGCGCTCGACGGGCCCTGCCGGACCGGCGGGACGCTCGGCTCGGTCGTCGGCTCGGAGGGCGACGGTGTGGCGGCGGACGGGGCGGGGGCCTCCGTCGGCGGTGCGTGGCCGGAGCGGGGCGCCCGCGTGGCGTCGCTCGGCGGGGCCGGGCTGGGCGAGGCCTGCGGGGTGGGGTCGGCGGGGGCCGGGGCCAGCGGTGGCGCCGGGCGCGTGGGCTCGGTGGGCACCGCCCAGCGCAGCGGCAGTGCGATCAGGGCGGCGGCGGCAGCGGTCGCGGCGGCACCGGCGACGGCACGCAGCAGGCGCCGGCGGGACGCCGCCCGGCGGATCGCCTCGTAACGGCCCGGCGGCGGGCCCAGGAAGTCGGCGCCGGGCCGCAGCACGACCAGCAGCGGGTCGTCGCCGTCGGGTCCGGAACCGGGCTCGTCCATCTCGTCCTCAAGGCGTGTGGTCAAGGCTTCTCCTCAGCCGGACACGGAGCAGTTCGCGGGCCGCGTGCAGGTCGGCCTTGACGGTTCCCTCCTTGCGCCCGGTCAGCGCGGACACCTCCCGGATCGGCATGTCGGCGTAGTAGTGGAGCAGGATCGGCACGCGCAGCCGCTCCGGCAGCGACTGTACGAGCAGCCGCACCGAGGGGTCGGCCTGTTCGGGGTGCGGGCGCACGGCGACCTCCGCGGTGACCCGGCGCACCGCCCGGCGCTCGCGCTCCAGCTTGCGCCAGTGGTCGCGGACGAGGTTGGCGGCGGTGACGTAGAGGAAGCCGCGGGGCTCCTCCACCGACGTCCAGCGGGCCCAGAGCCGGGTGAACGCCTCGGAGGCGATCTCGTGGGCCGTCTCGTCGTCGTCGACGAGCCGGCGGCACCAGCCGGCGAGGCGCGGATACAGGGCGGCGAACAGCTCGGACGCCGCCCTGTCACGGGACCGTTTCAACGCTCTCCATGGTCGTGAGGGTGTGCGGTGCGCGCACCGGGTCCTGTCCGGCGGACAGATGGCTAGGTGCCCCCGGTGGCGGCCAGTTCGGCGAAGACGATGACGTTGTCCCGGTACTCCTCGCCGTCGCGCGGTCCGCCGCAGGTGATGAGCCGCAGCTCCGGTCCCGCCACGTCCCCGTAGACGTCCTCCGTCGGGAAGTCGTCCTTCGCCACCGTCCGTACGGCCGTGACCGCGAACTCGGCGGCCGTGCCGTTCTCCAGGCGGGCCTCGACCCGGTCGCCGCGGTGCAGCCGCGCGAGGTGCCGGAAGACGCCGTCGCCGTACCGGCCCACCGTGACGTGGCCCAGGAGGACCGACGGCCCCGCCTGGCCCGGGGTCGGCGAGTGCCGGTACCAGCCGGCTCGGTCGTCGGCCGTCACGGGCGGGACCTCCACCGTGCCGTCCGAGGCCAGGCCGAGGTCCATGACCGGGGTGTCGACCCCGATGGCGGGGATGCGCAGCCCCACCGGCACCGAACGCGCCAGGGGCCGCACCGACTTGGCCGGGGCCTGCGCGGGAGGTGCCGCCGTGGCCTTCGCGGCTGCCGGGCGGCTGGGGGCGGCGTCGCCGTCCCCCTGGCCGCCGCCGCAGCCCACGAGCAGCGCGGCCAGTGCGGCGGTGGCGAGGGCGGGGGCGGCCAGGGTCCGGCCGGGGCGCGGGATCACGCGCCGGTCGCCGCCGCCCGTCGGCGGCGGACGACGAAGAGGACCACGCCGCCCGCGAGGAGCACCCCGCCGGTGCTCGCGCCGACCACGGACGGGTCGGTCCCGGCCGGGTCCGCGGGCGCCGCCACGCCGGTGTCGGCCGCGCCCTCCGGTACGACGGAGACCTGGCCGTCGGCGGGCGCGGCGGCCGGTGCCTCGGTCGGCTCGGCGGCGGGAGAGCTGACGGACGGCGCGGGTGCGGGGGCCTGGTCGGTCGCTCCGGTACCGGGGCTCGGGGCGCTCTCGGCGGGGGCGGAGGGGAACGGGCTGGGGGCGTCGGCGAACGCGGGCGCGGGGCCCGCCAGTACGGCGGGGCAGGCCCGGGGCCCGGGGGGGGGGGTGGGTTGGGGCGTCCGGGGCGTCTCTCTCCTCCGCCGCGCCCCCCCGGGGGGGGGGGGCGGTGGGGCACGCCGCGCCCCGCCTCGCCCGCGACACCGGCAGCCCGCTGGAGGT